>NZ_JACUZI010000005.1:0-666845 GCF_015355705.1 Nocardia sp. XZ_19_231 | reverse complement strand
ACCGCCCAGGGCCTGTGCTCCGGGTCGACACACGGTCAACCCGCCGAAGGGGGTGGGGACTTTTAGGTGGCCACCAGTGGTGACCTACACGTGGCCACCAGTGGGGACTTTCTCATGGCCAGGGACAATCGGCGTCGACATCGGTCACAGCCCCTCACACCACCCTGCCGAGATCACTTCAGGCACAGGCGAGCCGGTTCCCCGGCGAACGGACGATGACGACGACATGACAACTCTCCTATCACGGTCGAATCCACCAGGTCCATTCGCGCTGGTACGCAACGAGTTACACCATCGCGGCGAATGTTGTCGCGATGGTGTGGAAATCAACGTCAGAGGTATCACCCTGCATGGCATGAGCCATCCCGCACAGATTCAGCGGAGGGTGGTCAGGGATTCGGCCGAGGCTGCCGAACTGGGGACCGGTGAGCCATCAGCTCACGGCCGAGTCGGTCACGCGGCGGGGGAGAGGAAGGTCGATCGTTCGAACTCCCGGTGGTGCACCGCGTGGATGAACGCGGTGTATTCGAGGCGGTCGAAGAAGAGGCGAGCGGTCCCGGCTGATGCTCTGCATTCCGGCGCGGCGCTGAATTCGTAGAGGCCGTCGAATCTTTGAGCGATGACGAGAGCTCCCCGGATGGGCCGGCCCGCTCGGATCGCGGCTTGCAGGGCCTCGAACTGGTGGTGGTCGAGGGTCAGGCATTCATCGAGGGGGACCGGTTGGGTCGCAGTATCGACGGGGCCTGCGAGTTTGTCGTCCCAGAGGATGGTGCGGTGGTTGTCGCGGTAGACCATCACGCACGCCTGTTGCGGAGAACTGGCGGCCGCTTTACGGAAATGACGAGCGGGCGGTGTCGGTAACGACATGGTGGATCCTTTCGAACAGCGCTGTCGGCGACGTCGCCGACAGCGCGGGCGCGCACTACGGCAGGCTGCCGATAGCGGCGAAATTGCAGGGGCGGGCATAGTCGTCGTGGTCGATCGGCTGGTCGGGTCGCCAGTCCGTGGCGTAGGTGATGCCCGGGTCGGCGATGGTCCACCCGTCGAAGAACGTTTGGAACTGCGCACGGGTACGCAGCGTGACCGGTGTGCTGGCATCGGTGAAGACCGCAGCGCCGGCGGCCACCTGCGCTTTGATCTCCGGGCCCGCGTCCTCGAGCGACACATGTGTCATCGCGATGTAGCTTCCGGGGGCCAGCGCGTCGCGCAGTTGCGCGACGATTTTGCCGGGCTCGCTGGCGTCGGTGACCCACGGAAGCACCGAAACCAACAGCAGCCCAACGGGTTCGCTGAAGTCGATCAGGCGTTGGGTGTCGGGGTGGGCGAGGATGCGCGCGGGCTCGCGCAGATCGGCGTCGACCATTGTCGCGGTGTCGGTGACGCCTTGTTCACGCAGTAGGTCGCGGGCGCGGTTGATCGCTTCTTCGTCGTTGTCGACGTACACGACGCGAGAGTCGGGGGCGAGCTCACGCGCGACTTCGTGGGTGTTACCGCCGGTCGGCAGACCGGACCCGATATCGAGGAACTGGCGAATTCCGGTGCCTGCCATGTGGCGAACGGCGCGACCGAGAAACCGGCGATTGTGCTGGGCCCACAACGGATAGAAGGGGATATCGGCGTAGAGCCGTTGAATGAACGGCAGATCCGATTCGAAGATCACCTCGCCGGTAATCATGTGGTGATAGATGCGTGCGGAGCTGGGTTTGTTGGTGTCGATGGGGCGGGGCTCGAAGTCGCTGTCGGACATCGTGTTTCCTCTGCGGTTGAGGTGGGGCAGGTCTATCGCTGGATGGTCGGTCGGCTGCGGAGTCCGCGGACGAGGTGTTCCATGAACTGACGGGAGTCGTGGGGGCTCAACGCGGTCATCGTCAGCCGGTTGAAGATCTTGTCGCGGATCCCGACAGCGGGTTTGTCGTCGATGTAGCGGATCTCGCCCTGGGCTTCGATGATGGCCATCTCGAGATCGCCCGCAGCGCCCGGGGAGGGCACGCGAACCAGGATGTAGCGATCCTCCATGCCCGCGCCGGGTGCTTGGTGGGTGAAGGGCATGACCTGGATCTGGATGTTCGGACGGCGGGACAGCTCGAGGAGATGGGTGATCTGGGCGAGCATCACCGCGTCCCCGCCGTAGGTGCGGCGCAGGCAGGACTCGGACAGGATGGCGTGGAACTCGGGTGCTCCCCGCTTGAGCAGGATTCGCTGACGTGCGATGCGGGCCTGCACGTAGTCGTCGACGGTGACCGCGCCCGGATCGTCGGGATCGGGTTGCAGGGGTTCGTGCAGCGCGCGGATATAGCTCTCGTGCTGCAGCAAGCCGGGAACTATCTCGGCACCGGTCTCGCGCAGGCGATCGGCCACATCCTCGAGGTCGACGAGTAGTCGTAGCTCCTCGATGTAGGCGCGGCGATAACCGGAGTTCCAGAATCCGCGGCGGTGGCTGTCTTCGCGGAGATCGAGCAGGATCGCGATGTAGTCCTCGTCGGTGACGCCGAGCTTTCTGACCAGCTCGTCGAGCGCCTGGGCGCTCAGGTTGCCTGTGCCGCTGATCACCGCCGCGATACGTGACTGGCTGACCCCGATCATCTTCCCCGCGTCGGCCTGGGTAGTTCGAGACCGTCGCAGGAGCGCGTCGATCTCGCGACCTAGCAGCACTTTTCGTGCGGTTCGTGCCATGGATCCCACCGTATCGGGCTGCTGTGCGGCGATTGCCACCAGTTTCGCAATCCTGATTATCAGGTTAGATTATCAACCAAGATTATTTTGCGAACAAGTCAGAGGGTGAGTCCGGACTGTGACATACCCTGCGGCGCAACAAGAGTGGGGCCCACTCATGGACGTCACCGACCCCGAAACCGTGCGCGGCTATCCCGACGCTGGGGCCGTGAACAGCTGGGGACAGCGACTTCGGACCTATCGCCGCGCTCGATTAGGGCTCAGCCGTGGGGATTTCGCCGAGATGATCAACGATCGAGCTCGCCGCGACAGCATCAACGTCGCGTGTTCGGAACGCCACGTAGCGCGCTGGGAGCTCGGCGAGGTCCGCAGGCCGAGTAAGACATACCGTGGCCTGCTGGCCGTGCTCGGCGCACCGGTACCCGAGATCGACTCCGTTCCGTCAGCCCGGGACCACGGTGTCGGAATCGCTCGTGAAACGGTGTCACAGTCTCCCGATTTTCCCAGTGCAGGTACACGTCGCGGAGCGAATGCGACTCTGCTGGAGGCCCTCGCGACCGCCGTCGTAGGTTCTGCTGACATCCTGACGCCATGGCTGCCGTCTCTCGATGGTCCCGAGAGCGTCAGCGACACACCGCAACTCGACCTCGCTGCCGTACGTAACGCCATCGCGGGACTGCGTGCACAAGACCAGCGACACGGTGGCGGCTCGGTCGCGCGCAAGGCTGTCGATCTGCTGAAATCGACGACCGCGCTGCTGGCCCAGTACCGCGGACACACGGCGCACGCGCACTCGCTGCTGGTCGCCACCGCCGACCTGGCCCGCCTGATCGGATGGGCCCACCACGACATCGGTGATCAACATCGCGCCCGCCAATACGCCACCATGGCCTTGGTTTCCGCGCGGCGGGCGGGCGCGGACAGTCTGGTGGCGTCGACGCTCTACGTCCT
This sequence comes from Nocardia sp. XZ_19_231, assembly GCF_015355705.1. Taxonomy (NCBI): domain Bacteria; kingdom Bacillati; phylum Actinomycetota; class Actinomycetes; order Mycobacteriales; family Nocardiaceae; genus Nocardia; species Nocardia sp. XZ_19_231. The sequence goes on along the minus strand of NZ_JACUZI010000005.1, from coordinate 663,221 downwards.
GGGCCGGATCAGCTTGATCGAGCGCGACCCACGCGTTGCCCTGCGGATGTTCCAACTCGGGCAGTTGCCCGCCCAAGACGCCGCCGGCGGTGGAGAATCCGCCCGCTTGTATGCCAATGAGGCATGGGCGCACGCCATGATGGGCGATGTCGGCCGGATGCGGACCGCGCTCTCGCGCTCCGAAGAAGCGATCGCCAGAGGCGCAGACCCCGTTGAGCCGTGGACCCGGGTGTTCTTCACCCCCGGGGAGTTCACCGGTATGCAGTCGGTGATCTACAACGAATACGCCCTGACGGCCCGCGGACAGACCGCCGAGCGCTACACGGCCGAAGCTGTCGACGCCGCCCGAGCCTCGTTGGCCGCGTCCACACCAGGACGACCGGCCCGCAGCATCCTGTTCGACAACATCACTGTCGCTACGGGCGCCTTCCGCCTCGGCCAGATCGACGATGCGGTCTCGTTCGCGACGGCTTCGCTGGAAATGACCGGCCAGGTCGACAGCAGGCGAGTCGGCGACCGGCTGGGGCAGTTGGTGCACACCGCGACCCTCGCGTCCTCGCGTTCCGATGTCCGGGACATATGTCAGGTGATCCGGCGGATGATCCCGACCGACCAGCGCACTCCGCGTTCGACGACTCGATACCGCCTCGCTACCGCGTAGCAATGCGGGCGCGTGCAGACGATCTCGGCCGATGTCATCCGCGCATGGCGCTACCGATGACATGTCCGGTCGAATGTCATTGTCGCAGAAAGTCTTTGGCGTTGTAATCGAATGATGATCACCACGACCCCTAGACGTGGCCAGCGGGACATGGCCATACGCCAGTGCGCCGGGTGTGTGTAATGAACGGAGTGACCCACGCAGGCCGCTCCGCCGTGGCGCCTGACAACCGCGCTGTGGCGGGCGTGCGGGCACGGACCCCAGAGGGATTGCTCGAAGCCCGCCAGCTGCTGCTGGCCGTCGCCGGGAATCTGCAGGGCGGTTCCCCGTTGATCGAGTGGGCGCGCGAGCTGGCTGATCTGCATGCGACACTGCTCACCGCGTCGGTGTCGACGACCCGTCGACCGGCGGATTTCGATGCCGCCGTCACCAGCGGTCGGATCAACACCGTCATCGGCTTGATCGATGAGTGGGCGTCGTGCCACCTTCCTCGCCCCACCTCGGGCCGCCGCCACACCCATTCCCTCGGCGAGGTGATCAGCCACGTAGCCGACAACTACACGCAGGTTCAGTGGACGCTGCGCCACACCAAGAGCGCCGAACACCAGCACCACGCCGTCCTGCGATTCGCTCAGGTCCAGGAAGGCTATGCCGATCTGGTCGACGACATTCGAGCTTTGCGCGTCGCGCTACCGCTGGGCCGGGGCAACCAACCTGCCCCATAGCGGGCGCAACAGCACAGCATCGAGGTTCAGTGGCGCTGCCACGCGGTCGCCTGAACTGGGGTAATGGGGTCGAGCGCACGGTCTCGGAGAGCCGGAATCGTCAGTGCGCGCGGAGGGTTCGCAAATCGAATTCCTCGGGTAATATCGCCGACGGGGGAGCACGAGATGAACGTTGGTCTTCGGCTGCCCTATACCGATATACCACCATCTCCAGGGGATGAAACTTGATCGACATGGCACCGAACCCCACTTCGCGTCGGCGCTTCGCGCGACGTTCCGGCATCACTTCGGTCGTCGCGGCGGCGGCGGTCTGCGCGGCCCTCGTATCCGGCTGCACGAAAGACGATTCGGCCACCACGGCGGGTCCGGCACCCACCGGCCAGCTGCCCGACGGCGCGCAGATCGTGAAGGAGTCGGCGAAGACCACGCAGACCCTGCACAACGTGCACTTGAAGATCAACGTGAAGAACCTGCCAGACCTGCCGGTGGAAACCGTCTCCGCCGACGTCACCAACGAGACCCAGGGCTCGGGCGCCGCGATGGGCGAGGCCAAGGTCAAGCTCACCCCCGAAGCCTCCTTCACCGAGGCGAAATTCCTTGTGGTGGACAAGGTCCTGTACACCCAGACCGGCGGCCGCTACGTGCCCGCGGGTCCGGCCGAGAAGGTCTATGATCCGGGCGTCATCCTGGACAAGGACAAGGGCATCGCGAATGTGATCGCCAATATCCAGAACGCGAAGACCGAGGGCCGTGAGGTGATCGACGGCATCAACACCGTCAAGGTCTCGGGCACCATCGACGCCGCCGTGATCGACCCGATCGTGCCGCGCATCGGCCAGAACGCGGGCACCATGCCGATCACCGTGTGGATCCAGGACACCGCTCCGCCCGCCTCCGATTCCACCAAGCCCTCGGACGCTGCCTCCACCGGCGACGGCCCGAATCTTGTTCGCGCCGTGGTGAAGAAGGACCAGGGCGAGGTCACCGTCGGCCTGTCGAACTGGGCCAAGCCGGTCAATATCATCAAGCCCGCCGGCTGATATTCGCCGGTAGTACCGGATCAACCCACACCGGTCCGGGGTCAGCGGAACCTGGCACGCAGTGCCCTCCGCAGCCCCCGGGCCGGTGTGTCGTCTGGGTGTCGCCAGCGGTAAACGAATCACGAACGCACGAGTGCGCATCCAATAAGAGAATGTTCAGCGAGATGCAAGGCGCCACAAGGACTATACGTGTCGGGACGCTGGTCGGCAGGCAACACGCATCGGACGCCGATCGGACACGGAGGAAGAACTAATGACGATCGATGATCGACCTGATGAAGCGGAGCGTGAGCTCCCGCCACCGCCGGGCCCGGGGGGTCGTCCTCCCGTCAACAACGTATGGGTTTATAACGGAAGAGCCTACGACCTCAGCGAGTGGATCTCCAAGCATCCAGGCGGTGAATTCTTCATCGGGCGCACGAAAAATCGCGATATCACCTCGATCATCGGTTCCTACCACCGCGATCCGGAAAAAATCTCGCGGATGATCGAGCGTTACAGTCTCGGCCGCGATGCCACGCCCGAGGACATCCATCCCAAGAACAACGCCCCCGACTTCCTGTTCAAGGACGGCTTCAACAGCTGGGACGACACCCCGAAGTACAAGTTCGACAACAAGTCCGATCTGCTGCACCAGGTGAAGGCCCGGCTCAAGGAGCCCGAGCTGGCCGCGCGACTGAAGCGCATGGACCGGGCCTTCGACATCGTCGTCGGCGTGCTGATCTTCGCCTATATCGCTGTGCAGGCGCTGCGTCTCTACGACACGAGCTGGATGCCGTTGCCGGCCTTCGTGATCGCGATGGTGCTGCTGCGCAGCTCGCTGGCGGGCTTCGGCCACTACGCGATCCACCGCGCGCAGAAGGGCTTGAACAAGTACGCGGTCAACGCCTTCGACATGAACTATGTCGCACTGTCTTTCGTCACCGCCGACGGCCACGCACTGCTGCACCACCCGCACACCCAGAGTGAAGTCGACATCAAGAAGAACGTCTTCACGATGATGATGCAGATCCCGCGCCTGTACCGGGTGCCGGTGCATACGGTGCACAAGTTCGGACATCTGTTGACGGGCATGATCATTCGGCTCCTCGATGTCTGCCGGCTCACCCGCAAGGTGGGCATCAAGGACATGTACGGCAGCTGGCGCGGCGCGCTGCCACACTTCATCGGCTCGTTCGGGATGCGGTTCCTGCTGGTGGCCGAGTTCGTGGCCTTCGCCTTCGCGGGCGACCTGCTCGCCTGGGGCCTGCAATTCGTGATCACGCTGTGGATCAGCACCTTCATGGTGGTGGCCAGTCACGACTTCGAGATCCCGACCGAGGAACTGCACACCGAGACCGAGGACTGGGCGGTGAACCAGCTCGAGCAGGCCTACGACCTGAGCGTGGTCGGCAACAAGTACGTCGACTGCTTCCTCTCGGCCGGACTGAGCTCGCACCGGGCGCACCACGTACTTCCGTTCCAGCGCAGCGGCTTTGCCAATATCGCCTCGGAGAACGTGGTGCGTGAGGAAGCCGCGAAGTTCGGCGTGGAGTGGCTGCCCGCCAAGAGCTTCTTCGGAGATCGTTTCCCCAAGCTGTGCCGGACCTACCTGCTCGCACCTTCTCGTGAGGCCGAGGAGAACCGGTGGGGTTTCGTGCGCGAACACTGCGCACCGTCAGCGCTGAAGACCTGCGTCACCTACACCGCGCAGGGCTTCTCCGGCATCGGAACCGTCTGACCCGGCCGTTGCCACCTCTGATCTGTCTCGAAAGGATAAGTGCCCGTGTCTGTTTCCTTTGACCTGCTCCGCACGCCCGACGTCGAGCGCGGGCACGACCTGCTACCACCTACGCCGCCGACGACCGTCGGCGTGATCGAAGCGGTCGCCACCGGTTCGCCCTCGCTGGTCGTCGATCAGTCCGTGAACGCGGGCCGGGTCGCCGAAATGTTCTCCGATCCCGTGCAGCGCCAGCGCATTCCGCGGATCTACGCCAAGACCAGGATCGACACCCGTCACCTGGTGATCGACCCGCTCGATCCCGAGTTCCTCGAATTCAGTCGCAAGCCCGGCACCATCCGGGAGCGGATGAACCTGTTCCTCGAGCACGCGGTGCCGTTGGCGGTCGACGTGGCACGGCGCGCGGTCGCCGGACTGGAGGACCCGGCCGCCGACATCGGCCAGCTGATCTTCGTGACCAGCACCGGCTTCATCGCCCCCGGCGTCGACGTCGCGGTGGTCAAGCAGCTTGGTCTGTCGCCGCAGGTCGGCCGGATGGTCATCAACTTCATGGGCTGCGCCGCGGCCATGAACGGCGTTCGCGCCGCCGTCGACTACGTCCGGGCCCATCCGGACAAGAAGGCGATGGTGCTGTGCATCGAATTGAGTTCGGTCAACGCCGTTTTCGACGACGACGTCAACGACGTGATCACCCACAGCCTGTTCGGTGACGGCTGTGGCGTGGTGGTGATCGGCGCCAACCAGGTGCACAAGCCACTCGCCCCCGGCAGCGTCGTGATCCGCGACAGCTTCAGCCACCTGTTCGACGACGCCGAGGACGGCATCGTGCTCGGTGTGAAGGACGCGGGCATCACCTGCGAACTGTCGACCAGCCTGCCCGACTACATCTACCGCGGTGTCGACCCGGTGGTGTCGGAAGTGTTGGCGCGCAACGGACTCGGCAAGTCCGATATCGAGTTGTGGGCGATCCACCCCGGTGGTCCCCGCATCATCGAGGAGTCGGCGCGTTCGCTCGGCATTCCCGCCGAACTGGCGGCGCCGAGCTGGGAGGTGCTCGCCGAGCACGGCAACATGCTCAGTGTCTCGCTGATCTTCGTGTTGGAGCGGATGATCCGCGACGCGCAGACGGCGGCACCGATCTCGACCGGTGTGGCGTTCTCGTTCGCACCCGGTGTCACCCTCGAGGGCATCGTGTTCGATGTCATCCGCAGCTGAGAGCGCAGTCAAGTCATGCATCTGCTCCGTTTTCTCGCCGCGCTGTCGCCGGCCAGGATCGCGGCCGTCGTCGCCGCGGGCCTGATCTGCGGCGTCGCCAACACCTACCTGGTCACGCTGATCAACGCGGTCGTCTCGCCGCGCCCGCAACCGGACAATCTGCTACTGCGCTTCGGGGCGGCGGGTCTGGTGATCCTCGTCAGCGGTGTGCTGTCGCAGGTTCTGCTGATCCGGCTCTCCCAGGACGCGATCTACCGGCTGCGCAGTGATCTGAGCTCCGGAATCGTTTCCGCCCCACTGGAACACCTCGAGCGGCTCGGCATGCATCGCCTGATGGCGACGCTCACCGAGGACGTGCGTTCGCTGTCACAGGCCGTCACCGCTATTCCGTCGATCTGCGTGGATGTGGCGACCATCGTCGGCTGCTTCGTGTTCCTCGCCGTGGTGTCGGGACCGATTTTCGCGGTCACAGTGGGCGGCACACTGGTCGGCATCGCGTGTGTGGAACTGGTCCTCAAGCGGGTTCGCGGTATCTACCGGGAAGCCCGCGAGAACGAGGACGCGCTGCTGCGATCGTTCCAGGCCGTGACCCTCGGGATCAAGGAACTCAAGCTGCACCGTGGTCGGCGTCGTGACTTCATGGACCGGCACCTGCTCGGTTCGGCGGGCACGCTGCGCGATCAGAACACCGACGCGGGCTCGAAGTTCTCCTACGCCCAGGGCTTCGGCCAGGCCTTGCAGTTGGGCACGATGGCGCTGATCCTGTTCGTCATCGCGGCCGCACTGGATCTGCCGCGCGAGACGATGGTTGGCTACGTGCTGGTCACCACGTTCCTGGCGATGCCGATGCAGAACTTCATGCACCGCATCCCCGATCTGCTGCGTGGTGATGTGGCGCTGGCCAAGATCCGTGCGATGAACCTGTCGATGACGACGCTGCACGACGAGGAGTCGCTGCCGTATTCGGAGCGTCCAGCGGCAGGGGAGGCCAAGCTGGAACTGACCAACGTCAGCTACATCTATCGCTCGGAGGCGCCCTCGCAGGTGCCACCGCCGCCGGGATCGCATGGGCCGGGCGGGCATCCGCCGCGTCCTGGGATGCCGCCGCGTGCGGATAACGGCAGGCATCCGCATCCCGCGCATCCCGGTGCGCATCCGGGTGGCGCGCAGGTGGATGTCAACGGCAAGAACTGGGTCGACCACGGTGGCACCGATGTGCGACCGCTGGCTCCGCCGCCCGGACTCGACGAGTCCGACGACGCCGGTTTCCGGCTCGGTCCGATCGACCTGGTTTTCGAACCGGGCCAGATCACGTTCATCGTCGGTGGCAACGGCAGCGGGAAGTCGACGCTGGCCAAGCTCATCACCGGTCTGTATGTGCCACGCTCGGGGTCGTTGTCGCTCAACGGGGAGAGGATCGACCACGACAACATCGAGTGGTACCGGCAGAATTCGTCGGCGGTGTTCACCGATTTCCATCTGTTCGAGGACTACCTGGGTTTCGACCGCCCCGGTATCGACGCCGACGTCCAGCGTTATCTCGACGAGTTGCAGATCGCGCACAAGGTGACCGTGCAGGACGGGCGGTTGTCGACGGTCGATCTGTCACAGGGGCAGCGCAAGCGACTGGCCCTGCTCACCGCCCTGCTCGAGGACCGCCAGATCTATGTCTTCGACGAATGGGCCGCTGATCAGGAGCCACGCTTCCGTGACGTGTTCTATCACGAGATCCTCACCGATCTGAAGCGGCGCGGAAAGACCGTCATCGTGATCACTCATGACGACCGGTACTTCGATTGCGCCGATCAATTGGTGAAACTGGACTTCGGTCTCGTCGCTGTATAGAGCGTGAACGCCGGTCCTGCGGGGCCGGCGTTTTCGCGTGTCAAGCGATGTCGCGGTACTCGGCGAGACGGCGCGACATCGGCGGCCGGTCGGCCAGGCTCACCTCGGAAGGTGTTCGCCGCCAACCGGTTTCTCCGGGCAGGAACTGCACGAGACCGATTCCGGAATCACGGATGCCGAGTCGGTCGAGCAGAGTCGCCACGACCTGTCGGCTCATCACCGCGAGTTCGTGCGTCGGTCGATTGCGGTGCACCCGAACCCCGAGGTCGACCTGGGCGATGGCCGACAAACCACGTCGTTGCCAACAATCGAGCAGGATCCCGATCTCCGCGCCGTACCCGCTGGCGATGGAGATCTGGCAGAGAAACGCACGGGTAGTGGCACATTCGCCGCCGAGGGGCTGAATAATCTCGGCCAGTGCGGGTGCGAGCGCGGTGAGCAGCGGGCGCGCCACCAACTGGGTGACCCGGCCGCCGCCATCGGCGTCATCTGGCATCGGCCTGCGAGAGAAACCCTTGACCAGGGTGATATGCGGGTCGGTGAGCAACGGGGCGAGCAGGGTGGGCACGAACATCGGATCGGGTTCGACGAGATCCGCGTCGAGAAAGACGATCAGGTCACCGGTACACACCGCCATCGAACGCCACAGCACCTCGCCTTTGCCCGGTCGTATCGCAACGCCGGGCAAAGCCTGTTCCCGCGTGTAGACCTCAGCGCCGGCCGCGCGCGCCCGCGCGATGGTGCGATCAGCGGACCCGGCATCGAGCACGATCAACTCGTCGACCAGCCCACCGAGTAGCGGCTTCACAGAAGCGACCACCCCGGCGACGGTGTCCTCGTCATCCAGCGCGGGCACCACCACCGAAACCCGACGACCCGACTTGCGGTCGTTCAGTTCACGGATGTCCATCCAGCCAGTCAACGACACACTCGCCCCCGCCGCTACCGGTGCACACCGATCCTGTGACCAACTCCAACGGTTTTCCGACAGGGGTTGGTCATCCCCACAGGTCCGGGCCGGTTACCGAGTGCGGGACCGTCGACAGACCCTGCGGGTACCGTGGGGCTCAGTCGACTGGCGGAGGGGCAGAATCATGAGTGGGAGTGCGGCAACGATGGTCGAGGTTTCCAAAGGGTCCAAGACCGATCTCGTCGACGGGCAGTACACGGTGCGCCTGGATCTCGACAGCCCGGCCGGGGCCGTCGACATCGCCGCGGTGTTGTTGACCGCCGACGGCAAGGTGCGCTCCGATGCCGACTTCGTGTTCTTCAACAATCCGGCGGCGTCGGGTGTTCGGTTGGAGTCCGATGCTGTTGTCGCGATTGATTTTTCGGCATTGCCTGCCGAGATACACCGGGTGGTGATCACCGGGAGTACCGAGGCGCAGGGGATTCGGTTCGGTGCGGTCACCGGTCTGCGCGTCTCGGCTGTCGGGGCGAGTCAATCGGTGAGTTTCGTGCCACCGGGTCTGGACTCGGAGACGGTGCTGCAAGCTGTCGCGCTGTATCGCCGGGGGAGCGGGTGGCGGCTCGACGCGATCGGCCAGGGCTACAGCGCCGGGCTGGCGGCGTTCGCGACCGATCACGGCATCGTCGTCGATGCCGAAGAAGAACCGACCGATGCGCATTCGAATGTGACCGAAGTGCCTGCACCCCAGCGCGTTACGCCTCCCGCTCCGGCGGTCGATCTACGCAAAGTCGATGTCGTGCTGACCAAGGATTCGCCGGATCGCCGCGCCACCATAGACCTGCGCAAGGGCGATCCCGGCTATGTCCTGACCGTCGGCCTCGAATGGGACGGCCGCGGCGCTAAATACGACGCGAACGGTCGCGTCACCGAGTTCGGCACGGGCGACCTGGATGTGTACTTCTTCTGCCGCAACGAGATCACCGGCGACTACGTGGTCCTCAGTGGCGAGAAGGGTCACCAGGGCGACATCAGGAAGTGGCCGTTCATCCACCACCAGGGCGATACCCGCGGTCCCGGCGCGAACAACCTTCCCGCGACCGAACAGGTCACCGTCCGCCCGACCGAAAACGGCGACCTGCTCCTCAACGTGTACCAATCCGTGGACAACGGAGCGGGCGCCATCGATAAATTCGGTAATCCCCGAGTGCGCGTCCGCTACGGCCGCCCCGGCCCCGACGGTCTGCCCGACAAGGACGCCGACCAGATCACCGTCATCATCGGCAACGGTAAGAGCTCGTTCTGGGCCACCGTCGCCCACATCGACGTCCGCGACGGCATCCTCACCGTCGACGGCACCATCCACTACAGCCGAGCCTTCAGCGAACGCATGCCCGTCCTCGACACTAATGGCACCTGGGTCCGCTCCGCCAAGAACGGCCCCGTCGGCCGTAGCAAGAAGGCCAACGGTCTGGGCTTGAGCAGCTACGAAGGCCAGTGCCCGACTCCTCGCTGAGCCGAAAACCACCCCGAGCCCCTGGGCTATATCGCTACCTCGAGCCAGCCGACTCGTCCTTCGAGCAGCCCTCGCAGAGCAATCGCTTCGCTTCGACGGCCGTCAGCTGGTCCGGGGGAAAGAGCTCGGTGCAACTCGCGCAACGCTTCCTCCGGGTCGATGGCGGCAACGGAGGACCATATTGGGATAGAGCGGAAAGGTCGAACGTCCACTCCTTCTCGGAGCGGACCCGCCATTGCGCGAATTGCTGCTCGAGATAGAGATCGGTTTGCGTCGGTGTCCAACCGTTCACCTCGGCCAGGTGACTGCGGGCTTGCTCTCCCCGGCCACCGGCATACTCCCGGCCTATGTGCTTGACGGCGTGGCAGGCCGCGCACAGCGCCTCGAGCCGGACCAAACGCTGGATCTGCTGCTGGTCATCGTATTCCCAGACCTCGTTGCAATCCGGAGCCCGCTGACCGACACCATCGCAGATCTCACACCGGTTGCCTGCCGCCTCGCACACGATTCCTCGAAGCCGCTTCCACTCCCTCGCGGACAACTCCGACCGCAAGTTGGCGCCCCACCGCGTCTTCGGAACCAGTTCGACGGCGAGCCGTGGGGGAGCAGGGCGAGTCGTCGGCGCAGTCACCCGGAGTGCCCGCGAACTCGTCGTAGTGCCGACGAATCTACGGCGCCTGCTGCTAACCAGGGCCACCAACATGATCAGCACGGCGGATAAGACAACGCCGACGATTCGAATCATGCGACTGATCGTGTCACTCAATCCTCATGTTGACGTGGCAATCACAAGGATGTCGGTTCGCAAATCCGGGAAGCTCCTGGAATTTCGATCCGGCGGCTGTGCAGTGCTCACGGACACTGGATTCGTCGAGTGGCTGAGAATGCCAGGACAGCGCGCTCTTCAGGTGTTTCATCCAAAAGCCGACGCGTCAGGTCTGCATAACTATCAGCGACGGTGTCGTAAGAGGTCCGCGTGTTTTCCCGCCAGCTGTCTGCGTTCGGTCCCATCCCCACGGGCACAGGTTAACAACCAGCCCAAGCGAGGCGTTCGGTCCGAATAGTGCAAGGTTCGAATACCCAAGCTCCAGCAGACTCCGTGGTGACGGGCTGCTAGGCCATTGCTGACCGTCGCGGACTTCGCCTAGAGGTTACCGCGTTGCCGACGGGTGAGTCGATGATCTCGGGCGAGTTCTTGTGCGAACGGGTCGAGGTCGATCTCGTGATGAGGCGTCGTCGAGTCAGGGGCGTCCCGATGTCGATGTCAGGGGCGAGATCCGGGTTTACCTGGATGCCCCACCCGTGTGGACACGCGAAACTGCTCGCGACGCAGTCAGAAGGGAGAAAGTTTCGATGACGGATGGGCTGTCCGACGGCCGCCTCGCCGCGATCTTCATAGCAGCGGTCTTGGCAACGTCCCTCGCCACTGCGAATATCGCCGGTGGTCTCGTCTTGGCGCTGTCTCCGCTCCTGGTAACCCTGGTGATGATGCTCCTCGTCACTCGTGAGGGATGGAGCAGGCAGGGATGGGAACGGCTGGGAATGCTGCGTGCGGGAAGGCCTTGGTGGCCGGTGGCAGTGGGATCGAGCATGCTCGTGTCACTCGCTGCCACCGTCGCCGTGGTCGTGCTCGGGTATGCGAGCTTCACCGAACCCGATTCCGAATTCGTCTCCGCCGCTGTCGCGATGGCGATCACGGGTCCGATTCTCGCGTTCACCGAAGAGATCGGATGGCGCGGCTACCTGCAGCCACGCGTGCAGCGATGGGGTGTGACCGCATCGCTGCTGGTCGTCGGTGTCGTCTGGGCCGCATGGCATCTGCCCTACATCCTGCTCACGCCGTACTACCACTCCGAGGGCAACCGCGTAGTCACGCTGCTGCTGTTCACGGCCAGTGCGGTGGCGTTCTCGTTCCTGTTCGGATATCTACGGATCGCCTCGGCGAGTATGTGGCCCGCGGTACTGGCTCACTGGGCGCACAACTGGACCTTCGCTCTGCTGACGGGCTACCTCGTACAGACCCAGCACCCTGTCGTCGTGACCGAGTACCTATCCGGCGACACCGGACTGTTCGTGCTGATCGGAACCGTCATCGCTGCCCTGATCGTTCGCCGAAACTACCGCGCCGCAATCGAGCCGGTACAGCACGCCGAGACGTATGTGCCTCCCGCGCCACACTGATCGACTTCCGGCCGAGGGAAATCCACTGATGAAGATCTTGTCCGCACCCACGCGGTCGAGTATTGCGGTACTGGCGATCAGTGGGGCGGCCTCGTGGCAGCATTCGTCCTCGGCCCGGCAGCATTGCTGCGAGAGAGGTACCCGCGGTTCGACGACGAATCAGCGTTGAGCGCCGCTCTGGGTCAGAGTGTGACCGTGTTCTGGCAGAACGGGAGTCGGTCGCTTCCGTCGGGGTTGGCATCTTCGGAACAGCCTGGGAATCTGATCGGCATGGCATCGCGCGCGTTCGCTTGGCGTGCCCTCGGGACAACATCGCCTCCTGGCGTTTTACCTGCTTCGTCCGCCCTGTCGACAGACTGACAGCGGACAAGACTGCGGTGCTCTAGCGGCATGGTGCTTTCTTGGCCCGGTATCAGTCGGTGCGGAGCCGGGCGTGGAGGTGCATATCGTGACGGCCGTCGCTATGGCGACCGGCTCCACGCAGCGTGCCCTCGAAGGCGAATCCGCATTTCACTGCCACCCGGCACGATGGCGGATTCTGGACCGAGTGAGTGAGCTCGATTCGGTCGAACCCGATGTCGTCGAAGGCCCAGCGGGTCAACGTGTTTGCGGCGAGGGGTGCGATCGAGTGCCCGCGCCAGGCGGGCAGGGTCCAGTAGGCGAGCTCGGTGACACCCTCGGTGAGGTCCGACTTCCGCAGTCCGATGCGTCCGGCGACGTCTCCGTTGCTGGTGACGGCCCATTGGCCGTTGCCGGTGGACCAGGCCGCGCGCCATCGAAGAATCCATTGGCCGACCTGTTCGATGGACTCGGCGGTCCGAACATGCCAATGGCGGATCGCGGGGTCTTGGAATGCTTCGTACACGGTGCGCGCATCGGCGGCGGTCCAGGGGCGCAGTGCCAGGCCGTCGGTGCCGGTGAGTGTGGGCTGGACGGTGGTGAACGTGCCGGGATCGACCACGGCCGACATCAACTCGGGCATGTCTGCATTGTCCGCCGGTGGAGGCCGCGGTGTGAGCATCGCGATATCGACCCAGGCTGCTCCGGTGCAGGGCCCCGCCCGATCGACGACAGCCATGGGTTCCGTCAAGGCGCATCCGCATGTCGTCGGGACGAAGGGCGTTGTGCAGCAATGCTTCTCTCGCTGGCAAAGTGGTCCGCTCCAGCCTCCGGCCCACGAGCCGATCCAGGTTGTTCGCGACATGTGCGTGAACGCGGCCAGCTCGACCGGATCCTCGAGCCGAGGGTTGTCCACCGCGACCACGTCGTGTCGGCGTTCGGCGAACAACTCCGACGGTGTCGGGGTCGGTGATGCTGAGCACATTCGGGTGGTTGCGTGGAGGTCTGCTCGGATGCGGGCAGCCACAGGGCCGAGCACCGAGCCGGTGAGGTCGGCGCCGGTGGCAGCCAAGGTCGCCAGGTCGACGGCGGCGGCTGCGCGGATGATCTGGGCGACCAGGACTCGGTCTACACCTGCGGCGGCCTGGACCAACGGGGCCAGGGCAACGTTGAGGTGCACGCGCGGTCCGGTGCGCACCGCGAATGTCACCGGCCGCGAAGAACTTTGGGAGGCCATCCGAGGTGGTATCCGAGCGCCGCCGACCACCCTGCTCCTCTCGATTGGTACGCCCGGTTCCACCGTGGAGCGAGTGACGGGCCGGAACTGGCCTCGCGCCGGGAGGAGTTCAGCGGGCGCCGTAGCCGGTTCTCGGGCGGCGGTGCGTAACGCGCGGGGGTCCGGATCCGACCGCAATGATGTGAGCTGGGCTATCGAGGACGGGACGGAGGGCGCGTGACGGCCGGTCGGATGAGACGAACAGCCGTGGTGGCCGGGGCCGCGGGCGTTCTCGGGCTCCTTGGATACGGCGGGCTAGCGGCTGCTCAGCCGACTGTCCTCCCCGGCGAAAAGGTCGCTGTCGTCGCAAGACTCGGCACCGGCGACGCCGTCCGGTTCGTCGCGGGTCCGGGAGACGGTCATGGCGGGAACAACGGGAACTCGGACCCGGGGAACGGGAACGGCAATCAGGGAAATGGTGGGGGTAATCAGGGCAATAACGGGAATCAGAACCCTGGCAGCGGGAACGGCAATCAGGGTAACGGTGGGGGTAATCAGGGCAATAACGGGAATCAGAACCCTGGCAGCGGGAACGGCAACCAGGGTAACGGTGGGGGTAATCAGGGCAATAACGGGAATCAGAACCCTGGCAGCGGGAACGGCAACCAGGGAAATGGTGGCGGTAATCAAGGCAACAACCCGAACCCCGGCAATGCCCCGGAGCCGCAGGCGCCTGCCCCGGATTCCGCTCCCGAAGCCCCGGCCCCCGGCGCACCGTCCGCACCCGAACCGCCCGAGCCGAAGGCTGCCCAGCCGGATACTGCCGAACCCGACAGCGACTCACCCAGCGGTGGCGGCGCAGCACCGCCGGTCGAATCGGCGCCCGGGGGAGTCGGAGAGTCGCCCGGATCGCCAGCTCCCGGCGGAGTAGGTGATCCACCCGCGTCCGCGCCCGGCGGCGGTGCGGCGGTTCCGGCCCACGAGGTCGAGCCCACCAGCGACACGGGCAATCTTCCCGAGCCGAATCTCCTCTCGGTGATCGGCGGTCTCCTAGCCTTGGGGCTCGCCGGTGGCGGATCGGCCGCGGTCAGCTTCCAAGGCGCTGCCCAGGCTCAGGCCCGCATCGATGCCGCTCGGGCCGAGTTCTTCGGACCGCGTGCGTGATCGTGGGCTGCATGCCGCGTCGGTAAGTGGGCGGGCACTCGGCCCCATCGGTGACCTCCCGCCGATCCGGGCGTAGGTAGGACTCGGTTGTCCGGCTGTCAGCTGGCCCACGATCGGCTGCAGCGCAGGCAGACTCACGTCGGCGGCGGGCAGAACACGCGTTGCGATTCGACCGGTCTATCCCGTCTCATCGTCGTGCTCCTGTGGTTGGTCGTCCAGGTTCGTCATGGCAGCTTCGAATGCGTCGATACCACCGGCTGAAGAGGGGGTTCCCTGGAGCGGGTGGCCGACTGGTTGTGATCAGCGATCTTGGCTCGTCGCCCGGGAGGCCACCAGTTCGGCGAAGGCGGTGGCGACGAGGGCGACAGAGTGATCGGTGTCCGCGCTCAGTGCCCGCAAGGTCGCCAGCGCTCGGGTGCCGGGCAGCTCGACCAGTGCCTGGATGAGTCGGATTCGGATGCCTGCGTCGTCCTCGTGTGCGGTTAGCGCGTCGGTCAGCGCGCTCAGTATTCGATCGGCGGATTCCGGGTCCTCCGACAGCGCGCCGAGCACTTCGCCCGCGTCGACATCGTTGGTGCCCGCGATCACCATGGCCACCAGGACCGGCTCGGCCGCGGTCACCCCGCGGGTACCGGCGGCCAAGGCGGCGGGGCCGCGGACAGCGGATTCCGGGTCCTCGATCGCGGCGATGAGTAGTTCGGTCGCGGCGTCGCCCGGGATCTCTGCCACTGCCAGCACGGCCCGGCGTCGGACCTCGACGTCGGGGACGGTCAGCCCGGTCGCGAGCCCGACCAGGCCGTCGTCACCGGCCCGCGACAGCGCCCAGCGCAGGGCGCCTGCCATGTTGGGTTCGGCCTCGGCGAGCACGGCCGCGGCCAGCAGGTCGGTCGGTACCGGTTCGTTGTCGACCGGATTCAGCACCGCCTGCAGGCGACGATGCGGGTCGGTCGAGCCGAGAGTGCGCACGAGTTCGACGATGCGCAGCACATCGTGCCAGTCTCCGGGCTCGGCGTTCTCGACCGCGCGCAGTCGCTCGAGCAGTTCGCGCTCGCGCACCAGCCGTTCCTCGGTGCGTCGGATGAGATCGCTGACCAAGGTCCGCGGCGTGAACGACTGGTCTGCCAGTACCTGGGCGATCTCGCGCAGCGAGAGGCCGAGGGAGCGCAGGCTTTCCACGTGAAAGATGCTGCGGATGTCGGCATCGGAGTACTGGCGGTAGCCGCCGACGGTGCGCCCGGTGGGGCGAACCAAACCGAGCGAGTCGTAGTGGCGCAGCATTCGGGTGCTGACTCCCGAACGCCGCGCCACCTCGCCGATCAGCACGGGGCACCGTCGAGCGCCGCGACCCGCTTTGCCGCGTCGATGTCGAGATCGAAGGCGGCGTCCGGGTCGCGCAGCAACTGCTCGGTGGCCTGTGCGTGCGCTCGGACGTGCGGGTCGGTGCTGCTCGCCGCCCGGTGCAGTACCGCGAGGATCACCTCGCCCAGCGCGGTCAGCGCTCGGCTCAGACTGCGCCGAACCTCCCGATCGCCGCGCCCGAATTGGGTGGACAGTTCGTTGGCCAGCGCCTCGCGCTCGACGTCCGGCACGAGAACAACCGATGCGCGCCACGCGCTGCGCGCCACATCGTCGTCGGGATCGCGCAGCAGCGCCGGGGTAATCGCCGCCCAGGCCGCCGGATCGCCGATCTTGGACAGTGTGTGCAGCGCCTGGCTGCGGGCTTGCGCACCGTCGGATTTCAACTCGGCGCGAAGCCGGGGCACGGTCACCTCGGTGGGGAGCCTGGTCAGCGCCCAGGTGAGCATGTCGCGGACGAAGAAGTCCGGCTCCACGGCACAGCGGTCGATCAGGGCTCCGAGCAGTGCCGGGCCGGGATGTGTGCCCGCGACCAGCGCGGCCTGCAGTCGGGTCGACGCACTCTCCGCGCTCAGTGCGGCAAGCAGCCGCGGTTCTACCGATTGTCCTGGTGTCGAGTTCATGGGAACCACCTCCTGCCTCCATTGAAGACGTTGTCACTGTGTCAGGGTCAAGCGCTGAATCGTGTCAGGCTGCTCATTGCAGACCCCTCGCGGACCCGAAATCCACCTGATAGTCGCCACGGCCCGGGGTTACGCTCGAATCGACGTTTCGGACGACGAGGGGACACGAAACACGATGAGCGGCACAGTGATCGCGGTGAACAGCAATGGCGAGTACTCGTTCACCAAGCCGACCAGACCCAGCATTCGGTTGTTGACCGGCCTCGGCGTAGAAGGCGATGTCCACGCCGGAACGACGGTCAAACACCGCTCCCGTGTCGCGCAGGACCCGACCCAACCGAACCTGCGGCAGGTTCACCTCATGCACGAGGAACTGTTCAGCGAAGTCGCCGAACACGGATTCGAGGTATTCCCCGGCGATCTCGGTGAGGACATCACCACCAGCGCCATCGATCTGCTCGCACTACCGGTAGGCGCGCTACTCCGTATCGGCTCCGATGCGGTGGTCGAAGTGACCGGCCTGCGCAACCCGTGCGTGCAGATCGACAGATTTCAAGACGGGCTGTTGAAGCGGCTCGTCCACCATGACGCGGCGGGCACCGTTGTGCGCAAAGCCGGAATCATGGGCGTGGTCACCGCAGGTGGCGAGGTCAGGCCCGGCGACAGCATTGTCGTCGAACTTCCGCCAGAGCCGTGGCAGGCGCTGGACCGGGTCTAGGCAGCGGAAACCTCTCGCGATCCGGGTCAACGAAGACCCGTTGTGTCCGGCCGCCGTGGAGGACGACATGCGTAGCTGTCCTGCTCACTCGCGGACCGTTGACCCTCGGATTCGGTCGGCGAATTCAGGCTTGCACCTGACGTAACGTCAGGTTCTACCGTCGACGATGCCGGCGCACAGTGCGTCGGTGGAAGTGGGATGAAACGGATGAACCAGCGCGGAACCGGGCGTATGTGGAAGGTCGGTGAGCTCGCGGCCGAGGCCGGGCTGACCGTACGGACGCTGCATCATTACGACCGCATCGGGTTGGTACATCCTGCGGAGCGGAGCAGCACCGGTCACCGGCTCTACACCGCAAGCGATGTCGAGCGGCTGTACCAGGTGCTCGCCTTGCGTCAGCTGGGCCTCGGGCTGGATCAGATCGCCGACGTGCTCGCGGGCGCCGTGGCGATGTCGCGGGTATTGGCTGCTCATCGCGACTATCTGGCCGCGCAACTGGCCGCGACCCGGGACCTGCATGCCCTGGTCGCGGCACTGGCCGCCACAGCGGACAGCCGGTCGGACGCATCCACAGATCACTTCCTGGATTTGATCAGGAGGACCGTCATGGTCGACGACACCATCAAGCAATACTTCACCGAGGAACAGGTCACTCAGCTCGCGCTGCGCCGGGAAGACCTCGGTGAGCAGCGTATTCAGCAAGCCGAGGCGGACTGGGCCGTGCTGATCCCACAGGTCGACGCGGCGATAGCGGCGGGCATGGACCCGACCTCACCCGAGGCGCAGCACATGGCGGCGCGATGGATGGAGCTCTTGGAAGGGTTCCACGGCGGTGACGCGGGCCTGCGCGACAGCATGTACCGGATGCAGGCCGAGGAGTCCGAGCGCATCGAGAGCGAGTACTGCGGACCCTCACCCGCGCAGATCGAGTTCATCACGACCGCGAACGCCGCACGCGGGTAGCGGTTTCGGCTGAACGTGGAAAGTGGTGTGGGCCAGTCGGTGTAGAGATGGAGTGCCCCGTTTGATGGCCATCTGAATTGATGTATTGCACCGCAACGGAATTCATCATCGAAGGAGACTCTGATGTCTACTCTGTACACCGTCCTCACCCTGGTGACCGCAACGGCGACCGGCCTGGGGTGCTGGATGAATTACATCCGCCATCCCATCCCGGTCGCTTCGGCGAAAGTCGTCCAGGTGCCGGAGTCCTGGATTGTGGTGATGGGCACGCTGTTGGGTGCCGGTGCGCTCGGACTGCTTGTCGGGTTCGTCGTTCCGGCGCTGGGGATCGCGGCGGCGACCGGCCTGGTGCTCTACTTCGCCGGAGCTGTCGTAGCGCACCTGCGTGTCCGCGACTATGCGCTGGGACCTGCCTCGGTGTTTCTGGGGCTTGCCGTCGCAACCCTGGCCGTCACGCTGAACTACCGGCTCGGCTGACGCGGTTCGCGGCCTGCGGCGACCCGGCCCGCGACATGGCGTACGTCGCGGTGCGAGATCAACCACTCACCCTCGTGCTGCTCGAACTCGTCTCGGACCAGTCCGATGACGGTCCAGTCCGCCGGGCGGCCCACGTCGGTGCTCGAGAACCAGTGCCAGACAGTGGCATACGCGGTGAGCAGTGGTTTGTCACCGTTCCACTCGATGGTGGCTTGACCGATGACGTGGGCTACCAGGGCGCGCTGTGATTTGGGAACTCGGCTCATGTGATCGGTGAACTCGTCACGGCCGTGAAAGAGCACCGGCGGGCCCGGCATGATTCGGTACTCGATCCGCGCGTCGGGGGTGAAACACTCGCTGAACCGCTCGCTCTCCTGGGTGTCGGCGATCCGGAAGAATTTGAAGAACGTTCGGAAGATCGCCCGCTCCGCTTCGATCGTGGCAAGCAGATTGTCGTGTACCGCGGTCACGTCGGTCCTTTCTCTGCCGGGCGACAACGCATCGCGCGGCGCGTGTTTCGGTGATCGACTTGGGCGTGATCCCGAAGTTCAGGGAGTCTCCGGCGTCCCATAGGCGCGCAGGAAGGTGTCGACGGCAGCGGCGGCGACAGCATGCATCTCGGCGGTGGAGACCTTGCGGGTGCCGAGGCGGGTGCGCCCCTCCAACGGACCGGTAATCAGTACTAGGAGTTGCTCGGCGGCAGTCCCCGGATCGCTCGGGCGCAGGCGACCCGACAGCGACAAGCGCGCCAGTCGATCCGCGATTGCTTCGCCGAGCTGATCAGAGGTCCGGCTCACCACGACATCCATCAGATCGGGGAACTGCGCGACCTGCCCGTAGGTGAGCCAGCGCAGCGACCGGGACCGCTCAGTACAGCAGGACCGGATCAGCCGGTACGCCACGTCTTCCAGGGTGGCGCGCAGATCGTCACCCGGGTTCCGCAACCGCTCGATCACCGCCAGATTCTCGGCCAGCACCGCGTCGCCGACAGCGGCCAGCGTGTGCCGGAACAGCGTTTCCTTGTCGTTGAGGTGGTTGTAGATCGTTGGTTTGGCGACGCCGGCGACTTCGGCGATCTCCTGCACGCATGCCTGCGCATAACCACGGCGAGCGAAGACGACGAACGCCGCATCCAGAATCGCCTGCCGCTTGTCGATCCGCCCTCGCGAGGCCGACTGCCCGGTCGGCGGTGTTGCTACAGCCATCCATGAACCATAGCTCAAACATGTCAAAATTTGACCGGTGGGTTCAGTTTTATATACCGGGTTGCAATGACCTTTGATGGATTTTAGAGTGAACCAGCGAGTTCAATAGTGCAAGCGACGATCTCACGCGTGCCACCTCTTGTCGGTGCGTGGCAGCACCGCGCGGAGCTCGCCACGCGGCAGCGCCGTCGGCGAACGAGCAAGTGATGACCACACACCGGACACCAAGCCGCGCAGGGAGTTACACCTGATGACCACTTCGACTTCCACGAAAAACGATGCGACCGAAGCGTTGTATCCGCGACGCTGGGCCGCGATGGTCGTGCTCGTTCTCGGCTTCACCCTCGATCTGCTGAATGTCACGATCGTCAACGTCGGACTACCGGCGATCCAAGCAGACCTCGGGGGAACTCCTTCACAGGTCGGCTGGATCGCCACGGCCTATCTGCTCGCCTTCGCGGCCGCCCTGATCACCGCGGCCCGATTGGGCGACCTATGGGGGCGCAAACGAGTATTTCTCGTCGGCTTGGTTCTGTTCGCGCTGGCCGGTGCCTGGTCCGCGCTCGCGAACAGTCCAGGCGAACTGATCGCCAGTCGCGCCGCGCAAGGCGCAGCCGCGGCGATTCTGGCGCCACAGGTTCTCTCCAGCCTGTTCGTTCTCTTCCGCGGACCCGAACGGGCCACTGTCCTCGGCATTTTCGGTGTTGCCGCGGGACTCGCGCAAGCCGGGGGATTGCTGCTCGGCGGTGTGCTCGTCACCGCGGACGTCGCCGGTCTCGGCTGGCGGGCGATCTTCTGGATCAGCGTCCCGGCCGCCCTGATCCTGGCGGGTCTGGGCGCGTGGCTGATCCCGGAGAGCCACGCCGAAGGTGCGCTGCGGCCGCGATGGCTCGCGGCGATCGGTCTGACCGCAGGGCTGGTGGCCATCGTGTTCCCGCTGTTGGAAGGTCGTACCTACGACTGGGCGCTCTGGATCTGGCTGCTGCTGGCCGCTGGTGTCGCCGCTGTCGCTCTGGTCGCCATCGGTGAGAACCGCAACGCCGATGCTCGCGCGGGTGCGCTGTTGCCGTTGGACCTGCTGCGTGCGCGCATCAGCAGCGTCGCACTCGTCGTTCAGTTGGTCGCGTTCGCGGCCTTCAGCGGATTCCTGCTCGTGTTCGTGCTCTGGCTCCAAGAAGGCCAGGGCTACACGGCTTTGCGAGCCGGCGTGGTGACCGTGGCGTTCTCGATCGGCGGACTGGCGGTCGCCCCGCTGGTGGGCCGCCTCACCGTGCAGTTCGGCCGCTCGACTGTCATCGCGGGTGCCCTCTTCGGCGCCGTCGGGACCTTGGCGGTACTGGGCGCGGCCCTGACCTCGGCCACAGATGTCAATCCGTGGCTGCTCGCGCCCGGTCTGTTCGTCATCGGCGTCGGCATCAACCTCGTCCAGCCGCCGTTGACGACGTTGTTCCTGTCGACGGTGCCGACGCGATACGCGGGGTCGGCCTCAGGGATCTGGACCACTGGCCAACAGTTCGGTGGCGCAGTGGGTGTCGCGTCGCTGAGCGCCATCTTCTTCGGTGTCGCGGCCAGCGACGGCTACCGCGGCGCTCTGACGGCGTGCACGCTGACGATCAGCGCGGCGCTGGTAGTCAGTGCGGCGCTCAGCCTCGCTCTGCCCGCCCCGGCCGCCCAGTCGGAAACAAACGTATAGCGCTGCCCGTCGTGGGCGACAGCCGGTCAGCCGGATGGTTCCACGCGGTCGCCTAGTAGGTCGTCGCGGCGGTCGCCCACGGTGGCGCGCAGTGCCTCGACGACCGCGGCGACTTCGGGGCGGCGCAGCGTTTCGGGGCGGGTGACGAGCCAGTAGGTGAGTTGGACACGGACCTCGTCGGGCAGAACGCGGATGAGGTCGGGGTGGCGGTCGGCCATGAAGCAGGGCAGTAGGCCGATGCCGGCCGCGGCCCGGGTGGCTTCCACATGGACGAAGACGTTGGTGGAGGAGACGGATCGGCGCATGGTGGGAGCGAAGGCGAGAGCCAGGTCGAGGTCGTCGACCTGGAGGATGGATTCGATGAAGTAGACCAGCGGGTAGCGGGCGAGTTCGGCGACGGTGGTCGGGACGCCGTGTTCGGCGAGGTAGTCGCGCGAGGCGTACAGGCGCAGGCAGTAGTCGCCGAGCTCGATCGCTACGGCGCGGTGTACCTGGGGTTTACCGACCACCACTTCGATGTCGAGGCCGGTTCGCTGGGTGGATGCTCGTCGGGTCGCGGCGATGATGTCGACGGCGACGCCCGGATGCCTGCGCTGCACGCGAGCGGCGGACGGCGGAGCCAGGTAGGCGCTGAAACCGTCGGTGGCCGAAATCCGCACCACCCCTTCGAGGGTGCGTTCGCCCGCGCTCGAGCCGAGCGATCGGACGGCGGCCTCGACGGCTTCGGCCGCGGTCAGCGCCTCGCGGCCGAGGTCGGTGAGCTCCCACCCACCGGTGACCCGGGTCAGTACCCGCCCGCCCATGGCGTGCTCGAGAGCCGCGATGCGTCGCGAGATCGTCGTGTGGTTGATGCCCAGTTCCTCGGCGGCGGTGATGTAGCGCCCCGACCGGCCGACCGCGAGCAGTACCAGCAAATCGTCAGCGCTCGGTCTGCGTCCCGAAGTCGAGGAAGAATGGCTCACGTGTGCAGTTTCGCAGATTGCTGCTGCGAAACTGGCCATTGTCACCGAGATGGATCTGCACGAATACTCTCCTCACGGCTTGTGGGCCACGTCACAGTTGCCTCGTGATGTGGCCTGGAACATCGAAGGAGTAGTGCGATGAGCGTGCGGAACGCGATACGACCGACCGGCGACGACCCGGACGAGGCCCCCACCGGACTACGGCGGGTAGTGGCCGCCTCGATGGCGGGCACCGTCGTCGAGTGGTACGAGTTCTTCCTCTACGGCACCGCCGCGACCCTGGTGTTCAGCAAGGTGTTCTTCTCCAAGGACACCAGCGACCTCGACGCGATCCTGGCCGCCTTCGTCACCTACGCCGTCGGTTTCGCGGCGCGCCCGCTCGGCGGCATCGTCTTCGGCTACTTCGGCGACCGCTATGGCCGCAAACAGCTGTTGCAGGTGAGCCTGGTGCTCGTCGGCGCCGCGACCTTCCTGATGGGCTGTCTGCCGACCTTCGCCCAAATCGGTTACTGGGCGCCGGCGATGCTGGTGATCCTGCGCTTCGTCCAGGGCTTCGCGATCGGCGGCGAATGGGGTGGTGCGGTGCTGCTGGTCGCCGAGCACAGCCCGAGTCGCAGTCGCGGTTTCTGGTCGAGCTGGCCGCAGGCCGGTGTGCCCGCGGGCAATCTGCTCGCCACGGTCGTGCTGCTGGTGCTGACCTCGACCCTGTCGGACGCGGCGTTCCTGAGCTGGGGCTGGCGCGTGGCGTTCTGGCTGTCGGCGGTGGTCGTGCTGGTCGGCTACTACGTGCGTACCAAAGTCACCGACGCCCCGATCTTCGTGGCCGCCCAGCAGACGATGGATCAGGCCAAGGCCGCTTCGTTCAGCCCGTTCGAGGTGCTGCGTAAGTACCCGCGTGGGGTGTTCACCGCGATGGGTCTGCGGTTCGGCGAGAACATCATGTACTACCTGGTCGTCACGTTCTCGATCACCTATCTCAAGGTTCACGTGCATGCCGACACCACGACCATCCTGTGGTGGCTGCTCATCGCCCACGCCGTGCACATGGCGGTGATTCCGCTGGCGGGCAGGCTCGGTGATCGTGTCGGGCGCCGCCCGGTCTACCTGGCCGGTGCGGTCGCCGCGGCCACCTGGGGCTTCTTCGCCTTCCCGATGATGGACAGCGGCAACAGCGTGGTCATCCTGTCCGCCATCATCATCGGACTGGTGTTCCACGGGTTCATGTATGCCGGTCAGCCCGCGATCATGGCGGAGATGTTCCCGACTCGGATGCGCTACTCCGGTGTGTCGCTGGGTTATCAGGTCACCTCGATCGTGGCGGGCTCGCTGGCGCCGATCATCGCGGTCAAGCTGCTCGACGAGTTCGGTTCGTCGGTGCCGATCGCCTGGTACCTGGCATTCGCGGCGGCCGTCACTGTGATCGCGGTGTTGTGCGCCAAGGAGACCCGCGGTATCGACTTGGAATCTGTGGACCTCGCCGACGCCTCCGCCGAGAAAAGTGTTGCCGCATGACCGATCTCACGGGGCGTAAGGCGCTGGTCACCGGAGGTGCGAGCGGCATCGGCGCGGCGTGCGCGCGCGAATTGGCCGCGCGCGGCGCCGAGGTCACCGTCGCCGATATCGACGGAGTCGGCGCGAAATCGGTCGCGCACGAGATCAGCGGACACGTCTGGACTGTCGATTTGCTCGAGGTCGATACCTTGGCTGAGATGCATCTCGACGTCGACATCCTCGTCAACAACGCGGGCGTGCAGAGCGTGAACCCCATCGAAGACTTCGCGCCGCATCGGTTTCGCGCTATGCAGACGCTGATGGTGGAAGTGCCGTTCCTGCTGATCCGCGCCGCCCTCCCACACATGTACGCCAGGGGTTTCGGGCGGATCGTGAACATCTCCTCGGTGCACGGGATCCGCGCCTCCCAGTTCAAGGTCGCGTATGTGACGGCCAAACACGGGCTGGAGGGGCTGTCGAAGGTGACCGCGCTCGAAGGCGGTCCGCACGGGGTCACCAGCAACTGTGTCAGTCCCGGATATGTGCGAACGCCGTTGGTGGACAAGCAGATCGCTGAGCAGGCGGCCGCGCACGGGATCCCGGAGCGGGAGGTGCTCGAGAAGGTGCTGCTCACCGAGAGTGCGATCAAGCGGTTGATCGAGCCGGAAGAGGTCGCGGCACTGGTCGGTTGGCTCGCTTCCGACACCGCGGGCATGGTCACCGGTTCCTCCTATGTCATGGACGGAGGGTGGAGCGCGCGATGACCGCGGTGGGTGCCGGTTAGGCACGACGCTGGACCGGTAGCCCGTCAGTCGCCACGCACCCTGTGACTGACGGGTCGCTGCCGTCGGGGCCTTGGTTTCGTCAGGGGGTTCGGTGTGGGCGGTCGCGGATTTCGGCGAGGAACCGCTCGACGTCGTCGGGGTGTCGGAGCAGTAGCAGGTTTGCGTGGGGAGCGTGGTCGGCAATGGCGGTCGTGATCAGCGGGAGGCTGTGGCGGCGGTAGCCGATCACCCAGCGCCAGAAGGTCAGGTTCTCGCGGGAGCGGCGCAGCGCGCGCCATGCGCAGATCCAGAGGGGGAAGTCGAGCAGAACGATGGTGTCGGCGGCTTCGAGTCGCACGTCGAGTGCGTCGAAGTGGCCGAGGTCGCCGTCGAGAATCCACCCTTCAGCGTCGGTAAGCCGCTGCTGGACTGCCCTCCATCGATCAGGGGGTAGCGGTGTCAGGTCCGGTGGCCAGAAGTGCTTGTCGAGCTCGATGACCGGCACTTCGATGGCGGCGCCGAGTCGGCGGGCGAGGGTCGACTTGCCCGCGCCGCCGCGACCGAGGATCACGATTCGCTCCACGTTGCCTCCGTGTCGGATTCCGCGGTTTGTGGTCGTCAGTGCTGTTCGGTTCTCAGCATGGGTTAGAGGACGTCGCAGCGGCGTCCGGCCAGGCAGATGAGTCGCGTAGAAGGTGGTGTCGATCGTGGGCGGGGCAGCGATCTACGCAGATTCGCCGGCAAGAGCGCTTGTTGTGGACGCTTGTTCATGTTGTAATCCAGATGTTTGCTGGTGGATGTCGGCGGCGCTTCGTGACCGGTGTGACGGAGTGGCGCCGACACTGTTCGGAAGGTGGGGGACGAGATGGCGCGACGCATGGAAAACGGGTCGGAGACGATCGTGGGGGCCATCGGAGAGCTCCCCGCGGTCGAGCTCGCGGACAGTCCGCTGACCGCTGACCGTGTCGAACGGCTGAGCTCGGCGGCCCGGCACCGGATCGCGGCGTTCGTGCACACCACCCTCGCTGATCTGGACGAGCTCCCCGAACCCTGGGTCCCGCCCATCGAGGTGACCTTGCGGTTGAACGACCGCGAGCAGGCCTCGGACTGACCTGGTGAGCGCCGTGGCCGAGACGGTGACAGCCACCGAGGAGAAGTCCGGCCCGCTCGGCTCGCTGCAATATCTGCTGGCCGTGATCTTCGTGGTCGGCTGGTCGGCGGTGATCTGTGGCGGTTTCGCCGTGCAGTTCATCGACGGGGACGGCGGGTGCGAACTACCCCCGGCCCGATAGCGTCGGGGTCCATCACCGTGCTCTCACCGAAGAAGACACGGTGAGAGCACGGTGATCTCGGCCGAGGGGTTACCGGAAGAGGGCGGCGACGTCGACGGTGGCTGCCATAGCGGCGGCGCCCTCGTCGTTGAGGTGCATGCCGTCGCCGCTGTCGAACTCGGGACGGATGTAGTCGGGGCGCTCAGGGTCGGACACGGCACGGTCGACGTCGAAGACCGAGTCGAAGACATCGGTGGTGCGCAGCCATTCGTTGACGGCGTGGCGGGTCGGCTGGGTTTCCACCAGGGGCATGCCGGGGTAGACGCAGCCGGCGTACGGGCCGATGGTGGCCGCGTGGATACGCAGTCCGGTGGCGTGCGCGCGGTCGGCCAGGTCGGTGAAGCCGGCGATCAATTCCTCGCTGGTCGCGGAGGACTGTCCGCCCATCGCGCCGAGGATGAGGTCGTTGATTCCGAAATTGATCAGGATGTTGGTGACGCCAGGGACCTGCAACGCGTCGGAATCGAAACGGCCCGAACCGGATTCGCCGATCTGGTCGGCCGTGAGGCGATTGCCGGAGATCCCGTTGTTGACCACCCAACCTTGAGTGAGACGGGCGTTGAGTGCATCGACCGAGCGGCGATTGGCGCTCTGCGTCGTACCGAAGCCCTCGAACCAGGAGTCGCCGAACGCGACGGCGACGGGCGGCGGGTCGGTGACCAGCACGTCGATCCCGGTGACGAAGAAGCGGAACGGAACCTCTTGCGCGTCACTGAGTTCCACATCCGCGGTGTGGTCGCCGGTGACGATGTAGGCGATCTCGCCGGGTTGGTGGGAGAAGGTGGCAAGCCCGGTCGGCGTCGGGAGGTACAGACTGAGCAGCAGGTCTTCGCCCGCGGCGACCGGCAGGGCGATCGGATCGCTCACGAGCTCGGCGCCCGCGTCGATGGTGACCTGTGCCGCGCCGTCGAAAGTGATCTCGCGATCGGCGATGATCGCCGATCCGGTCTTGCGCGCTGCGATGCGCGCGGCGCCGATCCGCAGCGGCGCGACCCCGTAGCGGTTGGTCAATCGCACGCGTACCGCCTCGCCGCCACCTGCCATGCGTACGAGATGGCGCACGGTTTCGTCGGCGAACTCCCGTGACTCGGCGAGCTTGATCTGCTCGTTCGGGGCGATGACGCCGGTCCGGAACCCGGCGACCCAGATGTTGCGCTGCATGATCTCTCCGATATTTGCTGTGCGGAATAATGCTTACGCATAGGTCTACTCGGATGTATTCCTCGTGTCAACTATCCGCATGGCAAGTATCGGCTAAGCTGGTCTCATGTCCGTCCACGAACTGTTCGACGACCCCCGCTTCACCATCTCCGGCTTGCTCTTCGAAGCGCACAGCGGTTTGATCGCCAAGCTCGAGCCGACCTGGAAAGCGCACGGCCTGTCCGGTCTGGACCTCAACACCCTGCTGAGATTGAGTCGCTCTCCGAACAGCCGCCTACGGATGTCGGATCTCGCCACCCAAACCGGGCTCTCGACCAGCGGCGTCACCCGTGTGGTCGACCGCCTTGCTACCGCGGGACTGATGGAGCGCCAGCTCGACCCGACCGACCGCCGCAGCGCTTACGCGGCCTTGACCGACGCGGGCGTCCGCCGCCTCGAACAGGTCCTCCCCGATTACCTCGCCGCCCTCGAGCAATGGCTCACCGGCCTCCTGACCCCCACGCAACTCGACGGCTTGATCACCGGCCTACGCGTGATCCGCGATGCCACGAACCCGGCCGCTACCGCTGTGTCCGACCGATCGTGAGGCTGTCATGGCGAGCCGGAGTAGCTGATCGGCCAACTGTCATGGCGCAGGCGTGGTTTCGAGGTCGAAGCTGATGAAAAGCAGGCGGGTCGGCTTCAGGGGAGTGAATGGTTACCGGTTAAGGTGCCGACCCGCCTGCAATCCCATTCGTTGACGCGAACAGGATGGATGGGGTGTTCTCTAGCGGCGATGGTGAAGTCCCGCACCATAACTCGCACGAGGGGCCGCTCGGCTTACCGTAGGCCCAGCGAGTACCGGGCCTGCGGTGTGGAGGGTCAGGGCAGGGGAACCCAGGTGCCGAAGAACCAGAAGCCGTGCTGCGGCGCGTCGTTCTGGTGATGCTGCGGCTGTTGCTGCGGCCGGTGCTCCTGGCCCTGCTCGGGCCGCTGCTGGTCGTGCCCGCCCGGATCCGCGCTCGCCACGCTCGCTGTCGCGCCGAGCACCCCGAGGGCCAGCGTGCCCGCCACCGCGGTCTTGGCCAGTGTCGATTTCATCCTCATGCGCGTTCCTCCAGTCTTCGATCTCTTTGCCGAGATCATCGGCCGGCCGAAGTGCTCGGCCGATAGCTGAATCTTCGCGGCGGAACTGTCGAGCCCGGTGGGACGCGGCTGGGAGTCGGCTGGGTATCGGCGCCGACCCCCGATGGAGCCGACATTGCTACAGTTCACCAGCCGTGGTGTTCGGGAAACCGGTGTAGAACCGGTGCGGCCCTCGCCACTGTGATCGGGAGTTGTGAATCGATCCGGACGACGTATGTCGTCCGGAGCCACTGGGGCACCTGCCCTGGGAAGGTGGATTCACCGCGCAGTATCCCGTCAGCCAGGAGACCGGCCACGGCTACGCAGTACCCCATTCCACGAGGACCTGGAAGGCCGTCTCTTGACCCGCTCTGTTTTCGCGCGCCTACGTTCCGGCGCGTTGCTCGCCTGCACGATTGTTCTCACCGGTTGCGGTGTGCAACCGACCTCCGACACGGGCGGCGCAGCAGTTGTCACCCGCGTGAACTGTGGGATCGACGTCGCCGTCGACGGCCCACCGCAGCGGATCTACGCGGCGTATCAGCCCTCGATCGAGATCGCGCACGCGCTCGGTGTCACCGATCGGCTGGTGGGCACGGCATTCCTGGACTCCGCCGTGCTTCCGGAATATGTCGCCGCGCAGGCGCGCTCGCCCTACGTCGAGAAGCTGCCGAGCCGCGACGAACTGCTGGCCCAGCGACCCGACTTCGTCATGTCGGGTTTCAACGGGGTGTTCGCTTCCTCGGCGCAGAACAGCGTCGGTACCAGGGCGAGCCTGAACGAGTTGGGTGTGCGCAGCTGGGTGCTGAGCCCGCTGTGCCCCAGCGCCGACGGACTCGCCGATGAAGCGATCGACCCCGATACCGTGCGCTTCGACAACGTGTACGCCGACCTGCGCGACCTCGGTGCCCTGTGGGGCGCCTCCGAGCGCGCCGAAGAAGTTGTCACGCAGCTGAGTTCGCGCATCGACGGGGTTCGCGCGAAGGTCGGCAACGCCGTGAAGCCTCGGATCGCGGTCGTCACCCCCAAAGACGACGGCTCCTATACCGTGGCAGGCGGCATCGACTTCATCACCCAGATCATCGAAGCCGCAGGCGGAGTCAATGTCTTCGCCGATCTCACCGCCAAGCGCAACGTGCCCGTCGGCGCGGAAGAGCTCATCGCCCGTGACCCCGACATCATCCTGACCAGCCTGTGCTGCAAGGCGACCTACACGCGCGCCGACGGTCAGCCCCAGGTCGACAAGATCGTCGGAAACCCGGCATTCGCGAATCTGGCGGCCGTGCGCAACGCGACCGTGCACCCGTTCCTGTTCGCCGACCGGGCGGCAGGCGTGCGGATCGCGCACGCGACCGAACTGGTCGCCGAATTGATCCATCCCGAGCTGTTCCGGCGGTGACGCGCACCGCACGCGGCACCGGTCTGATCCTGGCCGGCGCCGCGCTGGCGGCTGCTTGCGTGGCGTCCATCCTGATCGGTTCACACCCGCTCACCCTCGACCAGGCCGCGGTCGCGTTCACCGATTTCCAGGGGACCGACACCGACCGGGTCGTGCGCTACATCAGGCTGCCCAGAACTGTCGCGGGCTTACTCGCCGGTGTCGCGTTGGCGCTGGCGGGCGCGGTGATGCAGGGGCTCACCCGCAACCCGCTGGCCGGGCCGGGTCTGCTCGGCATCAACGCGGGTGCGTCGCTGGCGATCGTGATCGCGATGGGTGCGCTCGGCCTCACGGCGACGGGCGGATTCATCTGGTTCGGCTTCCTCGGCGCCGCGATCGCCGCCGCGTTCGTCTACACGCTGGGATCGTTGGGGTTCGGCGGCGCGACGCCGGTGAAACTGGCGCTAGCGGGCGCTGCCTGCACCGCATTGTGCGGGTCGATCACCACGGCGATCACCCTGCTCGACCGGACCCTGTTCGACAACTTCCGATTCTGGGTGGTCGGTTCGTTGACTCGTGCCGACATCGAATCCGTTTGGGGGACAGTACCGTTCATCGCGGTCGGGTCGTTGCTGGCGGTAGTGGTGGCACGGCCGTTGAACGCCGTCGCCATCGGTGACGACATGGCGCGCACGCTGGGCACCCGACTGGTCGCGACGCGCGCGATCGGTGCGTTGAGCGTGGTGCTGCTCGCAGGCTCGGCGGTAGCGATCGCCGGACCGATCGCCTTCATCGGCTTGGTGATCCCGCACATCGCCCGATCCTTCGCCGGGCACGACTACCGGTGGATTCTGCTGTGGTGCGCGGTGCTGGGTCCGACGCTGCTGCTGGTGGCCGACATTCTCGGACGGATGCTGGTGCGGCCACAGGAAATCCAGGTCGGCATCATCACCGCCTTCGCGGGCTCGCCGTTCTTTCTCTATCTCGTGCGCAATCGAAAGGTGGCCACACTGTGACGCGCACCGAGGGCAGCGTGCTGCCCAGCGGCACGTTGTTGCTGCGAACACCCGACCGGCGCATCGTCTTTCGCGTCGGGAGACGGTCCGCGGTCCTGACCGTGCTGATCACGTCCGCCGCGGTGGCGGTGGCGGCGTGGTCACTCACGATCGGCTACTACCCGCTCACCGTCGCTGACGTGATCCGGGTTCTCGGTGGCGGTGGCACGCTCATCGAGTACGACGTGGTGGTGGCCGACCGGTTGCCGCGTGTGCTCACCGGGCTGTGTGTCGGCGCGGCCTTCGCGATATCAGGAGCGATCCTGCAACGGATCGCGACCAATCCGCTGGTGAGTCCCGAGATCATCGGGATCAACGCGGGCGCCTCACTGGGCGCGTTGGTGGTGAGCGTATTGCTCGGTGGCGCCGGACTGGGGCTGGTCGGCGGCGCGGTGCTCGGCGCCGGGGTGGCCATGGCGCTGATCGTGGCCGTGGCCACCAAGGACGGACTCGACGGCTATCGACTCGTGCTCGTCGGCATCGGCGTCACGGCGATGCTGTCCTCGGCCATCGCGTTCATCCTGACCATCGCCGACAACTACCAGGCGCATACGGCCGCCATGTGGCTCACCGGCAGCTTGGCCAACCGCAACTGGAGCCACGTCGGCTTCGCCGCGGCGGCACTGGTGGTGGTCGTGCCGCCGCTGATCGTTCTCGCTCGCTCGTTGCCGCTGCTGGAAATGGGCGACGACCTGGCGAACTCACTGGCCGGCCGACGCGGCCCGCACCGCATCACGCTCATCGTTCTCGCGGCCGCCGCCGCGACCCTGGCAACGGCCGCGGCCGGGCCGATCAGTTTCGTCGCCTTGGTGGCGCCGCAGATCGCGCGACGGTTGCTGGCCGAACGCGGTGCCGGGCTCGCGCCCGCGGCCGCCACCGGGGCATTGCTGGTGGTTGCCGCCGACCTGGCCGCCCGGCGGCTGTTCCCGGCGGAACTCCCTGTCGGGGTGGTGACCGCCATCCTCGGCGCTCCCGTTCTCGTCTACCTCCTCGCCCGTGCAACCCGGATCGGACACGCTGGATGACCGCACACCTGACCACCGAGAGACTCACGCTCGGCTATGGCGACACCGCGATCGTCACCGACGCCACCGTCGACTTCCCGACCGGTGCGATCACGGTCATCGTCGGCCGCAACGGCTGCGGCAAATCGACCCTGCTGCGCGGCCTGGCCCGACTGATCGCGCCGACGGCGGGCGCGGTCCTGCTCGACGGCGCCGATATCGCACCGCAGCCCGCGCGCACGGTCGCCCGTCGGCTCGGCATGTTGCCGCAACAACCCGTTGTCCCCGACAGCATCACCGTGGGTGAACTCGTCGGCCGCGGTCGCCATCCGCACCAACGCTGGTTTCGTCAGTGGTCGGCGCAGGACGGTGAGGCCGTGCGAAAAGCGTTGGTGGCCACCGACACTCTCGAGTTGATCGACCGACCGGTGGATCAACTCTCCGGCGGTCAGAAACAACGGGTGTGGATCGCGCTCGCGTTGGCGCAGGACCCCGAGGTGATGCTGCTCGACGAACCCACGACCTTTCTCGACCTGGCGCACCAACTCGACGTTCTCGACGTCCTGCGCAACCTGTTGCCGCGCACCATCATCGCGGTCCTGCACGACCTGAACCTGGCCGCCCGCTACGCCGACCATCTCGTCGCCGTGCAGGACGGTCGCGTGGTCGCTCAAGGTTCACCCGCCGAGATCGTGCGCCCCGAGCTGATTTCGGAAGTCTTCGGCATCGACTGCACGGTGATCGACGATCCGATGACGGGCACACCACTGGTGATTCCGGCCCGGCGAACGGTGCGCACCACATGACGCGCCGGTATGTCCTCATCGCCCGGCCGACTCCGTCGGGCGTCGACCTCCCGTCCGTCGAAGCTCTGGCGCAGGCCTGCGGGGTCGACTACGCGCTACTCGACCAGCAGGAGCCGACCATCCACACCGCACTCGATACCGCCGCCCGCGACGAATCGCCGGTCACGCTGATCCCGCTCGCCGTGCCACGCGACCGCTACCTCGAGACCTGGATCGCGCGGGCGGTAGCGAACTGGAAGGAAACCCGCGCGAGCGATCTCGACGTGCGAATCACCGACGGCATCGACACCGCCACCGGATTCGCCGATGTGGTGCGTTCGAGGATGTCCGAGGACGGCGCACCGGTGACGGCGAGCCCGCGGGCCTTCCGCAGCCCGGCCTGGTCGGAAATCCCCGACCACACCTCGCACATCCTGGTCTGTAGAGGCCCTCGCTGCACCGTGTACGGCGCGGGCGAGCTGCACCGAACTCTGCGCCGCGACCACCCCGACGCCCTGATCACCCCGACCGGCTGCCTCAACCCGTGCAATCTGGGCCCGCTCTACATCACCTACCCGGACGGGGAATGGCACACGAACGGCGTGCGCGGGGGTGACGCCATCGGTGCCGCGCGCGATAGCCTGACGGAATGATCGAGGACGAGCCGACCACGATCCACCCCGACCGGGCCGCGCGGCAGTCGACCCTCGCATGCTGATCGAGAAGCAGCGCTGGGCCGGGATCCGCAGTGGGGCGGTGACGGTGCTCTTTCGCCGGTGGCGTCATCGGCAGGCCACCGAGGGCAAGGTCTACCGCACCGGTGCCGGGCGTATCGCCGTCGACCGGCTGTCGACGGTCACCGCCGAGCAGATCAGCATCGAGGACGCGCGCGCCGCAGGATATGACGCACCCGTCGATGTGATCGCCGATCTCCGGGGCGCCGAGCAGGACCCGATCTATCTGCTCCGGATCCGCTGTCTCACCGACGAGGATCCGCGCGACGCGTTGGCCGCCGACGACCGGATCGACGATCCCGCGGCCTTGGCCGCCCGCCTCGCACGCATGGACCGGACCGATGCCGAGGGCCCGTGGACTCACGACACGCTCCGAATCATCCAGCGGCGCCCCGCGACCCGGGCTCCCGATCTGGCCGAGGAACTCGGGCGTGACCCACTCCGCTTCAAACTCAACGTGCGCAAACTGAAGAACCTCGGCCTGACCATCAGCCTGGGCACCGGATATCGGATCTCACCCCGCGGCGTGGCCTTGCTGGCAGCCCTGGATTCGGCGCAGACCGGGGATTGAACGTCGGGGTGAGGACCCGAACCTGCCCGCACGGTTGAATCGCGCGGGCAGGGGGAGACGTCAGCGTTGGAAGCGTTCGGCGACCATCTCCTCGGACAATCCGTAGTCGGCGAGGGAGTACTGGTGGGTGGCTTTGCGGTCGCCCGTGCGGCTTTCTTGATCGAGAGCGGTGATGGCTGTTCTTGCCTCGGGGGTCAGAGCGGTGCCGGTTCGGGTGTAGATGCGGTCGACGACGCCCATGGGGTCGGCGCGCAGGTCGTCGAAGTCGACGTCTATGAAGGTGGCCTCGGGGTGGCGGGTGCGGGCGGCGGTGAACTCGGAGAGGCCGCGCGCCCACAGGTCGAGCTGTGTGCGGCCGATGGTTTCGCCGGTGAAGACCGTGGACCAGCCTCGGGTGGCGTGCTCGTTGAGGCTGCAGACCGACGGGATGATGGTGGCGGGGTCGCGGTGGGTCTGGATGACGATGGCGTCGGGGTAGGTCGCCAAGAGGGCGTCCAGGCAGAACAGGTGGCTGGGATTCTTGAGCACCCAGCGGCGGGTGTCGTTCATGCCGATCAGCTGCAGGTTGCGGCGGTGGCGTGCGTAGGCGGGCGTCCAGTCTTGACCGGCCAGCCATTGCGTGTAGCCCGGTATATAGGCGAGGCATCCGTAGGAGTGCGACATGCCCGACTGGCGCAGCAACTGCCAGCATTCCTCCACGTCGGAGGCGCTCATGTAGTGCAGGCCCATGAATTCGGGGTTCTGGACCTGATGCTGTCGTAGACCCGCGTCGATCTGCGCGTAGGCGGGATTGTCGGCCCAGCTCTCGCGCGGTGGTCGTGGCTGCGGGAAATCGGTCAGCCACATCTCCAGCCCCTGATTGGCCGGATCAGCGGCCAGCAGCCGGTGCAGTGCGGTGGTACCGGTCCGGGGCAGCCCGGTGACGAAAATCGGCTGGGTGACCGGTGTTTCGACGTAGCCGGGATTGGCCGCCCACGCGGCTTCACTCAGCGCACGAGCGACCAGCGCACCGCGTAGGAAGAATCGCGACATCTTGGAGCCGAGCTCGGTGAGCCCGGCGTCGTCACGATACGAGTCGAGCAGAACCTGCAACGCCTCGGTGTAGTCGTCGGCCCCGAAATCGGTGAGACCGGTGAGTTTGGTGGCTGAGGCGTGTAGGTCGGCCACAGTGCCGACATCGGTGCGCACAGTCATCTTCAACAAGCTCCTAGTTGTGGTATTCGCCGCAGTTGACGTCGAGGGTCTGGCCGGTGATCGCCGACGACCAGTCGGAGGCGAGAAACACCACGGCACGGGCGATTTCGTCGGGCTCGGGCAACCGCTTCAGATCGGATTTCGACGCGGTCTGCTCATAGACCTGCTCGACGGTGATGCCGTACTTCTCGGCGACCTGACCGAAATACCACTTCAGCTGATCGGTCCAGATGTAGCCGGGCAGCACACTGTTGACCCGCACGCCCTTGCCGCCGAGCTCGGTGGCCAGAGTCTGCGACATGGCCAGCAGCGCCGCCTTGGTGAGTTTGTAACTGCCGTACCTGGGTTCGGAATGGCGCACGACCATCGAATTGATCATCACCACAGCGCCTTTGGCCTCGGCGAGAGCGGGCGCGAACGCCTGCGTCATCCGCAGACCACCGAGCACCGTCATATCGAGGCTCGACCGGATGTGGTCGAAATCGGTGCGGTCGAGGGGCTTCATCGACGGCACCGAGAACGCGTTGTTCACCAGTGCGTCGACCCGACCGAAGGTGTCGACCGTGCGCGCCACGAGATTCTGCACCGCGGCCTCGTCGGTGATGTCGGTGGGCACACTCAGCGTGGCGCCCCCGACGGCCTCGATTTCGGCAGCCACCTCGAGCAGACGGGATTCGGTGCGCGCCGCGAGCACGACCGTCGCCCCTGCCGCGGCCGCTTCCAGACAGATCGACCGGCCAAGACCCGGCCCGACCCCGGAAACAACGACGACTTTGCCGTCCAACAGTGCCCCGCTCATCCGAGCATCCTTTCGGCGAAGGCCCGCTGGCGGGCCGAGATCCGGTCGCGCCAACCAGCGGCGTCGATCCGGTTGTCTTCGATATGTGGAAGGTGTTGTGCGACGTCGTCGATCGGCACCACGACGACCGTCGGACCATCGGCTTCGGTCATCGGGCGATCGGTGCGCTGCCACCGGAACTGCAGAATGCCGCGGGTGCGGCCGGTGGTCTCGATCCAGTTCGCGACGCCCGGATCCTGCTTGCTCACCACCATTCGGATCAGCCCGTCCGAATCGACTTGGGCCTGAGCGTGATTGAGGCTCGTCTGGTGGTTGACGTAGTCCAGGGAGATGTACCAGAGACTGCCCAGCTGGAACCCCTGGTACGGCGCATCGGACTTCGGCACGGTGATCACCAGCGCCTGATCGTCGGCGAGATCGAAATGCCCCACCGAGGAGTACTGGGTGCTCAGCCCACCGGGCGTGAGCCGGGGTGCGGTGAGGGTGTTCACCGGCAGATCGAGGTAGAACCACTTCGGGAAGTTGAACCAGGTGTGCACGCGGGTGAGCAGCATTTTCGCCGCCGCGCCGTACCGTTTGCGGATCCGCGTCAGGTCCGGTTCGACCGGTGCGGTGCCGATGGTGTCGACCCGCTCGATCCGGATCGAGCCCTTGCGCTCGGACCAGTCGCTGTAGACCTCGCGCACGGCCAGCATGGACGCGCCTTCCCCGAGCGGGAAGTAGTCCGGGCCCGCATCGGGTTTCGCGGGGCCGAAGCGCAGGGTGAAGGTGCCGTCGGCGGCGATCGGAATGCGCCGGTCGTCGAACGCGTCGGCGCCACCGGGCACATCGGTCGCGGTGTAGTCACCTTTGAGTACTTGGAAACTCAGGTCGACGGTGCTGCCGCGCACCCCGCTCACCACGTATTCGGCGGTCGGCTCGATATTGGCGTGGTAGTAGAGGGTGTCCGGGTTGTCGAGGCCCATTTTGGCGTACGGGCCGGTCGAGGACACGAAATACGGATGCGACGTGCCGTGCGCGCCCGAAAGGCGCAGGCACGCGGCGACACTCGCCGCGAGGTAGTCGTAGCCCTCGGCGAGGTCCTGATCGCTGCGGACGAACTCCGCTGCGGCGATGAGTTCCTCGGCCTGGGCCACCGCGGCGAGGAACGGCGCGGTGAGCGGTTCCGGTAGCGCGCTGCTACCGGATTCGGTGGCGGTACTGGAGTGGGTCAACGGTCTGCTATTCCTAGCTCTCGGAGGATATGGGCGGCGATCTCGGTAGGGGAGCCGAGGTCGGGTGTGATGACCAGGTCGGCGTTCGCGGGTCGTTCGTAGGGGGAGCCGATCCCGGTGAAGCCGGGCAGCTCGCCGGCTCGGGCCTTGGCGTAGAGGCCCTTGGAGTCGCGGCGCTCGCATTCCGACAGTGGGGTGTCGACGAAGACTTCGTGGAAGGGGAGCTCGCGGTCGGCGTGGGCGGTGCGGGCATTGCTGCGCTGCGCGGCGAACGGGCTGATCACCGACACGATCGCCACCGCACCCGAATCGGCGAACAGTGCGGCGACTTCGGCGACCCGGCGCACGTTCTCGTCCCGGTCGGCGGGGGTGAAGCCGAGGCCCGCGTTGAGACCGTGCCGCAAATTGTCGCCGTCGAGCAGGTAGGCGGGGCGTCCGGCCGCGACCAACTGCCGCTCCAACTCGACGGCCAGCGTGGACTTGCCCGATCCGGACAGGCCGGTCAGCCAGACCGTCGCACCCGCGTGTCCGCGTTCGGCGCGACTCACCGCCGAGCGATGCCAGACCACAGACGACGCCGCGCGCGCACGGTCCGAGGTCACGGAGTCGGTCCCGGTCTCTCGGCCGGTCACCATCCCTGCGGCCACCGTTTGATCGGTGACCGGATCGATCAGGATGAAGCTGCCGGTGCGCCGATTCTCCCGATACGGATCCGACAGCAGCGGATGACGGCTGCGCAATCGAATGCGCGCGATGTCGTTGAGCGACAACGTGGTGACGTCCTCGATTCGGTGCAGGGTGTTCACGTCGAGGCGGTAATCGATGGCCGTGATCTGCGCGGACGAGGTCTGCGTGGCGGTGCGCACCAAGTATTGCGCGCCCTCGCGCAACTGAGCGCTCTCCGAGAACCAACACACCATCGCGTCGAGTTCGGTGCCGATATGGGGACGGTTGCCCGGTCGCGCGAGCAGGTCGCCGCGCCCGACGTCGATGTCGTCGTCGAGGGTCACCGAGACGGCCATTCCGGTGAACGCCTCGTCGACCTTGCTGCCACCCGGACCCCAGATCTGCCTGACATGGGTCGACTTACCCGCGGGCAGCACCACCACTTCGTCGCCGGGCTTGAAGATGCCGCCCGCGACAGTGCCCGCGTAGCTGCGGTGGTCAAGGCCCTCCTGCGCCCGGATGACGTACTGGATCGGCAACCGGGCATCGATGAGATTGCGGTCGGAGGCGATATGGACGTCTTCGAGGTGGCGCAGCAACGGCGGGCCCGGATACCAGTCCATGTGCTCGGAGCCGTCGACGACGTTGTCGCCGAGCAGCGCCGACACGGGAACAAAGCTCAGATCGCCCACCGTCAGTTTGGCGGCGAACGCGGCGAACTCGGTGCGGATCTCCTCGAACCGCTCCTGCGACCAGTCCACGAGGTCCATCTTGTTCACGCAGACCACCAGGTGCGGTACGCCGAGCAGGGTCGCGAGGAACGCGTGCCTGCGGGTCTGCTCGGAAACGCCGGTGCGGGCGTCGACCAGGATCAGCGCGAGGTCGGCGGTGGACGCACCGGTCACCATGTTGCGGGTGTACTGGACGTGTCCCGGAGTATCGGCGATGACGAATTTGCGTCGTGGGGTCGTCACGTAGCGGTAGGCGACGTCGATGGTGATGCCCTGCTCGCGTTCGGCGCGCAGACCATCGGTGACCAGCGCGAGATCGGCTGAGGCGCCACCACGTTCGGTGCTGACTCGCTCGATGGCGGCGAGTTGATCGTCGAACAGGGACTTGGAGTCGTAGAGCAGCCGTCCGATGAGGGTGGACTTGCCGTCGTCGACGCTGCCCGCGGTCGCCAGTCGTAATAGATTGCGGCGCATCAGAAATAGCCCTCTCGCTTGCGGTCTTCCATGCCGGTCTCGGAGATCCGGTCGTCGGCGCGAGTGGCGCCGCGTTCGGTGAGCCGGGTGGCGGCGGTCTCGGCGATCACCTTCGCCGGGGTGTCGGCGGTGCTCTCGACGCAGCCGGTGCAGGTGGCGTCGCCGACCGTGCGGAACCGGACGGTGGCTTCGAAGGTGCGTTCACCGGGGGCCGGGGTGATGAATCGTGTCGCCGACAGCAGCATGCCGTCGCGTTCGATCACTTGACGCCGGTGCGCGTAGTACAGCGAGGGCAGTTCGACGGCCTCGCGATCGATGTACTCCCAGATGTCGAGCTCGGTCCAGTTCGACAGCGGGAACACCCGGATGTGCTCGCCGGGCTGATGGCGACCGTTGTAGAGGTTCCATACCTCGGGCCGTTGGGCTCGCGGGTCCCACTCGCCGAAACTGTTGCGGAAGCTGAACACGCGTTCCTTGGCGCGGGCCTTCTCCTCGTCGCGGCGCGCGCCGCCGAATGCCGCGTCGAACCGGTGCTCGGCGATAGCGCGCAGCAAGGTGGTGGTCTGCAAGGGATTGCGGGTGCCGCCGGGGCGTTCCACGGCGCGGCCCGCGTCGATGTCGTCCTGTACGCGGGCGATTTCCAGGCGGGCACCGGTGCGCTCGGCGGTGCGGTCGCGGAACTCGATCACCTCGTCGAAGTTGTGGCCGGTGTCCACGTGCAGCAGCGGAAACGGCAATGGCGCGGGCCAGAACGCGCGCCGCGCCAGATGTAGCAGCACGGCGGAATCCTTGCCGCCGGAGAAGAGTAGCGCCGGTCGCGCGAGCGTGGCCGCGACCTCCCGGAAGATGTGCACCGACTCGGCCTCCAAGGCCGCCAGATGCGATAACTCGTACCCCGTCTGCACTGTTCACCCACTTCACTCGCGCATTTCGTCGGAAAACATTCCCCGACGGGTTGCGGTGTCGAATATTCGACGCTATTGTTCGGTATTGTGACACCGACGATAAGCCGGGCCGAGCTCGCCGGTCAAGAGGTGACGCCGGATTCGCCCGGTGATGCCGAGATTCCCGGCGCCGCGTCGCCGCCGACACAGCGCGTGGTGAAGGTGCTCGAGCTGCTGTCACGGCGGGCGACCGAACGGCTGTCGCTGGCCCGCATCGTGCGGGAAGCGGGGCTCTCGCGCGCCACCGCGCACGCCGTGCTCACCCAGCTCACCGCCGATGGCTGGACGGTGCGCGACGAGGACGGCTGCTACGGCATCGGCTTGCGGCTACTGACCGTGGCCAGGCGTGCCGAGACAGCGTTTCCGCTGCGCCGCACCGCGGTGGCGCACCTGCGAGCGCTGTCCGAGCAGGCCGGCGTGCCGGTGTTCCTCGCCGAACGCGATGGGGAGAGCATCGTGGTCACCGAGGTCGTCGGTCATCCGTCGGCGGGCTGGATCCGGCCGGGTCGGCGCCTTCCGCTGGCACCCCCCGTCTGCCGCGAATTCATCGCCTGGGCAACGGAACCCGTCAGGCAGGCGTGGCTCGCGACCGCGAACTCGGCTCACCGTGACCGCCTCGCCCGTGTACTCGCCGAGATCCGAACCCGCGGCTACTCCGTCGAACGGCTGGTCGACGACTCGACACCGATGCTGGAAGTCCTGGCGGGCCTGCGTGATACACCGATCACCGCCGCCCTGCGCGCTCAACTCGGTTCCGTCATCACCGAACTGATCACCATCGACTACCTGCCCGATGAGCTCGGCCCCGAGAACGCGGTGGTTACCCTCGCCGCCCCCATCCGTGATCGCAACGGTGTGGTAGTGGCAGCGGTCGTCAGCTGCCCCGACACCCGGTTGTCGAGCCGGGCATTGAGTGAGCTCGGTGCG
The DNA here is from genome assembly GCF_015355705.1 of Nocardia sp. XZ_19_231. Lineage (NCBI taxonomy): Bacteria > Bacillati > Actinomycetota > Actinomycetes > Mycobacteriales > Nocardiaceae > Nocardia > Nocardia sp. XZ_19_231. The sequence continues at coordinate 622,368 of NZ_JACUZI010000005.1, read as the reverse complement.
GCGACTGTGGCGGCCGCGGACCGGATCACCGCGGGCGTACCAGGAGACTGAAGCACGCCCTGCCGGTCAGAACCTGGATTCGGATGACCGCCTCTCGCACCGAACGGGTTGTGTTCCTACGGTTTCGAGTACTCGGCAGCGGCGGTTCGCCATTACGCTGAGGGGTGGATCTGCCCGAATGCGACCCGCTCGACGGTCGCGGAGGCGGAGGGCGAGGAAGGACGGGCCGTGGCAAACGACAGTGATCGGTGGTGGGAGGCGCCCGAAATCTCAGGCTCCACCCCTGACTCCACCGCGCAACCGGCGTCGGATCCCACCATCCTGAGAGCTCCCGGCAACCAGGGTCAGCCAGGCGCTGCGCAGCCGGTACCCGGACAGCAGCCGGGAACGGGGGAGCAGTCGCCATGGCAGCAGCCCGGTAGCGGCCAGCATCCGTTCGCGCCGCCGACAGTCGTCGGGCAGCACCCGTTCGGACAACCGGGGACCGGCGAACAGCCGTACGGGCAGCAACCCGGTACCGGACCGCAGCCACCGTGGCAGCCGCCGGCGACGGGACAACCGGGTAGCGGCCAGCATCCGTTCGCGCCGCCGGTCGGGCAGTGGGCCGGGCAGCAAACATACGGGCAGCAACCCGGAATGGGCCAGGATCCGTACGCCCCGCAACCCGGCAGTGGGCAGCCGTACCAGCCGGGAACAGGCCAACAGCCGTACGGGCAGCAGTATGGATCGGGCCAGCAGCCGTTCGCCCAGCCGGGATACGGGCAGCAGCCCTACGGCTATGCTCCTGCGCCACAGCAGTATTCGCCCCCACCACGTCGCAGTGGTGGCTCGGGCGGGATCATCGCGGTGGTGGCCGTCGTCCTGGTGCTGGTGATCGGAGTCGGGGTCGCGGTCGCGTTTGCCGCCCGTTCCTCCGACGAGTCCTCGGCGTCGGCGGGTACGACCACAACGAAGGCGGGACCACTGTCGGGCACGAGTACCGCACCCCTTGCCCCGGGCTCGAAAGGTGTGCTCATCCCGACCTATCGCGTCGCCTACGACGTGCCGACGGCCTGGACGATCCACTCCGACTCCGACCCGATGTCGTTCACCACCGCGACCGGCTCGGTGGACGGACGCGGTCAGGCCACCGAGGGAGCCAACTACTGCCCCGGCTCGGTCTACCGCGCCATGGCCGGAGTTACCTCGAGCACGGAAACCGACCTCGCTGCCGCCGCCAAGAGCGTCGCGAAAATCTCCGCGGCAGGAGGATATTCGGACTCGACCGGCGGAAAGATCAGCACGCCTACGTCGCTGAAGACCCAGAGCGGAGTCAGCGGCCAATTCGTGGAGACCTCCGGCGCGTGGACCCCACAGATCCCGGGTTGCACGGCGAACGCCTACTCCGTGTACACCTTCGGGTTCCGCAACGCCGCCGACACCACCCTCGTGCTGACCATCCTCGTCGACCGTGGCACCACCGGCGAACTCACCGCTGACCAGGCTCAGAAGATGATCGCCAGCCTGCGCCTGGTCTAGCGACATCGGCGCCACCGCGCTCGGAGTTCGTAGACTCGACTCATGACGGCAGCCGCATCGAATTCGACCGATCTCCCGGCGAGTCTGGTGGAGATGACCGCTGACCACGTGCGTGCGGAGGTACTCGGCGGTGCCTTGGCGCCGGGGGAGCGGGTTGGTGAGGAGGCGCTGTGCGCGCGGCTGGGTATCAGCCGGGCGCCGGTGCGTGAGGCATTGCGGCGCTTGGCCGAGCAGGGGCTGGTCGAGCACCTGCCGCGGCGCGGTTACCGCGTGGTCGTGTGGTCGGCGCAGGATATCGTGCAGCTGTTCGAGGTGCGGCGGGCGCTGGAGCAGCACGCGCTGTCCGCCGCGCTCCCGTCTGCGGATCTGCCGCGACGGCTGAGTCGGGTCCGTGCCGCGTTGGCGGAGCTGACCGCGGCGGACCAGCGTGCGGACTGGGTCGCCCGCGACGATGCGCACCGTCGCTTCCACGTCGAAATCGTTGCGCTGGCAGGCAATCGGCAGCTGGACCTGGTGTACGAGCAGGTTCTGGTGAAACTCCAGCTCGCGATGGCGCGCAATCTGCGCGAGGAAACCGAGGCAGGCGCTCGTCGCGAGGGGGTGCGCAGACATCAGGAACTGCTCACCGCGCTGGAGACCAATGATCCGCTCCGGGCCGAGGCCGCGCTGCGCAGGCACGGCGAGCAAACATACCTGAAACTCGGTATCTGCTAACACGTCCGATACAGACCGATCCCACCGCCGTCATACTTTCTGTCGACAATCGACAACATGACAGGCTCTACGGTCACCGAAATTCTCACCCAGCATCAGGGTGGCAGCGGTTCCCCGACCAGAACCGCGGAACGGGTGGCCGACGCGATCGCCGCGCGCGGCGACGACGGCACCTGGATCACTGCGGTGTCGCGCGCCGAGTTGCTCGCTGCCGCAGCGGCTATCGAACGCAGGCCGGGCGCACTGACGCTGCCGTTGTACGGCGTGCCGTTCGGGGTGAAGGACAGTATCGACGTCGCCGGCTACCCGACGACCCTGGCCTGCCCCGACTACGCCTATGTAGCCACCCGCACCGCACCGGCGGTGCAACGCTTGCTCGACGCGGGCGCGCTCTTCGTCGGCAAGACCAATCTCGACCAGTTCGCCACCGGCCTCAATGGAACAAGGACCCCTTATCCGGTGCCGCGCAGCGTCTTCGGCGGCGATCTGATCTCCGGCGGTTCCAGTTCTGGATCCGCGCTTGCCGTCGCACTCGGCCAGGTGCCGTTCTGTGTGGCCACCGATACGGCGGGATCGGGCCGCGTGCCCGCCGCGCTCAACGGCATCGTCGGCTGGAAGCCGTCCCGCGGCCTGATCAGCACCGTCGGGCTCGTGCCCGCCTGCAAGTCGCTGGACTGCCTCACCCTGATGGCGACCACTGTCGAGGACCTGGATCTGGTCGCGGAGGTGATCATGGCGGTTGATCACGAGGATCCGTGGACCCGCGCCAGGGGCGGGCGATTCCCCGGCGGCCCGATCCGGCTCGGGTTGCCGGCACCGCGGGAGCTCGAGTTCTTCGGCGACGAGGCCATGCGCGCCGCGCACCTCGGCGCGCGAGACAGGCTGCCGGGCAAGGGGTTCGACTGCGTCGACACGACCCTCGCGCCGTTCCTCGCGGCGGGCGCTCTGCTCTACCAGGGCCCGTGGGTGGCCGAACGCCTGGTCGAATTCGAGGAGTTCCTGACCGAACGGCCGGACTCGATTCTGCCCGTGATCCGGGAAATCCTCGACAGCGGACGACAGTTCAGCGCCGTGGACGTGTTCCGCGCGCAACAGCGATTGCAGACACTGCGCGCGGAGGTCAACCGCATGTGGGACGAGGTCGACGCGGTGATCGTGCCGACCATCGGCACCACGTTCACCGTCGACCAAGTGCTGGCCGATCCGATCGCGACCAATACCGTGCTCGGCCATTACACCCACTTCGGCAATCTCCTCGACTTGACCGCCATCGCGGTTCCCGCAGGCACCACGCGCGACGGAAGACCTGTCTCGCTCATGGTGTTCGGCCCGGCGCTCGCCGACGACGTCGTCCTCGCCGCCGCCGCGCGGCTGCTCGACGAGCCGCGCACCGCGGCTTTACCCCACCACCTCGGCCCGGTATCCCTCCAGGAGCGACGATGACCGAAATCCCTGCCGACCCGACCCCATTGTCCTTCGATCCCGCGACGACGGCGCTCGTCATCATCGATATGCAGCGAGACTTCCTGCTGCCCGGCGGCTTCGGCGAAAGCCTCGGCAACGATGTGGCCCTACTTCGCACCGTGATCGAACCGCTCGCCGAGCTGCTCGCGGCCGCTCGAGCGGCGGGCATCACCGTGATCCACACCAGAGAAGGGCACCTGCCCGATCTCTCCGATTGTCCACCGGCGAAACTGCGGCGCGGCAACCCGTCTCAGCGGATAGGCGATCCGGGACGGTTCGGGCGCATCCTGATCCGCGGCGAATACGGTCACGACATCATCGACGAACTGGCACCGCTCGACGGCGAGACCGTCATCGACAAGCCGGGCAAGGGCGCGTTCTACGCGACCGAGCTGGCCACTGTGCTGCAACAGAATTCGATCACCACCTTGCTCGTCGCCGGCGTCACCACCGAGGTGTGCGTGCACACCACCGTGCGCGAGGCCAACGACCGCGGCTACGAATGCCTCGTCGTCGCGGACTGTGTCGGCTCGTATTTCCCCGAATTCCAGCGTGTCGGGCTCGCGATGATCGCCGCCCAGGGCGCGATCTTCGGCTGGGTCGCCGACTCGGCGGATGTCATTGCCGCACTCACCACCACAGCCCCCGTCACGGCCTAGCGAACAGGATCCACCATGTCCGTCGACACCTCGAAAACGACCACCGCACCAGAACCACCTGCGCCACTGGCACTTCCGTGGTGGACGAGGGGAGACACCAACGCCTTCTTCGGCCTGGCGTTCAACATCCTGGTCAACGTCCTCACCCTGACCACGCTCACCATCGCGGTGGTCAAGATCCCCAGCACCGATGTGCTCGGCACGGTGCTCCCGGCTCTCGGTATCGCCCTCGTGCTCGGCAATCTGTATTACATGGTGCTGGCCAGGCGCCTGGCGCGGCGCGAAGGACGCTCCGATGTCACCGCCCTGCCCTACGGGCCGAGCGTTCCGCACATGTTCATCGTCGTGTTCGTGGTGATGTTGCCGATCTACCTGGCGACGGGAGATCCGTTGCGGGCGTGGGCAGCCGGTCTCGCCTGGGCGTTCATGATCGGCGTCATCGTGATGATCGGCGCCTTTGTCGGCCCGTACATCCGCAAAGTCACCCCGCGAGCCGCGATGCTCGGCACCCTGGCCGGAATCTCGATCACCTTCATCGCCATGCGCCCCGCCGCGCAGATGTGGGAGGTGGCCTGGATCGGGCTCCCGGTGCTGGCCATCATCCTGATCGGCTTCTTCACCGACGTGAAGATGCCGGGCAATATCCCGGTCGGACTGGTCGCGCTGCTGGTCGGCACGGCGATCGGTTGGATCGGCGGATACATGTCGGCACCCGACGTTGCCCAGGCCGCAGGCGATATCGCGCTCGGCTTGCCCGACCTGCGCCTCGACCTGCTCTTCGACGGTCTGAGCGACCTCGCCCCGCTGCTGGCGACCGCCATCCCGCTCGGCATCTACAACTTCACCGAGGCCATGAGTAATGTGGAGAGCGCGGCTGCGGCGGGCGACAACTACAACCTGCGCAGTGTGCTGCTGGCCGACGGCTTCGGCGCGGTGATCGGCGCCGGCTTCGGCTCACCGTTCCCGCCCGCGGTCTACATCGGTCATCCTGGGTGGAAGGACGCGGGCGGGCGCACCGGCTATTCCCTTGCCAGTGGCCTGACCATCGGAATCATGTGTCTGCTCGGGCTGTTCGGTGTCCTCGCGACGCTGCTGCCCATCCCGGCGATCGTTCCGATCCTGCTTTATATCGGCCTGCTGATCGGCGCGCAAGCCTTCCAGGCGGTGCCGCGCATCCATGCGGTCGCGGTCGTGGCCGCGCTGCTGCCCAATCTGGCGGAATGGGCGGTGACCCAGATCGACAACGCGCTGTCCGCCGCCGGGACATCGGCGGAGAAGATCGGTTCGGACGCGCTCGGCCAAGCGGGCGTGGTCTACGACGGGCTGAAGGTGTTCGGTTCCGGTGCGGTGCTGGCCGGTCTGGTGCTCGGCGCGATTGTCACGTTCATCCTCGACAAACGGTTCCGGGCGGCCGGAGTGGCAGCGCTCATCGGCGCGGGGCTGAGCTGGATCGGGCTGATCCACGCCCACGCGGTCGAATGGGCTGCCGCGCCCGGTGTGGCGCTGGGCTATTTGTTTTTCGCAGTGGTCTGTCTGGCCTACTCGCTGCTGCCGTCTCCGAGCACGGAGACCCCTGTCGCCGACGAGGTCGCCGTGTGAGGTGGTCTGCCCGGCTCGGCGCACAGGAGCTGGGTCAGGAGGTCTTCGGCAGTGTCGTGAGGAAATCGCGGAAGTCGGTGGCGGGGTGGCCGGTCAGGTTCGGGACCGCATCGGTGACGTGCTCGAGCTCGCCCCGAGCGATCGCGGTGTACGTGCTGACCCAGCCGTCGACTTCCCATTGCGGCGCGTTGTATTTCGCGCGGGAGGCATAGGCCTCGTCGACGGTTTGGTCGACGTAGCGGAACGGACGACCGAGGATCTCGGTCATGTCGGCGGCAGCGGTGCTCAGGCTGAACGCGAGCGGACCGGTGAGGTCGAAGGTCTTGCCGAGGTGGGCGGTCGAATCGAGCACTGCCGCAGCACAATCGGCGACGTCGGCACGAGTGACCGCGGCGACCTTACCGCCGGCCGCAGGGCCCTCGATCACGCCGTCGGCATCGGCGAAGTGCGGGATGATGTCCTGGTACTGGTTGTCGCGCAGGAAGGTGAACGCGAGCCCGGAGGCGCGGATCGCCTGTTCGGTGTGCCAGTGGTCGCGACCGAAGGTGAACGTGGCATCGGGCGCCGCGCCGACGAACGACAGATACACGATCCGTTGCACACCCGCGTCTTTCGCGGCGTTCACCACCGCGGTCTGCTGGGCAGCCCGGTCGGCGCTCTCGGTGGCGGAGACGAAGAAGAAGGTCTGCACGCCGTCGAGCGCGACACCCACGCTGGCCGGATCGCCGAAGTCGATGGTGGCCGTGGTGGCACCGTCGATGGGCGCGATGTGGTCGACGTTGCGTCCGAGCAGTCGCAATCGCGCGCCCGACCGCGCCAGCAGGTGGGCCACGCGGCCGCCGATATGTCCACTGGCTCCTGAAATCGCGATGGTCTCCGGCATCGGTCCAGGCTATGTGGCGGCCGCGGCAGGTCGTGCCGACACGCCCAGCAGGCAGGTCTGCGCGCGCGTCGAAGCGCGGATCCGCGGATGAGGTGGTGGAATCGGCGCGTGCGCGTATCGAGTGGAATTGCAGCCTGTGTCGCGGTCGTGGCGATGGCCTTGCCCGTAGGCCCGGCCGCCGGCGCGGTTCAGGACACGGCGTGCGGGTCGACCCTGTCGCAGGCCGACATCGCCGAACTCGCCCGGCTGTCGGACACGTCGGCGATCTCGGGTGCGGGCAGCCTGGCCGGCCTCGAGGATGCGGTCGCCCGCCACCACCGGATCACCGAGATCCTCGTCGAGCATCGAGACCTGCGCGGGCTGTTCGCGATCGGGCTCGACGGCGTCGAATACGCCGCGGTGATGCCGATGCAACGCGATCCGGCGGCATTCGTGAATCGCGAGTACGCGCACGCGATCAGCTTCGAACTGCTGCGGCGGTTCCTCGACAATCTGCACGCCGAATTCACCGGTGGTATCGCGGAACCCCAATGGGCGCACTACTTCGCGCTGGCCCGCGACTGTGGGGCATCGCGCGCTCGCACGGCCATGGCTGGATACAACGCGCACCTGACTGTCGACCTGACCTATTCGGTGGCCGCGGTCGCCAGCAAGCCCGAGAACGCGCCGGACTACTTCAAGATCGTGGCGGGAATCGCCTCGGCCGGCGACGTGATCATCGACCGCACGAAGGCGGCCTACGGCGCCGACCTCGGACCACTGTGGCGGTTCTACTTCGTCGGCGAAGGACTCGACCAGCTGTTCGGCGCGGGCGTAGCCACCGAACAGATGCTCATCGCCGCCGACCTCGGCGCGAACACGGTGATCTTCACCAACGGCCTCGCCCTACAAGACCCCGCCCTCGCACCCGCGATCCGCACCGAGATCACGGCGTTGTGGCAGGCAGCCGATCTGGCTTTCGAAGCATTGGCCCGAATCAACGCACTCTGAACACGTCGGTGCCTTCAGGAGCGGTCGAACAGGATATCTGCCGCGAGCGGGTCATGACAGATGTCGTCGAGCTCGAGAAGCTGGTGGATCCAGGTCGGCGCGGAGACCGGATTCCGGATCAGCGCGCGCACCGTGATGGCGGCGACCACGGCCGTAGCCAGTGATTGTCCGCGCCCGCTCGCCGATCTGATGGATCCGTCCGCGGACTGCGCGAGAGCTACCCAGCGATCGCTGCTGCCGGGCATATGGGCAGGCGCCAGCGATTGCAGAGCAGGGGTCCAGGTGAGGGCGGCCAGACCGAGAGTGGCGAGTCGGGAGTCGAGGCGGAGGTAGGTGCGCACCGGAACACCGAACTCGCGGGTGAGACGGTGCTGATCGGCGAAGTCGGCGCGCAGTGCGGGAAACGGTCGGTAGCCGGCGTGCGCGGGCGCTGCAAAGCGTTGCCGCCCGGTGAAATTACGGATGCTCGTGCCGTCGGCGTCGGGAAAGCGCTGACCGAGCAGCCGGTAGGTCCAGGCAGTCGCGGCGGGGCCGTGGGTCTCGCCGGAGCCGAGGCCGATCATGATGTCGACGGGGCCGCTGCGGGGTGTGAGTGCGTCGACGGCGAGCAGGGTGGTGAGTCCGGGAGCCAACCCGACGCCGAGCACCACGGGACCGCCGACGCCTTCGAGTGCCTGGACATAGCTCGACGTCGCGGAGATATCAACGAAGACGATCCCGTGACCGACACAGGCCTGGGCCAACCCGACATCCTCGGTGCCCGCGCAGTTCACGACGATGGTCGCTCCTGCCAAAGCCGCGTCGACACCGGCGCTGTCGCGCAGGTCGACCACCCGGTCCGCCCTGGCGGGATCGCGCCCCGCCGCCTGCACGGAGATCCCTTCGGCACGGAGCAATCGCACCAGATGCGCGCCGACCGTTCCGTATCCGCCCAAAACCAGCACCGTCATCGAAGGCTCCTCCCCGTCGTCGGCACCGATGCTACGTGGCCGGGAACAGAAAAGGCCCCGGCCCTCGCGGTGTCAACCGCAAGGCCGGGGCCTGGTTTCGTCGAATCAGCCCGCGGTCTTCTCCGAGCTGCGGACCTCGATGATCGGCAGGATCAAGGCGGCGGGCGCGCTCGCCGGCACGACCGGCTGGTTCGGGCGAACCGGGGCGATCTTGGTGTAGCCAGCGCTCTGCTCGGGGCGGGTGTCGACCTCGCCGTTGTTGGGCCAGTAGGCGGCCGCGCGCTCAGCTTGGGCGGTGATGGTGAGCGACGGGTTGACGCCGAGGTTGGCCGACACGGCGGCACCGTCGACAACGCTGAGCGTCGGGTAGCCGTACACGCGGTGGTAGGCGTCGATCACGCCGTGCTCGCGGTCGGCGCCGATCGCCGCGCCGCCGAGGAAGTGCGCGGTCATCGGCACATTGAACACATCACCCCAGGTACCACCGGCGACGCCGCCGATCTTCTCCGCGACCCGCCGGGTGACATCGTTGCCCGCCGGGATCCACGTCGGGTTCGGTTGTCCGTGGCCCTGTTTGGAGGTCAGCTTGCGACCACCGAACAGTCCGCGCTTGGTGTAGGTGGTGATCGAGTTGTCCAGGTGCTGCATGACCAGGGAGATGATCGTGCGCTCGCTCCAGTTCTTCGTGCTCATGAAGCGGAAGAAGGTCAGCGGATTGGACAGCACCAGGCCCAGGAACCGCAGCCATCGTGGCACCCGGCCGCCGCCGTCGACCATGAGCGTTTGCAGCATGCCCATCGAGTTGGAGCCCTTGCCGTAGCGGACCGGCTCGACATGGGTATCGGGGGTGGGGTGGATGGACGAGGTGATCGCGACACCCTTGGTGAAGTCCTGGTCCGGCCCCAGCGTTCGGGTCGCCGCACCGACGATCGACTCGGAGTTCGTGCGGGTCAGCAGGCCGAGTTTGTCCGACAGATTCGGCAGCGCACCCTCATCACGCATCGCGTGCAGCAGCTTCTGCGTACCGAGCGTGCCCGCCGCGAGCACGACATGCTTGGCGGTCAACGTCTTGGGCGCCTTGCGCAACCACGCGCCGGTGCGCTCGGTGGCCACATCCCAAGTACCGTCGGGCAGCGGTCGCAGCGACGACACCGTGGTCATCGGAATGACCTGCGCGCCGGCCTTCTCCGCGAGATAGAGGTAGTTCTTCACGAGGGTGTTCTTGGCGCCGAACTTGCAACCGACCATGCAGTCGCCACATTCCACACAGCCGGTGCGCTCGGGACCGACACCACCGAAGTAGGGGTCGGCCTCGGTCTCACCCGGGGTACCGAAGAACACGCCGACGGGAGTCTGCACGAACGTGTCGCCCACACCCAGGTCCTCGGCGACGGACTTGAAGATCTCGTCGGCGGGAGTCATGTGGGGATTCGTCACGACGCCGAGCATCTTCTTCGCTTGCTCGTAATAGGGGGTCAGCTCGGTGCGCCAGTCGGTGATCTCCCGCCACTGCGGGTCCTGGAAGAACGGCTCCGGCGGCACGTAGAGGGTGTTGGCGTAATTCAGCGAGCCGCCGCCGACGCCGGCGCCGCCCAGGATCAGGACGTCGCGCAGCGGGTGGATGCGCTGGATGCCGTAGCAGCCGAGCTTGGGCGCCCACACGAATTTGCGCAGGTCCCAGCTGGTTTTCGGCAGTTCGTCATCGGCGAAGCGGCGGCCCGCCTCGATGACGCCGACCTTGTAGCCCTTCTCCACCAGGCGCAGCGCGGTGACACTGCCACCGAAGCCGGAACCGACGATCAGAACGTCGAAATCGGTGGTGCGCTCGGGCATGGGGGAGCTCCTCGATCGGTGTCGACAGTGACGCGGGTAACGCTAATGGCGACAGCCAGAGCTGTCAACGTAGGCTCCGCTTCGACCTATGCTGTTCGGGTGGCCCGATACACCCGAGCGGAACTCGCCGACGTCAGCGGCGTGGCGTCGCGCACCATCCGCTACTACCACTCGCTGGGCGTGCTGCCCAAACCCGGCCGCGCGGGCAAGGAAGTCGTCTACTCCGACCAGCACTTGGACCGCTTGCGCGACATCGTCGCCATGCAGGCGCGCGGGCTGCGCCTGGACGCGATCCGCGAGGTGTTCGATGCGGAGCCGCAGGCCGGTGATTGGCGTGTGCTGTTCGATCCGCGCGCGAGCCAGGCGGCCGAACGCTCGTGCCACATCGACGACGCCGAGCTCGCGACGTTGCTGGGCGACCGCGGTGCCGATGTGCTCGCGGAGCTCATCTCGGCGGGATATCTCGAGCGCCGTGACGAGCGCTGGTTCCTCGGGGACCGGACGATGTTCAAGGCCGCGCTGGTGCTCTACGACGTCGGCATCGACATCACGCTCAGCGGGGTGCTGCGAACGATGATCCAGTCGCGGATCGCCGTGCTCGCCGACGAACTGGTGCACACGATCCGCGATGCCGCGGGCACGAGCTACGGCGGCGAGAGCGTCGGTGTGGACCTGAACCGCTTCCGCGACCGATTGCTCGCGATGGCATGGGAGGTCGGCGGTACCACGCTCGCCACCGAGATCGAACGCGCCGCGGCCGCCGCCGACGACGCGGCCGGGCGCCGTGCTCCGGCCCGCGCCACCAGTGGGCGATGATCGGAGGATGAGTTCCGAGCAGCCGGGCCCGCGCGCACTGGCGCGCGCGCAGACGATCGCCGACATCAAACGCATCGGTCGCGAACACCTCGCCACCCAGGGCGCCGCGGCACTGTCGTTGCGTGCGGTCGCGCGTGATCTGGGTGTGGTGTCCTCGGCGGTGTATCGGTACGTGCGCAGCCGAGACGAACTGCTGACCATGCTGGTGGTCGACGGCTACAACGCATTGGGCGACGCCGTCGACGCGGCACTGATCGACGCACCCGACGACCCGGCGACCCGTTTCCGGGTCACCGCGCGGGCAGTGCGGGAATGGGCGCTGGCCGAACCCGCCTGGTACGGACTGCTCTTCGGCACGCCCGTGCCCGGCTACGACGCACCGGCTTCTGACACCGAGGCGCCAGGGGTACGGGTGATCGCGATCCTGCTCGGCATCGTCGACAGCGCTTACCGTCAGGGGCAACTCGACGTTCCCGCCGCCGGACCGGCGATCAGCGCGCGAACGGCCGCCGATTTCGCGACGATTCGCGAGCAGTTCGGTCTACTCGCCCCCGACTCGGTGATCGCGTCCGCGCTCACCGCATGGACCACGCTGTTCGGTGCTGTGAACTTCGACGTGTTCGACATGTACGGCCGTGACACCTTCGCCGATCGCGCGGAAATCTTCGGCCTGAATATCGATCGGTTACTGCATCTGCTCGGCTTCGTCGTGCCGCGTCCAGATGATGTGGACTGGTCGGTACGGTAGCGATTCGAAGAGTTCCCGCGGTATGTGGGGAGAGGGAATGTGTGAACGGCGACGACGGCGTCGCCAACGAAGGAGAGTGCCCGAGTGAATTCCCGCGAGGAGATCTTGCGCCGAGTCCGTGACGGGCTGCTCGACCTACCCGAGGACGAGCGCCGGGTCCCGATGCGTCGATCCTCCGGCAGGCACGCGTTGGTGGATCCGGCCGAACGGGCCGAGGTGCTCGAGCGGTTCGTCGAACGGTTGCGCGAGCACGGCTCGGTGGTACGCACCGTCGACATCGCGGGCCTGCCCGCCGCGGTGGCCGACGTGCTCTACGGCATGAGCGTGCAGACGGTACTCGCCGCGGTCGAGCCGGGCCCGGCGTGGTTGGACCACTGGGCCAGTGCACCGGGGCATCGGGTCGTGCACAGCGGCTCGGACTCGGACGAGTCCGGTGAGGCGGTGGTTCGCGACGCGGTGGCCGGTGACGCGTCTACCGGTTCGCTGGCACTCGATGCAGACGGTGGACCAGCCGTCTCCGAGGACATGCCTCAGCTCTGTGTCGTACGCGCCGACCGTGTGTACCTCGCCCTGCCCGAAGCGCTGGACCATCTCGACCAACGTCGTCCGCTGATCTGGCTCGGCGGTCCCGGCGATACCGAGTTGGCCCGCCAGATGGTGGTGTTGCTCGTCGAATAGCTCGTGGGGAAACGTTATCGAGCCAGGGTTGTGTGGGACTAGAGGTCTCAGTTATTCTCGGGTAACGGTGTGACGGCGCTAACAGGGCCGTGTGCGCCGCACGCGAACCGAGGAGGCACCGATGACGCTGACCGAATCGAGCCGTGGCGGACCCATCAGCGAGGAGTACCGAGAGGCGCTGGCAACCCTGTCACAGGGGTCTGTCGACCGCCATTTCGATCCCTACCTCGATATCGACTGGGATTCGCCCGAGCTCGCCCTTGACCCGAACGACGTGCGGTGGGTTCTCTCGCCGGAGATCGACCCGCTCGGCGCTACGCAGTGGTACCGCGATCAACCGCTGGACCGGCGCATCGCGATCGGCAAATGGCGCACAGCCAATTCGATCAAGGTCGGCGCCGCCTTCGAGAGCATCCTGATCCGCGGAATGATGCAATACATCATGAAGCTGCCGAACGGGTCGCCCGAGTTCCGGTACTGCTTGCACGAGATGACCGAAGAGTGCAACCACATCCAGATGTTCCAGGAGCTGGTCAACCGCATCGACGTCGACGTGCCCGGCATGCGACCGATGTTCCGCGCACTGTCGCCGCTGATCGGTGTGGCGGGCGGCTACGCCCACACGATCCTGTTCATCGGCATCCTCGGCGGCGAGGAACCGATCGATCACTATCAGAAGGCCGTGATCCGCGAAGGCGCGTCGATGCCGCCGATGGTGTTGCGCACCATGCAGATTCATATCGCCGAGGAAGCGCGCCACATCTCCTTCGCCGGCGACTTCCTCACCGCGCATATCGGGCGGATGGGCAAGTTCAATCGTGGCGTCTGCTCGGTGGCCTTCCCGATCGCGATGCGCTGGCTGGCCAGCGAGATCATGGCGCCGCCGCGTTCGTTCGAGCGCGAGTTCGATATTCCGCGCGAGGTCATCGAGCAGGCGTTCTGGAAGTCGGATCATTCCCAGCAGATCCTGTCGGGCTACTTCGGCGATATGCGCAAACTGGCCAATGACCTCGGCCTGATGAACCCGTCCGCCAAGTGGCTGTGGCGCAAGTTCGGCATCGACGGGCCCGTGTCGCGCTACCGCAGCGAGCCCGAACGCAGCGCTCGGCGCGTCGCCTGAGCTGACGTCGCCGGCGATCAGCCGCCGGCGACCAGCTGGGTGATGATCTCGGTGAGTTGCTGGTCGGGGTCGAGGTTCAGGCCGTGGCGGCGGGCGACGCCGTCGACCACGTGCCAGGCGTAGGAGGCGACTTCCTCGATCAGCTGATCCCTGGTGAGCGCGGGATCGGGGTCGTTGGCCCAGCGGGTGACGGTGGCCTCGGTCATCGAGACGATGGCGAAAGTCATCGTGTCGGCCGAGGCCTCGTCGGTCACGCCGACAACACCGGCCAGGCCGGTGACGAGCGCCCTGGTCGAACCCGCGATGGTGTCGATCAGCGCGCTCATCGCGTCGATATCGGGATCGGCCTCCGACGGGCCTGTCCGCAGGAACTCGTGTAGCCGGGGATGGTCCTGGATCCAATCGACGACGCCGCCGATCGTGCGAACCAGGATTTCGTGGATGGATCCCTCGGCGATGTCGAGGGCATCCTCGATGTCGGCGACGAACCGGTCGGCGATCTCGCTCCTGATTCGGCGATCGAGCTCGTCGCGGCCGGCGAATTGCCGGTAGAGCACAGATTTCGCGAGCCCCGCGTGCTCGGCGATCTGGATGATCGGCACCTCGACGCCGGCGGGCGCCTGTTCGATCAGCTCGACCGCGGCCAGCACGATCCGCTCCCGGCGGCTGTCGTTGTGCGGCTGCCATCGGGCTTGCCTGCCGCTCACGGCACCGGCGGGGTGTGACGCTGTGCTCGACACCCGCCCGAGTGTAGAGCAAGCATCGGTGGTTCAAACCTCTACCGGGGGACCGACACCGGATCGGTGCAACTGGCGAGCCCGTCGACGAGCGAGCACGCGGCGACGGGGCGCGTCGGCCGGTAGTCGGGGGCGACGCCGCCCGCCGCGGTGATCGCGCGGTAGGCGGCGACCGCGTCGGTGGGCGTGCGGGTCAGGGTCGGGTCGGTGAGTACGTCGACCGTGTAGAGGCCGAAACGTGGTGTGTAGGAGCCCCATTCGTAGTTGTCGGTGAGGCTCCAGTAGTTGTAGCCCATCAGCGGGATGCCGTCGGCGACGGCGCGCTGGAGCCAGTAGACGGTGTCACGCAGCGAATCCGCTCGGGTGTAGCCGTCGGCGCGGGGGAGTCCGTTCTCGGTGGGGATGCCGTTCTCGACGATGTAGAGCGGGCGGCCGGGGAACTTCCGCGCGTAGTGGTCGAGCGCGTAGTAGATGCCTTCGGGTTGCAGCGGCAACGTCCAGAGGCGGTCCGGATCGGGGATCTGTAGCTGGGTGGGGGAGAAGCCGTAGTAGTAGTCGATACCGATGTAGTCCAGGCGCGCCGAGATCCGGTCGAGCAGTGGTCCGCTGACCGCATCGTCGACAGTGGGGATGTAGGCGACATTGCTGGTTACCTGGGCGCCGGGATGTACGGCATGGATGTAGTCGTAGATGCTGTTGTGCGCCTGGGCGATTCGTTCACCCATGGTGAGAACGTCGGCGGCGCCGATGCCGCCGTGGCGCAGATCGTTGACCAGATAGAACGTCGGCTCGTTGAACGTCACCCACAGCGGATCCGCGTCGGCGAACCGGTCGACGACCACGCGCGCGTTGGACAGCCAGTTGGTGACGATCTCCGGATCGCGCCAGCCGCCGCGGTCGGCCGCCCAGCCGGGGTACACCCAGTGATCGAGCGTCAGCATCGGCCGCATCCCCGCCTCGGTGATCGCGCTGACGACGTCGTCGTAGAACGCGAGTGCCGCGTCGTCCCAGACGCCGGGTCGCGGTTGGACCCGAGCCCACTCGATGCCGATGCGGTACACGCGCACACCGAGTTTCGCGGCGAGCGCGATATCGGAGCGGTAGCGATTCCGGAAGTCGACCGAGTTCAGATAGGGATCGTCGGTGCTGCCGGATTCGACATATCGGCGCCAATTACTGTCCGGCGCATCACCTTCGGCCTGGAACCCGGAAGCCGCCACTCCCCAAAGGAATTCGGGCCCGAGTGGTGCCAGCTGGGCCGGCGCTGGTGGTCGAGCCAGGGTGGGGGAGTTGCTGGTCGTGAGCAAGGCCGCGGCGGCCACAGCGACCGCGGCGAGGATTCGGCGACCAGTGGGGGAGGGCATGGCACTCCTGGCGTCTCAGAGGAGGGGAGGGGAGTTCAGTGTGCGACATCGAGGTAGTTGTGCGGGGGAAGTGGGGCGGAACGGCGGGTTTTGGAGCCTGTCAATATCAGAATTAACATGAAGTTACGTAGATATGCGCATCTACTCATGTGTTTCACCTCAGCATGAATCCGGCCGCCTCAATTCACGACATGTTCTAGCTAAACAACGACTCGCCAGCAAAGACAGGAGAGGGGTTGCGTCAGGTCGCCAAATCGATGGCAACTGCGCGACCGGTGTCGAACCAGTACGCGTGCAGGTTGCGGATCTTCGCCCGTGAGGGCATACCGCGCAGGTGGACGGCACATTCGCCGAAGTCCACCGGCACCACGGTGTCGCACAGCAGGGCACGTGCGGTGGCGAGTTCGTCCGCGTCAGCGATCTCCCTGGCGGTTCCGCTGTGGGTGCCGTCAGGCAGCTTCAGGGTGACGCGGGGGTCGGCACGGACATTGCGGAGCCAGGCATTGACCGCGTCGGGCTGCTGAATCGTCACGTGCGGCGGCATCAACTGCACCAGATACGCCCGGTCGCCGTCGCGAAAGACCCGGACACACTTCGGGCGCGGTAGCCCGGTTTTGCGCCCCGTGGTGGTGAGGATGCCGTACCCGCGTGGGGTGCGGATGCGGAAGAACGGCGCCATGCCCGCACTGAGCAGCTTGCCGTCGCGGGGGCCGCGCACCAATCGGCCGTGTTTGCCGATTTCCGCTTCGGCCGCGGTCCGCCGCGCTTCGTTTCGGGCGTCGTCCATGCCTTTATGGTCCGCTCGCGGTGATCGGTCGTCCAGCACTTCGAGTGAGTTGCCTCTCAGCGCAGCATCGTGAGTGGGCGAACTCGGTTCGCTCGAGCCAGGATTCGTGGATGGTTTTCAATCCCTTGCCGGGCTTTGCGCGCGTGTTCGCGACACAGCCCTGGGTGATGCGTGGCGCCGGTGTAGTCCTGCCGACCGAGCGGTTGTTGCGCAGGCTCAGTGGCGGTCGGTGGGGTGTACTCGACCTGGTCGGACTCCCATCGATCGAGATCACGGTGGTCGGGCGCAAATCAGGGCAGCCGCGCACCACCTCGCTGCTATGCGTGCCCGACGGTGACGGCTTCTATCTGGTCGGCTCGAACTGGGGCAAGCCCGAGCATCCGGCGTGGTCGGCGAACCTGCGCGCGGCCCGTACGGCATCGGCCCGTTTCGGTGGCAGCTCTGCGTTCCCGGTGACCGTCACCGAGATCACCGATGTCGAGCGCAAACGCGTGTGGGACCAGGCCGTCGAGTTCTGGCCGGGCTACGAGATGGAATTCCAGCTCTCGGGTGGTCGTGAGTTCCGCATCTTCCGACTCGACCGGATCGTCTGACCCTCAGCGATCGCTGGCTGATACCTTGGGCGGCCAGGAGGAGCGTTGGCGCGGATCACCAGTCTGGATGTCGCTCGCGAAGCCGGAGTCTCACAGACGACGGTGAGTTTCGTGATGAACGGCAAGAACGAGTTCGGGATTTCGGAGACCACGCGGCGACTGGTCCTCGATACCGCACAGCGGCTCGGCTATGCGCCGTCGGCGGTCGCTCGGGCATTGCGCAGCGGCCGCAGCCAAGTAGTGGTGTTCCTCTTGGCGGATGCTCCGGTGTCGGAGCCGTTCGCGCGGTTCAAACGCGAGGTAACGACCGCTTTGCAGGCGCAGGGCTTCACGTGCGTGTTCCTCGAGTTGACCGGGCTGGCAGGTGGGGTGAGTGCCGTGTGTCAACATCTGGACCCGGCCATCGTCGTTTCGGCGACTGTTCTTCCCGAGGCCGACAAGCAGGCGTTGGTGAAGTCGGGGGTGCCGGTCATCGACGGCGTTTCGGGGTCCGAGGATGCCTCGGTCGCCGGACTCGATCAGCGCGAGATCGGGCGAATGCAGGTGCGGCACTTGGCCGATCGTGGGCATCGGGTGATCGGGTTCGCCGCGGTCGAAGAGCCACAGGATCAGCCGTTCTGTCTGCCTCGGCTGGAAGGCGCTCGCGAACAATGCCGACTACTCGGGCTCGCGGAGCCGGTGGTGGCGAGCATGGATTATTCGCTGGACGGGGCCGCCGACGCGTTGACGCGTTGGGTTGAGAGCGAGCCGCCGGTGACGGCTGTGGCGACGTTCAACGACGTTGTGGCAGTGGCGGTCATGGGTGCGTGCCGGTTGCGTGGCCTCGATGTTCCCGGCGATCTGGCGATCATCGGGGTCGACAGCGAGACGATCGGCACGCTGACGGTGCCCACGTTGACCAGTATCGGCATCGATCTGACGGTTCCCGCCGGGAGTCTGGCCGGCGCTATCGTCGATCTGGCGCAAGGCGGCCCGGCCCAGGCGCGCGCGGTCGCGACGGATGCGCTGACGTTGGTTCACCGCGGGTCGTCCTAACCCTCGCTGAGGCGCCGCGACCGCCCAGTCGGTGGCCGGTCGTGGCTGTTTCGTGCTCGATTCTTCCTTCGAAGGTTCTCACTAACTGTTAGCCTCCTCTCATCTAAGACGTATTAGATCGAATAGCCGCTGCAATCAGGCAACGGCTATTTGTCGCACCCTGATCGCGGAATCCGTAGACACCATCGCCAGATTCTTCGTCGCCCAACCGATTCGACATAGAGGTGATCCGAACGATGCGCAACGTTGCACACCGTGTACTACTCCTTGCCACAGCGGGACTGCTGTTGTCCCCGGCGGCGCTGTCGTCCGCCGCACCGGCGGACCCTTCTCACCGAACTGGTGCCGAATTCGTCGCGATCGGCGACTCCTATATCGACAGCGGCTCCTTCGCGGGCTCGCTCATAGGACCGTGTATTCAGGCCACCGACAGCGTCGCGCGACTCATCTCCGCGAAGATGCCGCAGACCAGCTTCGGCGATTGGGGCTGCGGCGGCGCTGTCACCGCCGACATCACGCAGGTATCACCGATGGGCCCGCAGGTGGACGGGTTATCCGCCGCCACCGAGTTCGTCGCGGTCTCCATCGGCGGCAACGACGAGAACCTGTTCGTCTCGGTGATCAGCAACTGTTTCGTCGCCGCCACCTGCACGCAGGCCTTACGAGACCAGGCCGCAGACGCGCTCACGAGACTTCCGGCGCGACTGGACGCCGCGTACGCCGCGATCAGACAACACGCCCCCAACGCCGAGATTGCCGTGCTCGGCTATCTGAATATCCTGCCCGAGGACCCCACCGGCTGCTTCATCGATGCGATCGCGGGCCCGACGGCCATCGCATTCAACATCCGCGCGCAGAAAGCACTCAACGACACAGTCGCGGCGGCCGCTGACCGAGCGGGTTTCACCTTTGTCGATCCGGCCTCCGAGGGCGATCATTCGATCTGCGCCCCTGTGGGGCAACGCTATGTGTCGTTGGTCGGACTCGAACCCGGAGAGGGAGGCACGTTCTTCCATCCGACTCGACTGGGCCGGGAGTATATGGCCGCGAAAGCGTATGAGGCGTTGACCGTCAATTGATACGAGAACTGCGGAGCCGGATCGCTTGCCGGCAGTCACTCGGGTTCAGAGGCCGAGTTTGGTGACGGCGTTGTCTTCGAGTGGGTTCGCGGTGCGGATGTAGCCGTGGACGGTGCGGGGGTTGGACCAGCGGCCCTGGCGCATGATCTCGCGGTCGCTGGCTCCGCCGAGCGCGGCTTGGGTGGCGAAGCCGGCGCGCAGTGAGTGCCCGGAGAACAGGTCGGGGTCCAGGCCCGCGCGGGCCGCGTAGCGCTTGACGAGTTCGGCGACGGCCCGGCCGGACAGGGCGGTGTCGCTGATCGAGCCGTGTCGGTTGATCGTGGGGAACAGCGGACGGTCTTCGTCGGTGCTGAGTCGGGTTCCGGTGAAGCCGTGGCAGCGGTGGATCGTGGTGGCGGCCGCGAGGTTGTTCGTCGTCCAGGTTCGCGCGCCCGCGTCGCCGGTGTCGGCGTGGACTTCCAGAAGTCGAACCCAGTCGGCGAAGGCGCAGATCGGGCAGGTGCGTGGGTGTTTGCCGCGAGGTAGGGCGATGCGTTGTTCGGCGACGCCGGTCGGGTCGGTCTTCGTTGTCGGCAGGTGCACGACGAGCAGCGGTTCGCCGGTGGTGTGGTCGGTGCGCACGTGCACGTCGCTGATGCGCAGGCCCGCGAGTTCGCTGCGCCGCAGAGCGCCGGCGAAACCGACCAGCAGTGCCAGCGCGTCGCGGCGGCGCGCGGGTTCGGTGGGCCAGTCGGGTGCGGGGAGTTCGGCGAGAAGTTGGTCGAGGGTGTGCAGCAGGACCGGCCGTTTGCGGGTCGGTGGGGTGCGACGGGTGCGACGGATGCCGCGCAGGGTGAGCCGGACGACGTCGGAACGGGTCGGTGAGGGGAGCCCGTTGGCGGCGTGGACTGCGGCGACGGCGGCGGATTTGCGATCGAGGGTGGCCGGGCTGAAGGCCCACGTGCCGTTTTCTCGTCGGGCGTCGGCGGAGGCGGCCAGGTAGACGGCGACGTCGAGTGGGTCCGCGGGCAGCGCCTGGCGCTGTTCGATCGCGCACCAGCCTGCCCAGGCGATCCAGTCTGTTCGATAGGCGCGCAGGGTGTTCGCCGATTGGGACGCTTCGAGGTAGCGGCGCAGCGCGCCTGCTTGATTGTCGTCGAAGCGTTCGCGGACCAGGCGTAGGGCCGCGGTGTCGACCAGGACGCTGCGCACTCCGCGGCGTAGTTCGGTGCGGACCTGTTCGGGAAGCACGACCGATGCGTCGCTCAAACCTCGCCACTCCTCGCGTGAATCGCCTCTGATGACTCCTGGCGTTGCAGCCTAATCGTGCGCGGGCGTGATGACGCAGGGACGCGGAGTCATCGGTGTGACGTCACGGCATTTCTTCGAGCTCGGCGAGCTGGGTGTGGATGTAGGCAGCGAGCCGGTGCCGGGCCGCGCCGGTGAGGAAACTGGTGTCGCCGAGGCGCGGGAAGTGCTCGTCGACCTCCTCGGTCGGTGCGCCGGTGGTGGCGGGCGCTTGGCTGACGAGCTCGAGTCGTGCCGGATGCTGTTGGGGCAGAGGAACACTCGGTTCGTACGGCTCTGAGGTTGCTGCTCCGGTACGTACCATGAATGAACCCTAACGTTTTGATTACGGCCGTTGCCAACATCGCGGGCAAAGTAGTGATTACTGACACGTTTTGTTCGATTTAGTTCATGACGGCCGGTCCAGGTGCGTTCGGGCCGCCATCATGGGGCGATGCGGGTGGTCATCGCCGACACAGAGATTCAGTTCGTCGACTATCCTTTCGCGGGCGCATCGGTGTATCCCGATGGCGTGCTAGCGGTTTCGGAGATCGCCGACGCCGATCCGCGCGCTTTTCCGCCGGAACTTCGCACGGTTTCGGGGGAGACGCTGTTCGTGCTCGCGTCCGATGCGCCGGCCCTCGCCGAGTTCTGTCGGCGCACCGAGATTGCCGTGCGTCGTCGTGGCGATATCTGGGCTGATCTGCTGGAGCCGTTCCTCGACACGTCGTTCGACGACGAGGATCAGCGCGCTACCGAGGCGCGCCTGCATCGGGCGGGGATCGCGTCGCCGGAGGTCGCCGACATCCGGGGGCGCGTCGAGCGGGCCATGATGTCGTACAACTTCGACAGCATGTTGTGGGAGTGGGTGCATCTGGGCCTGTACGACCTGTTGTCCGCGGCCAACGGCGTCCTGGTTCGGCCCGCAGCACGTGCGACGCTCGGAGATCCCGAACAGCTGTACCGCTGGGCGATGCGGATTGCCGCGCGCACCGGTCCCGATCACGACGCGAGCGCTGCCGGATCGGGTTGAGCCGTCGCGGCGACATATCCGGCGACCGGGCTCAACTGCAAGACGGCAGGCATCCGGCGGGTGAGTGCGGGTGGGCCGGTGAACCTGATCCGTCCGGTGTGCTGCGCGTGGGCGAGCGGCATGCGTCCCAACCACACCTCGTACAGGCCCGCGACGTCGGCGTTGATGGTGACGTCGACGGGATAGCCGGGGTCTGTTTCGCACACCGAGGCGACGGCGGCTTCGACCACGATCCAGAAACGGCGGATGTCGTCGGTGAACCGGACGTGCAGCACCTGGCGCCGTCCGGGCAGCATGGAGGTGTCGAGCCTGGTGTGCATCCACCACACCAGCAGCGCCGCGTCGAGCTCTTCGTCCTGTGGTGCGCCGAAGGTCCAGCGCGCACCCCATTCGCCGAGGCCGAACAGGATCGGCTCGAGTTGGCTGCCCGCTTCGGTGAGCAGGTGTTCGGTGCCGATCTTCTCGATCAGTCCGGCGCGTTCGAACTGGCGCAGGCGTTTGGCGAGCAGGCTGCGGGAGAGGCCGGGTAGGCCGCGAGCGAGGTCGTTGAAGCGGGTGGTGCCGACGAACAGGTCGCGCAGGATGAGCAACGACCAACGTTCGCCGAGCACGTCGAGCGCGCGCGAGATCGGGCAGTACTGGCCGTAGCCTGCTGTCGTGGTTGTCATGGTCACCTCACCGACGGGGTCCATTTTCAGGACCGGGAGAGTCCACTTTCTGGACTATCTGGTTATCGCGGCGCTTCCTACCTTCGAAACATGACTTCCACAATTTCTGACACCACGTCCAGCACCGACCGGGTCGCACTGGCCCGCGAGATCGGTGAAACCTTGCGTCTCGAGGTCCCCGAACGGGACCGCACCGGCGAGATCTCTGTCGCCGCGTTCGACCGGTTGCGGTCGAGCGGTCTGTCGGCGGCGCTCGTGCCGGTCGAGTTCGGCGGCGGGGGCGCCTCCCATCGGGAGATGGGGCAGATCCTGCGCGAACTCGGCAGCCACGATCCGTCGACAGCTGTCGCGTTCGCGATGCATTCGCACCTGGTGGCCGCGCAGGTGTGGCGGCACAACCATGGGGTGGACGCTTCGGCGGTGTTCGCGAAGGTGGCGGGCGGGGCGATCCTGGTCAGCACCGGGGCCTCGGATTGGGTCGAATCCAACGGGCAGGCTGTGCGCGTCGACGGTGGGTATCGGGTGAGTGCGCGCAAGGCGCCCGCGAGTGGGTGTGAGGTGGGGGACGTGCTCGTCACCAGCGTTCGCTTCGACGACGAGGTGCTGCATTTCGCGGTCCCGTTGTCGGCCGCGGGGGTGAGCATCGACAAGACCTGGGATTCGTTCGGTCTGCGTGCGAGTGGCTCACACACGGTCGTCCTCGACGACGTCTTCGTGCCCGACGCCGCCATCTCGATGACCCGCCCCGCCGGTCCGTGGCCGCCGGTGCTGAATGTGGTGATCGGCGCGGCCCTTCCGCTCGTACTGGCCGCCTATCTCGGTGTCGCGGACGCGGCGGTCGACCTCACCGCGCACCTGCTGGCGGGCCGTTCCGACGCCCACACGATCCAGTCGGCAGGCGAAATGCTCAACGCCTACACCACCGCCGAGGACCTCATCACCGCCATGTTCACCGACTCCGAGAACCTGAACTTCCCCAATACCGACACCTACGCCGCCCGCACCCTCAGCCGCAAGACCGTCGCGTCCGACGCTCTCATCACCACCGTTCGACTGGCAATCGAAACCACCGGTGGCGCAGGGTATTCCCGCGCCTGCGACCTCGAACGCCTCTACCGCGACATCCACGGCTGCCAATTCCACCCCCTGCCCCGTGCCAAACAGACCCGCTTCAGCGGGCGAGTTCTGTTGGGGCACAACCCTCTCGGCTGAGGTGACGGGGTCATCCGTGGTGGATGGCCCCTCGGCTACCCGTACAGGTGGTCCGAGACGGTCGGGTCGTTGTCCAGCACATAGTCGACGACACTCCAGAACTCGGGCAGGCGAGGGTGGACCAAACCGTCCGCGCGGGAGAGCACCACGCCGTGGACATCGTCGGCGGATCCGTCCAGGCATGCCTGGACCAGGGTTGCCGCAGGGTTCGGATTGTTCTGCACCGGCCCGACCCGGCAACCGAAAGTCACGTGATCGTCGGCGGTGTCGGAATCCCAGGTGCCCAGAATGACGTCGATCCAGGTGTCATGGGCCTGACCCGTGTGGTGGTAGCTGTTGGCGAAGTACGCCGCGTAAGCAATCCCGTCGCGGGTGATCATGTTCCAGGTGCGCTCGATCGGCTTGTGACAGCAGGGGCATTCGTACCGCGCGAACTGGCGCTCGTCCAGATCGGCCGCGAGTTCGGTGGTTTCCATGTCAGGCAGCCGCCGGGGTCGGTCGGTTCGCGAGGTGCGAGATGGCTCGCTCGCGACGGGTTTCATCGGGCACGCACACGTTTTCGGCGGCGAATTCCGCCGCCCGAGACCGCAGAAGATCTTGATTCACCGCCATATGATCCGCTACGGCGACGAATTTCGCATAGTCGACAGCATGTCGACATGATTCAATCACCGGGTGTTGATGTTCGCGCAACTGTGGTGGCCGCTGATCTAGCGGCTGACCGAGTTGTGCTCGGCCGCCCCCAGGGTGGCCGAATCTGTCGTGAAGACAGCTGTTCCGGCCCCGTGGGCGGTCCCGGAAACAGGAGGACGACCATGTGCGACATAGCCTATTTCGACAACGGCGTCGAACGCGTGGCCGCCACCGCGGTCGCCGAAGCAGGCCGCGGTAACGAATACGTCCGCGAGCACGCCGACGCCTACCGCTGGACATTCTTTGCCGACCCCGACGAACACCGCCGCGCCCGCCGCGAGTCGGCCCACCATTTCGCCACCCACACCCGCACGTCCCCCGAGCGCTACATCCCGGCCCGTCTCCCCACACTCCCGTTCGCCGACAACACCTTCGACCTCGCCCTGAGCTCACACCTGCTCTTCAGCTACGCCGACGACTTGGACTACACCTTCCATCACCAGGCGATCATCGAACTGGCACGGGTCGCCACGACCGAAGTCCGACTTTTTCCCTTGACGCCCATCGGTTCGTCGGCCCGGTACCCGCAGCTCGATCAGTTGCTCGCGGATCTGTCGCACTCTGGTATCCGAGGCCGAATCGTGGAGGTCGAATACGAGTTCCAGGCGGGTGCGCACGAGATGCTGGTCTGCGAGATGACGACTTAGGTGGCGCAGTGTCGCCCGAGCGTGTCGATCTCGATGCCTGGTCGAGCGATTCAGTGTGACGACTCGTCGGTGGCGCCCGTTCTCCGGTTGTGGTGCTCCAACAGTTTCGACAGCAACTCCGTCAGGTGTTCTCGGTCCGGGGGAGATAGCGGTTCCAGGAGTTCTTCTTGGCTTTGGGCGAGTTGTTTTTCCAGGCGACGCAGTTGGCGTTTGCCCGGGGTGGTGAGGGAGATGACGTTGCGGCGGCGGTCGGTGGGGTCGGGGGTGCGTTCGACGAGGTTGTGGTCGGCGAGTTCGTTGATGGTGGCGACCATGTCGCTGACGTGGATGCCGCTGCGGCGGCCCAGGGTGGCTTGGCTGGCGGGGCCGAATTCGTCGAGGCTGGCCAGGAGGCGGTAGTGGTAGCCGCGGGCGTCGGCGGCGGCGAAACCTTCGGTGACCAGGCGGTGGGCGTGGTTGGCGGTTTGGGTGAGTAGCCAGGTGGGCAGGTTTGCCCACCTGGCGGGGGTCGGCTCGGGTGGGTGTTCCATGTGACAACTCTAACAAATCGTTTGTTTGACCAACGATCGCGATATCGTTGGTCACACAAACGTTAGTCGCCCGAACGTTGGGCCGACAAAGGAGTCGAGACCATGATCGAACCGTTCCGCGTCGACATCCCGCAGGCTGATATCGACGACCTCAACAACCGACTCGCCCGCACCCGCTGGCCCAACGAAATCGCCGACGCCGGCTGGGACTACGGCTTCCCCCTGGCGCGGTTGAAGGAACTCGCCGAATACTGGCGCACGGGCTACGACTGGCGAGCGCACGAGGCGGAGCTCAACGAACTCGCGCACTTCACCACTGAAATCGACGGCCAGAACATCCATTTCGTCCACGTCCGCTGCCCGAAGCCGGACGCGCTCGCGCTGATCCTCACCCACGGCTGGCCCGGCTCGTTCCTCGAATTCCTCGACGTAGTCGAACCACTCTCACGCGACTTCCACCTGGTGATCCCGTCCATCCCGGGCTACGGATTCTCAGGTCCGACCCATGAACGCGGCTGGGATATCGTCCGCGTCGCGCGCGCCTGGGCCGAGTTGATGCGTCGGCTCGGCTACGAGCGCTACGGCGCGCAGGGTGGCGACTTCGGCTCGGGAATCTCCCAGTCGCTGGGTGCTCTGGCGCCCGAGAACGTTGTCGGCGTCCACGTCAATTACCTGCCGACCCGGCCGAACCCGGAGGTCGAGCTCTCCGACGCCGACGAAGCGCGACTCGACAAGGTCAAACAGCTCATGGCGAATCGCCCGCCCTTCCAAGCACTGCAAGCCGCCACCCCGCAGACCATCGGTTACGCGCTCACCGACTCACCCGTCGGCCAACTCGCCTGGATCGCCGAACGCTTCGCACAGTGGACCGACCCGCGCTCGCCGATCAGCGACGACCGGATGCTCACCGACATCTCCCTGTACTGGCTCACCGCCACCGCGGCGTCTTCGGCACGACTTCATCGGGAGTCTTCGCGGGGGAGCGAGCCGTGTCCGGTGCCCCTGGGTGTCGCGGTGTTCGCCCACGACATCACCCAATCGGTGCGCCCGCTGGCCGAGCAGCTCTACGACATCAGGCACTGGTCGGAATTCGACCGCGGCGGTCACTTCGCCGCGATGGAGGTGCCGGACCTGCTCGCCGCAGACATTCGGGAGTTCTTCCTGCACACCATCAAGTGAGTTCGAGTCGTCTCCGTCGCGACTTGCTCGGCATCGGGCCGGAAACACGATCGCACGCCGTGGCGCAGGCTCATCGCTTCGATGGCGATGAAGACGAGAAAGAACGGAACTGCGTAGAGCGCAGTCGAGCGTCTGTCGGCTGGCGATCGGTGCGGAAAGTTGACAGGAGGTGTCAGGTTATCGGTCGAGGATGGGATTCGGCGGTTGGTACACCACTGAGAGATAAGGGACCTCCTTGCGTGAAACTTCAGAAGATCTCGCAGAACTTCAGGCGCTTCTCGTCGCCTCGCTGTCCAGCGCTACCTCACACCTTCGCTCGATCATCGATGGTGAGAACACGCTGACCGCAGAGCAGCTCGCCCAGACCCTCACGGGCATGTGCACGCTCGCTCTGTCCACGGTGACGGCGAAGGGCGAACCGCGGATCAGCGCCGTGGACGGACATTTCCTGCACGGGCGGTGGCACTTCGGTACGGCGCGCAACGCTGCGAAGGCGCGCCACCTCGCAGCACGACCGGCCGCCAGCGTCGCGCATCTGCGCGGTGAGAACTTGGGCGTGTTCACGCACGGCACGGTTGAGGTCCTCAACCCGCTGGGTGGCGAGCCTTGCGCGGACTGGCCAGAACTGCTCGCGTACTTCCAGGACTTCTACGGCGACGACGCCTTCGACTGGGACAACGAGGTGGTCTATTACCGGCTGCGCCCGCACTGGATGACCGTCTACGCACCCGACATCACCAGGCTCGCTACCTGACCATCGGGGCATTTGTAGCTCCGCCGGAAACTCAGGGTTGCGCTATACGTATACATCTACTTATAGTGAGAGCACGCAGTGTACGTATACATCTACGTATAGCCGTCGCAACCTAGGAGTGCAGATGCCTACTTTCCAGACGCCGCAGCCGATCGTCGTCACCGTTGATGTGGCCTGCGGTGATGTCACCGTGGTCGCCGCCGACCGGGCCGACGCTGTTGTCGAGGTTCGACCGGCCGACTCGTCCAGCAAAGCGGATGTGCGTGCAGCCGAACAGATTCAGGTCGAATTCGCCGGTGGCAAGCTGACGGTCGAGTCGCCGAAGAAGTGGAAGGCCTTCACACCGTTCGGCGGCAACCCCGTGGTCTCGGTGACTGTCGAGGTGCCGATCGGTTCCGTGCTCGACGCGACCATTGCCATGGGTCGACTGGTGAGTGTCGGCGAATTCGACCAGTGCGACCTCGAGGTATCCGCCGGCGACATCGTGGTCGAGCGCCCGGGCGGTTCGGTGACCGCGAAGACCGCCAAGGGCAACATCCGCGTCGACGAGGCTGCGCGCGGGGTGCTCCGACTGGAGACCTCGATGGGCGATCTCGAGGTGGGGATCCGGCCGGGCAGTGCGGCGCGGCTGGAGGCCAACGCGCTGTGCGGCAGCGTGCAGAACCGGATGGAACCCGTGGACCCTTCGCAGGGGAGCGGAGATTCTGTGCAGGTATTCGCTCGCAACCTCTACGGGAACGTCACCGTCGGGCACGGAACTCTCGTGTAGTGCAGGCCAAAAAGGTTGCGCCCGAGGCTATTCGCGCGTGACGTTCACTGTCCTCGGCAGTGATCGTCTGGCCGACCGGCAGCACATGATGGGCCACCAGCGCTCCGGAACACCGCGACAGCCGCCGACCATCCCCTGGTCGGCGGCTGTTTTGTCGTCGGCGCGGGCGCTTGTGTCATCGATTGAACGCGCCGGCGTCGGCGGCGAGCGCGGCGCTGGTGGCCGCGCGGCCGGGCAGGCGGGGGTCGGGCTGAGTGCGCAGGAGAACCAACTGGTGGTAGACCGGTGCGGTCGCGGCGATCAGTAGGGCGTGTGCGTCGACATCGGGTGGAAGCTCGCCGCGCTGGATCGCGCGCTCGACGATGATCTCCGACTGCGCGTACCGGTCATCCCATAACCGTCGCAGAGCTCCGGCGGCTTCCTCGGATCGGAACGACGCGGCGATCAGCGCGACCGCGAGCGACGGCTCCTCGATCAAGGAATCCTGGATCTCGTGGTTGAGCGCCGCGAGATCGCCGCGCAGCGAGCCGGTGTCGCGAGGGCTCCATTGTTGGTCACTCGCCGCATCGAAGAGGTCGGCGAGCAGACCGCCGACGTCTTGCCAGCGGCGATACACCGTGGCTCGGTGCACGCCCGCGCGGGCTGCGACGGCGTCGATGCTGAGCGCGTCGTAGCCGTGTTCGGCCAACTCCGCGGTGACGGCGTCGAGCACCTGGGTTCGGATGCGGGCGGTTCTGCCACCCGGGCGGGGTCGGGCCGGGGGAGCGGGCTCGGAGGCCTCCGGTTCGGATCTCATTGTCGGCAATCCGATCGCTTGACGAGGTAGGGCTGTCGACGTAGCTTAGTGCGACAGTTGTCGTATTAGGAAACGGTGGGCGTGCGACCTCCACCGGCGCCCGGTAGCGCACCCGCCGAAGGAGTTTCGCTGTGCCCCACGAATCCACGCCTGTTCCCGCAGACCCGACCGTGCTGCACCCGATGCCAGAGCAACCGCGAGTCGTGCTGCTGAAGCCGCTGATCACCTCGCCGCTCATCGAGGTCGGCGAGTACTCCTACTACGACGACCCCGATGAGCCGACCTCGTTCGAAACTCGCAACGTCCTCTACCACTACGGGCCGGAGAAACTGATCATCGGGAAGTTCTGCGCGCTGGGCACCGGAACGCGGTTCATCATGAACGGGGCCAACCACCGGATGGACGGCCCGTCGACCTTTCCCTTTCCCATCATGGGCGGCTCCTGGTCGAACCACTTCGACCTGCTCACCGGACTGGCCGACCGAGGTGACACCGTCGTCGGCAACGATGTCTGGTTCGGCAACGGCGTGACGGTGATGCCCGGCGTGCGAATCGGGCACGGCGCGATCATCAGCACCGGCTCCCTCGTGGCCCACGATGTCCCCGACTACGGCATCGTCGGCGGAAATCCGGCCCGCCTCATCAAAACCCGTTACAGCGACGGCGAAATCGCCCGACTGCTGGCAGTGGCGTGGTGGGACTGGCCCGCCGAGCACATCACCGCACACGTGCCGACGATCATGTCGGGCAGCATCGACGACCTGGAAGCCGCCGCCGAATCCTTGAAATGAGTGAAATACCTTCTCGCCCAGCCCATATCGCGATGGTCGGCATCCCTATCGTCAGTCATGTCCTGCCGAGCCTCGCGATCATCCGTGAGCTGGTGGCTCGTGGCCATCGCGTCACCTACGCCAACGACCCGGCCGTCGCGGACCCGATCACCGCAGCCGGTGCCGAGCTGATCCCGTGCACCTCGACGCTGCCGGTGGCCGACAACAACTGGCCCGACGACCCTGTCGCAGCGATGAACCTGTTCCTCGACACTGCCCTGCTGGCCCTCCCGCAACTGCAAGCGGCCTACGACCACGACCCCGCGGACCTCTGTCTGTCCTGAACGATCTGATCGGCGATCCCGAGGTCGCCCGCCGCTCAGCGCAATTGCGCGCTGAAGCAAAGGCCGAAGGCGAGACTATCCGTGCCGCCGATCTCATCGAAGACATGCTGGTCTGAACAGTATCTTCATCGCCGGCTGAGACATCTGTCCCTGTTGTTCAAACAGATGTTTTATGGCTCCCGTGACCTGCGGTTAGCGTCGAATTCATGGATTGGAATTTCGCGTCGGCCGAAGAACTCGTGACCGCTTTGCGTGCCGGTGAGGTGACATCGGTGGAACTGACCGAAGGGGCGATCGCCCGGATCGAGCGTGACGACGAGACGATCAACGCGATCTGTGTGCGGGACTTCGATCGTGCTCGGGTCGCCGCGCGTCGTGCCGATCAGGCGCGTGCAGGTGGTGAGGATCGGCCGCTGCTCGGTGTTCCGGTGACAGTCAAGGAGTCCTACAACATGGCTGGGCTGCCCACGACCTGGGGCGTGCCGCAGAACAAGGACTATGTGCCAACCGAGGACGCGATACAG
The DNA here is from genome assembly GCF_015355705.1 of Nocardia sp. XZ_19_231. Lineage (NCBI taxonomy): Bacteria > Bacillati > Actinomycetota > Actinomycetes > Mycobacteriales > Nocardiaceae > Nocardia > Nocardia sp. XZ_19_231. Next base: position 591,616 of record NZ_JACUZI010000005.1, on the reverse strand, counting down.
GTGTCGCGTCTGGCAGCCGCCGGGGCGGTGATGCTCGGTAAGACCAATGTGCCGTTGGGGCTGCGAGATGTGCAGAGCTTCAACGAGATCTACGGCACCACCAACAACCCGTGGGATCACCGCCGGACGCCGGGTGGATCTTCCGGCGGATCATCGGCGGCACTGGCGTCGGGATTCGGTGCGCTGTCCATCGGCTCCGACATCGGCGGTTCGCTGCGCACCCCCGCGCACTTCTGCGGTATCTACGCGCACAAGCCGACCCTCGGGCTGGCAGCGAATCGCGGAATGGTCGCGCCGCCCGCGCAGGCTTTGCCGGTCGACCTCGACCTCGCCGTTGTCGGTCCGATGGCGCGCACCGCCCGCGACCTCACACTGCTCCTCGATGTCATGGCCGGCCCGGACCCACTGACGCTCGGTAAGGCCTACGAGTTGGCACTTCCGCCTTCGCGCCATGAGCGGCTCAACGATTTCCGGGTTCTTGTCCTCGACGAACATCCACTCATCGGGACCGGGATCGCGGTACGGGCAGGGGTGAATCGGGCAGCCGACGCACTCGCCGACGGCGGTGCCCGCGTCGAACGGCACAGCGCGCTGCTGCCCGATCTGGCCGAGGCCGCGACGATCTATATGCAGTTGCTGTTCTCGGGCTCGGCCGCAGGGCTTCCCGTCGAAGCGTACGAACAACTTCGGACCCAGGCCGCCGAACTGAGCACCCACGATCAGAGTCTCGGTGCGACGCGGTTGCGCGGCATGGCCTTCACCCACCGCGACTGGGTCGAGGCGAACAACCGCCGCGAACTCCACCGCCACGGCTGGCGTCGACTCTTCGCCGAGTTCGACGCCGTGGTGTGCCCGATCACCCCGACTCCCGCATTCCCACACGACCACGATCCCGATCTGCTGGGACGCCGAATCGACATCGACGGCGTCGAATACCCCTACCTCGACCAGCTCGCCTGGGCCGGTCTGGCCACCATGCCCGGCCTACCGGCCACCGCCATCCCTACCGGCCTGTCACCCGAGGGGCTGCCGGTGGGAGTGCAGCTCGTCGGTCCGATGTTCGAAGACCGCACCCCGCTGCGGCTAGCCGAATTGCTGGAGCAGAAGATCGGCGGCTTCCGAGCACCCCTTCGTGAGTAGGTTCGTGAGCATGGACAACGAGGGACCCAGTCGGACAGCGCTCACGACGGCCTACGCTCGCGCCTACCATCAAATCGCTGACAGGCCACTGATCCTCACCGACCCGATCGCGGCGCGTCTGCTCGGCGTCACCGCGGACGAACTGTCCGAATGGGCCGAGCCGACAGATGATCGTCGCGGTGTCGAGGTAGGAGATCGGGCGCGACGGCTGTTCTTCGCTGCTCGCGCCCGCTTCGCGGAGGACCGCGTAGCGGCGGCAGTCGCTGCCGGGGTAGGACAGCTCGTGGTGCTCGGCGCGGGCCTCGACACCTTCGCCTACCGCAACCCGCACCCGGAGCTGCGTGTGTTCGAAGTCGACCATCCTGCTACCCAAGCCTGGAAGCGCCAACGTCTCGTCGCGGCCGACATCGATCGCCCCGACACGTTGACCTTCGTACCGGTCGACTTCGAAACCCAGGTGCTGGCAACGGAACTGGAGTCAGCCGGTTTCATCCGGTCGGAGCCGGCCGTGTTCGTGTGGCTCGGTGTGGTGTTCTATCTGACCTCGGGAGCCGCTCAGTCGACCCTCGAATACATCGCTGGTCAGGCCGAGCCGGTCGAGGTGATCTTCGACTACCTGCAACCGGCAGGTACCGACGAGGATCGCGCGCACCTGAAGGCGCGCGCGGATCGCCTGGCCGCTGTAGGCGAGCCCTTGTTCAGCTACTTCACACCCGACGACATCGCCGCACAGTTGCACGCTCTCGGCTTCACCGACGTCGAAGACCACCCCGCCACAGACCTCATCGACAGCTACCTGGACGGATACGCGCAATTCGGTGGCGAACCGGTCCGGGTTCTGCGCGCAAGCCGCATACTGCGGGCAATGAAGCGGTCATAGACTTCGAGAGGTGAACCGAAAGATGATCGCGGCGGCTGCCCCGATGGTCGCCGCGGTGATCGCCGCCGTGGTCGGCCAGCCGAACCAGCCGACCGATGCCGCGCCGAAAGCAGTGCCGAGGCTTCCGCCGACGAAATACACCAGCATGTAGGCACTGTTGAAGCGGGCGGGGGCCGTGGGGTCGATCGCGAGAACGGTGCTCTGATTCGCTACCTGCGCGGCGAAGAGACCGGCATCGAAGAGGGCCAGGCAGACCAGCGTCACGAAGAGGTCGGTGAGCGCGAACCCGGCGACGACCAACGACGCTGCCGCTATCGACAGACCGATCATGATCACGCGCCGGGCGCCCACTCGGTCTGTCCACGCGCCGGCCACCTGCGTCGCCAGAATCCCCGAAAGACCGGCCAATGCGTACAGGCCGATCCGTTCCGACGAGTACGAGAAGGGTGGCTGCGACAGCGCAACGGCCAGACCCGCCCACGTCGCGCAGAACGCGAAGAACCACAATGCGCCCGCGATGGCCGCGATCCGCAGCATGGCGTGGCGCACGAGCAGGCCGGGAAGCGAACGCAGAGTCGCGAGGTAGCCCCGCTGCCCTGCGCCCCGACCAGCGGGCAACATCACCAGGCAACATCCGGCGATGAGCGCGCAAGCGGCGGCAAACGTCAGAAGCGTTCCACGCCAGCCGATCTCGTCGGCAAGCCAACCACCGAAGATCCGGCCCGCCAGGATCCCCACCGAAATTCCGGCGGTCACGACACCGAGTGTTTTCGCGCGTCGACGCGGGGGAGCGAGCCTGCCCGCGACCGAGCTGAGGCTCGCTCCCACCGTCGAACAGGCTCCGATCACCGCAGTCATCAGCGCCAACTGCCACCTACCACCGACTGCGGCACTGAGCGCCAGGGCAACCGCCAGCACTGCGAATTGAGTCCCGATCACCCGCCCGGGTGCGAACCGATCGACCAGTGGCACAAGCAGACCCAGACCTGCCATGTACCCGATCGGTCCACACGCGAGGGCGAGTCCGACCACCGTGATCTGTAAACCCAAGGAATCGGCCACGTCCCCGATCGCGGGCTGCAGGGGGTAGATGGTGGAGGTCCCGAGCGCGGCCGCGAGCGCCATGAGCAGCACGACCGAACCCCGCAATCGGGTGTCGGCGGGGATCTCGACGGCAGGATCTGTAGTCATATCGACCGACGGTAGAAAGTGCGAGTACCCGACGCTGGCGGGAAATCGACACAGCCGTGTGCCCGCCGATCAGGTCCAGACGTATCGCTGCAGGCCTATGCGTTGCCAGCCGCGATGCATTTTGGCGGAGGCCGCCCGGCGGTATTGGGTCCAGGTGGCGTAGCGGTCAGCGGAGGCGGCCAGGTGAGCGCCGTCCGATGTTTCGCCGAGTTGCCAGGCCTGCAGTGAGCGGCGAATCTGTGCCAGCTCCGCCGGATCGGCTCCGATGCCGTTCGTCTGCCACGGAATCGGTCGCTGCCTAGCCGCATTCTGCTGGAAATAGTCCAGCCACTCCTCGGTGGAGCGCACTCGACGCTCACCCACCCGCGAGCCTGTCGCCGACGGACTGTTTCGTTCCCCCGCGATTTCCCCTCCGTGCAGCTCCACTCGTACCCGAAAGGCGACGTCGCCGCCAGCGCCTGCTGATCATTTGCCGCGCAGGGCAATACTGTTGCGTGGGCATTCGCCGAAATCTTTGATGATGAGAGGACGAAGTCATGACGAGCAGGCTCCGATCGAACATGGCGGTCGCGGTCGCGGTCGGCCTGGGTGCGGGCGCGCTCAGCGCCACAGCACCCGCTCTGGCCGCTGACACCCCCACCGTGGTGTTGGTGCACGGCGCGTTCGCCGACACGACCAGCTGGGACGGTGTCGCCGAGGCCCTGCGCGCGGACGGTTACCGCGTGGTGGTCCCGGACAATCCGCTGCGCGGTCCCGCCAACGATGCCGCCGCGATCGAACGCACCCTCGCCACGATCGACGGGCCGATCGTGCTGGTCGGACATTCCTACGGTGGCGCGGTGATCACCAACGTCGACGACCCCGATGTGACCGCGCTGGTCTACATCGCCGCGTTCGCCCCGCAGCAGGGTGAGCCCGCCCAGTTGGCGCTGGATCCGATCCGCTTCCCCGGTAGTCAACTGCTGCCCCCGGTCCTGCAGCTCGCCGTCGTCGACGACAGCCAGGGCATCGCGGGCAAGAACCTCGACGGCTACGTCGACCCGGCGTCGTTCCACGAGGTGTTCGCGCAGGACGTCAGCGACGCGACCGCCGCCGACATGATCGCCCACCAACGCTCCATCGCCGTAGCGGCGAACATCGAACCCTCCGGACCGACCTCCTGGTCCCACACGCCCAGCTGGTACCTCGTCTCGGGCGCCGACCGGGTGATCCCACCGTCTTCCCAACGCTTCATGGCCGACCGCATCGGCGCCCGCACCACCGAGATCCCCGCCTCCCACGCCTCCCTGGTCGCGCAGCCCGCTGCTGTCGCCGCCGTCATCGAAGAGGCCGCCACGCACTGACACTCGAGGTAACGGCCTCGTCAGTGGCGTGGTCTGACCCAGCCGCCGAACGCTTTCTCGAGGGTGAGAGCCGCGGCGATCGAGAGGTGGTCGCGGTTCGGGCCCGCGACCACCTGAACTCCCAGCGGCAGACCGTGGGAGCCGCGACCGAGGGGAACCTGGGTAACCGGTAGTCCCGCGAGGCTGAACGGCGCGACCGTGTTCGTACGCCAGAGGCGCCCGGTGGTGCGACCGTGACGGGGTGCGACCGTGGTCAGGGTGGGGTGCAGGAGCAGTCCGTCGCCGATGGTTGCGGTGATCTCGGCGGCAGCGTTGTGCGCGGCAGCGGTGATGCGCCGGGCCATCGGGCCTGGTACTCGTGCGGCGATCAGTTCGCCGAGCGCGAGGAGCCGGGTGGCGAGTGTGTGGTCCCCGCCCGCGGCGGTGAGCTGCCCCAGCGCGAGGATGTCGGCGCCTTCGTTGCGCATGATCTCGGCGAAGCTGATGCCGGTTTCCTCGGCCAGCACGATCGAGGCGAAGAGCCCGATCATCCGCAGAGCGGGCATCGGTACACGGGTGATCTCGGCGCCGACATCGGCGAGCGCGGCCGCGGCACGGTCACGTGCTGCCAGCACTTCGCGGCCGACGCCGGGGGCGAACGTCTTGTCGAGCAGCACCACGCGAACACCGCGTAGTGAGGTGGTCGCCGGATCGCCGAGGGTGACGTGCTGTATCAGTGGATCGGTCCCGTCGGGGCCTGCCATGATCTGCAGCAGCGGCATGAGATCGGTTGCATGGCGGGCGATGACCCCGTTGGAGCACAACGCGGCGACCCCGAAGGGCGGTGGCCAGGCGCCGGTGGTCGGGAGCAGACCGGTCGAGGGGCGGTGGCCGAAGACGCCGTTGCAGAAGGCGGGGATGCGGATCGAGCCGAGGGTGTCGGTGGCCAACCCGAGCGGGGATCCGCCGCTGCCCACTGCGGCACCCTCACCACCCGAGGACCCGCCCGCGGTGCGTGTCCGGTCGTGCACATTGTTGGTTCGCCCGTAGACCCGGTTGGTCGACTCGATCCACATGCACCCCTCGGACGTGTTCGTCAGACCGAGCACGATCGCGCCGGCATCCAGGACTCGTTGCACCACAGTGGCATTGGCGGCAGGACGCAGATGCTTGCGTGCCACCACACCCGCCGTGTTCGGCAGACCGGCGACAGCCAGGGATTCCTTGACGGTGATCGGTACGCCGAACAGCGGTGGCAGGCTCGCCGGTCCGGTCGCGAGATGGGCGTCGGCGGCGTCGGCCTGCTGTCGCGCGGTGTCGTAGCAGTCGACGACCACGGCGTTGGTGGCAGGGGCGAAGCATTCCAGCACGGCAATGTGGGCATCGATCACCGCACGGACGGTCACCTCGCGAGCGCGGATGGACGCGGCCAGGCCGATCGCGGACTCATCAGTGGTCGTCGTGCCGTCGGGGCGAAGCATCATGCGTTACAGTATTACGTACTCCGTCAAACCGTATCCGGCTGGTCGGCAAGCGGAAACTGCCCCCAATCGCAGGACGCTGCATACGATTTCCCCCGCACCGATGACTTTCGGGTGAATCCGTCGTCGTTACCACTGGGTGTACCGACAGACAGGAGTCCAGGCATGACGCGACCGGTTCGATTCGATATGACCGCGGTACGGGCGAACGGGGTGGATCTCGGCATCGAAAGCTTCGGCCGCGAGGACGACCCGCTGGTGCTGCTGGTCGGCGGCACAACGATGCTGTCCTGGCCCGACGCGCTGTGTGAACGACTCGCGTCGGGCGGACGGCGTGTGGTGCGCTACGACCTGCGTGACTCCGGTGCGTCGACGCTTGTCGACCCGGAGCACCCTGCGTATGACTTGCGGGATCTCGCCGCCGACGCGGCCGCGCTGGTCGAGGCGCTCGGAGCCGGGACCGCCCATCTCGGTGGGGTCGGTGTCGGTGGGATGATCGCTCAGGTCGCCGCGCTGGACCACCCGGACGTATCCTCCGCACTGACGCTGGTCAGCACCCGGTCGGTGGCGCCCGGCCGGGTCGACGAGGACCTGCCGGACCACGAGGGCGCGATCATGCGCCAGCTCTTCTCCCGCCCGAAGCCGGACTGGACCGACCGAGACGCGGTCGCGGCGTTCGCCGCCGAGGGCGCCGAGCTATTGGGAAACGATCCGGAGCAGGCGCGGTCGACGGCAGCCCGAATCTGGGACCGGACGCCGTCACCCGATCCTGCCGTCCACCAGGCGAACCAGCTCGGGATGGTGTTCTCCCGGATCGACTGCACCCCGCGATGGCGGGAGCGGCTCGGTGAACTCGACGTGCCCACGCTCGTGGTGCACGGCCGCGCCGACCCGTTCTTCCCCGTCGGCAACGGCGAAGCCCTCGCCGCCGAGATCCCCGCGGCGCGACTGCTCCTCCTCGACGACATGGGCACCGCCCTGCGCCACACCGCAGCCGACCAGATCGCTGCCGCCATGCTCGCCCTCTGATGCGCGGCGTGCCGTCCGACCTAGGGGCTGGAGCGCAGCAGCGCACCGCGCAGGACTTCGCGGATATGGTCTGGGTCGGCTTCGTGGTCGTCGAGAAGAATGGCCGTACACAGTCCGTCGCACAAAGCGACGAAGGCTTCGACCGCGTCGGGATCGTCGGTCTGTGTTCGGGCGAGTTCCGCGACGCCCTCACGCCAGCTTCGCGCGGCGGGGCGTAGCGCGGGTCGGCGGGCGGCCAGGGTCGAGAGTTCGCGTTCGGCGAGTGCGCGCTCACGGCCGGGGCCTGCCGATTCGGCGACGAGCCGGGCGAGGCCGTCCAGTGGGTCGTCGGCGGTGTCGATGAGCTCGCGAATGCGCTGGGTGTAGGCGTCGGTGACGCTGGTCAGGGCTGCCACCAGCAGCTCGTCCAAGGTGGCGAAATAGTAGAGGGTCAGGCTAGTGGTGATGTCGGCCTCTTTGGCGACAGTTCGGTGGGTCACCCCGGCGGCGCCGTCGCGGTGCACGATCACCAGTGTTGCCTCGATGATCTGGGCTCGGCGGCGATGGCCGCGTTGTGTGCGGCCATCGATCGTGTCGTGGTCAACCACCATGTCCCTCTCGCCGGTTCTGCCCGCTGCCGCACGTCGAGGCTATCGTCTGCGCCGCAGGGGTGGCGGCACCGATCGGGCGGATGTGGCGCAACATCGTGAAGCACGCGATCGCCGCGCCCGCCACGGCGATACCCGCGGCGATCGCGGCAGTCCCGAGTCCGCTGGTGAACGCGTCCTGCGCGTGGTCCAGTGCGGCGACCGGCAGCTCGTCGGTCACCGACACCGCGCCGGAGAGGCTGTCGCTGTAGGACTCGGCTACGGATCGGGGCATCCCGGCTGGGGTCTCGACCGCGGCCCGATAGATCGCCGTCGTGAGACTTCCCAGCAGCGCCACCCCTGCCGCGATCCCCAACTCCTGGACGGTCTCCGACAACGCCGCGGCTGACCCCGCTCGCTCCGATGGTGCCGCGCTCACGACGATGTCGGTGCCGAGTGCGGCGATGACACCCAGGCCGAGATAGACGAACGCGAAGCCGACGACCACATCCACCTTGCTATCGGTCCCGGCGAAGGCGAGCAGGACATACCCGATCAGTGACAGGGCCAACGTGCAGGCCATGACGATGCCCGGGGAATAACGACCGGCGATCACGGGGGCACCGATCCCGCCGATCAGCATGGCCAGCGCCGGTGGCCCCATCCACAGCCCAGCACTCAGTGGCGAAAGGCCCGCGACGAGTTGCAGGTATTGAGTGACCAGGTACATCACTCCGCCGAAGCCGACCAGGCCGATCAGCAAAACGGCCAACGCGACGGAGAAGGCCGGGCTACTGAAGAGCCTGATGTCCAACAGCGGCTCCCGCAAACGCCATTGGCGACGGAGGAAGGCGACCGTCGAACCACCACCGAGCAGAACCGCGGCCAGGGCCTGGGCATCGACGCCGTGTGCGGCGACGTGCTTGATCGCATAGACGATCGGCAGCATCGCCGTCAGCGAGAGAGCGACGCTGCGCAGGTCGAGCCGTGTGGCATCGCTGCGATACTCCGGCAGCAGCGCCGGCGCCGCGACCAGCACCGCGACGCTGACGGGGACCGCGATCAGAAAGGCCGCACCCCACCAGAAGTGGGAAACCAGGACGCCGCCCACGACCGGTCCCGCCGCCATTCCCAGTGCGAACATCGTGGCCCACACACCGATCGCCAACGCCCGCTGCCTGGCGTCGGTGAACAGGACGCTGATCAGGGACAACGTCGATGGCATCAACGTCGCGCCGGCCACGCCGAGCAGTGCCCGCGCCGCGATCAGCCAGCCAGCACTGGGGGAGAACGCCGCGAGCACCGAGGCCGCACCGAATGCCACCATGCCGATCATCAGCAGGCGCCGGCGCCCGATCCGGTCGCCCAGCGTTCCCATCGTGAGCAAAAAGCCCGCGATGAGGAATCCGTAGGCATCCATGATCCACAGCGTCTCGGTAGCGCTCGGCTGCAGGTCGGCGGCCAGGCTCGGGACGACGAGGTAGAGCACCGTGACATCGAGACCCAACAGCACGGTCGGCAGTGCCAATACCGCCAGGCCCACCCAACGCCGCCACTGCGCATGGGATGAAGGTTCTGCGTCCATCTCACCCTCTGATCTAGTTGAACGTACGTACTAGTTGTACCATCGTTCAAATTTGAAGTTCAAGGGGGGCGAGATCTCATCTCCACGAATTCGGCACGGTCGGCCTGCCGTGTCGCGTGAAATTCCGCTCCCCGCAACGGAATGAACCGAGCACAGTTTTCGACCGGTTCCGTAGCAGTAACGTTGCGTTGGCAATGACCAAACGTAAACGTAATAAGATCAAGGTCATTGAGAGCGCAGGGAGATCCTGACCGCCGATAATGTTCACTTATCGGCGGTCAGGATCGAGAAGGCTCGATTCGACTCTCCCAGGGGCGACACGGAATTCGTTTCGTGTATTACGTAAAGAAATGACGAAACAAACGCTACGATTCTCCCGTGTCGAGCGTCTGCAACTACCCGGGCTGTGCCCGCCCCATCACCCGCGCCGGTGGCCCGGGTCGTCCCTCCGAGTACTGCGATCACCCGGACCACACCCGGTGGCGAGCCTGGCGCGAAAGGCAACGGCAGCAACAGGAGTCCGAGAGTGCGGCCGCTACCGTCACTGTGACGGCTCAGGGTCCGGTGACCGTGGCGCGGTTGCGGGCCGATGAGCTGCTCGGCCAATTCCGTGGACTGGCCGAGCAATTGGGGACCACGTTGAACGCCGCAGTGGCCGAGCTGCAGACGATCGGGGATCCATCGGTGGCCGAAGCGCAGGTCCAGGCCGCGCAGGCCGACGCTGCCCGCCGGATCGCCGAGGCCGAGATGGCGACGGTGGCGGCCGAACAAGCGCGCCGCGAAGCCGAGGAGCAACGCGCGCTGGCGGAATCAGTGGCCGAAGAGGCGGTGGCCGCCGCGGAAGAAGCTGAGCAGGCGGTGGGTGAGGCGCTCGCGGCCAGGGACGAAGTCGTCGCCTCGGTCGACGCGCTCACCAGGCAGGCCGCCGAGGACGTGTTCGCGGCGCGCAGCGATGCCGAGGCGCAAGTCCGTGCGGCACAACGACAAGCGGCCGACGACATCGACAAAGCCAAACAGGAAGCCGACGACACCGTGGCCCGCGCCGAACAGCGCGCCGACACCGAGATTGCCCACCAACGCCGAGACGCCGACGCTCGCATCGCCGCCGCGAACGCCGAACGTGACCTCGCCATCCAGCGCGCCGCCGACGCCGACCGAGCCACCGAACGCGCCGAGCAAGCCACCGCCGAGCGAGTAGAGGCCGCCGCCGAAGCGCGCGAGGAGTGGCGGCGGGCCCGCACCGAACTCGACACCGCACGCGGCGAACTCGACCGCACCCGCACCGAACTTGCCGAACTGCGCCGCACCACCACCATCGACACCCAGCAGCGCCGCGACGAATCCGCGGCCGCGCTGGAACAGGTTCGCGCCGAAGCCGCCGAACGATGGGCCGCGCTCGACGACGCTCGCAAGCAAACCCTGGCCCGAGCCGAACGCGCCGAAGCTCAGCTCGACGAACTCCTCGCCACCACCCGCACCCCGATACCGCAGACATGAGTGGGGTATCGGCGGCGGTGAGAAGCGACCTGGACTAGCGTCACGCACATGACCGAGCAGCCCGGCCCTCTCGAATCGACCCGTGAGTTCGCCGCCATCGACATCAACGACATGCTGAACGCCGAGGAAACCTACACCGGCCCGACATCACGGACGCGGCTGATCGCGATCCTGGTGGTGGCCGCGCTGGTATTGGGCGCGGGTGCCACCACCTTCGCGATCTTGCTGGCCTGATCCCTCACGCGGGCCGAGCCAACGGGGTGTCGGGCTCGCCGGAATTACGCAGTGCAACGATCTGTTCGGGCACCCAGTAGATCCGGCCGAATTCGAACGCCTGATAGACCCCGTCGTCGTGGCCGGTCTCGTCGGAGGTAGGCCACCCCAGTTCGCCGTTCTCGTAACCGGCCGCTGCCCAACGCGCACCGATCGCACCGTGCACCCAGTACGCGGGTTGCCCGGCGCGTCGGTAGACGGTGCCACCCTGAAACGTTTGCGACAGCCCCGGTCCGGAACCGCGCGGATCGGGCAGTTCGGTGTGCTCGGCGGTCGGGTAGCCCAAGGGGCCTGCCTCCCACCCCAGCTCGGCATATTTGGACATGACCGCCGTCGGGATCGCGTGGGCATCGGTGGTCGGATGCCAGTAGACGTAGCCGTGCTCGAATTCGGCGAAACGTCCCAGCCCGTCCGGTGTGGGGAGTTCGCCGTCGGTGCGGCGCGCGCCCAACCACGGGGACGCTGCGGCACGAATATCGATCGCCGTCGGCGCGGACCCACCGGCGAACGCGGCGACATGGGCGGCGAAAACATCCCACGGGAAGTTCGGTCCCACATCGGTGTGGGAGCCGATGCCGAGCGCCCTCGTGACGTACTGGTGATCGGAGATGCCGTCGCCGACGTAGTAATCCGGTTCGATCACCTCGGTCGAGTACCCGTGGCGGTGCGCGCTGCGCACGGCCAGGAACGCCGCGATCCGCAGATCACCGTCGATGCGCAACCACTGCTCACGCGACCACGCGATCCGGCTGCCGGCGAAGCACAGATTCACGGTGAAAGGGTTCGCCGACAGCACCGACCACGACGCGCGTTCCTCCGCTACCACCCGCACCACCACCGCGTCGCGCAGCGTGTAGTGGTAGGACACGCCGTTGGCGGGGTTGTTCAGGTAGGCGGCAAGGGATTCGGCGGTGCCGTTGCCTTCCTGGGTGTGCAACAGAAAGTTCGTGACGCGGGCGCCGTCGCGCGAGGAGTGCGAGGGTCCGAGGCGGTCGATCTCGGTGAACTGCGGGACCGCTACCGAACGGTCGAGTGCCCACTGCCCGAAGTCGGGGGCGAGGATGTCGTTGACATCGACACGAGTGCCGTCGATGAGAGGTCCGGGGTTGCTCGGGGTGTCGATCACCCGCTGGTAGAGCACCGCGCGCGGTTCCCGCTCTGTGCCCGACCAGGCTCGCGTCTGCCACGCCCAACTGAATTCCCCGCGCGCGCCGACCACGCCGTCCTCGATCGCCCACGCGCACACCCGTGAATGCCCGTAGATCCCGGTCCATTCCGTACCCAGCACCGAATTGACCCCGCGAAAGAACTCGACGGCCGTGCTGTTCCACTGCGACAGCGAGATGTCCTCGTCGACGGCGAAGAAGATCGGGGCCTGTCGAGGCGCGCCCACACTCAGGTGCGTGGCCAACGCCTGCTCGGCCATTCGCCGACCGCCGTCGAAACCAGTGGTCCAGTCCGACGGCGTCGCGTCGCCGGGTTTTCCGTATTGCCAGATGGAGACGATGTCGAGCCCGGCAGCGGTGAGTGCGCGCGCGTAGTCGGCGGTGATCGGTTTGGCACCGAAGTTCGCACCCGGCCTGCTCGGTGAGATGTAGGCGAGGACCGCCGAATGGCCCGCCGCGGCGATCGCCCGCGGATCGATGAGCCTGGCCGCGAAATCGACAGCTGTAGACATGATTGACCCCCTGTATGACTGCGTACCCGATGGAATTCCCGAACTGGTGGAACTATCGCGATGATCTACGCTGGTACCCGAGGATCGGTACCGGGGTGAGGATCTCACCTCGCGCTATTCTAAACGAAACGCTTACTCCCGCATCGCCGTTCACCAACGAACAGGGTAGTACCCGAATTCGGGAGTAGTTTCACTCACGCATGCAGGCCCTGGTGCCCGCTAACCTTTGGCCATGGTGGCGCAGCTGATGTGGGGGATCCCGACGCACGGGTTGTTCGTCGCGCTCGGTGTCGCTGTCGCCGCGGTGGTGTTCGTGACCGAGTGCAGGCGCCGCGACGCGCTGCGCGAAGAGTCGCTGGTCGCGGTCACCGGAGCGTTGGTCGGTGGGGCGATCGGTATGCGGTTGTCGAGTCTGGTCGAGACGCTCGATCCCTATGAGAGCTGGATGTTCGGTGCGCGCAGCGTGCTCGGCGGATTGCTCGGCGCGTACGTGGGCGTGTTGATCGCGAAGCGGATTATCGGCTATCGGGAACGGACCGGTGACCTGTTCGCCCCCGCGGTGGCGCTGGGAATGGCCGTGGGGCGCATCGGGTGCTTGCTCACCGAGGCACCGGGACGGCCCACGAACCTGCCGTGGGGAATTCACGCGGCCGCGACGGTGCCGCAGTGCCCCGGGTGTGTGGCCGGTGTGGCGATGCATCCGAGTTTTCTCTACGAAATCGTCTTCCAGCTGGCCGCTTTCGGCGCACTGTGGTGGTTGCGCGACCGGATCAGCACACCGGGGGAGCTGTTCACCCTCTATGTCGGTGCTTATGCGATCTTCCGGTTCCTGGTCGAGTTCACTCGCGCCAACGACACGGTGTGGCTGGATCTGACGCGCCCGCAATGGTTCCTGCTGCCGGGGTTGGTCCTGGTGGCGGTGCGCTGGACCATCGGCTATCGGCGTGGCAACTACGACGGTGTACTTCGACGAAAGGTCGCTGCATGAACTTTCCTCCCGGACCACCACCGAATATGCCACCCCCACCGCCCTATCAGGGTGGGAAGCCGCCGGGACAGGGCGGTCAGATCGCGGCGATGGCGTTGGCGGGTGCGATGGCGTTCATCATGGTTAACGCGATCGCGGGATTCGTCGTGTTCTTGGTGGTGGCCTCCATCAACGACGACACCGCGACCAGGGCGCTGGTCGGGCTCACCGCGGTGGTCAGTGCCGCGGCGGCTTTCGGGGGTGGCTGGCTGTTGATCCGGCGCAAACGGCCCGCTCCCAAGGGGTTCGGAATGGGGCTGATGATCGGGTGGTCGCTGGTCACGGTGTGCACGGCGGGTTTGTGCACGGCCATCAACCCGGAGCTGTACACGGGCATGTTCGGGATGGCGCGATGACCGGGATGCCGTTGCGGGGCGATCGAATCCTGCGCTATGTCACCGCGTTCTGCCCCCGCTGTCACGACGAACACCCCGAAACCCCGCTGTCCGACGTCGCGCGACTGTCGGGCTGGCTGGCCGAACGGGACGGGAAGGTCTTCCTCGAACGCGGGTGTCGCACCCACGGTATGGTGCGGACCCTCTACGACGAGGACCCCGAGATCCTGGCCTACCTCGAAGAGTGGACGGCCCCGACCAAAGCGCACCTGCCCGACGCCGCGGGCAATTTCGATCCGGTGCCCTCGGCCTACCTGCGCGGGCTGCCCGAGATGCAGACCCAGCACACCTGCATCCTGCTCGAGGACATCATCGACAGTTGCAACCTGCGCTGCCCGACCTGTTTCGCCGATTCTTCGCCCGAACTGCGCGGTGTGGTGGCGGTCGAGGACGTGCTGGCCAATGTCGATCAGCGGCTGGCCCGCGAGAACGGGCGCCTGGACGTGCTGATGCTCAGCGGCGGTGAGCCGACCCTGCATCCGCAGTTGGCGCGACTGCTGGCCGAGCTCACCGCACGGCCCATCACGCGAATCCTGCTCAACACCAACGGTCTGCGCATCGCCGTCGACGACGAACTGCTGGCGCTGCTGCGCACCCATCGCGACCGGGTCGAGGTGTATCTGCAATACGACGGGGAAACCGCGCAGGCCTCACGCCACCATCGCGGTGGTGACCTGCGGGTGCGTAAACAGCAGGCGCTGCAACGACTTTCGTCGAACGCCGTCTTCACCACCTTGGTGATGACAGTTGCGCTGGGCGTGAACGACGACGAGATCGGTGCGGTGCTGCGCACCGCCATGGACACCCCGTTCGTCGGCGGAGTCTCGATCCAACCGCAATTCGGGTCCGGGCGTTCGGGAGCGATCGACCCGATGGACCGGCTCACCCACACCGGTGTGCTGCGCCGACTCGGCCCGCAGACCGACGGGCTGGTGACCTGGCGTGACCTCACCGCGCTGCCGTGTTCGCATCCGCACTGCTGCTCGGTCGGTTACCTGTTGCGCGATGACGCCGGGCAGTGGCAGTCGCTGGTCTCGCTGATCGGGCACGAGCGGTTGAAGCAGCAGCTGGGGCTGGTGTCGAACCGGATCGCGGACTCGGCGCTGCCCGCCGAACTGCGGATGGCGGTGCAGGAATCGCTGCTGGGACTGCTGTCGGAGCAGTCGTCGCTGTCGCATCCGGAGATCGGGCGGGTGTGGCGCAATATCTGCGAGAACTGTGACCTGGGAATGTCGACCCTGCTGACGTTGGCGTCGTCGGCATTGCCGGGACGGCGCAAACGGTTGCGGACACTGCTCGGGGAACGGGTCGTGCGGATCACGATCAAACCGTTCATGGATATGTCGACGATGATAGAAGAACGACTCACCCAGTGTTGCGTGCATGTAGGCACCCGCGCCGATGCTGATCAGTGCGCGCCGTTCTGTGCGGTGCAGGCGTGGCCCGCGCTGTCGCGGCAACGGTTGTCGGCGTCGGCACCGTCGGGACGGGCGTTGCTGCCGGTGGAGGTGCGGTGAGCGAGCGCGGGGTCTATTACGAGGAGGCGATGCGCGCCCAGCAGCCGCACGACCCCTTGACGTTGTGTGTGGTGGCAACCGTGGCGTTGCTGACGTGGTTGGTGGGCCCGTGGGCGGTGGTCGGGTTCGGCGCGCTCGCGTTCGCCGGATATTGGCGGGCGTGGCGAGCCGGGTTGCGGCGCAGTCGATGCTGGTTGCGCGACACCCGCCTGGTGCTGGCGTATGTCGCGGCGATCGCCGTGGTCGGGGTCGTCGGCGCGATGTGGTGACGGCGTGTCGCCAAAGCCGGTGCGGCAGAACAGTAGCGGGCGAGCGCGGGGCACGGTTGACTGGTAACCATGGCCGCCACTCGATCCAGCAGGCAGCGTCGATCAGGGGTGCCCGCATCCGCGGTCCCGCCGGGCGAATTGATCGTCATCACCACGTCGACCGGCCCGGAGATCACACCGATCGCCCTGCGCGAGAACCGATCCGTCCGCACCAGGGTCGATGAGTTACTCCCCGGCACGGCACGTCTGGTGCCGATCTTCGGTCCCGACAACCGACTCGCGGCCAGACTGGCCGACACACCACAGGCGCCGGTCGCGGGGGACTACCTCAGCTACTACTCGGTGCACGGTGACCTGGGTGACCTCGGCGACCTCGCGCATCGGCTGCGCGAGGACGACACCGTCGCCGCCGCCTATGTGAAGCCCGCGGCCGAACCACCGCTGGCACCCCTCGCCGAGAACATCGTCGCACCGCGAGCACCCGCTGTGACACCCGATTTCCGGGTCAGGCAGGCCTATCTGGACGCCGCGCCCAACGGTATCGATGCGGTGTGGGCGCACGGTCGGCCCGGCGGGCTCGGCACCGGCGTGCGGGTGATCGACGTCGAGGGTGCGTGGCGGTTCACCCACGAGGACCTACGCCAGAACCAAGGCGGGATGATCGGTGGCACCGCGTCCGACGATCTGGGGTGGCGCAATCACGGCACCGCCGTCGCCGGTGAGATCAGCGGCGACCTCAATGCCTTCGGCGTCACCGGGATCGCGCCCGAGGCCCACATCAGAGCCATCTCCGTCTTCGGCATCGGCTCGGCCGCCGCGATCCGCTCCGCGGCCGACGCCGTGAACCCCGGCGACATCGTCCTCATCGAATTGCATCGCCCCGGTCCGCGATTCGACTACCGGGCCACTCCCGATCAGCGCGGCTACATCGCCGTGGAATGGTGGCCCGACGACTTCGCCGCCATCCGCTACGCCGTGAGCCGCGGCGTCGTCGTCGTCGAAGCGGCGGGCAACGGCGGCGAAAACCTCGACGACGCCGTCTACGACACCCGCCCCGGTGATTTCCCCGCCACCTGGCACAACCCGTTTCGCGCGGGCCGGGCCGACTCCGGCGCCATCCTGGTCGGCGCGGGCGCCCCACCACCGGGCCTGCACGGCCGCGACCACGGCCCCGCCCGCTCGCGTCTCGACTTCTCCAACCACGGCGCCCGCCTCGACGTCCAAGGCTGGGGCCGCGAGGTCACCACTACCGGCTACGGCGATCTCCAAGGCGGCCCCGACGAAGACCTCTGGTACACCGACGAATTCAGCGGTACCTCCAGCGCCTCGCCGATCGTCGTCGGCGCCGTCGCCGCCTATCAGGGCATCCGCGCCCACGGCCCCGGCCGCGCGACCCCCGAGCAGATCAGAACCCTGCTCCGCACCACAGGCTCCGCCCAAACCGCCGCCCCCGGCCGTCCAACCACCCAGCGCATCGGCACCCTGCCCGACGTGCGCGCCATGTCGGCGAAAGGCTGATACCCGCGATGGCATTTATCCACCAGACCACCGTCACCCCGTCCAAGACCGATGTCGTCGCGACGTGGTTGCCAAGCCGGCAGTGGTACCGGGGCACGACGCCGCGCATACGCAAGGCCGGAGGGTTCCGCCTCGACGATCCCGCAGGCGAGGTAGGCATCGAATTCCTACTGTTCGTCGACGATTCCGGGGCGGACGAAGTGTTGTATCAGGTGCCGTTGACCTATCGTGGGGCGCCGCTGCCAGGAGGTGACTCCGCGCTCGTCGGCACTGCCGAGCACGGAGTACTGGGCAGTCGCTGGATCTACGACGGCACCCGCGATCCGGTCGCGATCGGCGCCGTCGTGGATCTGCTGACAGGTCGCACGACGGCTCAGGCACAGAGCCTCAGCGACACGCCGGATCTGACGGTCGTCGTGACGCAGCCCGAACACCGGTCGATCGAGGGTGAGGTCGGCGTCGGTGTGGACGGCATCGCCTACACCGACGTTCCCATCGGGTCCGCTGTCGTGCGATTCCACCGCTCGCCCACGGCCGTGCGACTCGGCGCGGCGTGCTCGGTCGCCGCACCCTCCGCGCTGGGCCCGGTCGTGGAGCTGATCACCGTGCTGACCGACTAGCCCCACAGCTGCTCCCCACCAGCCACCCCGGGTCGAAAACCAGATGTGGCGTAGTGGGGTGGCATGGGAGGGTACGAGGATGGCATCGGCGAAGAGCGTGCGCGTTCGGGCGGCTACCCAGGCGGACTCGGCTGCGATCAGGGGGTTGCAAGAGGCCGGGTTCGGGATGCGGTACGGGGGTGACGAGGACGAATTCCGGGGCAAGGTCTTCCCGGTCGAGCGGTCGTTGGTCGCGGTGGACGGTGACCGGATCGTCGGGCATACGGTAGATCGGACGATGACGGTCACGGTGCCGGGGGAACGGTCGGTGCGGGCATGTGGGGTATCGGGGGTCGCGGTGGCGCCGACGCATCGGCGGCGGGGGATTCTGCGGGAGCTCTATGAGGCCCAGCACGCTCGAACCGAGGCCGACGGATTGCCGTTGACGATCTTCACTGCCAGTGAGGGCACGATCTACGGGCGGTTCGGGTACGAGGTGGCCATTTTCGACACCGCGGTCTACATCGATACGCGGCAGGCCGAATTCCGTTCCACCACACCCGATCCCGGTGGTGTCACCTTGGAGACGCTGACCGACGCCGTCCCGCGGATTCGCGAGATCTACCAGCGCTGGCAGGAAGTGACATCGGGTGCGCAGGATCGTCCGGATGCCAAGTGGGACCTGTTCTTCGCCGATGTGGAGCGCCATCGCCAGGGTGCGACGACACTGTTCGTGCTGCTGCACGCCGACGGCTACGCCCTGTATCGACGCTCCCGGCGCGAGAGCCGCGACATCGCCTCGGTGTGGGAACTCCGCGCCGTCACCCCCACCGCGCACGCCGCGCTGTGGCGGGTGCTGCTCGGCATGGACCTCGTCGACACCGTGGAAGCCGAGATCGCCGACGACGATCCGCTGGCTCACATGCTCACCGACCCGCGCGCGGTGCAGGTGACCCACCGCGGCGACGCACTGTGGGCACGGGTCATGGACGTACCCGCCGCCCTGACCGCGCGCACCTACCGCGCCGACCTCGATACCGTGCTGGCGGTGCACGATCCGTTCCGCGGCGCCGGCGGGAATTTCGCCCTGCGGATTCGTGACGGCCTCGCCGAATGTGAACCGACCACCCGGACAGCGACACTCGCCTTCGACATCAACATTCTCGGCGCGCTCTACTTCGGCGGGCAGCGCGCGAGCGCTTTCGCCGCCGCGCACCGGATCGCCGTCGAGGATCCGAAGGTGCTGCGCGCGTTCGACGAAGCGTTCACCGCCGACCGTGCGCCGCAATTGGGCTGGCCCTTCTAGGCTCGACGCCAACGGGCGCGTTCGCCCGAAGGTCACCGCTTCGGGAGTACGGTAGGTAGCTGTGGATTCGCACGAGGTCGATCCTTCGGTTCGGGTGCGTGGCGCCCGGGTCCACAATCTGCGCGATGTCGACGTGGATATGCCCCGAGACGCCCTGGTCGCGTTCACGGGTGTGTCGGGCTCAGGCAAGTCTTCGTTGGCGTTCGGCACGCTGTACGCGGAATCGCAACGCCGCTATCTGGAGTCGGTGGCGCCGTATGCCCGGCGGTTGCTGAACCAGGTAGAAGCTCCCGATGTCGACACTGTCACCGGCCTACCGCCGACGGTGGCCCTGGCCCAGCGCCGTTCCTCGCCGTCGTCACGATCGACCGTCGGCACCGTCACCGCGATCTCGAACACCTTGCGCATGCTCATGTCCCGCGAAGGTGACTACCCCGACACCCCCGCCAGGACCGGTCCCGGGCACTACCCGGAGGGCACCAACCGCCTCTACTCCGACGCGTTCTCCCCGAACACCGTCGAAGGCGCCTGCCCGCGCTGCCACGGACAAGGCGTCGTCCACGAAGCCACCGAGGCATCGATGGTCCCCGACCCGTCGCTGAGCATCCGCGAGGGCGCGATCGCGTCGTGGCCCGGCGCCTGGCAGGGCAAGAACCTGCGCGACGTACTGAGCGCGCTGGGCTACGACATCGACCGCCCGTGGCGTGAACTCTCACCCGCCGCCCGCGAATGGATCCTGTTCACCGAGGAGAAACCGGTCGTCACGGTGGAACCCGTGCGCGAACCACATCGCATCCACCGCCCCTACCAGGGCACCTACACCGGCGCCAAACAGTTGCTGCTGCGCTCGCACGCCGAATCCAAGAGCGAGGCCACCAGGGCCCGCGCGGCCGAGTACCTGCACACCGCCGTCTGCCCGCTGTGTGACGGGCGGCGACTCAAACCCGAAGCGCTCGCGGTGACTTTCGCCGGGTACAACATCACCGAACTCGCCGACCTGCCGCTGGGTGAGCTCGTCGAGGTGTTGCGGCCCTACACCCCTGGCACGGAGGCGCTGGCGGTGCTCACCCAGGACCTGACCTCGCGTATCGATGTGCTGATCGAGCTCGGGCTCGGCTATTTGAGCGTCGACCGGGAGAGTCCGACCCTGTCCGGCGGTGAGCTGCAACGATTACGGTTGGCCGGGCAGCTGCGGTCGGGACTGTTCGGTGTCGTCTACATTCTCGACGAGCCGTCAGCGGGACTGCACCCGGCCGACACCGCCGCACTGACGAAAGTGCTCGACCGGCTCAAGAATTCGGGCAACAGCGTATTCCTCGTCGAACACGACCTCGACGTCGTCCGCCACGCCGACTGGCTCATCGACATCGGCCCCGGCGCGGGCGTGCACGGCGGCACGGTGCTCTACGCCGGTGAAGTCGACGGCTTGCGCGAGGTGGCCGACTCGGTCACCCGGCCCTACCTGTTCGACGAGATCGTGCGCCCCCCGCGCGCGGCCCGCACGCCCACCGGCGCGCTGCGATTGCGCGGAATAACCAGCCACAACCTGCAAGACCTCGACGTCGACATCCCCCTCGGTGTGTTCACCGCGATCACCGGCGTCTCCGGATCGGGGAAATCCACGCTGCTGCACGCTGTTTCGACCACCGCCGAGGCCGATGCGGACATCGTGCGAGTCGTCGAAGTCGATCAGGCGCCGATCGGGCGCACCCCACGGTCGAACCTGGCCACCTACACCGGTCTGTTCGACACGGTGCGCAAACTGTTCGCCGCGACCGAGGCCGCCCAAGCCCGCGGGTACGGCGTCGGCCGGTTCTCGTTCAATGTCGCCGAAGGGCGTTGCCCGACCTGTCAGGGCGAGGGATACATCACCGTGGAACTGCTGTTCCTGCCCAGCACCTACAGCCCGTGCCCGGCCTGCCACGGTGCGCGCTACAACCCCGAAACCCTCGAAATCACCTACCGCGACACCACTATCGCCCAGGTGCTCGACATGACCGTCGACCGCGCCGCCGACTTCCTCGCCGACGTCGGCGTCGTCGCGCGTGCTCTGCACACGCTGCGCGATGTCGGCCTCGGCTACCTGCGGCTCGGGCAACCGGCCACCGAACTGTCCGGTGGTGAAGCGCAGCGGGTGAAGCTGGCCACCGAGTTGCAGCGGGCGCGGCGCGCAGGCACCGTCTACCTGCTCGACGAACCGACTACCGGGCTGCATCCGGCCGACACCGATATCCTGATGACACAACTGAATTCGCTCGTCGACAGCGGCGCGAGCGTGGTAGTGGTCGAACACGACATGACCGTGGTCGCCGGAGCCGATCATGTGATCGACATGGGACCGGGCGGTGGCGGGCAGGGGGGCCGAATCGTGGCACAGGGGACACCGGAGCAGGTGGCGGACAATCCGGTGAGCCGGACCTCGCCCTATCTGGCGGAGCGGCTGACATGATCCGCGACGCCGATCGGACCGGCACCGCGATGCTCGTGGCCGGTGGGTGCTCGTTCGCGCTGGGTGTGGCGCTGCTGCTGTGGCCGGGGCGCGACGAATCCACCCTGGCCACGCTGTTCGGGATCTCGCTGGTGCTGAGCACCGCGGTGCAGACGTATCTGGCGTTCATGGCGCGGATCGCGTTCCTGCTGCGGGTGCTGGTACTGATCAGCGCGGGGCTCACCGGGATATTGGCCGGGCTGGTCTTCTCCGGCGGCAATATCGAACTGCTCGCCCTGTGGATCGGCATCGGCTGGTCGGTGCGCGGCGTCGTGCAGGCGCTGGTCGCGGCGTGGGACGACAGCATCGTCGACGGCTGGACCCACGAAGTGTGTGGGCTCGTCACCACCGCGATCGGCATCACCGTCATCGCGATCACCTTCCAGACGGTCACGGGGCTGGCAACGATGGCCGGTGGTGGGCTGGTCGTGATCGGTGTCATGGAACTGCTCGCCGGTGGACTCTGGCGGGCGGCGCTGCACGCGGCGCACGGGTCCGCGACCGAGCAACAGGGTCGGCCGATTCGTGCCGCGACCGAGCTGTAGTAGCGAATCACATACTGCGAGTGCGTAATTCGAGGTTTACGCGAACTCGGGGACAACGCGACATTGCGGGCAGTCGAGCGCGTGCTGAACTCTGTGTGCACCCTTGCTCACGGCTGGGGTAACTGTGCTGCGCGCCGGTAGCGTGGCCCGCGGCGTGCGCACGGGGAGGGCCCTGTTCGGCGCGCCGCGTCCGCAGCCCGATTGTGAGCCCAGGAGAATGTGGTGTCGCGCGTAGTACCCGGCCTAGCTGCCGATGCCGTCCAGCGTGAAGAGCTGGCTATGCGGCGCATGACCGAGAGTTTGGTCGAAGACCTGTCCGAGGACGTCCCCGTCGACCAGGTGACGTCGGCGGTAGGCGCCGCGCACCATCGTTTCACCGATAAGCCGATCCGGGAGTTCGTGCCGATTCTGGTCGAGCGGATCGTGCGCCGTGAACTCGCCGATCCCGATCCGACGGTGCGGATTCCGGCCCCCTCGGCCAGCGTGCGGGCCTCCGAGCTCATCGCGCGAGAGTCGAACACGACCGAGAAGCAGCCGAAGCGGCTGGTGAGCAGGCGGGCAGTGGTGCCGATGTCGCTCGGCGCGGCCGTAGTTGTCGCCGCCGTCGTGGCCGGAGTCGTGCTGTTGCCCGGAGGTGCCGATGCTCCAGCCGCCGCTCCGGTCCCCGCAGCGACTGTGGTGCGCGGTGTCGTCGGGTCGGAGAAGATGTCGTTCTTCGCCGATGAGCACGTGGTGAAAGTTCTCGCCGACAACGGCATCCGAGTCGAGGTCGAACCGGCCGGTTCGCGCCAGATCGCGACCACCGTCGATCTCGGCGCCTTCGATTTCGCGTTCCCGTCCAGCATTCCGGCCGCGGAACGAATCCAGCGCCAGCGCAACATCACCACCAAATACACGCCGTTCTCGTCGCCGATCGCCATCGCCACCTACCGGCCGATCGCGGACCTGCTGACGACGGCGGGGGTGATCAAGCCCGGTCCGGTCGCGACGTTCGACATGAACAAGTACCTGGAGTTGGCCGGCACCGGCGTGCAGTGGGACGACCTGCCCGACAACACCACCTACCCGGTGGCCAAGAACATCCTGGTCTCCACCACCGATCCGCGCAGCTCCAACTCCGCGGCCATGTACCTGTCGATCGCCAGCTATGTCGCCAACGACCACACCATCGTGCGCGGCGCCACCGCCGAACAGCACGTGTTGCCCGCCCTGTCGAAGCTGTTCCTCGCCCAGGGCTACACCGACAACAGCAGCGAAGGACCGTTCAACCAGTACCTCACCAACGGCATGGGCCCGACCCCGCTGGTCTGCATCTACGAGGCACAGTTCGTCGAAGCGGCGGGCAAGGGCCGGATCAAGCCGGACATGGTGCTGACGTACCCGACCCCGACCGTCCTGTCGAGTCACACTCTGGTCCCGTTGAACCCCACCGGCGACAAGATCGGCAAACTCCTCACCGACGATCCCGAACTGCGTCTTCTGGCCGCCGAACACGGTTTCCGCACCGGCGACACCGCCCAGTTCACCTCGGTCGCCGCCGAGCGTTCGGTGCCGGTGGCCGCCGATCTGATCGACGTCGTCGACGTACCGGCCTACGAGACCCTCGAGCACCTGCTCGACGGGGTTGCCAACTCCTACAACTGAACCCGGCCCACACTGGTGCCGCGCAGCTCTCAGCTGTGCGGTATCGGCGTTCGCTCGTTGCGGGTGCCTGTCGGTCGAAACACTGCGTGCTCGCGTGCTTCCGGGTGAGAACTCAGCACGCGGACCCCTTGACGAAGGGACTGACTTGCGGGAATCGTAGTCACCGCGACCCGGGGGCTTGACACGCATTCAGTGCACGACTGTACACTGAGCTTTCCAGGTGATACCAGCTGGTTTGCACTGCGAATGGAGTCCCACCGAGATGGACAAATTCGAACCCGGCCGAGAACTGCTCAACGAACTGTCCATCGCGGCGCGCCGGACAGGTATCGCGCTGGCGAGCATCGTGGGCGACGCGGGGCGCAAGAGTGCCCGCGAGGTGGTCGATCTGGCGCACGAAGGTCGCGAACTGGTCGCCGCGACACTGCGCGCACGCGCGGACGAACTTCGCCGTCGCCGTTAGCTCGACCGCGCCCTGCCGGTGAATGTGCCATAGCGGAGAACATCCTTGCCGATTCGGCAATTTTTCTGGGCAGCTCGGCTGACAGCTGGTGATACTCGGGTCCTCGATTCGAGGAGGACCGCCCATGCTGGACAACCCTATTCGCGCCCGCGCCACCACCGTTCGTCCCTGGACGGTGCTGGCGGTGTGTTCGCTGAGCCTGTTCGTCGTCGGGCTCGACGCGACCATCGTCACCGTGGCACTGCCCGCGATCGGTGACGGCATCCATGTCGGGCCGCAGGGCCTGGAGTGGGTCGTCGACTCCTACACCTTGGCGCTGGCGAGCTTTCTCATCACCTCGGGGGCGATCGCGGATCGGGTCGGGCGGCGTCGGGTATTCCGGCTCGGGCTAGCGGTTTTCGGCATCGCTTCGGCGGTGTGTGCGCTGGCGCCGACGGTCGAGGTGCTGATCGCGGCACGGATCGCCCAGGGCGTGGGTGGATCGATGCTGAGCCCGGTGGCGTTGGCGATCGTGGTGTCGACGATCACCGATCCGCGGCAGCGAGCACGGGCGATCGGGGTGTGGGCGGCGGTGTTCGGGGTGAGCATGGCGGTCGGACCGACGCTGGGAGGGGTGCTGGTCGACTGGTTCGGATGGCGGTCGGTGTTCTGGATCGCGGTACCCGTGGTGGTGATCGCTCTCGTGCTGAGCGCGGTGTTCGTACCGGAATCGCGGGCCGAGCAGGTACGCCGGATCGACGGCGTGGGGCAGGTGTTGCTGGTGCTGGTCATCGGCGGGGTGATCGCGCTACTCATCGAAGGGCCGCGGATCGGGTGGGGCTCGACCACGGCAGTCGCCGGATATCTCGGCGTCGGGGCCGCGACCGCCGGATTCGTGTGGGTGGAGCGCCGGGTGGCCGAGCCGTTGATCGATCCCGCGCTGTTTCGGCGGGCGCCGTTCTCTGCCGCGGTCGTCGGGGCGGTGGTGGTGTTCGTCGCGCTGACCACCACCTTGCTGCTGAGTACCTGGCATCTGCAGCAGGGACGGGGGATGAGCGCGGTCGCGGCGGGGGCGATCACGCTGCCGCTCGCGGTGGCCGCGACCTTCTGCGCACCGCTGTCGGGAATCCTCGTCGGCCGCGTCGGTGCTCGACTGCCGTTGTTGCTCGCGGGTGGATTCCTCACTGCCGGTGGAACTCTGCTCGTCTGGGCGGGCGAGGAGCCGGATCTGATCGTGATGCTGGGCGCGTTCGCACTGATCGGAGTCGGCTTCGGGTTCGCGAACGCCCCGATCACCAACACCGCGGTGAGCGGATTGCCCGCCGCCGGGGCCGGGGTCGCGGGTGGGATCACCTCCACTGCTCGGCAAGTCGGCGCCGCGGTCGGCATCGCGGTTGCCGGCGCACTGATCGCCGGTGCCGGATCGACCCGGCTCGGGTGGATCGTCGTCGCCGGTTGCGGCGTGATCGTTGTGGCTCTGGCACGATTTTCGCCGTCGAAAGAACTTTGACCTGCGACAAAGGTTATGGTGAAAGGACATTCGCAACGACCGATGAGTTCTCATAGCCCGCACCGTCTGTATGAGTGCTACCTGTAGCCGAGATCCGGGAGAGCCTCATGACCGCCAGTTCCGCCGTCACCACCGGCACCCTCGTGGTGCCCGACGCCCGCCTGTATTACGAGGTCCGTGGGGCGGGACCGCTGCTCGTCCTCGTCGGTGCCCCGATGAACGCCGCCTCGTTCGCCGCCGCAGCCGAACAACTCGCCACCACCAACACCGTCCTCACCACCGACCCGCGTGGCCATTTCGGTAGCCCCCTCGACGATCCGAACCAGGATTCGACGGTGCTCGCCCGTGCCGGGGACCTCGCCCACCTCATCACCCATCTCGACGAGGGTCCGGCCGTGGTCTTCGGCTCCAGCGGCGGCGCCGTCACCGCGCTGGCGCTGGCTCAGACCCACCCCGATCTGGTCACCACCGCCGTCGCCCACGAACCACCGCTGCGCGAACTGCTACCCGACGCCGATGCCCAGCGCGCGCTCACCGAGGACATGATCGCCACCTATGCCACCGGTGAGGTGATCGGCGCCTGGCGAAAGTTCTTCGCCCAAGCCGAGATCGCCGTCCCGGACCGGATGCTCGAACAGATCTTCGGCGGCGACCGCGATCCTCAGCAGGTGGCCAGCGAACGCTTCTGGTTCGCCCACGAACTGCGCCCGACCACCGCCTGGGTACCGGATCCGCCGTTGCTGCGCTCGATCCCCACCCGCGTGATCGTCGGAATCGGTGCCGAGTCCACCGGTCAGTTCTGCGATCACACCGCACGAGAACTGGCCTCGGCGCTGGGCGTGGAACCGGTCCTGTTCCCCGGCGATCACACCGGATTCGTCAACGACCCGGTCACTTTCGCCGCCCGCCTGCAAGAAGTACTCGACGAGCCGTGAGCGTGGTTGCTCGCACACGGGGAGATCGGGGGAGAAGATGCCAGGCATGAGCGAATCCCAGGACTGGAACAGCAAGATCATCGCCGAGTTCCGCGACAACGAAGGGCGAGTGGGTGGGCCCTTCGAGGGTGCGCCGATGGTGCTGGTGCATCACCGAGGGCGGCGCACCGACCGGCAACTGGTGTCGCCGATGATGTACCTGGCCGACGAGAACGACCCGAAGGTCATGTACGTCTTCGCGTCCAAAGCCGGTGCCCCCACCAATCCCGACTGGTACTACAACCTCACCTCGGCGGGCAAGGCGGAGGCAGAGGTCGGCACCGAGACCTTTGCGGTGACCGTCACCGAAGTCACCGGCGCCGAACGCGACCGCCTCTACGCCGAGCAGGCGCGACGGTATCCCGGTTTCGCCGGATACGAGGAGAAGACGAAGGGTATCCGCACCATCCCGGTGCTCGCGTTGCGTCGGATCTGATCCGATGATGTAGCGGGACAGGGCGACCGGACCGCCCTGTCCGCTACCGCAGACCGATGTGGTGGTAGTACCGCAGTCCGATGTGTGTGCGGGCCTGCGCTTCCTACCGTTCGATCATGCGTTGTCGAATCTTCACCGTGCCGATCCTCACGGCCGCGCTGATCCTGTCCGCCTGCACGACGAGCGAGGCCGATCCCGTCGCGGGAACCAGGGTGGACAGCGTGCGTGGCGACCTCGATTCGATGGTCGGCTCGGGCGCCGTCGGGGCCATGGCAACGCTCACCGAGAACGGCGCGAGCACCGTCGTCGGCTCAGGACTGGGCGATACGGTCGCCGCGACTCCGATCGTCACCGACGTTGCCCAGCATGTGCGGATCGGCAGCGTCACCAAGTCCTTCACCGCCGCGATCGTGCTGCAACTGGTCGCCGAACACCGCGTCGACCTCGACCGGTCCATCGACACGTATCTGCCCGGATTGCTCACCGGTGACGGCGTGGACGGTCGCGCGATCACCGTCCGCCAGATCCTGGGCCACCGCAGTGGTTTGCCCGAGCCGGCTCGATCCCCGGAGCTCGACGAACACGAAGCGGCCAAGAACGGTCGCACCTTCACCCCCGCCGAGGAGATCGCACTGTCTCTGGAGAACCCCGCGAAGTTCGCGCCCGGCAGCCGGTTCGAGTACACCAACATCAACTACATCGTCGCGGGCATGCTGATCGAGGCGGTGACCGGACATCGCTACACCGACGAACTGCGCGACCGCATCCTGATTCCGCTCGGCCTGTCGAATACCTACCTGCCCGCCACCGGCGAAACCGGGCTGCGCCTGCCCCATCCCACCGGTTACACCACCGTCGACGGCACCGTCGCCGACACGACAGCGATGGAGCCGTCGGTGCCGTGGACATCCGGCGCCCTGGTCAGCACCGGCGCCGACGTGAATCGGTTCTTCCTCGCGCTACTGGCCGGTCAGGTCGTGCCCGAGCCACAACTTCGACAGATGCTCGACGGAATCGACATGGGCAACGGTGACGGCATGTCCTACGGTCTGGGCCTCGGCTACACCCCCCTGCCGTGCGGTGCCCAGTTCGTCGGCCACATCGGCGGCGTCCCCGGATTCTCCACCGTCGCGGGCGCCACCCGAGCCGGCCTGGCGGTCACCATCGTCCACACCGGCACATCGTCGGCTGTCGATCTCGGCGGGATGCTCACTCACGCACTGTGTGACTGAATATCGTGCCTCAGCGTTCCGGTGGCGCAGGATGCAAAGTTGCACCGGGTGCATTCACGATCGCGTCACGGCAGCGCTCGCTCACTGTGCGCAGCGCCGTGATGAGCTCCGGTGGATCGGTGACGGTGAACTCGGTGTCCAGGGCGGTGATCATCCAGGCCAGCGAGGCAGGGGAGTCGGCACCCAGGTGCAGCAGACAGCGGGAGTCGTCGACCGCTTCGAGCACACCCATTCCCGGCCAGACACGCTCGGCCAGCTCGGCGGCCGATCCGCGCAGGGTGACGACAGTGCGCCACGGCCACGACGCGACCGACAGCCTGCGTGACAGATAGGTTGCCGCGTCGCCGTCGGGTAGCGGCCGCGGGGCGAATCGTGGGCCTGTCGGCACGCGCGGCTGGAGCCGGTCGATGCGGAAGGACCGCCAGTCCGCCCGGTCGACATCCCAACCGACCAGATACCAGTGCCTGCTCACATTGACCAGCGAATCGGGTTCGACATCGCGGCGAGACATGTGACCGGCGTGGTCGGTGTAGTCGAAGCGCAGACGTTCGTGGCGGCGGCAGGTTTCCGCGATCGTCAGCAGGGTCTCGGGCGCCACCCGCGGTGCTTGGGCGGCAACCCGCACCATCGACTGCTGCAAGGTCGTCAGCCGATGGCGCAGCCGCGACGGCAGCACCTGTTCCAGTTTGGCGAGTGCGCGCAACGACGCGTCCTCGATGCCGGTGACGGTGCCGCCCGAGGTGGTGCGCAAACCGACCGCGACGGCCACGGCTTCCTCGTCGTCGAGTAGCAGCGGCGGCATCGACGCACCGGCCCCCAACCGATAACCCGCGCTGCCCTGCAAGGCCTGCACCGGATAGCCGAGTCCGCGCAGCCGTTCCACGTCGCGGCGCACGGTGCGCGCGGTGACATCGAGCTTGGTCGCGAGTTCGGCGCCGGACCACGCGCGGTGGGTCTGCAGCAACGACAGCAGACGCAGCAGTCGGGCAGAGGTGTCGGACATCTGTTCATCATGCCGCGAACTTAGGAACGATACTGACCTAAGCGGTCACTAGCGTTGCCGGTATGAGCGACATCGACACCTTCCGGATCGACATCCCGCAGTCCGAGCTCGACGACCTGCACGAGCGGCTCGCCCGCACCCGCTGGGCCGAGGACCTGCCCGGCACCGGCTGGACCTACGGCCTGCCCACCAGCTACCTGCGCGATCTCGCCGACTACTGGCGAACCGGGTTCGATTGGCGCGCCGCCGAAGCCGCACGCAACGCCCACCCGCAGTTCGTCACCGAGATCGACGGGCAGCGCCTGCACTTCACCCACGTCCGCTCCGGCGAACCGGACGCGCTGCCGCTGGCGCTCGTGCACGGCTGGCCGTTCACCGACTTCGGCGCGACGATCGGACCGCTGACCGACCCGCGTGCGCACGGCGGCGACCCGCGCGACGCCTTCGACCTCGTCATCCCGACCCTGCCCGGTTTCGGTTTCTCCGGACCCACCCATCAGCCCGGCCAGGCCGCGACCGAGCGATCCGCCGAACTGATCGCCCGGCTGATGAGCGAACTGGGCTACGAGCGCTACGGCGCGCAGGGCAGCGACGCAGGCTCGTTCATCGCCCCGCAACTGGGTCGCGTCGACACCGCGCGAGTCGCCGGCGTGCACCTCAACGCCGCGATCACCATCCCCGCCTGGAACGACGACGGCGCGGGCTACACCGAGCAGGATCAGGAAAAGCTTGCCGCACTCCAGGATTGGAGCAGCAACGAAACCTCGGCCTACGCCGGTGTCCACGGCACCCGCCCCCACACCCTGGCGCACGCGCTCACCGATTCGCCGGTCGGCCTGCTCGCCTGGATCGTCGACGTCGTCAACACCTACAAAGACCCCGCCGCCGCGCTGCCCGAGGACTCCCTCGACCGCGACGCCATGCTCGCCGAAATAGCGATCCTGTGGTTCACCGGCACCGCCGGATCCTCGATGCGCCTGTACAAGGAATCCCAACAGTGGGGCGCCGACCTGCCCAGCTCCGGTGTCCCGACAGCGGTCGCGGTCTTCCCCGGCGACACCACGATTCGCGGCATCGCCGAGAAACAGAACAACCTCGTCCGCTGGACCGAATACGACCGTGGCGGGCACTTCGCCGCGATGGAAGCGCCCGACCTGCTGGTCGAGGATGTGCGCGAATTCTTCCGCTCGGTGCGGTAGGGCTCGTCGGCCTCCGGGTCATGACCGGAGGCCACCGCCGTCTCGATGCCACACGGCACCGATCTCGCTCAGTCGCTCGACCGCGTAGCTCGGGTCGACCAGTGCCTCCGGGGTGTGGATGCCCGGTGCGGGACGATCGCCGCGCAGGCCGAGTAGCCTTTCGACGCCGAGCGCGATCCCGAGGGCAGTCAGCGGGCGCTGCCCATCCCGATGGACGAGATGCTGTGTCCTGGCGATCGGTTCGCCGGTCGAGTCGGTGCCGACGAGATCGATGATGATCTCGATGGAGGCAGGCTCGCCGCGCCGTCTGGTCGGGGTCTCTCCGACCGCGAAGTCGACCCGGACGTTCGGTGCGCCGGTCGCGAGGGCCAGGCTCGGCACATCGAGAACCGGGATGCTCTGACCGGGCAGCGCCGTGCCGTCGACCGTGTACACGTCCGCTTGTGCGTCGGCCTCGGTGAGCCAGGTGAAGACGCCGTCGCGTCGCACCAGGCCCGCCGAGGTGACGGCCGACCACCGCTCCAGGTCCGCGATTCCCGCCGGTCCGCCGGTGTCGGTGTCATCGAGGGCGACACCGACTCGAACCGAGTCGACACGGTCGAACTCGCGCGCGGAATCCACTGCGGCGAGAACGATGATTCCCGCCATCAAGTGGCTGGCGACCAGAACCGGTGCCGCACTCGACCTTTGCGCGCCCGCGACGATCTCCGGGCCGATGTCGAGCAGGCCGCTGGAGATACTGAGGTAGGGCAGTCCGTGGACCTGCGCGTAGTGCAGGCCGTTGAGTCGGTCGTCCCACAGTGTCGCGACCACCGCCGAGTAGGTGGCATCGGCGAGACCGAGATCGCGGCGGGACAGATCGATCGTGACCGCGGTCGCGGTGCCGAGTTCGTCGGCCACGCGTTGGGCCCGGCCGAGATCGCGACCCGCGATGGTCAACGGCAGGGTCGGGTGCCACCGGCGCAACAGGGCGGCGGTGTCCGACCCCGCCTGCCCCGACCCGCCCATGATCAGAACCGATTTCTCCATGGTGAATTCCTCTCCAGCAGTTAAGCTACGTTTTGTAACTTACTCTTTGTAGCTAAACTGGAGGAATGGCGCAAGGGAGGACGATGACCACACGATCTGGTCGGCTGGCGAAGCCGGCCAGGCGCGAGCAACTGCTCGATACCGCCTTGACGTTGGTCCGCGAGCACGGCACAGACGGACTGACCCTGGCCACCCTCGCCGAAGCCGCGGGAGTGAGCCGACCGATCGTCTACGACCACTTCGGCACCCGCCCCGAACTGCTGCTCGCGCTCTACCGGCAACTCGACGAACGCCACCGCCAGGCCTCGGAACAAGCAGTCCGTGACGCCGCCCCGACCGTCGACGAGATCGCGCGCGTCATGGGCGCCGCCTACTTCGCCTGTGCCACCGACATGCCCGAGTTCGACGCGATTTCCGCCGCGCTGAAAGGGAACCCGGACGTCCAGGCGATCCAGCACGCCATGCTCGACAGCTACCGAGACTGGATGGCGGCCACCCTGCAACCGTTCTCCGCACTCACCACCGCGGCGCTGCGGCTGCGCTGTGTCGGCGTGCTGGGCGCGGCCGAAACGCTGGCCGCGGAACTGAACCTGGGCACGACGTCGGCCGAGGAGGCAGTCTCGGCACTGACCGATCTGATCGTGGGGAGCATCGGTGCGAGTCAGCGGAACTGACGGTCCGGATGTGCCCGCGTTGATCACACCCTCCGTGGATCTGTACAGCGCGTGGCGCGAGGCGCACTTGGAGTGGGGACCTGGTTCCCACGAGGACGGTTTCGGCCTGCTGCCGAGTGACGACGTCGACTCCGTGGCGGGATTCGAGGTCTGGGTGGCGCGGCTCGCTGCCGCGTCGGCCGAGAGTGGTGACCGACGCTGCTCGTATCGCTGGATAGTCGAGGGTGATCGTGTACTCGGCGGGATCGCGTTGAGGCACGGGAACAGTGACTTCGTGCGGAAAGTCGGCCATATCGGTTACGGCATCCGGCCTTCCGCGCGTCGACGTGGACTGGCGACCTGGGCGTTGGGGCAGATCATCGCTGAGGCGAGAACGGCGGGCATGGACCGCGTGTCGGCAGTCTGCGCGGCAGACAATCTCGGGTCGGCGAAGACGATCGAGCGCCAGGGTGGCGTACTCGAGGCCATCGAGGACACCGAACTCGGTCCGGCGCGGCGGTATCGGATCACAGTTCCTGGCCAATAGCGGCACTTTTGGCGTGGAGGGGCGCTACGTCAGCGCCCCTCCACGGCCGATCATCGACGGCCGAAGTGTTCGACCAGTCGGGAGTAGCTGTCATGCCCGTGGCCCGCTGCGATGGCCTCGGTGACCAGGTTTCGCGTGTAGGTGGGCAGATCTGTATCGAGGCCTCGGGCCTGGCTTTCGGCGATCAGGTCATCGAGGGAGGGCAGGTGGTGGTTCAGGTCGCCGAAAGGGGTGGCGAATTGGCCGTGATCTATTTCTTTCGCCAGCGTCGGGAACAGGGTCGGCAGGGCCGCCAAGGAGGGCAGCGCCTGCTGGTGGAACTCGTCGATCCGGAGCCCTGCGTTGCCGAGAAGTGCTGCGGCGTGGAGGAATCCGTTCAGTAGGCCCCACATGATGTCGTGCACGGCCATGCCGTACAACACTGGTACGCCCGGATCGGCAGAGACGTACGTGGCGCGGCCGCCGAGAACCTGGAGCAGGGATTCATACTGGTCGAAGGCGTGACGGGCGCCGCCGTAGAACACCAGCGTCTCGGGGGAGCCGATACCCGGAGCGATGGTCATGATCTGGCCGTGCAGGTAGTCCGCGCCATATTCGTTCGCCAATTTCTCAGTGGCAGTGGCCTGTTCGGAGGTCCCGTCGGTCAGGTCGACCACGGTTCGCTCCGCGAGCCCCGACCCCACCGCGCGTAACAGTTCCGCTGCCACCGCGCCACCGGTGACATTGACGATCACCACCTCGGCTGCTCCGACCGCCTCGGCCGGCGACGCGGCCCACCGGGCTCCCTTGGCCACCAGCGGATCCGCTCTGTCTTGCGACCGGTTCCACACGGTGACACCGTGACCACTCTCCACGAGAGTCGCGGCCAGAGCCGACCCCATCTCGCCCAAACCCAGAACTGCGACTGCCGGTAAGTTTTCGTGTCCGCTCATGAAACGGACACTAGAACCTCAACCTCTCTCGAGGTCAAGGCCGAAGGTCTTACCTACGCAGGACGGTCGCGAGCCAGGCGGGGGTGGAATCGTTGAAGCGGGTTCGCAGGTGTTCCGGAGCGATGTTCGCCAGCCGCCATGCGGGACTGTCGACGAAGGGGGCGGCGAGGGCGTCCTCGCTGACCGGATGAGGTCCGATATCGGCTCCGACGTCGCTGAAGCACAACACATACAGGGCGGCGCCGTCGTCGGCGACCGAGGCCAAGCTCGCGACGTATTCGACGCGTTCGGCCTCGTCGAAGGTGTGGAACAGGCCGCAGTCGAGGATTGTCTCGAAGCGGCGGTACAGGCGTTGCAGGTGCAGGGCGTCGGCCATGGCGAAGTCGACGTCGACAGTGCGGTCATCGGCTGTTCGTCTGGCGACGGCCAGGGCTGTTTCGGCCACGTCGACGCCGAACACCGGCAGGCCGCGGGCGGCGATGAACAGTGCGTTGTCGCCGGTGCCGCACCCTACGTCGAGGACCGGTCCGCAGAATCCGCCTGCCTCGGCCAGACGGACGACAGCCGGTTGGGCAACGCCGATATCCCAGGGCGCGGGGCCGTCGAGATAGGACGCGTTCCACGGCTGGCCGGATCGGCGTTCGTGACTGGTCGGTGGGCGAGGGTCGGGCTGGGGCATCAGCGGATGAACAGCGCGGAGCGCTCGGCGAGGTCGAGAACCGGCTGGGGGAAGATGCCGAGCAGGAGGGTGGCGCCCGCACTGAAGGCCACGACCAGCGTGGTGGCGAAGGGGGCGGTCACGGTGGGAGCGTCGGAGGGGGGATCGGTGAAGAACATCAAGACGATGACGCGAACGTAGAAGAAGGCGGCGATGGCGCTGCACACGACGCCGATGATGACCAGCGGGGTGTAGCCGGCACCGGAGGCGGCCGCGAAGACAGCGAACTTGCTGACGAATCCGCTGGTGAGGGGCAGACCGGCGAAAGACAGCAGCAACAGGGCGAATGCCGAAGCCAGCCAGGGGGATCGGCGTCCGAGACCTGCCCATTGGGACAGCGCGGTCGCTTCGTCACCGGAAGCGTCGCGGACCAGGCTGACCACCGCGAACGCACCGACGGTGCCCAGGCCGTAGGCCAAGAGGTAGAACAGCACGGCCGCGACACCGGCGGTGTCGGCGGCGACGATGCCGACGAGCAGGAAACCGGCGTGGGCGATCGAGGAGTAGGCCAGCATCCGCTTGACGTCGGTCTGGGTGATGGCCATGATCGCGCCGACGACCATGGTCGCGACCGCGACCGCGGCGATGACCGGGCGCCACTCCGAGCTCAGCGCATTCACTCCGACCATCAGCACCCGCATGGTCGCACCGACGGCGGCGATCTTGGTGGCGGCGGCCATGAACGCGGTGATCGGTGTCGGCGCGCCCTGATAGACGTCGGGAACCCAGGCCTGGAACGGGACCGCACCGATCTTGAACAGCAAACCGACAGCGAGCATCCCGATGCCGAGCAGGGCCAGGGTCGCGTTCTCGGGCTGCTTGTCCAGTGCCGCTCCGATTCCCGGCAGGGACACCGTGCCGGTCTGCCCATAGAGCATTGCGACGCCGTAGAGTAAGAACGCGGAGGAGAACGCACCGAGCAGGAAGTACTTCATCGCCGCTTCTTGCGAGAGCAACCGCCTGCGGCGAGCCAACCCACACAGCAGATACAGCGGCAGCGACAGCACTTCGAGCGCGACGAACATCGTCAGCAGATCATTGGAGGCGGGAAACAACAGCAGACCACCGACTGCGATCATCGTCAGCGGGAACACCTCGGTGGTCGAGACACCCGAGCGCACCGCCGCGAGCTCGTGCGCGCTGCCGGGCACCGCCGAAGCCTGCGGGGTGAACGCGTCGACCCCTCGATCCAACGCGGCCGCCGCCCGACTCCACGTCCCCGGCCCGCTGCGTGCCCGCGGCACCGCGCCGCGC
Organism: Nocardia sp. XZ_19_231; assembly: GCF_015355705.1. NCBI lineage: Bacteria > Bacillati > Actinomycetota > Actinomycetes > Mycobacteriales > Nocardiaceae > Nocardia > Nocardia sp. XZ_19_231. The sequence continues at coordinate 555,737 of NZ_JACUZI010000005.1, read as the reverse complement.
TCGGCGATCAAGAGCAGACCCAGCAACGCGACCAGCAGGATCGTGCCCTGCAGGAACAACGTGACCCCGTCGATGGCCACCGCACCCACCACCGCCGTGCCCTCGGTACCCGCGAGCAGCACCACTGCCACCAGCGCGCCGACCACACCGGCCACCCCGAGCGTCAACTGCGTCAAATACCGGTAGGGCCGTGGCACGAACGCTTCGACGAGCACCCCGACCACACCGACCGCGAATACGATCAGCATCGGGGCGAGCAGGTGGTATTCGATGCTCGGTGCGGGCGCGATGGCCGCGAGCTCGGTGATGGTCACGGAGTCCGTCCTCATTTGTGGCCGCCTGCGGGCGGAGTGGCCGCACCTGCTTCGGGAGCGGGGACCGTCGGAGCGGGATCGTGCTTTCCGATCGTCGACAGGGTGTGTCCCACCGCGGGATCCACCAGATCCAGGATCGGTTTCGGATAGAACCCGAGCACCAGCAACGCGACCAGCAGCGGCACCACCACGGCCAGCTCACGCGGCACCAGATCGCGCAGGTGCTCGTTGCCCTTCTTCAGCGGGCCGGTCATCAACCGCTGATACAGCCACAGCACGTATATCGCGGCCAGCACCAGCGCACCGGTCGCGATCACCGCCGCCACCTGATACTTCGGGAATGTGCCGACCAGGACCAGGAATTCGCTGACGAACGGCGCCAGACCGGGCAACGAGAGCGTGGCGAGGCCCGCGATGAAGAACGTGCCCGCCAACACCGGCGCGACCTTCTGCACGCCGCCGTACTCGGCGATCATCCGGGTGCCGCGCCGGGAAACGAGGAATCCGGCGATGAGAAACAGTGCGGCCGTGGACAGCCCGTGGTTGACCATGTACAGCGTCGCCCCCGATTGGGACTGGCTGGTCATGGCGAAGATGCCCAGGATGATGAATCCGAAGTGTGAGATCGAGGTGTAGGCGATCAGGCGCATCACATCGGTTTGGCCGATCGCGAGCAGCGCGCCGTAGAGGATGCCGATCACGGCCAGGGTGATGACCAGGGGCGCGAAGGTGTCCGACGCCAAGGGGAACAGCAGCAGGCAGTAGCGCAGCATGCCGAAGGTGCCGACCTTGTCGACCACGGCCATCATGAGCACCGCGCTGGACGGGGTGGCCGAGACCGCCGCGTCGGGCAGCCACGTATGCAGTGGCCACAGCGGTGCTTTCACCGCGAAGGCGAACATGAAGCCGAGGAAGAGGGCGTTGAGAACCGCGGTGCTGCCCCCGAGTTCACCGTTGTTGGCCGCGGCCACCACGACGCGCAGATCGAAGGTGCCCGCGGAACCCTCGCCCAGGCCCGCGTTGACGGTCAGCACGTACAGCCCGATCACCGCGGCGAGCATGATCAGCCCACCGAACAGGTTGTAGAGCAAGAACTTCACCGCGGCGCGCGAACGTTGGGCGCGGATCGCGGCATCGGTGGTGCGGGTGCCGAAACCGCCGATGAGGAAGTACATCGGGATCAGCATCGCTTCGAAGAACACGTAGAACAGCAGGATGTCGAGGGCGAGGAACGAGATCAGCACCATCGACTCGACCAGCAACATCAACGCCATGTAGATGTGGGTGGTGCGGCGTCCGTCACCGGTGGCGGTGTCGTCGTTCCAGCCTGCCAGGATCAGCAACGGCACCAGCACCGCCGTCAGCAAGACCAGCGCGGTGGCGATGCCGTCCAAGCCCAGGGTGTAGCCGACACCGAATGCCGGGATCCATTCGTGGGATTCGACGAACTGGTACTGGGCACCGCCGGGCTGGAACCGCGTCGCGATGACGACGGCGAGCGCGAGCACGCCGATCGAGACCGCGAACGCGATGGCGCGCGCCACATTGCGCCGGACGGCGGGCACGACGAGCACCACACCCGCACCGATCGCGGGGGCGAGCCAGAGTGTCGTCAGCCAGGGAAACGAGTTCACCAGAACCTCACTGCCAGCAGGGCAGCGGCCACCAGTGCCGCGCCGGTGAACATGGACAGGGCGTAGGAGCGCACGAAACCGGTCTGCACCTTGCGGATTCGCGCCGACAATCCGCCGATCCCAGCGGCCGTGCCGTTGACGATCCCGTCGACGCCCTTCGCGTCGACGAACACCAGCGCCCTCGTGAGATGGCGACCGGGGCGTTCGAAGACCGCTTCGTTGATCTTGTCGCCGTAGAGATCGGCGCGCGCGGCCGCGGTGAGCACACCGACCGGTTCCGGGGCGACCTCGGCGATCGGGCTCTCGGCGTACTTGCGGTAGGCGACGGCCACACCGATCGCGACCGCGGTCAATGCCAGACCGGTGACCACCGCCGCAGGGATCACGGGCTCGCCGTGATGGGACCCGACGACAGGTTCGAGCCAGTTCACCAGCGAGGACCCCCACACGAACAGTCCGCCTGCGAAGACCGAACCGAACGCGAGCAGGATCATCGGCCCGGTCATCACCGCGGGTGACTCGTGCGGATGGGTGTCGGGCTTCCAGCGGCGCTCGCCGAAGAACGTCATCAGCATCACCCTGGTCATGTAGAACGCGGTGAGCGCGGCGCCGACGAGAGTGACCACGCCGAGCAGGATTCCGGTGGCTCCGCCGTAGTCGAAGGCCGCCTCGATGATCTTGTCCTTGGAGAAGAACCCGGACAGCGGTGGCACCCCGATGATGGCGAGATAGCCGAGGCCGAAGGTGAGGTAGGTGATCGGCATCAGCGTGCGCAGCCCGCCGTAGCGGCGCATATCGGTTTCGTCGTTCATCGCGTGCATCACCGAACCGGCACCGAGGAACAGCCCCGCCTTGAAGAAGCCGTGGGTGAGCAGGTGCATGATCGCGAACGCGTAGCCGGCGGGGCCGAGGCCGGCCGCCAGGATCATGTACCCGATCTGGCTCATCGTCGAGGCGGCCAGTGCCTTCTTGATGTCGTCCTTGGCACAGCCGATAACGGCGCCGAACAGCAGCGTCACCGCGCCGACGGCGATCACCGCGGTCCGCGCGTTCGGGGCGAGATCGTAGATCGGGTTGGAGCGGGCGATCAGGTACACACCGGCGGTGACCATGGTGGCGGCGTGGATGAGCGCCGAGACCGGAGTGGGGCCCTCCATCGCGTCGCCGAGCCACGACTGCAGCGGCACCTGCGCGGACTTGCCACAGGCGGCCAGCAACAGCAGCAGCCCGATCGCGGTGAGGGTGCCTTCGCTCGCATCGGGGCTCGCCGCGAACACGGTACTGAAGTCGAAGGAACCGAACGTCGTGAACATGACCATCATCGCGATGGCCAGGCCCATGTCACCGACCCGGTTCACCACGAAGGCCTTCTTGGCCGCGGTTGCGGCCGAGGGCTTTTCGTACCAGAAGCCGATCAGCAGATAGGACGCGAGACCGACACCTTCCCAGCCCAGGTACAGCACGAGGAAGTTGTCGGCCAGGACCAGCACGAGCATGGCGGCCAGGAACAGGTTGAGATAGCCGAAGAACCGGCGCTTGCCCGGGTCGTGGCTCATGTAGCCGATCGAGTAGAGGTGGATCAGCGACCCGACACCGGTGATGAGCAGTGCGAAGCAGATCGACAGCTGGTCCAGTTGCAGGCTGAAACCGACTTGGAGATCACCGACGGACACCCAGTTGAACAGTTCCTCGTGCACGGCGCGGTCGGCGTCGGCGCGCCCGAGCATGCCGAAGAACGCGACGACGGCCACTGCGAACGAGGCCACCGCGGCCGCGGTGGCCAAGTACGGGCCCCAACGGTCGGCGAGACGGCCGAACAGGAGCAGGACGATCGCGCCTGCGAGCGGGAGGGCGGGCAGCAGCCACAGCGTTGCGGTACCCATGTCAGAACTTCAACAGGTTGGCGTCGTCGACCGAGGTCGACCGGCGGGCACGGAAGATCGTCATGATGATGGCAAGGCCGACAACGACTTCGGCGGCGGCGACCACCATGGTGAAGAACGCGATCACCTGTCCGTCGAGGTTGTCGTGTAACCGGGCGAAGGTCACGAACGCCAGATTCACCGCGTTGAGCATCAGCTCCACGCACATGAACACCACGATCGCGTTGCGGCGCAACAACACTCCCGCGGCGCCGATGGTGAACAGCAGCGCAGACAGGAACAGGTAGTTCTGGGGGTTCACCGCTTGCCTTCCTCGTCGGCCGTCGGGTTGTCGTCGCTGATCTTGTCCGCGTGCAGCGTGCCGACCGAGGCCACGGCGGCTTCGGTGTGGGCGCGGGTGCGGCGGTGACGCAGGATCGTGCTCACCGAGAGTTCGGCGAAGGAGCCGTCGGGGAGTTGGGCGGGGCTGTCGACGGCGTTGTGTCGCGCGTAGACGCCAGGTGTCGGCAGCGGAGTGGCCCGTTCGCCCGCGGTGCGGAAGCGGTCGCGCGACATTTCGCGCTGCCCGCGTTTGGGGGTGAACTGTTCGCGGTGAGCCAGCACCATCGCACCGATCGTGGCCGTGATCAGCAGTGCGCCGGTGAGTTCGAAGGCCCACACGTAGCGCAGGAAGATCAACTCGGCGAGTTCGGCGATCACGTCTCGGTCTCCGAAACCGCGGCCGGGGAAGCTCGTTCCGCTGTCGCGCAGGGCCGCCCCGATGCCGCCGATGAACAGCAACCCGAATCCGACCCCGACGACCGCGGCGGCGATGCGCTGCCCGCGCAACGTCTCCCGCAGCGATTCCGCGGAGTCGACGCCGACGAGCATCAGCACGAACAGGAACAGCATCATCACCGCGCCCGTGTACACCACGATCTGCACCACGCCGAGGAACAGCGCGCCCTGGGCGATATAGAACACCGCGAGCGCGATCATGGTGGCGGCCAAGCACATCGCCGAATGCACGGCCTTGGCCGCGGTCACCATTCCCAGCGCGCCGAGCACCGTGATCGGGGCGAGCACCCAGAACAGCACGCCCTCACCGGTGGAGGTGGCGGCGACTTCGGCGGCCAGCATGTGTGCGGTGCTCATCGCAGGACCTCCTGCTCCGACGGTGCCGGACCGACCCGGCCCAGGTAGTAGTCGGCCGCGTCGGTGCCCGGTGCCATCGGGTGCGGCGCGGGGGTCATCCCCGGCTGCATGGGCGCCATCAGCTGGTCCTTCTCGTAGATGAGATCGGCGCGGTTGTCGTCGGTGAGTTCGTATTCGTTGGTCATCGTCAGCGCGCGCGTCGGGCAGGCCTCGATGCACAGGCCGCAGCCGATGCAGCGCAGGTAGTTGATCTGGTAGACGCGCCCGTACCGTTCACCGGGGGAGAAGCGTTCCTCCTCGGTGTTGTCGGCGCCTTCGACGAAGATCGCGTCGGCCGGGCACGCCCACGCGCACAGCTCGCAGCCGATGCACTTCTCGAGTCCGTCCTCGTAGCGGTTGAGCTGGTGGCGACCGTGATAGCGCGGTGCGGTCGGCACCTTCTCCTCGGGGTAGGACTCGGTATTGGGCTTTTTGAACATGGTGGCCGCGGTGACCGCGAAACCGGCGAGCGGTTCGAACAGGCCGATCTGGGGTTGGTCGTTCGCGGGCCGCGCAGGCATCGGCGGGACCGGGAAACCTAGGAACACCGACGAGGTCGATGGTTCCTGTGGCGGCAAGGGCGGCAGACCCTTGCTGCGCCCGGCGCGCAGGAACATCGCGATCATCGCCGCGGTGATCACCACACCCACACCGACCAGGATCAGGTTCTGTCCGGGCAGGCCTTCGAGGTCGAGCACCCGGGCACCGGCCACGATCATCACCCACACCAGCGAGGTGGGGATGAGCAGTTTCCAGCCGAGGTTCATGAACTGGTCGTAGCGCAGGCGGGGCAGGGTGCCGCGCAGCCAGACGAACACGAACAGGAACGTCCACACCTTGAGGGTGAACCACAGCAGCGGCCACCAACCGGAGTTGGCGCCCTCCCACAGGCTGATCGGGAACGGTGCCCGCCAGCCGCCGAGGAACAGGGTGGTCGCCAGCGCCGACACCGTTGCCATGTTCACGTATTCGGCGAGCATGAACATCGCGAACTTCAGCGACGAGTACTCGGTGTGGAAGCCGCCGACCAGTTCACCTTCGGCTTCGGGCAGGTCGAAGGGCGCCCGGTTGGTTTCGCCGACCATCGACACGCAGTAGATGAGGAACGAGGGCAGCAGCAAGAAGACATACCAGGTGCCTTCCTGCGCGCCGACGATCTCGGAGGTCGCCATGGTTCCCGACAGCAGGAACACCGTGGCGAAGGTCAGCGCCATCGCGATCTCGTAGGAGATCACCTGCGCGGTCGAGCGCAGGCCGCCGAGCAGCGGGTACGTCGAACCCGACGACCAACCGGCCAGCACGATGCCGTACACGCCGATGGAGGTGATGGCGAGGATGTAGAGCACGGCGACCGGCATATCGGTGAGCTGCAACGCGGTCTGCGTCCCGAAGATCGACACCTCCGGGCCCATCGGGATCACCGCGAACGCCATGAACGCCGGGATCACCGAGATGATCGGGGCGATCACGAAGATCGGCTTGTCCACGATCGCCGGGATGATGTCTTCCTTGAGCGCCATCTTCACACCGTCGGCGACCGACTGAAGCATGCCGCCGGGGCCGATCCGGTTCGGACCGACCCGCATCTGCATCCACGCGACGACTTTGCGTTCGGCGTACACCGCGATCAACGGCACCAGCATCAGGTAGACGAACACGCCTAGTGCCTTGACCACCACCAGCCACAGCGGGTCGGTGCCGAAGACAGGTCCGGCCTCGGCCGCGAGGAATAGCACTCGATCACTCATGACGGTGTTCCTTCATCCTCTCGTCGGCGCGACGCACGCGCACCACGGCGCCGGGTGTCACACCGAGTTCGGCGGCGACCGTCGAGCCGGGCGAATGCAGCGGCAGCCACACCACCCGGTCGGGCAGGTCCGTGATCATCAGCGGCACCGAGATCTCACCGCGGTCGGTGGAGACGATGACGTGATCGGCATCGTCGGCTTCGATCTCGGCGGCGGTCGCGGCCGAGAGCCGAGCGACCGGCGGGCGGGCGATGCCGGCGAGGTTGGGTTCACCGTCTTGCAGGCGACCGGCGTCGAGCAGCATCCGCCACCCGGCGAGTACCGCTGTTCCGGGGCCAGGGGCGGGGCGGGTCTGGCTGGTGAGTTCCGGCGCCGGGATGGGTTCGCCCGTCCACGGGCCGAGCGCGTCGAGTTCGGTGCGCGCGGCGGCGGGGTCGGGCAGGTTGATCGAGACGCCCATCTGCGCGGCCAGTGAGTGCAATACCCGCAGGTCCGACAAGGGGGCGGCGACGCGGCGGGTGGTGTCGAGCGAGGCCGCGGTGAAGGGGCGCGGTCGGCCTTCCCAGGTGCGGAAGGTGCCGGACTTCTCCATCGCGGTCGCGACCGGGAAGACGACGTCGGCGCGTTCGGTGACGGCACTGTGCCGCATTTCGAGGCTGACGACGAACCGGGCCGCGTCGATGGCGGCCAGTGCGGCCGCAGGGTCGGGCATATCGGCCGGGTCGACACCGCCGATCACCAGCGCACCCAACTGGGCGGCGCTCGACAGGATCGCGGTGGCATCGCGGCCCACCGTGACCGGGAGCTCTCCGGACTGCCACCGGTGTCGAACCTGTTGGCGCGCGGCGGGATCCACCACGGGCCTGCCGCCGGGCAACAGAGCGGGCAGTGCGCCCGCTTCCAGTGCGCCGCGTTCGCCCGCGCGGCGTGGCACCCATGCCAGCGCGGCGCCGGTGGCATCGGCCAGGCGGGTCACCGCCGACAGCGCGCCGGGGCTGCCCGCGAGCCGTTCGCCCGCCATGATGACCGCGCCGGGGGTGTTCAGCAGCGTCATGAGTTCGGTGGCATCGGCCGAGGTTTCGGCCATGATCGAGGTGATGACATCGGCTTCGCCGCAGGGCGGGGTCTGGATGAGCGCGCCCGACATGCGTTCGAGGCCGCGAGACGCGAACGGTGCCAGCGAGACCACCCGCTGCCCGCGCGTCCGTGCAGCCTTGCGTAGCCGCAGGTAGACGATCGGCGATTCTTCTTCCGGTTCGAACCCGACCAGCAGTACGACGGGAGCACGGTCCAGCGCTGCGAAGTCGACCTGGACACCGCGTCCGGCGATGCGGGCGGCGAGGAAACGTTCTTCCTCTTCCGAGTGCACCCGGCTGCGGAAGTCGATGTCGTTGGTAGCGAGGACCATGCGCGCGAACTTGCTGTACGCGTAGGCCTCTTCCTCGGTGACTCGGCCGCCGACGAGTACCCCGGCATTGCCGATCGCGGCCTTCAAGCCCGCGGTGGCGGCGGTGAGGGCTTCGGGCCAGGAGGCAGGGGCGAGGACGCCGTCCCAGCCGCGCACCATCGGTGTGGTGAGGCGGTCACGTTCGGTGGCGTAGGCGAAGGCCCAGCGACCCTTGTCGCAGTTCCATTCCTCGTTGACCTGCGGATCGTCACCGGCCAAGCGGCGCAACACTTTTCCACGGCGATGGTCGGTGCGTTGCGCGCAGCCGGAGGCGCAGTGCTCGCAGACGCTGGGGGTGGAGACCAGGTCGAACGGGCGGGCCCGGAAACGGTAGGAGGTGCCGGTGAGCGCGCCCACGGGGCAGATCTGCACGGTGTTGCCGGAGAAATAGGAGTCCAGTGGTTCGGCCTGGGCGGTGCCGACCTGTTGCAGCGCACCGCGATCCATCAGTTCGATGAACGGGTCACCGGCGACCTGCTGGGAGAACCGGGTGCAGCGTGCGCACAGCACGCACCGCTCCCGGTCCAGCAGCACCGCCGTGGACAGCGGAATCGGCTTCGGGTAGGTCCGTTTCTCCCCGTCGAAGCGGGATTCGGCGCTGCCGGTGGACATCGCCTGGTTCTGCAGCGGACACTCGCCGCCCTTGTCACAGACCGGGCAGTCCAGCGGATGGTTGATGAGCAGCAGCTCCATCACCCCGCGCTGGGCCTTCTCGGCGACCGGCGAGCTGATCTGGGTGCGCACGATCATGCCGTCGGTGACGGGGATCGTGCAGGAGGCGACCGGCTTTCGCTGCCCTTCGACTTCGACGAGGCACTGCCTGCACGCGCCGACGGGGTCGAGCAGGGGGTGGTCGCAGAAGCGGGGGATCTGCACGCCGATCAGTTCGGCGGCACGGATCAGCAGGGTGCCGACGGGCACCTCGATGGTGGTGTCGTCGATGGTGACGCTCACCATGTCGGTGGGCACCACTCCGCTGCTGTTGCCTGGCGCGATGGCAGTCATCGGTCCTCCTTCGCTGGTGCCCACACCGTCGAGGCGGCCGGGTCGAACGGGCAGACGCCGAGTCGCTGATGCGCGAGGTATTCCTCGCGGAAGTACTTCAGCGAGGAGAAGATCGGGCTGGCCGCGCCGTCACCGAGCGCGCAGAACGATTTGCCGTTGATGTTGTCGGCGATGTCGGCGAGCTTGTCCAGGTCGGCTTCGGTGCCTTGGCCGGCTTCGAGTCGGCGCAGCAATTGCACGAGCCAGTAGGTGCCTTCACGGCACGGTGTGCACTTGCCGCACGATTCGTGGGCGTAGAACTCGGTCCAGCGAAGGACAGCGCGTACCACGCAGGTGGTGTCGTCGAAGATCTGTAGGGCTTTGGTGCCCAACATGGAGCCGGCGGCGGCGACACCTTCGTAGTCGAGGGCCACGTCGAGGTGTTCGTCGGTGAACATCGGTGTCGACGAACCGCCGGGCGTCCAGAACTTGAGGGTGTGCCCGGCTCGCACGCCGCCCGCGTACTCGAGCAGTTCACGCAAGGTGATCCCGAGCGGAGCCTCGTACTGGCCGGGGCGGGCGACATGTCCCGACAGTGAGTACAGGGTGAAGCCGGGTGACTTCTCGCTACCCATCGAGCGGAACCATTCGGTGCCGTTGCGCAGGATCGAGGGCACGCTGGCAATGGATTCCACATTGTTGACCACCGTCGGGCACGCGTACAGGCCCGCGACGGCGGGGAACGGTGGGCGCAGTCGCGGCTGTCCGCGCCTGCCCTCGAGGGAATCGAGCAGGGCGGTTTCCTCACCGCAGATGTAGGCGCCCGCACCGGCGTGCACGATCAGGTCGAGATCGAAGCCCGAGCCGAGGATGTCGTGGCCGAGCAGGCCCGCCGCGTAGGCCTCGGCGACGGCGGCTTGGAGCCGGCGCAGTACCGGCACCACTTCGCCGCGAACATAGATGAACGCGGTCGCGGCCCGGATGGCATACGCGGCGATCACGATGCCTTCGATGAGGGTGTGCGGGGTGGCCAGCATCAACGGAATGTCTTTGCAGGTGCCGGGTTCGGATTCGTCGGCGTTGACGACGAGGTAGTGCGGTTTCGTCGTGCCGTCGGGGCCGGGGCCCTGCGGGATGAACGACCACTTCATCCCGGTGGGAAAGCCTGCCCCGCCGCGACCGCGCAGACCCGCGTCTTTGACGGTTTGGATCACCTCGTCGGGCGGTATCCGCAGGGCGGCGCGGAGTCCGTCGTAGCCGCCGGTCGCGCGGTAGCTTTCCAGGGTCCATGACCGCGGGGTCGCCCAGTGTTCACTGAGGACGGGGGTGAGCGCCATCATCGCAGTCCCCCTGCCGAGTCATCTTCTGCCGCCGCGGTTTCGAGCCCCGCCAGGGTGGGTGCGCCCGGTGCGCCTTCGAGGGCGCCGGGGCGCTCGTCGGGGAATCCGGCGAGAATCCGGCCGGTCTCGCGGAACGTGCACAGTGGTGCACCGCGGGTCGGGCGGACCTGGTGGCCCGCGCGCAGCGCGTCGGCGATCGCGAGTGCTGATTCGGGGGTCTGGTTGTCGAAGAATTCCCAGTTCACCATCATGACCGGGGCGTAGTCGCAGGCGGCGTTGCATTCGATGTGCTCGAGGGTGATGGCGCCGTCGGAGGTCGTCTCGCCGTGCTTGATATCCAGATGTTGTTGCAGCGCTTCATAGATCGCGTCGCCGCCGAGGATCGCGCAGAGGGTGTTCGTGCACACGCCGACGTGGTAGTCGCCGGTGGGGGTGCGCCGGTACATCGAATAGAACGTGGCGACCGCGGTCACCTCGGCGCCGGTGAGGTTCAAGTGATCGGCGCAGAAGTCGATGCCGGTGCCGGTCACGTAGCCTTCCTCGGCTTGCACCAGGTGCAGCAGCGGGAGCAGCGCGGAGCGGGGGTGCGGATAACGGGTGACGATCTCCTTCGCATCCAGTTCGAGACGTTCGCGCACATGCGGCGGATACGGTTCGGGACGAGTGCTGAGGCTCAGGAGAATCGGTGTGCTGGTGGGGTTTTCGGTGCTCATCGGTCTACTCCGCCCAGTGAGACGTCAGGGCACGAAGGCAGTGCGGCATTCATCGGTCTACTCCGCCCAATGATGAAGTCAGGGCACGAAGGCAGTGCGATACTCCTCATCGGTCTACTCCGCCCATGACGGGGTCGATGCTGGCGACGGAGGCGATGACATCGGCGACCATGCCGCCCTCGCACATCGCTGCCACCGCTTGCAGGTTGGTGAACGAGGGGTCGCGGTAGTGCACCCGGTAGGGCTGGGTGCTGCCGTCGCTGACCATGTGCACACCCAGTTCCCCGCGTGGGGACTCCACCGCCGTATACACCTGTCCCGCAGGCACTCTGATGCCTTCGGTGACGAGCTTGAAGTGGTGGATCAGCGATTCCATGGAGGTGCCCATGATCTTGCCGATGTGCTTGGGCGAGTTGCCGAGACCGTCGGGGCCCAGTTCCAGGTCGGCGGGCCAGGCGATCTTCTTGTCGTCGATCATCACCGGGCCGGGCCGCAGCTTGTCCAAGCACTGTTCGACGATCTTGATCGACTCGGTCATCTCGGCGACCCGGATGATGTAGCGGCCGTAGCAGTCACAGCCGGTGGTGGTCGGGATGTCGAATTCGTAGTTCTCGTAGCCGCAGTACGGATCCGATTTGCGCAGATCGTGCGGCAGGCCGGTGGCGCGCAGCACGGGGCCGGTGATGCCGAGGGCCATGCAGCCGGTGAGATCGAGGTAGCCGATGTCCTGGGTGCGCTTCTTCCAGATCGGGTTGGCGCTGAGCAGGTGCTCCATATCGCGGAGTCGGCCGGGCAGCAGGGCGAGGAGTTCGCGGACCTTGGTGACGCCGTCGTCGGGCAGATCCTGGGCCAGCCCGCCGGGGCGGATGTAGGCGTGGTTCATCCGCAGGCCGGTGATGGTTTCGAAGACGTCGAGGATGAGTTCGCGTTCCCGGAAGCCGAACAGCATCGGGGTGAGCGCGCCCAGTTCCATGCCGCCGGTTGCCAGCGCCACCAGGTGCGAGGAGATGCGGTTGAGCTCCATCAGCAGCACCCGCACCACGGTGGCGCGTTCGGGGATCTGCTCGGTGATGTCGAGGAGTTTCTCCACGCCGAGGCAGTAGGCGGTTTCGTTGAAGAACGGGGACAGGTAGTCCATCCGGGTCACGAAGGTGACGCCCTGGGTCCAGTTGCGGAATTCCAGGTTCTTCTCGATACCGGTGTGCAGGTAGCCGATGCCGCAGCGGGCCTCGGTGACGGTTTCGCCTTCGATCTCGAGGATCAGGCGCAATACCCCGTGCGTGGACGGATGCTGTGGGCCCATGTTCACCACGATGCGTTCTTCGGCGCCGCCGTCGATCACTTCGCTGACCTGGTCCCAGTCCTGGCCTGCGACGGTCACTACCGGTGGTTCGTCGCGGCGGAAGTCGGTGTCGGTCATCAGCTGTAGGTCCTCCGCTCGTCGGGCGGCGGTATGCGCGCGCCCTTGTACTCCACCGGGATCCCGCCGAGCGGGTAGTCCTTGCGCTGCGGATGGCCGCGCCAGTCGTCGGGCATGGTGATGCGGGTCAGGGAGGGGTGCCCGTCGAAGAGGATGCCGAAGAAGTCGTAGGTTTCGCGTTCGTGCCAGTCGTTCGTCGGATAGACCGAGAACAGCGACGGGATGTGCGGATCGGCATCGGGTGCGGACACTTCCACGCGTACGCGCCGACCGTGGGTGATCGACTTCAAGTGATAGACCGCGTGCAGTTCGCGGCCCTTGTCGTCGGGATAGTGCACGCCGTTGACACCGAGGCACAGTTCGAATCGCAGGGTGCTGTCGTCGCGCAGCGTGCTCGCGACGGCGACGAGATGTTCGCGCTTCACGTGCAGGGTGAGTTCGTCGCGGAACACCACGATCTTCTCGATCACGGTGTCGAAGGCGATGACTCGTCCCACGAGTGCGGCGCGCAAGGTGCCGACGAAAGCGTCGAACCAACCGCCGTACGGGGGCGGGGTGCCCGCGGGCAACGAGACCGGGGTGACCAGACCGCCGTAGCCGGACGTATCACCGGTGCCGGTGACGCCGAACATGCCGCGGCGGGTACCGATCACCTCGTCCTCGGCCGGTTTCGGCTGCGGCTGGACGGGTGATTCCTCCGGAACTTCTTGTCCCGCGGGGTTGTCGGTGTTATCGGGGGAATCGAAGGTCATCGCAGCAGCCCCTCCATCCGGATGGTCGGCGTGCTGGCCAACGCGGCCTTTTCGGCGGCGCGGATCGCTTCTTCGCGGTTGACGCCCATCGGCATCTCAGCGATCTTCGCGTGCAACGCCAGGATCGCGTTGAGCAGCATCTCCGGGCGCGGCGGGCAGCCGGGCAGGTAGATGTCGACCGGGACGATGTGGTCGACGCCCTGCACGATGGCGTAGTTGTTGAACATGCCGCCCGAGGACGCGCAGACCCCCATGGCCAGCACCCATTTCGGTTCGGTCATCTGGTCGTAGACCTGCCGCAGCACCGGCGCCATCTTCTGGCTCACCCGGCCCGCCACGATCATCAGGTCGGCCTGACGCGGTGAGGCGCGGAACGCTTCCATGCCGAAGCGGGCGATATCGAATCGTCCGGCACCGGTGGCCATCATCTCGATCGCGCAGCACGCCAACCCGAACGTCGCGGGCCAGACCGAGCCCTTACGCAGGTAGCCGGCGAAATCTTCGACCGTGCTCAGCAGGAACCCGCTGGGCAGTTTCTCTTCGAGACCCATTATTTCCCACTCATTCCCAGCTGAGGCCGCCGCGACGCCACTCGTAGGCGTAGGCGACAGACACATTGACGATGAACAGCGCCATCGCGGCGAGACCGAACAGCCCGAGCGTGTCGAAATGCACCGCCCAGGGGTAGAGGAACACGATCTCGATGTCGAAGATGATGAACAGCATCGCCGTGAGGTAGTACTTCACCGGAAAGCGCTGTCCTGCTGCATTTCCCGGGCCACCGCCGATGGCGTGCGGGGTCGGCTCGATGCCGCATTCATAGGGTTCGAGTTTGGCCCGGTTGTAGCGTTTCGGGCCGATCAGCGACGCCATGATGACGGAGAACACCGCGAACGCCGCGGCGATGGCGCCGAGTACGAGTGCGGGCACCTCGATGTTCACGACTGCACTTCCCCTCCTCGCTGGAGCAGGCCGAGCCGTGTGGCCCGGCCGCGGACGGCAGCTTTCGGCGAGACGGGGCCGACAACGTTGTCCGCCGAACGGGGGCTCGCGCAAGGCTGTGCAGCGATGGCGGAGCGTTATACAAGTGCCCGTGCTCGTGTGAGCTAGAGCACAGAGTACCGCCGTTTCGGGGCTCCGCCGCACGTTTCCGGGGCGGGGTTTGATCGATATCGGTACCGCGATTCATGAGCGATACGGGGGTAATCGCCTACGGGCATGCGGCAGCGAACCGCTGGCGTTACCAGTGGCGATAGGCAGAAAGGTGCGAAGGGGACTATCCGACGGCGTGGGACGATGTCCGGACGCTCCCGGTCAGCGGGCGAGCAGGACCGCCGCGACCGCGTTGGTGAGCTGCATGGCGTCGATCGGGTGCGAGACGGCGGCCTCGGCACGCGACCAGTTGGCCAGCCAGGCGTCATCGGGGCGACCGGTGAGCACGACCACCGGCGGGCACTGATCGATCTCGTCCTTGAGTTGCTTGGCGATGCCGAGGCCACCGGTCGGAGCGGATTCACCGTCGAGGATGGCCAGATCGATCCCACCGGCATCCATCTGCTCGATGACCACCGGCGCGGTAGCGACCTCGAAGAAGTCGAGCTCGGGTAGATCGGCGCGCGGCCTACGACCCAGCGCCAGGATCACCTGTTGGCGGGTATCGGCATCGTTGCTGTAGACCAGCACACGCAGAGGGGTGGAACCATTGGATTCGGCCACGCTCGGATCGTACGTCCGGGGGTGGCGCCACCGTGGCAGGTTCGCCGGATCGACCAGTCGCGCAGTGGTATAGGCGGCGATCAGCGCCTGGCCGGGTCTGCCCACGGCCGTCGCGGTGGTAGATCGAACTCGCTACGGATGCCGGTGAACAACCTCTCGACTTGTGCTCCGTAGGCGATCGCGGCTTCGTTGAGCGCGGAAAGCGCGGCCCTGTAGCGGATCGGCATGTCACACGTGAAAGACCGTGTTGAGCGCGAAGTGTGGCGACTGATCTCACCGTGGTCGTACGGGCTCGGCTTCGGGGTGCGGCGCTACCAGTTGCCGTCTTTGACGGCGTTGTCGCCCAATGGAATCACCGGAAGGCCGTATCCGATGGGTGGATTGGGGTGTTCGTCGGCGAGCCAGTTGCCGGTCGGTTTCACGTCGGCGAGCTCGGTCGAGGGTGGTAGGTCGTCGGCGTCGGCGGCGTAGTAGTCGAACCACGGCAGACCGTTGGCGGCGTAGGCCTGGGCGGTGATCGGGGTCGGGGGTGCGGGTTCGCCGGTGATCTGCTGCCATTCGGCGGCGGAGGCGAGATGGACGAAAATCCTGCCGTCGCTGTCGGGGCGGTAGTCGTCGATGGGGCGGGTATCGGCGTAGATCTCCTGGCGCATCGTGCCACCAGCGCCCAGGCCCATCTTCCTGGCCACGGGCAGACCCGCTGGCGCCGCACCCCGCGAAGGACCGCCGGGCGCGCTGACGGGCACCGGCCCACCATAGGGCGCTGCGCCGGAGGCGGCCGACGCCCACGGCGGTTGGGCGACCGGGGTCGGTGCGGGTCGCAAGCGCTGCTGCCGTGCGCGCTCCTGCTGCTCCCACATTTCTCGCGCGGCGTCGGCCAGCCCGTGCACCGACATCTGCACACCGCCCCACTGTTCGGTGCCGGTGACCTGGCCTTCGACGGTCGCACCGAGACCCATCGGCACCGCGACGAACTGGCGGACGGTCCCCTGTCCTGAATTGATTCCGTCCAGCCACGGCTGTTCGGGCAGCGCGAGGTAGTTCTGCGGGTCTTTCGAGAGCGTGTCGCTCCACGGCTTGCCCGAGACCGCGCAGACTTTGCCGACGGCGACCTTCAGCGCGGTCGGCGCAGTGGCGGAGAAGCGCAACCACATGGCTTCGCGCTGGTAGACCGGCAACATCACCCCACCGCGTTCGCGCCATTCCTCGGGCACGGTGTCGGGGTAGTCGGCGACCCGTCGCAGCGGGAAGGTGCCGAGGCCGGGCGGCAACGGATAGGTGCCCGTTTCCGGCAGTCGCAAGGTCCGTACGAACGTCACCCGGACACCGCCCGGCAATTCGAGCGCGTCCCCCGCCAGTTTCACCGCAGTTGCCATGTCCCACCCCTTCATTCGACTGTCCCCAGGCAGCGACCGCGCCTGGCGACGACCGTACCGCGGCGCCGACAGCCGTCTACCGGGATCAGCTGCTCACTGCGTCGTCCAACTCGGCGAGGAGCCGGGCCTTGGATCGGGCGCCGACGAGGGTGCGCAGTAGTTGGCCGTCGCGGAAGAGCAGCAGCGTCGGCGCCGCCATGACTTGGTAGTTGCGGGCGGTGAGGGGGTTTTCGTCGGCGTTGAGGGTGCGAACGGTGAGGGTGTCCGCGCGTTCGCGGGCGACCTCGGCCAGCACAGGCGCGATCATCTTGCACGAAGGGCACCACGTCGCCCAGACGTCCACGAGGACGAGGCCGGGGTGGGCGAGAACGTCGCGGTCGAATGTTTCATCGGTGACCGCGACGGTGTCGGCGATCGCAGAACTCTGAGTCATCATGATTCCTTTACTCGGTGTGGTTGCTCGACGTGGCCTTCGATCGCCCCGTTGCGGTCTGATGGGGGCTGCCGCGCACAGACCGCCTCCGGCCACGGGAGCATTCGAGTGATGCTGTGGCGGTGCGCGGCGTCGCGGAGTCGATCGGCGAGGGCGTCTCTGCGGGCGGTGAGTGCTTCGATCTCGGTGTTCAGTGCGTCGATGGTGCGCTGGTATTCGGCCAGTGATGCGGGGCAGTCGTCTACGTGTTCGCTGCCTGTGGCCAGGCAGTCCAGGAACGGGCGTGTCTCCTCCACCGGGATTCCCAGGCGATTCAGGGATCGGATTTCCTGCACCAGGCGGACGGTGTGGTCGTCGTATTCACGGAAGCCGTTGGGGTGGCGTTCCGGCGCGACCAGCCCCAGAGCCTCGTACCGCCTGATGGCCTTGGGGCTGAGCTGAGCCAGCCGCGCAAGCTCTCCGATCCTCATGTAGCGAATGTAAACGCTGCCCCCAGGGGCAAGGTCAAGCACGAAGGCCGGTCGAGGTACAGCGGCCGGTGCGGTATGGGATCGCGGGTGGTGTCAGGAGAGTTCACATTGATTGTGGGCGGGTTGTGAGCCATTCTGGAAAGGGCAAGGGACACACCGGATTTCACAGGGGGTTGTTGCCGAATGCCGAATGGGCTGAAAACGCTAACTCGCTACACGATCGAGGAAGAACATCGGCATCCCGGATCGTCGGGGGAATTCTCCGCGCTGGTCAATGTGGTGGCTACGGCGGCGAAGATCATTGCCAATCAGGTGACGCGTGGGGCGATCATCGGGTCGGGGGTCGACGACGAGTCATCGGTGAGTGGGCGGCTCGATGTGCTGACCGACGAGATCATGGTGGGGCAGACGCAGTGGTCCGGGCATTTATCGGGGCTGTTGTCCGAGCAGCACGCGACGGTGTTGCCCGCTGCTCAGCGGAGGGGGAAGTATCTGCTGGCCTATGACGCGTTGGACGGGTCGAGCAACATCGACGTGAATCTGCCGGTCGGTTCGATTTTCAGCATTCTGCGGGCGCCGGACGCGGTGGTCGCCGGCGACGCCGAACCTACCGAGACCGACTTCCTGCAACCGGGTGTGGAGCAGGTGTGCGCGGGGTTCACGCTGTACGGGCCCGCGACCATGCTGGTGCTCACCACCGGCAGTGGGGTCGACGGGTTCACCCTCGATCGGGAGATCGGGGCGTTCGTATTGACCCACCCGCAGATGCGAATCCCGCAGGACACTTCGGGATTCGCGATCAATGCCGCCAATGAGCGGTTCTGGGAGCGGCCGGTGCGCAGGTACGTGCTCGAATGCCTGGAGGGCGTGGAGGGTCCGCGCGGACGCGATTTCAATATGCGGTGGGTGGCGTCGCTGGTGGCCGACACGTTCCACATCCTGACCAGGGGCGGGCTGTATCTGTACCCGCGCGATACCCGCAATCCCGCACTGCCGGGCCGTGTTTCGCTGCTGTACGGGGCGAATCCGATCGCGTTCATCGTCGAACAGGCGGGTGGGGCGGCGACCACCGGGCACGAGCGGATGATGGAGGTTCCCCCGGCCGAGGTACATCAGCGGGTGCCGTTCATCTTCGGTTCCCGCAACGAGGTGCTGCGCATCGAGCGCTATCACCGGGAGCCGGACGCGGGTAAGCGGTTCGACAGTTCACTGTTCGGGACGAGGTCACTGTTCCGTGCGGCCAGGCACGACCAGCGCACGTAGATCCGCTACCGGCCAGCACTTTTCGGGTGATCAGACCGGGTCTTGGTCGCGTTCTTCCTGTTGCCTGCGGGCTTCGCGACGTTGCTGTTCGGCACGCTCGCGCAGGCCGCGCAGGAAAGCCTCGTCGTCGTCGGGATTCGACGCGACCCTGCGCCCTGGGCGGTCGTATTCGCCGAAGCGGGTATTCGACGTGGGCCGCGACTCCCCGACCGGCCTGCCCGCGAACAACCACAGCAGCGCGCCGATCGTGGGGATCAGGACCACGACGATGATCCAGCCCATTTTCGGGAGGTGCCGGATGCCCGCGTCGGGGCTGGTGATGATGTCGACCAGGCAATACACCCACAGGGCGAGAGTCAGAAAGCCGATGACGGCGTAAGGCATTCGGCGATTATTCCATGTCGGCTCGCACGGTCGATCGGTAGTGGTCGGCCACCGCGGTGAAGGCGAGTTTCGGCTCCCATTCCAGGCCTGGATAGGTGTGTCCGGTGTGGTCGAGGACTTTGACGATGCCGTAACTGGCGAGATCGAGGTCGTCTCGGGGGTCGCCGTCGGGGCGGTGCGGCATATCGTAGAGGGCGAACAGGAACACGAAGGCGCTGTCGATACCGCTGTCGTCGAACAGTTCCAGCAGTTCGCGCAGATAGGTGGCCTGGCCCGCTTCGTCGCGGAGGTAGGCCGCGCGCAGGCGAACCGGGCCGGGACCGTACTCGACGATCTCGAGTCCGCGCGCACCGACATCACCCGCGCCCTGGAAGCTCGCGGCACCGAATTCGGTGACGGCCACGGGCTTTCCCTGCGCGACGATGTCTCGGACGCCGTCGGCGAACCGGTCGGCGACCTCGGCTGAGCGGTACAGGTCCAGCGACACGATGTCGAACGGTGTCCAGTCGACCCGTTCCAACGGCACTGCGGCGTAGGTGATCTTGCCGCCGAAGTGTTCACGGACCACCGACACCGCGGTGCCGAGGAAGTCGTTGATCCGTGCGCCCACCTCGGCGACCAATTCCGGGAGGGCGTCCTGCACGGTCAGTGCCGCGACTCGTTCGTCGAGGCTCTCGCCGGGCAGGAAGCCGATGTTCATCAAGCTCAACTCGGCACCGCTCACGAACACCACCTCGGCGCCGCGCTGCCGGATGCGCTCGGCGCGCTCGGCGCAGTCGACGAAGAGGTCGAGCATCTGTGCGGTGGTGCGCTCGAGGGGGTACGGCGAGAACCACACCTCCAGGCCCAGGTCGGCGGCGTAGGTGGCGGTGAGTTCGAGTCGGTTGGGGTCGCCGCCGACGATGCGGACCGCGGTGCAGTGCAGATCGTCGCGGATGATCCGCAGTTCCTGGTGGACGATGTCGGGGTCGAAGTGAGGGCGAGACGACTGGCCGTCACGGATGAAGCCGGTGTCGTAGGTGATTCCGTTGGCGCGCATGATGCGTCCTTCTCGAGCAGGTAAGGTACTGGCCGTACCGTATATCAAGAGTGAGCAGGCCACAAGGATGGTTGCCTAAGGTACTGTCGTACGAAATTCAGAGGAGGTCGCCGATGGCGGACCACGAGAAGTCGGGTGCAACGCGCAGGCGCGGTGCCGAACTCGAGGACGCGATTCTGCGGGCCGCCGCGGCCGAACTCGCCGAGGCCGGCTACGCCGGGCTGACCATGGACAGGGTCGCCCAGCGCGCGGGGACCAACAAGAACGCCATCTACCGGCGCTGGCCGAACCGGCTCGCCCTCGGCATCGCCGCATATCGGCAGTTGGCCACCACCGTAGACGTTCCCGATACGGGTGACCTGCGCGATGACGCCCTCGAATTGCTGCGGCGGGCAAACCGGCATTGGAGTTCTCCACTCGGTGCGATCATGCGCGAACTGCTCGCTGCCGCCGGTGGCGCCGCCGAACTGCTGGCGCAGCTGCCCGAACAGTCCGCCGATGGGACGGCCGCGATGTGGTTGACGGTGCTCGGGCGCGCGGTGGCGCGCGGTGAGGCGCCGCCGGAGTGCCTGCATCCTCGGGTCGCCACGGTGGCGGTCGTGCTGCTGCGCAACGAGTTCGTGCTGCGTGGTGTGCCGCCCGCGCCCGATGATGTGCTGGTCGAGATCGTCGACGAGGTGTACCTGCCGCTGGTTCGCCGACGTGGCTAGTCGGGAAGTAGCGGGACGGAGATGCCTTCGCCGCTGCGCAGGAGTGCGGCGCGGGTGACGGCGGTCGAGCCGAAGCGGCGGCGCAAGTCGTCGAGGGTGGCGTCGAGGGTGTTCTCGGCGCGCGCCTCCAGGGGCAGGGTGAGTTGCATGGTGTCGGCGTCGTCGAGGTTGGTCAGCGAGAGCCCGATCAGGGTGATGCCGCGTTCGGTGATCAGCGGTTGGGCGGTGCGTAGGAGCAGGCGAGCCGCATCGCGGATCGCGGTGGAGGAATCGGTGGCTTCGACGAGGGTGTGCGAGCGGGTGGCCCTGGTGAAGTCGTCGAAACGTAAGCGCAGCACCACTGTTCGGCATACGCGGTCGGCGGCGCGCAGGCGGCGGCCGAGTCGGTCGGTGAGGCCGTCGAGGTAGGCGGCGATCTCTTCGGGCTCGCGGGGGCGGCGGCCGAGGGCGCGTTGAGCGCCGATCGAGCGGCGTCGTTTGCCGGTTTCCACGCGGCGTGGATCGCGCGCCCAGGACAGAGCGAACAGGTGACGGGCCGCGGCGGGACCGAGGATCGCGCGCAGATGGGGTTCGCCGAGTTCGGCGAGCTGGCCGATGCGGGTGATGCCGTTGGCGTGCAGGGTCGCCGACGTGACTTTGCCGACGCCCCATAATCGCTCCACCGGCAGTGGGTGCAGGAAGTCGAGTTCTTTGCCGGGTTCGACGAGTCGTAATCCGTCGGGTTTGGCGACGGCGGAGGCGACTTTGGCGAGGAACTTGTTGCGCGCGATGCCCACCGAGATGGGCAGGCCGACCTGAGCGGCGACCTGCGCGCGCAATCGGTGGCCGATCTCGATCGGCTCCCCGTTGATCCGGCGTAACCCACTGACATCCAGGAACGCCTCGTCGATCGAGATCCCCTCCACCACCGGGGTGGTGTCGTGAAATACCGCGAACACCGCCTTGCTCGCCTCGGCATAGGCCGACATCCGCGGCGGCACGACGATCGCGTGCGGACACAACCGCAATGCCTGCCCCGCGTTCATGGGAGTGCGGATACCGAACGCCTTGGCCTCATAGCTGGCCGCCAGCACCACCCCGCCGCCCACGATGACCGGTTTGCCGCGCAGCCACGGCTGATCACGCTGTTCGACCGAGGCGTAGAACGAGTCGAGGTCGGCGTGCAGGATCGAGGCTTCGGCGCGGGACTGGATACGCGGGGCGGCGGAATCGGACACGAACATATGTTCGCATCGGGGTATGACGAGTTCTGTCGGTCAGGGCGCGGCGGTAGTCCTGGTGCGCAAATTTTCGGCGAACGCGCGGGCAGCGGTGAGGTCGGCGGCGTCGGGGTGGCCTTTGTGGATTCCGCCGACCAGGCGCAGCGGTAGCACGGTGTCGAAGCCGCGGCAGCCGAAGGCGTCGATCACGTCGAAGCCCTTGCGCTCGATGTCACGGGTCAAGGTGGTGACATAGCGGCGAATCGGTGTTTCCGGGAACCCGCTGGTGCGGAAGACGAACGCCTTGCCCTGGTGCCCGGTCGGCAGCGCGTCGACGAATCGGCGCAGTTCCGGGTGGAAAGCCATGTTGTAGATTCCCGAACCGAAGCCGACGAGGTCGCAGTCGGCGAGCTCGGCCGGGTCGACGTCGGCGGGGGCGATGACCCGGCCGCCGAGCACCTGGTTCATGGCCTCGGCGACGCGCTGGGTGTTGCCGTGCGACACCGACTTGCACACGAGGATGACCTTCATGGGGATGGTCCTTTCGTTCCGCTGCACTTGCTGGACACTCTCGGAGACACCGCTCGGGGTCCCAGCGTGACACGCCCGCTTTGCGTCCTCGGTCACAGCACGCGATCAGGGCAGGTCGGCGGAGATGTCGAGGGACCGGATGACATCGACCGTCTGCAGTTTGTCGGGATTGCGGACCGCGTAGAGGCCGGTGATGAGGTCGTCGGTCACCTCGACCACCAGCACCGTGTCCAGGTCGCCGTTCGTCGACCGGGCGAGCACCGCGGGTTGGGCGTTGAAACTGCCGAATTCGACAGTCGCGCCCGCCATCGAGTTCTGTGTCAGCCCGATCATGAACCGCGCGACGGACTCGGCGCCGATGATCGGGCGGCGTGCGGCGGTGACGCGGCCACCGCCATCGGAGATCTCGACGACGTCGGGAGCGAGCACTGCCAGCAGGGCGCCGACATCGCCGGTGTGGGCGGCGAGCAGGAAACGGCCGATCACCGCCCGACTGGTGTCGGAGTCGGGTTGGAAGCGTCGTCGCCGAGCCGCGACATGCGCGCGGGCACGGTGGGCGATCTGTCGCACGGCGGTGTCGGATTTGTCGATCATGTCCGCGATCTCGCGGTGGCTGTGTCCGAACACTTCCGACAGGACGAACACCGCACGCTCGGTGGGTCCGAGGGTTTCCAGCACGAGCAGCATCGCCATCGACACCGACTCCGCCAGCAACACGTCGTGGCCGGCATCGGGGGTGGTGCGGATCGGTTCGGGCAGCCAGGTGCCGAGGTAGTCCTCGCGGCGCCGCCGGACCGAGCGGAGATGGTTGATCGCCTGACGGGTGACGATCTGAACCAGATACGCGCGCGGATGCGTCACCTCCGTCGCCTCGCGCCAGCGCAGGTAGCTGTCCTGCAACACATCTTCGGCATCAGCGGCGCAGCCCAGGATTTCGTAGGCGATCGTGAACAGCAGTGGCCGGAACGTGGTGAACGTGTCGAGCTCGGTCATCGGGCCAACCTCATACGCCGATGATTCCGGGCGACATCGAGTCGGCGCAACCACGTCGACACGCACTGGTGGTCAAGAACCTTCCCGGTTCGCCCCGCCGAACCAGACCGGCAGGTGGGCGAGCAGACCCTGTTGGTCGTCCCCGACCCACGCCACATGCCCGTCCGGGCGAAGCAGTACCGCGGGGGCGTCGAGCTCTTCGCTGACATCGACGATGTGGTCGACGCGGTCCGCCCATCCCCGCACCGACAGGCGCCCGGTCTGGTCGAGCAACAGCCCGCGGCCCGCGTGCATGTGTGCGTAGAGGCGACCGCGTTTCAAGGCGATGTCGCGCAGTCGTCGACCGAGCAGGGGATCGCCCTCGCCGAAGTCGTAGCGGATGCCGATGGCGATGATCTTCTCGGTGAGATAGCGACTCACGTCGTCGAAATCCATCAGTTGCGACACCAGCTTGCGCACCGCCTGCGGACCCGGGTCCAGCGACATCAGCGCCATCTGGGCCCGGGTGTTGTCGAGCACGTCGGCGGCCACCGGGTGACGTTCGATCTCGTAGGTGTCGAGCAGGCCCGGTGGCGCCCATCCGTTGATCTCCGCGGCCAGTTTCCAGCCGAGGTTGAACGCGTCCTGGACGCCGAGGTTGAGGCCCTGTCCACCGGCGGGCGGGTGGATGTGGGCCGCGTCGCCTGCCAGCAGCACGCGACCGACGCGGTAGTGCTCGGCCTGACGGGTGCCGTCGCCGAACCGCGACAGCCACCGTGGCGAGTGCACCCCGAAGTCGGTTCCGGCGGTGGCGACGAGCTGCTGTTTGAATTCGTCGAAGCTGGGTGCGGCCGTACGGTCCTCGGCGACGCCGTCCGCGGGGGTGACCACGCGGTAGACCCCGCCGCCCAGCGGCATCGCACCGAAGCGCAACTGGGTCTTGCGGACTTCGGCCATCACCTCGGTGATCGTTTCCGGTGACGCGGTCAATTCCATTTCACCGAGCAGTGTCTCGACCCGGCTCGGCTCACCGGGAAACGCGACGCCGAGCAGCCTGCGCACGGTGCTGCGGCCGCCGTCGCAACCGACGAGGTAGCGCGCCCGCAACTGTGTGCCGTCAGCCAGTTCGACCGTGACCGCGTCGTCGTGCTGACCGAATCCGACCACTTCGGTGCCACGCCGGATCTCGACCCCGAGCTCGGTGGCGTGCTCGCTGAGCAGCTGGTCGGTGAGGGGCTGTGGGATGCCGAGAACGAACGGGTGGGCGGTGTCGAGTCGCTCGGGTGCGGGTTTGGGGATGCCGGCGAAGAAGCCGCCGACCGGGTGCTTGCGGCCGAGCGCGAGAAACCGGTCGAGCAGGCCGCGCTGGTCCATGATTTCGATGCTGCGCGCGTGCAAACCGAGCGAACGAACGATCTTCGTCGGCTCGGCATCCTTTTCCAGCAGCACCACACGCACCGCGTGCAACCTCAACTCGGCGGCCAGCATCATGCCGGTCGGTCCACCGCCTGCCACGATCACGTCGATCATCGAATACTCCCCTTCGACCAGATATCCGCAGGTTGCGGGCTCGCCGAGAGATTGTGCAGCACGACCGGGGCCTTGCCGCAAGCCCCGGGGTGCGCTATAGATTAGAGGTGGCAAGGAGTGGATTTCCCTCCTTGCCATTGCCATGCTCGCGACTCTCACCGAGGTCGTGCCGGTACTGTGAAGCCGGTTCGGGCAAGGTGAAGGAGTCGGTCGGCGGTGCGTGGTTTCGGGGATCTCGAGGCAGTGCTGATGGATCGGCTGTGGGATCGCGATGTGGACACGACCACGGTGCGCGAACTGTTCGACGAACTCGCGACCGAGCGCGACATCGCCTACACCACCGTGATGTCGACCATGGACAATCTGCACCGCAAAGGCTGGCTGGCCAGAGAGCGTGCGGGGCGCGCGTACCGGTACTGGCCGACAGTGACCCGCGAGGAATACAGCGCCCGGCTCATGCACGAAGCGCTCGGTGTCGGCGGCCGATCCGACCTGGTTCTCAACTTCTTCGTCGACCGGATCAGCGAGGACGAGTTCGCGGGATTGCGTGCGGCCTTGCGCCGCGTCGCCACCCGCCGCAGCGAGGCGAGCTGACCCGAACGTGTCGGAGTGATCTGATCTGATGGGGACGTCCAACGGGATCGGTCACGGGGATGGGGACGCATGCTGAGTGTCGGATGGGATCAGGTGTTCGCCTGGCGGCTGGGTCGTCAGTTCGTCGCGGCACCGACCGGGGGCTCCGCGGAGGATGTCGCGGCCAGGTTGGCCGGGGTGCAGGCGCAGGTGGCGTCGGCGGCGGAGACGGCTGTCGCGGTACGGAGTTCCGATGCCCGCGCAGTCGGTGTCGGAGAGGCGTTGGGCGCGGGCACGCTGATGAAGACCTGGGCGATGCGCGGAACTCTGCACGCGATGGTGCCCGAGCAGGCAGCGGCGGCGCTGTCGCTGATCGGCTCGGCCCGCACGTGGGAGAAACCGTCCTGGCAGAAGACTTTCGGTGCGACCCCCGAGCAGGTGGCCGCCCTGGTGGAGGTGGTGTCCGGTGTCCTGGCCGATCAGGTCCTGACCCGTGACGAACTGGTCGAGGCGGTGCTCGCCGAACCCGGCTTCGCCCATCTCGGCGAGCAATTGCGGTCCGGGTGGGGTGCGGTGCTCAAACCGTTGGCCTGGCAGGGCGCGCTGTGCCACGGTCCCGCCCGCGGCAGCAAGGTCACCTTCACCGCACCGGCCGGCCTGACCACCCAATGGAAGGGCTTACCCGAACCCGAGAGCGCCGCACCGACGCTGATCAGCGCCTATCTCGGCGCGTACGGTCCCGCGACGCCGGAGGCGTTCGACGCGTGGCTCAGCCGCAACAGCGTGCGCAAGACCGTGGTGCGTGGCTGGTTCGCGGCCATGGGCGAGGCACTGACCGAGGTCGACGTCGAGGGTCGGATCGGCTGGATTCCGAGCGAGTTCGCCGATGATCTCGCCTCGGCGACCCTCGACGGCGGCGTCCATCTGCTCGGCCCGTTCGACCAGTACGTGTTGGGGCCCGGTACCGGCGACACCGTGCTCCTGCCCGCCGAGCACCGGTCGAAGGTGAGCAGGACGGCGGGCTGGATCTCTCCGCTGGTGCTGCTCGACGGCCGGATCGCGGGCACCTGGGAACAGGTCGACGACGAGCTCGTGGTGTCGATGTTCGACGGGCGCAAAATCCCGAAGCGCACGCTGTCCGCGGCGGTGACTCGGTTCGCCGAGGCGACCGGCGCACGCGGGCTCGGCGTGCGCGTCGGCTGAGATTTCGGATACTCCGGACGCCGAACCAAGCGCTTGCTACGGTGGCTCGATGATCCCCACGATCGTCTGGGGCACCGGAAATGTCGGCCGCGCGGCCATCCGTGCCGTGGCTGCCCATCCGGCGCTCGTTCTCACCGGGGTGCTCGTGCACAACCCCGACAAGGTCGGCCGAGACGCGGGCACGCTCGCGGGCCTCGACACCGAATTGGGGGTGGCCGCCAGCGACGACATCGACGCGCTCCTCGCGGCCGGTCCGCGGGCGGTGGTGTACGCGGCTTCCGGGGAGATCCGGCCCGATGACGCGCTCGCCGACATCGTGCGAGCCATCCGCGTCGGGGCTGTCGTCGTCACCCCCGCGCTCTACGCCCTCTACGACCCGCGCAACGCACCGGCCGAAATGCGCGAACCGGTACTGGAAGCCATTGCCGCGGGCGGTGGTTCGCTGTTCGTCTCCGGCGTGGATCCCGGTTGGGGCAACGATGTGCTGCCACTGTTGATCAGCGGGCTCGCCGCCACCGTCGACGTGGTGCGTTGCCAGGAGATCTTCGACTACTCCACCTACGACCAACCCGACTCGGTGCGCTATCTCGTCGGCATGGGACAGCCGATGGACTACCAACCGCCGATGCTGATGGCGAGCGTGCCGACGATGGTGTGGGGCGGCCAGATTCGGCTGATGGCCAGGGCATTGGGTGTCGAACTCGACGAGATCCGCGAAACCGTCGACCGGCGCGCCCTCGACTCGACGGTGCAGACCATCCGGATGGGGGCCTTCGACGCGGGCACGCAGGGGGCGGTGCGGTTCGAGGTGCAGGGCATCATCGACGGTCGGGCGCGCATCGTGATCGAGCATGTCACCCGCATTCATCCCAGCTGCGCACCGGACTGGCCGACACCGCCCGACGGCGACGGCGCCCACCGGGTGATCATCGAGGGTTCGCCGCGCATCGAGGTCAGCGTGGAAGCGACCGATGAGGGCGGCAATCGCGCGGCGGGCGGAAACGCCACGGCGGTGGGACGTTTGGTCAACGCCATCGACTGGCTGGACGAGGCGCCGCCCGGTCTCTATGACGCACTCGATGTGCCGCTGCGTGCCGCGGTCGGCAAACTCGGAAGGACACCACGATGATCATCGATATTCCCGAGGGCAAAGATCCCATCGGTTATGTGTGGGGCGAGATGGTGCCCGGCATCGGCGTCGCCGCGGCGGCGTTCTCGCTGTCGGTCTACGAGCACTCCACTCTCGGCCTACGTGAGTTCGAAGCGGCCCGGTTGCGGATCGCCCAGATCAACGGGTGCCTGTTCTGTCAGGACTGGCGCACCGAACGCGACGGGCTCAAGGTCGAAGCGGAATTCCCCGACGCGGTCACGCACTGGCGTGACACCGACCGGTTCGACGAACGCACCCGGCTGGCCGCCGAATACGCCGAGCGCTATGCCACCGACCATCACGGCCTCGACGACGAATTCTGGGTCAGGATGTTCGCTGAGTACTCCCAGGCCGAGGTGGTGGAGCTGAGCATGAGCATCGGTTCCTGGCTGGCCTTCGGACGCCTCAATCGAGTTCTCGGGCTGGACACCGTGTGCGTGCTGCCCGGGCACTGACCGCCGGCTGCGCCAGACATCGCACCGCATTACCACCGGCTGTGTGCCAGACGCTGAGCAACACTGTCGCACCGATCCCGATTATGCTGCGGGCCGTGGTGGAACCTGCGCAACAGCAGCTCATCGATACGGTGGCCTGGGTGCTGATCGAGAACGGTCGCATCCTGTGCGCCCGTCCACGCGGCAAGGACGTGTTCTTCATTCCCGGCGGCAAACGCGAAGGCGCCGAGACCGACCTGCAGACGCTGGTCCGTGAGGTCGCCGAGGAACTGACCGTCGAACTCACGCCGGACAGCGCCGTCCACGTCGGCACCTACGAGGCCGCGGTCGCCGACGGGCACGACACTGTGGTCCGGATGGCGTGCTACACCGCCGACTACCGCGGGGTGCTCACGGCCAGCAGCGAGATCGAGGCGCTGGCCTGGTTCGGGTTCGGCGACCGCGATCTGGTCCCTCCGGTCGACCAGCTGCTGTTCGACGACCTCGCGGCGGCCGGGTCACTGCGGTGATCGGCGCGGTGGCACGGTCGGCGTTCTATGAACTGCTGGCACTGCCACTGGCATTCGCGCGGATACGGACCCGGCTGCGGGTGCCGCGTCTGCTCCTGCGCGAACCTGTCGGCGCCCGCAATGTTTCGCTGGGACGTTGCCTGATCCACTCGGTGCTGTCGGGGGGTCTCGGGCTACTCGGCTGGTTCCTCGCGATGCTCAGCGTGTTGGTTCTGGTGCGTGGTCTGGCCTATCCGCTGGTCGCCGCCGATGGTTACGAGAACTCGTGGGGCGGGCCCACCCTGGTGGGTGCGTGGGCGGTGCACGCGGCGCTGGGCGTGCTGATCGCGCCGGTGTTCGTCGGCTCGATCGCCCTGTTCGGCCGGTTGCAGCTGCGGGTGATCCGGACTGTGCTCGGCGGTGACCGATCGTGGTGGGCGATTCCGATCGTTCTGGTCCTCGCGGCGGCGGGCGGGCTGTTCTTCGTGGCGTGGGTGCATCAGATCTGAGGGGTGGTAGCGCCTCAACGAGAGTTCTGTCCGGGAATCCGAACACCCGCGGCACGCAGTTTCGCTTCGACGAGCGTGGACATCCGAGCCGCGGTCGATTCCGGCTCTTCACCGTGGTGACGGATCAATGTGTAGCGTGTCGCGGCTTCGGTGCGGGCTTGTAGCCCGGTCACGATCTCGAGGTGATCGGGGTTGGCGAGATAGTGCTCGGCCACCGCGGCGGCGACGTCTTCGATCCGGGGGTCGTCGGGCTCCCAGCTCATGGCCTCGGAGGCGCGCCGGTACACGGCGAGGAACTCGGGGTCCTCGATGGCGTTCTCGACATTGGCGAGGTAGTCGTCGAAGCCTTCCGGTACGAGAGCTCTGGCCAGCACCCAGCCCTCGCGGGCGGCCGCTATGTCTGCCTGACTGATGCCGAGTTCGGGCAGGCGGGCGAGCAGCGCCACCGCGCGGTCGGGCAGCAGCGTTCGGTCGCCGTCGGCGAGGCGGTGCAGGGTGTCGCGGCGGGCGATCAACTCCTCGATCCGTTCGGTGAGGCGCCGTTCGACGTCGGCCAGTTCGGTGGCGAACGATGCCGCGTCGGCATCGAGCAGGGTTCCGATCTCGGCCAGCGGTACTCCGGCGCCGGCCAGGGTTCTGACCTGTACCAGGCGCAGCAGCGCGGCCGAGCCGTACCGGCGGTAGCCGGAGCTGTCGCGCGCTGGTTCTTCGAGCAGACCGTTGCTCTCGTAGTGCCGCACGGTCTTGATCGTGACGCCGGCGAATACCGCGGCCTGGCCGATTGTGACGCCGTTGTTCATCTGCTCAGTCCGCCCTGCTCGGGGTAGTCCTACTGAGAAAGTTGACCTTGATGCGAGGGCGAGGTCAAGTCCTCGGCGCCGAACACCTCGTCGACCAGCCGTTGCGTGGCAGCCTGGAACACCGTGGACAACGACAGGTCGGCGTCGTCGACATAGTTCAGCGCCGCGGTCATGGTTTTGGTGCCGTCGGGCGTGCTGTACATCAGCGCCGCGTGACCACCGTGGCCGCCGTTGTGGGTGATGACGGTGCCGGTCGCGGTCTTCTGCGCGAACACCCCCAGGCCGTAGCCGACCTTGGTTTCGGGCGTGAGCATCTCGGCCAGCAGCGCGGCGGGCAGCAGCTCGCCGTTCAGCAGGGCGGAAATGAAGGTGTGCAGGTCCTTGCTGGTGGAGATCATGTCGCCGCCGCTGGAGATCCAGGAGGGGTTCTGCATGCTGACATCGACGGTCTTCTCTACGCCGGCGTCGTCGTAGCGGTAGTAGGCGTGGGCGTGCGGTCCGCCGATCTCGGTGGAGGTCTCCGGCACCACGGTGTCCGACAGTCCGAGCGGACCCAGGATCAGTCGCTGCATCTCCTCGGCGAGTGGGTGGCCGGTGACCGCTTCGATGAGCAGCTTGGCCAGCACGTAGTTGGTGTTGGCGTAGCTCCAGTCGGTGCCCGGTTCGAAGTCATGAGATGAGCTTCCACCTTGACCCAAGGTCAACCGCAAGGGTGATCCGGGTCACTCGACTTCGGCTAGCTCAGCTTTCTTCGCACTGTGTCGGCGATGACGGCGAGGGCGCGGTCCTCGGTCATTCGCCAGTGGGTTGCGTCCACGGGATGGTTGTCGACGGAGCCGGTCACTGCCTGGTCCCAGGACGACGCACCGGCGGTCCCGGTCGGATCGTCTTGGGCCGCGGTGAAATAGGTGATGGTGCCGTCGAATCGGCGGGGGTGATAGGCGGCGTCGAGGGTGAGCGAGGTGATCGCCGCGTCGACGATTCGGTCGATGCGGGCGGGGTCGAGGGGTGTCTGCGGGGCGGAGTGTTCGAACAGGGTTCGGGCGAGTCGGTGCAGGTCGACGGGTTCGGTGAGGTCCACCTCGTCGGCGCCGACGAACCCGCCGAGCAGATCGGCAGCGGTCGCGGGGGTGGCGACGGCCGTCGCCGCCGACGACAGGGTGCTGTCCAGCATGGCCAGCACCGCGACGTCCTCGCCGTCTTCCTGTAGCAGCACCGCCATGGCGTGGGCGATGACGCCACCGAGGGACCAGCCGAGCAGGTGGTACGGGCCCTCGGGTTGCACCGCGCGTATTTCCTTGAGGTAGAGCATTGCCCATTGCTCGATCGAATCCGGAAGGGGCTCGGCCGAACTCAACGCCGGTGATTGGAGTCCGTAGAGCGGGCGGTCGAGGTGGGCGGCGAGGCCGCTGAAGGACCAGGCGATGCCGCTGATGGGGTGGACACAGAACAGGGGCTCGCCGGTGCCCTCGGTGCGCAGAGGCAGCAGGATGTCGAAGGCGGCGTCGGTGCCCGCCCTGTCGGTGCCCTCGGCGCGCAACGCCGCGACGATGCCCGCCGGAGTGGGCGTGGTGAAGATCCAGGTGACGGGAACGGTCGCGGCCGTCGCGGCGCCGAGCTGGGTGGACAGGCGGGTGGCGCTCAGGGAGGTGCCGCCGAGTTCGAAGAAGTGGTCGTCCATGCCGACGCGGTCCAGGTGCAGGATGTCGGCGAAGATGTCGCAGACCGTGTGTTCGACGGCTGTGTCCGGGGCGCGGTAGGTGCGGGTGGCGAGTTCGGGGGCGGGCAGGGCGGCGCGGTCCAGTTTGCCGACGTGGGTCAGGGGGATGTCGTCGAGGACCATGATCGTGGTGGGGACCATGTGGGTGGGCAGCGACTGGCTTGCCCACCGCACGAGGCTGTCCACGTCGACTTCGCGACCGTGCGCGGCGACCACATAGGACACCAGCACTGTTGCCCCGGCCTGGTTCTCGCGACCGACGGTGACGGCGGAGCCGACGTCGGGGTGCGAGCCCAGGACCGCGTCGATTTCCTCGAGTTCGATGCGGAACCCGCGGATCTTGAGCTGGAAGTCGGTGCGGCCACGGTATTCGAGTTCGCCGTGTGTGTTCCATGCGGCGAGGTCGCCGGTGCGGTACAGGCGGGTGCCCGCGTGGAACGGGTTGGCGACGAAGCGTTCGGCGGTGAGGTCGGGGCGGGCCAGGTAACCGGTGGCCAGTTGGGCGCCTGCCAGGTACAGCTCACCCGGCACACCGACCGGGACCGGGCGTAGTCGTGCGTCCAGGACGTAGACCTGGCTGTTCCAGACCGGTGTGCCGATCGCGACGGTGGTCGTGTCGGCGGCGCTCACCCGGTGGCTGGTGATCGAGACCGCGGCCTCGGTGGGGCCGTAGACGTTGAACAGCGCGATATTCGGTGCCACGGTGGCGAATCGGCGAGTTAGTGCGGCCGGGAGGGTTTCGCCGATGGCCAGGACGCGGCGTAGCGACGGCGCGAGCGTTTCGCCGAGCAGGGTGTCGAGCATCGACGGCACGACGTGCAGGGTCGTCACTTGTTCGCGTCGCATCAGCTCGGCGAGGTAGGTCGGGTCCCGGTGACCATCGGGTGCGGCGAGCACCAGTCGACCGCCGCAGACCGCCGCGGACCAGAACTCCCAGACCGACAAGTCGAACGTGGCGGCTGTCTTCTGCAGCACGCTGTCTTGGGCGGTGAGCCCGAATTCGTTCATCTTCCAACGCAATTGGTTGACGATCGCTGCGTGGGAGACGGCCACACCCTTCGGACGACCTGTCGATCCCGAGGTGAAGATCACGTAGGCGGTGTTCGCGGCGCGCAGGGGGGTGCGGCGGTCGCGGTCGGTGATCGGGGCGGGGCTGTGCGTCGCGAGGTCCAACTGCTCGACGCACAGCACGGAGGTTCCCGGTGAGTCCGTCGCGTCGAGCCATGTGCCCGTGCTGGTGAGGGTCAGCAGTGGCGAGGCGGTATCCAGGATGTGCCGGGTGCGTGCCGGTGGTTGGTCGGGATCGAGGGGGACATACGCGCCGCCTGCCGTGCTGACCGCGTACATCGCGACGACCAGGTCGACCGATCGGCGCATGGCCAGCGTCACGCGGGTTTCCGGGCCGACGCCTGCCGCGATGAGATACCGGGCCAGGCGGTTCACTCGCGCGTCCAGGTCGGCGTAGGTCAGGCGCTCCTCGTCGGCGACTAGGGCTTCGGCATCCGGTGTCGAGGACACGGTCGCATCGAGCATCGAGACCAGGGTGGTGCTCGGGTCTGCTGGTCGCGCGGTGTGATTCCAGGTGTCGAGGAGCTGGACTCGTTCGGCGGGGGCGAGCAGGTCGATGGTGTGCAGGGGCGCGCCGGGGTCGGTGACCACCGCCGTGACGAGACGGGTGAGTCGGGTCAGGAATCCGGCTACCGTGGCCGCGTCGAACAGGTCGGTGGCGTAGGTGCAGTAGCCGCTGATGCCGGCGGGCGAACCCTCGGCGGTGTAGCGGTCGGCCAGGATCAGGTGCAGGTCGAACTGGGACAGCGCACGGTCGAGCTCCACCGACGACACGCTCATCCCAGGCAGGTCCATCCGCACCTCGGCCAGGTTCTGGAACGACAGACCGACCTGGAACAACGGGTGCCGGGCGGTGGAACGGGCCGGGTTGAGAACTTCCACGAGCCGTTCGAACGGGATGTCGGCGTTGGCGAAGGCGGCCAGGTCGGTGTCGCGTTGGCGGGTCAGCTGTTCGGCGAAGCTCGCACCGGTGTCGACTCGGGTGCGGAACACCAGGGTGTTGACGAACATACCGATCAGGTCGTCGAGAACGGCGTCGCCGCGACCTGCGACGGGGGTCCCGATAGCGATGTCGGTGGTGCCCGACAGTTCGGCGAGCACCACCGCCAGGGCGGTGTGCACGGCCATGAACAGGGTCGCGCCGTGGGTGCGCGACAGTTCGGCGAGGGCGGCGTGGGTGGCGGTGTCGATGGTGAAGGGGACGCGGCCGCCCGCATAGGACTGGATCGCGGGTCGTGGCCGGTCGCGGGGTAGTTCGAGCTGGTCGGGCAGCTCTGCCAGGGCCTGCTGCCAGTAGGCGAGCTGGGCAGCCGACATCGAGGTGGGGTCGGTTTCGTCGCCGAGCAGGCTTTGCTGCCAGATCGCGTAGTCGGCGTACTGCACGGGCAGCGGGGCCCAGGCGGGGGCGTTTCCTTGGGAGCGTGCGGTGTAGGCGGTGACGAGGTCGCGGGTGAGGGGTCCGCCGGAGAAGCCGTCGCCGGCGATGTGGTGCACGGCCATGGCCAGGACGTAGTCATCGGGGCCCAGTTCGAACAGGGTGGCGCGCAACGGGACCTCAGTGGTGACATCGAAGACCGTCGACGCCAGTGCTGTCACCGCTGCGTCGTCGCCCTGCGTGGTGACCTGCAGGTGTGGCACGTCCGGGTGGTCGATAGGCAGCACGATCTGTGCCGGGGCGAGGTCGACGGTCGGGTAGACCGTGCGCAGGATCTCGTGGCGTGCGACCAGATCGGTGAATGCCTGCCGCATCGCGGTGGTGTCGAGTGCCCCGGTCAGACGGAGCACGACCGGAATGTTGTAGGCGGCGGTTCCGGTGTCGAAGCGGTTGAGGAACCACATGCGCTGCTGGGCCGGCGAGAGGGGGATGTGATCCGGTCGTGGGCGCGCCGCCAAGGCGGGGCGGTGGGCCGCGCGGGTCAATCCGGCGATCTCGCGGGTGCATTCGGCGACAGTGGGTGCGGCGAACAGCACGCGCACCGGCACCCGGATGTCGACCGCCGCGCTGAGCCGTGCGGTCAGGCGGGTGGCGAGCAGGGAGTTGCCGCCCAGGTCGAAGAAGTTGTCGTCGGCGCCGACGCGTTCGGCGCCGAGCACCTCGGCGAACATCTCGGCGACCGTTCGCTCCAGCCCGGTCGCGGGCTCGCGGTAGGCGCGGGTCGCGAATTCCGGTGCGGGAAGGGCGTTCCGGTCGATCTTTCCGGCAGCCGACAGCGGGATACGCTCCAAGACGACGACCGCCGCCGGGACCATGTGCGCGGGCAGCATCGATGACGACCACCGTGCGATGGCGCCGGGATCGATGTCGCGGCCCGTCACATACGAGACCAGCGCGGTCTCACCGGCGGGGTTCTCGGCGCCGATCGTGAGGGCGAAACTCAACTGCGGGTGCCGCAGCAGGACGGAGTCGATCTCGCCGGGCTCGATGCGGAAGCCGCGGATTTTGATCTGGAAGTCGGTGCGGCCCAGGTACTCCAGCTCGTAGGTGTCGCCGTGCACCCAGCGGACGAGATCGCCGGTGCGGTACATGCGTTCGCCGGGTCCGGCCCACGGGCAGGCGACGAAACGGTCGGCGGTGGCGGCGGCGCGGCCACGATAGCCGCGTGCGAGTGCGGGACCCACCAGGTACAGCTCACCGGTGGCGCCCACCGGGACCGGATGCAGGCGGGCGTCGAGGACAACGGCACGCATGCCCGGGACGGGACGACCGATCGTGACGCGGTCCCCGGCACACAATGCCGAGTAGGTCGCGCCGATGGTCGCTTCGGTGGGGCCGTAGCCGTTGAGGAAGCCGCGGCCGGGTTGCCAGCTCGCCAGCAGTTCGGGGGTGGTGGCTTCACCGCCTGCCGACACGCACTGGAGATCGGGCAGGGCTGCCGGGTCCAGGGTGCTCAACAGGGCGGGGGTGATGATCGTGTGCGTCACCTGTTCGGCGCGCAGCAGGTCGTCGAGGTCGGTGCCGCCGAGGGTGTCCGGGGGTGCGATGACCAGGGTGGCGCCGTAATGGAACGCGGTACCGAGTTCCTCGATCGACTGGTCGAAGCTGGGCGAGCACACGTGCAGCATGCGGTGGTCGTGGCGCAGGCGCATCAGAGCTGCCGAGTGCGCGAGGAGAGCGCCCACTCCGGCGTGGGTGACCGAGACGCCCTTGGGTGTGCCGGTGGAGCCGGAGGTGTAGATCACGTAGGCGATGTTGTCGCGGCGCAAAGGTTCTCGGCGGTCGCGATCACGCACCGGGGTCGACGAACAGGCGGCGATGCGGGCCTGGGCGGTCGGCTCGTCGAGAATCAACCAGCGCAGGGATCCGGGGAGTCTGTTCGCCTTGGCCGCGACGGTGAGGCCGATGGTCGCGCCGGAGTCGTCGAGCATGTGGCGCACGCGATCGTCGGGGTAGTTCGGGTCGACCGGCAGATACACCCCACCGGCTTTGGCGATGGCCCAGAAGGCGAGGACCGACTCGTAGGAGCGCGGGACGGCCGAGGCGACGACTGTTTCCGGGCCGATTCCCTCGGCGACGAGGACTCGGGCCAGGCGTGAGGAGTCGGCGTCGAGGGTGCCGTAGGTATAAGTGTTCGTGTTGTCGCGCACCGCGATTCGATGCTGGCCGTAGCCGGTGCCGCGTACGAGCAACTCGGGCAGGGTGCCGGTCGTCGAGGGGGTTGTGCCGTCGCCGAGGTGGGTCAGGAAGGTGTACTCGACGTGGTCGGATAGGGGTAGGTCGCCCGCCGGGGTCTGCGGTCGGTCGGCGATGGCGGTGAGCAGCCGGACCAGGCGTCGGACGAAGGTACCGGCCTCGTGGTCGTCGAAAAGGGTTCGGGCGAAAGATATCTCGATCGACATGCTCGACTTGTTCTCGATCACCGTCACGGTGAGTTCACCGGCTGTCGGGGCGTCATTCTCCGGCGTCGCAGCGTCGTCGGACCGTACTTGCAGGCACACCTGTCCCAGAGAACGGAGCTCGACGCCGAGCAGGTGCGCGAAGTCCGCGAGTGGGATTCCGGCATGAGCCATCGCCTGAGACTCGGTGTTGTGGGCCTGGTTAAGCAGATCGAGGAACGGTGCGGTGGGATCGATCGTGGTGCGTAGCAACAGATCAGGAGTGCCGGTGCTGATCACGATGTCGTCGGAAGCCGTCAGTCGTGCGAGGAGCACGGCCACGCCTGTGCGGACCAGCGTCTGCCAGCTCACGTTCGCGGTGTCGGCGAGGCGGCGGAGGTCTCGGTGCACCGACGCCGGGACCGCGAATCGGGTGCGGCCCTGTTCGGTGGCGCCGTGGCTATCCGATTGCCCGCTGCGCGAGTGGTCGGTGGGCAGGACCAGTCGGGCAGGTAGATCCGCCAAGGTCTGGCGCCAGTAGCGGGATCGGGTGATCGGGTCGGTCGGGTCGGCGGCGAGCTGTTCGGCGATGCCGACCGCGGGCGTGGTCGGGCTCGCGATGAGGTTGTCGATGGCCGTGCTGAGGCGGTCGGTGACCGCTCTGGCCACCGCATCGGAGACGAGGTCGCGGCGGTACTTGATCTGCACCTGGGTGCGGGCACCCAGGAAGACCAGCACCGTGATCGGGTAGTGGGTGTGGTCGGCGCCTTGCAGATCGTCGATGCTCAGATTGTCGAGTGCGCCGCCCGCCTGTTGAAGTCCTTCGACGTCGACGGGGTAGGACTCGAACGCGAGCATGGTGTCGAACAGCTCGCCCAGTCCCGCGACCCGCTGGATCGCGCCGAGACCGAGGTGGTGGTGATCGAGCACGGAGGCCTGCTCGGCCTGGACGGCGCGGATCAGGTCACCGACGTTGCCGGCGGGATCGATCCGCACGCGCACCGGAACCGCGTCGACGAACAGACCGATCATGTCGCCGACGCCGTCGAGTTGTGGCGGGCGCCCGGAAACGGTGGCGCCGAACACCACA
Source organism: Nocardia sp. XZ_19_231 (assembly GCF_015355705.1). Classification (NCBI taxonomy): domain Bacteria; kingdom Bacillati; phylum Actinomycetota; class Actinomycetes; order Mycobacteriales; family Nocardiaceae; genus Nocardia; species Nocardia sp. XZ_19_231. Next base: position 517,837 of record NZ_JACUZI010000005.1, on the reverse strand, counting down.
TCGTCGCGCGCGGTACTCGCGGCGACGACCAGGCCCCAGGCCGTTTGGAACACGGTGTTCGCGGTGACCTCGGCGGCCGCGGCGAACGTGGTCAGTTCAGCTGTGCGCGCCGCGTCGAGTTCGAACTCGCACAGCCCGTAGCCGGTCCCGGTCGCGGGCGGCCAGGTCAGCTCGGGGGCGATCATGGTCGTGCGCACCCCGTCGAGGACCTCCGACCACGCGCTCTCGGCGGCGGTGCGGTCCTGGCGGGTGAGCCACTCGAGGTAGTCGCGGTAGGGGCCCACCGGCGGGAGCGGGGTCGCGTCGCCGTGGGTGGCGTAGAGGACGAGCAGTTCCTTCATCAGCAACGGCATCGACCAGCCGTCGAGGAGGATGTGATGGCCCGTCAAGACGAGGTGGCTGCGCCCGGAACCGGTGATGTACACCGTGAATCGAAGCAACGGCGCGATCGTCGGGTCGAAACCGGCCTGCTGATCGGCAGCGAGCAGAGCGGGCAACTCGGCGTCGGCGGCTTCGACGATCCGGAACGGCGCTTCCACGGCGTCGGCGACGAGCTGGACCGGGGTGCCGTCGGGGGCGGTGACGAAGGCCGAACGGAGGTTGGCGTGCCGGTGCAAGACGGTCGCGGCCGCGTGGCGTAGCCGGTCGGTGTCGAGTTCGCCGGTCAGTTCGGCCACGAGCTGGATGACGTAGGCGTGGACCGACTCGTCGAGCATGTCGCCCAGTGCCAGCAGCGAGTGCTGCAACGGCGACAGCGGCAGCACATCCGACATACCCGGATGGGTTCGGCGCCAGGTGTCGAGGTCGGTTTGCGAGACCTGGACCAGCGCGACGTCGGACGGGGTCAGCCCACCCGCGGACGGGTGCTGGGTGTGATCGGCCAGGGCGGTGAGCCAGCTCGTCCAGTCCTCGGCCAGTTCCTCGACTTCGGACTCGGTGAGGATGCCGGTGGCGTAGCGGAAGTCCGCCCGCAGTTGCAGACCGGAATCGGTGGTGACGGCGATCGCGTTGATGTCGAGGACGGTGTGCGCGGGCAGGGCGGGGTCGTAGTCGACCTCGATCTCGCCGAGGTCGGCGGTGGGCAGCCATGCGACGTCGTCGGTGGGCCTGGCGCCGGTGGTCGCGCGGCCCAGATAATTGAAGCCGATCTGACCGATGTTGCCGGACAACAGGTTTCGGATCTCCGGTGTCCTGCGCAGCAGTCCGAAGCCGATGCCGTTGTCGGGCACAGCCAACAGTTGTTCCTTGACGGTGCGCACCGTCGCGGCGAGGGCTTCGTCGTCGAAGGTCGCAGGTGTGATGGCGCGCAGATCGAGGGCGACGGGGTAGACGGTGGTGAACCAGCCGACGGTGCGGGTCAGGTCCGCACCGGGGACGGCGTCCTCCTGGCGGCCGTGGCCTTCGAGTCTCAGTCGCAGAGTGGCGGAGTCGATGCCGCGACGCGCACGCCAGACGCGCACGGCCAGGGCCAGCGCGGCGAGCAGGGGGTGGTCGGCGCCTGCCCGGTATTGCGCGGGCAGGGTCGTGAGCAGGGGTTCGGTGATCTCGGCGGGGATCTGCACGGTGATCGACCGCATCGTTGCCTCGGTGTCGAGGCGGTGGTCGACCGCACGGGTGCCGAGCAGCGGGTCGGGGGTGGCCAGGACCCGCTGCCAGTGGCCGAGTTCGGCGGTGCGGTCGGCGGTGGCCAGGCCGTGCGCCCAGCGGCGGAACGAGGTCGCGACCGGCGGTAGGGCGATCTGTTGACCCGCGTCGTACTGGGCCCAAGCCATGACCAGGTCGGGCAGCAGGATGCGCCAGGAGACGCCGTCGATCACATAGTGGTGGGCGGCGACCGCGAGCACATCACGAGCGCCGCGGCGGCGGATCCAGGTGAAAGCGATCATGCGGGCGGCAGCCGGATCCAGTGCCGACAGGGCTGAGTCCATGGCGGCGCTGCCGATTCGGGTCAGCTCATCCGGTGCGGTCGCAGCCTCGCCCAGCGAGGGTGATGCTGCGGCATCCGACGTTGCTTTCGCGCCGGGCGAGCTCGCTATCGGCTGTGAGGCGTCGATCTCGGTGATCAGCGAGTCCACAGCGATGGCGTGGGTCGCCAGGACCTCCCATCGCCAGTCGTCGCCGTCTCGCCGCAGCCGGGAACGCAGCATGTCGTGGTGGCGCAGGACCGCGGTGATGGTGGCCTTCAGCCCGGCACGGTCGATGTTGTCGGGTAGGGCCAGGACCATGGTTTGGGCGAAGCGGTCGCTCGAACCGGTGGTCAGGAAGTCGGCCAGTACCGGTGTCAACGCGACATCGCCGATGCCGCCACCGGGCAGTTCGGCCAACACGGGCGCGTTCGGGCTGTCGAGGGCGGCGATAGCGGACAGCTTCGCCACGGTGCGGTGTTCGAACACGTCACGGGTGGTGAAGACGATGCCTGCCGTGCGGGCCAGGGAGACCAGCTGGATCGACAAGATGCTGTCGCCGCCGATCGCGAAGAACGAATCGTGCACGCCGACCTGCGGCACACCGAGGACGCGGGCGAACAGCTCGGCCAGCAGGGTTTGCATCGTGCCCGACGGCGCAGCGGCGGGTTCCGTCGCGGTGGCCGGTTCGGGCAGGGCGTTGCGGTCGAGTTTGCCGTTGGAGGTCAGGGGCAGCGTATCGAGGACCACGATCGCCGACGGCACCGCGTGCGCGGCCAGGCGATCTGCGGCGTACGCGGTGAGTGCGTGAGGGTCGGCCGAATGATATTGTGTCGCAAGCACATAGGACACCAGCGTCGTCGAACCGGATGGGGTTCGACGTCCCACCGTGACCGCGAATTCGACACCGGGGTGGCTGACGAGCACGGCATCTATCTCACCCGGTTCGATCCGGAAACCGCGCACCTTCAACTGGGTATCCGCGCGGCCGAGGTAGTCGATGTCGCCGGTGTCGCGGCGGCGCACCAGATCGCCCGTGCGGTACATGCGGGTGCCGGGCGCACCCCACGGGTCGGGGACGAATCGGGCCGAGGTCGTCGTCGGCTGATTGCGGTAGCCGCGAGCCAACGCCTCACCGGTCAGATAGAGCTCACCGGTGACGCCCGACGGAACCGGGTGCAGGCGGGCGTCCAGGATCATCGCGTGCGTGCCCTGCACGGGGCTGCCGATCGAGATGGGTTGCCCGGCGGTGAGTTCGGCGTAGGAGGAGATGATCGTGGTCTCGGTGGGGCCGTAGCCGTTGAGGTAGCGGCGACCGGGCTGCCACTTCGCGAGCAGTTCCGGGGTGGTCACATCACCGCCGACAGACAACGATTCCAGTGCGTCCAGACCGGCCGGGTCGAGGGTGCCCAGAACTGCGGGGGTGATGATGGCGTGGGTGACGGACTCGGCGGCCAGCAGGTCCGCGAGTTCGACACCACCCGCGATATCGGACGGTACGACGACCAGCGTCGCTCCCGTCGCGAAGGCGCACAGCCATTCCAATACGGAGGGGTCGAACCAGGGGGCGCAGATGTGTAGGAAGCGGTGGTCGGACTCGAGGCGGTAGCGGCGGACGGCTTCATCGACCAAGGGGGCAAGCCCGGCATGGGTCACGGTGACGCCCTTGGGCAGACCCGTGGAACCCGAGGTGTAGATGATGTACGCGGGGTGGTCGACACGCAGGGGTGCGAGTCGGTCGGCGTCGGTGATCGGCGTCGTCGGGTGGGTGGCACCGGCTCGGTCGAGGTCGTCGAGCGTCAGCCAGGTCAGGTCGTCGGGCAGGTCTTCGAGGTGCGCGGCGGCGGTGATGCCGAGTGTCGCACCCGAGTCTTCGACCAGGTGTTGGAGCCGCTGGGCGGGATTGCGAGGGTCCATCGGCACATACACGCCACCTGCCGCGGCGACGGCGAGTGCGGCGGCGACCATATCGAAAGAGCGTGGAAGGGCAACGGCGACAGCGACTTCGGGGCCGACACCACGGGCGATCAGCGCACGGGCCATTCGCGCGGTCTGCTCGGTCAGCTCGCCGTAGGTGATCGAGCGGTCCCTGTACCGGACGGCGACCCGATCTGGACCGTGGGTCGATCCGCGCGAGACCAGTTCGGGGAACAGCACGGTGGCGCCTTCGGGATCGGCGTCCCGCGCGGTCAGCGCCGCTTGCTCCTCCGCGTCGAGCAGTGTGAGGTCACCGACGGGGGCATGGGGGTGCTCGATCGCCGCTGCCAGCAGGCGAATCAGTCGCTGCGCGAAGACTTCGACTGTCGACTGGTCGAAGAGAGCGCTGGCGTAGACGAATTCGGCGGTGACGGCGTGTTCATCAGCGGCTCCGTGGTGCGCAGAGCTCAGGGACAGCACGAGATCCCGCGCGACCGTATCCACGTCCGAGGATTCGTCCGACACCAGCATCACCCGCACGAGAGGCTGCTCGTCCGGTGCGTGGCCCGCCGTCGGCCTGTTTCGCGCGAATGCTCGCCGGGCCGCCGTGGTCGCCTCGGCCAGCAGTTCGTCGACAACAGTGTTGCCGCGCACCGTTAGCCGCAATAGGTGGGGGGTGTCGATCGCGATGTCTTCGGTGCCGGACAATCGGGCGAGGAGCACCGCGAAGACCGTGTGCACGAGGCTGAATACCGTCGTGTCGCGGGATTCGGCGAAGTCCCGCATGCGCCGATGGAGATCGGCGGGGATCTCGAAGCGGACGCGCGCGTCGGTCACCACGGGAGTTGCCGGTCGGGCGCGATCGGTGGGGAGGTTCAGTTCCTGCGGGAGGTCGGTGAGAACCGAACGCCAGTAGGTCGACTCCGCGATCGGGTCGTCGAGTTGATCCAGGGTGTCCAGGAGTTGGGCGGGGGTGTGTTCCGGCGTTCGGACGAAAGCGTCGAGGGTGGCACGCAAGCGGTGCGCGAGAGCGTCCGCGATGCCGCTGTCGATCACGTCCAGGCGGTACTGCACACCGACGCGGATTCCGTCGCCGACCTCGACACCGACTGCCACCGGATAGTGCGTCGCGTTGGCCGCTGTGACATCGACGATCTCGAGGCCGTCGATGGAGCTGTGCGCGCGCCGCATTCCCTCGGTGTCGACGGGGTAGGACTCGTAGGCCATCAGCGTGTCGAACAGCTCGCCCGTGCCTGCGGCCCGCTGGATCTCGGCCAGGCCGAGGTGATGGCCGTCGAGTAGGGCGATTTGTGCGGACTGCAGCTGCGACAACATGTTTCGCAGTGGCTGGTTCGTGTCGACGTCGACACGAACGGGGATGGTGTTCGCGAAGAGTCCGACCATGCCGTCGACACCGTCCAACTGCGGCGGGCGGCCCGAGACCACCGCGCCGAACACGACATCGTCGCGACCGACCGCACCGGCCAACACCACACCCCACGCCGCCTGGAACAGCGTGTTGACCGTGACATCGTTGGCCGCGGCACAGACCGCCAATTCCTCTGCCTCGGCCGGTGGCAGTTCGACGGTGCACATCCCGTGCCCCTCGGTCGGCGCGGTCGGCGCGGCGATCGCCGCGGTGAGCAGGCTCGGCCGGTGCCCGGACAGCGCCTCGCGCCAATTCCGCAACGCGGCGGACCGGTCCTGGCCTGCGAGCCAAGCAAGATAGTCCCGGTAAGGGCGCACGCTCGGGAGCACGGTGGGGGCACCGTCGGTGGCATAGCAGAGCAGCAGTTCCTGCATCAGCAACGGCATCGACCAGCCGTCGACCAGCAGGTGGTGCGCGGTCAACACCAGATGCATGCCGTCGGCGCGCCGGTACAGCGTGAACCGCAGCAGCGGCGCTGCGGAAAGTTCGAAACCGATCCGCGCTTCGGCGGCCAAGAACTCCTCGGCATCGGCACGCTCGGTGTCGACGATCTGCCATGGCACCGTGACCCCCTCGGCCACGAAACCGACCGGCGTACCCGCCGCCGACGAGCCGAACGCCGTGCGCAGGATCGCGTGACGGTCGAGGACCGCTTGGGCTGCACGGCGCAGACGGTCGGTGTCGACCTCGCCCGCCAACTCCACAGCCAGCTGGACCAGATACGGGTCGGCCGGAGACACCTGGGCGAGGAACATCAAACCGAGCTGCAGAGGCGCCAACGGCAACACATCGGTCAGATGCGGACGTTCGCGATGCCAGGTATCGAGTTCTGCCTGGGTGACCTGGACCAACGGCACGTCGGCGGGGGACAGGCCACCCGCTGCCGGATCGCGCAGGTGTTCGGCGAGGATCGACAACGCCGCGGTCCAGCACTCGGCCAGTTCTCGCACCGACGCCTCGTCGATGATCTCGGCGGCGTAAGAGAACGACGCGCGCAGCTGCAAGCCGGTGTCGGTACTGGTGGCGAGGGCGTTGATATCGATGACGGCGGCCGCGGGCAGCTCTGAATCTTGTTCGGCGACAGGCTCGCCCCAGTCGGCGGTGGGTAGCCAACTGTGGTCGGTCGCGGCGACATCGCCCGCGGAAATGCGTCCCAGGTAGTTGAAGCCGACCTGACCCAGGGGGCCTTCGAGGTGGGCCGCAGATTCCGGGTCCAGGTGACGGAGCATGCCGAAACCGATGCCCTTGTGCGGCACCGCGCGAAGCTGTTCCTTGATCGCCTTGACCACGGCGGCTGTGGTATCGCCACCGCGCCACGCGGCGTCGTTGTCGACCGTGCTCAGATCCAGCGCGACCGGATACATGCTGGTGAACCAGCCGACCGTGCGCGTCAGATCGGCACCGTCGACCGCGGATTGCTCGCGGCCGTGGCCTTCCAGACGGACCCGGGTAGCGGGAGCGTCGACGCCACGTCGGGCCCGCCACGTGCGTACGGCCATGGCCAAGGCGGCGAGCAATCCGTCCTCGGCGCCCGCGCGGTACATCGTCGGCAGGTCGGTCAGGACCGCCTGGGTGATGTCGACGGGCACCTCGACGCTGATGGTCCGCACCGTCGACGCGGTATCGGTAGGCCCGAGCGGACGATCGCCCAGCAGCGGGTCGGGCACCGACAATGTCTGCTGCCAGTAATCGAGTTCCTCGCGCTTGCTGGTCGCCGCGTCTGTCAGGCCGTGCGCCCAGCGGCGAAACGACGTGCCGACCGGAGGCAAAACGATCCGCTGACCGGACTGGGCCCACGCGGCGACCAAGTCCGACAAGAGGATTCGCCACGAAACACCGTCGATCGCCGCGTGGTTCGCCGCGACGACCAGCCCGTCCTGGCCGTCCTCGCGGGCCAGCCAGGCGAAGCCGATCATCCGGTACGCCTGCGGATCCAGCGACGCGAGGACGGAATCCATCGCGGTGTCGGCGATTTCGTCGAGCTGGTCGGTGCCTGCCGGGATATCGACGCGGATGAGTAGCTCGTTCACGTCCACCGCGCCCGGCGGCAGTGCGTGCAGCTCCCACTTCTCGTCGACCTGACGCAGACCCGCCCGCAGCATGTCGTGGTGATCGATCACCGCCGTGAGGGTGTCCACCAGGGCGTTTCGATCGATCCCGGCAGGCAGGGCAAGGACCATCTGCTGGGTGAACCGGCCGAACACACGTCCCCCGGCCAGCGAGGCTGCCAGCACCGGCGTCAACGGCATCTCGCCCACACCACCGCCGGGGAGTTCGGCCAAGGTGGGCGCGGAGTCGGCACCCAGCACCGACACCCGCGCCAACCCGGCGACGGTCCGGTGCTCGAACACCGCCTGCGGGGTGAACGAGATACCGGCATTGCGTGCTCGCGACACGAGCTGGATGGACAGAATGCTGTCGCCACCGGCAACGAAGAACGAATCCTCGGCACCGATCTGCTCCAGGCCGAGGATCTGGGTGAACAGCTCGGCAATGGCGATCTCGACCGGACCTTCGGGCGCGCGGGAACCGACCGCCCCGAAAACCGGTGTGGGCAGGGCATTCCGGTCGAGCTTGCCGTTGGGGGTCAGCGGGATCTCATCGAGGATCATCAGGACGGTCGGCACCATGTGGGCAGGCAGCGACGTGCCGACGAAACGGGCTACTTCCTCGGTGTCGATCGAAATGCCGTGCCGGGGGAGCACATACGACACCAGTACCGTCGCGCCCGAGTCGGCCTTCTTACCGAGGGTGACCGCGTATTCGATGTCGGGGTGGGCGCTGAGGGCGGCGTCGATCTCACCGAGCTCGACGCGGAAGCCACGGATCTTCACCTGGAAGTCGGAGCGGCCGAGGTACTCGAAATCGCCGTCGGCCGTCCGTCGGACCAGATCGCCGGTCCGGTACATGCGGGAACCGGTGAAGGGCGAAGCGACGAAGCGCTCGGCGGTGAGAGCTGGCCTGCCCTGATAACTCTGTGCGAGCGCGGGGCCGGACAGATACAGCTCACCCGCCACACCCGCGGGGACCGGGCGCAGGCGCGAATCCAGCACGGTCGCACCGAGGCCGGGGAAAGCCGAACCGATGGTGATCGGCTGCCCGGGGGCAAGCTCGGTGGTGCCGGTGGCGAGGATGGTGGCCTCGGTCGGGCCGTAGCCGTTGAAGAAGGCGCGGTCGACAGCCCAGCGGTCGACGAGGGTCGGGCCGAACGCGTCGCCCGCGACGACCACTACCCGCAAGGCCTCGAGGTCGTGCGCGTCGACAGATTCCAATGCCGCCGGGGTGATCAGCATGTGGGTCACCCGTTCACGGCGCAGCAGCTCGGCGAGTTCGGGGCCGCCGAAGACCGACGGCGGTGAAATCACCAACGTGGCACCGGAATTGAACGCCACCAGCAGCTCGAGCACGGAGACATCGAAGTTCGGTGAGCACACGTGCAGGACACGGTCGCCGCCGTCGACCGAATAGCGTTCCCTGGCGGCCGCGACCAGCGCGCCGAGCCCGGTGTGGGTGACGACGACGCCCTTGGGTCGGCCCGTCGAGCCCGAGGTGTAGATGACGTAGGCCGGGTGCTGATCGGTCAGCGGGCGGACTCGATCGAGGTAGGAGATCGGGTGGGCGGGGTGCGCCGCGATGCGGTTGTGGTGAGCCGGGGCGTCGATGTCGAGCCAATCGACGGATTCGCCGAGCTTGTCCCGATGCGCCGTGCAGGTGAGTCCGAGGATCGTGCCGGAGTCCTCGAGGAGGTAGGCGATCCGCTCCGCGGGCAGCGCCGGGTCGACGGGCACATACGCGGCACCGGTCTTGGCCACCGCCCACACCGCCGCCACCGATTCGATCGAACGGGTGAAACCGAGCGCGACCACATCGCCGGGGCCGATCCCGCGCTCGAGCAGATCCCTGGCCAGCCGCGAGGAGTACTCGTCGAGTTGGGTGTAGCTGAGTTCGCGGCGGTCACCGTCGACGGGTGAGTACGACACGGCCACGGCATCACCCGCGGTGTCTACCGCGGCGGTCAGCAGCTGCGAGAAGAGAGGAGTACTCGACTTTCGAATGCCTCGCGGCGCACGGCGAGCTTCACGTCCAGAGGTGCGCACTTCACGCATTCGAGTACAACATCCTTCATCTGTCCGGCCCACAGCTCTGCGATGACCCACGAACCCTGTCGGATTCGGCCTACCGGGGCGGACCAGTGTCGAACAAGCAAGAAGGAGTCGATATCGGGGCGTTCGGCGACCATGACACCACATGTAAGGCTGTCACGACCACATGACCGGTTTGTTTCTCGCCGCCCAGACCGAATCGATCAGAAATTTGTGCTGATGGCACAATGGCGTCGATGTTTTTTGTTCAACGAATGGAAGCGCCCGTGGCGGCCTACGGATCCCTGATATGGGTGGGACAGGCCCTCGGCCCGCGTGTCGACGCCATCACCGAAGACCTCATCCGAGTCACCGAGCAGATGATTCCGCTCAACGACGTAGCCGCCGACCTGGCCGAGATGCGAGCCGCCAGCATCGCGGAGAACATCGCCGCCGTGCAGCACGTCCTGGCGAACGGTATCGATCCCTCCACCGTCGGCCCGCCTGCCGGCGCCGCCGCCTACGCCCAACGCCTGGCCCGGCGAGGTGTACCGCTGACGATCCTGCTGCGCGCCTACGGGTTGGGGCAATACCGCATCCTCGACGCGGCGATCGGGCTGATCCTCGCCGTTCCCGGCCCCGACCAACCCGCCCGGATCGCGGAGGTCCTCAAGTTCGCGGGGACCTACCTGGATCGGCTCAATTCGTCGATGGGGCGAATCTACGAGGCGGAACGGGATCGCTGGCTCAGCAGTCGCCAAGCCGCACGACAGCAGTGGATCGCGCGTCTGCTCGACAACGAGGATGTCGACGTCGCGGCGGCCGAAGAAGTGCTCAACTACCGACTCGACCAGCGACATCTTGCGGCCGAAGTATGGTCGACAGTCACCGGCACAGACGCGGTGCGCGCGCTCGAGCAGGCACGACAGCTACTGTCCGCCGCGATGCGCACCCGTGGCTCCGAATTGGTCGCGGCGTCGGGGGACCGCGCCATGTGTCTCTGGTTCCCGATCGAGGAGCCGTGCGCGCTCCACGAACTCACCGAACAGGTCGAGTCCTCCGGGCTACCGGTGCGAGTCGCTCTCGGCCCGATCGGCGATGGGCTGCCCGGGTTTCGGCGCTCGGCCCGCAGTGCGGCACGGGCGAAGGCACTGGCCATTTCAGCGGGGGAGACCGCACCCACCGTGGTCGACTACGACACGATCGCGCCCTTCGCGCTGCTGACCGACGACCCGGACGAACTGGCCGGCCTCGTCCGCCGCGTCCTCGGCCCACTGGCCGGCGAAGGCACCAAAGTGGAGCTACTGAGGAACACCCTCGAGGTGTTCCTCGCCGAAGGCGCCAGCTACTCCCGCACGGCCCGCGTCCTCGACGTCCACCGCAACACCGTCCAATACCGCATTCAACAGGTCACCGGCCGCTACGGCATCGCGGTCGACACCGACACCTTCGAACTGCGCTTCGCCCTCGGCATCTGCCGCTGGTACCGCCACGTCCTGACTCGGACAATCTGAGTCCAGGTGGTTTGTGCGTCCCGCACAGCTGTTCCGCCACCGGCCTGCGTCGGGCGGAAATCCCACTGACAGTGGCGACCTCGACCGCTGACGTCGACCGTCCCTGAACCAGGGGAGTGGACCAGAGCTAACGATCACTGCGCTGATCTGAGGTTTTACGCTGGTTGGCGTTGAAGCGCGCCTTCTTCTGACGATTCCCGCACGTGTTCATGTCACACCATTTGCGGGTGCGGCTCTGGCTGGTGTCGAAGAAAGCCGCTCGACATGTCGGTGATGCGCACAAGGCCAATCTTCCGTCTCGTTCGCCCGCGATGATGCTGATCGCGTCGGCGGCGATGACGCCCAGGGCATCTTCTACGCAGGAAGCCGAGCTGAGTCGCCATTCGCGATTGCTCTCGGGCGTCAGAATCGCCGCCGCTCGCCCTTGAATGCTGCGGTCGTTGATGATTCGGACAGCAGACACAGGGGGAGTGTCCTGGATCGCGGCCGCTGTCGCGGCGGCGTGAATTGATTCCCGCAGTGTCCGAGCGAGTTCGAGCTGGGCGGTGGTGCAGGAGTCCACAGCTAGGCCGTTCACTGCGAGCCAGTCGACGAGTCGCTGGGGCGTGGGAATGCGTTCCACAGCGTCGCCGTGACGCTCCGTCAGAGTCGCCGTGAAGCTGGTCGCCAGCACACTTCCGAGGCGGAAGTCAGGGAACTCGGCACGCATGGAACCACCTTAGCCGGTTGCGCATCGGAATCAAGGCGTGTTAGAACCGTCTTAGCCGGTTCTCGATTGGTGTAGCCGGCTCCGCGACGGCAAGGAGTTCTCATGCCCCGCCCAACCGGCGATGTGCACGCATTCGAAGCCCACGCACCTGACGCTGACCTCGACGATCTGCGCGCGCGATTGGCCGCAGCGCGCCTACCGGAGGCCGAGACGGTCTACCGAGCCGCGCCCGACCCTCGGAGATGGGAACAGGGAGTCCCTCTCGCCGACCTCGTCGACGTCGTGAACTACTGGCGCACCGAGTACAACTGGCGGTCGTTCGAAGAGCGCCTCAACCGGATCGGCCAGTTCCGCACGACCATTCGATGACCTGGGAATCCACTTCCTGCACCGCCGATCCGCGCGCGCGGATGCCACTCCGCTGATCCTGACGCACGGTTGGCCGGACAGCATTGTTCGGTTCATCGATGTAGTAGACGAGCTGGCAGATCCGAAAGGCGCAGACGCGCCGGCGTTCCACGTCGTCGTCCCGTCGTTGCCAGGCTTCGGCTACAGCGACAAGCCGGTCACCACCGGGTGGGGGACCGAGAAAATCGCGGCCGCCTGGGTCGAACTGATGGGAAGGCTCGGCTACAGCCAGTTCCTAGCCCACGGCGGCGACTGGGGAGGCAACATCACCACGGTTCTCGGCGGCAGGTTCCCGGCGCACGTTCTCGGCATCCACACCACGTTCACGGAAGGACCGCCCGGGTTGACCACGGACGGACTGACGCCGATGGAGCGCGAGTGGGCAGCGGAAACCCGCGACTTCTGGAGCCACCGCGCGGCGTACGCCAAGCAGCAGGCGACGCGACCGCAGACCATCGGCTACTCGCTCGTCGACTCACCGGTCGGGCTGCTCGCCTGGATCCTCGACAAGTTCGCCGAGTGGACCGATACCGAGGACAGCCCGTTCGAAACGATCTCCATCGACAGCGTTCTCGACGATGTCACCCTGTACTGGCTGACGCGGACCGGCGCATCCGCGGCCCGCATCTACTACGAAAGCCACAACTCGCTCGACCCGGAACTTCGCGTAGACGTACCGTCGGCAATCACCATGTATCCACGTGATGTCGAGAAGGCGCCACGCGCGTGGGCGCAGGAGCGGTACCGACAGATCGTCCGTTGGAGGTTGCCCGAGAGCGGGGGACATTTCCCATCGCTCGAGGTTCCCGCGTACTTCGTCAAGGACCTGCAGGAAGGCCTCGCGGCTGTACTGGCTGCGAATCGCTGAACGCAGCTGGGTGTGGTGTGCCGAAAGAGGGTCTAGTTGACATAATGTGCATTATCGGCGTTTGAAGGCGGCCGGTCGGGAGGGGTATTTGCGATTTCTGCGGGATGTTTGCGGCGTATGCCGAGTTGCACCGCGCGCAGACAGGCCCCCTGAGGCGCCTGTCTGCGCTTCCATTTGTGCGCGACCACAATTTACACAGGCCGTCGCACGACATTTCAGAGTTCTGGGACGAAATCTGACAAAATTCGGATAATTCCCGCATTGTTCGATTAATGACCGTCCGTGCTGAATTCGCCAATCGCCAGATCTGGGCCCTGGATTCACAGAAAGTCGAATCGGCCACCTGAGGGGTGGCACTCCCCCTCCCGCTTCCCTGACCCTATTTCGTCACAGTGACGAAACTATCGGAGGTTCCCGGACGGCGCACCGCATCGTCGAACTCGAAGTGATGCGGTGCGCCGATCAGGATCAGACGAGAACAGGGGCGAGGCGGCGGGATTCCGTGGCCTTTTCGGAGCTGGTCTCCGGAGCGTTGTCGGCATCGGCGGTGAGGTACTTATCGGGCAACGACAGTTTCGCGATGGTGCGCAATGTCAGACCGTATTGCCGGACCAGGCTGCCGGTGGTGTAGGGCAGGCGATATTCAGCCGCGAGTTTGCGCACTTCACGTTGAATCTCGGGGAGTCGGTTGCTCGGCAGATCCGGGAACAGATGGTGTTCGATTTGATGGCTGAGCGTGCCCGACAGAATACGCATCAGGGGACCGACTTCGATATTGGCGCTGCCCAGGTATTGGCGCAGGTACCATTCGCCGCGGGTCTCGCCCTCGATATCGCGTTTGGTGAACTTCTCCGCACCGTCGGGGAAATGCCCGCAGAACGTGATGATCTGCTCCCACACGTTCTTGGTGAGGTTGGCGGTGATGTTCGCGCGTATCGTCGATTTCCAGTTCCGCCCGGTCATCGCCGGGAAGATGACGTAGTCCTTGAGCAGCTGCTTTCCTGCCTTCTGGACGATTTCGTCACGAGCTTCCCGGAACTTCTTCTTGTCCTTCTTGCCCGCCAGCACGCGCGGGATCTCCAGGTGGTACACGCACATGCCCAGTTCATAGAGCAGCGAAACCGGGACGAGGTAGACGAAGTTACCGAGGTGGTAAGGACGCCAGCGGCGGTCGCGGGTGATGCGGAGCAGACCGTAGCCTTCGTCGGGGTCCATGCCGAGCACGTTGGTAAAAACGTGGTGGCGGTAATTGTGCGCTTCTTTCCAATGCGCGGCGGGCATGGAATGGTCCCATTCCCAGGTGGTGGAGTGGATTTCCGGGTCGTTCATCCAGTCCCACTGACCGTGCATGACGTTGTGCCCGATCTCCATGTTCTCGAGCACCTTCGACAAGGTGAGTAGGCCTGTCCCCCACCACCAACTGCTTTTTCGACCCGAGTCGATCAGCACGAGTCGAGCGGCTATCTCGCACGCTCGCTGAACGCGAATGACAGTCTTGATATATTTCGCATCGCGCTCGCCCAAGCTGGATTCGATCTGTCCGCGCAACGCGTCCAGGCGTTGCCCGAACTCTTCGATGTCGGTCGGCGAGAGATGCGTGTACGCCTCGACGTCAGATATAGCCATCTGCTGTGTTCAACCCCTGTTCCGGTGCCGCGCGCCGGGCGCGGTCCTGGTGAGGATACGAACTCGAGGGGTCGATGCGGTGCAGTGCGAGTTATTTAGTTAGACGTAACAGCCTGATGTCCCGAATTGGGTGTTACTAGCTACTAGCGGTAGATCTTGTCCACCTCGGTGGCGAACTTCTTCATGACCTCTGCGCGCTTGAGCGACATCTTCGGGGTCAGTTCGCCGGTGGCCTCGGTCCAGTCGACGGGCAGAATGCGGACCTTCTTGATCGCCTCGGCATGGGACACCTTCTTGTTGGTGTCGGCGAGGGCCGCATCGATCTCCGCGACGAGATCCGGGTTGTCGATCAGCGCCTCGTTCGTGGTGTCGGCGGGCAGGTTGTGGCTTTGCTTCCATGCCGGGAGCATTTCGGGGTCGAGGGTGATCAGGGCGGCGACGAACGGGCGGCCGTCACCGACCACCATCGCCTGGCTGATCAGCGGGTGGGCGCGTAGTGAGTCCTCCATCAGTCCCGGGGAGACGTTCTTTCCGCCTGCGGTGACAATGATTTCCTTCTTGCGACCGGTGATGGTGAGGTATCCGTCGCGGTCGATGGTGCCGAGATCGCCGGTCTGGAACCAGCCGTCGGCGAAAGCGTCCTCGGTGGCCTGGGGGTTGCCCCAGTATTCGTGGAAGACGACCGGGCCGCGCAGCAGCAGTTCGCCGTCGGCGGCGATCTTGACGGCGTGGCCTTCGGTCGGGCGACCGACGGTGCCGACTCGGGTATCGGCCGGGGTGTTCACGGTGATCGCCGCGGTGGTCTCGGTGAGTCCGTAGCCCTCGTAGATCGGGATGCCTGCACCGCGGAAGAAGTGACCGAGCCGAGCGCCCAGCGGTCCGCCACCGGAGACCGCGGCCTCGCAGCGTCCGCCGAGCGCCTGGCGCAGTTTGCGGTAGACGAGTGTGTCGAAGACGGTGTGGCGCAGTCTGAGAGCGAGACCGGGTCCCCCGGTGTCCAACGATTCGCTCCAGGCGATGGCGGTCTCGGTGGCCAGGTCGAAGATCTTGCCCTTACCGCCGGCGTGCGCCTTCTGCTTGGCGCCGTTGAAGACCTTTTCGAACACTCGCGGCACCGCGAGGATGAAGTGCGGTCGGTAGCTGCCGAATTGGTCGACGAGTGTCGACCAGTCAGAACTGAACGCGACGACGACCTTGGCGTCGAGCGCGGCCAAGGTCACCGCTCGTGCGAAGACATGGGCGAGCGGCAGGAACATCAGTGTCTTGTTGCCCTGGGTGACGAACTCGCCCAGGGCGATGCGGTCGGATTTCGACTCGGCGTAGAGGTTGCCGTGCGTGAGGATGACGCCTTTGGGGCGGCCGGTGGTGCCCGAGGTGTAGATCAGGGTCGCCGGGGCGCTCGCGCCGACCTCAGCTCGGCGGGTGTGGACGGCGGCGTCGTCGAGATGGGCGCCGCGAGTGGTCAATTCCTCGACGATGCCTTTGTCGATCTGGAGGATTTCTCGTAGTTCGGGCAGTGCGCGATCGTCGATCTCCTCGATGATCGCGCGGTGTTTGTCGCTGTCGACGATGAGCAGCTTCGTCGCGGAGTCCTGCAGGATCCATGTGGCCTGCTCGGCGGCGGAGCTGTCGTAGATGGCGACGGTGCAGGCGCCGGTGGCCCAGATCGCGTGGTCGAGCACGACCCACTCGTAGCGGGTGGGTGCCATGATGGCCACGCGGTCGCCGGGTTCGATGCCTGAGGCGATGAGGCCCTTGGCCACGTCGGTGACCGTTCGTGCGAACTGGGCCGCGGTGATGTCGGTGAGTCCGCCGCTGCCGTCAGAGACGTTGAACAGCACCGTGTGTGGCGAGTGTTCGGCGTGCAGGAACACGCTGTCGGAATTGTTCGCGTGTTCCGGAATCGTGTAGGAAGCCGGGGCTTCGAACTCGTGCATCACAGGGGCCCTTCCACGTGGGTTGATCAGTTATCGCGCGGGCGCGTGCTCGATGCCGAGACGCAGCAGTCCGCGCAGGTCGTAGGCATTGGTGGCAACCGCACCGACGACCAGGCCGATCGCGAGTCCGACTAGGGTCATCGACAGGCCCTGTGCCATGCCCGCTTCGAGGTGTCCGTCGAAGAACAGGATGGCGCGCACGGACAGGTAGATCTGATGCATGGGTTCGAAGGTGGCCATGTCGGCGATCCAGCGCGGTGTCGCCTCGAGCGGGATGGTGCCCGAGGACGACGGGATGCCGAGCACCACGAACACGATGAGATTGATCATCAGGCCTGCCGTGCCGAAGGCGGCCATCACCGACAGGGCGGTGACCGCGATGGCGGCGATCGCCAGTGTGCCATAGAGAAACAGCATCAGTGGTCGCTCGATCGACATGTTCAGCAGGGTGCCGACGCCGAGGAAAACACCGGATGCCAGCGGGGCGCTGATCGTCGCGATTCCCCATTTCACGAGCAGGGTGCGCCATCGACTGATCGGGGCGGGGGTGGTGGTCTTGTGCCATGGGCCGTATTCGGCGGGGATGTAGCCGAGGGAGGCGTCGACCAGCGAGTTGATCATCATCGCGCCGCTGAATCCGACGATCAGCAGCACCAGGGTGTAGAAGAACGCCGCGAGGCCTTGGCCGGTGCCTTCGGGCAGTGGGTGGTAGGCGCTGACCATGACGTCGATCGGCTCGGTGAGTTGCAGCTGTGCCGCGCCGCTGAGTGGGGTGGCGCCGACCGCGGCGCTGACCTGCTCGGCGAGTTGGGCGCCGACGGTGCTGTTCACCTGCGTCATGGCTTGGTCGGCGACGGTGTTCATGATCTGTGCGGCGAGAGTGCCTGCCCGTGGATTGGTGAGCACGGAGATGATCGGCTGTTCGACCTGGCCCGGCACGATCGATGCGGCGCCGAGGATGGCGACGCGCTTGGTGAAGTCGCCGGGGATGACGATGGCGCCGTACACCTCGCCGTTCTGCAGCTGTCGCTGGGCTTCGTTGATGCCGAGCGGGCGCAGGTCGATCTTGTCGGCGGGGATGTTCTCGCTCAGCGCCGTGGTGATCTGTTCGCCGATGTTGGTGGGTTTGCCGCCGACGGTGTCGCCGACGTCCTGGTTGACCAGGGCGATCGGGAAGTCGTGGAGGTGCTTCTCGGGGTCGGCGGTGTAGCCGAGGTACATGGTGCCCAGCAGCGCCGCCAGGATGGTGACCAGGGTGATCGGGGCCAGCCATTCGCGGATCGGCATGGTGCGCTGCTTGCGGGTGGGCGCGGTGTTGTCAGTCATGGCATTCGTCAATGTAGTCACCGACAACAAAGTAGTCAACGCAAACATTCGGTCGACGTCGGATATCCTGCTCGTACCATGTCCCTGCACACCCCGTACCACCACGGAGACCTCCGCGCCGCGCTCCTGACGCGCGCCGAGGCGACACTGCGTGAGGCCGGTGTGGACGGGCTCTCCCTGCGTCAGCTGGCCCGCGACACCGGTGTGAGCCATGCGGCGCCGAGTCGGCACTTCCGCGACAAGCAGGCGCTCCTCGACGCACTCGCCGTGACCGGGCTCGAACGCCTCGGCGTCTGTTTCGAACAAGCCGTGATCGAAGGACCCATCACGGCACGCCTTCAGACCGTCGCCTACGCCTACCTACGATTCGCCGTCGACAACCTCGAGCTGTTGCCGCTGATGTTCGCGCGCCGAAACAACTCCACCTCCGCCGATCTCCAGCAGGCCGCCGACCGGGCGTTCGCGGTGCCGATCACCCTCATCGCCGAAGGTCAGGCCGCCGGCGAGATCGTGGCAGGTGACCCGAAACGGCTCGGTGTCACCGCCATGGCCGCCCTTCAGGGCTTGGCTACCTTCGTCGGCTCCGGCTATACCGCCGACTACGACTCCGAACAGCTGCTCGACGACCTGGTCCGGCACCTCACCCTCGGCCTGCTCCCCCGGTCCTCCCCCAGCTGACGATCACAGCCCCTCGACAACTGCTCAGTTGGATCCGGCGAGGACTACCAGCCGACCATTGCGCGGCTGGGTGGGTCGGTTGCTGTGCGGGAACAGCGCGCGGTAACTGTCGACATCGTGGACTGCGACCGGCGCGGGGTGGCGCAGCACGATCCACTCGACGCCTTCGGTGCACGGGGGCGTGGTCAGGGAGCCCTGGTAGCGGAACTGGGCGAGGTCGGCCGGGAGGAATTCGCGCGGGTCGACAGTGGTGACAGCGCGGGTGAGCCCTGCGCGGTTCGGGGCGGCGGTGAGTATGCGACTCAGCGGGGTGGGGTCGGTGTGCGCGTTCAGGAGCACGGCGAGAACGGCCAGCCGACCCGATCGGGCGGTGTGGACGAAATGCAGTTCCATGGCGGTCTCGGCGCCGTCGACTGTGTGCTCACTGGGGAGATGGAAGTGGAATTGAGTCAGGGTGAACGGGGTTCCGTCGACGACAATGCGGTTGCCGGAGTCCGCTGGGGTGCCCACCTGAACGGTGTGCCCGTTGTTGAGCAGGTCCACCGATGGGATGGGACGGTAGTCGATCTCGATGTGGTCGGACGGGTGTAGTTCGGTGGGGCTGTCCAGGTCGATCGGCGATTGGGCGTGGCCGACTCGGCAGGCCGAGTATCCGCGGTCGAGGTCGGCCCAGTGCTCGGGGCCCTCGGCGTCGTAGTCCCAGTGCGGCTTGCCCGTGTTGGCCGCGACCGAACCGCCGCAACCGGCGGCAGCGAGCAGTGCCAGTGCGGCGAGTGCGCCGCGGCGGGTGATGACGGGGCTGAGGTCATTGTGACGAACCGGCACCGGTGTAGCTCCTTGCCATAATTCTGCCGTCGGCCCGGATGTATGCGTCTCGGGACGGCAGTGTGCGCGCGTCGAAATCAGTGAGTCTTCCACCGAACCGAAGATGTCCGGTTTGCACCGAATATCCTTCTAGTACAGTCGATTTCGCTCCTGCGCGGGGTATCAGGCTATGCCGTTCGTCACCGCGGAGAACAGACTCGAGGGCGGCGAGATACGTCACATCGGCGGTGGCCGCGGCTCGAGGTGCTGGGATATGTCGGCGACCCTGCCTACGACACCATCACCGTCCTTCGCAGCTACCGGTTCGCGCCGCTGCTGTTCGCCGCCGATCCGGGCGCGGGCATTCGTCGCGGACTGGACTTGTATTGCGATGCCGCAGTAATCGACCGTGATCGGGCCAGTCGGTGGGCGCAGGTGCGTGCGGTCAAAGCTGCGCTCTGGGGGCGGCGTCACGACGACCCCGACTGGTTGATCCGAGCGACCGATCAGCTGGCCGAGATTCTGTTGTGAGGGTGATTTCGTGATCGGCGGACTTCGATTCGGCGAAGGCCCCGAGGTCCCCCAACGAATTCTTCAAGCGGGGTTGGTCGGCCAGTTCTTTTCCATCCACTGGTCCGGCTTGGGGTGGGCGGTGAAGCCGTAGGGGCGGTACATGTCGTGGGCATCGCCGGTGGCCAGGGCCATGCGGCGCAGTCCCCAGTCGTCGGCGTCGGCCATGATCCGCTCCAGCAGGAGTTTGCCGACGCCTTTTCCGCGCTGTAGACGGTCTACGTAGACGTCGGAGAGCCAGGCGAAAGTGGTGCGGTCGGTGACCAGGCGGGCGAAGGCGATCTGGAAACCGTCGTGGAACACGCTGTAGGGCACGGAGTTCTCGACGACGCGGCGGACGCGTTCGCGGCTGCGGCCGAGGGCCCAGTAGGCGTCGGTCGACAGGCGGTCGTGGAGCCAGTCGAGGTCGACGGCGGCGGGATCGGTGGAGATCTCGAGCATCGGTCCAGGATAGGTGCGGCCGGGCGCAGGGTGAGCCCGGCCGCAAGACGTCAGGCGCCGACGTAGGTGGCCAGGTGCTCGCCGGTGAGGGTGGAGCGCGCCTCGACGAGCTCGGCGGGAGTGCCTTCGAAGACGATGTGGCCGCCGTCGTGGCCCGCGCCGGGGCCGAGGTCGATGATCCAGTCGGCGTGAGCCATCACGGCCTGGTGGTGTTCGACGACGATGACGGACTTGCCGGATTCGACGAGCCGGTCGAGCAGGCCGAGGAGTTGTTCGACGTCGGCCAGGTGCAGGCCGGTGGTCGGTTCGTCGAGGATGTAGGTGCCGCCCTTGTCGGACATGTGGGTGGCGAGTTTGAGGCGCTGGCGTTCGCCGCCGGACAGGGTGGTCAGTGGTTGGCCGATGGTGAGGTAGCCGAGGCCGACTTCGGTGAGGTGGGTGAGGATCTTGTGGGCGGCGGGGGTGCGGGCTTCGCCTTCGCCGAAGAACTCACGGGCTTCGTCGACAGGCATGGACAGCACTTCGCTGATGTTCTTGCCCGCGAAGGTGTACTCGAGGACTTCGGCCATGAAGCGTTTGCCCTCACACACTTCACACATGGTCGAGACACCGGCCATCATCGCCAGGTCGGTGTAGACCACGCCCGCGCCGTTGCAGTTCGGGCAGGCGCCCTCGGAATTGGCGCTGAACAGGGCTGGTTTGGCGCCGGTGGCCTTGGCGAACGCTTTGCGGATGTGGTCGAGCAGACCGGTATAGGTAGCGGGGTTGCTGCGGCGCGAGCCCTTGATCGGGGTCTGGTCGATGGAGATGACGCCTTCGTCGATCGGGATCGAGCCGTGCACGAGCGAGCTCTTGCCCGAGCCCGCGACGCCGGTGATCGCCACCAGAATGCCGAGGGGGATGTCGACGTCGACTTTGTCGAGGTTGTTGGCGGTGGCGCCACGAATCTGCAAGGCGCTGGTCGACTTTCGCACCGAGTCCTTGACCGAGGCGCGGTCGTCGAAGTGGCGGCCGGTGACGGTGTCGCTGGCGCGCAGCCCGTCGACGGTGCCTTCGAAGCAGATGGTGCCGCCCTTGGAGCCGGCGGCGGGGCCGAGGTCGACGATGTGGTCGGCGATGACGATCGTTTCGGGCTTGTGTTCGACGACGAGCACGGTGTTGCCCTTGTCGCGCAGGCGCAGCAGCAGGTCGTTCATCCGCTGGATGTCGTGCGGGTGCAGGCCCGCGGTGGGCTCGTCGAAGACATAGGTGACGTCGGTGAGCGAGGACCCGAGGTGGCGAATCATCTTGACGCGCTGGGCTTCACCGCCCGACAGGGTGCCCGAGGGGCGCGACAGCGACAGGTAGCCGAGGCCGATCTCGACGAACGAGTCCAGGGTCTGGCGCAGCGACTCGAGCAGCGGCGCCACCGACGGGTCGTCGACTTCCTTGACCCATTCGGCGAGATCGGTGATCTGCATGGCGCAGGCGTCGGCGATGCTGATGCCGTTGATCTTCGACGAGCGGGCCGCGGCGGACAGCCGGGTGCCCGCACAGTCGGGGCAGGTACCGAAGGTGACGGCGCGTTCGACGAAGGCGCGCACATGTGGTTGCAGCGAATCGATGTCCTTGGACAACATCGACTTGCGCAGTTTAGGGATGAGACCTTCGTAGGTGAGGTTGATGCCCTCGACCTTGACCTTGGTCGGTTCCTTGTACAGCAGGTCGGCGAGCTGTTTTTTGGTGTACTTCTTGATCGGCTTGGCCGGGTCGAAGAAGCCGGAACCCTTGAAGATGCGGCCCATCCAGCCGTCCATGCTGTAGCCGGGGATCTTGAACGGGCCGTCGTCGAGGGAGAGGTTCTCGTCGTAGAGCTCGGTGAGGTCGATGTCGTTGATCTGGCCTTTGCCCTCACAGGTGGGACACATGCCGCCGGTGATGGAGAAGCTGCGGCGTTCCTTGACGGTGACGCCGTTCTTCTCGACCTCGACCGCACCCGCACCGCTGATCGAGGCGACGTTGAAGGAGAACGCCTGCGACGACCCGATGTGGGGGTCGCCGAGGCGGCTGAACAGAATGCGCAGCATCGCGTTGGCGTCGGTGACGGTGCCGACGGTGGAGCGCGGGTCGGCGCCGAGGCGGGACTGGTCGACCAGGATGGCGGTCGTCAGGCCCTCGAGCACGTCGACGTCGGGGCGCGCTTGGCTGGGCATGAAGCCCTGCACGAACGCGCTGTAGGTCTCGTTGATCAGGCGCTGTGACTCGGCGGCGATGGTGCCGAAGACCAGGGAGCTCTTGCCGGATCCGGACACGCCGGTGAACACGGTGAGCCTGCGCTTGGGGATCTCGATGCTCACATCGCGCAGGTTGTTGACCCGCGCGCCGTGCACGCGGATCAAATCGTGGCTGTCGGCCGGCTCTATGGTGGTGCCGGTCTTCTTGGCCGTGCTCATGGGTCTCCCTCGATCAGTCGACATCGCCGGATATCGAATCTACCGGCGCGGTGGCCTACTTGGTCTGCTGGATGCGGACCATATTTCCGGCGGGGTCGCGGAAGGCGCAGTCGCGCACACCGTAGGGCTGATCAGTGGGTTCCTGGACGACCTCGATCTCTCCTGCCTGGAGCTTTTCGAACAGGCCGTCGAGGTCGTCGGTGGCGAGGTTGATACCGGCGTAGGTGCCCTTGGCCATCATTTCGCTGATGACGCGACGTTCGTCGTCGGTGAGGCCGGGGTCGGCGGCCGGTGGGTGCAGCACGATGGAGGTATCGGGCTGGCCGGTGGGGCCGACGGTGATCCAGCGCATCCCGTTGTAGCCCACATCGTTGCGCACTTCGAAGCCGAGCGCGTCGCGGTAGAAGGCGAGCGCGGCGTCGGGGTCGTCCTGGGGCAGGTAGCTCTGGTGAATGGTGAGGTTCATGCCGACCACGCTAATTGTCGGCCGGAGCGGAAGCTTCTCGATTCCTGATCGGTCTGGTCACCTTCTTGACCACGCACGACGGCATGCCCGCGGTCTGTTCGTCCTGCTGCTGTTTGTAGACGCTGGGCGGTACGCCGACGAGTTCGGTGAAGCGGGTACTGAAGGTGCCCAGCGAGGACGAGCCGACCGCGAAGCAGACGTCGGTGACGCTCAGGTCGCCCCGGCGCAGCAGCGCCATGGCGCGTTCGATGCGGCGCGTCATCAAGTAGGAGTACGGCGATTCGCCGTAGGCGAGGCGGAATTGTCGACTGAGGTGTCCGGCCGACATGTGGACGCCGCGGGCGAGCGCTTCGACATCGAGTGGTTGGGCGTATTCGCGGTCGATGCGGTCGCGCACGCGACGCAGCAGCGCGAGGTCGCGCAGGTGCTGTGGTTTCGCGGGTGTGCCGGTCACAGGGGCGATCGTCCCACGTCGGGCGGGTTTCAGGACAGCGGCCGCCCACGTCGGGTGTCGAGGACCCCGTCGAGTTCGGCACGGAAGTGCGGGCAGGTGCGAAAGTCCTCGGCGTCGCACTCGAGCACGTGGGTGACGGCGTCGAGGGCGGCGCGTGTGCGGGCGATCTGGTCGGCGAGGCGGTCACGGTGGGCTTCGAGCACCTCGCGGCGGGTGGCGCGGTCGGGAGCGCGGGTGAACAGGATGGCGAGATCGTCGAGAGACAGCCCGGCCTTTTTGCCGAGGACGATCATCGCGACGGTGTCGATATCGGTGCTGCGGTAGTGGCGGCGTCCGGCCGAGTCACGCGGTGGGCAGAGCAACCCGCGGTCTTCCCAGTGCCGAAGCACGTGGGGCGCGAGACCGAACTGTGTAGCCACCGCACCGATCGTGGTGTGTTCCTCGGCCATCCGCCGAGCCTATGCGGTGACGCGGTAGCAGGTGATCACGGCGACGGGATGCCATGGCAGGCGCACTGTTTCGATTTCGACCGTGCCGAAGACGCCGCCGAGTGCGTGCAGGATCTGCCGGGTGCGCGAGAAGCGGAAGTCATAGATCCCGGCGCCGCCGCCGGGGCGCAGCACTCGACGCAGTTCGGAGACCGCGGCAGGCAGGTCGGGCCATTCGTGCATGCTCAGGCTCGATACGGCGAAGTCGATGCTGCCGTCGGGGTGAGGCAGCTCGGCGACGTCGGCCACGGCCAGCTCGACCGGCTGCCCGGCGAGGGTCCGGCGGGCGATGTCGATCATGTGCGGGGACAGGTCTATGCCGTGCAGGTGCAGGTCGGGGCGACGAGTTGCCAGGTGCGACAACAGCTTTCCCGGACCCGTGCCGAGATCGACGACGGTGGCCGAGTCGGTGGTGCGGGTGTCGATGTCGGTGGCGATCCGGCGGTACA
Organism: Nocardia sp. XZ_19_231; assembly: GCF_015355705.1. Classification (NCBI taxonomy): domain Bacteria; kingdom Bacillati; phylum Actinomycetota; class Actinomycetes; order Mycobacteriales; family Nocardiaceae; genus Nocardia; species Nocardia sp. XZ_19_231. The sequence goes on along the minus strand of NZ_JACUZI010000005.1, from coordinate 493,335 downwards.
GGCCGGTGAGCAGTCGGGTGGCGCGCCGGTCGTAGCAGAGGCTCTGTTCGTATCCGAAGGTGGTCATGAGACCACCGTGCTTGCTCAGGTCGACCTGAAGTCAAGCTCTTCGGTCGGGCGGACCGCCGCGGCACGACCGGGCGCTCGCTGGAACTGCCAGTACAGGTTCGTGTGAGCGATGACGTCTTCGGGTTTCGGTGCACCCCACCGGGTTTTGTCGCCGGTGGTGTGCGCGTCGCCGACGAGGGTGACGTCGTAGCCGCGAACGAAGGCGCCGTGGATGGTCGAGCGGATGCAGGCGTCGGATTCGGCGCCGGTGACGATCAGGTGACCGGCACCCACAGCGGCGAGCAGTCCCTCGAGCTCGGTGTCTTCGAACGAGTCGCCGTAGCGCTTGTGGACCAGCGGTTCGGTGTCGGTGCGGGTGAGCTCGGGGACGTAGCGCCAGGGATCGCTCTCTTCGACGAGGTCCTCGGAGGAGTGCTGGATCCAGATGATCGAGATATCGGCGTCGCGGGCACGCTCGACAAGGGTGGTGATGTTCGCGACGACTTCGTCGCGACGGGGCGCTTCGTCGACGACACCGTTCTGGACGTCGACGACGAGCAATGCGGTGTTCGGACGGTCGGGAAGCGTGGTCATGGCGAATCCTTGAAGTCGGTCAGAGCGGGCGCAGGACGACGATGCCGGGGACGGTCCGAAGGTAGTCGCTCAGGGGTGTGTCGACGACCTGGTTGTTCGCGGCGAGGGAGGAGGCGTTGCGGAAGACGGGGCCGGTGGGGGTTTGAACGATGAAGCCGACGTGGGTGACGTCGAGGCCGGCCTCGGGGGTGTAGGCACCGAGGTAGTCGCCCGTGCGAAGCGCGCCCGACACTGCCCCGTCGACAGCAGCCGAGGGGACATGGGTGACGGCGCGGTCGACCACGGGCACACCGGGCAGGTAGGTGCTGCCGTCGGCTTTGGCGTTGAGGTGTTTGGTGGTGGTGACGGCGGCGGGGCTCAGACTCGCGGTGATGTCGGTAGCCGCCAGGCGCTCCCTGGTGGCCCAGTCGGTGAAGAAGTGCTTGCGCTGGGCGAATTCGACCCGGCCGTCGATATAGCGGGTGGCGATCAGGTTGGTGAGGAACTGGTCGCGGTCGGCGGAGCGGGAGGCGGCGTCGATGTAGTCGAGGTAGGTGAAGCAGTCCACCCGGCGCAGGTCGACGACGAGCTGTTCGGGTTCGGTGGCCGAGCCGATCAGCATGTTCGCGCCGTAGGGGGTGCCGAGCAGCCGCGCGGAGAGGCGTTCGATGAGTTCGCCACGGCCGAGATCGCCCGATTCGGCGCGCACGCTGAGCAGTTCGTCGATCTTGCGTGTGCTGGCCTCGTCGACCGACGGAGCGGCCGAAGCCGGTGCGAGCGCGCACACGAGTGCGGCGAGCACGAGCAGGATCCGGACGATGATGCGCAAGACGCCTCCAACTGGCCACGGTCGATCGGTGCGAGCGCTGTCCACCGTAGCCGAGTCGACCGACACGATTGATGTGCCGGCGTTCCCCTGGTGTTCGCGTAGCGTTGTCGCAGGTAGTCCGTGTTCGCGGCGAGTTCGCGATGGGGTTGCTCCCCTGGGTGTCGTGGATGTGGTTCGTGCAGACGTCGACCGTTGGCCCGTCCGGGTGGAAGGGATGCCGAAATGCGTGCGTTGACAGTGATTCCCATGCAGAAGCAATCACTGCGTGTGGAGGATGTCCCCGATCCGGTCGTCGGTCCCGGCGAACTGCTCGTCGACGGGATCTCGCTGGGCATCTGCGGTACCGACCGTGATATCGCGCAGGGCAACTACGGCTGGCTGCCACCGGGCAAGCCACGGTTGGTCCTGGGGCACGAATCGCTGGGCCGGGTGAAGACCGCGCCCGAGGGCAGCGCGTTCGCCCCCGGCGACCTCGTGGTCGGGATCGTGCGCAGGCCGGATCCGGTGCCGTGTGGGGCGTGCGCGCGCGGGCAGTGGGACATGTGCCGCAACGGGATGTACGTCGAGCGCGGGATCAAGGAGATCGACGGCTACGGGTCGACGGCCTGGGTGGTGCGCGAGGACTTCGCGGTGCGGCTGGATCCGGCGCTGGAGAAGGTCGGGGTGCTGTTGGAGCCGACGACAGTGGTCGCCAAAGCGTGGGATCAGATCGAGAAGATCAACAACCGCGCCTGGTTCGACCCGCGCACGGTCCTGGTCACCGGTGCCGGCCCGATCGGATTGCTGGCGGCATTGCTCGGCCAGCAGCGCGGCCTCGACGTACACGTCCTCGACCGCGCCAGTGGCGGGACGAAACAAGAGCTGGTCGAGGCGTTGGGCGGCACCTTCCACACGGGGACCGCGGCGGCGGTCGCGGAGGCGATCCGGCCCGATGTCGTGATCGAGGCGACCGGTGCGCCCGCGGTGGCGTTGCAGGCGATGGAGATCGACAACCCGGGCGTGATCGTCTGTTTGACCGGGGTGTCGACCCCCGGTGTCGACACCGATGTCGATGTGGGCGGTTTGAACCGCAATATCGTGCTCGACAACGCGCTGGTGTTCGGTTCGGTGAACGCGAACCGCGACCACTACGAACAGGGCGCGGCGGCGCTGGCCGAAGCTGACGAGTCGTGGCTGGAACGGTTGATCACCCGACGACTGCCGCTGGAGCGGGCGATCGAGGCGTTCGATCCGGGTGGGTCCGATATCAAGGTCGTCATCGACCTGGCCTGACTCCGAAAACCTCGGCGGTCAGTCGCTCGACACGGACTCGGTGGCGGGGACCGCGCAGCCGTCGGGGCCACAGGTCTCGCCGTCGGCGATGAGTTGGGGTGCGGGTCGATCGTTCCAGGCTGTGTTCAGCGCCCGGGTGAACGTTTCGGCGGGTTGGGCGCCGGAGACCGCGTACTTGCCGTCGAAGACGAAGAACGGGACACCGGTGGCACCGAGCGCGGCCGCTTCGGCTTCGTCGGCGCGGACCGCGTCGGCGTAGGCGTCGGGATCCGCGAGCACCGCACGCACCGAGTTCTCGTCCAGGCCCGCGCGCACGGCCAAAGCCACTAGACGTTCGGTGTCGCCGAAGACGGGTTCGGTCTCGGCGAAGTTGCCCGCGTAGAGCGCGTCGAGCATGGCTTCCTGTTTGCCCTGGTCGAGGGCAAAGTGCAGGAGCCGGTGCATATCGAAGCTGTTGCCGGAATCGCGGCCCGCGGTCTGGTAGGGCAGACCCATCGCCTCGGCCTGGGCGCCGATGCCGCGTTCGTTGGCGGCGGCCTGGGCGACGGTGATGCCGTATTTTTCGGCGATCGCCGGGATGACCGGGCGCGTGGAACCGGCGGGCAGCGTCGGATCGAGTTCGAAGGACCGGTGCACGACCTCGACGTCGTCGCGGTGCGCGAAGTCGGCCATGGCTTGTTCGAAGCGCGCTTTGCCCAGGTAGCAGAACGGGCAATTGATGTCGGTCCAGATCTCTACTCTGGTGGACAAGCGGGCCTCCTGCGGCGCATCACGGGGTGCGGCGGTGGTCCGCCGGACAGTACTGGACGGGCGTTCGAATTCGGGGTGTGTAACGCAGGCAACGAAGCCGCTATTCCCTGGCGCGTCCGGGCACGACGGGGACGAGCACGAAGGACATCGATGGGGTTCGAGCAGCGGAGGGGGTGGGTGCAGATGCCCGAAGGACTGGTGGCGCCGCGCGCGCTGGGCGGGTTGTGGGCGGTGCGCCACGCACAGAGTGAGGCCAATGTGTGGTTCGCCGACCCGGCGACCGGACAGCGGCCGATGCGGGGGACCGACTCGGCGGTGGAATTGACCGCGCACGGGCACTGGCAGGCGCAACGTCTCGGCGATTGGCTGGCCGAGTTGTCCGGAGTGCAGCGGCCCACGCTGGTCGTCTGCTCCCCCTACCTGCGCACCCGAGTCACCTGGGCGGTGATGGCCGAGGCGGCCGCCACCCGCAACCGCCAGGTGCGCCCGATCCGCACTCTGGTCGACGAACGGTTGCGTGATCGGGAGATGGGGGTGTTCGAACTGCATCCGTACCGGGCGATCCGGCGACGCGCACCCGAGGAGGGTGCGCGCCGTGAACTGGTCGGCAACTGGGTGTATCGCCCGCCGGGCGGGGAATCGCTGGCCGATGTGGCGTTGCGGGTGCGTAGTTTCCTCGACGAGCTGGATGTGGTGGCCGCGGGCGAGCAGGTACTGGTGGTGACCCACGACGCGGTAGTGGTGTCGTTGCGCTACATCCTCGACGGACTCGGTGCGCCGGTGCCGGATTCGCTCGAGCCGGTACCCAACGCGTCGGTGTCACAGTGGCGGCGTGAGGGCCCTCGACTGGCATTGCGTGTGTGGGGCGCGGTCGACCACCTGACGACCGAGGAGCAGATACGACAGCGCTCACGGGGCGAACAGGCTGGTTGAGGCGGCGTCAACGGACCGACCGGTTCGTGGATGACAGAATGCCCGGGTGGATGTCGCGATCGGTCTGGTTGTCCTCATCGGCTCGGCGACCGCGCTGGCGGCGCTGGCGCGGCGATTCGGGGTGTCCGAACCTCTGGTGCTGACGTTGGCCGGAGTGGCCGCGTCGTATCTGCCGATGGTGCCGCAGGTGCATCTCGAGCCGGAGGTGGTGCTGCTCGGTTTGCTGCCGCCGTTGCTCTACACCGCCGCGCTGCGCACGTCGCTGGTCGATTTCAAGGACAACCTGCGCACCATCGCGTCGCTGTCGATGGGGCTGGTGCTGTTCAGCACGTTCGCGGTGGCGTTGGTGGTGTGGTGGTTGCTGCCGGTGCCGTTCGCGGCGGCGGTCGCGTTGGGTGCGGTGGTCGCTCCCCCGGACGCCGTGGCCGCGACCGCGGTGGCGCGGCGCACCGGGATGCCGCGCAGCATCGTGACGGTGCTCGAGGACGAGTCGCTGTTCAACGACGCGACCGCGCTGGTGGCGTTGCGTTCGGCCATCGCGGCGATGGCCGGTGCGGTGACGGTGTGGCAGGTGGGCGGCGATTTCCTGCTCGCCGCTGTCGGTGGCGGTGTCATCGGGGCCGTGGTGGCGGCGGCGTTGGCGATGTTGCGCAGGCGGATCACCGATCCTGTGCTGGATACCTCGGTCTCGCTGCTGGCCCCGTTCGTGGCGTATCTGCCTGCCGAGCATTTTCACGCTTCCGGCGTGATCGCGGTCGTGACGTGCGGGATGATCCTCGGACACGGCGCGCAACGGTGGCAGGGGGCGGCTTCGCGCGTCGCCGAGACCACCAATTGGCGCACCATCCAGTTCATTCTGGAGAGCGCGGTGTTCTTGATCATCGGATTGCAGGTGCGTTGGATCGTCGAAGGTGCCTGGCACAGCGGGTTGGATCACGGCACGCTCGTCGTGGCGGCGGTGGGTGTGCTGGCGGCGGTGATGCTGGCTCGCCCGGTGTGGGTGTTCACGCCGGTGTTGGTGGCCAGGCTGTTCGGGCGCGCGAGCGAGCCGTTGAGTCACGCGGCGGTGGTGTCGTGGGCGGGGATGCGCGGGGTGGTGACCTTGGCGGCGGTGTTGTTGCTGCCCGAATCGACGCCGCAGTTGCCGGTTCTGGAGTTGCTCGCGCTGGTAGTGGTGGGTGGCACGCTGCTCGTTCAGGGCAGTTCGTTGCCGTGGCTGGTGCGGTGGTTGCGGTTGCGCGGGCCCAGTCGCGAAGAGGATGCGCTCGCCAAAGCTGATCTGCTCCAACAGGCTTCGACCGCGGGTCTGGCCGAACTCGACCGCCGGATCGGCCCGAACACCCCCGAGCCGGTGATCGAGTCGCTGCGTCAGCGACTGATCTGGCGTTCCAATGCCGCGTGGGAACGGTTGGGCCGCCCCGAGGCGGAACTGGTGACACCGACCGCGGAATACCGGCGGCTACGGCTGGCGATGCTGGGCGCCGAACGCGATGCGGTGCTGAAGGTCCGCGATGCGGGAGCCGTGGATTACGAAGTGCTGCAACATGTGCTGGCCCGGCTCGATCTCGAGGAGTCGATGATCGACCGCTTCGACGAACGCGATGACGCGCGCGGGGTCGACACGCTGTCGACCGCGGCCGGGGCACTGGGGTGCGCGCATCTCGACGAGGCTCCGCTGTTGCTGGAGCCGCCTGTCGGTGAGCTGGTGTGCCAGACGTGCCTGGACGAGGGTCTGCGCTGGGTACATCTGCGAATGTGCGCCACTTGCGGGAACATCGGCTGCTGCGAATCCTCGATCGGCAACCATGCCGACGCCCACTTCCGCAACAACTCGACGCATCCGGTGATGCGCAGTGTGGAGCCGGGCGAAGCGTGGCGCTGGTGCTACGTGGACCAGCTGCTCGGATAACCCGGCTGCTCGCTCAGCCGCGGTGGGAGTAGATCAGGCGGGCGTACTCGGCGAGCAGGTGGTCGAGTTCGGTGGGTTCGCCCGCGGCGGCGAGCTGTTGGTAGCCGATGATCATGGCCATGCCGAATTCGGTGACGACGGTGGCGGTGGCCGTGTCGTCGACGACGCCGTCGATCACGCGGTGTACGGTGCGCCGACGTGACTCGTCGACGCGCTTGACGGTCACGTGTACCGATTCGTCGTTGGCCGCCCAGGCGCGCAACGCGGCCTCGGCGCCGTGTTCGAGTCCGCTGGCGAGCACCGACATGGCGCGCACGTCGGCGTCGGCGTCACCGTGGCCGACATCGAGCGCGCGTAGCTCGACCATCTGACGGTTCTCCCAGTGTTCGAGCAGGGTGTCGACAAAGCCCTGCCAGGAGCCGAAGTGGTGATAGAACGAGCCACTGGTAACACCGAGGCGACGGCAGAGCACCCCGATGTTGAGACCTTTGAAACCGAACTCGGCGAGCACCGCCACCGCGGTGTCGAAGTACTGCTCCTTGGTGACCACTCGGGACATCGCGATGCCGTTCTGTTCGTGCGGGCAGGGCCGAAGAATGCGAACAGTACCCCATCGTATCGAGCCTTCGCGCATCCGTAACGTTGTCTACGCTGTGCCACAATCGGCCGATTCGGCGACGAAATGCCAAGTGGTGGAACGAAATACGTGGACAACGGCCTGAAAGTCCATCCGAATGGAATAGCGGAGCGCACGCTCTGTAAACTTTTGTTCATGCCGAGACCGCGTACTCACGACCCACAGACGGTTCTGGACGCCGCCGAAAAGCTCGCGGCCCGTTCCGGACCCGCCGCTGTCACGGTGCGCGCGGTCGCCGCCGCTACCGGAGTATCCAATGGCGCGCTCTATCACACATTTCAGTCTCGCCAGGTTGTGTTGGCGCGCACCTGGTTACGCGCCGCGCACCGATTCCTGGCCCTGCAGTCGGCCGACATCGACCGCGCCGTCGCTGCAGCCGACCCCGAGACCCGCATCGATGCCGTCCTCGACGCCGCGCAGGCCCCGGCGCGGTTGGCCGAGCACCACCCCGACTCCGCGCGCCTGCTGCTGCTCGTCGATCGCGCCGAATTGCTCGCCGGTGACATCCCGCCCGCGCTGGCGCAGGAGATCGCCGACACCGAGAAGGCACTCGTCGCCGCGCTCAACCGGCTCGCGCGTGCCCTGTGGGGTCGCGCCGACCGGCGCGGCGTCGCCACCGTCACCACCTGCCTGGTAGATCTGCCCACCGCGCTGCTGCTGCGCCGCGACCGGCTCACCGATCCCCTGGCCCGCGCACAGCTGCGTGCTGCCGTGCGGGCCGTCCTCGACCTCGGTCCCCACTGAAAAGGAAACCCCGTGCCCACACTGCGCCACCATGATTCGATCGCCGTGCTCGACTTCGGCGACGGCGAGAACCGCTTCTCCCCCGACTTCCTCATCGAAGTGCAGACCCACCTCGACACCGTCGTGGCCGAGGGCGCGCACGCGTTGGTGACCACCGCGACCGGCAAGATCTACTCCAACGGCCTCGACCTGGACTGGCTCTCGGCCAACGGCGACCGGGCCGCCGAATACGTCGAAGCCGTGCACACCCTGTTCGCCCGGGTCCTCACCTTGCCGATGCCGACGGTCGCCGCGATCGGCGGACACGCCTTCGGTGCGGGTGCGATGGTGGCGATGGCCCACGACTATCGGGTGATGCGCGCCGACCGCGGCTACTTCTGCTTCCCCGAGGCCGATATCCGCATCCCGTTCACCAACGGCATGGCCGCGCTCATCCAGGCGAAGGTGCCCCCCAAGACCGCCGTCGCCAGCATGACCACCGCCCGCCGCTTCGGTGGCGCCGACGCACTCGCGCTGGATCTGGTCGACGCCACCGCTGCCGAAGGCGAAGTCCTCGATGCCGCACTGGCTTTGGTCGCACCGCTGGGCGGCAAGGATCAGACCACGATGACCGCGATCAAAGCGGTGATGTTCGCCGATGTCCTCGACGCGTTGCGCGGGCGGGACTGATCACGGCAGCCGGGGGCCCTTGCCCAGGTAGATGTCGCCACGGTCATCGCTTGCCCAGCCGCCCCCGGTGTAGTCACCCAGCACGAAACACGCGTGGCAGAACTGCTTTCCGAACACCGTCAGGTAGATGCTGCGGTAGGAGCTGATCGCCCGCATCTTCACCGACTTGTACGCCGCCTGTGCCGGCGGTTGGGCTTCGAGGAATGCGTAGCGACGGAAATCGGCGACCGGTTCGGTGGAGAAGCGGATCAGCCCGAGACGACTGAGGTTGCCCAGGTAGTGGTGGTCACGGTCGGGCAGCGCGCACCCGGCCATCGCCGCGATCATGTTGATGCCGTCGGCCAGCCGTTGTGAGCCGATCCCGAACGGCGCCTTGGTGCGGATGTCGATCGCGGGCTGCGGTCCGGCGACGGCGAGGAACCGCAGGATCCGGGCTTCGTCGGGTGTCAGGTCGTGCAGGATCGGTACGAACGACGGGTGCAGGTCGCGCGGTTGCTGCGCGCAATCCCAGCCCTCGGTGATCATCGCGTCGCCCATCGCCTTGAGATCGTCGGCGTCGACCTTGGTTTCGACCGGGCCGTAGACGCCGGTGGCGGTGCTGGTCAGACCGAGCGCGCTCAACGCGGCGCGACGAAACAGGTCGACGCGTTCGTCGAAGATCTGCGATATCGGTTCGCCGGAGCGGATGTCGTCGACGAGATCGGTGGCGGTGTGCACCGCACCCTTGGTCACCGCGCCGACGATGTGGCGCAACGACTGTCCCGCGATCCGCGCCAAGCCGAGCAGATCGGTGGGGATGCCGGGTTCGCGATCAGGGGTGGGCTCGATGCTCATGCTCATACTCCGAAGATCAGCAGGTGCAGTGCGCCGATGAGGGCGCCGAGCACGCCACCGTGCAGATACAGCAGCCAGGCGTCCTGTTCGATGGCGGTGTAGAGCATTTCGACGAACTCCTCCGGCGGCAGTTCGCGCAGCTTCTCGGTGGCGAGCCGGTCGACGCTGGCTGCGGTGGTCTGGGAGAACTCGATGTCCTCGACCAGCCACGGCTTCATCTCCGTGGCCAGGTTCGCGCCGGCGGTGGCCTGGATGGCGTCGAAGTGGCGCGGCCCGATCGCGAGCCGGGTCACCGAGCGCAACGGGCCGAGGATCCGGTCGATCTCGGCCTCGAGGAAATGGGCGATCACCGCGCGGGTCTTGTCACCACTCGGCCCGTCGAGCAGTTGCTCGGCGACGACGTCGAGGGTGACGATCTGATAGCCGATCGCGTGCCCCAGATCCGCCGCGGCCTGGTACTGCCGTTTCGCGAATTTCGCGACCCGCCACGGATATCGGTAGCGCGGCTGCGGCACAGAGGGTTCGAACACCACCTTGATCGCGATGAAATTGACCAACACACCTACCATCGCGCCACCGACGAGCACCCATGCCCACGCGGGGAGGAAATGCAGGATGTCGTAGAGCCAGCCGGGTAGCGAGATCACCGCGGGGCTGTCGCCGTGGGGCGAGCTGTAGTGCAGCAACGACAACCACAGCGCCACGATGACCCCGAACGGGAACCCCAGCACCCCACTGCGGATCATGAAGCGCAATTCCGGGGCGCCGAGCCCGTAGATCACGTCCTTGAGCAGTTCGGGCCGACGGCGCAGATAGCCCACGACCATCAGCTTCACATCGAGGAGCTGGTCGATGTTCTCGCCGATGAAGTCGAACGCGCGATCGGTGATCGCGGGCAGCTCGGCCTCCACCCGCGTGTAGACGGCTTCGCGTGCGCGCGGCGGCATGTCGGCCCACAGTCGCGGGTGCTCGGCGTCCATGATCGAGTCGACCATCGAGCGCACGTTCGGTAGCGCCACCAGCGCGACCTGCTCGGAGATCTTGCGCGGATCCATCTGGTCGAAGAAGTCCTTGGCGGTGCCGATCTTGGCGACCGCGTTGTCGACCATCAGGCTCGCCATCTTCTCCGAGCGCGCCGGAATGAAACCCTGGAAGCCGAGGATGCCGCCGGGGGCGAAGGTCGGCAGGATCTGCACTTTGCGCGGCAGCAGCGGAAAGATCGTTTTCAAGCCCGGCACGTAGAAGCCGGTGAAGCGCACCGGCGCGAACAGCATGATCACCCCGGTCCAGTTGGTGATCAGACCGGCCATGGCGCTGAAGATCGGAATGGTGATCATGTCGACCCAGAACTTGCTCAGACCGGTCGTTTTCTCCCAGTCCAGCAGGCCGAAGAACCCCGCCGCCTCGATCTCAGCATTCATCCGGCGTCCACTCCGTTGTGTGGCGAACATCGCGCGTACGGACATCATAAGCGACCGAACTCCGCGTTTCGGGCAAGTTCAACCGTTACCCGCTAAACCGGAGCAAACATCGGATCGATACCGGATTCGGCGTTCTCGCGAGCTCGATGCGACCCTCATTCGTCGGCCGAAGAATCAGTGCGTGGTGTTGACCAGCAGCAGGTTGGTGTCGATGTCGTGGGTTACCTTGTTGGCTACCGAGCCCAAAAGGCGTGCGGGCCCGCTCATTCCACGGTTGCCGATCACGACGAGGTCGTATTTCCAGGCCGAGTTGCAGATCGCCTCTGCCGCGGGGACCCCGGTGAGGACGTCGCGCCCGAACAGTTCCGGGTCCTCGACCGCGAGCTGAGCTTCCACGTCGATGAGGGTGTCGACACCGTCCTGGTCGACTTTGGCGGAGGTCACCAGGAACGGGCGCGCGCCGAGTGCGAGGGCCAGGTCGTAGCCGCGATGGACCGCGGTCAGCGAACTCGCCGATCCGTCGGTAGTGAGACCGACCGTGGTCCAGCGTTTGGGAACCTTGCTGGTGAACACCACATCGGTCTGACTGTGGTGGGACACGTGATTGGCTGTCGAGCCGAGCAGGCGCGCCTTGGAACTGCCCAGACTGCCCCCACCGATCACGAGCAAGGTGTCGGGTTCACGTTCGGCGATCTCGAGCAGTAACGCGCCTGCCGCGCCGTCGAGTTCGATGCGGACAACCTCGGCCACACCGGCTTCGAGGAGAGCTTCAGCGGCCGTACGCGTGTTGTCTTCGGCCCATTCGGTATCGGTGCCCGATTTGCGCCCCGCGTCCTTCCACACGCTCACCGCGGTGACCGGGATGCCAAGGCGCACCGCGAACTCCCCCGCCACCGCTACCGCTGTCTGCGCGGACTCCGAGCCGTTGGTTCCCACGATGATGTGCTGGTAGCACCCCATGTGACGCTCTCCGATCGACGGCAGGTCAGCTGCGCTGTGGCCCACAGTATAAGCGCAGCACACTGCGGGCAACCGGCGCCGATGGGCAGGCCTCTCGGTTACCGGTGCGCCGACATCGCTGTCGCCGCGGTGAGCTGCGATGGTGTCAGAGGCTGATACCCAGCAGTGCATCGACGGCGGTGCGGACCAGGGTGGGCGCTTCGGTGTCGGTGCCGCCGTAGGCGATGGCCTGTTCGGCCCAGTTGTCGATCGTGTCGAGGGCTTTCGGGGTGTTGAGGTCGTCGGCCAGGTGCTGACGCAACCGGGCGACGGTGTCGGTGGCCGAGGGGCCTGCGGTCAGCGACACCGCTTCACGCCAGCGGTCGAGGCGGCGCTGTGCGGCGGTGAGCACCTCGTCGGTCCACATGCGGTCGGAGCGGTAGTGCCCGGCGAGCAGGCCGAGGCGGATCGCGGCAGGGTCGACCCCGGAGCGGCGCAGCTTCGACACGAGCACGAGGTTGCCTTTGGACTTCGACATCTTCTCGCCGTCGAGGCCGATCAGCCCGGCGTGGACGTAGTGGCGGGCGAAGCGGCGGGCGCCGGTGATCGCCTCGGCGTGTGCGGCGGAGTATTCGTGGTGCGGGTACATCAGGTCCGAGCCGCCGCCCTGGATGTCGAACTCGGCGCCGATGCGGTTGAGCGCGATCGCCGCACACTCGATGTGCCAGCCGGGGCGGCCCGCCCCGAAGGGCGCCTGCCACGACGGCTCGCCGGGGCGCTCGGCCCGCCACAGCAGGGCGTCGATGATGTCGCGTTTGCCTGCCCGGTCGGGGTCGCCGCCGCGTTCGGCGAACAGCGTCTCCATCGTCGCGCGGTCGTACCCGGATTCGTAGCCGAACTGTTCGGTGGCGTCGGTGCGGAAGTAGATGTCGGGATACTCGGCGTCGTCGACGATATAGGCGGCGCCGGCGGCGAGCAGCTTCTGCACCAACTCCACCACCTCCTCGACCGATTCGATGGCGCCGATGTAGTGCCGTGGCGGCAGTACCTGCAGGGCGGTCATGTCCTCACGGAACAGGTCGATCTCACGGCTGCCGAGGTCGCGCCAGTCGATGCCGTCGCGTTCGGCGCGTTCGAACAGCGGGTCGTCGACGTCGGTGACGTTCTGCACGTAGTGCACGTCGTGGCCCGCGTCGAGCCAGATCCGGTTGACCAGGTCGAACGTCAGATAGGTGGCGGCGTGACCGAGGTGGGTGGCGTCATAGGGGGTGATGCCACAGACGTACATCTTCGCGGTCGCGCCGGGGGTGACCGGGCGGATCTGACGATCGGCGGTGTCGTACAAACGCAACGGCGGCCCTGTTCCGGGGACGGTCGGCAGGGCGATATCGGACCAGGACTGCATGTCTTCGAGGGTAGAGCCCCCTCGGATGTGCTCGGCTCGCGGCCCGGCCCATGGGGTTGCTCGCGGTGTCGCGGCACGGCCCGCTACCTGCACACAAACGTGTCAGAGCGCCCGCGTCAAGGTTTGCGCTCAGGCAGATCCGCTGGTCACAGGGGTAACGGGTCATATCGGGCGTGTCGTGCCCATTGTGCGTTCCGACCTGGGCGAACGGTTGCCATCGCGATCATTGTCACAGTCCGCAACTACCCAAACGTCCGTATTGATACCTATAGGTACATTCGTTTACGGTTGTTTTATGACTGATCGTCTCTATTCGGTGGAGCAGGTTGCCGAACTTCTCGGACTCCATGTCCGCACCGTGCGCAGTTATGTGCGTGACGGCAAACTCCCCGCCGCCCGCATCGGCAAGCAGTACCGCATCACCCACGAAGACCTCGAGGCGTTCACCGGCCTGCCGATCACCACGCCGCAGACAGCGCCGGGTCGGCATGCCGAGTCCTCCTGCATCGTCGAGATCGACGACATCGACCGCGCCACCGTCGACCGGATCACCACCCTGCTCACCGCCACCGCCGGAACCCGAGGCGCGGGCGGTCAGCGCATGCGCGTGGAAACCAGCTACGACCCGGCCCGCAATCGCCTCAAAGTGATCCTGCTCGGCAGCCTCGCCGACAGTTCCCGCCTCCTCGACTACCTGGACGGAATCCTCAGCTCGTGATCTACAAATCCGACGAAGGCCGACAGCTCATCCACCAGCGCTACCGCGAGCACCTCGACGCCTGGCCGGTCCCGCGCGAGGAACGGCGGATCGACACCGCGGTAGGCGAAACGTTCGTCGTGGTCTCCGGACCCGTCGACGCACCGCCACTGGTGGTGCTGCACGGCTCAGGAGCCAATGCGAGCACCTGGCGCGCCGACATCGCCGACTGGTCGAGAAGTTTCCGCGTGTACGCGGTGGATCTGCCCGGCGAACCAGGATTCAGCGTCCCCACCCGGTTGCCATTGGACAGCGACGCGACCGCGAGCTGGCTCGACGAGGTCATCGACGCATTCGGTCTCGACACCGTGGCGCTTCTCGGCATGTCACTGGGCGGGTGGACCGCACTCGATTACGTGCTGCGCAGGCCGGGCCGGGTCACCACGCTGGTCCTGCTGTGCCCGGGTGGACTGGGTAAGCATCGCTACGGCTGGCTGGTGAAGGCGATCGGCCTGCGGATGATCGGCAGGCACAGCGCGCGCGACATGGCCCGCACGGGTCTGGGCCTCGACGGTCCGGAAGCGGACCCGATCATCGACGACATCGAGCTGACCTTCGCCCATTTCGTGCCGCGGTCGGTCGACCTGCCCATTTTCCGCGACGCACAACTACGCAAGGTGGACATCCCGGTCCTGGTAATCGTCGGCGAACGCGATGCCCTGTTCGATTCGGCGCGTACCGCCGAACGCGCTCGCGGTGCCTTCACGCGAGGCGAGGTGCGTGTGCTGCCCGGCGTCGGACACGCACTGCTGAATCAGACTGCGGCGGTGAGCGAATTCGTGCTGTCCCACGCAGGATGAGCTTCGGTGCCACCGCTCCCCGACGTGCGGCGACACCGAACAGATCACATCAGAGTTCGCGGCACTGCATCTGCGCCGCGTCCGGACCGAGCTGCTGCGTCGCGTAGTACGCCGCACCAACCTCGTTGCCCGCCTTCACCGTCACGTCGGGCAGCGGCGCACCGGCCTGGTTGGTGGAGGAGCACACGTAGGTCTTCTCAGCCCACCACCCGGCGGGGAAAGCCTGCGCGGGCGCGGCAACAGCAGCGGCAGCACCGGTGAGCAGCAACGCGGCAGCGGAGGCGGTAACAATAGAACGGGTCGACATAGGTTTCCTCAGATCTCACGGGGATAACGAAAGTGCTTGGAGCACACTAGCACCGGGGCTGACCAGGCAACAGAGCCCCGGCATCCGCGAAAAGACCTCAGCGAGGGCGCCGGCTCAGTCGACGAGGTAGCGCAGCAGCACCGCAGTCTCGAAGCGCCTGGTCTCGGCCAGTCGGAGCCTGATGCGCTTGTCCAGCAACGGAAACATCGGTGTGCCGCCGCCGAGCACCACGGGCGAGACGAACACCTGATACTCGTCGATGAGCCCGTGTGGCATCAGCGAGGCCGCCAGGCTCGCGCCACCGACCTCCATGACGCCGTCACCGCCTGCCTTGAGCCTGCGGACCTCCTCGACCGCGTTCGCGCTGACCAGGGTGCTGTTCCACTCGACCTCGGTGAGTGTCCGGGAGACGACGACCTTGGGCTTAGCCGTCCAGAGCTCGCCGAACTCGCGTTGGATGCGCGGTGCGTCCTCGGGCACGTGCGGCCAGTACTCGGCCATCAGCTCATACAGTCGACGACCGTTCACCGCGACTTCGAGCCCGCCGAACCTGTCGTTGTGGAACTGGTGCAGCTCGTCGTCCGGGTCGGTCCAGTCGATGCGGCCCTCGCGGTCGTTGACGTAGCCGTCCAGGGATACGCCGAATCCGTAGATCAGTTTCCTCATGACCGGGTAGACCTCCTACGCGCTCGAAACTCACCGGTGTGCGGACATGCTGTCAGAAAGCGGGCCAGGGAATCGGTCGCGAGGAGTTGGGCACCGGCATCACCGGGTGTTCGAGGAGGGCTTTCGCGCGTTCGGTGAGCGCGGTGATCTCGGCGTCGGTGATGTGGACGGCCAGCGAATCAGCGACGGCGCCAGGCAGATTCGCGGCGAAGGTGGAGATATCGGTGATCAGCGACTCGTGCACCGGGCGCCCCGCCCAACCCCACAGCACGGTGCGCAGCTTCGGTTCGGTGTGCAGGCAGATGCCGTGGTCGACGCCGTAGACCTGACCGTCGATCCCTTCCAGCGCGTGCCCGCCTTTGCGATCGGCGTTGTTGAGCAACAGATCCAGCACCGCCATCCGTTGCAGGCGCGGATCATCGGCGTGGATGAGTGAGACCTCGTTGCCCTGCTCGTCGAGGGCGCGCAGTACTTCGCAGAATCCCTCGGGCACGGCTCCCGGCGTACACAAATCGACCAGGTCCAGGCGCTGACGGGCGTCGGTGCGGTTGTCGACCGAGGTGACCCAGCGTTGCACCATGCCCGGCCCCAAAGGCCCGTCGCGCAGCACCGTTTCGGGGATCACACCCCAGCCGAGGTGTTCGGAGATCAGATACGACGCGACTTCGCGCCCGGCCAGGGTGCCGTCGGGGAAGTCCCACAGCGGTCGTTCACCGCGTACCGGCTTGTACACCACCCGCAGCGGGGCACCGTCGGGTTCGGGTGCGGCGATCTCACAGACCAGCGTGAGATTGCTGGCTACGCCGATCCGGCCGACGATGTCGAGATCCCCTTCGGTGAGCACCGGCACGCCGAGATCACTCCTCTTCGAGTTCGGCGGCGCCGAAGATCTCGCCGCGCTTGTACCCGTTGGTGCGCACACACATGTGCCCGCGCGAGGACAGCGGTTCCCCGCACAGCGGGCACGGTGGGCGCCCTGCCGCGATCACCCGCGCCGACCGCAACGCGAACTCCCGCGCTTGGATGGGGGTCAGGAACACGCGCACCGCGTCGGGTCCTTCATCGGTGTCGTCGAGCACCACCGATTCGTCGACCTCGGTCTCGGTGATCGCGAGCAACTCGACCACCACGGCGTTGGCGTCGGAATCCCAGCCCAGACCCATGGTGCCGACCCGGAATTCGGTGTCGATGGGGGTGACCAGCGGCGCGACATCGCGCACATCCTCACCTTCGGGTGGCACCTCGGCGCCGAAGCGGCGCGCTACCTCGTCCAGCAGCAGACCCATCCGGTCGGCGAGCACCTTCACCTGCTGCTTCTCGAGCAGCACACTCACCACCAACGGATCCTGCACGGCCTGCAAGTAGAACGAACGATCGCCCGGTTCACCGACGGTCCCGGCGACGAAACGATCGGGGGTGCGAAATACATGGATTGCGCGTGACACATGCACCTCCTGATACGTGACCCTGATCGACACTCACGAACACACTCCTCTAAGGAGAATCGCGGTGCCCCGCATTCCCATTATCCGCGTTCGCGGCCGTCGGCACCTCTCCACCGGGAGTGGGTGTCGTCGGTGCGGCCGCGGCCAGCGCGGAAAGATCGGCGCCGGTGTCGTTGAACTTCCACACCGACGGCCCGTGCGTGCCGTAGCGGACAACGCTGATCGAGGCCGGCTCTACCGCGATCCGCTGAAAGCTGTCCAGATGCAGGCCGAGTGCGTCGGCCAGGATCGACTTGATGACGTCGCCGTGCGCGCACGCCACCCACAGCACATCCCGGCCCGCCTTCTCGGCCAGTGTGCGTTCGATATCGCGGATCGCGGCGACCGCACGCTGCTGGACCTGGGCCAGGCCTTCCCCGCCGGGGAACACCGCTCCCGAGGCGTGACCCTGCACGACCCGCCACAGCGGTTCGGTGACCAGTTCGGCGATCGGGCGCCCGGTCCAGTCGCCGTAGTCGACCTCGATGAGCCGTTCGTCGTGCTCGGCTTCGAGACCGAGTTTCTCGGCCAGCGGCGCCACGGTGCGCTGACAGCGCAGCAGCGGTGAGCTGGCGATGTGTTCGATCGGCAGCATCGCGAGCCGGTCGGCCACCGCGGCGGCCTGTTCGGTGCCGCGCTCGGTGAGTTCGACGCCGGGTGAGCGCCCCGCGAGGGTGCGCGCGGTGTTGGAGGTCGACACACCGTGCCGGAGCAGGATCACCGTCATGGGACCAGCCTAACCATGGGTCGATCTCGGGATCAGGTCGCGGAGACGACGCCGGTGGCCAGCAGGCCCAGCATCGTGACGCCGAGGATGATCCGGTAACCGACGAACCAATAGAACGAATGCTTGCCGACGAACTTCAACAGCCACGCCACCGAGGCATAGCCGACGATGAACGCCAGGATGGTGGCGACCAGCAGCTGCGACCCACTGGCATTGAGGCCCTCACCGGCCGGTTCGAACGCGTCGGGCAGGCTGAACAGGCCCGATGCGGTCACCGCGGGGATGGCCAGCAGGAACGAGAACCGCACGGCCGCTTCACGCTCGAGGCCGAGGAACAGACCCGCGGTCGAGGTGGCGCCGGAGCGGGAGACGCCGGGGACCAACGCCAGACACTGCGCGAGACCCATCACGATGCCGTCTTTGGTCGTGAGCTGGCTCAGCGACCGAGCCTTGCTGCCGAAATGCTCACCCGCGGCGATCACCAGCGCGAACGCGACCAGCATGAACGACACCAGCCACAGATTGCGCGCCCCGGTGCGGATCTCGTCCTTGAACAGGAAACCCAATACCCCGATCGGGATGGTGGCGATGATCACGTACCAGCCGATGCGGTAGTCGAGTTCACGCTGGGTGTCGCGTTCGTGGGCGTCGCGGGCACTGCGGTCCATCACCGGCAGCTTCGTGGTGACCCGGTCTCCCACCGCGACCTCGCGTTGGGACCGTTCGCGCCACCGCATCCCGATCGTGGTGAACCAGGCGACGAGGATGCGCTGGATGTCCTTGGCGAAGTACACCAGCACCGCTGCCTCGGTGCCGAGCTGAGTGACCGCGGTGAACGACGCGCCCGCGTCGTCGCCGAAGAACACGCCCGACACGATGCGCAGGTGCGCCGAGGACGAGATCGGCAGGAACTCGGTGAGTCCCTGCACCAATCCGAGTACCAATGCCTGGAACCAGGTCATCGACTCGCCCAACACGTCCTCCTGCTGACTCGCGCCCGAAAGACCGCGTCCTCCTGGGCTTTTGCTTCATATCCGGCCATAACGGGCCACGATCTCGCAGCGACCCTACCTGTCGGCTCCCACGGTCGCCGCCCGCCGGTCGCCGAGATCGGGTTCTGCCGCGCCGCGGCACGGGTCGCCGAGTGAGGTAGCGGCGGTGCGCACATTAGGCTGTCGCCGTGACGAATGCGCGGGCGCGGTGATGGAACAGCGAACGGTGGGACGCAGCGGACTTCGGGTGTCGCGAATCGGGTTGGCGACCCATACCTGGGGGACACATACCGATGCCGACGAGGCATCGGTGCAGTTGGCGGCGTTCACCGAGGCCGGTGGCACGCTCGTCGACATCTCGCCCGTCTACGGCGAGGGGGCGGCGCAGCGGATCCTGGCGGATCTGCTCGGCGACTTGGTCTCGCGTGACGAATTGGTCCTCAGTGGCAGTGCGGGTGTGGTGATGCACGCACCCGGCGCCGGGGTCGGCGACTCGGTGCCCGCGCCCGCGGCGGTGGGCCCCGTGGTCGACTCGTCGCGGCGCACCCTGCTCAAACAACTCGACCGAACCCTGCTCGAACTGGGCACCGACCATCTCGACATCTGGAGCATCGCCGCCTGGGATCCGTACACGCCGCTCGACGAGGTCGCGGCCACCCTCGACACCGCGGTGCGGACCGGCCGCACCCGGTACGCGGGTGTGCGCGGGTTCGCGGCGTGGCAGGTGGCCAGTCTGGCCGCGATCGCGCCGATCACGGCCGCGCAGACGCCGTACTCGCTGCTCGCGCGCGGTACCGAGAACGATGTGATTCCCGCCGCCCGCCACCACGGGGTCGGCGTCATCGCGTCGGCGCCGTTGGCCGGTGGGATCCTGACCGGCAAGTATCGCGACGGTGTTCCCGCGGATTCGCGGGGTGCTGACGAGGCGACCGCGGCCGAGATCCGGCGCAGGCTCGACGACGATCGCGCGACCCGAGTGGTCGACGCGCTGGTCACCGCCGCCGACGGGCTGGGTACGTCGCCGTTGGCGGTGGCGCTGGCCTGGATCCGTGATCGCCCCGGCATCACGAGCATGATCGTGGGTGCCCGCGACATCGGTCAGCTCACCGGAGTGCTGGCCGCCGAAACCCTGGAGTTGCCGCGCGCGATCGCGGCGGCATTGGACGATGTGAGCGCCCGTTCCGAATGATGGCTAGCCTTACCTACATGAAACTGCGTGGTGTGCTGACGGCGATGCTCGCGGCGACGGTGCTGACCGGCGCCGTCGCTTGCACCGCGAGCAATCCTGCATCGACTGCCAATTCCGGTGGACCGGTGACGGCTCAGCTCGCTGACCTGGACCCCGTCCCGATCGGGCCCGCACCGACGCCGCGGTTGCCGGTGACGGTGAAGTCCTATGACGGCAGCGACGTGACGATCGCCGATACCTCGCGCATCATCGCCGTCGACCGGTACGGCACCCTCGCCCAAACCGTGTGGGCACTGGGTCTCGGCGCGAACCTCGTCGGCCGCAGCACCTCCGCCTCGTTCCCCGCCATCGCGGCCGTGCCCAATGTGGCAGGCGGCAACGGCAGCCTCAGCATCGAAGCGGTCCTGAACCTGCGCCCGTCGGTGTTCCTCACCGATACGACCAGCGCCGCCCCCGCCGTACGTGAGCAGTTGCGGGCCGCCGGGGTGACCGTTGTCTACTTCGATCCCGATCGCAGCATGGCCGGTGTCGTCCCGCAGATCGAGGCGGTGGCCACCGCGCTGGGTGTGCCCGAGGCGGGCAAGCAACTCGGCGCGCGCACCGCCGACGAGATCGCTGTCGCGACAGCTCGCGTGCCGAAGCAGGATCCGCAGCCCACGATCGCCTTCCTCTACCTGCGCAGCTCCGCGATCACCATGATGGCGGGCCGCGGCTCGGGAGCCGATTCGCTGATCACCGCGATCGGTGGCGTCGACGCGGGCACCGCCTCCGGGGTGCACGAGCCGTTCGTGTCCATCACCAGCGAGGCGATGATCGCCGCCGCCCCCGATGTGCTGCTGGTGATGTCGGACGGGCTGAAATCGGTGGGTGGCATCGACGGGCTGGAGAAGGTGCCCGGCATCGCCCAGACCCCGGCGGGCCGCAACCGGCGCGTGGTCGACATGTCCGATGCGGTGATCCTGAGCTTCGGCCCCAACACCGGCCGCGTCGTCTCGGCGCTGTCCGATGCCGTCTACGGCAAATCGGCATGAGCGATGCGCCCGACCTGACCAAGTCCACGGACGCCCCGCGGATCACCGACGCCACCCCCGATCCCCTGCCGCCCACAACACACCGGGGCACGCGCGTGACAGTCGTGTTCGCTGTCGCGCTGCTCGCCCTGATCGTGCTGGCCGTGGTGTCGGCGGTGCTCGGACAGGTCCCCACGACGGCCGCCGAGGTGCTGGGCAGTGTGGCACACCGGATCGGCCTCGATATCGGGCCGATGCCCGCCCACCCGGCCGGTGAGGTGACGCTGTGGGAGGTGCGGTTCCCACGGGTGGCCCTGGCCATCCTGGTCGGAGCTTCGCTGGCGACAGCGGGTGCCCTGCTACAGGGGGTGTTCGCCAATCCGCTCGCCGAACCCGGCGTGATCGGGGTGTCGGCGGGTGCCGCGGTCGGGGCGGGCACCGTCATCGTGGTCGGCGGCGTGTTCGTCGCCTCGTGGTCGATCGCGGCCGCGGCCTTCGTCGCGGGATTGATCACCACCGCGCTGGTCTACGTGCTGTCGAGGTCGGGTGGGCGCACCGAGGTGGTGACCTTGATCCTCACCGGTGTCGCGATCAACGCCTTCGCCGGCGGGTTGATCGCGCTGCTGTTGTTCGTCGCCAGCCCCGCCGCGCGGGATCAGATCGTGTTCTGGCAGCTCGGCAGCCTCAACGGCGCCACCTGGCAGTCGGTGGCGGTCGTGGCGGTGCTGGCGTCGGTCGGCATCCTGGCCGCGATCCTCATCGCACCCCGCCTGGATCTGCTCGCACTCGGCGATTCCGCGGCCCGCCACCTCGGCGTCGACGTGGAACGGCTGCGCAGGCACGTGATCGTGGTAGTCGCCGTGCTCACCGCGGCGGGTGTGGCGTTCAGCGGCATTATCTTGTTCGTGGGGTTGATCGTGCCGCACCTGGTACGCATGATGGTCGGCCCCGGCCACCGGGTGCTCGTGCCGCTCAGCGCGATCGTGGGCGCGGTGATGCTGCTCGGTGCCGACGTCGTGGCCCGCACGCTGGTCCACAACGCCGACCTGCCACTGGGCATGCTCACCTCCCTGATCGGCGGCCCGTTCTTCTTCTGGCTGCTGCGCCGCACCCGCGCCCGAGCAGGAGGCTGGGGATGACCGAGATCGACACCGCCGACAGCGCACTGCACCGCCGGGCATCGTGGCGTTCGCTGTTCGCCCGAACCCCCGACGTGCCCGCGCGCCCCGAACTCGGCACCGTCACCCTGCGTGCCGGCGGGCTCACCGTCCGTCGCGGCACGCGTACCGTCCTCGAGGCTGTCGACTTCCAGGTCGCGGCAGGAGAAATCGTCGCGCTCGTCGGTCCGAACGGTGCGGGCAAGTCCAGCCTGCTCGCCGCACTCGCCGGGGAACTCGAACCCAGTGCGGGGACCGTGAAGCTCGAAGGCCACGCGCTCTCGCATTGGACACCGGCCGACATGGCCCGCCGCCGCGCGGTCCTGCCCCAATCTCACGCCGTAGGATTCCCTTTCACCGCCCGCGAGGTCGTCGCCATGGGCCGTGCCCCGTGGTTGCACACCCCTGCCGCCGACAACGACGACGCACTCGTCGCCGCGGCGCTGGCCGCGACCGATGTCACCCACCTCGCTACGCGCATCTTCCCGTCGCTGTCGGGCGGCGAGCGCGCCCGCGTAGCCCTGGCTCGCGTCCTGGCCCAAGACACCGCCACCCTGTTGCTGGACGAACCGACCGCCGCCCTCGACCTCGGCCACCAGGAAGCCGTCCTTCGCCTGGCCGCCAGTCGGGCCGCCGAAGGCGCCGCCGTGGTCGTCGTCGTCCACGACCTCGGCGTGGCCGCCGCCTACGCCGACCGCGTCACCGTCCTGGACGCGGGCCGCGTCGCCGCCGACGGCCGCCCCCGCGAGATCCTCACCCGCGAACTACTCACCACCGTCTACCAGCACCCCGTCGACGTCTTCGATCACCCGACCACCGGCGCCCAACTCGTCCTGCCCGACCGCAACTGACGCACCCACCGGCGACCCGACCGAGGGCGGTTCGTGCTTGGTCGACAAGCGAACTCGGTAGCGACAGTGACCTTCCACAATCGCGAGCCGTGGGGCGACAAAGGCAGCGGCGTGTCTCCTACAATCGGCCGCGGCGCCATCCCGCTCGACCAATTACTCGGGCTGCTACGAATTCTATTGTCCCGCAGAGGAATTGACATGCCGCCTGCACAGCAGAGCTTGACCGGCCTGAGCCGCCGCCGACTGCTGGCAACTGCCGCCGCGGCCACCACGCTGAGCGCACTGAGCCTGGGCCGCGCGTCCGCCGGACCGGCGGACGACGCCGACGTCATCGTCGTCGGTGCCGGACTCGCCGGGCTGGTGGCGACGTCGGAACTGGTCGCCGCCGGTCGGCGCGTACTGCTCCTGGATCAAGAGCCCGAGACCGGTCTCGGCGGTCAGGCGTTCTGGTCGCTGGGCGGGTTGTTCTTCATCGACTCCCTCGAGCAGCGAATCGCCGGGGTCCGCGATTCGCTCGAATTGGCGCGACGCGACTGGTTCGACACCGCCGGTTTCGACCGCGGGCCCGACGACCCGCTCGGCGAAGACTACTGGGGCACACGCTGGGCCGATGCCTACCTGCAGTTCGCGGCCGGGGAGAAGCAATCGTGGCTGGCCGGGCTAGGGATGCGTTGGGTGCCTTATGTGGGGTGGGCCGAGCGCGGCGATAGGAGTCCGGGCGGACCGGGCAATTCGGTCCCGCGTTTCCATCTGACCCTGGGGACCGGTCCCGGTGTCATGGAACCGTTCGAGAAACTCGTGCGCGACGCGCAGTCGCGCGGCGCGGTCTCGTTCCGGTTCCGCCATCAGGTCGACGGCCTCGTCACCACCGGCAACGCCGTCACCGGCGTCCACGGCAGCGTGCTCGAACCCAGCGACGCGGCCCGCGGCACACCGAGTTCGCGCACCAAGGTCGGCGAGTTCGAGCTGCACGCCCCGATGGTGATCGTCACCTCCGGCGGCATCGGCGCCAACCACGATCTCGTCCGCCGCAACTGGCCGCCCCGCCTGGGCGCACCGCCCGCCCGCATGATCACCGGCGTACCCGCCCACGTCGACGGCCGCATGCTCGCGATCAGCGAAGCGGCCGGCGCCCGGCTGGTCAACCGTGATCGGATGTGGCACTACACCGAAGGGCTCGTCAACCACACGCCCATCTGGCCCGACCACGGCATTCGCGTGCTCGCCTCACCCTCCTCGATGTGGTTCGACGCCACCGGCCGCCGCTTCCCCTCCCCCGGTATCCCGAGCTACGACACACTCGGCACGCTGGAACTGATCATGCGATCGGGCTACGACTACTCCTGGTTCGTGTTGAACAAAAGGATCATCGACAAAGAGTTCGTGCTCTCCGGATCCGAACAGAATCCCGAACTCACCCGCAAAGACATCCCCGGCTACCTCCTCAGCCGCCTGACCAACAGCACACCCCTGCCGACCAAAGCCTTCATCGACCACGGCCCGGACTTCGTGACCGCCGACGCACTACCAGAGCTCGTCGCGGGCATGAACCGGCTCACCGGCTCGAACCTGATCGACTTCGACGATCTGCACGCGCAGATCTCCCTGCGCGACCAGCAGGTCGACAACCCGAACAGCACCGACCCCCAGATCATCGGCATCCGAAATTCGCTGGCCTATATCGGCGATGCCCTGGTCCGCACCACCTCGCTGCATCGAATTCTCGACCCCGCAGCGGGCCCCCTCATCGCGATCCGGATGAACATCCTCACCCGAAAAACCCTCGGCGGCTTGCAAACCGATCTCTCCGGCCGCGTCCTCGACGCCACCGGCAACCCCATCACCGGGCTCTACGCCGCGGGCGAGGTCGCGGGCTTCGGTGGCGGCGGTGTCCACGGCTATCGCGCGCTGGAAGGCACCTTCCTCGGCGGCTGCCTGTTCTCCGGCAGGCAAACCGGCCGTGCGGCCGCCCAGGAAAGCGCTTGATCCGCCTCAACCATCGGCGCCTTCCTCGGGGAGCAGATTCCTCTGGTCGAGGATGTACAGCAAGATCAACGCCGGGATGACGATCACCACCAACGCCACGGTGGCGACCAGCAACGCCGCCAATGTCCCGCTGGGCGCGGCCGCCTCGTCCACGGTGGTGGTCTCGGGCAAGAGATAGGGCCATTGCGCGACGCCCCAGGCAAGAATCAGGGCGATGAGGGTGACGGCCGAGGTCGCGCGCCCGAACCGGTCGTCGCGGCGGTAGACGAGTACCAGTGACGCCGTGCCGGCCACCACGGACACGATCACAAGCGGCAGCGCACGAGAGGTGAGTCCGTCGAACAGGTGATCCGCCGAGTGGGCGAGAACCGGAATGGCTGCCGCGGCGACGATTCCGGCCACCACCGCCGATCCGAGTGCGCGGCGGCGGAAGTATGTCGTCATCTCCTCGTCGCCGAGGCGATGCGCGTCGCAGGTCAGACGCACGGCCGCCAGCCAGGCGAAGACGACGACGGCGAGCACCCCGCCGAGAATCGAGATCGGGTTGATCCAACTCGAGACGGGATCCCCGGCCTTGCCGCCGGGCGGTACCCGTTCGCCGACGATCGCCCCGACCACGGCCCCGAAGCAGAAGGGCACGAGCACCGAGGACAAGGCGAACGCCGCGCCGAACCGGCGCTGGTCTCGCGTGCGCAGCACGGCCTTACGGAAGGCGAAGCTCGATCCGCGCGCCACGATGCCGAGCGCGGCGAGGGTCAGCGGCACGAACAGGGTCAGGGTGATCGACGCGTACACGGTCGGGAACGCGGTCCACAGCACCACGAAACAGAAGATCAGCCACACATGGTTGGCCTCCCACACCGGTCCGATCGCCCGGTCGATCGTGGCCCGTGGCCGCTCGCCGCGGATCGCACCACCGGCGACCAGGTCCCAGAATCCGGCACCGAAGTCCGCGCCCGCGAACAGGGCGTACGCCGTGATCGCGGCGAACAGGACAACCGCCACCGCATCGGTCATTCGATCGGCCCTTTCGCCGGCACGGCGTCCTGCGGGTTGGGCCCGTAGGGCACGTCGTCCTCCGCGAAACCGACGGGTCCGTCGCGCGCCTCGCTGTCGCGGAATCGTCTGCTCATTCCGCGCAGCACCAGGATCGTCGTCACGCCAAGGCCGATATAGAGCACGAACACCGCGATGAAGGTGATCCACACGCCGGTGTTGCCGGTCGCCGCGTCTTCGACCTTCATGTAGTTGTAGACGATCCAGGGTTGCCGCCCGACCTCGGTGACGATCCACCCGGCTTCCATGGTGATCACCGACAGCACACCGCAGCAGGCGGCGACTCGCAGAAACCATCGGCTGCGCGGCATGTCGCGCCGAAACACCCAGGAGGCGGCGTACCAGACGGCGATCAGGAAGAGCAGCGTGCCGAGTCCGACCATGATGTCCCAGGACAGGTGCACGATGTTCGCCTGGGAGACCGTCACGCGATCGGCTTCCGGGAAACTGTCCAGGCCCTGCACGACGGTGGCCTTGCCGGAGGACGGGTCCGACAGCCACGACGCCAGGCCGGGTATCGGTATCCCGCCTTCCACGGTGCCGTCCTCGTTGAGGTGGCCGAGCAGGGTCTCTGGCACGTCGCTGCTGGTGGTGGGGACGAGTTCGATGGCGGCGAACTTCGCGGGCTGATTGTTGTACACCCACCGGGCAAGTGAGTCCCCGACTGCCATCTGCGGGACGATCGCGGCGCACGCGACCGTGAACGCGATCAGGAATCCCATGCGGTGGTAGCGGTCTCGTCGGCCCCGCAGCATGCCCACCGCATAGACCGATGCGACGAGGAAGCCGCCGACGACGTACGCGGCGAGGATCATGTGCGCCGACTGCAGCGGCATCGACTTGTTGAAGATGACACCGAGCGGGTCGACCTCGACGACGGCGCCCGACGAGTCGAGTGTGAATCCCGACGGTGCGTTCATCCACGCGTTCGCGGCGATGACGGACGCGCTGCCGAGGATGCCGGCCAGCACGATCGGAATGCCGGTGAAGAAATGGGTCCACGGTTTCAGACGCCGCCACCCATAGATGTAGATGGTCAGAAAGATCGCTTCGGTGAAGAAGAACAACCCCTCGAAGGCGAACGGCACCCCGAACGCCTCGCCCCACTTGCCCATGAAACGCGGCCAGAGCAAACCGAATTCGAAGCTCAGCACCGTGCCGGTGACCGCGCCGACGGCGAAGGTGACGGCCATGTATTTCGACCAGCGTTGAGCGAGCAGCAACGCGTCGGCGTCGTCGTGCTTCACAGCTCTGTAGTTCGCGATCAATGTCATGAATCCCCACGCCACACCCAACGGAACCAGGATGATGTGGAACGCCAGCGTGAACGCCATCTGCGAACGCGCCCATGGCACCGGATTCACCTCCGGCATCGACAACAACACCAATGCGGTGTTCATGCCACCACCGGGTGCCCGTGGTTCATGCGAGACGCCCGATCAGATGTTCGCCGACACGGATGGCATTGGCCATCGCGGTGAGCGCGGGGTTCACGGCCCCGATACTGGGGAAAAAGCTGGTGTCGACGACGTAGAGGTTGTCGAGTTCATGAGCCTTGCAGTTCACGTCGAGCACGGAGGTGGCCGGGTCGTCGCCGAACCGGCACGTTCCGGCCTGGTGCGCACAACCG
The DNA here is from genome assembly GCF_015355705.1 of Nocardia sp. XZ_19_231. NCBI lineage: Bacteria > Bacillati > Actinomycetota > Actinomycetes > Mycobacteriales > Nocardiaceae > Nocardia > Nocardia sp. XZ_19_231. The sequence goes on along the minus strand of NZ_JACUZI010000005.1, from coordinate 465,760 downwards.
GCGACCGGGATGTTCATCTGCATGTAGAAGTTCTTCGCGAGCACATGATGCTGGGACATGCCGACGTGGTTGAGGATTTTCTTCAGTTCGTGGTACAGCCCGGCGGCTTCGGTGTCGTTGTTCGAGGTGTAGCGCAGGTGGACTTTCCCCTGATCGTCGATGGTCACGCGGTTGTCGGCGACGGGGAGGTCTTCGGTGGTGAGCCAGAAGTCGACAGCATGGCGGGCGACCTCGTCGAGGCTCCAGTGCGGGGCGAGCAGGGTCAGTCGGGGTTCTTCGCCCTTCATCGCCCAGCCGTTGGACTTACCGACCATCTGGATGTTTCCCAAGGGGAACTCGCGCTCACCATCGGCGAGGTAGAAGTCGTTGATACCCAAGGTCTTCTGGAACACGGTGTCGTTGGGTTCCTTGGCCAGCGCCACGACTGCCTTGGAATTGTGGAACATGTAGTTGCGACCGACCTGGTCCGAGCCGTTGGCGAGCCCGTTCGGGTGGTGGTCATCGGCCGATTGCAGCAGCAACTTGGCACTGTTGGCCGCGCCGGCCGCGACCACGACGATGTCGGCTTCGTACCGTTCGGTGGTGCCGAGGCGGGACACGACGACCGAGCTGACAGTGCGGCCGGTCGGGTCGGTGTCGAGCTTGACCACCTCGGCCTGTACGAGCAATGTCACGTTCGGTGCGTCCAGCAGGGGTCGCACCGCGATCGTCTCGGCGTCGGATTTCGCATGCACCAGGCACGGGTAACCATCGCACCACGAGCAGCGGATGCACGCGCTGCGGGCCCGGTCGGCTTCGTCGAGCAGGATTCCGCACGGGGCCGGGAACGGATGATAGCCGCCGACTGTGAGGCTGTCGGCGAGCTCCTGGATTCGGGGTTCGTGCGAGACCGCGGGCCACGGGTAGTCCTTGGACCAGTGCCCCTCGGTGGGATCCGCGCCATGGTTACCGTGGACCTGGTAGAGCCACTCGGCCTTGGTGTACCAGGGTTCGAAGTCGTCGTAGCTCAGCGGCCAGGCCGGGGAGATGCCGTCGACGTGTGTGATCGCCCCGAAGTCTTGCGGACGCAGCCGGTACAGCGCCGCGCCGTACATCTTGGTCGCCCCGCCGACGAAGTAATGGACCTGCGGCTGGAACGGTGTCCCGGCCGCGTCGAACCACGTATCGGGCGAGATGTAGCGCCCATCCACGAATACCGGCGCGGGGTCCCAGTTTTCGGTCTCGCGCGGCAGGAAGTCACCCCGTTCGAGGAGCAAGATCCGCTTGCCCGCTGCGGCGAGGGTATGCGCTAACGTCCCCCCACCGGCCCCGGTCCCGATAATGATTACGTCGTAATGATCACTGGCCGGCATCGCGCTCTCCTCGGTGTTGCAAACCGTTCGAACCTGCGGTCAACAATCGATGCGGAAACTCGGACAAAAAGAAGCAATCGCCGGGGGGCGATTGCCAATGCAATTCGAACAGTACCAGCCGGATATGGGCCGAGATAGATGCTTTTGATAGGAAACAGATTTGCTCGAACCGGACATAGTCGGCACTGCATGCCCGAATGTACTGTCCCTGTACGGATTTCGAAATAACACTCTCGCAAGTCGGACATTCGACAAGAATTCACGATTTACCACGAATTCATATCGATTGTCCGGCGCCCCGATCAGAGGGTTGTAGGGTGAGGAAGTCTGGGCGGCCACCGACCTCCGAAGGAGACGTGCCGATGAGCACGAATGCTGTTTCCAGTTCCACCACCGAAGGGGCCGAGCATTCGAAAGCTGATGCGCTGGTGATTTTCGGAATAACCGGCGACCTGGCGAAGGTGATGACCTTCCTGTCGTTGTACCGACTCGAGCGGCGTGGCATGATCGACTGTCCCATAATCGGTGTCGCAGTGGATGATTGGACGGTCGACGATCTGACAAAGCGCGCCCGGACCTCGATCGAAACCGCCGGAAAAGAGCCGGTGGACGAGGCGGTATTCGACCGGCTTGCGGCGCGATTCGATTACGTCAGTGGCGATTTCGGCAAGCCTGAGACATTCGCCGAGCTCGCACGACACCTGAGCGGAGTCCGCAATCCGGTGTTCTACCTCGAGGTCCCGCCATTCCTGTTCGCGACCGTGATCAAAGGACTCTCCGATGCGGGCCTCACGAACTCGGCACGAGTCGTCGTGGAGAAGCCCTTCGGCCACGACCTCCAATCGGCACGCGAACTCGCGGCGGAGATCCACCAGTACATCGATGAGTCGCAGCTGTACCGGATCGACCATTTTCTCGGTAAAAAGGGATTCTCCGAAACGCTGTACCTCCGCTTCGCCAACGCGATCTTCGAGCCCATCTGGAATCGCCAGTTCGTGTCCGAAGTCCAGATCACCATGGCCGAGAGCTTCGATGTCGCCGACCGCGGCCACTTCTACGATCCGGTCGGCGCACTTCGCGACGTCGTGGTCAACCACATGATGCAGCTCGTCGCCGCCGTGGCGATGGACGCGCCGTCGGCATCGCACGCCGCAGCGTTGAAGGACGCGATGGTCAACGTGTACCGGGCCATCCCCGCAGCCGATCCCGCGCACTACATCCGCGGGCAGTACGAGGGCTACCGCGACGTCGACGGGGTGGCACCGGACTCCAGCACCGAAACGTATATGGCGCTGCGGTTGGAGGTGGACAACTGGCGCTGGTCCGGTGTGCCGTTCTACCTACGCACGGGCAAGTGCCTCCCGGTGACACAGACCGAACTGCGACTGGTCTTCCGTAGCCCGCCCCCGGTGTGGTTCTTCGACGCCGCGCATCAACCCGAACCCGCACAACTGGTGATCAAACTCGATCCGATGACCGGCATCCGTATCGAAGTCGAGGCACAACGCGGTGAGGGCAAACAACCCGGACCGATCACGCTGGACATGGAATTCGCCGACGAGGGCGGCGAGGGCGCCACACCCTACGAGGTGTTGCTGCACGCCGCGTTAGTCGGAGACAGCGCGCGCTTCACTCGCCAAGACGGTGTCGAGGAAGCCTGGCGGGTGATGCAACCGCTGCTCGATGGGCCACCACCCGTACAGACCTACCCGAAGGGGTCGTGGGGGCCACCGAATCAACTGTTGCCCGGGCAGGACCGCTGGGTCGAACCCTGGTTGCCCGCATGAGTCCCGCCGAGGCCGACGACACCGCCGCTGCCCGTCAACCACAGAGCGCGGCAGCGCCGTCCGCGTTCCCGCCGATCGCCGACTACGCATTCCTGTCGAACTGCCATACCGGTGCGTTGATCGCCGCGGACGGAGCGATCGACTGGCTCTGTCTACCGGCATTCGACTCACCCAGCGTGTTCGGATCCCTGCTCGACCGCGAGGCCGGTGCCTTCCGGCTCGGTCCGTTCGGCATCAACGTTCCGGCCTCCCGCCACTACGAGCCCGGGACGAATACCATTGTCACCGTGTGGAATACGCCCACCGGGTGGGTGGAGATCCGCACCGCCCTGACGATGGGACCGACTCGCGGGGAGGACACCACCACACCGCACACGCGACCTTCCACCGACGAGGACGCCGATCACCTGCTGGTCCGGACGGTCCGGTGCATGTCGGGAAGTGTGGAGATCGAGTTGGTGTGCGAGCCGGTGTTCGACTACGGACGTACGGAAGCCGAATGGACGCTGGTCGACGAGAGTCGTCAGACCGCGGACGCGACCGGCGCAGGCCAGACGATCCGGCTCCGGACCGACATGGCCCTCGGCATCGAGGGCGGCCGGGTCCGCGCCCGGCACACCCTCTCGAAGGATGAATCGCTGTTCTGCGCGCTCTCGTGGGCCGACGGCCTCGACGGGCCCGAGACTGTCGAGGAGGCACTCGAACGCCTCGATGCGACCACCGAATTCTGGCGGTCCTGGTTCGCGCGCGCACGTTTCCCCGATCACCGCTGGCGCGCCGCGATCCAGCGGTCCGCCCTCACCATCAAAGGCCTGACCTACCTACCCACCGGCGCGACCGTGGCCGCGCTCACTACCTCATTGCCGGAAACTCCTGGCGGGGAACGCAACTGGGACTACCGCTATACCTGGATGCGCGACTCGACGTTCACCCTGCAGGCGCTGCACTACCTGAACCTCGACGGGGAGGCCAACGATTTCATGCAGTACGTTGCCGACCTCGAACCGAATTCGGATGGCGCGCTGCAGATCATGTATGGCATCGACGGCCGCCGCGACCTCACTGAATCGATCCGCGAGGATCTGTCCGGATACGCGGGTGCGTATCCGGTGCGAATCGGCAACGGCGCCTTCGATCAGCGCCAGAACGATGTGTTCGGTTCCGTGCTCGATTCGATTCTGCTGCACACGGTACGGAGCAAGCGGCTCCCGCGTCGGCTGTGGCCCATCGTGGAGACCCAGGCGCAATGCGCCACCGACGTGTGGCGCGAACCCGATCAAGGCATCTGGGAGGCACGCGGTGCGCCGCAGCATTACGTGTCCTCGAAGCTCATGTGCTGGGTGGCCATGGACCGGGCCGCGAAGATCGCCGACATTCGTGGTGACCGCGCTGCCGAGGCCAAATGGCGCGCGACAGCCGAAGAGATTCACGCCGACATCCTTGCCAAAGGTGTCCGCGACGGCGTCCTACGCCAGCATTACGACACCGAGGCACTCGACGCCTCCACCCTGCTCGCGGCGGTCTTCGGTTTCCTGCCGGCCAACGACGAGCGACTGCGTGCTTCGGTCGAGGCGATCGCGAACGACCTCACCGAGGACGGCTTCGTGCTGCGCTACCGCACCGGAGAAACCGACGACGGGTTGTCCGGGAAGGAAGGCAGCTTCTTGATCTGCTCGTTCTGGCTCGTGTCCGCGCTCGCCATCGTCGGCGAGACGCAGCGCGCCCGGGACCTGATGGATCGCCTGATCAGCATCGCCTCACCGCTCGGCCTGTTCGCCGAGGAATACGACACCAGCACCGGCAGGCATCTGGGCAACTTTCCCCAGGCGTTCTCCCACCTCGCCCTCATCGAAGCTGTCGGCCGAATCGTCTTCTCCGACCTGGTGTCGGAACTCTCCTGATCGCAGCGCACGCAGTACCTCGGTATCGGATCGAGGTACTGCGGGAGAGTGATGTGGTTTTGTATCAGCCGTTCGTAGCGTGAGTCGCATGCCCACAGTCTCGAAAGTCGCCGCCACGATCGCTCTCGCCGGAACGGTCGCCAGTGCCGGAATCGGTGTCAGCTCGTCGAATTCCGCACCGGCGGGACCGGCGCCGCGGGTGGCGGTGATCGGTCTCGGTGGCACCATCGCGGGAACCTCCGACCGGCGCACCGATCTGGAAACCTATCGTCCCGGCACGCGACCGATCGCCGAACTCGTCGACTCCCTGCGCCCCGAGATCGGCGAGATCGCCGCCGTGTCGACCGAGGACTTCGGGCAGAAGGGATCCGGCGACTACACCGTCACCGACCTCTACGATCTGGCGCGGCTGGTGGAAAGCCGCCTGCGAGATCATGATTCGGTCGTGGTGAGCACCGGTTCGGCCACCATGGAGGAGCTGAGCTACTTCCTCGACCTCACCGTGCGCAGCACGAAGCCGGTGGTCGTGACCGGTGCGATGCGACCGTGGACCGCGATCGGCAGTGACGGACCGGTCAACCTGTACAACGCGATCCGCCTCGCGGCGAGCAACCGAACCACCTGTTTCGGCACGGTCATCGCCCTCAACGACCAGATCCTGCCCGCCCGCGACGCCACCAAATCCGACTCGACCCGTGTGCATACCTTCACCACCCGCGAATACGGCGACCTCGGCACCATCGACCAGGACGGAATCCGCCTGCAACGCGCCCCCGCCCGCGTCCAACGCTGCGACGACCCCGCCCGTTGGATGACCCCGTTCGACCTGACCACGATCAATCGCGACACCCTCCCGCGCGTCGACATCGCCCACAGCTACCTCGACGCGCCCGCCGAGCCCATCACCGCGGCCGTCGACGCGGGCGCCAAGGGCATCGTGTTCGCGGGCACTCCCTCGCCGAAACAGGCGAGCGCCGCGATGGCGACCAAGGGCGTGGCCATGGTCGCCACCAACACCTACGGCTCCGGCGCGATCATCGTCGACCCGAAGATGGGCGTGGTCAGCGGCGGGGACCTCGCGCCCAAGAAAGCACGCCTGCTGCTCCTGCTGGCGCTGGCCAGAACCACCGAACACGACCAGATCGTGGCCTGGTTCCGCGATTACGGCAATCAGCAGTTCTGAGCCAGACTCGCGGCCCACTCGCCGAGGTCAGCGAAGCGCATCACCCAGGACAGGTTCGTGGATCCGGCATGGGCGACGATGTCGCGGACGCCACCGGCCGCGACAGATTCGATACACCTATCGACAGGAGCGAGTCTGCAGCACGAAACCCGCCCCTACCAGGCAGCTAAACCGGAACGATGAGGGGTCGCAGGGTGTTCGCGGCGATGTGCATGCCTTGGAGGGTTTTGTCGAGGGTGCCGCCCCAGACAGGATCTTCGTGCTCGACGGCGACATCGCCGTCGTATCCGGCCGTGTAGAGGGTATCGATGATCTGGTTCCAGTCGATCTGGCCGCGGCCGGGGACGCGGTAGCGCCACCATCCGACGTCGGTGGAGGAGGTGCGTGCGACTGTTTTGCCGAAGATGCCGTAACGGGTGCGAGCGCGCTGGTCGATCTGGATGTCCTTGGCTTGGACGTGGCCGACGATTCCGGTCTGGAGGGCGTGTTCGAGGGCGTCGATGGGGTCGATGCCGAGCCAGGGCAGGTGGGACGGGTCGTAGGCGAGGCCGAAGCCGAGTTCGGCCATCCAGTCCCACAGCTCGGGTGAGTAGGCGAGGTTGCCCGGATACCCATCGGGGTGCCAGCCCTCCATCGGGCAGTTCTCGGCCAGCAGTTTCACACCACGCTCGGCCGCGTACCGGACCAACGGCGGCAGGTGCTGTTCAGCCAATGCGAGGTTGTCGGCTACCGGCAGCGTGACGTCGCGGCCGATGAAGGTGGTGACATGGCGGACCTCGAGGGTTGCTGCCGCGTCGATGCAGGCGCGTAGGTGCTGGTGGATCCGGTCGCGTACGACGTCGTCGTGGTGCAGGTTGTTGTCGCAGTAGGTCACCGCGGAGATGCTCAGACCGTGGCGGCCCATCAGGTCGGTGACGCGGGCGGCGTCCGCGCCGCCGAATCCGGCGACGTCCAGGTGGGCGGCTTGGTGGATGTGCTCGCTGCCCATCGGCCAGGCCGCTATCTCCAGTGCCTGATATCCCGCCTCGGGGGCCCAGGACGCGATCTGTTCCAGAGACATCTGGCCCAGAGCCGCCGTCAGGATTCCAAGTTTCATTGCTTGCCTCACTGTCATTGCCGAGAGTGGTCGGTGTCGGAAGGAGAGGATCATCTCGAAGTCCGGAATGGCGGATGTCGAAGTGATCGAGGTGGCTACGCCCCAACGGGAGAGACTGGGACTCGGCCTTGTTCGGTTTCGAGCGGGGTCGAGCGCGCTTCATCAGGGGGCGTCTGGACTTCGTGGATTTGCGCGCCGGTATCGAATGTGGCGGGATGACCTGGGCCGTGGCTTTCAGCCTGGGCGCCCCGGATGTAGCGAAGTTCCTCGACTATCTGGTCGAGGGCATGGTCGCTCCGCGGCTCTGCCCGAAAGCGAGCCAGGTAAAGAGACTTCGTGGTCTCCAGCGTGTCGACATGGGTTGGTCCCAGGACACGCTTGCGGTCTTCCAGCAGGCTCTCCGAGATGGAGATGGCCTGCGCGAGTTGGCCGTTGAGTTCGAACATCGCCCCCAACGACTGCCGCGCATCGAGGGTTGCGGGATCGTCAGGGCCCAGAACAGCGGATCGGCCCTCGATCACTCTGCGGTAGCCCTTGGCCGATTCTTCGACCAGTCCCTGTTGGCCCCGCACCCAGTTCCACCTGCATTCCAGATGTCCGAGTGTCGCGATGTCGATGTGGTCTGCTCTGGCAGCAAGTCCGGTGCTCAGTGTCTGGAATCCCTCTGCGGCTTGCGACACATCGCCGCGGCGGACGAACGTCCACTGCAGATGTATCTCTGTCCACGGTTCGGCGAAGTTCATGACCCGCTGTTCGTCATCTCTGAGCCGACGCAGCAGTCGTTCGGCCGTTCGGTACTGGCCGAGTTCCGACCGAGCCGCGGCCCAGGTGCGCCGAACCCGGAATCCGCGCTGATCGTGGCGGCCCAGTACCTGCAGATGCGGGGAAGCGGCCTGCATCAAGAGCAGGGCCGAACGCGCGTCTCGATCCTCGATCAACGCCTCCGACATCGCGGCCACGGCATTCAAGACCAACGCCGAGCCTGACGCGCCGAAACGCCCAACCGGGTATGTGCTCAAAAGTTCCCGCATCCTCGTGACCAGCACCGAGGTCTTCTCGCGGTCGCCGGGAATCAGGATCCGCGGAACTGTCGGCAACTCCAGGACATCTACCGCGCGGCCCAAGGTGCGCGGGGCCGGTGTCGCCGGAGGTGAGGGTGGTGCTTCGGGTGCGCCGCTGCAGTCGGGCAGTCCAGCAGACCGGAGTCGCTGACCGATGCGGTCGACCTGCTCCTTGGAGGCTCGCTGGGCGAGTCTGCGAGCACCTTCTTCTCCCAGAGAGGACCGCTCGATCAGCGCACGCATCTGCGCAACCCGGTCGAGGTCGGGCCCGGAGCTGTCATGTAGGGAATTCATTGGGATCTCCTCGTCGAGAGGTTGGCGATCCACGGGTGGTCCGCCGCTAGCCGGGCCAGCTTCCTTTCGATGGCTTTGGGTGTCTTGTTGGGAAGAAATAGCTCTGCTATTTCGAGGTGTGTGTAGCCGGCTGCCTTGGCCCACACGATTCGACGCGATTCTGCGTCCAACTGCATGAGGTGGTAGCGGATCAGATCCCGATTACTGGCGATGTCCGCCGGGTCGGCACCGAGTCCGGTATCGCAGAGAGAGGGATACCTTTGATCGGCCAGCTCGTCAGGGCCGTCTGATCTGGATTGCTCACGCTTTCCCCCGAGAATCTGCGCGAAGGCGTGTTTGAACGCATAGAGACACCCCCGGAGGAAGTAGGTGGTCAGTTTTGCTCCGCCGTGGGGATTCCACCCCCTGCCCCCACAGATGCCGTTGCGTAGTTGCACCAGCGCGGAGGCGATTGTGGTGGCGAGGACGTCTTTCCTCAGGTCTTCATTGACTGCGAGCCGGAAGCGTTCGGAATAGGTCGCGTCGACAACGATGTGATGGCAGGCGAGCCTGCTGTAGATCGCGCCGGTCCGGATCCAGGGATCCAACACCTCGTTCGCGTATCGCGAGAGGCGCTCGACTACGAGCTCCCAATCGGGCCCTCGAGCCTCGCAGTCGACGAGACGCCGATGTATCTCCTGTTCAGCAGCCGCTTCATCGAGTGCATCGTTGGCTTCACCGATGACCTCCTCGATCTCGGTAGCCGGATCGGCAGATGAAGACACCTCCTCGGTGAGCATCGCCTGGACGCACGACATCGAGAAGACTTCGTCGTCGTGATCGTCGTCGGCCCCAGCTTCCACGTCAGGCGGGTCAGACTGTCTGCCAAGGGGTGACGCATCACTGTGCGGTGGGCACATTCACTTCTCCTCCTCCATACGCACGCCGATCGTCGTCGGGCAAGCCGACTTGCTTGCGCCGGCGCGGGTCGTGCGCACGGTCACCGCAGTTATAGGGCGGCAGGCGGGAACATCCCCCTCGGATCGAAAATTCCTCGAAAGATCTGTGAACCAGGGGGATTCGAGCGCTGCACCCACTAGAAGGGGTCATCGAACACGATCAAGGAGAAGTTGCTCATGCCGAAGAACCAGACCCCCATCCCCGTCCCCGTCGCCAACATGCCAGCCTCCGAAGCGAACAAGTGCGACAAGTGCAGTTCGCCCACCTGCCTGGCGCTGATGCGCGCCGAGACCCCGCCGGTTAACCTGCTCGACTTCCTCGACCGGCAGATCAAGCTGATTACCAGTAACCACTGGACCTGGAGCACCATTGGCTACTGCGCGGCACTGGCATTCGCGGTCGTGCCCTTGATCACCGTCGTCTACTCGGTGCCCGGACCGGTCGTTTAGTGGCGCCATCGCTGTCGGGGTCGTCGCACCGGCCGAGAGTTGGCTCCCTAGCTCCTGCTTCATAATGGCGGGACGGAAAGCGCGCACTGCCGGTTTTCGCCCGCGAGCCCGTCCCGGCATGTACCCACCTGGCAGACGGGTACCGACGACTCGGCAACAACGATGACACCCAACTCCGTTGTCGCACAACAAGTTGGAAGAAACAGCCCTCGCGACCGGGACCACCGCGCATCGCCACAGCTGCACCACGACACCCATGGCGAAACAGACCTGGACTCGGGTCACGGTATCGGTGCCTGAGCGCATTCTGGATCCAGGGCTTCAAGGTTACGCAAATCACCGCCGCTCCTACCGCTAGCGGCGGTACGATCGGCGGTATGGCTGGACGTAAGACATCGGTGAGCTTCGATGACGAGACCCTGGAAATCCTCGCCCGCCGCGCGAACGAGGCGGGCATGGACCGATCGGCGTTCCTGGCATCGCTGGTCCACCGTGACGACATGCGTCGGCGCCTGGCCGCCGACAGCGCGACACTCAACGCCGCGGGCTACACCCCCGACCGGGCGAGCACGCTGACCGCGAGCCTGATCAACCGCTCCCGAGCCAGCTGATGGCCAACCCCCGATTCGGCGAGGTGTGGAACGCCCCGTCGGGATCGGTTCTGCCCGGCGGAATGCTCTGCCTGATCGTCAGCAGCGACGACTTCAACCGCATCCGCCGTCAGTACGTCATCGTCGAAGTCGTCGCCGACCAGCTCGCCGGTGATGCGATCATCTGCGACCTCGGCCCGGTCGGGGTCGCGCTCACCGGTGCACCCTTCACCGTCGGCTCGTCCTGGTTCGCTGAGGCCGAGAGCCCGATCGCGGTACTCGACGAACCCATCGCACGCCGCGCGGCCGACCAGATCCGCGCCATCCTCGGACCCTGACCCCGATGAGCGACATGGACACCGGAGCAACACCAGGACTCGGCTGACGCCGAACAGGAACTGATCGACCAGGACTACCGTCCCGCCCGTTCGACTCGGGTGAGGGCCCTTCTCATCAGACAGCTACTGGGCCCGCTACAGCTCCGCGAATCGGCTATTTCCAGATGATCTTCAGCAGGGCGGGGGTGAGCACCATCCGGATGATCGTGGCGTCGATGATCAGCGCCACGATCATCCCGTAGGCGATGTATTTCATCAGCACCAGATCCGAGAATCCGAACGCCCCGGTCACCACGATCAAAATTGCGGCCGCCGAGGTGATCACTCCACCGGTGTGGGCCACGCCGTAGCGGATCGACTCCTCGGCCTCGGCACCGGCGGCCCGTTTCTCGGCGATTCGCGAGAGCAGGAACACCTCGTAGTCGGTGGACAACCCGAAGATCACGGTCACGATCAATGCCACCACCGCGAACATCAACGGTCCCGGTGTGAACTGGAATGTCCCTGCCCCATGGCCTTCGACGAAGATCCAGGTCAACACGCCCAGGGTCGAGACCAAACTGAGCGCGCTCATCGCGACGGCCTTCACCGCCAGGATCACCGACCGGAACGCCACGATCATCAGCGCCAACGCCGCCGCGATGAGGATCGCCAACAGCAGCGGCAGCCCGTCGATCAACCCGTTGATGCTGTCGCGTTCGAGCGCGGGGATGCCGGCGACCATCACCTGCACGCCCGGTGGCGCGGGCAACGAACGCAGCGCGTCGATCACCTGGTCGGCGTCGCGTTTGTCACCGAGCCCGGCGGAAAGCACATTGACGTTGTCCTTGGTCGCCGCCGCCGGTTCGAACCGTCCGGTCAGCCCGGGAACCTGATTGGCCTCGAACCGGATATCGCTGAGCTGCTGGGGCGAGGCGCCGACCACGATCAGCTTCAACGGTTCGGTGCGGAATCCGGGAAACAGATGGTCGAAGTCTTCCTGGGCCACCCGCGCCGGATTGTCGGCGGCCAGGTATTTCTCGCTGATCCCGCCGAACTCGATGTGGCGCAACGGAATACTCAGGGCCAGCAGGCCGAGCACGATCGGGATGACTACCGCCCACGGCCTGCGCATCGCCCACTGTGCCAGTCGGGAGAAGAACCCGGCATCGATCTGGGCTTCGGTCTTGCTGCGCGAGAAGCGTTTCCAGCCCAGCCAGTCGATCTTGTGTCCGGCGATACTCAAGGCGGCGGGCAGGGCGGTCACCGACAACAGCGCCGCCAACATCACCGCGGAGATGCCGCCGTAGGGCACCGACCGCAGGACCCCGTTCGGGAAGATGAACAGCGCACCGAGGCTCAAAGCGATGATCCCCGCGGAGAACAGCACGGTGCGCCCCGCGGTGGCGACGGTCCGTGCGGTCGCGTCCTCCACGGAGCGACCGGCGGCCAGTTCCTCCCGGAACCGGGTCACCGTGAACAGCCCGTAGTCGATCGCCAAGCCGAGCGCGACCAACGTCATCACCGCACTGGCGAACACGTTGACCTCGATCTGGGCGGTGAGTACCCGCAAGATCCCGGAGGTGCCCAGGATGGTGAGTCCACCGATCAGCACCGGCAGCAGTGCGCCGATCACTCCGCCGAATACGAAGTACAGCAGGATCGCCACGATCGGCAAGGCGATGATCTCGGCACGCTTGATGTCGTGCTGCATCCCGATATTGATGCCCTCGACCACCGGCTGCAGCCCCGCCAGCTGCACCGTCGTCCCACCGGGCCCGCCGCCGGGTTCGCCGGCGTGCAGGTGCGGTTTCAACGCGAGATAGTTGTTGACCGTCGCGGTCCCGCCGCCGCCTGCCAGCCCGATACTGGCGAACGCGTGCTGTTTGGTCGGGTCGGAGGCGTTCGCCGAGAACGGGCTGTCCCAGTAGCTGTCGATCTTGTGGATCCGCTCGCCGTATTGCTTGCGCAGGTCGGCCAGTGCCGCCGTCACCGGTCCGCGCACGGCGGGATCGTCGACGGTGGTGCCGGGTGGGGCGGTGTAGATGACGATCAGATCGCCGTCGGTGTCGCGGCCGAAGGTTTCGTCGGCCAGTTTCGACGCCGCCACCGACTGGCTCGACTCGTCGAACCAGCCCTCCTGGGTGTAGCGGTCGGCCAGGTCGCGACCGAACCACCCCGAGGCGAGCACGGTGAGCACGAAGAAGCCGAGCACGAGGAACCGGTGGCGGTAGACGAACCTGCCCCACCGCATGGATCGAGATTCGCGCATCTCAGCCGCAGGCGGCGGTGCGATAGTCGGCCGAGCGCAGGATGCCGCACAGGTCGGTGCGCGAGATCTTCCACTTACCGTCGAGCAGCACGAAATGCACGATGGTGGTGCGCACGTTGGTTCCCGAACCGTCTTTGTCCAGTCGCATGGTCGCGGTGAGTGTGCCGTCACGGTTGTCGAAGACCGGGTCGACGACGCCGTACACCGCCTGGGGGTTGTCGCGCAGCGCCTTGTACATGTCGGGGATGGCGTCGGAGAACGCCGCGCCGTCCTCGATCAGTTCGGTGCGTTCGACATCGGGCAGGCCCGGGTCGAGCGCGCGTTTGATCTGCGCGTCGAGCTCTTGGGCGTTCGGCAGCGGCACATTGGCCTTGCTGGCCGAGGTCGCGACGGAAGAAGCGAGGGAGGCGTTGGCCGAAGATCGTGCGGCGTCGACCGAGGCCTCGTCGGTGGTTCCCCCGCACGCGGCGAGGGCGACGAGGGCCGTGAGGCAGGCGGTGGCCGCAGCGGCCCTGGCGGAAAGTGTGGAAGGCATCACCATCTACATACCATCAATGACGGCACTGATCCGTCCCAGGATGGCGCGAACTGTGGAGATGTCACTGGAAGCGGGCACCTCGACAGGGGCGGCGTGGGGGAGCAGATCGCGCACGAAGGCGCTGACGCTGCGTTCGTCGCCGAGGTCGATGTCGGTCACCTGGGCTCGGGCCTGGGCCACCACGTCGTCGGATGCGGGTACCGCATCGCCCAGGTCGGCGCGGTAGATCTGCACGGTCAGCGTGGCGCGATGGGTGCGGAAGGCGAAGGGACGGCCGTCGTCGGTGGTGCCGAAGCCGTGAGCGAACGGTCCGACGGAAATGTCATCGATGCCGAAACCCGCGTGTGTCCGGTCGGTCATCGTGGGGATCTCCTGCCGCCTGTGTGGCAATCAATTTGTCGACGCGTCAACAGTAACGCGCGTCACCGACACCTCCGACGCGAGCACCCGGTCGAAGCTACTGGTGAGTCATCATGGTCAGATGGTGATCAAGGGAGTCACCTCGTGCGGATTGAAGGAGTTCGGTGCATGCGCCCTCGTGGCTCGGTCGCCTCTGCGTTGGTCGGCGCGGCGGTTTTGGTGTTGTTGACCGGGTGCAGCGGTGAGGACGGTGGTCCCGATGTCCCGACCAGGGCCGCGGCCACCGCAGCGGTTTCTCCCGCTACCGCGAACCCGGTCGGTCAGGTCTTCCCGGCAGCCGCGACGAAAGCTCTGCTCGCCGAGAGCTCGACCGGCCGCCTCGCCGCCCTGGACACCGCGGGCACCGCACTCTCGCTGATCGACCCCGCCGCACCGACCGCCCCGCGCACGGTCAGCCTCCCCGCCGTCGGCGCGTCGCTGTCGCAAGGCAAGCCGGGCGAAGTGCTCGTCGCCGCCCCCAACCGGGTACTGCGAGTCGACGTGAACACCGGCACGCTCACCGAGACCCCCGTCGACGGCGATGTGCACAGCGTGCGAACTCGCACCGATGGCACGCTCGTGGTCGGCACCGCCGACGGCGCCGTGCGCGAACTGACCGCCGACGGCGCGGTTACCCGCACGATCACCGGCCTCGTCTCCGCCGACGAGATCGCGTTGACCGGTGAGAACATCACCGTCCTCGATCGCAAGCAAACCGCCGTTGTCGCCGTGGGGCAGGAAGCGCTCGGCCTGATGCTGCGGGCGGGCGACGGCGCCACCAACGCCATCACCGACCAGCACGGCCGCATCATCGTGGCCGACACCGTGGGCGGCGAACTGCTCGTCTACTCGGCCGGTCCGCTCGTGCTGCGCCAGCGTTTCCCGGTATCATCATCGCCTTACGCGCTCGCCTACGACCCGCGTTCGGACACGGTCTGGGTGAGTTGCACGCAGAGCAACGAGGTCGTCGGCTACGACCTGTCGACCGGCATCGGTGTCGAGGTGGCCAGGCTCGCGACGCTGCGCCAGCCCGACGCGATCACCGTCGACGAACGCACCGGCGACCTGTTCGTGGCCTCGGCCGTAGGTGATGGCCTGCAGCGGATCGGCGCGGACGAGCGGAAGAGAGGGCAGTGATGGCTACAGCTCCCAGGCCTCGCAGTTCGCGCTCGGCGATACCGCCGAGCTGGGAAACCAGCAACGACGACTACGAATACGTGCCCCTGCGGCTGCCACCGGAGGTCAACCGGGTCACCGCCTCGATGCGACTGGCCATCCAGGCCGAATTCGGTGGCTGGGAGTTGTCCCGGGTGCGCGCCTACACCGACGGCAGTCGCCGGGTGCTGCTGCGCCGCCGCAAAAATGCCGTCCTGCCTGTGCCCGAACCCGGATTGTGAGCCGACCATGTACGCCCTCCTGTTACGCCTGATGTTCCTGATCCCGCCGGAGCGAGTGCATCACCTGGTGTTCGCCGCGTTGCGTATCGCCACCTGGTTCCCGCCCACCCGCTGGCTGGCGCGCAGGCTCACCGTGGTCGAGGACCCGATCCTGGCCACCACCGCGTTCGGTGTCGCCTTCCCCGCACCGCTGGGTCTGGCCGCCGGTTTCGACAAGAACGCCGACGGCGCGAACGCCTGGGGCACACTGGGTTTCGGTTTCGCCGAGATCGGCACCGTCACCGCCCACGCCCAGCCCGGCAACCCCACCCCGCGCCTGTTCCGGCTGCCCGCCGACCACGCCCTGATCAACCGGATGGGGTTCAACAACCACGGTGCCGCCGCCGCGGCCGCCCGCCTGCACGGTGCGCACCCCACCGTCCCGATCGGTGCGAACATCGGCAAGACCAAGATCACCGAACCCGACGCCGCCGCGGGCGATTACGCGACCAGCGCCCGATTACTCGGCCCGCTCGCGGACTTCGTCGTGGTCAACGTGTCCTCGCCCAACACCCCCGGTCTGCGTGACCTGCAAGCCGTCGAATCGTTGCGCCCGATCCTGCAGGCCGTACTCGACAGTGTGTCGGTGCCGGTCCTGGTGAAGATCGCCCCCGACCTGTCCGACGACGACATCGACGCCGTCGCCGACCTCGCGGTCGAACTGGGCCTGGCGGGCATCGTCGCCACCAACACCACCATCCGCCGCGACGGCCTGCACACCCCGACCCCGGAGGTCGAAGCCATGGGTGCGGGCGGGCTGTCCGGCGCCCCCGTGGCCGAACGGTCCTTGGAAGTCCTGCGCCGCCTCTACACCCGCGTCGGCGACCGGCTTGTCCTGATCTCCGTCGGCGGCATCGAAACACCGGAGCAGGCCTGGGCCCGCATCCTCGCCGGCGCCACCCTGCTGCAGGGCTACACCGGTTTCATCTACGGCGGCCCGTTCTGGACCACCCGCATCCACCGCGGCATCGCGGCCAACCTGCGCGCGGGTGGCTACGCCCGCCTGTCCGACGCGGTCGGCGCCGAACACCGCACCCACTCGGTCTGAGATCTCAGCCGTAGTACGCCTGGGGCGACCGATCCTCGTGCATCGGTCGCGCCGGGCGTAGCCGCGACAATGGCGCCGGTGGATCGTGAAACGACTCCCCCGCGGCCGGGTTGTCGCCGCGTTGGCGGGCGTCGATGCGCTTGGCCAGCTTGATCAGAGCCTGCTGCCAGATGATGCCGAGCAGGTCGGCGCGGGCACTGATCTCGGCGTGGGCGAGTCGGTCGTGCACGGCGTCCAGATCGCTGACGAGTTCGTCGAGCTCCATGCCCGCCCAGGCTTGCTCACGACTGAGGGTGTACTCGGGCAACCAGCTCAATCGCCAGCCGCCGGTGTCGGTTCGTTGGGCGAATTCCGGCGTGCGGTCGCTGCGTAACGTGTCGTCGGTGCCATGAATAACCATCGTGGACCTGCCTTCCCCGGTGGGGGCGCTGCGCCCCCCCGAGCGTCTGGCGGGGCATCGCTCCCCCGTAATCCAGTGTGGCATTTGCCATTTGTGTTGGTCAATTGCCATTGTTAGTAGGTAATTGCCAGATTTCGGGCGTGGCAAACCCGGCAATGTGGCGATCGCAGTGCGGCGTCCGCCCCGATGGGTGCACGGTGGCGTCGAGAAGTTGACGGGAGGCAGCATGTCGATGGTTCCCCAGGATGCCCGCGTCGCCGCGATCCGCAGCATCCTGGCCAGGCTGGGCAAGTACGCGGGCCTGAGCGCAGAACGCTTGCGCCACACCGAGATCGACGCTGCGCCGCTGCTAGAGCTGCTGTCGGTGCGCCGACACGCCCGCCGCGCCGGGGTCACCGCCGAGGCGTCGATTCTGCCCGTGGTGCGGGAGGTCGTGCAGTGGCTGCCACCGACGGACCGGCTGATCGTGGACGCCGTGCTCTCACTGGGCTTGTTGCGGGACCGGTCTGGCGTGGGTATCGATATCGAACGCCTGTATGCAGATAACCTCGGGGAACGTCGAGAGGCCTTGACCGAGCAGTGGGTTGCCCTGCACACCCTGCTCGATGTCGACCCCGTCCCCGAGGCTCCCACGGTCAAACGGTTGCGCACGGTCTCCGAACACAACGCTTTCACCGCGCTGGCCGGGCTGCTCGCCACCGATTCCGGCTATCCCATGGCCGCACCGTCGGCCACACAGCCCACCGCCGCGCCCGCACGGCACGGTGTCGTCACAGTCTTCGGCGACGCCGTCATCGATCACCTCTACCGGGTCGACTCCTTCCCCGACGCCGACAACGCCGCCGGGGGCACCTTCACCGGCCACCCCGGCGGCAAAGGGCTCAACCGGGCCGTGGCCGCGGCCCGCCTCGGCATCGGCGTGCACCTGGCCTGTGCGGTCGGCGGTGACGAATACGGCCGCCGCATCCTCGAATTCATCGAAGCCGAGGGGGTGAACCTCGACCTGGTCAAGGTCGTGCCGTTCGCGACGTCGCTGGTTACCGCGGTGGTGATCACCCCCAACGGCGAGACCCGCATCATCGGCTGCCGCGACAGCCGCGTCCAACTCCAGGACGAAGACCTGCACCGCCCGGAACTGCGCGCCGCGCTGGAAGCCTCCGACGCGGTGATCCTGAGCTTCGAACCACCGCCCTCGGTGATCGAACAGGTGCTGTCGGTGGTGTCGCAGATGCGGCCCAAACCGCCTGTCATCGTGTGCCCGACGCCGTCGATGCCGGTGCCACAGAGCCTCTACCAGTACCTGGGGGCGGTCGACTATCTCGTCGGCGCCGCCGCGGATCTGGACGCGCTGCTGCCCGATGTGCCCGCCGAATCCGCCGACGACATCGCCCGGCTGCTGCGCGGGCTCGGCGTCGGCACCGTCTGCACGGTCGAGAACTTCCGGTGCGTCGTCGCCTCCGACACGGTCGAGACCGTGATCGACCATTTCCCGCAGGTACTCAAAGCCTCGGTCGGGGCCGCCGCCGCCTTCACCGGGGCGCTGGCCTATCGACTCGTCAACGCCCGAACCCCGCTCACCGCAACCGATTTCGTGTGGGCGACCGCGGCGATGATTCCCACCCAGAATCTGGGCGCGGTGGCGGTGTCGATGCCCGGTGTCGACGAGATCGACCGCATCGTGCGGCTGTACGCGCCGTCGGCCTGATCCGGGGGTAAAGTCGCGCCGTCGAGGCTCGCCCCTGTCCGGTATCGCCTGTCCACGCACGGAGGATCGTTGACCATTCTGTCGTTCGGCAGTGCCAGGACCGGGCGTGCCGGTGCCGACACCGCACACCGGCTGGGTCGCCACGGCGCACAACTGCCGATCCGGGTCATCGAGATCCCCGACCCCCGCGACGGTGGGCACCTGCTCGTCTTCGGTGACCCCCGCGACGGCTGCCTGGTTCGAGTGCATTCACGCTGCCTCTACGGCGAGGGCCTGGGTTCCGACGACTGCGACTGCGGCGGGGAACTCACCGAGTCGATGGACCGCATCCAGGCCGAGGGCGCCGGTGTGCTCGTCTACCTCGAACAGGAGGGACGCGGCGCCGGCTTGATCTGGAAAGCTCGCGGCTACCGCGAAAGCGAGCAGTCCGGCACCGACACCTTCGACAGTTACCGAAGCCTCGGCCTCGACGCCGACACCCGCCGTTACGAACCCGCCGCGCTCGCACTGCGCGAGCTCGATCTCACCCGGGTCCGGTTGCTCACCAACAACCCCGACAAGTGCCGGGCACTGACCGAGGCCGGGATCACCGTCGAGCCCATCGCCCTCACCATCGCCTTGCAGTCCTCGCGCGGCAGGCAATACCTGCAGGCCAAACGACGCCAACGTCAGCACACCATCCCCGCCGATCCGCTCGCCGACGACGAGCAATCGGCGCGGGTGCGGTCGTGGTGGCGGCCACGGGCTCGTCGGTAACCCGTCTCACAATCCCGTATGTCCGGTTACGATAAGTGAGCCACGCCACTGCTGACGCCTCCGTCTCGAGATAACGAGATGGTTTCACTCGCATCGGCTCGGTATCCAGCTCGGCCTATGGGAACAAGGGATATGACTGACATCGGTTTCGCGCACGCATCCGGGGTCACGGTGCACACCGTGCCCGCCGCCTTCCAGCAAACCGCCGCGTTGCGGCCCGACCAGATCGCCTTGCGCACGGTCGGTGGCACCCAGGAGATCACCTGGGCCGAGTATGCGACGAGGGTGCGTGCACTGGCCGCGGGGTTGGCCAAGCTCGGTGTGCGCCACGGCGACGCGGTCGGCATCATGCTCACCAACCGTCCCGAGTTCAATTTGATCGACACCGCGGCCCTGCACCTGGGCGCCGTCCCGTTCTCGGTGTACAACACCAGCTCCACCGACCAGATCGCACACGTGTTCGCCAATGCGGGCAACAAGGTGGTCATCACCGAGCAGGCGTTCCTCGACACGCTGCGCGCGTCGGGGACCTCGGTCGAGCACACGGTCGTGGTCGATGGCACCGCTGAAGGCACCGTCACCCTGGCTCAGCTCGAATCCGATCCCGAACCGGACTTCGATTTCGACGCGGCCTGGCAGGCGGTGCAGTCCGGCGATCTGGCCACCCTGATCTACACCTCCGGCACCACCGGCCCGTCCAAGGGTGTCGAGCTCACCCAGAGCAATGTGATCGCCCAGGTCGTCGGCCTGGTCTCGGGTCCGCTGCCGGTCGGCTTCGACGACCGGGCCGTGTCGTATCTGCCCGCCGCGCACGTCGCCGACCGCATCTCCGCGCACGCGATGAGCCTGCTCACCGGCATCCAGATCACCACCGTCACCGATCCGCGCGAGATCGCCGCCGCCCTGCCCGATGCCCGCCCGACGGTGTTCTTCGGCGTGCCGCGGGTGTGGCAGAAGATCAAGACCGGTATCGAGAACAAACTCGCCGTCGAGCCGAGCCCGGTCAAGAAGGCGCTCGCGAACTGGGCGATCGGTGTCGGTGTCGCACAGGCCAAGGCGAAGCTGGCCGGTGAGAGCTCACTGCTGCTCGGCGTACAGCACAAGATCGCGGACGCGCTGGTGCTGTCCAAGCTGCGCGCGGCGCTCGGGTTCGCCGAGCTGAAGGTCGCCGCATCCGGTGCCGCGCCGGTTCCGCCGGAGACCCTCGAATACTTCCTCGGCCTCGGCTTCGCCGTGAGCGAGGTGTGGGGCATGTCGGAAACCGCGGGCGTCGGCACCTACACCGAGATCGACAAGCCGCGCCCCGGCTCGGTCGGACGCGTCATGGACGGTGTGGAGCTGCGTCTGGACGCCGACGGCGAGGTCCTCATCCGTGGCCCGATCATCACCCCCGGCTACCGCAACATGCCCGACAAGACCGCCGAGGCGATCGACGACGCGGGCTGGCTGCACACCGGCGACATCGGCACCCTCGACGCCGACGGCTATCTGCGCATCGTGGATCGCAAGAAGGAACTCATCATCAGCGAAGCGGGCAAGAACATCGCCCCCTCCAATATCGAGAACGCCATGAAGGCAGCCTCGTCGATGATCGGCCAGGCCGTCGCGATCGGCGAGGCCCGCGCCTACATCACCGCCCTGATCATGCTCGATCCCGATGTCGCGGCGTTGCGCGCCAAGGACTTCGGCGCCACCGATGCCACCCACGCGGAGCTGGCTCGGCGCAAGGAGATCGTCGACGAGGTCAGGGAAGCGGTGCTCGCGGGCAACCGCAAGCTTTCCCGGGTGGAGCAGATCAAGCGTTTCGTGATCGTGGAGAACCTGTGGGAGCCCGGCGGTGACGAGCTGACCCCGAAGATGTCGCTCAAGCGCACCCCGATCTCGAACAAGTACGCCGAGACCATCACCCAGCTCTACGCCGCGACCCCGCCCGAGCATGTCGTCAACGTGAAGTAGTTGCGAAAACAGCGGTGGCCCTGGAAGTTTCAGGGCCACCGCTGTTGTTTGTCTCAGTGCTGTTCGTAGGTGCCGATCAGGGTGGCCCTGGCCAGGGTGTGGGAGAACAGGTTGAACCCGAGATAGGCGGGCGCCGCGTCGGATCCGACCTCGAGTGCGGGGACGTCGACGGCGTGCACGACCACGAAATACCGATGTGGGCCATGACCTTTCGGCGGTCCCGCACCGACGAAGCCGGGGAAGCCGCCGTCGTTTCGCAAGGTCACCGCACCGGCGGGCAAGCTCCCGCCTTCGCTGCCCGCGCCGGCATCGAGCGAGGTCACCGAGGCCGGAATATTGGCCACGGCCCAGTGCCAGAACCCGGACGCGGTCGGTGCGTCGGGGTCATACACCGTCACCGCGAAACTCTGGGTGCCCTCGGGGAATCCCGACCAGCTCAGCTGCGGCGAGATGTCCTTGCCGCCGGCGCCGAACACTCCCGACACCTGATCGTTGGCCAACGGCTGACCATCGGTGATGTCGGTGGAGGTGACGGTGAACGAGGGCACCTGCGGCAACGCGTCATAGGGGTTGTCAGTCATCGAGGACCTTTCCGGTAGCGGTCAGCTGTGCAGAAGGAAATGTTCCAGTACCCGGGTGCCGAATTCCAGTGATTGCACCGGAACCCGCTCGTCCACTCCGTGGAACAGGGCAGTGAAGTCCAGCTCGGGCGGCAGCTGCAGCGGAGCGAAGCCGAAGCAGCGAATCCCCAAGCGCGCGAATGCTTTCGCGTCGGTGCCGCCCGAGAGCATGTAGGGCACGGTGCGCCCGTTGGCGTCGTGGGCCAGCACCGCGTCGTTCATGGCGTCGACGAGGTGGCCGTCGAAGGTGGTCTCGTAGGAGTCGAGCTTGGTGATCCATTCCCGCTCCACGTCGGGTCCGATCAGCTCGTCGACCTCGCGTTCGAACGCGGCCTGCCGTCCCGGGACCACCCGGCAGTCGATCACGGCTTCCGCGGTCTGCGGGATGACATTGGCCTTGTATCCGGCCTGCAGCATCGTCGGGTTCGCGGTGTCGCGCAGGGTGGCGCCGATGATGCGCGAGATGGTGCCCAGCTTGGCGAGCTGGCCTTCGATATCGGGTCCGTGCGGGTCGAATGCCAGCCCGCTCTCCTCGCTCACCGCGGCGAGGAATTCGGCCACCGAATCCGAGAGCACCACCGGGAAGGTGTGGCGGCCAAGGCGCGCGACCGCTTCGGCGAGAATGGTGACGGCGTTGTCCTCGTGCAGGAACGATCCGTGTCCGGCGCGGGCCTTGGCGCGCAACCGCATCCAGCCGAGGCCCTTCTCCGCGGTCTCGACCAGGTAGAGCCTGCGTTCGGTGCCGTCGGGGCGTGGCACGGTCAGGGAGAACCCGCCGACCTCACCGACCGCCTCGGTGACGCCGTCGAACAGGTCGGGCCGGTGCTCCACCAGCCATTGCGAGCCCCATTTGCCGCCGTTCTCCTCGTCGGCCAGGAACGCGAACACCAGATCCCGTGGCGGGACCGTGCCTTCGGCCTTGAACTGGCGGGCCAGGGCGAGCGTCATCCCGACCATGTCCTTCATGTCGATCGCGCCGCGCCCCCACACGTAATCGTCGCGCACCGCACCCGAGAACGGGTGCACGCTCCAGTCGGCGGCCTCGGCGGGCACCACGTCGAGGTGCCCGTGGATCATCAGCGCACCGCGACTCGAATCGGCGCCCTTCAACCGCGCGAACACGTTTCCGCGTCCGGGCGCACCCGACTCGACGTATTCGGTCTCGTAGCCGACCTCGTGCAATTGTCGCGCCACCCACTCGGCGCACTCCTTCTCACCTTTGGTGGTGGCCAGCTCGCCGGTATTGGAGGTGTCGAACTGGATCAGCTTGCTGACCAGCTCCACCACCTCGTCCTCCGCGCGGGACCGCCCGTTCGAACCAGAATTCTCGCCAGATGCCGACACGCCCCCTTTCCTACCACCATTGGCGCACCCCTCGCGCCACCTGCCCTGCTCGCAACGCTTGCGCCGCTGCTCGCTGCCACAGACTCGGGGTGAGCAGAACTCCGCCGGATGAGCCTTCGCGGCCGCCGTCAGGCGAGGACGAATTCGCCTGCGTTCCCGGCGCGTGCTTGGCTGGCGCGGTGAGAGCGCAGATTGTTCGGGGCGGTGTCCGCCTGGTGGCCGCGGCGGCGACGCTGGCCGGGGCCGCGGGGGTGGCGTTGCATTTCACCCGGTGGCCACTGGAACCATTGGTCCTGGCAGCTTCGGGGGCGCCCTATCTGATGGGCGCTGCGGTGCTCGGCGTCGTCGGTTTCGCGGCGACCAAGCAGTGGATCGCGACCGGTGTGGCGGTGGTGGTGGTCGGTGCGGGGATCGCGACCCAGGCGCCGCTGTATGTCGCCCAGACCGGTGGTGACGGGCATCCGATCATGGCGATGCAGGCCAATCTGCTCTTCGACGGTGCCGATCCGAGCGCGCTCGTCGACCAGGTGCGCGCCCGTGACATCGCGATTCTCACCGTCAACGAGCTCACCCGCCCGGCCGTCGAGAGCCTGTCGGGCGCAGGTTTGGACCAGCTGCTGCCTCACCGCTACCTCGCTCCGGGCCAAACGGCCAGCGGCACCGGCATCTGGAGCCGATTCCCGTTGTCGGACACCGTCGAATACGACGGCTACGTCCTCAACCAGATCTCGGCCACCGCCACCGTCCCCGAGATCGGCCCGGTCGCGGTCTACGCGTTCCATCCCGTCCCGCCCGTCTACGACACCGGCGTCTGGGCCGACGAACTCGCCCGCCTCCACGAAATCCTGCGCCGCTCCCCCACCGACCGCCCCGCGATCGTCGGCGGCGATTTCAACGCCACCTATGACCATGCCCGTTTCCGCGCCCTGGCATCCGGGCGTTTCGCCGACGCCGCGGTCCAAGCCGGCGCGGGTCACCTGGTCACCTACCCGACCGACAAGGCCATCCCTCCACTGGTGGGCATCGACCATTTCCTGCTCGCGAACGCGAGTGCCACCAGTGTCGAAACGGTCGCTCTTCCCGGCGCCGATCATCGAGCGCTGGTTGCCCGGATCGTCCTCCCAGCTGACCACTACTAGCGTTCGGCGCTGCGTTCGGCCAAGCGCACTCGCCACTGTTCCATCGCCTGCCGCAGTGCCGCGCCGACGATGGCGACGAACTCGGCGGATTGTTCGAAGCGGGCACCGGCCGGCGTGTCGGGGCCGAGGATCTCGACTCCGCGCCGGGTCATGGCGGACAGCGAGTTCTGCATCTGGACCGAGGCGACGAGGTTGCGCAGCCAGATGTCGTCGTCGACGAGGTACCGTTCGCGCCGTTCGCCGGGGACCAGTTCTCGTCGCAGCATGCCCTGCTGTTCGAGGAAGGCGACCGCGTTCGAGATCGACGCGGCGCTCACGCGTAGTCGCGCGACCAACTCCGCGGCCGTGAGCGCCCCGGAGTCGGTGATCTGCAGGCAGGCGAGCACTCTGGCTTCCATCCGGGGCAGACCCTGTTCGATGAGCAGAGCGGTGAACGATTCGGTGAAGTCGGCGACCGCGCGGGGGTCGCGTCCGTAGCCGGCGTCGGGAATCGGTGGCGTAGCGGGCTGGGCCTGCTTGTGGCGGCGGGCGCGCTGCTGGGTGGCTGCCTGCGCGCGTTCGGCCCGGTAGTCGTCGGGGCCGCCGTTGCGGGTGACCTCGCGCATGATCGTCGAGGCGGGCCGTTCCAGCGTCCGCCCGATCTCGGCGTAGCCGAGTCCTTGCGCGAGTCCCGCGGCGATGTGCTGACGGTCCGCGTCGGTGAGTCTGCCTCCGGGCATCGCTACTGGTCACCTCTCTGTCGACCGGTACGAGGCGGGTGTCCCGCACCACGCCCAGTATGCATTCACTCTCAGTTCATTGCAAAGAACAATGCAGATCCTTATTGCATTCACGCCCAGTGTCATTGCAAACTCGATGCGATAATTAGCGTTAACAGGCACTTTCATCACTATCTGCCGTTGACAGATTAGTGAACGCAATCTACCGTTTAGTCATCAGTAAAGCCCGAACACCGCAACGCAAGGACATGGCAATGACTTCCTCGAACCCCACCAGTGCCGGCACCGCCCCCTGGACCGGGATGGTGCCGATCGACGACACCGAACTGGCCGTCACCGACACCGGTGGCACCGGAACCCCGGTTGTCTACCTCAATCGGCCAGTTCGCCACCCAGGGCTACTGGCGCCGGGTCATTGCCGACCTGGGCTCCGACTACCGTCACATCACCTTCGACGAGCGAGCCCGCGGCAAGTCGAAGAAGTCGGCCGACTACTCCTTCGACACCTGCGTGCGTGACATCGACGCCGTCCTCGCGGCCAGGGGGATCACCGAGAAGCCGATCCTGATCGGCTGGTCCTACGGCGCCTACCTCGGGGTGCACTGGACCAGCCGTCATCCCGACGGCGCACTCGGTGCGGTCCTCGTCGACGGAGCGTTCCCCTACGACTGGCTCGACGAGGCCATGGAGCTGCGGATTCGCAAGCTGTTCAAGCGTTTGAGCTGGGTACTACCGCTGGCTCGCCCGACCGGCCTCGCACCCCGGTTGACCGCGCAGCAGCAGGCCGACAGCAATATCGAACTCGGCAAGCTCTCCAGCGTCAGCGAGCTGGGCCCGGTACTCGATGCCACCACCGCCCCGGTGCGCTACGTGGTCGCCTCGGGAACCTCGTTCGGCAGCCGTGGCGACGAGCAGGAGAAGATCCGCGCCGGCCTCGACGCGGTGCTCGACCGCAACCCCAACATCCGCATCAGCGCCAAGGTCGCCAGCAACCACGGTGCGATCCTGCGCAAGGATTTCCGCGCCATCGCCGACGCGGTCCGCGAGATCGAGACCATCGCCTCGACAATCAGCTGACTCAGAACCCAAGGAACGAACCACCATGTCTGCCACCCTCAATTGACCCGCAAGGTCAGCGGAACGCTCGCCACCGCGTGATGAGATATCCACTCCCGCAACCACAGCCGTGTCACAGGGCCCGTGACACGGCCACCGCGGCGGGGCCGGTGATCAACGATCGATGACAGCGCCCGCGCGCTCGGCGAGCATCACCCCACCCGCGTCGCCATCGCCTGACCGGCCGCTCGCAACGGTTCGGCCGAACGCAGTGTGCGACCCAGGATGAACGCCCCTTCCAGTGCGGACAGCATCACCACGATCAGCTCGCGTGCCGCGCCTTCCTCGACCCCGCGTTCGACGAAATATCGTGTGCCCTGGTCGATCCAGTCCCGCATCACCTCGGCGGCGACTTCCCGCAAGACTGGTTCACTGTCGGCGATCTCCCCCGCGACGGTGCCGACGGGACACATGTTCATCCACCCGGACTTCTCGAGCGTGGCCGCGGCATCCTCGAACGCGGCGGGCACGGCCACCCGCAGATCCGCGTGGGGGTCCATCAGCAAGGGCAGTAGCTGGATGTAGGCCGCACCGGTGCTGCGCAACGCCTCGGCCGCGATCTGCACTTTGCCCTGCGGGAAGTGGTGGTAGAGCGACCCCATCGGCGCCTCGGCGGCGGCGGTGATCTGTTTGACGGTGATCGCGCTGTAGCCGTGTGCGCGCATCAGTTCGGCGACCGCGGTCACCAGGCGCTCGCGGGTACTCGTTGACATCTGCTCGCTCACACCCGCCAGATTAGAGCGCTGCGCCATTTGTCCGGCGAAGCGCTGATCCTGTGGTCTCGGCGCGGGCAAAGCAATGCCCCCTACCGCGATCACCGATTTCCTCGCCACCTCCCGCACTATCCGAGCGTGACCCACATCACAGATTGATGCTGTCAGGATTTCGGCGGCTGTCTCGTTCAGAAACCACGCGAACCAGACAGGAGCCAATCATGAAGCACCGCATCGTCGTCCTCGGGGCCGGTTACGCCGGAGCCTTCTCCGCCGGACTACTGTCCCGCCGACTCCATTCCGACGACTTCGAGATCACCGTCGTCAACGCCGAACCCGATTTCGCCGAGCGGTTGCGCAATCATCAACTCGCCGCCGGGCAGGATCTGCCCCAGCGGCCCCTGTCAGAAGTGTTCGCGGGCACCGGCATCCGGCTTCACATTGCGCAGGTGACCGGCGTCGACGTCGAGAACCGGGCTGTCACTCTCGCCGACGGCGAGGGCATCGACAAGCTCGAATACGACACTCTGCTCTACTCGCTCGGCAGTACCGCCGACATCCACAGCGCCGCCGGCGTCGCCGAGCATGCCTTCCACGTGGCATCGCGACCGGCCGCGTTGCGATTGCGCGCACGCCTGGACGAGCTGGTCGCGCCGACGAAAGTCCTGGTGGTCGGCGGCAACCTGACCGCGATCGAGGCCGCCACCGAGATCGCCGAATCCCATCCAGAGCTGCAGGTGGGTCTGGTTACCCGCGGTGAGCTCGGCGGTTGGCTGGGCGGCAAGGCTCGCGGTCACCTGCTCGCTGCCTTCGACCGGCTCGGCATCACGGTCGACGAGAACACCACCATCGAGCAGGTCGAGGCCGTGGGTGCCGTGGCCGCCGACGGCACCGTTTTCGCCGCCGATGCGACAGTGTGGGCGGCCGGGTTCGCCGTGCAGCGGATCGCCACGGCCAGCGGTCTCGTGGTGGAGCCCAACGGTCAGATCACGGTCGACCGGCAGATGCGCTCGGTCTCGCACCCCGATGTTTATGTCGCCGGTGACAGCGCCTTCGTCATCGGCGACAACGGTTTACCGTTGCCCATGTCGTGCGCTTCCGCGGGATTCACCAGCATGCAGGCCACCGCCACCATCGTGGGGGACCTGACCGGACGCAAGATCTCGACGACCTCGCTGTCGTATGTGGGCAACCACATCAGCCTCGGCCGCAAGGACGCGATCTTCCAGGTGGTCGACGATGACGCGCGATCGAAGTCGTGGGCCCTGCGTGGCCGCACGGCCGCCCGCGTCAAAGCGGCGATCCTCGGGGTCAACCCGTGGAGCCTGAGCCACCCGACCTTCGGTATGCCGAGTCGCCGGTACCACGCGCAGACCAATCGAACCCACGACGTGGTTCCGACCTAGAGTCGTGCTCATGGACACTGCCACCGTGGCGCGTTTCGAGGCCAGCCGTAACCGGCTGGCCTCGATCGCCTACCGTCTGCTCGGCTCGGCCGCCGACGCCGAGGACACGGTCCAGGACGCGTTCCTACGGTGGCAGGCCGCCGATCGCGACTACGTCGAGGTGCCGGAGGCGTGGCTGACCAAGATCGTCACCAACCTGGCGCTGGACCGGCTCCGTTCGGCGAAGGCGCGCCGCGAGCGCGCGGTCGGCACCTGGATGCCCGAACCGCTGCTCGACGGTGACCCGATGC
This sequence comes from Nocardia sp. XZ_19_231, assembly GCF_015355705.1. Lineage (NCBI taxonomy): Bacteria > Bacillati > Actinomycetota > Actinomycetes > Mycobacteriales > Nocardiaceae > Nocardia > Nocardia sp. XZ_19_231. The sequence goes on along the minus strand of NZ_JACUZI010000005.1, from coordinate 436,934 downwards.
TCGGCCCCGCCGACACCGTCGAGCAGCGCGAATCGGTGACTTTGGCGGTGCTGACCCTCATGGAACGGCTCTCACCGACCGAGCGCGCGGTATACGTGCTGCACGAGGCCTTCGCGTACCGGCATGCCGAGATCGCCGAGATCCTCGACCTCACCGTCTCCGCGAGTCAGCAACACCTCCACCGTGCCCGTGGGCGAATCACCGTCGCGCGCACCGGCACCGAACTCGATCGCAGCGCCGCGCGTCGCGTCGTCGAAGCGTTCGTCGACGCCGCCACCTCGGGTCGCACCGATCGGCTCATCGCGCTACTGACCGACGATGCGACCGGGATCTCCGACGGTGTCGGGGGGCTGGCCACCAAGCTGATCCGGTACGCGAGCGCGCAGCGCCTCGCCGTCGCGGTGCGAGCCGGGTTCGCACCGACTGAGGCCAAGCGCCGACTCGCCGGTGGCTCACCCTCGATTCATGCCGTCGTGGTCAACGGCTGCCCGGCCGTGCTCGTCACCCTCGGCGATCGAGTCCTCGGCGTCGCGATCCTGGAGATGCGTGCGGACAAGATCGCGAACATGCGCAGCATCGCCGCACCGCACCGGCTCGGCCGTATCACCGACGCGTGGGCGCGGCGCGAACATGACGCTCCGCTGGTCGAATCGTGGTGACCGTCGAACTCAGCGACGTCCCGCGACGCCGAGGGACAACGCCGCCAGGGCTTTCGGGGCGCCGGGCTGATAGAACCGGTCGAGTTCGGTGATCTCGAAGCCCGCGTCGGTGATCAGGCCGACGATGTCGCGGTTGAGGTGACAGCCGCCGGCGAGCTTCTGCTGGATCGGGTCGAGTCGGTGCTGCCAGATCTGCACCGACTCCTCCGGCGCGAGTCCGTGTTCGACGAAGTGCAGGGTGCCGCCGGGTCGCAGTACCCGCCGGATCTCGGCGAGTGCGGTCGCGACATCGGGGATGGTGCACAGGGTGAAAGTGGACAGCGCGGTGTCGAAGCCTGCGTCGGGAAACGGCAGCGACTGACCATCCAGCCCGGCGCGCTCGATCGGAATCGAGCTCGCCGCAACACGTTTGGCCGCGATGTTCCACGCCGTCTGCGCGGGCTCGACCCCGGCGACCCGCTCGACCGCGGCGGGATAGAACCCGATGTTGTTGCCCGACCCGAAGCCGACTTCGAGCACCGTGCCGTGTAACCCGGCGCAGGTTCGCTCGCGCAGGGGCCCGTTCTGGGCGACGCCGCAGACTTTGTCGGTGATGTGCGGGAGGATCCGGTCGGTATAGAAGCCCATCCGTCGATCATCCTCCCGCCATCACCGGCGGTCGAGTTTCAGCCGATCCGTCGGTCGAAGACCTCGGTGCTCGCACCCGAGGCGGGGTCGACGGTGAGCACTGTCAGGTTCACCGAGTCCGCGGTCAGTTCCATGACCATGAATCCCAGTTCGTGCTGGGTCTCGAACAGCGCGCTGTGCCCACCGGTCGTCAGGTGCGGCTGACCACCCGAGGTCTTGCCCGCCGCGCCCGACACGATCTGGCGGGTGCCCTTGGTCGCGGGCGTCGGTTCGAGCACCTGCAGGGTGTGGTCGTGGCCCGAGAGCAGAAACGACACCTTGCCCAGCACGTGGTCTTCGAAGAAGCGTTTGGCGTGGACGCCGTTGATCGGCTCCACCGGCAGACCCTCGTAATTGCCCGCGTCACCGTGCGGGCCGTTGCTGATGTAGGCCTGGTGGGTGCAGGCGATCTTCCATTGCGCGGTGGACTCGGCGAGCGCGGTGTCGAGCCAGGCGCGCTGCTCGTTCATGTACGGCCCGTCGACGGCCCAGTACGGGTCGAGGAACGGCGGGATGTAGGCCGCGAGGGGATTGATATCGAGCACGAAGAACTCCACGACCGGGTTCTGTTCGGGCACGCGCACCGAGTAGTAGCGGCTCGGCATCCACCAGCGCGGCGACTTCGCGTGATAGGCCACCTCGAAGTTGCCGCGCGCCAACCAGCCGCCATCGCCCGGGAACACCGAGCTGGTGTCGTGGTTGCCGAGCACCATGGCCCACGGAAAGTCCAGTCCCGCATTGGGATTCTCGAATTTCGTGGCGAACTGTTCGTCGTCGGGGCCGTTGGGTCCGGTGTCGTAGATGTTGTCGCCCAGACCCACCGCGAGCGAGAACGGACGGCGTGCGTGGAATTCTCGTGCCGCGTCGGCCACCGCCCACTGGGTGCGGGTGCCGGTGCCCGCGTCACCGGTGACCAGCACGCGGACGCTGCCCCCGGCCTTCGGAGCGAACTTGGGCACCTCGGCCGGCACCGCCGCCGCGGGCGTGAGCCCGACCAGCGACAATCCCGCGACGACACCGGCGGCGCCTGCCAGAACTTCACGACGGCCGATTCCGGACGAGAACTGATCGTGCATGGTCACCTTCTGGGTTATGGCTCTATTGGACAACTGACCTGATCGAAGCACAGTGACATGATCGCGACGCCGCCGCAGCCTAACGGCCGCACCAGCGAAGCGTTCGTCAGCCTCGTGCGCATGTCGGGGAAGCGAAGCTAGGCCTAGACCGCGCACATCGATTGGATGACACCGCGCACGATCGGCGCGCCGTAGTCGGTCGGCGCGAACACCAGTTTCTGCACGATCGACAGCGGCGTGGTGACCGTTTCGGCGACTCCGGCGAACCCGGCGACGGTGGTGCCCGCCGAGAACAGCAGGCTGGTGATGTCGAGGGTCAGCGTCGCGAGGTCGAAGGCGTTCTCGACCTGGACCTGCGCCAGCGGCACCGTGTCGAGCGCCTTGCCTTCGGCGAGGTCGGCACCCAAGTTGGCCAGGAAGGTCAGCGGACCCAGATCCAGGGCCTCGACCAGCGGGCCCAGGTCGTCGGCGCGACGCATCAGCATCACTTTGGCCACCCGGTTGCTCGCCAGGAACTCCTGCAGCGTGTCGGCGGCCTCGTGCATCGCGACGCGGTCCAGAGCCACGGCCCCACTGTCGAGGAAGGCGCGTGCGCGCTCCACGACCGCGGCCAGGGTCAGTTCGGCGACGGGCGTGCAGGTGCCGTCGGCGTTCATGACCAGCGCGGCCAGGTCCTCGATCGGCTGGGGTACGTGCACGGGCTCGATGACGGGTTCGCCGAGTTCGAGTGGCGGGTACACATTCGGCGCCACACAGCCCGCGTCGATCGAGTCCTGCACCGCGCGGGCCAGCGCCTTGGTCCCGGTGAACATCGCACCGACCACCGGTTTGAGGAATATTCCGACGGTGGGCACCATGCCCGCGACGAGTTTGGCCGGGATCTTGACGATGCCGGTCGCCAGGATGAACACCTCGATGGCGTCGTTGACGCTCAGCTGCGAGACCGACATCGTCTCGTCGATGCGCCCGGTGCGCACCGCGTCCAGGCCGTTCACGAGGTAGGTGACGATCGGATCGTCGAGTTCGGCCGGCCGCGTGCCGACTTGCTCGGGGCGCATGGGCAGCCCGTCGCGATGCACCCGCAGCGCGGCGATCCCGGCTCGGAAATCGGCGACCTGCTGGTCGTAGGCGAGCAATTGCGCGGGCCCGACCGTGCCGCGCAGCACCGATGCCGCGGCGGTCACCACATCGTCGAAAGTCGGTGCGCCGCTGGTGCACAGGGTCGCGCCGTCACTGATCGGCGTGGCCGCCAGCGTCTGGGCAACGTCTGCCTGTGCGGTGCTGGGTGCGAGCATCATGCCCGTCACGAGGGTCAGTGCGGTGAGTGAACCGACGCAGGGCGTGGTGCGGCGGGGCAGGGGTATTCGCATGCGCGGTGATCTCCGACCAGGGGGCGACAGGGTGAATCGTGCGATCCGAACCTATTGCCGCCTGGTTTCCGAAACAGCCCCGTTCACATGAACACTTGCCCAACTTGGACACTCGTTCAGTTTACGTCGGATAACTCAGCTGTTCCCTGATACGGCTGACCTGCGTCGCTCGTTCCGATCCCCGAGCAGATCCGCCAAGTCGCTGACGACGATGTCGGCGCCGACAGCCCGCAACGCCGCCGCTCCGATCCCCCGGTCGACCCCGATCACCCGAAATCCGCCCCGACGACCCGCCTCGACCCCCGCCACCGCGTCCTCGATCACCACCGTGCGCACCGGGTCCACCCCCAAAACCCGTGCGGCCGTGAGGAACATGTCCGGCGCCGGTTTGCCCGCCAGCTGTTCGTCCTGGGCGACGACACCGTCGACCACTACCGCGAACCTGTCCAGCAGACCCGCGGTGCCCAACACCAGCACCGCGTTGCGCGAGCTCGACACCACCGCCATCGGGATACCGGCCTCAGCGAGCGCGTCGAGCAGACGCAACGACCCGTCGAACACCTCGACGCCGTCGCTGCCGATGATCTCGGTGAAGCAGATGTTCTTGCGGTTGCCCAGCCCGTACACAGTCTGCGCGTCGGGCGGATCCTCCGCCGTCCCGTCAGGCACTGTCACACCACGGGAACCGAGCACCGACCGCACCCCGGCCGCGCGAGCCTTGCCGTCCACCAGTGCGAAATAGTCGGCGTCAGTGTAGGGCGCCGCTTCGGGAGCGACCCTCGGCAAGAACTCGGTGAACAGCACCGACCACGCCCGCCGGTGCACCGCCGCGGTGTCGGTGAGCACGCCATCGAGGTCGAACAGCACTGCCTGCGCGTCGAAGACGCCCGTCATGAGGCCACGACCTCGACCACGACACCGGGTTGCAGTGTCACCGGCTTGCCCCACACAGTGATCTGCGCGGTGGGCCCGTCGCCGACCAACTCGAATCGCGCGTCCCGATTCCCGAGGTCGGCCCGCACCGTGCGCCCCCGCCACTGCACCGAGAACCGCAACCGTCGCCACGATGTGGGGAGCGCGGGCGCGAAACGCAGCCCGTCGGCGGTGGCCCGAAAGCCCCCGAAACCGTGCGTGGCGACCTGCCAGGTACCGGCCGCGGACGCGATGTGAATTCCTTCTTCGGTATTGCCCTGGTTGTCGTCGAGGTCGACGAACGCCGAGCGCCCGAAATACCGTTCCGCCGTGCGGGAATCGCCCACCTGCAAACCCACGATGGCATGGATCGACGGGCTCAGCGAGGACTTGTGCAGCGTGCGCTGCTCGTAGAATTCGTAGTTCAGCCGCCGGGTGGCCAGCGAATATTCGTCGGGCAGCATATGCAGCAGCATCACCACATCGGGCTGTTTGAGCAGTGAAGTGGTCTCGCAGTCGAAAGGGGCGTAGCCGAGCGGGTATCGCGGCATATCGTTGTCGTCCCATTCGACGATGGGCACCACCGTGCGCTCGAAATAGCCGTCGAATTGTTCGATGACACCGCAGTCGGGATCGGTCGGTGCCCGCAGCCGGGCCGCGGTGGCGAGCCACTGCGCCGGTTCACCCTCATCGAGGCCGATCGCGGCCATGAGCTCGCCCAGCTGTTCGGGCCGTTCTCGCGACATCCGTTCGTACACCGCCGCCGCCTGCTGCAGATGCCAGTGCACCAACTTGTTGGTGAACGCGTTGTTGTCGACGTGGGAGTGGAACTCGTCCGGTCCCATCACCATCCGGATCACGAGCCGATCCCCCTCCTCGGCGCACCGCTGCACCCAGAAGCGGGCCGTCTCGAACAGGATCTCGGCGCCCTCACCGAACAGATAGTCGTCGTCGCCGGTGACGGTGGCGTAGCGCATGATCGCGTAGGCCACATCGGCGGTGATGTGGAGTTCCTCTTCGCGGGTGTAGAAACGGTCCTTGCCGTCGGGGGTGTACTGCGGACATTCCTCGCGCCCGGTGTCGGCCGATTCCCACGCGAAGCGAGCGCCCCCGGTTCCGTTGTCGGCGGCCACTTCCCGCGCACCGGGCAGGGTGTGGTGGCGGTAGCCCAGCAGCGCGCGGGCGGCGCGCGGCTGGGTGAACAGGAAAAACGGCAGCAACATCACCTCGGTGTCCCAGAAGACATGGCCCCGATAGCCTTCGCCGGACAGCGCTTTCGCGCCGATGCTCACGGTCGGATCGTCGGGGTCGGCGGCGATGAGCAGGTGATAGATCGCGAATCGCAGCGCCTGGGTGACCCGATCGTTGCCGAGCACTTCACAATCGGCGACGGACCATACCTGATCCCACGCCGCCTGGTTCGCCGCCGCGGCGGCATCGAAGGAGCCTGTCCGCGCGAGGGTGTCGATTGCGCGCTCCCGCGGCGGGTTCAGCGCCCGATAGTCGCGGCTGGTGGCGATCCCGACCAGCTTGTCGACCCGCACGGATTCGCCCGCGCCTGCGTCGAATTCCCATTCCATCTCGATGGCGTCGTGTCGGCACCGCTGCCGACGCCGCCGCCCGGTTGCCGAGCAGGTGAAGGCATAGGTCAGATCGACCCCGCTGTCGATGGTGCGGCACTCGACGACCCCGACCTCACCGTCGAATCCCGCACCGACCGAAACCAGGTGGGTGGACTTGGCCCATTTGTCCCACTTGCGTTCATGGCCGAACGTGGCCTGCTCGCGATAGGTCGGTAATCGTTCGAGGTTGCGCCGGTTGGCATCGATACCGGTTCGCACCGTCACCGTCCCCGCCCGATCCAGACAGCTCACCTCGATCCGCAGACAGCACAGGTCACGATCGGCGGTACTGGCGAACCGTTGGGTCCGCAGCCGGACCCGCGCACCGTCGGACAGCGCGAACACGGTGTCGCGGTGCAGAACCCCGTGGCGCAGATCCAGTTCACGACGGTGCTCGACGACCCGCGCCGACTCGGTGTCCAGGCGCACACCGTCGACGAAGACCTCGCTGTCGAGCCAATCCGGCGCGTTCACCAGATCGACGACCGGCGAGTCGTAGGCGTCGTAGACACCGGCGAGGAAGGTGCCGGGCAACGCCCCGGTGTGGCGTTCCTCGAGCGAGCCGCGGGTGCCGAGGCGCCCGTTGCCGACGGTGAAGATCGACTCGAAGTAGTTGGCACGCGCGGGGTTCCAGCCGTCCTCGACCACCGACCAGGTCGCCGGGGTGGGTAGGACCTGCGCTCGCCGCGCGCCGTCGGGACCGAGAAGATACATCGCGCTGCCTTCCTCGTCGGGCGGGTGGGTTCAGGCGCCGGCGGTGGGGCGTTCGAAGCCGGCGGCTTCGTCCATGTCCTCGAGGGTCATCCCCTTGGTCTCGGGCACGAACTTGGCGACGAAACCCAGCGAGAGCAACGCGAACACCGCGTACATCCCGTAGGCGAACCCGAGCGAGAAGGTCTTCAGGCTGGGGAAGGAGACGGTGATAGCCCAGTTCGCCGCCCACTGACCCGCCGCGGCCAGCGACAGCGCGGCGCCACGGATCCGGTTCGGGAACATCTCACCGAGCAGCACCCACACGACCGGGCCCCAGCTCATGCCGAAGAAAACGACGAACAGGTTGGCCGCGACCAGTGCGATCGGGCCCAGCGCTCCGTTGAGGTGCGGTTCCATGACGCCCTCGGCGTCGGGCACCTGATCGGCGCCGCTGAAGCAGACCGCCATCGTGGCCAGCGTGACGGTCATGCCGATCGAGCCGGTCAGCAGCAGTGGTCTGCGCCCGACCTTGTCGATGAGCATGATCGCGACGATGGTGGTGGCGATGTTGACCACCGAGGTGAACACGCTGATCTGGAACGACGCGGATTCCTCGAAGCCGACGGCCTCCCACAGCACGTTCGAGTAGTAGAAGATCACGTTGATGCCCACCGCCTGCTGGAACACCGACAGCATCAAACCCACCCAGACGACCGGGTAGAGCCCGCCCGTGGGACGGCGTAGGTCCTTCCAGGACGGTTTGGTGTCGCTGCGCAGACTCTCCTCGATGCGGCCGATGGTGATCTCGAGGTTCTTCTCGCCGAACAGCATCGACAGCACGCGCCGTGCCTCGGGGATCTTGTGGGTGGCCACCAGGTAGCGCGGCGATTCCGGAATCGTGGAGGCCAGCACCCCGTAGACCACGGCGGGCACCACCATGGACAAGAACATCCACCGCCACGCTTCCAGCCCCAACCACAGCGTCTCGCTCGCGCCACCCGCGAGGTGGGCGAGCACGTAGTCCACCAGCAGTGCCAAGAAGATGCCGAGCACGATGGCGAGCTGTTGCAGGGACCCGAGCCTGCCGCGGATGCGCGCGGGCGAGGTCTCGGCGATGTAGGCCGGGGCGATCACCGACGCCACGCCGACACCGACACCACCGATCACGCGGCCGATGACCAGGATCCAAACGTTGGGCGCGAAGGCGGTGACCACCGCGCTGATGAAGAACAGGACCGCGGCGATCTTCATCACCTTGAGCCTGCCGATGCGATCGGCGATCCGGCCCGCGGTCATCGCACCGGCGGCGGCACCGAGCAGCGCCGAGGCCACGGCGAAGCCGAGAACGGCGTCGGCGACATCGAATTCGGATTGGATCGCCGAGACCGCGCCGTTGATCACGGCACTGTCGAAGCCGAACAGCAAGCCGCCCAGCGCCGCCACCGACGCGATCCGGATCACGCGGCTGCTCGACGATCCGTCGCCGTCGGGGCGAGCGGGCTGGTCGGTGAAGGCGCCTCCATCGTGCATCGGCTTCATCCTCTCCACGGCAGGCATCATTGCCTCGCGAGTAGCAGCGTGAATCAGCTCACAGTGTCCCCCGAATAGGGTGCCAACTGCAGGAATGCGCGATATCGAGCCCACATCGCCGTGTTGCCGTCGTGGGGGCTTCGCTCCGGCGGGCACCGCGTGTTCATCTGGTCGACACGCACCTCATTTAGCGTCGGAGGGATGACCGATGTCGAGATTCGCCCGATCCCCCGTGATGTCAGCGAGATCGCCGATCTCGCGACCGTCGTGAACTTGGCCGACACCACCGGATTCACCGTCGACGACAGCGACGACGACGATCCGATCCTGCTCACCGAACCCGGCGGGCTGCTCGTCGACACCTGGCGTGAGAGCTACCCCTACGACGAGCGTCTCTCCCGCCTGGAATACGACCTCGACAAACGGTTGCTGCAGATCGAATTGTTGAAGTTGCAGAACTGGGTCAAGGCGACCGGTCGCCGCGTGGTCATCGTGTTCGAGGGTCGTGACGCCGCAGGTAAGGGCGGCACCATCAAACGGTTCATGGAGCACCTCAATCCGCGCGGGGCCAGGGTGGTGGCACTGGAAAAGCCCTCCGTGCGCGAATCCACCCAGTGGTATTTCCAGCGCTATGTCGAACACCTGCCCGCCGCGGGCGAGATCGTGCTGTTCGACCGATCCTGGTACAACCGTGCCGGTGTCGAACGGGTGATGGGTTTCTGCACGCCGGAGCAGCATCGACGGTTCCTGGCGCAGGTGCCGTTGTTCGAGCGGATGCTCGTCGACGACGGCATCGACCTGGTCAAGTTCTGGTTCTCGGTGTCCCCGCTCGAGCAGCGCACCCGCTTCGCCATCCGCCAGGTCGACCCGGTGCGGCACTGGAAGCTCTCGCCGATGGACCTGGCCTCACTCGACAAGTGGGATTCCTACACCGCGGCCAAGGAAGAGAACTTCGAGCACACCGATACCGACCACGCGCCGTGGATCGTGGTCAAGAGCAACGACAAGAAGCGCGCCAGGCTCAACGCGATGCGGCATGTGCTGAGCGGGTTCGACTACGACAACAAGGATCTCGACATCGTCGGCACCGCCGACCCACTGATCGTGGGCCGCGGGCGCGACGTCATCGGTTCCTGAACGGTTTAGCGGCTCAAGGCCACTCGGTGCGCTTGCAGCATCAGCGCGCTGAGTTCGTCGCGTTCGGACTCGTCGAGGACCTCGAAGCAGGGTGCGATCAGTTCGTCGGTCAACTTCTCCGCCGCGTCCCAGCGCACCCGCACATCGTCGGTGACCGTCTCGAACGGTTCGGCCCAGCCGAGAAATTTCGCGTGGCCGGGTCCGTCGTAGATCGGTGATCCCGCGACCAGGATCGCCTGCAGCGGGGTGAGCCCGTTGGCCATCACCGCGACCAGGTGCAGGCCACCGCGCAGTTCGCGCAGCACGTGCGTGAGCTGCAAGACCGCGGCCCGTCCGTCCGCTGGCACCGGCATCGCCCGCCACCCGGCGAACAACGGCACCCCGGTGGAGGGCGCGGCGTCGACTACGCGTCGCAGCAGTTCGGCGAGCCGGTCGGAGTGTTCGAACGCGGCGAGTTTGCGCTGTCCGAAATCGCGACACGCGAGCATGTAGCCCTCCGCAGCGTCGGCGGCAGGCATTTGCACCGCTTCCCACGCCGCCCGCACGCCTGCGGGTTCGAAGAAACCGAACGCCGCGGTCACGACATCGGCGTCGACATCACCGAGTACCCCGCCACGTCCGCGCGTGTAGGCGCCCTGGAACCCGGCCACCCCGGTCGTCTCCCCGAACACCCTGGCCTCGCGCGAGATCATGAATGCCCCACCGAGTTCGAGTACCTGCTGTTTGACCGCTGCCGACGTCATTCGTCTGTCACCTTCCGCTGTAGTCCACTCCAGGCAGACTTTAGCGTGCAATAGTCAGATGCGACAGGCCTTCGCCGACACAACGACCCGAATCCCGTCGACCGCAGCGTCAGACCGGCTCTACGCTGGAACTCATGACCAACCAGCTCGTCGCGATCCTGTCCGGCGCCGGCGTCTCCACCGACAGCGGAATCCCGGACTACCGCGGCCCGGCGGGCCTGTGGCAGCGCGACCCCGACGCCCAGAAGCTGGTCACCTACGACTACTACATGGCCGATCCCGACATCCGCCGCCGATCCTGGCTGATGCGCGGCGAACACCCCGCCTGGCGCGCACAGCCCAATCCCGCGCACGAGTCCGTCACCACACTGGCCGCGACCGGCACGGCGGTGCGCGTGATCACCCAGAACGTCGACGGGCTGCACCAGCTCGCCGGCCTGCCCGACCGCGAAGTCCTCGAATTGCACGGCAACGCCCGCGCCGTGCTGTGTACGTCCTGCGATGACCGCACCAGCACCGAGCAGGCCCTCGACCGCGTCGCCGCGGGCGAACCCGACCCGGCCTGTCTGCGCTGCGGCGGCATCCTCAAAACCGCGACGGTGATGTTCGGCCAGGCACTCGACCCCGAGGTGCTCGAGCACGCCATGTCGATCGCCCAGGCCTGCACCGTTTTCATCGCCGTGGGCACCAGCCTGCAGGTCCAGCCCGCCGCGTCGCTGGCCGGTGTCGCCGCCGAACACGGCGCCCGACTGATCATCGTCAACGCCGAACCCACCCCCTACGACGACCTCGCCGACGACATCATCCGCGAACCCATCGGCACCGCCCTGCCCGCCCTGCTGGCAACGCTGGCCGCGACCGGTGGCGAGCACCGCTAGGCTCACCTGCGCCGCGCCCAACGCTGTGCGTCGGCACCCATTAGGCTCGGGTGCATGACCGTCGACACCGGCATCAACAGCCGGAAGGTTTGGCTCACAGTCGAATTCGTCGCCCTCTTCTTCGGCCTGACCGGGTTGTACGTGGTGTTGCTGCGCGGCGTCGGCCCGTTGCCGTTCCTGCTGGTGATCACCGTCGGCATCGTGATCTATTTGCGCCGCACCGGCTTCGACCGCCAAAGCTTCTGGCGAGCCGACGCGCTGCGGCCCGCCCTGCCCGGCATCCTCGCGCTCTGGGCGGTCTCGGCACTTGCCCTCGCTGCCGCGGTAGCCCTCCTGCGCCCCGATTTCCTGTTCGATCTGCCCCGAGAACGTCCGCTGATCTGGGTGCTGGTCCTGGTGTTCTACCCACTGGTCAGCGTCTATCCGCAGGAACTGCTCTTTCGCGCCTTCCTCTTCCACCGCTACGCCCCGGTCTTCGGCGAAGGTCCACGCATGATCGCCGCCAGCGCCACCGCGTTCGGCGTCGCCCATTTCATCGTCGGCAACTGGATCTCGGTGCTGTTGAGCGTCGCGGCGGGTGTTCTGTTCGCGATCCGGTACGAGCGCACCCGCTCGCTGCTCACCACCTCGGTAGAACACGCCCTCTACGGCATCCTGGTGTTCACGGTCGGCCTTGGCGACTTCTTCTATCACGGCGCTGCGGCCTCGTAGTCGTTGAACCATCGGGGCGGCGGCCTCGTATCACTGGGACAGGCCGAGCACGCGGCCGCCAGGCGATGACGGAGACCGGATGCGAGTGCTGTTCGTGGCCATGCCATTGATCGGGCATCTTTTCCCGATGATGCCGTTGGCGCGGCAATTGCACGAGCGTGGGCACGAGGTCATGGTGGCTACCGGCGGCGATGCCGCCGCGGTGGTGCGCGCGCAACTGCCGGTGGCCGATGTCGCCCCGCCGATCGACTATCTGCGTGCCGCGGTGCGCGGGCTGGGCAGGCGCCCGGTGCTGGCGTGGCGCTCGGGGAAGGGGATGGCGGATGCGCGCGGCGGTGCCCACGTTTTCGCTGTCACCAATCGGCCGATGATCGAACCGCTGCTGCGTGCGGCCACCGAGTTCGGGCCGGAGGTGATCGTGCACGAGCCGTTCGCCTCGGCGGCGGCGATCGTCGCCGATCGACTCGGGGTCCCCACGGTCCTGCACAACATCGCTCTCGACAACGGCACCGTCATCCGCCGTGAACTGCTGCGCCTGCTCACCGACACCGCCCCGCCCGCACCCGTGACAACCTTGTCCATCGCCCCGCCCAGCATCGTCCGCGTCGACGGCCGTCCGCTGCGCTACACCCCGTACTCGACCCCCGGTGCGGCCACACCCGCGTTCCTGCGCGAACCGTCGACTCGTCGGCGCATCCTCATCACCCGTTCGACCATGCTCGGGGACGGTCCGGACACGATGCTGCGTGCGATCGTGCGTGCGGCCCCCTATGTCGATGCCGACATCGTCATCGTGCGGCCCGATCGAAAGACAGTGCGTACCACCACGCTTCCCGCGAACATCCACACGACCGGCTGGATCGCCCTGCACGAAGCACTGCCCCACTGCGCGGCCATGGTCAACCACGCGGGCGCCGGTTCGGTCTATGCCGCCCTGCACGCCGGCGTGCCCCAGATCGCCACGCCCGCTCCCGGGGATCGCGCCTGGAACGCCCTCGCGGTGCAGCGACGCGGCGCCGGACTGTCGGTGCCTGCCCGCGCGATCACCGCCGACGATCTCAATGCCCTGATCGATGATCCCGACCTGGCGTGCAACGCTCGTGCGGTCGCCGCCGAGATCGCCGCGATGCCCGATGTCACCGAGATCGCCGACGAGCTGACGCAATTGGCCACACCGACCCATTGAGTTACGGGGCTTGGACCAGCGTCAGCTTCGACTTCTTCCGTACGGTGAAACCCAATGTCTCGTACAAGCTGATCGCCGAGGTGTTGTGCGCGACCGCATGCAGAAACGGTGTCTCACCCCGCGCCCGAATTCCCGCCCCGACCGCCCGAATCAACCGCGACGCGAACCCACGCCCCCGGAATTCGGCGTCGGTGCACACAGCGCTGATCTCAGTCCATCCCGGCGGATGCAACCGCTCCCCCGCCATCGCCACCAACCGACCCTCAACCCGCAACCCCAGATACGTGCCCATCTCGATGGTGCGCGGCGCGTACGGACCCGGTTCGGTCCGCGCGATCAGCTCCAGGATCTCGGGAACATCAGCGGCAGTAAGTGTTTCGAGCTCAGGATCGTCGGCGACCCGCAACCCCGTACCTTCCATCTGTACCGTGTCGAACTCGGCGAGCACCGTCCACCCCGTCGGCAGAACATGTCCCAACCCGCGTATCCCAGCACTCCCACCCGACCCGAGCGCAGTCCCCAGATCAGCCCAGTCCTGAGCGTCCAGGACAGCCGGATGCCCGACGAACCGCGCCACCTCCGGCTCATACCGCCCGATCCGCCCCGTCCAGTGCGCGAACCGACTGTGCTCCCCACGCAACGAGGCCCGCACCGGATCCTCCAGCGGATGCACCGCGATCTCGACGTCGACCGTCACCACACCCTCCTACCCACCGAACCCGACCGCCGAAACGTTAGCCGCACACACAATCACCGGTCACCGGTTGCACTCAGCACGATTCCGACCTCTCGGTCTACGACAGTGAACTTTGGATGTCTTGTTCGAGCAGATAGTGATTCACGGCCACCGCGGCTCTGGATCCCGCGGCCGCGGCGTGGATCAGTTGCGCAGGCGAATCGACGACATTGCCCGCCGCCCAGACGCCCGGAACGCTGGTGCAGCCGGTGGCATCGACGGCCACCCAGCCGTCCTCGCCTACCGCGCACCGCAGCTGGGTCAGCAACTCGTCACGAGGGCTGAAACACGGCCCGACGAAGACCGCTGTGCGTGTAATGACTTGCCCCGAAGCGATTTCCACGCCGCGCAGTTCACCGTCACGCACGACAACTTGCGCAATGTCTCCCTCGACGACTCGAATGCCACGCGCGGACAGGCGGCGGCGCTCGTCACCAGATAGGTCGATCTCTCGCGGGAAGAAGGTGACATCGTCGGACCATTGACGAACCAGCGAGGCTTGGTGCACGGAGAACGCCCTGTTGGCGCCACCCAGTACGGCAAGCGGTTGGTCTCGCACCTCGTATCCGTGGCAGTACGGGCAGTGCAGGACCCCCTTGCCCCATTGCTCACGAACGCCCGGGATCGCAGGCAGTTCATCGCGTAAGCCGGTCGCCACGACAACGGACCGCGCCGTAATGACCTGTCCGGCCTCGGTTTCGACCGCGAAGCCGGTGTCTGCTGCGGCTATGTCGACGACTCGACCACTCAGCAACTGTGCGCCGTCTCGGAGCACTTCGGTTGTGCCGACCGCCAGCAACTCCGCCGGTGTCGCGCCGTCGCGGGTCAAGAACCCATGTGTGGTCTCAGCAGCCATGTTTCGAGGTGCACCGGAGTCGATGACCACTACCTGGCGACGAGATCTGGCCAGAACCAGCGCTGCGCCGAGTCCCGCTGTGCCCCCGCCGATCACCACTACGTCGTGAAGCATGGATCCCCCTCGTACAGCTCGCCCCACAGGGCAGTGTCGCCGTCCGGGGGTACGCTCCTGAACGTACCGAATTGTTAACTAGTTTACAAAAGGAGCGCCGATGGCCGAGCGATCACTGCGAGACCGAACCTGCGATCTCTGGCGCGACCGAAATCCCGAGCTCGACACCTCCGCCATGGTGGTGGTGGCCCAGGTCAAGCGCATCTCCGCTCTTCTCGACCGGGCCGTAGAAGACATCTACGCCGAGGCCGACATCACCGCCGCCGAGGTCGGGCTCCTGGTTCCCTTGCGCTATGCCGACCCACCGCTCACCGCGATCCGACTCGCAGAACATCTCGGAATGTCGCGAGCCGGCGTAGGCAAAACACTCACCAAACTCGAGCGCCGCGCCCTGATCACCCGCGCCCAGAATCCAACCGATCGACGATCAACCTTGATCCACCTCACCACGGCCGGAATCAACCTGATCGACGAGGTCTTTCCCCGCGAAATCCAGGCCCACACACAACTACTGGCCGACCTGAATCACGAACGCCCAACAGTGCTGCAGGGCCTGGACCGCCTCGCCCGAAGCCTCGAATCTCGAAGCGACCGCTGAGCCCGAGCCCGGGTACGACTTGGGCTGAAGTCAGTGCGTGACACCTGACCTTGCCTCGAAGGCTGGACGACTTGGTTCGGCAGCATGGTAACGACGCACAGCGGTGTTGTTCCGCCGGTTTTGAGCGGACGCGCGACTTGTTGCCCGCCTGGTCGACCATGGCCGTCCACGAGACGAATCCCTACCTCCCCCAGCAATTTCCGACCGCCGACCACTGTTTGACACTGCGCGAGGCGGGCATTCGCACTGAGCTAGGACAAACCTCTACCGGAGGGACCGGGTCGTGTTCACACATCTACGAGGGGCCATGTTGATCGGGCTGCTGGTTGTTGCCGGCTGCGCTACCAGCACCGAGGCACCTGATCCCGGGTTACCGCCGTCGCCCGCGGGCACACCTGAGATCTCCGATGCGGCCGGCGTACATCTGTGCGAAATGCTGGCCCCTGATCTCGATAATTGGCGTCAGCAGGGGTTCAATGTCGCGCGGGTGTCGTTCAACGCCACGGTGCAGAACTGGGCGGTGCGTAGCGGTGGTATCAATGTCGCGGTGGTTCGCAATCGCGAGGTGATCGATACCGTCACGCTGAAGCACTGCGTTGATGTGCGCCAGCAGGCTTTGCAGGCTCTGGATGTGCCGAATCTGGCCTCAGCGCTCGCCGGAGCCTGAGGCGGCATCGGATGCCGTGGCGGCCGAGGTCTCATCGATGCCCTCGGTCCCACGGCGCCGGTCACGCACGACCAGCACACCGGCCGCGACCGCCCAGATCACCGCGAAAGCGACCGCGCGCATCAGACTCCAGTTGACCATCAACATCACGAGGGCGACGCCGCCGAACAGTGTCAACAGCCGCCCGGTACTCGTCTGACCTTTCATCGCCAGATCATCCCACGATCTCACCGACCTGCCGCGCTCAGCTTTCGACATGCACGGGCGAACTCTCGTCGCGGATGCGTGGACGGCGAGTGGTCCAGGCCAGCGCGGGCACGATCAGCAGTGCGATCCCGGCGCCGAGCAGCGCCAGACCCGGGTAGTCGGCGAATGCCACGATGACACCGGATCCGAGCCCACCCCCGGCACCGGCGAGAGCGATTCCCACATCGACGGTGCCCTGCGTGCGAGCACGGGTGGCGACCGGCGTCGCATCCGCGATCATCGTCGTCCCCGCGACCAACCCCAGATTCCAGCCGATCCCGAGCAGCCCGAGCGCCACCGCCAGCGCCGCCACCGAACTCGGCGGGGCGAGTGCCGCGGCCGAACCGGCGGCGACCAGCGTGCCCGCGGCCGCCACGGCTACCAGCCCCGACCCGAACCGATCGACGAGCACTCCCGACAGCAACGACGGCAGATACATCCCCGCGACGTGCACCGCGATCACGAAGCCTGCCGCGCCGACACCGTGCCCGTGATGCTGCATATGGATCGGGGTCATCGTCATGACCGCGACCATGACCAACTGCGTCACGATCATCACCGTCGTCCCGGCCACGATCGGCGCCGACCACCGCGCCGGAGCATCCGACCTGACAGCCTCGCCGGGCGGCTCGACGAGGGTGCGGGCGAGCACGAGCGGATCCGGGCGCAACATCACCCACAGCACCAGCGCCGCGAGCACATAGGCCACTCCGGACAGCACGAACGGACCCGACAACGCTGGAATGCCCCACCCCACAGCCATATTCGACATCGGCGTCGTGAGATTGGGCCCGACCACCGCACCCACCGTCGTCGCCACCAATACCGTGCTGATGGCGCGCGCCCGATGTGCGGGCTGCGCCAGATCGGCACCGGCGTATCGCGCTTGCAGACTGGTCGCGGTGCCCGCCCCGTAGACGATCAGCGAGAAGAACAGCAACGGCAGGCTCTCGGTCACCGCGGCCGCGACCACCCCGAAACTTCCCAGGCCACCGGTCAGGTACCCGAGCGTGAGCCCCGCCCGACGCCCGGCCCGCTGTGAGATCCGGCCCACCCCGACCGCAGCGGCAGCCGACCCAACGGTGAACATCGCGCTGGGCAACCCGGCCAACCCGGTGGACCCGAGCATGTCTTGCGCCAGCAGCGCACCGACGGTGATTCCCGCGGCAAGCCCCGCGCCACTGAAGATCTGCGCCGCGACCAACACCGCCAGCGTGCGCCGTTGCGCGGGATGCTCGCTCATGAGCATCACACTGCGGCATAAATGGACGCAGGTCCAGTCGTTAGGACGCCGAAGTACCGAGCACGTCCCGCATCACCGAGACCCCGAGATCAACGCAAGTAGGGTCCCAGCGCGATGTTCACCTCGGACCCGACATCCTCGATCGAAATGATCGGCCAGATCCGACCGGGCAACATCGTCCCCGCGGCCGTGGCATAGCCGACCACATCCAGCGCCGCGCTCCCGTCGTCGTCATGCAGAATCCCGGCCTCGGTGCGCACACCATCGGAGAACACCACATCGAACTCGTCGGCTATCCGATCGGCGCGCACCACCACACCGGGGAACAGATGCGAATAGTCGACCGTGATCCGTCCGGGCTCGACACATTCGTCCATCGGCATCCTCTCGTTGTCCGATGTCAGTGCCCACACGGATCTGTGAGATGCAGTCCCTCACTCACCTTGATCCGGCGATGCTCGGCGAGCACGATCCCCACCCCGAGCAGCAAACACACACCAGTGAGGATTCCGGCGATCACCGCCCATCCGACAAATCCGGAACCCGCTGCCGTCAGGGTGGCCGCGAGCATCACGATGCCGATCCCGACAAGCAACAGCCCCGGCCAATTGAGCGAGTCCTGGATGGACTCCCCCGCGTGCGAGCGCGTCGTGCGTTCGGTATCGGGAAACTTGTGTTGATGAGGATCGATGTAGTCAGTCATGGCACGGCCTCCTTCCGATGAGGGTTTTCCCCATCCGGCGCGTACCCCCGAATCAATCGGGCAAACGGGCACCATCGTGCGTGTTCTCGCGAGCGAGTACGAAAAAGTACGGCTCGGGGAAATCGCGGTAGTCCATCAGGCCCAGGACCGTGTTGTCGTCGACCCGGCGGAACACATCGATGATCGCCCGGTGGTCGTACACCATCGCCGTGGTGACAACCCCACGATGCTCGATCGAGCGCAACCGCGCCCGATAGTCGCGAGCGCGCAGTGCAGGCTTCAACACTCCGAGCAGTCCGCGACCCCGGTCGACAATCGTGGTCGGCACCTTGCCGACCAGGCCCAACGGCACCTTCTGCGGATCGACAGCGAAGATGTCGCCCGTCCGGTCACGAAACAGCAGTGGATGCACACTGTCGAGGCCGTCGAACTGCTTGCCGTACCACCCCGACGCCACGAGCAGGCCGTCCATCGGATGCCCGGTGGCCAGCTCGCGACCGTGCCATCGGCCACTGAGCTGGGATGCGGGTACCGGCGCGAGACTGTCGAACAGCGCCAGCGCCGCCTCCCGGGAACAGGCAGGTTCGAGCGCGGTGAGTTGGTCGATCGTCATGAAGTTTCTCTCTCTCAGGCAGGCAGTCGGAGCGCGCCGGGCGCGGACGCGGGCACCGCGGGACGGTCCGGGGCGACCGGACTGATCCGCTGGTAGGCGGTACCGAGGTCAGGACGCGGATCCGGCTCACCCTTGTTGGGCCAGAACGCCATCGCACGCTCGGCCTGTGCGGTGATGGTGAGCGACGGGTTCACGCCGAGATTGGCGGTGATCGCGCTGCCGTCGGCGATGTGCAGGCCCGGATGGCCGTAGACGCGCTGGTAAGGGTCGATCACGCCGGTATCGCGGGAGTCGCCGATGGTGCAACCGCCGATGTAATGCGCGGTCGCGGGGATATTGAAGATATCGGTGGCGATGTTGCCGGTGATGCCGTCGGACTCGGCGGCGAAGCGACGGGCGATATCGTGCGCCATGGGAATCCACTCGGGATTCGGCTCACCACTGCCCTGTTTGGTCACCAACCGCTTGCCCTTCATATACGAAGTCAGCGAATTGTCCAGCGATTGCATGACCAGCAAGATCACCGACCGCTCCGACGCACCGTGCGCGTTCTGCGAACGCACGAATTGCACCGGATGCAAAAGAATCGTCAGCAACAGCCGCAGGAACCGGAACGCCCCGCCGTCGACCATCGGCACCGTCTGCACGAACAGCGCGTTCTGCCCCTTGCCGTAGGTGCACACCTCCACGTGCGTCTGCGGTTCCGGGTGAATGGAGGACGTGATCGCCACACCCTGGGCGAAATCGTGACGGGACTTGCTGGTGACCCCGATGATCGCCTCGGAATTACTGCGCGTCAGTTCACCGACCCGCGAGGACAACTCCGGCAGCGTGCCGTCACCGCGCAACTTGTGCAGCAACTTCTGGGTGCCGAGCGCCGCCGCCGCGAAGACCACCTGCTGGGCGGTGAACGTGCGACGCTGCTTGCGCACCAAGCCGTTGGACTGCACCGTCTCCACGCGATAACCGCCGCTACCGTCGGGCGCTACCGCCGTCACCGTGGTCAACGGATGCACCTGTGCGCCGTTGCTCTCGGCCAGGTGCAGGTAGTTGAGCGTGGTGGTGTTCTTGGCATTGTGCTTGCAGCCGGTGAAGCACTCCGAGCAGTGGATACACCCCGCGCGGCGCGGACCGGCGCCGCCGAAGTACGGGTCATCGACCTCCACGCCCTCGGAACCCTCGTTGAAGAAGACTCCGACATGGGTGCGATGGAAGGTGTCGGCGACCTTCAGATCCCGCGCGATCTGCAACAGCACGTCGTCCTTCGGCCCGATCCGCGGGTTCTCCACCACGCCCAGCATCCGCGCGGCCTGGTCGTAATACGGCGCGAGCTCGGACTTCCAATCGGTGATGTGGGCCCACGCGCGATCGCTATAGAACTCCGGCAGCGGTTCGTAGAGCGTATTGCCATAGATCAGCGACCCGCCGCCCACGCCCGAACCGCTGAAGACCAGGCACTTACCGAGCGCGCTGATCCGCTGCGGCCCGGTCAGACCGAGGCGCGGCGCCCAGATGGCCTTGGGAATGTTCCAGTTGGTCTTCGGATAGTCCTCGGCGTTCCAGCGCCTGCCGGATTCGAGCACACCTACCCGATAGCCCTTTTCGGTCAGCCGCAGCGCGGTCACGCTGCCACCGAAACCGGAACCGACGACGATCACGTCGTAGTCGTAGTCGTTCATCGTGACACCACCTCATAGTCGGCCGGATCGAACCGCGCCTGCTTCTTGTATTGGATTCCGAGCAACGGCCAGTTAGTCGTGATGCGGCCGTCGGCCTGGCGATACCACGACGAGCACCGACTCCACACACTTCCGGTGAGCTGCGCCTGGATCCGCTCGTCGTAGGCCTGTTCCACGTCCGGACGAACCGTCAGCGCGCGACCGGACGCCGCGAGATGGGCGACATAGTCGCCGAGGTACTTCGCCTGCGCTTCCAGGAAGTAGATGATCGAACCGCCACCGGTATTGGTGTTGGGGCCGTACATGATGAACAGGTTCGGAAACCGCGGCACGCTCATCCCGTAATAGGCGTGTGCGCCGCTGTCCCACTCCTGCCTCAGTTCCCTGCCCTGCGCGCCCGTGATGGTCATCGGGGCCAAGAACTCGGTGCTGGTGAAACCGGTGCCCCAGATGATGACGTCGACCTCGTGGTCACGCCCGTCCGCGGTGCGCACACCCGAGGCGGTGATCTCGGCGATCCGCTCGGTGGTCACCTCCACGTTCGCTTCTGCCAGCGCCGGAAGATAATTGTCGGAGAACAGGATTCGCTTGCACCCGACCGGATAGTCCGGCCACACCTTCTCGAAAAGACCCGGCTTGGCCTTGGTCTGCCTGCGCATATGCCACTTCGACACCGCCTTGATCGCGGCGGCGAGAGGTTTGGAATACACCCAGGCGACGCTGAGCCCTTCGACCACGCTGTACCAGGTTGCGCGTTCGGCGAGCTCGGTCACCGGCACCTTCTCGAACACCCGGTGATGGCGCTCGGAGAACTCCCGATCAGGGCGCGGGATGATGTAGGGCGCGGTCCGCTGGAACAGCGTCAGCTTCTCGACCTGCTGTTGCACCTCGGGAACGAACTGGATCGCACTCGCCCCGGTGCCGATGACAGCCACCCGCTTGCCGGTCAGGTCGATGTCGTGATCCCACTCGGCGGAGTGGAAACTGCTGCCGCCGAAGCTGTCTCGACCTTCGATCGCCGGCACGGAGGGCCGCGACAGCTGCCCGACCGCCGACACCAGCACATCGACCACCACGGTGTCCCCGCCGCTGAGCCGGACCGTCCACTTGCCGGTCGCGTCGTCGAACGCGGCGCCGAGTACCTCGACACCGAAGCGGATATGGCGACGGACATCGTATTTATCGGCGACGTGCCTGATGTAGTCGAGAATCGCCGGCTGCCGTGAGAATCGGTGCGGCCAGCGCGGATTCGGTTCGAAAGAGTACGAGTAGAACGGGGACGGCACATCACAGGCAGCACCGGGATAGGTGTTCTCCCGCCAGACGCCACCGACATCGTCAGCCTTCTCGAACACGACAACGTCGTCGAAGCCGCGCTTCTTCAGTTCGATGACGGCCGCCAAGCCGCCGAACCCGCTGCCGATGACTGCAATGGACGGGGTCATGAGGTCCCTTCGAGAACGATGCGAGCACAGGTATCGGGGTCGTCGCTGAACGGGAGGTGCCCGCAGCCGGGAAGGTCGAGATGACGCGCGAACGGCAGCACCACGCGTGCTCGCGCGCTCTGGGTGCGGTGCACGAGCACGACGTCGCGGGTGCCCCACGCGATCGTCACCGGAATATCACCCAACGAGCCACGGTCGTCGCCGGGATCGAGGACGTAATTGTCGAAATCGTCGCGCGCGGCCGCGAAGGAGGTCGCCCCGGCCAGCCCCGCCAAGTCGCTACGAGCGGCATCGGGGTCGACGCGGACCGGGTGACCGAACATGCTCGAGAGCAGGATTCTGCGGCCTGCGGGATATTCGACGAGCCGGTCCAATGTCGGCCCGGCGGTACGGGCGGCACCACGCATGCTGGTGAGCAGGACCTGAGTCCACCGCCGTCCGACGGGCCCGTAGAAGCCGACCGGTGAGAACGCGGTGACCCCGGACGCGACTCCGGTGCGACCCAGTTCGATGGCGATGCCACCACCCATGGAGCTGCCTACCACGTGCGGGCGTGCAATTCCGTTGTCCGCCAGCCAGCGCGTGAGCCAGGCGGCGTACCCGCGTGGACCCGGCCGGACATCGTCAAGCGCGGGCGAGTCACCGAAACCGGGCAGGTCGATCGCGATGACCTCGTGCTGATCGGCCAGTAGGTCGATGATCGGCGCGAAGACCTGCCAGCGACTGCCGAGGCCGTGCACCAGCACGATCGGCGCACCACTACCACGGCGGAGGTGAGAGATCTGCGTCATCGCAGCCTTTCATCCAGAGAAACAGTTACTGCGTACGGTATGTTGATTGCATCAGCTCGATCCACCGTCGTCAAGTGGTGACTGCCGACACATTTCCCC
Source organism: Nocardia sp. XZ_19_231 (assembly GCF_015355705.1). Classification (NCBI taxonomy): domain Bacteria; kingdom Bacillati; phylum Actinomycetota; class Actinomycetes; order Mycobacteriales; family Nocardiaceae; genus Nocardia; species Nocardia sp. XZ_19_231. The sequence continues at coordinate 413,961 of NZ_JACUZI010000005.1, read as the reverse complement.
TAATCTACCGAGTCTTGTCGGCAGGACGTACGATTTCTCAGGTGACCGTGCAACCACCGCGCCGCACCCAGGCCGAACGTCGGGCATCGACCCGCGCCAGAATCTTGGCCTGTACTGCCGAATGCCTGCTCGAACGCGGCTACGCGGCAACCACCGTCAGCGCGGTGCAGGAACGTGCCGGGCTCGCCCGCGGCACCGTGCAGCACCACTTCCCCACCAGAGCCGAACTGCTCATCGCCGCCACCACCGAGGTGGTCGACATCCGGCTCGAGAAGTTCCGGCGCGAAGCCGAACTCCTCCCGCCCGGCCGCGACCGACTGCAATCCGTCGTCGACCTCGCCTGGCGCGACCTCAACAGTCCCGCCTTCTTCATCGCACTCGACCTCTGGGTCGCCGCGCGCACCGACACCGAACTCCGCGACCAGCTCGTCACCGAGGAGCGTCGCGTGTTCACCGAAATGCGCAGGCTCTACCTGCAAGTACTCGGCGAGCCCTATACCTCGGACCCGCGCGCCGAGGTCCTCGTCGAATTCACCATCGACATGCTCACCGGGCTCTCGATGACCGCCATGCTCACCGGAACCCTCGGCGAACGCGAGGCGGTGCTGCGCCGATGGAAGCGCGCACTGGCTGTACTCGCCGGACAGCTCCCCAGCGAGGAACTCCTCGACGGAAGCCCACTGCCCATCGGGGCGAGCTGACCACTCGCGACTTCGCCCTAGTCGCCCGAAGTCTCCACGCCGGACAATCCGTTCCAGCACAGCGCCACGACAGTGTCGACAGCCTCGGCCATCGGAATCGGACGACCCGTGTCGAGCCACTGCCGAGCCGCGAGGTGGCTGGCGCCCACCACCCCGAACGCGCACGCGTAGGCACGGACGTCATCCATCCCCGCGGCGCGCAGCTCCGCGCTGACCAGCACCGCGCATTCGCCCATGGCATTGCGCACCCGCCACCGCACACACGGCTCACTCGGCACCGGCGACTCGAAGACCAGGGTGTGCCCACCGGCGTCCTCGGCGACGAAATCGAAATAGGCCCGCACCGCGCGGCGCACCTTGTCCTCTTGACCGTCGGCGTCGGCCAGCGCGTCCCGGATACCGTCGACCATCCGGTCCAGATAACCCTGCAACACAGCGAGATAGAGATCTAGCTTGCTCGCGTAGTGCGTGTACAGCACCGGCTTGCTCATCCCGGCCCGGATGCCGATGTCGTCCATGCTCGCCCCGTGGTAGCCGTGGGCGACAAAGACCGAACGCGCGGCGTTCAACACCGTGAGTCGTCGCTGGGTGCGGGCAGCCGTCTCGGCGCCCTCGACAGCCGCAGCGTCGTCGAAGAGAAGTGTCATGGGGTGTCCGGGGATTCGAGGGTGCTCACCATGTGAGCACCGGTTTGACGACAGCGCCCGCGCGCTGGTCGGCCAGCGCGGTACCGACCTCGGTGTGTGGGTACCGGGCGATGAGGCGCTCGACCGGGAAGCGACCGGCCGCGTACAGATCGAGCAGCTGGGGAATGAAGGTGGCAGGCACGCTGTCACCTTCGAGGCAGCCACGAATCACCTTACCGTGCAGCACGAGATCGCCGATATCGACCGGTGGCGCGCCACGGCCGAGACCGACGGCCACCACCGTGGCACCGACACCGAGCGCGGCGACAGCATCACCGAGAACAGCGGCGACACCGGTCGTATCGAGCGCGTGGGTCGCACCGCCCTCGGTGAGTTCGCGGATGCGTGGCGCGGTGGGCCCGTCGGCGGGATCCAGCGCCGCGTCAGCGCCGAGCTCCACAGCCAGTTCCCGCCGCGCGGCAGATGTTTCGACGACGACCACGCAGACATCGGGAATCGACCGAGCAGCGAGCAAACCCGCCATCCCGACCGCACCCGCCCCGTACACAGCGACCCACGCACCCGACTCCGGGCGCAACGCGTTCAGCACAGCGCCCGCACCGGTCTGGAAACCGCAACCGAACGGCGCCGCCACCGCGAGGTCGATCGTGGGGTCGATCACGATCGTGTTGTCCTCGGTGGTCAACGCGTAGCCGGCGAAACTCGACTGGCCGAAGAATCCGTCCAGTACCGGGGAACCGTCGACAAGCGCCCGGGGTGTGTCGTGCGCGCGCCGTCCGAATTGGTTGAGCGCGGTCGCGCGGTGGCAGTAGGCGGGGCGATCGGCCGCGCAGTTGCGACAGGCGCCGCAGTGCCGGAAGGTCAGCACGACATGATCGCCGGGCCGGATCGTACGCACGTCGGCCCCGACCGCCGCGACGACACCCGCGCCCTCGTGTCCGAGCAGAATCGGACGATCCGCGGCACCCGCGCGGCGACTGACCAGATCGGTGTGGCAGATCCCGGCGGCGGCGATCCGCACCAGGATCTCCCCGGCGCGGGGCTCGTCGACTTCGATCGGCTCGATCGAGAACTCCGCCGACGGATCGCGCGACAACACCGCCGTTGTGCGCATCAGGAGACTCCTTCCAGCAGGAAGTAGAAGTATTCGCCGCGGGAGAGAACCAGTTCGGGGCGCCCGTTCATGATGCCCATCAAGGTGGTGTCATCGAGCCACTTGAAGTGGTCGAACACCGCGCGGCCGTCGTAGACCATGGTCGCGGTGACCTCGCCGCGGAACTCGACATTCCACAGGGTCGCTTCGCCCTGCCCCAGCTCGACATTCGAGAACAGGGTGCCGTCCTCGGCCCGGCACATCAGCGGCTTCGCGTCGTCGAGAGCGAGGAAATTCTTGCCGTACCAGCGGCTGGCAGGCAGCGCGCGGCACAGCGGGTGACCGGTCTGGAACGCGTCGCCGCGCCATTCACCGAGGATCTCCTCGGCGCGAGCCGGGCGTAGCCGGGTCCACAGCTGGTCCAGATCGGCGGTATCGACACCGTCGGTCTGCTCCCTGAGTTGCTGCCACCGTGGTTTGTCCGCGCTCATCAAGCCCTCGTCTCACAGAGTTCAGAACCGTCCGGTTCACATGGGACCATAGTTCCGAACCAGATGGTTCGGCAAGGGGTACGCTTCGGCACATGCGGGCGGCAGGTCAGGCAACACGGGAGCGAATACTCACCGCGGCGAAAGCGGAGTTCGCCGAATTCGGCATCGCCGGTGCTCGGATCAACCGCATCGCGGCCGCCGCGCACGCCAGCAAGGACCGCCTCTACGCGTACTTTCCCGGCAAGAACGAGCTCTACGCCGCTGTCACCGAACGCTGGACCACCGAGACCAGTAGCGAAGCCGCCATGTCCGCCGACGACCTTCCCGCCTATGCCGGCCGCCTGTTCGACCACTTCATCGCCCACCCCGATAACGCCCGGCTACAAGCCTGGTCCGAACTCGAGCCGTCCGGCGATATTCCCCAGGTCCTGCGGCGCACCATCGACGCGAAACTCGTAGAACTCCGCCGCGGCCAGCACGAAGGACTCGTCACCACCGATATCCCGGCCACGATCCTGCTCCACATGCTCACCGACCTCGCTCGCACGTCAGCCGCTCACGCGAGGGCCGGATCCGTCGTGGCCGGCCGCGACCGACTGGCGGAGCAACGCTCAGCGATGGTGTCGGCCGTCGCGCGCATTGTGACTCCTCGATAACACCGGCTCCCACCGCGACCAAGCAGCTGGGAGCCCCCCTGGCTTCCTTGTGTTCTTTTAGAGCTGGCTTGCGTGAGCATGTTGCGATGACAACTAATCGGAACACATGTTTAGATGCATATATGTACGTATCGACATTAAATAAAACTGGAGTACGGGAACCAAGATCGTCGACGTAGCCCTCGAACACTCGAACCCGACATGTCCAGAACGATTCAAACCTGTACCGCCCCTTGGTTAGCGCGCTCCCCCACCACCGGCCGGGCCGGACAGCGCGGCCCCACTCCCCCACCCCATACAGTTGCCGGAATGAACGAGGATCTACGCATCTGCTTCATCGGGGACTCCTTCGTCCAGGGCATCGGTGACCCGGAGTACCGCGGCTGGGTCGGCCGCGTACTCACCGCGACCGGCCCCGGCATCACCGCGTTCAACCTCGGCATCCGACGCAACACCTCCGACGATGTCCTGCGTCGCTGCTGGCGCGAAGTCGACCCGCGCGTGCTGCCCGGCGCCGACAATCGCCTGGTGATCTCCTTCGGCAGCAACGATGCGGTCGTGGAGGACGGCAACGTGCGGGTCGGCAAGGCGCGCTGCCTCGACAATCTCGCGACCCTCCTGGCTGAAAGCCGCGAGCGTGCGATCCGTCCACTGGTGATCGGCCCACCACCTGTCATCGACGGCGGCGAGGAGCACCTGCGCCGAACGGTGGAACTCGCCGACGCCATGGCGGAGCTGTGCAGCTCGCGTGAGGTGCCCTTCGTCGCCACCACCGAGCAATTGGCCGAAGACCCGATCTGGGCCGGCGAAGCCACGGCGGGCGACGGCGCCCACCCTGGCAGTGACGGTTACCAGCGCTTGGCCGAGCTGATCCTCGATGGCGGGTGGCACTCGTGGATCGCCCGGCCTCGGCCGTGAGGGTCAGTCCAGAATGCCGAGATGCGTCAGGTCACGGACATATTTGGCGATGAGATCTGCCGGCAGGTGCGGGATGTCGTGGTCGGGACCGATCTGAGCGGCGCGGACGGCGGCCCGGAAGCCGTCGGCGGGCAGGGCCGAGCCGCGCAGTGGACGGCCGGGCTTGCGGTAGGCGTCGAGTAGCGGGAGCAGGGTGTGCTTGCGCTGGGGTTCGGGCAGGGCACGCAAGGCGGTTTCGAAGCGGGCGAACCAGTCGTCGTAGCTGTCGATGCGATCGATGCGGTGGCCCGCTTCGATCAGCCAGCCGACGAACACGTCGAGGGAAATCCCGTCGTCGTGCGGGTTCAGGACGTCATAGGTGCGGTACCCACTCGAGGCAGCGGCACCGAGTTCGGTGATGGCCGTGGCGACGAAATCGGCAGGCAGGCCGTCGTAGTGGGCGCGCTGTGGTTGCCCGTGGGAATCGGTGCGGTAGAACGATGTCGGCGCGAGCCCGGTGACGAGCACACTCAGCAGCAGACGGGTGAAGACGTCGGGCACGTTGAGCTGTCCGCGGAAGTGACTGTGCGCCAGGATCATGTCCGAGCGGAATACCGCGACGGGCAGGCCGAATCGCTCGGCGGCCTCGCGTAACAGAACCTCGCCCGCCCACTTGCTGTTGCCGTAGCCGTTGGCATAGGAATCGTCCAGTCGGCGAACCGGACTCATGACGCGCACGTCGCCGTCCTCGGCGAAGGACTCCCCCTGCGCCGCGACGGCCACCGTCGACAGATAGCTCACCGGCTTGCGGGTAGTTGTCAGCGCCAGCCGGATGATCTCGGCCGGGCCGACCACATTCGGGCCGAACAGCTGCGCATACGGGAGCACATGGTTCACCAGTGCCGCGGAGTGCACGATCAGATCGACCTCGCCGGCCAACCGGTCCCAGGTCGGCTGCGGCAGGCCGAGATTCGGTTCACCGATATCACCGGGCAGCACTTCCAAGGTGTCCTTCGCGAGAACCTGGAAGTGCATGGCCAGCTCACTGTCGCCGGTGTCGAACGCCGCGTCGAGGCGTTCTCGGGCGGCGACCGCGTCACCGCCACGGACCACGCAGATCACCTTGCCTCCCGCCGGGGCGAGCCGTTCGAGCCAACTCAGCAAGAGGAACCGCCCGAGATAGCCGTTCGCGCCGGTGATCAACACCGTCTTCGCGGGCGTAGCGGCAGGCACGCGCGCGACGGTGCCGACATCAACGAACTTCTCGAGCGTCAGATCCGCGGCGCGAATCTCGGTAGCGTCCCTGCCGTGCACCGCATCGGAATCGGTTCTGTGCGTGCCGGGTTCACGCTCACGGCGTATGTAGTCGGCGATACGCGCCAAGTCGCTGTCCGGTCCGAGCAGCACGTTCACGGGCACGTCCACCGCGAGCAGTTCCCGGAGCAGCGTCGAATACGACAGCGCAGCCAGCGAATCACCGCCGAGATCACCGAATCGTGCGTCCGGACGCAGATCCGCCGGATCGCCACCGAGCACGGCCCGAGCGGCACGGGCGACGGTGTCGTACACCGGCAGCCCTGGTGCGTCGCGACGCAGCCGCTGCAGTTCGTCTTCCTGACCCCGCGCGAGGTCGGCATAGAGCTGCTCGAGACGCTGCCCGTACCGCTGTTTCAGCTTGGGCCGCAACAGTTTCCCCACTCCGGACAGCATCCCGTCGGCTGTCGAGAACGGTTCGGACTCGATGATGAAGTCACGCGGAATCTCGTAGGGCTCGAGTTCGGCCGAAGCGGCGGCGCGGTGTAACGACGCACTCACCGCGGCACGCATGTCGTCGGCGGGCCCTACGAGCGCGGCCTCGGTGGGCACCACGACCGCCAGCAGATAGGCGCGTTCGCTGCTGCCGTACACGTAGATCTGGCGCACCAGGTCCGCGCCCGCGAACACCGCTTCCAACCGCGACACCGTGACGAACTCGCCCTGGGAGAGCTTGAGGACATTGTTGCGGCGGTCGACATAGGCCAACCGGTCGGGCGCCAACTCCACGACCACGTCACCGGTGCGGCAGAACCCGTCGGCATCGAAGACCTCGGCGGTCACCTCGGGGCGGCGGTAGTACCCGGCGATCATGGTGGTGGTCTTGAGCAGTAACTCGCCGCGTGGATACGGCTTGTCCGTGCCGAAATAGCCGAGCTCCGGCACGTCGACGAGTTTGTAATCCAGTACCGGCGGGCGCATCACCTTCGTATCGAAGATCACCCCGCCGCCGGTCTCGGTGGAGCCGTAGCCGTCGTGTAGACGCAGGTGCAGTACCGACTCGACGAAGGCACGCAGGTCGGGTGCGATCGGCGCGCTGCCGCACAGCACAGACAGCAGCCGACCGCCCAGGAACTGTTCGCGCAGTTCGGTTTTCACCGTGTCGATCGCCGCGTCGCCGCGCTCGGCGACCGTGCGCTGGAAGCGCTGCAGGATCATGTCGCACACCCGGGGCACCAGGAAGATCTCGGTGGGCCGCACCAGCGTGATGTCGGTGAACAACGTCGACAGGTCCGGCGCCGCCGCGAAATACGCCGTGCCGCCACGGGCGAGCACGCTGTTGAGGGTGAGCCGAGCGGCGATATGGCACATCGGCAGGAAGTTGACATTGATCGCGGTCAGCGGCCGCGCGGGCTGCCAGCCGACCGCGACCAGGCGCTGGGTGTACATCGCACCCTTGGGTGTACCGGTGCTGCCCGAGGTGTAGATCAGCAGGGCGAGTGGGTCCTCGCCCTCCGCGGGCACGCTCAGGGGAGCCTCGTCGGCGAGGCGGCCCTGCTCGATGGTGTCGTCGAGGGTGCTGAGCACGAGGCCCGATCCCCCGGCCCGAAGACGGGCGCGGGCGGCGTCGAGGGCATCCCGGTGATCATCGTCGTCGGCGTGATGGTCGAACACGATCAGCGAACGTGGTGTGACGCCGGCCAGCACCGCGTCCACGGCGGTGCCCAGATGCGCGGTATCGACCGCGAACACCGTCGGCTCGGTCTCGTCCAGAATCGACCGCAACTGCTCCAGACCCGCGCCCGCCTGCAACGGCACCGCGACCCCACCGAGGTGGATCGTGGCGAGATCGAGCACGGTGTAGTCGGCACTGGTGAACCCGAGCACCGCGACGAAATCCCCCGCGACGACACCGTCGCGATGCCAGGCCGCGGCGAGCGCGCGAGTGCGCTCCCACACCTGCCCATAGGTCAGCAACTCGAACTCCGGCAACAGCTTTCGCGTAGACCGTCCGCCGGTCTCGACCAGTTCGGTACGGCGGGTGCCCAGCGCCGGGCGATCGGCGTAGGCGGTCATGACGGTCTCGACGATGCGCGCCGTCGCGAGTCCTGGGGTCGTCACGATGGCGTGAACATCCTCGACGGGCCGCGCCGCGCGGATCTGCTCGTCTTCGGCGTAGAGCGCCTTGATGCGGTCGGCCAGCTGCCCCGCGGCGAGCTCTACCGTCATGCTTCACACTTCCGAATGCCTTGCCACGCTTCACGTTGCGCGGACTCGGGGTCGACCAGGACGCGCGGCGGATGGTCGATGATGGAGGTGGTCCGGCGTTCGGCGGTGTAGGGCGACCACGGCGACAGCGGTTTGCCGGTACGGGCGAAGCTGAGCCAGTTGTCCTGGATGTGGTCCTGGACCGCGAGGAAGGCCCGCCTGCCGCCTGCTGCGGTCATCGCGCGCCCGACCGGTCCGTCGACCCAGCCGAAGACCGGGACCAGGTCGAGCGCGTGGGTGGCGCCGAAGCCCGCCAGGTGCAGCGCGCGCGGGGCGTAGTCGTAGCGGTAGGCGTAGGTGGGGGCGTAGCGGCTGTGGCCTTCGAGCACGGCCAGCGTCGGGCGTAGGAACAGGTGGTCGCCGCCGACGCGCACTGCGGTCCGCGCCGCCGGGTAGCCGGGGTAGCTGCTGGTCACCCGCTGTTCGGTGCCGGGCTCATAGCGGCCGAAGATGGTGCTGAGCTGCTGAGGGGTGTGTGGCACCGACTTGGCGAAGCGCTGGAACAGCGTCGCCTCGTCGCGATTGGTGCCGATGATCAACGGCACCGGATGCGCACGGCCCGCCGCGATCGCGTCCAGGGGCGTCTCCGGGAGGAAGTCGCCGTCCGCGACAGGGGCGTAGGGAAAGCTGCCCGGCTCCTCGCGCAGCGAACGACCGAGTGCGCGGTCGCCGGCCCGGCACAGCTCCTTCGCGGACACGGTACTCAGCACGGTCGCGGCGTCGGCGGGGGTGGCGCCGAGCCGGTCCAGGCAGAGACGGGCGAAGCGGCGCGCCTCCTCCGGTGTCGAGGTCCAGTCAGCGGGGGCGCTCTGCGCGATCGCCCGATGGAACAGGCCGCGCGCGGCGGGCGTCGCCAACAGGCTGACCACCGCGTGCGCACCGGCCGATTCGCCGAAGATGGTGACGTTGTCCGGGTCACCGCCGAACGCGGCGATATTGCGACGCACCCATTCCAGCGCCGCGACCTGATCGCGAAGTCCGAGATTCGAGTCGAAAGGCCTGTCAGCCGTGGAGAATTCGCTGAAGTCGACATACCCGAGCGCGCCGAGGCGGTAGTTCACCGACACCACGATCACGTCGCCGCGTGCGGCCAACCGTGCGCCGGAATACATGCTCGACGTGCCGATCAGGTATCCGCCACCATGGAAGAACACCATGACCGGGCGCGGGGTCGCCGACGGCGTCGCCGGTGCGGTGACATTGAGCGTCAGGCAATCCTCGCCGGTGGGTTGCCAGGTTCGCGGGCCGATGCGGGCACCGTTCGGATTCTGCACGGCGGCGTAGCCGAACTCGGTCGCCGACCGCACCCCCGTCCACGGTCGAACGGGCTGGGGCGCACGCAACCGCAACGCTCCGATGGGTGGGGCCGCGTAGGGCAGGGCACGCCAGCGGGCGATTCGACGACCCGCACGACCGCGCACGACTCCGTCGGCGCTCACGATCTCGGTGGACAACATCCCTCGAATGTACGTGGTACCGACGGTACCGCGCAGCTGGTTCGGTCGGCGAACTTTTCCGAAGCCGCCTCCACGCCGCGGACTAGACTGAGCCGATGACCGGCGAGGATCCGGAAAAGGCCCCGTGGGCGGCGGAAACCACCCCCGACATCGCCACCCTCGATCGCTTGATTTCCACCTGCCGCGCCTGCCCCCGACTCGTCGCCTGGCGCGAAGAAGTGGCCGTCGTCAAACGGGCAGCCTTCCGCGACGAAGAGTACTGGGGTCGGCCGGTACCCGGCTTCGGGCCCGCCGACGCACGAATTCTCGTGGTCGGCCTCGCCCCCGCCGCCAACGGCGGTAATCGCACCGGGCGGATGTTCACCGGCGACCCGAGCGGCAACGTCCTGTTCGGTGCGCTGCACGCGGTCGGATCGGCGACCGGCGCGCATCCGGTGAGCCTCGACGACGGTATCGAACTGCTGGACACCCGGCTCACCGCACCGGTGCACTGCGCCCCGCCGGAGAACAAGCCGACACCCGAGGAGCGGCGCCGGTGCGCGCCTTTTCTCAGCCGGGAATTGGAACTGCTCGGCCCCACGCTTCGCGTGATCGTCGTCCTCGGCGGCTTCGGCTGGCAGGCCCTGTTCACCGTTCTTTCAGCAGGCGACTGGAATGTGCCACGTCCCCGGCCACGTTTCACCCACGGTGCGCAAGTCGTCATCACCCATCCCGACGGCCGATCAATCACCGTGCTCGGTAGTTACCACGTGAGCCAGCGCAATACCGCCACGGGAAAGGTGAGTCCCGCGATGATCGAAGACATACTGCTCCGGGCGAAGACGATCGCCGAGTCCTGACCGGAATTCGCGACCTCGTCACCTAGGATCGAGCAGTGCTGACTGTGTACACGATCGGCCATTCCACGCGGACCACGGACGAATTCGTCGGTCTGCTCAACGATTACGGCGTCACCCGACTCGTGGATATCAGGACCGTTCCCCGGTCGCGCCACAATCCACAGTTCGACCGCGAAGCACTCCAGGAAGTCCTGCAGGCGGCGAGTATTCGCTATCTGTATCTCGCGGCGCTCGGCGGGCTGCGCCACGGTGAGAGCAGCGATGCCAATGCGGGGTGGCGCAACGCGTCGTTCCGCGCGTACGCGAATTACATGCAGACACCGGAATTCGCCGCGGGCATCGACGAACTCGTCGAACTGGCAGGCGAAGCGACAACCGCCGTCATGTGCGCCGAAGCGGTGCCGTGGCGGTGCCACCGCTCGCTGGTGGGCGACGCGTTGCTGGTCCGGGGCGCGCAGGTGCGCGACATCATGTCCGCCACCCGGGCACCGGATCATCAGCTGACGAACTTCGCCCACGTCGACGGAACGACGATCACCTATCCCCCACCGCGGGAAGAACGATAGGCATCCATTTCCTCTCGACACAGACCGCAGGCGGTTCGGCAACAGTTCACTGCGATGGCAGGAGATCCGACGATGAGTTCGCTGGCGATGAGCACACTGGATGTCTCCAGATGGCAGTTCGGTATCACCACGGTCTACCATTTCATCTTCGTCCCGCTCACCATCGGACTGGCGCCGCTCGTAGCGGGAATGCAGACAGCGTGGGTGATCACCGGAAAAGAACACTGGTATCGGCTCACCAAGTTCTTCGGAAAACTGTTCCTGATCAACTTCGCCATCGGCGTCGCCACCGGCATCGTGCAGGAATTCCAATTCGGGATGAACTGGAGTGAGTACTCCCGATTCGTCGGTGACGTCTTCGGTGCGCCACTGGCATTCGAAGCACTGGTCGCCTTCTTCCTGGAGTCGACATTCCTCGGATTGTGGATCTTCGGCTGGACCCGATTGCCCAAACTCGTTCACCTGGCCACGATCTGGATCGTCGCCTTCGGTGTCAACGCCTCGGCGTACTTCATCATCGCGGCCAACTCGTTCATGCAGCACCCGGTCGGCGCGAAATACAACCCCGAGACCGGACGCGCCGAACTGGACAGCATCTGGGCACTGCTCACCAACAACACCACCCTCGCGGCATTTCCGCACGTGGTCGCCGGCTCGTTCCTCACCGCGGCGACCTTCGTCGTCGGCATCGCGGGGTGGTTCATGGTGCGCAACGCGCGCAGCGGTGATGCGGCGAAACTCGACGAAGCCAGGATCATGTGGCGACCGGCGGCCCGGGCGGGGATGTGGGTCATCGCCGCATCGATCGTCGTGGTGGGGGTGACCGGCGACATCCAGGGCAAGATCATGTTCGATCAGCAGCCGATGAAGATGGCGTCGGCGGAATCGCTGTGCCACACCCAGACCGATCCGAAGTTCTCGATCCTCACCGTCGGCACGCACAACAACTGCGACAGTGTCACGCATCTACTGGAAGTTCCGTACGTGCTGCCGTTCCTGGCCGAGGGCAAGTTCACCGGCGTCACGTTGCAGGGCGTGGAGGATCTGCAGGAGTCCTACGTGCAGGACTACGGGCCCGGCAATTATCGGCCCAATCTCTTCGTCACCTATTGGGGCTTCCGCGGCATGATCGGCTTGCTGGCCGGACCGGCGCTGTTGCTGCTCGCCGGTCTCTGGATGACCCGCGGTGGCCGAGTTCCCGACAAGCGCTGGTTCTCCTGGCTGTGTCTGATCGCCATCCCCACTCCCTTCCTGGCCAACAGCGCAGGCTGGGTCTTCACCGAGATGGGGCGTCAGCCGTGGGTGGTGGTGCCGAATCTGACCGGCGACACGACCATTCGGATGACCGTGGCGCAAGGTGTCTCCGATCATGCGCCGGGCACGGTGATCTTCTCCCTCGCTGTCTTCACGTTGCTCTACGGCGCGCTGGCCGTGGTCTGGTACTACCTGATGCACCGCTACACCGTGGTCGGGCCCGAGCCGGGGCCTACGGCGTCCGATGATCAGTCCGGTCCCGATGACGACGGCCCTGGTGGTAGGCACCGCGCCGAACCCGTCGAGCCGCTGTCCTTCGCGTACTAGGAGACGACGATGAGTCTGCAGCAATTCTGGTTCGTGTTGGTCGGCGTGCTGTTCACCGGCTACTTCATTCTCGAAGGCTTCGACTTCGGTGTCGGCATGTTGATGCCGATCCTGGGCAAGGGTTCCGATGTGCGCAGGCGCGTCGTGCTCAACACCATCGGCCCGGTCTGGGACGGCAACGAGGTGTGGCTGATCACTGCGGGCGGTGCGATGTTCGCGGCGTTTCCGGAGTGGTACGCGAGCTTGTTCTCCGGGTTCTACCTGGCTCTGCTGCTGTTGTTGGTCGCGTTGATCCTGCGGATCTGCGCCATCGAGTGGCGATCGAAGATCAATTCGCCGAAGTGGCGGGCCTGGTGCGACGTCGGTATCGGCATCGGCTCGTGGATTCCGGCGCTGGCGTGGGGCTGGGTGTTCGCCAACCTCGTGCGCGGTGTGCCGCTGAACGAGAAGCGCCAGGTCGTCGGCTCGGTGTGGGATCTGCTGAGCCCCTACGCGCTGCTCGGCGCGGCGACCACGGCCATCCTGTTCGCCCTGCACGGCGCGATCTTCCTGGCGCTCAAGACCGGTGGTGAGGTCCGCGACGATGCCCGCACGTGCGTTCGGATCCTGTTCGTGCCCACGGTGGTGATCGTCGGCGGGTTCGGGCTGTGGACCCAGCTCGCCTACGGCTCCGCCTGGACCTGGGGCGCTCTCGGCGCTGCGGTACTCGGCTTGGTCGTCGCCGGTGGCGCCACCGTCGCGGGTCGTGACGGGTGGGCCTTCATCGGCACCACAGTCACGATCGCCTCGGCCACCGTCCTGCTGGTCGGCTCCCTGTACCCGAACGTCATGCCGTCGACCATCAGCCCCGCGTTCGACCTGACCATCGACAACGCCTCCTCCAGCCGCTACACCCTCCAGGTGATGAGCTGGGCGGCAGTCCTCTGCGTCCCGGTGGTCCTGGTCTACCAGGCCTGGACCTACTGGGTCTTCCGCAAACGTCTGACCGTGGAACAGATTCCCGAACCGACCGGGCTACCACTCACGAAATAGGCTTTCCGACCAGACTATTCGCCGCGCGCGTCATGGCTATTCGACGAGGTTCGCGCTTTTCAGCCAGTCGTAGGCGACGTCAGCGGGGTCTTCTCCGTCTATGTCGACGCGGCCGTTGAGTTCTCGCATCAGGTCGTCGGCGAGGAGTTCGGAAATGGTGCCGAGGAGCTCGCGCAGTTCGGGGTTGGCATCGAGGACGGCGCCGCGGACGACCGCGGTGCCGCTGTAGGGGAGGAAGAATTTCTTGTCGTCGTCCAGGACGACCAGATTCAGGTTCTTGACGCGGCCGTCGGTGGTGTAGACCATGCCGAAATGGCAGGGCTCGCCTTTGGCGGTCGCGGTGTAGACGACGCCGGCGTCCATCCTGGTGACGTTGCCCGCGGGGACACCATTGGGATCGTTGTAGGGAATGCCGTATTTCTGCAGCATCGGAATGAAACCGTCCGAGCGACTGAAGAATTCGTCGTCGACGCAGAAGGTCCGCTCGGCGACCGGTAGTGCGGCCACGTCCGAGAGCGACTTCACGCCGAGTCGCTGCGCGGTCGGTGTCGACGCGCCGAAGGCGTAGGTGTCGTTGAAATTGGACGGGGGGAGCCATTCGAGGTTGTAGTCACGCTTTTCGACATCGTGGACGCGCTGCCAGAGCTCCTGCGGGTCCACGATCGTCTCGGTCTCGTTGTGGTAGTTGACCCAGCCGGTGCCGGTGTATTCCCACAGCACGTCGGCGTCGCCGTTGAGCTGGGCCTGCCGCGACGACGCCGATCCCGGAGCGCCGGTCAGATCGGTGATCGAGGCACCCGCCGCGGCCAGATAGGTCGCGGTGATCTTGCCGAGCACCACACCCTCGGTGAAGCTCTTCGAGGTGACGGTCAGCTCGGCGCCGTCCAGCGGACGTTGTCCGCCGGGCAGGCTCGCCTCGTGGAAGGTGCCCGACGAACTCACCAGCCCACACCCGACGAGCAACGACATCGTCGCGACCAGCGCGGAAATCAACGGGACTCGCCTCATGAGACACCTCGTGGGGTCGCGGCCAGTTCGACGAGTCGGCCGAGCCAATCGATGATCAAGGCCAGCAGACCGACGAGCACGGCGCCGGAGATGAGCAGCTTGGGCAGGAACAGCGTGACGCCGGTCGTGATCAGCGTGCCGAGGCTGGTCGCACCGATGAAGGTACTCAGCGTCGCGGTGCCGACCAGGATGACCAGCGCGGTGCGCACACCGTTGAGGATCACCGGCACCGCGAGCGGCAATTCCACCTGCACGAGGGTCCGTGCGGCCGAGAAGCCGATACCGCGCGCGGCCTCGATGGTGCGATGGTCCACCTGGCGGAGGCCGACGATCGTGTTCTGCAGGATCGGCAGGATCGCGTAGACGACGAGACCGACGACCGCCGTGCGGAATCCGGTGCCGAGCCAGAAGGTGAACAGCACGAGCAACCCGACGGCGGGCGCGGCCTGGCCGACATTGGCGATGTTCACGGCGATCGGCTCGAACCGCTGCAACGCCGGCCTGGTCAACGCGATACCGAGCGGAATCGCGACGACCACCACGATCACCGTGGCGACCACGGTGAGCCGGATGTGATCGAGGATCGTGGTCTGCAGATTGGCCCAGCCGAGCGAGGCCTGCTCGGTCGGAGTGAATGTCGAGGCCCGATACCAGAACAGGTACCCGATGCCGATCACCACGATGATGAGCGGTTCGAACCACACGTCGATCGGGACCCGGCGCAGACGGTTCATGCCGGTTCGACCGATCCGGGTTCGTCGTCGGCGGCGACGACCGGCGTGGGCGTGGGATCGGAACCGTCGACATAGGTTTCGTAGGACGAGTCCTCGACCGCGGCGTGCCCCTCGGCGAGCTTGGTCTGGATCACATCGGTCACCGAGCCGATGTTCAGCGAGCCGACGACGGCGCCGCGACCATCGGTGACCAGGGTGGCGCCCTGACTCGCCGCGAGCATGGCATCGAGCGCGTCGTTGAGCGTCGAGGACTTGGCCACTACGGGCAGACGGCGATCCAGATAGTCCGAGACCTCCGGCTTGCTCGCCACTTCCGTCAGCGAGGGCCACGACCGCGGCCGACCCGACTCGTCCACGACCACCACCCAGGTGTGTCCCGCGGCTTTCGCCCGCCCGATCACGACCTGCGAGGATTCCCCGATCCTGGCGGTGGTCACCGGGTCGACCTCCACATCGCGCACCCGAGACACCGTGAGATAGGCCAGCTTCGCGCCGGATCCGACGAATTCCTCCACGAACGGCGTCGCCGGGTCGGTGAGGATCTCCTCCGGCGTCGCGTACTGCTCGACATGCCCACCCTCGGACAGGATGAGCACCTTGTCGCCGAGTTTGGTGGCCTCCTCGAAATCGTGGGTGACGATCACGATGGTCTTGCCGAGTTCGTGCTGGATCGCGATCAGGCTGTCCTGCAGGCGAACCCGGGTGATCGGGTCGACCGCGCCGAACGGTTCGTCCATCAGCAGCACCGGCGGGTCGGCCGCGAGTGCGCGGGCGACGCCGACGCGCTGCTGCTGGCCGCCGGACATGTCCTTGGGCAGCCGGTCGGCGAAGGTCGCCGGGTCGAGACCGACGAGGTCGAGAAGGTATTCGGTGCGCTCGGCGATCCGCTTCTTGTCCCAGCCGAGCACCCGGGGGATCGCGCCGATGTTCTTGGCGACCGACCAGTGCGGGAACAGGCCACCGGACTGGATGACATAGCCGATCGACTGGCGCAGCTTGTCGGGATCCTCCCGGGTGACATCGCGGCCGCCGATGAAGATCCGCCCCTCGGTCGGCTCGATCAGCCGGTTGATCATCTTGAGTGTGGTCGTCTTGCCACACCCCGACGGTCCGACGAACGCGACGATGTCGCCGGCTTCGATCTCGAGGTCGAGGCGCTCGACAGCGGGCGTGTCCTGGCCCTTGTACCGCTTGACGACCCCGTCCAAGGTGATGGAATCGCCGGTCACATCGCGCTGCCGTGCCGTCGGCGCGGGCTGGCTGGTCACATCGGTCATCACAGTCCCTTGGCAATCGTGAGGCGTCCGAGCAGGACGAGGAGCGCGTCGAAGACCAACGCGATGGCAACGATGAGAATGGTTCCGGTGAATGCCATTTCCAGGGCATTGGCGCCGCCGAGGCGGGACAGGCCGTTGAAGATCAGCGAGCCGAGGCCGGGCCCGAGAACGTAGGCCACGATCGCGGCGACCCCGACGATCATCTGGGTCGAGACCCTGATGCCGGTGAGAATCACCGGCCAGGCGATCGGGAGTTCGACGGTGAGCAGGATCCGCCACCGCGAAAGTCCGATGCCGCGCGCGGATTCGACGACCGTGGCGGGCACCGATCGCAGGCCGACGATCGCGTTGCCGATCACCGGTAGGGCCGCGAAGAACGCCAGCATGATGAACGACGGCACGACACCGAGACCGAACGGGACGAGCAGCAACGCCAGCAGTGCCAGCGAGGGAATCGTCAGCGCTACCCGGCTCGAGGTCAGGGTCAGTGCCGACCCCAGCGGCAACCGATACACCGCCACCGCGATCAGGATCGCGACAACGGTTCCGACCAGCACTGTCTGAATCGCCAGTGACGCGTGCTGATAGGTGAGGAAGGTCAGTTCCTCTCCCCTGCCCTGGACATAGCTCCACAAATTCACGGCATTCCCGTCGTCGGACTGGGCCAGTGGGTAGCTGTTCGCGCGTGCGCAACCGTCGGATATGCCGTCGAAGAATAGTTGATCTCGAGTGTTGTTCCCGGGACGCGCGCGAGGTGGTGGCGGTCGATGACGGCTATGCCGCGCGCTCGAGCGGAGCGGCGTAGGGCTCGGCGTCGCCCGCGATCACCGTGCTCGTTGAGCCGTCGACGCCCACGGGCACCGGCCCGCCCAGCGTGATGCGGGTGAGCCTGCGGTGCTCGCTGCCGTCGTAATCGTCGATGGCGTAGTGCTGGGTGGCCCGGTTGTCCCAGATCGCGACATCGCCCAGCGACCAGTTCCAGCGGGCGGTGTGCTCGAGACGCGTGACCCGGTCCTGGAACAGTCGGAACAGTGCCCGCGACTCGCTGCTCGACACCCCGACGAACTCCTTGACGAAGCAGCCGAGCAGCAGGGCTCGCTCGCCGGTCACGGGGTGCACCTCCACCACGGGATGCTCGGTCTCGAAATAGGTGGACTCGAACTCGCGACGGTAGGCGCGGTCGGTATCGGCCGATCGGTCCTCGATCTCGGCGGCGTAGTCATAGCGGTTCGAATGCCGCGCGCGCAGGCTCTCCGCGAGTCGCTTGAGCGGCTCGGGCAGCGCGTCGTACGCGGCGACGGTCGAGGCCCAGGTGGTCGAACCGCCGTAGCCGGGCAGCGCGACCGCACGCAGGATCGAGGCCTGCGGGACACGATCGACGAAGGTGACATCGGTGTGCCAGACATTGGAACGGGTCTGGTGCGAATCGATGGCCAGACTCTTCGCACCGGCGGAGGTCACCGTCGGGTGCGGAGTGGTCGGATCGCCGAGCAACTGCGCGAAGTCGTACTGCCCGTCCTCGGTCAGGTGGTGCTGGCCGCGGAAGAAGATCACCTTGTGCTCGTCGAGCGCGGCGCGGATGGCTGCCACCGACAGCGCGTCCAGGTCACCACCGAGCCGGACACCGTCGATCCGCGCGCCGATGTGGGCGCCGAGCTTCACCACCCGAACTCCTGGGGCGGCTGCGTCATCGACGGACATACGGTGGCCTTTCGCTCGAACCTGGACGATCTGGTCACACGAAACCACCAGGAACGGGCCGCGACCAGCATTGAACTCAGGCTGAGCGGAATCGACGAGCCGACCGCAGCGGGGATTACGGAATGCGCAACTCCGCCGTTTCGTGCTCAGGCGAGGCCCACTTGCTGAATCGCATTTCGGCGGCTTCCGCCGAAGGCTCGCCGATCACTCGGGCAACCGCTTCCCACGACGCTCCGGACGAGCGCACGAACCGGACGGCTTCGACGAGGCGCTGCTCTGCCGACGCCGTGTCCGCGAATGCCAACCGCACCGGGATCAGGGCCTGCATCTCGAGCTGGTGGTAGTCCCATTCCGCGAGCACCAATCGGGCCAGGTCCGTGTCGAGTCTGCCGGTCGAGCAATGCAGGACCCGCGCGGACGGCGCGTGGTCGGCGAAACGGTCGGCGCGTAGCCAGGTTCGCCCGTGCCAGCTGTCGCAGGAGCACAGCGCGCGCCACCCGATCACCTCTTCCGGTCGGCGCGGATACCGATCTTCGGACGACAGCGGTGGGGTGAAGATTTCGGCAACCCATCCGCGATGGTTTTCGAGCAAGCTGTTCATCCTGACTCCGATGTCGAATCCGAAAAGCTCGATCCCGAACCGGCCTGTCATGAAGCGCTTACCAGCGGTTCGGTGTGTGGGACGAATACTCCCACATACTCACGATCGACCTTGTCGACGCCATCGGCAATCACTTCGCCGCATTGTTGTACCTAGTCACATATTGCCTGATCGTGGCCTGTGCCCCGCGAGCGATCGGAGCGAGTCGCGAGGTAGATCGTCGCGCCGGATTGCCCACGGGTCAGCGGGTTGTCGAACACGATCGACTGCGCGTCGACGTCGATGAAGGCGGATTCGAGTGTCGCGCAGAACTCGTCATCCGGTGCGTCGTCGGACCACATGGCGAAGGTGCCGCCGTCGACGAGGTGGTTCGCGACCGCGCGCAGGCCCGCACCGGTGTAGAAGGCGGCGTTCGAGCCGTGCAGGACGTGGCGTGGCGAGTGGTCGATATCGAGCAGGAGGGCGTCGTACTTGCGGCCGGGGCGGGTCGGATCGAAGCCCACCGGACCCGCGGCCGCGGCGAAGAAGTCCGCGCAGACGAGCTCGACCCTGCGGTCGGCGGCCAACCCGGCGGTGTCGGGCAGCAGATCACGTCGATGCCAGTCGACGACCGCGTCGGAATACTCGACAACGGTGAGCTCACGAATTCTCGGGTCCACCAATGCTTCTCGCGCGGTGTATCCCAATCCCAGGCCGCCGACGACCACATCGAGCCGATCGCCCGAGGTCCTGGCCAGCCCCAGCCGCGACAGCTCTCGCTCGGCGACGGTGAACAAGCTCGACATCAGGTACTCGTCGCCGAGTTTCACTTCGTAGACATCGGCACGCACCGTCGGATCGAACCGTCGACGCAAACTGATCTCGCCGATCGGGGTCTGCCGCCAGCCGAGTTCTTCGAAGCGTGCGCTCATCGCCGTCACGGTAGTCCTGCGATCACCAGAACCCGGCCGACAACGTGCCCGCGCCGCCGTCAGATTTGCTATGGGCGTGGCTTTTACGGCATGTTTACGGGTCGACGAGTCGGGAAGTCTGGTCGACAACCGGCTCGAGCCCGATCGAGTGGGTTCTACCGGTAACGGGTACGCACCCGTTCAGCCAGGAGTACCGCATGACACACGCACTCACTCACCTCAGCATGGGCCTCGGTTGGGACCCCGCCCACGGTTACGGAACGCACCCCCGCCGTGAGGACATCGATCTCAACGCCGCGGCGCTGGCGTTCGCCGGTGACAACTTCGTCGATGTCGTCTTCCACGAGCAACTGACCTCGCGTGACGGCGCACTGCACCACCTCGGCGACAGTGTCACCGGCGACGGACACGGCGACAACGAAGTCATCGTGGTCGACGTGTCCCGCCTCGATCCCGCCGTCACCACGATCGTCTTCCTCGTCACCTGCTACACCGGCCAACGATTCGACCAGATCGTCAATGGTTTCTGCCGTATCGTCGACAACGTCACCGGCATCGAATTGATCCGCCTCGACCTCGATAGCGTCGGCGCCCACACCGGCATCGTCGTCGGCAAACTGCACCGCCCCCACCAGGATTGGGCCTTCACCATGATCAGCCAACCGATCATCGCTCAGCACGTGGTCGACGCGGTCCCCCTCCTCGCCGTCTACCTCGACTGAGGTCGACGATCTGTTCGTCCTCACTCCGACAATCGGTCGCGGGCTCGTAGTCGGGTCTCGAGCGCGTCGAGTACGTGCGTCACGTCCGCGTCGAACTCCTCGGCCAGCATCTCCAGTAGTGCCGCGCCGATCAGCAGCAGTGTGGTGAAGACAACGGGGGCGATGGGTTCGGTTGCCTCGAGCAGAGGTCGGGTCCGGGGCGCTCCGCCGCGATGCCAGGCGTCGAGAAGTGCCAGTGCGCCCTGGAGATAGATCGGCGGGTCCGGTCGAGCGCTCAGTGCGGGGATCGCCCGGTCGGCCGCTCGGCGCAGGATATCGTTGGTAGCCTCGATGCCCGGCGCCATGGCCTCCACCGCGCAGCAGGCCAAACGCAGGGCACCGTCCAGATGTCGCGGGGTATAGCGGGCCGATTCCGGAATCTGATCCCAGGGCAGACGCAGTACATGCAGCAGCTCGGCGGTGATCGCGGTCGATGACGGTGCCTGCACTGTCGTCGGGGCAGAACCCGACGTGTAATCGACTCCGAGCATGATTTCCAGCCCGATCGCCGATGCCATGAGATCGCTTCGGCTGCTGCGGGATTCGCGGCGATGGCGGCGATCCTCGACCAGCAACCAGCCGACCGTCTGCGCGTCGTCGGTCCGCAACAGTTTCGCGTCGGCCTGCCAGCCGTTCGCGGTATCGCACCGCGACAGCGCGCAGACGAGATCGGCCATGACGTGATTGCCGGTGACCAGCGTCGGCTGATGCTGCGGACGGCGCGACACCACCGGAAGATCACCCAGCCTGGCCGACGAGGACACGAACGACATCGCGGTGAGCGCCGCCGCCGCCATGCGCGCGGCGGACACGGCATCGGCGGCGTTGGTGCGCAGCAGCGCGCGATGGATCGAGTCCGCCAGTGGCGCGATGCCGAACTCCGCGTAGTGCAGCAACAGCCAGGCCAGCGGCATCTCGCCGAGGACGGGGGCGAGCCGTTCGTTCAGCTCGTAGAGCAACGCGGCCGACTGCTCAGGTCGACGAGATCGCGGCGCTTCCCCGGTGAGGTCACGCCATTCCAGCAACGCCAGATAATTGGGGAGCAGCAAGCTATCGACCAGCTCACTCACCTGAGCGATCACGAATTCGAAATCCAGCTCCGTCATCGTGCCCGGGCCGACCGAATTCTGGACGGGATTACCGTCGAACGGGTCGAAACCCGTATCGCCGAGGGCGAGATCGAACAACAACTCCGCGTGCCCGAGCCTGCCGACAACCCGGCCGACAAACGGCACCACCCCACCGTCTTCTACGGCTGTCGCCGCACCGAGGAGGCAATTCACCATTGCGCCTTCAGCTTTCGCGTGCGCGCAGAATCTCCGCAGCCGCTGGTGCACGGTATCTTCGGCATCGAAACCCGTCCGCACGATTTCCTCGGCAATCGTCACGATCGCCGCGTCGACGACATATTCGGGTCTACCTCCGACGCCCTCGGAGGCCGACGCGGGGCCCGCGAAATAAAGCCGATCACCGAATGCGTCGCCCATTCGTCGCCTCACCACAACCTCCACTCGGATGCGCAGTATGCCGTCCCCCTTGACAGCCTTCCAGCAAATTGTTCGCAAGTCGCGGCTCACACCTCACAAGGCGATAACGGGATGAGCTCCACGCGCCTCGGCTTGGCCATCTGCGTGCACGACGCGGCGAGCCGAGGCCCTGTCGGGACACTATTTGCCCGAATTCGGGCAGGGATGTTGGAGAACCCGGTCGGGCGAGGCAAGATCGTGCGAGTGAATGACGGGGTACCCACCGAGCTGGTCCGCTACGTCGTGGCTTCCACCGGCCTACCCGAACGCGTGGCCGCCCGGGTCGTCGCCGACATCGTCGGGTACTTCGACGAGACGGCCGAGCAGTTCGTCCGGCGCAGGCACGCCGAGCTGCAGTCTCGGGAGATGCGCAACGCCGAGATCTGGCGGCGGCTCGAAACCGAACTCGCCGAGCGTCCGGTCGCGGCGCCGTCATTCACCGAACGGCAACTTCGTCGCATCGTCTACGGGTAAGGGGTTCACGCCATGTGTGGAATCGTCGGATACATCGGTCACCGGCAAGCTGTTCCCGTGCTGCTCGAGGGCCTGCATCGACTCGAGTACCGCGGCTACGACTCGGCCGGGTTGGCTCTGCCGCATCGCGGGAAGGCGCGTGTCTGCAAAACCAAGGGGCGGGTGCAGGATCTTCGCGACAAGGCCGATGCCACTGCCCTGCGCGGCACCGTCGGGATCGCACACACCCGCTGGGCCACCCACGGCGAGCCCAGTGATGCCAACGCACATCCGCACACCGATGTCAGTGGGCGAATCGCCGTGGTACACAACGGCATCGTCGAGAACGCCGAGCAGCTGAGGGCCGAGCTCACCGCGCTCGGCATCGAACTGGTCTCCGATACCGATACCGAGGTGATCGCCCACCTCGTCGCCCGCGAACTCGAGGACGCCGAATCGCTCGAGGACGCCGTTCGCCTCGCGCTGCACCGGGTCCGAGGCACCTACGGACTGCTGGTGCTCGACGCGCGCCGCCCGACCGAACTGGTGGTGGCCCGCAACGGCAGCCCCATCGTGCTCGGCGTCGGCGACGGCGAGATGTTCGTGGCCTCCGACGTCGCGGCCCTTGTCCACCACACCCAGCGCGTGGTGTTCCTCGACGACGGCGAACTCGCCACAGTCCGTGACGGCGAATTCCGCACCAGCACACTGGGAGTCGAGTCCGAGCAGACCGACAAGATCCCGACCACCATCGACATGGTGGCCGAGGACTACGCGCTCGGCGGATTCCCCGACTTCATGCGCAAGGAAATGGCCGAACAGGGCGAGGCGGTCCGCAGAGCACTCCGTGGCCGCCTCGACGACCGCTTCGCCACTGCTCACCTCGGCGGGTTGAACATGGACGCGCGTGAACTGCGCAGCATCAGCAAGGTCGTTTTCCTCGGTTGCGGTTCGGCCTACTACGCCGGTCAGCTCGGCGCCCAGCTGATCGAAGAACTGGCTCGCATCCCGGCGACCGCGGAGCCCGCTTCGGAGTTCCGCTACCGCAATCCGGTCGTGGACCCCGACGCGCTGTATGTGGCGATCAGCCAGTCCGGCGAAACCCTCGACACTCTCGCCGCGGTGCAGGAGCTACAGCGCAAGGGCGGCCGCGTGATCGGTGCCGTCAACGCGGTGGGCAGCGCGATCGCTCGCCAGTGCGGGGCAGGTGTGTTCCTGCACGCGGGTCCGGAGATCTCCGTCGCCTCGACCAAGGCGTTGACCAACATGACCGTGTCGTTCACGATGCTGGCCCTGCTGCTCGGCCGGGTACGCGACCTCTCGGCAGCCGACGGCAACCGGATCGTCGACGGGCTGCGCGCCCTGCCCGAGGCCATCGACCAGGTCCTCACCGACGAAGACGCCATCGCCGAGATCGCACACCGCTACGCCAAGGCCCGCAGCATGTTCTTCATCGGCCGGGTTCGGGCGTGGCCGGTCGCCCGCGAAGGCGCACAGAAGCTCAAGGAGGTCTCCTATGTGCATGCCGAGGCATACCAGGCCTCCGAGCTCAAACACGGTCCGCTCGCCCTGATCGACCCGGAGATGCCGAGCGTGGTGATCGTCCCCGACGACGAACTGCTCGCCAAGAACATCAGCACCATCGAACAGATCAAGGCCCGTGGCGGCCCGGTCATCGCCGTCACGAACGCGGACCTGCCACCGAATGTGGCCGACGACGTGATCCGGGTCCCCAGGGTCGCACCGGAATTGGACCCCATGCTGCTGACGATCCCGCTCCAGCTGCTGGCCTATCACACAGCGCTGGCCCTCGGTCGCGATGTCGACAAGCCACGCAACCTGGCCAAGAGCGTCACCGTGGAATAGACACTCCCGCAGCCGGCGGTTCGGCTGGCAGGATCCAGGTATGAACACCGCGAACCTGACCCGCTCCGAGACCGCCGCGCGATCGGCGGTGGTCACCGTCCGCGACTACCACGTGGAACTCGACCTGTCGGAGGCCACGGACCAGACCCGGACCGATTTCGCCACGACGACGACCGTCACGTTCGATGCCACGGTCGAGCAGACGTGGCTCGACTTCATCGGCCCTGCAGTGGAGTCGGTGACGGTAAACGGTGCGGACGTGGCGGTCGACTACGACGGGGCTCGGCTCACCATCGGTGGCTTGACCGAGACCAATGTCGTCGTCGTACGCGGCACCGGTGCCTACAGTCGTTCGGGCGAGGGACTGCACCGGTTCCTCGATCCGGTCGACGGCCTGACCTACCTCTACACCCAGTACGAGCCCGCGGACGCGCGCCGCGTTTTCGCGTGCTTCGAACAGCCGGACATGAAGGCGCCGTTCACGTTCGCGGTGACGGCCCCGGCCGACTGGCAGGTGGTGTCGAATCGGCCGTATGCGGCGATCCAGAACAACGGTGTGATTCAGAACGTCGTCTTCTCCCCTACGCTGCCGATCTCGACCTATATCACCGCGGTGGCGGCCGGGCCGTACCATCGTGTCGAA
The DNA here is from genome assembly GCF_015355705.1 of Nocardia sp. XZ_19_231. Lineage (NCBI taxonomy): Bacteria > Bacillati > Actinomycetota > Actinomycetes > Mycobacteriales > Nocardiaceae > Nocardia > Nocardia sp. XZ_19_231. Next base: position 388,998 of record NZ_JACUZI010000005.1, on the reverse strand, counting down.
TCCTCCTGGACGCGAGGCGAACTCACGATTCCACTCGGAATCTACTGCCGCGCCTCGCTGGCCCGTTATCTGGACGCGGACACGATCTTCGAGGTGACTAAGCAGGGGCTGGACTTCTTCGCCGAACACTTCGACTATCCGTACCCGTGGGGCAAGTACGACCAGGTGTTCGTTCCCGAGTACAACCTGGGCGCGATGGAGAACCCCGGGCTGGTCACGTTCACCGAGGCCTATGTGTTCCGTGGTGCGGCCACCGCCGCGCAGTACGAGGGCAGGGCGAACACGATCCTGCACGAGATGGCGCACATGTGGTTCGGCGATCTGGTCACGATGGTGTGGTGGGACGACCTGTGGCTCAAGGAGTCCTTCGCCGACTACATGGGCGCGCTCGTGAGCTCGGAGGCCACCGAGTGGACCGACGCCTGGGTGGCGTTCGCGAACCGTCGCAAGGCCTGGGCGTACTTGCAGGACCAGCTGCCGACCACGCATCCGATCGTCGCCGACATCACCGATCTCGAGGCCGCCAAGCTCAATTTCGACGGCATCACCTACGCCAAGGGCGCCAGCGTGCTCAAGCAGTTGGTGGCCTATGTCGGCCGGGAGGAATTCTTCTCCGGTGTGCGCCGATACTTCCGGACGCACGCCTTCGGCAACACGACCCTCGACGATCTACTGACCGAATTGTCGGCGGATTCCGGCCGCGACCTGGCGGGCTGGGCGCGAGCCTGGTTGCAGACAACCGGGGTGTCCACCCTGACCCTCGAAGAGGGTGAGATCGTGCAAACCGATCCGCGTCCGCACCGGCTCGCTGTCGGGCTCTACGACTTCGATGCCGAAGGCGACCTGGTGATACGTGAACGCGTGGAGCTCGACATCGTCGACGAACGCACGCCGGTTGCCCTCGCATCCGCTCCGCTGCGCCTGCTCAACGACGGCGATCTCACCTACGCGAAAGTTCGTCTCGATACGGCTTCGCTTGCGACCGTGCAGAGTTCGCTGGATCGGGTGACCGACCCGCTGGCGCGCGGACTGATCTGGTCGGCGCTGTGGAACGCTACCCGCGACGGAGAACTCGACGCCGAACGCTACCTGTCCATGGCTCGCGATTTCGCGCCCACCGAAACCAACATGGCGCTGCTCACCGCTGTCCTGGCGAACGCGTCTTTCACGATCGGCCACTATCTGCCCGAGGCGACGCGGGATCGTTGGCGTGGCGAGTGGATCGAATCATGCTGGGCCACACTGCATTCGTCAGCACCGGGTTCCGGCGCGCAGCTGGCGTGGGCGCGTGCGACCGCGGCCGCTGCCACAGTGGACGGGCGCCGTGCCACCGACATTCGGGCGATGCTGCTCGACCGGGCGCCGCAAGGTCTGGCACTGGATCCCGATCTGCGCTGGGCGCTGTGGACGGCGCTGGCCGCCACCGGTGTGGGCAAGGTCGCCGAACTCGACGCCGAACTCGGACAGGACAACACAGCGTCGGGACGAACCGCCCACCTGCGCACGCTCGCGGCACGACCGGAACCTGAGGTCAAAGCCTCGGCATGGGATTCAGCGCTCGGCGACACCACCCTGACCAACGATCACCTCGACGCGACCATCGAGGGATTCCGTGCCGGGCAACGCCGTGACCTGACAGCGCGCTACGACGACGAGTACTTCGCGGCGTTGCGCGCGGTGTGGGATCAGCGCAGCATCGAGATCGCCCGCCGGATCGTGGTCGGGCTCTTTCCCGCGGCTGATTCACTCGATGGGGTCGACCGCTGGCTCGCGGCGAATGCGGACGCACCTGGGGCGTTGCGTCGCTTGGTCATCGAACAGCGCGACCATCTCGCTCGTGATTTGCGTGTGCGCGCCGTGAGGTGATACTTCCCCTTCAGCGGCGGGCTAAACATTCAAGTCCGCAAATATCGCCCTGTCAAGCCCTGTCGACCGATAACGGTTTAATAACCATCGCAACGGTGAACCCTTCATTCATGACCTACTCACGTAATCGCACAACGAGTACGCCGAGCATGGATCTGACCAGCACCACCATCATGTTGGCCACCTGCGTGTTCTTCCTCTTCGGCCTGACAGCACTCACCGGATCGCTACCCGCCGCGCTCTTGGGCGCCGTCAGCCTGGGCGCGGGAATGATGATGACCTCCAGGATGCTAGGCCTTTAGCTCACCTCCCCGCCGACCCGAAGCGCACTTGAAGGCCAGGAGCTGATCCGCATGTCAAAGACCACCGACCGCATCACCTACGAACACGCCGAACCGCTGTTCGTGCACTTGTCGCTGACCGATCCCCGCAGCCCCGAACACGACGCCCTGCGGGACCGGATCATCGAGGTCTGCCTGCCCCTGGCCGAGCACATCGCTCGCAAGTACGCCAACCGTGGCGAGATCTTCGACGACCTGCTCCAGACCGCGCGCCTCGGCATGGTCATGGCGGTCGACCGCTACGACGTGACCACCGGATCACCCTTCCTCGGCTTCGCAGTACCCACCATCATGGGTGAGGTGCGCCGCCACTTCCGCGACCACATCTGGCCGCTGCACGTTCCGCGTCGCGAGAAGGAACTCCAGGGCAAGGTACGGGCCGCGACCGAACAGATGAGCCGTCGTCTCCAGCGCTCGCCCACCGCCCACGAACTCGCCACCGAACTCGAGGTGCCGGTCACCGACATCGCTCGCACCCTGGTCGCGGCCAACGCGTTCCAGACCCGCAGCCTCGACACTCCCGCACGCGACAACGACGGCGATCCCAGCATGACCGTCGCCGACACCTTCGGCGCCGACGATCCCGCCTACCGTCTCGCCGAGGACACGATCACCGTCGCACCGCTGCTGGCGCAGCTGCCGCCCGAAGACCGGCAATTGCTGATCTGGCGGTTCTACGACACGCTTTCCCAAGGCGAGATCGCCGAACGACTCGGTGTCTCCCAGATGAGCGTGTCCCGCAAGCTCACCAAGCTGCTGGGCAATCTGCGGGCCGAAGCCGCCGACGAGCAACCGGTACCCGCCTGAACTTCGGCCCGCCTGCGCCGTGTCGGGGCGGTAACGGTGCATGCTTCCACCGGTACCGTCCATTGACTCTGCGTCTACCGGGCTGCACTGTTGATGAAACAGAATCTCGCGCGTGTCGTGGCGGCGCCACCTGGTCGGCGCTGTTCACATAGTTCAACAGTGTGGTGCTCGCCGGCGGGAAGGGTGCGATGACGATGCGCGGTCGACGGAATCGACGTGACCGAGAAATTCGTGAAGTACGAGAAATCCGGGCCAGCCCGGCTCACCAGACCGCCAAGTTCTTGTTGTCGGTGCTGATGCTGGTCTGGTTCGGGTCCGGGCTCGTGGCCGCGATGCAGCGCGACTATTTCACGAATACCCCGGTCAACTGCGGCGATCTGGGCACGATCGGACTCACGGTGCTCGCGGGCCCGCTCAACTACCTCGGCATGAACCCGAGGGTCACCGAGTGCCAGTTACCGGAACCGAGCCGATGAACGCGCCACCGTGCCTCAGATGAGCTCGGCGAGTTGGTCGCGGTCGGTGGCGTCGAGCTTGATGCAGGCTCGGTAGATGTGGCCTTCGACGGTGCGCACCGAGACGCAGAGACGTTCGGCGATCGCGCGGTTGGACAGGCCGCGGCCGATGAGCGCGGCGATCTCGCGTTCGCGTTCGGTGATCGGCAGGGGGCGAGCGGCCGCGGTGATGGCGGGCGTGCCCGCACCGTCACAGCGGGCGGCCAGGGCCGTGGCACGGGCGGCGGCCTGGGCGCTGGGTCGGCGCTGTCCGGCGCGGTCGTAGATCGGCACCGTTTGTGCCTCGGCGTCGGCGGCTGACAGCAGCAGCCCTGCGGATTCGAACTCGTGGCTGACCGCGGCGAGCGCGCACGGATCACCATCGGCGAGGGCCGCGGCGTGGCGGGCGTAGATCGCCGCGACCGGGCCCTGTACGCGATCGGCGACTGTGGCGAGCCGGGCGGCGAGGGTGCGGTCACCGAATCGGGTGGCGTGATGCAGCGCTTCGGCTTCCAGCGCGTACTGACCGGCGCTGTGGGCCAGGTCGGCGGCTTTGCGGGCCAGGTCGACCGCGGCGTGCGCGCTGTGTTCGGCGGCGGCCAGCCAGGCGCGCGCGATTATCCGCTGTGGCTCGTGCAGGGCCATGTGTGGCCCGCTGTGCTCGTCGGCGTCGTCGAGGACCCGTTCGGCTTGGTCGACCTCACCCAAGGCCGCGTAGGCGCGGGCAAGCAGCAGCCGCGCCGGCAGTTTCCACGGCAGCGAGGTTTCGGCGTTGAGCGCTGCCAGCGACTGCTCGAAGGCGGCGATCGCTTCGTGGAACCGACCGCGGTAGGTGGCGACGACTCCGTCGGCGATTCGCGCGATCGCCCAGCCGACGAACTGGCCGGCCGAGGAGAACTCGCGATATTCGGTGGCGCGCCGCTCGGCGAGATCGAGGTCACCGATGGTGGTCAGGGCGAGGACGTCGCCGTAGCGGACCATCACCCGGATGATCCCGTCGGTGGATTTCTGCTGAGCCCGGCTTCGTGCCGCGATCGGCGCGAAGTCGGCGCCGCGTCCGGCCACCGGCAGCGCCAAACCCAGGGCGAATGCGGCGAAATCGACGGCCTGCCGCGGCGAGTCGGGGTCGGCGATCACCCGCTCGGCCGCTTCGATGCCCACGGCGAGGTGGTTTTCGTGCACCGCCATCGCCGCCGCCGCGGCCTCCACGGTCAGCCGCAGTGCCGGATGCTCGACGCGGGCGCGCAGCATCTCGACCAGGTCGCGGGCATGTTCGACATCGCCCAGCGACCAGAACCGCAGGCTCGCCCGCACCACACCCCACTGGACCAGTTGCAGTGGATCGAGGCGGTCGGGATCGAAGCGGGCCAGGATCTCGTCGGCGTGCTGCGGCCTGCCCTGCCACAGCAGCGCACGGGAGAGCAGTTCGGCCGCGCGCAGCCCACCGCCCCGCTCGCACGCGGCGCGCGCGAGTCGCTCGCCCAGTGGCAGATTGGCCAGTGACACCGCGTCCTTGGCCGCGTCGATCAACAAGACGATGTCGATCGGCCGGTCGCTGTCGACGCACAGCCGCGCCAGCCGGATGCGATGTGCCGGTGTGCTGAGATCCCGATCCTGCAGCGTCTCGACGAGGCGTCCGCGCCGGGTGCGCGCGGCGGCGGTGCCGACCCGGCAGCGCACCACTTCACCGAGCAGCGGATGGCTGAACCGGACGTCGGCGACACCGTTGTGGCTCGTGACCCGGATCAGGCCGGTGACCTCGGCGGCGTCCACGGCGTCGGCGCCGACGAGCTCGCTGAGGATGTCGATGTCGAGCGGCTCGTGCACGGCCAGCGTCTCCAGCACGTCGAGCACGGGCGCGCCGGCCCTGCTCAATCGCTCGTCGAGCAGCTCGACCAGACCCGAGGGCACCGCGGTGGGCCCGCGCAACTGCCAGACGCCGTTGACGTCGGTCAGGGTGCTCGCCTCGACCCCGCCCTCGACCATATTGCGCAGGAACAGCGGGTTGCCGCCGGAGGATTCCCACATCACGTCGGCGCTGAGCCCCTCCAGGGTCCCGCCGAGCACGGTCTCGACGAGTTCGGTGCACTGGGACTTGGTGAACGGCGCCAGCTCGATTCGCTCGAGGTAGCCGTCCTTCCACAGTGAAGTAACCGCGTCGGGCAGCGGTTCCCCGGTGCGGACGGTGGCGATGATGCGAGCTCGATGGTCGACGGCGATCTGGTGCACCAGCGTCGCCGAGAGGATGTCGAGCAGGTGCGCGTCGTCGACGCCGATCACCGTGTCGGGGTGGGCGAGCACGTTTTCCCTGGCCGAGTGCAGCAGCGCGAGCGGGTCACGCGACGCCGACGCGGCGATCCAGGGCGCGAACGCACCGAGCGGAATGGCTTGCGAGGACGCCGTGCAGGCCACCCAGCGCACCGCATCGGAGAGCACCGCGGTGACCAGCCGGGCCAGCGTGGTCTTGCCCACGCCCGCGGCTCCGACCAAGATCACGCCGCCGGAATCGGGGTTGGTCAAAGCTTTACGGACGGCGTCGTATTCGGTGGGGCGATCGAGCAGCTGCCAGAGTCCGCCCATGCATGAAAAGTGTAGTTCTCCTGCGGCGACGTCACAACGAATCGGCCCGGCGACACGGTTGTCGCGCCGGTGGTCCGGCGCGGCGGACGGGCGCGCCGGACGTGCGAGCGGCGTGGGGGTCATGGCGGGAGCTCGGTGGCGTCGCGCGGCTCGACGCGCGGCGCGTTGTTGACGTCGTGGCGGTAGTTGCTCGATGCCTCGTACACCCGCTTCTTGAGTCGGTTGATCGATCCGAGCGGCCGGTGCGTGTCCAGGCCACGCCAGGAGTTGAACGAGAGCACGTCGTCGCCGTAGGCACGCCGCTGCGGGGTGTACGGATCCTGCACATCGAATCGGATGGTCGCGATGGTGCGGTGCGGCGACTCGTCCTCCGGCCACGGCACGGTCGCGTCCTCGATCGGCATGGTGGCCGCGTCCGTGCACAGTTGCGCGCGCAGTTCGTAGGTGGCGCTGTGCCCGGCGAAGAAGTCGACGATCAGATCCTGGTGCGCGTTGACGCCCGCGTCCGGGTCGACCGGTTGCCCTTGCAGCGCCGCGACTTCCGGTGACACCGGGGCGTAGAGCAGCTTGGCCACGTAGTCCCCGTATCGAAGGGGCGCCGAGGTGAAGAAGGTCTCGCCGAGGATGTGGGTATTGGGTGCGACGAAGACACCGAGATTCGGTGGCACGCTCCGCCCGATCCGGCGCAGGACGTGCGTGTTGAGCGCGGCGACGAGGTCGCTACCCGCACGCAGGGCCATGTCGGGCAGCCGGGCCAGCGCCCAGGCCGTCGGCATGCCCTTGGTGAGGTAGGTGTGCGCGTCGGCGAAGAGGAACTCGCGATGGGTGACCATGATGAAGTCCTGGGTGATCGCCTCGTCGTCGGGCATCGCGCGCGGCCCGTGTATGCCGAGCACCTTGATCCCGAGTCCGCGGACGCCGCGCAGTTGATCGCTGCGGATCACCCCGGACGTGCTCGACAACCTCGCGATCACCGGATAGGTGGCCGGGGTGGCGAACATGCCCTGCGCCAGTTCTGGCGCCAGGCCCGCGGGCACCGTCAGTTCGCCGCGCAGGATGCCGTGGCTCTTGGCGTGCGCGTCACGCAAGCCACGCTTGTACTTGCGGTAGGCGCGTTCGTTGTTGTGGCGCAGCACCGCGATGATCTTGTCGATGTCGCGTTCTTCGTCGAGGCGCGGTTTTTCCAGGTCGTCGCGGTAGCGCAGGTAGCTCATCGCGGACTCCTCCACGGGGCGAACGGATTCGCGACGCCGTCGAGCGCGGGCGCCAGGGTCGGGAAATGCCGCAGCAGCACACTGCGCATCGTGGTGTCGCGTACCCAGGCCATGCCCGCCTCGGTGTAGACCTCGGGCCGGAAGTCAGTGGTGAAGAACCGGTCGGCCGACAGCCGCCGCGACGCCATCAGCACGAAGACGCGAAAGGCGGTGTCGCTGAAGCCGAAACCGGGCGGCTTGGGTTCGGCGTAGAGGCCGATCATCAGATCGACGTCGTCCACGTCGCCGTAGACCTCTTCGAGTTCCCGCGCCCACCGCGGCTCGTCGGTGAGCTCGTCGAACGAGGTGATCGGTGGCAGCCGCAGTTGGCGGCGGAATTCGTTGTAGCGCGGCACACCGCGCTCGCGGACCCGCAGGATATCCACGGTCGCGAGATCGAGCACCGGCTGGCCGGGGCGCTCGAGCTGTTGCAGGTGTGCGGGGTAGTTGTGCAGCGTCAACGCGCCGGGGTTGGCTCGGCCGAAAGAGTAGAGCAGCGTGTCCATCGGTGTCTCGGCGAGGCGTTCGCGGATGTGGGCGACGCCGAGTGCGGGAAGCGGATGCTCGGCCAGCACGGTGTCGTCGCCGAGGCTGCGGACGACGAGCTCGTCGGGTATCAGTGGATGCATGCGGTATACCGCGACGAACTCCTCGGTGAGCGAGTACGGCACGCCGCTGTCATCGCGCTCGGAACCCGGTATGCCACAGAGCACTTCGTTGCCGATGAGATCGCCGAAGCGACGCGATACCCGCTCCCCCAGCACGCCGAACCAGTTGGCGCGCATGGCGGCGACGGTGGTGGGGTGGGCGATCACGGCCGGTGTCCAGTCGACGGTGTGGATCTTCGCGATCAGCGCGGAATTGACCAGTCGCGCGGTGTCGTAGAGCTGCTGGTCGTCCATGTCGGGGTAGCGCCGGGACAGGCGGGCACAGATCGCGTTGTGTTCGCGTAGGAACAGTGAGTGCAGCAGTGCGAGGCCGACCCACGCGTTGGCCGCCTCCGGCTCGAGCGCCACCAGCCGTTCGGCATCCAGTGGTGGCAGTCCCAGTTCGTCGATCACGAGCTGTCCGTGCTTGCCCGAGCGCAGGGATGCGGCGAATTCGGCTGTGCTGCCGTAGATCTGAGAGGCGTCCCACCAGTGGGTCTCGCCGGTGACGTAGGTCGGCGGGTCGGTCGGATCGGGCGCGGCCAGCTTAGCCGTTCGCGGGATCGTCATCGGAGGGTGTGGCCACTGATCGTCGTCGTCCAGGGTGACGGTGAAGGGGTCGCGTTCGGCGGGCTCGTGGACGAACCAGTCGTGCACCTCGAACTGGATCCAGGCCGCCGCCAGCAGATTCAGGGTGGTGGCGGGCTGGAATCGCTCGCGCGTGAGCAATTGCCTGCTGACCGTGCGCGGGTTGGGTTCCATGATCCGCGCCGGACCCTCGGGGTAGGTGTGATCCAGCGGGAAATTGCGTCCGAAGCGGCAGCCGATCGACCCCGCGCGAGGGTCGTCGGGGCTGTTGTAGGTGCCGTCGACCGTGCGCGCGCTCCGGTGCTCGCCGGTGACATCCGGCGGCAGCGGCCCGGCCGGGTGCGGGCCGGTGTCGAAGAGATTGCGCGACCGCAGTCTGCTGCGCAGGCCGACCAGGACGGCCAAACCCAACGGGGTCGGCAACCGGAACCAGCCGACGCGGCGGTCGAGCGCCTCGGCGGCGGCGACCAGTGCGCGGGTGACCAGTGTCTGCTGCTGTGGGTCGACCATCGAGAAACCTCCACGGGATGGCGCCTGCTCGGCGCCTACCGGACCGATCGATTCCAGTCTCCGACACCTGGTCAGGACTGTCACGAGTAGTCGACTACGTGCGGGCCGCGCGACGTCACCGATGCGGGGCTGTCGTCGTCGATGGTCGTCCCGCGCTCCGGACGCCCGACCTGATCGGGTAGCGCACTACGCGCGCGCCGCGGCCCGTCGATGGGCGAATCTGAGTTCCAGAGCCGCTCGCGCACCGCGGGCGGCATCCGTCACAGCGACAGAAGGGCGCTCGGGTGATCACACCGATCGAAATCAAAGTGAATCTCGACGGAGATGTCGCGGGCGCACTGCAACGCCTCCGATGTAGCGATGCCGGCGCGGCCTACCGCGACATCTGGTTCGCCGAACCGCTGCACCCCGGCTCCACGGGCGCGCCGACCCTGCTGTCGAGCCGCATCGTCATCCGGTTGCGCAGCGGCGACGAAGACGATCTCACCGTCAAGCTGCGACCGTGCCTGCGTTCCCAGTTGGCGGGCCGCTGGGCGGCGCCCTTCACCGAGTCCGGCGTTCGATACCGCATCGAAAGCGATTGGTCCGGCGGCCGGCGAATGCTGTCGGCCTCGGCGATCAGCCTGCGGTCCCCCGGTTCCCTGCGTGCTGCCGTGGCCCGAGGAATCGATGTCACCGACTCGCTGAACTCGGCCCAGCGGCAGTTCCTGGTGAGCTGCACACCTCCCGGCATCGCGGTCGATCATCTGTGCGCGATGGGCCCGGTCGCTTCGGCACGGTGGACAGGGGTGCCGGTGGGAAATCTGCGGGCCGACGTGGAACGGTGGACCGCCGCCGGTCTCGATCTGGTCGAGTTGTCGCTGACAGTTGTGCCCCGACAGGGCGATTCACCTGTCGACCTGCATCTGCGCGCGGTCGACGCCCAGCGCGAACTCGAAGTCGCTCTGCACGCGCTCGGGCTGACGATCGCGACGGGCGATACCAAAACCGAGCAGGTGCTCATCGCACTGGCGGCAGCACGTAGGCCCGGGTAAACACTCTCGGCAGGAGGTCGATGGCTGGTCCTGGTCGACTTCGTCGGCGACGCGGACCTGCCGTGGGGCTGTCACGCCGGATGGTCCGAATCGACCACGCTGTCGATCCCGGCTCAGTATCAGTCGGACGCCTGACACTGCCATCGCGGCTGTTCAATTGGCGATGATGAAATTGAACAGCACTCTGATATTGCTGTTCCAGCCGACGTGATACCGCACCGTCATGGTGCCGTCGGCGTGTGGAACCACGTTCAGGACCTGGATGGTGGCCGGCCCGAGAAATGGGGTGTTGTCGGTATCGATCTCGGTGAGGCTGACCGAGATCTGGCTGTCGGCGCGCACGTCGGCGCTCGGGAATCCGAATACCCAGGCACCCGTTCCGTGGGTGCGCAGAATCTTCTGGGCCCAGCAGACCGAGGTGATATTCGTCTGGCCGATCGCCCGCACAGCTGCCTCTTCGGCACCGTAGCCGATTTTCGCCGACTCGAACGTTTCTTCTTCGGTATCGGCGCTCGCTGCCACGACCGCGTCCTCCGTATCCATCTCCAACATTTCGTTGCCTTTCTCAGCGAAAACACTGTGTGGAGCTATCCTCGCGCGCGGACACGGCCGCGCGAACGCGTAATCCACTACGCGAATACGCGCGGGTTCGGTGCCGAGTAATTCGCATTCGGTAGTCAGCCACGCGATCGAGTTCCGCACGGCCGCAAAAGAATCGACGGGGTGTCGGGGTATGAATTGTCTTGTCGCTCAGGCGGACAGCACGTGTCCGATCGTGGCAGCCACCGCGGCATGGGCGAGGTATTCGGCGATGTCGTGGGCCCGTTCCTTCGGGTTCTCGACCGGAAGGTCGCGCAGATCCGGACCCCACGCCTGACGCAGTGGGCAGCCGATGGCGATCGGGTCACCGGCGTACCAGGTGTTGAGCCATTCGCCGACCCGTTCCGGCCTGCTCGCGCCGCCGCTGAGCAGCTTGCGATAGACCCCCTCCAACCCGAGCGGGCTGCCTGCCGTCACCAGCAGGCGCACGTTCAGTTCGCGGGGCAACTGGGTGAGCAGATCCATCGCGACCACGGTGCCGAGACTGTGGCTGACCAGGATCAGTTCGCCCTCGGCGGGCGTGTCGCTGAGCACCGTGTCGAGCACACTCTTGCGGACCCGTTCGTTGTCGAGATAGGCGGCGACATCTTTGAAGATGGCGCCGATGAGCGCGGAGTCGAGGCCGCTGCGGGCGGCGATCCAGCTGAGCTGGTCGCGCAGTCGCCCCAGGACCACCGCACCGAATCCGCCGAAGAGCTCCCGCGCTTGCGGGTCGGCGGGCAGTTCGTCGACGTTCGGCATCCCGACACGATGTGCCGCCTCGGCGACCAGGCTCTCGTACAGTGCCGGACCTGTCTCGACGGCCTCTCGGGTGTTCATGCTCTCGATGAGTTGGTCACCGTAGAAGGGAAAATGGACGTCGACGGGGTCGATGGGGCTCAGACCGGCGAGGGTGAGTCCCTTGTTCAAGCCGGCTGTCCAGTTGCGGCGCAGCTCGACCGGGTCGCGACCCTCTTGTCCGCGCCCGTGCAGGAACAGCACGCTGCGGTGACCGCCGAACGCGGTCGACTTGCCGCGAAGGCCGCGCACCAGGCTTTCGTCGGCCGAGATCGGTCGCGGCACCGGCATTGTCGCCGCCGCTTCACGCGATGGGATCGCCGCGAGCCCGAGTTCGTCGAGCAGGGCACGCTGTGCCGAATCGAACTGACGCGATCCCAGATCGTGCAGCAGCACGCTCACCCGCGCGCCCTCGTTAGCGATCCAGTCGATCGCGTCGTCGCCGTCTCCGGACTGCCACAGCTTGCCGTCCTTGCGCAGTACCCGGCCCTTGTCGTCCTTCTTCGGCACTCCGGCATGGTGCAGCGCGACGATCTCCCACTGGTCGTTGAAGACCGGCGAGCCCGAATTCCCCGGCTCGGTATCGGAGGCGTAATGCAGGAAATCATCGAGTTGCAGGTCGAGGCGGTTGTGCCGGATCGAGATCTCCTTGAGCCGCCCCGAGGGATGCCCGACGACGTTCATCGCCTCGCCGATCACAATCTTGCCCGGCTTGGCGATCAACGGGTTCCAGCCGAACGTCATGCCGGGCGCCACGCCGTCCGGACCCGGTGCCACACGGACCACGGTGTAGTCGAGGTGTTTGTCGGTGACGAAGAAGTCGGCAGGCGCGAGCCGGAAGCGCGTCGTCGGTCCCGGAACATTGTCGATATCGGCCTCCGCGCGGAACTCGATCACGACCGATTCGGCCGCCCCCGGCGTGGGCAGCACGTGATTGTTGGTCAGCAGCAGTTGTGGTGACACCAACGAACCGGTGCCCATCGGCACCTCACGCCCGTTGTCGGCCAACGAGATTCGCGCCACCGCGGCGGCGGCTCTGGCACCGCGAGTCAGGAAGTTCACCGCCTGTAGCTCGTTGGCGAAGCCGATGACCCGCTCGAGCGAGCGGATACTGCCCACCGGCTCCTGTCTGCCCAGTTCGATCACCGCCTGCGCGGGGACTTCACCGGTGACGAGCAGTCGGTCGGCGCGGGCGAGAATCTGTTCCTCGGTGTCGACGACATCGGACTCGCTCACCTCACGGCGGCGGGCCACCTCGTCGCGTTCGGCCTCGGTGTCGTCGAATCGCCGCGATGCGGCGTCCATCTGTTCGTGCCATGCGGCAGTGCGTGCTTCACTCTCGGTATCCATGGGTCACCTCGCCCGGAGAAATGTGTGCTGGGGTATTCAGCGTGGGCGCGGACACGGTGCCGGGCACGAGTAGTGGACCACTCGACTTCACCACGCGGCTACCTGCGCCGATGTCACGGGTAGATCGCGTGGACGGCGTTCACATCGCCGACCGAGAGCGCGGAGCGCTGGCCCATCGTCACGCCCGGCGGCACGGGAACGCGCGCGAGGATCGTCGGCTGCCCGGTGATGCTGAACGCCGTCGCGGGGTAATGCATGATCGAGCCGAAGTCGTACCGGCCGACGTCGTCGCCGTCGCTGATGTGCTGGTCGAAGTTGTGCCGGTGGGCCGGATCGACCCGGTCCAGCCGCACCGCGACGAAATTCCCGCGATCCTCCCTGCTCTGTTCGTGCCACAGTCCGAGCGCGTGCCCCATTTCGTGCACCACGGTGCCCACCGGCGCGGTGGCGGCGAGTTCGATCGTCTGGCGTCCACCCCGCCGCCCCACCGGCGACCGACTCGACATGCTCGGCACGAATCGCACGAAGTCGCCGTGGGCGCCGGTGCGCGCGACGAATCGGATCCTGGTGCGCGAGTTCCACTGCGCGATCGCGTCGAAAACCCGCTGTGGCGCGGGCAGGGCCGGGTCGACCTCGAAGGGGACCACGCCATTCGGCCAGCGGAATACCGCACCGGAGATCACCGCGCCCTCCTGTCGACGGCGGGCATCGATCTCCTCGACGGTGCCGAGCACGATGTCGCCTTCGAAGATCGCGAGATCGTCGACCACCGCGTAGCGCAGTTCGCGCACGCCGTGCGTGACGCTGCCGATCAATGCCGATCCCGCCTCCGGGCCGGAGTGGAATTCGCCGGTGTCGATGGTGTCGGTGGCCGACCGAACAGTGTCGTCGATGATCATGGGTCTCGCGCTTCCTGTGTCGGGTTCGACGACGGCGGATTCCGTCGCGCCTCTCCAGGAAGCGTGGTCCGAGGACCACCCCCACGCGCGAGTAGCGGGCTACCCGATCACGCGACCGTCATCGGGTCGGCACCAGCCACTGACTACGCTGACGGCAGCCACCGTACGAGTCCGACGGGGCATGTGCGCCGACCCGCGAGGAGAACTACCCATGTGGCCGTCCGATTGGCCCTCGTCAGCCCGCGCGATCGCGACCGCCGTCGAGGCCGCCGTCACCGCGGCGAAGGCGGCCGACGAATCCGGGTTCCGTGCGACCACCGCGGACCTGTCCGAACTCCCCGCCGATCAGGTCACCTCGGTGCTGGCGGCGATCGTCAGAGAACTGCTCGAGACCGCGCATCCGGACGGCCTCACCGGTGACGATGTGCGTGCCGTGCTGGAATCGGTGATCCGGCGATCGGCACCGTGGCTGTCCGGACTGGATGCCACCGCGGTCATCAGCGCGCTCACCGGGGCGCTCGGGGTCGACGAGTCCGCGGAACCGGACCACGCATGGACGAACCCCCAACCCGCAGCGGTACTGCTGATCGAATACCTCGCCGATCTTTCCCGCACATCGCCGCAGCAATCCGTTCAGCGCGCCATCAACGAGATCGCCAGGGCCGAAACAGTCGAAATGCCTTGATGGCATCGCGAGTTCAGCGGCCTGCGGCGATCAGTCGGTAATCGGCTTCGAGCAGCATCCATCCGCTCAGCTGCACCGACAGGTCGCGGCTCAGATTCGCCGACGACGCAGCGGACGTGTCCGCGAGCTGGAGGAAGATTCCCGGATGTTCCGGGACAACGACCGGACGGTTCCAGTCCGTACCGAACAGGGGCAGGCCGTCGACCTCGGCGCGATTCGCCCAGGCCGCCTGGGCGGAGGCGTGCACGATATTCGCGGCGGTCGTATTCCCCAGCGCCAGTGCGGTTTCGGCCAGATATCGCGCGAGGATTCCCATGAAGAGCCCGGAGTCGTTCCCGGCTGCCGCGGCGATCACTCCGGAGTCGGTGAGCCGGTGCTCGACTGCGGTCACGAGTGCTGCCGCACGGTAGCCGTGCCCGGATTCGCCGGTGCGCAAAGCCAATTCGGTTTCCAGCCCGATGGTCACGCCCTGGCAGTAGGTGTGAACGGTGCGATCCACCTGACCCCCTGGCTCGTGGACACCATCGTGGATCAGGCCGCTCTCGGTGTCACGCAATCGAATGTCCAGGAAATCGGCGAGTTCACCGGCGCGGGAAATATCGCCGAGGCGAGCCATCGCGAGACCGGTCGGACCGATCGCCGCGGTGTTGTAGAAATCGTCGCCGGACCGCCATGGCACCGCGCCCACGTCGGGGTTCCATCCACCGATCAAAGCGCCCCGCAGATCGCCTATCGCGTCGTCGAACCGGATATCGAGCAGCCGGTCGGCCCGTTCGAGCGTCAGCACCAGCCACGCCATATCGTCGTAATACCGATTGGTCCAACCGGTGACATTGCGGGTTCGGATTCCCCGCGCGAGTGCGACCACCCGATCGACGCGGTCGGGGGTAGGTGCGCGGTGGGTAGCATCGACCGCGCAGTCGAGCAGATGTGCCTGCCACCAGTAGCACCATCGCCCGAATGCCCGTTCCGCCAGATCCGCGGGCCACACCAGCGCACCCAACCGGCGCTGCGGCAGCCCCCAGAGCGAGCGCACATGTCGCGCCACGATCGCCTGTTCCGCCAGATCCGCCCGCTCCCCCGCACCGAGGTCGCGGGAACGGCCCCGGATGATCGTCCCCGCCGGTGTCGGCGGCGCCACCGCCGCCAGCGCGATCGCCGCCCCCGCCGCATACAGCACACTGCGCCGACTGAACTCGTGGTTGCGGCGATCCATCCGCTCGGGCTCCTCCTCGTGGACATCGGCGTCGGCGCCGATTCTCCAGGATCCCGTGTGGGGATTGCCAGAGCCTGAACTGCTCCGGTGAGCCGCGGAAACGTTTGCGCAACCAACCAGCCGAACCTGCCCGAGCCACTACCTGCCAGGCGGTTCCCGGGCTAGGACTCGCCGGTCTCGGTTCCCGGGGAATACGGCGAGCTGAAGCCGGAAATCCACTCGAAGGACGTCGCACCCGGTTCGGCGGCCCGCTCGGCAGCCGCGGCGAACGGAGCGTTGTTCTGCGTCAATCGGACGATGGCGCGTTCGAGTGCGGGCAGGATCTCGGTGATCGCGATATCCCCGTGCGCGAAACGTGCCAACAGGGCGTAGACCATGTTGGTCAGCACGAGGGCGAAATCGGCGGCGTAGTCCTCGTCGAGACTGGCGAACATCGCGCCGACTGCGGGCAACACCGCGGCGAAACCTTGGGCGTCGAGTCGTTGCCCGCCGGGACCGGAACGAGCATGCGAGTAGGCGGCCAGCATCCGGGGGTGACGCTCCCACGGTTCGAACACGTAGCGGGTCACCCGTATCAGCACATCGGCGAGTGATTCGCCGACTCGTGGCGGGTCGAGTTCGGTGTAGGTGTTGGTGGCCATCCAGTGGGCGACCGCCGTGAGGACGAGTTCGTCGCGGGTGGGGTACAGCTTGTAGACCGTGGTCAGCGATACCTGCGCGAGGCGAGCCACCCGGCGCAGCTGAACCGCGTCGTAACCTTCCGATTCCAGCAGCGACAAGGTGGTTTCGGTGATCTTGCGCGCGGGATCACCATCGCCCTTTCT
Source organism: Nocardia sp. XZ_19_231 (assembly GCF_015355705.1). Taxonomy (NCBI): domain Bacteria; kingdom Bacillati; phylum Actinomycetota; class Actinomycetes; order Mycobacteriales; family Nocardiaceae; genus Nocardia; species Nocardia sp. XZ_19_231. The sequence continues at coordinate 372,527 of NZ_JACUZI010000005.1, read as the reverse complement.
GGCCACCATGTCACAGTAGACCATCCACTTGTGCTGCCACCGAAGCGATCCGCCCTCAGATCCGGGTGCCCACATCCTCGGCGACGAGATCGTCCATGGCCCGCTCCGCGACCGCCGCGATGGTCATCGACGGATTGCATGCGGCGGCGCTGCCCGGCAGCAACGCACCGTCGAGAACGTAGAGACCCGGCTGGTCATGGCCGCGCCCGTTCACGCACGCCGAGCCCATGCTCGCCCCACCGAGCGGATGCCAGGTCGGGGAACATCCCGCTCGCTGTTGCCACGGCAATCAGCATCCAGCGGCGGGAATGTTCCTCACACTCAGATCCTTGTTCAGGCGATACTGCAGCCGGAGACCGGCTTGTCCGCAAGGCGATCGAGAAGATAGGTGAACGCGTTGTCAGGACCGAAACCGTCGATGATCTCCGGCCCGAAGTGATTCGGGATGGTGGTTCCGGGCAGGATCGGCGGCAGGTCGTTCGTGCGGAAGGTGACCGTCGCGCCCTTGCCGCACCAGTCTTCGGCGAGTCGGCGAGCCTGCCCGTACGGGACGGTGTCGTCGTTGAGACCGCTCGTGATCAGGACCGGCGTGGCCGGGGTGGAGTTGCCGATGCGCAGTTCGGCCAGTACCGGTGCGGCTTCGGGCATTTCCCTGAGGTGCTCGGTGAGCGAGCGACCATCGTTGGTCAGCGAGTTGGTCTTCAGGAAGGGATAGGTGGTGATCAAGTCGACGATGCAGGCGTTGCTCAACGTATCGAGCATCGCGCGCCCGCCCGGGCTCATGACCTTGTCGACCGCACGCTGCAGCTCGGGGTAGCGCGCGAGCATGCCGTTGACAGCGAACCCGATCGCACCGCCGATCAGCGCGCCATCGATCTTTTCCAGGATCGCGGGCAGGTCGGCTACCGGCCCACCGGCCCAGGTACCTTTGAGGTTCAGTTCCGGCGCGTAGCTGGGCTGCATCTCCGCGGCGGCCGCGGTAGCGCCACCGCCCTGGGAGTAGCCCCAGAGCACGACCGGTGTCTCCGGTCCGACCCCGCCCAGGTTGTTGGCCGCCCGAACTCCGTCGAGAATGGCGTGTCCGCTCTCGAACCGATTGGCGTAGGTGTGGATGCCGGGTGTGCCGAGGCCGACGTAATCGGTCACCAGCACTCGCGCGCCCAGCCCGCTCCACACCACCGACGACGGCAGCTCTTGGTTCGCCGAGAGCCCCAACGGCTCGGTGGATACCGTCATCCCTGTCGAGAACGCCATCGACATCGCGCAACGGTCGCCCTGACCCGAGGTACCGGGACCGATCACCACCGTCGGCCGTGGGCCCGCTCCCTGCCACGGAACGGTCGGTTCGATGTAGGTCCCGCTCACGGCGACGGGGGACCCGTCCTGCAGCTTCGTCGTGTACATCACGTGCTGCGCCCGGCCCGGCCATCCCTGCTCGGTCGGGGGAGTCAGAACCAAGGTCATCGGCGCGGTCTTGATGATCGCGCCCGGTTCCTGCGGAATCTGGTCCGGCGGCGTGTAGAACGAGTTCATCGGCTCGGCCGAGACCTCACCCGCATCCGTCACCACGCCGGCCACCGCCGTGGCGCAAGCCAAGACCAACACCGCGACGATGCGCCCAGCCTGCGGCCGCACCCGTCGAAGATCCTGTCGCTTCATCGAGAACCTCTCAGTCGACACCACTGACCGGCATCGTCGCCGCAGTGACTCAGGTCGCCGGAGAATCAGATCATGATGCCTGTCACACCAGCGCCGACAGAGAGTAACATTGTTACTGCGAGCCGATTCAACCGAGGGTTCCACGGTCGATGGCCCGCTTGAGGATCTTGCCCGTGGCACCCTTGGGCAAGGCGTCGACGAACTGGATAACGCGCGGGATCTTGTACGCGGAGAGCCGTTCTCGCGCCCACACCGACACATCCGCGGCATCGAGCACTGATTCCGCGCGGCGCACGACGACCGCGGCGACCTCCTCGCCGTAGTAATCGTCCGGGACACCGATCACGGCCACCTCGACGACGTCGGGATGCGCGAACAGGATCTCCTCGACCTCGCTCGGATAGACGTTGTAACCGCCACGAATGATGAGGTCCTTGGCCCGGTCGACGATGCGCAGGTCACCGTCGGCGTCGACGGCACCGAGGTCTCCGGTGCGCAACCAGCCCTCGTGATCGAGAACGTCGGCGGTATCCGACGGTCGCTCCCAGTAACCCTTCATCACCGTCGCGCCGCGGAGGAATATCTCGCCGACGGTCGACGGCGGGCACGGGTTGCCCGCCTCGTCACGGACCTCGATCCGGGTGAACGGTGTCGCGCCGCCGACATACCCGACCTTCGCACCCCGCTCGATGTCGGTGAAGGTGCCCATCGCCGTGGTCTCGGTGAGTCCGTACCCCTCGAGCAGGGTGCAGCCGAAGCGTGCCTGGAATTCCCGAGTCACCGCGGCGGGCAGTGACGCGCCACCGGAGACGGCGATCCGCAGTTGGGCGAAGTCGGCGGGGTCGGCGTCGCCCGCGGTGTGCAACATCGCGTTCCACATGGTCGGTACGCCGACCATGACGGTGAGCCGATCGCGGCGCAACATCGCCGTCATGGCCTGTGCGTCGAATCGCGAGAGCAACGACAGCGACCCACCGGCGGTGAAGGTTGTCATCATCACCGAGGCCTGGCCGAAGACGTGGAACAGCGGCAGAGCTGTACCCGTGCGGTCCGACCGCGTCGAACGGCTGCACGCGACGCCGATCTCGCCCGCGGACAGCAGATTCGACACGGTCAGTTGCGCGCCCTTGGGACGACCGGTGGTGCCCGATGTATAGAGGATCGCCGCAGTGTCGTCGGGGTCACGGTCACGAACCTCCGTCGACGCGAGACCTTCGTCCGCGCCGGGGCACAGGTTCCAGACGGGCACGCCACGCGCCTGTGCCGCCGACGAGGCGGCGAAACCGAGTGCGTGCCAAGCGATGACGAGCGCGCAGCCCGCGTCGTCGAGGACGTAGTCGACTTCGTGCTGGGTCGACATCGTGTTGATCGGGACCACCACGGCACCGGCCACCTGAATCCCCAGGTAGGCGACGACGAATTCGGGCACCGACGGTGCGACGAGCAGAACTCGATCACCGACCCGCAGCCCCGACGCGACCAGCGCCGCAGCGTAATTGATACTCCTCGAACGCAATTGATGATAGGTCCACGCGGCGAGTTCGCCGGGCACGGAGCTTTCACCGCGAATGGCCACCGTGTCGGGGTGGGTATCGGCATGACGTCGGACGGGATCGAAAAGATTTGCCATGGTCAGTCCTGTCGTCCTGGGTGGCGCGCCGCGTTTTCCTCGGCACGCGGATTGCCGACCAGTTCCGAGGAGGGCTCGTCGAAGGTCATAACCAGCTTGTCCTCGGCGTAGCGGGGCCAGCCCGGGTCACCATCGGTGGCGAAACCGATCCAGGCCGAGTGCATTTCGTCGGCGATCCGCTGTGGCGGATTCGGGCCGGTGAGCCTGGTTGCCGCGGCCAAGGTGTCGAAGACGAACGGCACCTCGAGTCCGTGTATCGCACCCAGATCCGCGCGCCGCCACCCGAACTCGTACAGGAACGCCGGGGTGTCGACAGCGCTCTGCGATTCGACGAGTTCTCTGGTGGGACCACGGAATACCGCGTCGGTCACCATCGCCGCGAACAGGTCGCCCGCGGTCGCCTCGGGACGGTTGGCGGCATACGGCCTGATCGATGAAGCGCCGATGCCGAACCGTGCGAGCGCGAACGGTAGTGCGTCGGCGGTGATCGCGTCCCCGAGTCCGGTCGGCACCCTGAACAGCCGGAACTCCTCGGTGGTGCAGCCCGCGAGCAGGGCGATTCCACGGGCGGATCCCGCCGCGATCGCCTCGACGGGTACCGCGGGAAGAACATCGCCGTCCACTACCGGAAAGAAGCTCATGCCGGCACCTGCCACCAGCACCGACTCGCCCCAGCGCGCCGGGTTCGGATCGCGGGCGAAGGCCGCACGGACCGCCTCCTGCGCGGCCAGCAGCGCCGAAGGTGACACTGCCGCGAAGGCTTCCGCGGTCGCGGGCACACCCAACGCCTCAGCGAGTTCGCCACTCAGCGAACGAGCATCGTCGACGGTCGCCGCGACGCCGCCGTTGCCGCTCTGCATGATCGCCCGTGCGAACAGCCCGGTGGCGGCGGGCGAACTCAGCAGCGAGGCGACGCTCATCGCACCCGCTGATTCGCCGAAGACCGTGACATTGTCGGGATCTCCGCCGAACGCCCGCACGTTCTCACGCACCCATGCCAGCGCGAACAGCTGATCGAGCAGGCCGCGATTGGCCGGTGCCCCGTCGAGCACGGCGAAGCCCGCAGCGCCGAGCCGGTAATTGATCGCCACGAGCACCACCCCGTCGCGGGCGAAGGCGGTGCCGTCGTACGCGGGTACCGCGTTGGACCCGTGCACGAACGCACCACCGTGGATCCACACCATGACCGGCAGGCCGCCTCCGCCGGGGTCGGGCGTCCAGATGTTCACGTTCAAGCATTCCGTGCCCGCCACCAGGTATGTGCCCAATATCTGTTCGATAGCGGGCGGGTAAGCGCCTTGCAGGCACGTCGGCCCGAGCGCGTCCGCCTCTCGAATCCCCGTCCAGCCCACGACTGGCGCCGGTGCCCGGAAGCGAGCCCGCCCCACCGGGGCAGCTGCGAAAGGCACACCGAGAAACGCGCTGACACCGTCGACAGTCCGGCCTCGCACCTTGCCGCCGGTGACCGCGACGACCGGTCGCCCGGTGACCGCGGGCTTCACAGGTCGACCATGTCGTACTCGGCGACGCGGTCCATCAGGAATCGCAGATGGTCATCGGAGTTTCCGAGCGTCTGTTCGATGGCGGTGAGCCGCGCGAAGTAACGCGATATCGGGTGTTCCTCGGTCATTCCGATGCCGCCGTGCAGTTGGACAGCCTCTTGGCCGACGAACCGGGCCGATCGCCCGACACGCAGTTTCGCCCGCGAGGCCACCGTCTGGTCGATCAGGCCGTCGGCCAACGCCGTCGAGGCGTAGACGGACATGCCATGGGCGAGCGCAACCGCGATGTGCATGTCGGCCGCACGGTGGGTGAGCGCCTGGAAGCTACGCAAGGGAACGCCGAACTGTCTTCGGGTGCACAGATATTCGGCAGTGATACGCAAGGCCTCGGTCATCGCGCCCACCGCCTCGGCGCACAGCGCGGCCTGGGCCGCGACCTGGGCGGCTTCGATGGCCGAGTCGGCGCCCAGCGCAGCCAACGGCTCGGCGGCGGCCTGTTCGAAGACGATGTCGGCCACGCGCATACCGTCATGGGTGGCACTTCCACGCCTGGTCACGCCCGCGTCGGCGGGGTCGACGAGGAACAGGCCGATACCGTCGGGCCCGGTCGCGCTGACAACGAGTAGGTCCGCTTCGGCGCCGTAGAGAACGGGCGACTTACGCCCGCGCACTCGCCACGAAGTGCCCCGCCGAACCGCAGCCGTAGACAAGCTTCGCAGCGGCCAGCGCGAGCACAGCTCCTCGTGTGCGAACGCGAGCCGCAGGTCCCCCGCCGCGACTTTCGGCAGCAGTTCGCGGCGCTGGGCAGGACTGGCCGCCTCGACCAGCAGACTCCCCGGCAGGTAGGCACAGTCGAGCACCGGGATCCGGGCCGGGCAGGCGCCGAGTTCCGACATCACGATCATCGCCTCGATCGGCCCCGCACCCTGGCCACCGTCGGATTCGGGAAAGGTCAGCCCGAGCAGCCCGAGGTCGGCGAAGGTGGCCCACAGATCATCCGATGCCGCGGGCGCAGGGTCGGCCAGGATGTCGCTCACAGTGTCGCGCAACATCGTTTGTTCCGCGGTCGGTTCGAAATTCATGGTCTGGGCTCACAATCCGAGAATCGTCGAGGCGATGATGCCGCGCTGCACCTCGGTCGATCCTCCGTAGATGGATGTCTTGCGGCAGTTGAGGTAGGCGGCGGTGCTGCGGCCCGCCCATCGGTTGTGGTCCGACAGGAGCGCGCTCGGGCCCGCGACCTCCATCATCAGTTCGGTGGCGGCCTGCTGGAGTTGGCTGCCACGGAGTTTCAGAATCGATGCCGTCTGCGCGGTCCGGTCTTCCTTCGCTCCGGCGATCGCTCCGATCTGGATCAATTCCAGTGCGAGCGTGTCGTTTTCGAGCTCGGTGAGACGCGCGGCGAACAGCGGGTCGTCGAGCAGTGTGCCCTTGCCTACCCTGGTGAGTCGGGCGCGCGCCTTGATCGTGGACAGCCGGACCTTGGTGCGTCCGATCGCGGCCATGCCGGTGCGCTCGTTGCCGAGCAGGTATTTCGCGTAGGTCCAGCCTTGATTCTCCTGTCCGACAAGATGTTCGGCCGGCACTCGGACGTCATCGAGGAACACCTCGTTCACCTCGCGGCTCCCACCGATGAGCTCGATCGGCCGCACCGTGACACCGGCCGCGTCCATCGGGATCAACAACAGCGAGATCCCCGCTTGCTTCTTGGCCGCACCAGGGTCGGTGCGGACGAGGCAGAACATCCAATCCGCGTACTGGGCCATGCTGGTCCAGATCTTCTGTCCGTTGACGACGTAGTCGTTGCCGTCGCGAGTCGCGGTGGTGCGCAGGGAGGCCAGGTCCGAGCCCGCTTCGGGCTCGGAAAACCCCTGGCACCACCAGATGTCGAGGTTGGCGGTGGGTGGCAGGAACCGGGCCTTCTGTTGCTCGGTTCCGAACCGGGCGATGACCGGGCCGATCATGTCGACATTGAAGGTCAGCGGTTCCGGTACCGACGCGAGCGCCATCTCGTCGTGCCAGAGATGGCGTTGAATCGGGGTCCAGTCCCGGCCACCCCACTGTTGCGGCCAGTTCGGCACCGCGATGCGGTTTGCGTCGAGGATGCGCTGGGTGGTGACGAGCGCCTCGCGGCTGAGCTCGCGCCCTTCCCGCACGCCATCGCGGATCTCGGGTGGGATTTCGTTGCGATACAGGGACCGCAGGTGATTGCGGAAGGCGATCTCGTCGCCGGTCAGAGCCAATTGCATTGTCGTTGTTCACTTTCTGCGCTGGTGGTCACATGCCGGTAGCGGTGGCCACCACGTCGGCGAGGTCGACGAGATGGTCGATCTGTTCGGTCGTCGGAGCCCCGGCATGGGTGCTGTTGTCCGGGTTGTCGAGGGTTCGGCGACGCACGCCTTCGGCGATGATCGCCAGCTTCCAGAGCCCGAGCGCGTGCCAGAAGGCCAGTGCCGCGGGATCACGTCCGGCGTGGTCGAGGTATTCGTCGACGAGTTCCTGTCTGCTGGGGAACCCGGGCAGCGTGGTCATCTCGAACCCCGCGACCCCGGGTTCGCCCGGTTCCGTCCAATAGGCGAGCAGACTGCCGAGGTCGGCGAGTGGGTCGCCGAGAGTGCACAACTCCCAGTCCAGGACCGCGGTGATCGAACCGTCGCCGGGCGCGATGATCATGTTGCGCAGGTGGAAGTCGCCGTGCACCAACGTCCGTTCCCGCTGTTCGGGGATCGCCGTGGTCAGCCGATCGGTGAGCTGATCCACCAGCGGGAGATCCCGGGTTCGGGACTGTTCCCATTGCCTGGACCAGCGGCGGATCTGGCGTTCGGCATAGGGGCGATGTCCGGCCAGGTCGGTCAGTCCGGTGGCGGTGAGGTCGACAGCGTGGACCTGCGCGAGTGCGCGGACCAACGCCAATGCGGTGGCACGGCGCTGATGGGGCGTGAGCTCCAGCGCGACGGCCATGTTCTCGATGACCTGACCCTCGACATGCTCGAGCAAGACCATCGGGACACCGTCCTGAGCACCCACCGCGAGAATCTGCGGCACCGGCACATCGGTATCGAACAAGGCACCCATGATCCGCGCCTCGCGGACAACGTCGTGGGCCGAGGCGAGCAGCTCGCCCAGCGGCGGTCGGCGCAGCACCCAGCGGCGGTCGGCGGTGTCGGTGACCAGGAACGTCAAGTTGGAATTGCCCACACCGATGCGAGCGACCTTCACCGGGCCCGCACACCGCAGACCGAGCGAGATCAGCCACTCGCGCAAGTGGACGCGGTCGATGGTCAGTTCGGCAGCACTGCCGATGTTGTGCGTGGATGCCGGGCACACGTCAGACGACTCCTCAAGTGGAACGAATATGAATAGACGTTCCATCAGACCCGCCGTCATGTCAACCGATTTGAAGCAATTACGAGAGTTTTGCTCGATCTGGCTTTACTTGCAGTAACGCAGTGCTAGAACTTGTGGCAGTACAACGATGTCCTAGGAGTGCTCATGTCTTCTCCCGCCCGAACCACCGACCGCCGACGCCCCGGCGTCATGAAACGGCTGATCCTGGCCGCGACACTGGCCGGCGTCGCCGCTGCCGGTGCGCCCGCCACCGCCCAGGCCGCCCCGCAGTACCCCGTCCCGTACGGGCTGATTCCCGGAATCGTCCACTTCGTCGACCGGGCTTCCCCGCCCGGAGCCAACGATTGGAACTGCCGCCCGAGCGCCGAACATCCGGAACCGGTGGTGCTGGTGCACGGCCTCACCGCGACGATGGCCGCCAACTGGACGACCATCGCGCCGCTGCTGGCGAACAACGGCTACTGCGTGTTCGCCCTGAACTACGGCCTCGACCCGGCCGCACCGGCGCCGTTGAACCTGATTCCGGGCACCAAGTCGATGCGGGAATCCTCAGCCCAGGAGCTCGCGCCGTTCGTGGATCGCGTGCTGGCCGCTACCGGGGCGCAGAAGGTCGACCTCGTCGGCCACTCGGAAGGCACCGTGATGCCGCGGTGGTACATCAAGTACCTGGGCGGAGCGGCCAAGGTCGCCAAGTCGGTGAACCTGACCCCGCTCAACGACGGCACCAGAGCCGGCGGTCAGGCGCTGATCGCCCGCGCTCTCGACCTGCTCGGAGTATGGGATGACCTCCAACTCCGTTCCGAGGCATTCGGATTCGGCGCGAGCCTGCAGATGACGAGCGGCTCCGACTACCTCGACGCGGTGAACTCCGGTGACGCCTACCCCGCCGACATCGACTACACCTTCATCATGACCCGCTGGGATCAGGTGGTCGCTCCGCATACCAGCGGCATGGGACCGATCGCCCCGAACGTCACCAATATCGTCGTGCAGGACCAGTGCCCACTGGCGATCTTCGAACATGCCGGCGCCGCCTCGGATCCGGTTGTGGCGCAGCACATTCTCAACGCGCTGGATCCGGCCAACCGCGTGCCGGTCAACTGCTTCGCCCACCCGCGCAACGGCTGACGGTAGTCTGCTGCATCATGACCAGGCCCGATTCGGAGTCGGCCGTCGACCGGCCGCGCCGCCGTTCCACGGCGGTGCGGCCATCCGACGACACGCTGCTCGACGGAGTGCTCTCGGTATTCGCCGCGCACGGCTTCGACAACGTCACCATGGAGCAACTGGCCACCGCGGCCGAAACCTCCAAACCGACGCTGTACGCGCACTTCGGAACCAAGGAGCAGCTCTTCGACGCGTGTGTGCGCCGTGAGGCGGCGAGCCTGCTGGAGTGGATGCGGGAAAGCTACCGGCGCGCACAGGGTTTCGATCTCGACCGGCACATCGCGACGACAACGCGCGCGCTGTTCGACTTCGCCGCCACCCGCGCCGAGGGCTTCCACATCCTCTTCGGCGCTCCGACGGCGGGACGGTCACACGAAGTGCGGACCGCCACGATCCAGTCGGTCGCCGACACCGTCGCCGAACTGATCCGGCACGAATACGGTGGCGCCGACCTGCAATGGGGTGCCAGTGCCGATTTCTGTGCGGCGGCGATCGCCGACATCGGGGTGCGCGGAGTCCAGCAAGCGCTGGCCCAGCACCTCGATTTCACCGCGGCCGCGAACCTGACGGTCTCGATCATCGTCGCGGCGATGCGCCATCTCGATCCGGCCGCCGTGCGCGGGGTCGATGCAGGCTCAGCGCCCCACGCAGAACCATTCCTGCCCGATGAGCCGACCGCGCCTGGCGATGCAGCGCGGCCCCGCGATACCCAGTCAGCTCCGCTCCTGTCCCCCACCGCGCCCCCCAATGATGTGCTCGACACCGCGATCCGCATCTTCCTTCGCGGTGAACGTCTGGAATTACACGCCGTAGCAACGGAACTCGGAATCAGCCGCACCACCATCTACCGCCGATTCGGCACCAGAGAAGACCTGCTCGGCATCGCCATAGCCCGTCAGTTCGAACGCCTGCTCACCGCGATCGACAGCGACTGCGACAGCCGAGGCGCCCACCGCATCTCCGAAGTCTTCGATCGAATACTGCGCCGCCTGGCAGCCGACCCGGCACTGCGCACCTACCTCCAGAACGAATCACCGGCGGCCCTTCGCCTGGTCACGCAGGCCGACGGACCGGTGCACCGCGGCAGCGTCGCACTGGTCGAGCGACTCATCCAGCGCGCCCAAGAACAGGACGGATACCGCCCCCCGATCGACCGAACGACCCTGGCCTTCGCCCTGGTCCGCCTCGGCGAGAGCTTCCTCTACAGCAACGCCGTCGCCGACACCGAAGGCGACATCGACCACCTCCTACAGGTGCAAACGACCCTGCTCGGAGTAGCCGGCCCGGTCGGCGGATCGTGAGTTCGACGCTTCACACCACGCGGAGTCGCTAGCCTTGGTCGGGCGGCCACTGTGAAAGCGCAAGCGGCCGAACAGGATCAACGACCATCGGTTCGCTGTGAGGTCAGATGCCGTATCAAGCCGCTCCGGTCCTTCGCCGACTGGCCGCGAGACTCATCGACCTCGCGGTCTGCTTGGCGCTCACCTTTCTCATCGCCGTGCCGATGAGCCTGCCATTGGTCCTCACTGCGATGGCGATCGGCGAGACGCACGAAAACCTTGTTTACAGCGTCGGTGCCTGGTTGTGCTATTTCGCCGCCTACATCGGGCTCGAGGTCTTCCTCCTGGTTCGCCGCGACGGACAGACGCTCGGCAAAGGCTTACTCGGGCTACAGGTCGTGCCCGCCGATACCTGGGCTCGACCTGGACTCGGCCTGCGTCAGGCAGTCGTCCGGATGCTGATCATCTTCCTGCCGTTCTTCCTCATGTCGGTCTCGGGCGGCAACCCTGACTCGTCGGTGTTGAATGCGTTGGCGCTGAGCGGATTCGGCATATTCGCGGTCAGCTGCGTGCTCGCGATGGTGACCGCGAACGGTCGTCGAGCCGTCCACGATCTGGCGACGGGAACACGGGTGGTTCGGGCCGCGACGCGCAGGGTCGAGGTCAAGAAGGATCTACTGATGGTCCTGCCCGGCCGCGTCGATCTGTCCAAACGACGCCTGGACGGCCCCGCCCGGTAGCACGCGCGAGCCGCGGCGAAAGCTGTTCCAGCAAATCATATTTCAGACCGCTTCGTCTGTGGGATGGTGCCGGAATGCTGATCGAATACGGAGTGTGGGGTTCGCGATTGGTACTGGCTGGGGCCTTCGGACTGTCGACGTGGGGGAAGTTGGCGGACGGGCCCGCGACACGGAAGGCGGTGGCGGATTTCGGGATACCCATCAGGTGGGTTCCCATCGTGGCGATCGGATTACCGGTAGCCGAAGGACTGGTGGCAGCCGGGGTGCTGTTGCCGTGGACGGCGGGGGTAGCGGGTGGCGTGGCGTTGTTGCTGCTCGCCGGATTCACTGCGGCGATCGTGCGGTTGCTGCTGCGGGGTGAGCATCCGAACTGCTCCTGCTTCGGTGCGGCGAGCGCGGGGCCGATCGGGACCGCGACACTGGTGCGCAACGGACTGTTGATGGCACTCGCCGCCCTGGTCACCGTGGGGGCGCTGCGGTATCCGCAGGTCCCGGCGGGTTTGCCCGCCGAGGCCACTGCAGGGCTGGCACTGATCGTGATCTTGGCGGTGGTGCTGCTCTGGACGCTCGGGGAGTTGCGCACGCTAGGTCGGCGGGTCGACGAACAGGCGCTGTCGACGCTCGGGGCCGAGGGTCTGCCGGTCGGTGCGGTGGCACCCGAGTTCGAGTTGCTGGCTGTCGAGGGTGGGCGGATCAGCTTGGAGTCGCTCCTGGCGCCCGGCAAGGCAGTACTGCTGGTGTTCGTCCATCCCGGCTGCGAGATGTGCGCGGCGCTGGCTCGTGAGTTGCCGCGGTGGCAATCGCGGGTCCGGGAGATTCTGACGGTCGTACTGGTCGGCAACGGTGATCTCACCGAACATGCCGCCTGGGGCCGCGCGCAGGAAGTGGGCGACATCGCGGTGCTGGTGCAGCAGGGCAATGAGGCGGCCCTGCGCTACCGGGTTCGGGGTACGCCGTCGGCCGTGTTGATCGGCGCGGACGGGCGGGTCGCGGGCGCTGTCGCGCGCGGTGCGATGGCGGTCCGGGAGTTGATCACCTCGGCGAAGGCGGATTCGGGGCGGCAGTCACCGCGTCGAGACGAACTCGCCTCAGGGACGCGCCGATGAGCACTCCCCCGTTGCCCCGTTTCGCGGACAGAAACCGACTGCTTCCCTAAACCTGTTGTTTGCCAACAGCTTTCATCCGCAAATGCGCTCACGCGCGCTCGATTCGGCCGATACACTCGGCGTCGCAACACGCTCGACTCCCGCTCTCTCGAACGTATCGACAAAGGGGAAATGTCATGGCGCTCTTTGCATTCACCGACTACAGCGGAAAAGAATTCATTTTCCAGCTCAACAACGAACAGCGGATCTCCGAGGCACGTCGGATCCTCTCCGGCGAGGAAACGATGTCCACCCACGTCATGGGCAAGCTCCGCAAGACCAAGCAGAGCTACAACCCGGAGTGGAACTTCCACCTCGACCCCGACACCATCACGTTCTTCACCATGGCGATCGAGGTCTGCGATTCGAGCATCCAGTACACCGAGGACTACCTCGACGAGGCGTGCGGCGCCTTCCTTCCCGGATGTTTCTGGTGCCCCTGGTCCTCACGACTGACTCGTGAAGTGACAGCCTCGGTCAGCGCCTGAAGCTGGTTCCGGCCGACGCACTGAGCGTCGGCCGGAACCGCTCGGAACAGCCTCTGCGGGTAGGCAATTCGTGCCGATGAATCAGGTGATGTCCGCACGGTGACGTGCCGCGTCGATGGCGGTGAATGCCGCGGCGGCGAGAATCATCAGCGCCGAAACGAGCAGCGCCACGTCGAGTCCGTGATGGAAGGCCGCCTTGCCCGCGTTGAGCACCTCGGAAACCTTCGACAGGTACTTCAGGTACGGGCCGATGTCGACGCCCTCAGGAATCTTCCCGAGTTCCACCGCTTGGATGGCGTCGGGCTGCAGCGAGGTCGGCAAACCCAGTTCGTTCATCCGCGCCTTCAGGTCCGAGGACAGGAATCCGCTCACCAGCGCGCCGAGGACCGCGACACCGAACGCCGAGCCGACCTGGCGCATCGTATTGGTCACCGCGGCAGCCATTCCCGAGTGTTCGGCCGGAACGCCCGACATCACGGCCGACGTCAACGGCACCACCGCGATCCCGAAGCCGAAGCCCGCCACCGCCATCGCGGCCGACAGCGACGGATCGTGGATTTCCCCGGACAGCATGTGGCGAGTCAGCAAGATCCCGCCCGCGCCGATCACACAGCCGAGAATCATCGGGGTCAGCGCACCTCGCCTCGCTACCCAAAGTCCCGCGAGCAGCGAACCGATCACAATCGCGGCGGCCATCGGCGCGAAGACCGTGGCCGTGCGCGCACCCGAATACGACTGCATCACTTGCAGATACAGCGCGGTGAAGAAGAAGATCGAGAAGATGCCGAAATAGACGGCGAAGGCCACGAGCAATGCGCTGCGCACGGCAGGAAAGCGCAGGTAGTGCAGGTCGAGCATGGGTGCGCGCGCTCGTGTTTCGACGGCGATGAACCCGACGAACGCGAGCGCACCTATCGCGAAGAACGCGAGCACCGACGGCGAGGTGTAGCCCCGATCCTGACCGGAGATCGCGGCGTAGATCACCGACCCGAACGCTGTCGCGCCGAGCACCGCGCCGGCCCAGTCGATGGGATCCGGACTCGGGTCGGCGCTTTCCGGCACCGACCACAACGCGACGACGAGCGCCACCGCCGCGATCACGAGGTTGAACCAGAAGATCGAGCGCCACCCGTAGGCGTGGACCAGCACGCCGCCCAGCACCGGTCCCGCCGCCAACGCCAGCCCCGATACCGCCGCCCACACACCGATCGCCTTGGCGCGAGCCCGATCGTCCGGAAAGACATGGCGGAGCACCGACAGCGTTCCCGGTTCCGACGCCGCGGCGCCCAGTCCCATGATCGCGCGGCCCGCGATGAGCACCGCGACACTGCTCGCGAGCGCGGAGACCACCGAACCGGCGCAGAAGATCACCAAACCGACGATCATCACCCGCTTGCGTCCCCACCGGTCCCCCAGCGAGCCACCCGCCAACATCAACCCGGCGAACACCACGGTGTAGGCGTTGACCACCCACTGCAACATCGTCACGTCGGCACTCAGATCGCGCCGGATGTCCCCCAGCGCCACACTCACGACCGTGGTGTCGAGGAACGTCACGAACACCACTACAGCGACTGCGGTCAGAGCGATGCGTGGTCGCGCCGCCCCGCCCGGCGCTTTGCCCATCGGTATCACGGGCCACAGGTTACTGGCGGGTTCCTCCGCATGCGAGCCGGACGTCGGTCACGTCCTCGGCAGGACCGATCACGATCACGAACCGAGTTTGCCGCGACGCCAGAAGAATCCCCTATGCCACCTGCCGACTTCTCGTCTTCGTCCCGCGCACTTTCCGGACCTACCGTGCGGCAGTTCGATGAGGTACGCACCGCGATTTCCCCCAGAGTTCGCGCCATGAACACGTCGGCCGTCGAGCGGAGCACGACCGCACAAGAACGCAGTCGCTGTCGCGGACAATGGTCGACTCGCCCAGCGCGTGGGTGTGCGAGACTGGGACGGTGAGCGATGCCGATGCGGGCACCTACGTCGAGGCGGGCGAGTTTCGTCGCGACACCAACTACATCACCACGCGGATCACCGCCGACGGAGGTGATGGATACCCCGTCGAAGCAGGCCGCTATCGACTCGTGGCGGCCAGGGCCTGTCCGTGGGCAAATCGCACGCTGATCGTGCGGCGGCTGCTCGGGCTCGAACCGGTGCTGTCACTGGGCCTGTGTGGGCCCACCCACGACAAGCTCAGCTGGACCTTCGATCTGGATCCGGGCGAAATCGATCCGGTCCTCGGGATCCACCACCTGCGCGACGCCTATCTGGCCCGGTTCCCGGACTATCCGCGTGGGATCACCGTGCCCGCCGTCGTCGAGATCGCGACCGGGCAGGTCGTCACCAACGACTACGCACAGATGACCCTCGACTTCTCCACCGAATGGACCGCGTATCACCGGCCGGGCGCACCGCAATTGTATCCCGAACCGCTGCGCGCGCAGATCGACGAGATCAACCGGGACGTGTTCCGCGACATCAACAATGGCGTCTACCGCTGTGGCTTCGCCGGCGATCAGGACGCCTACGACGCCGCCTACGCTCGACTCTTCGCCGCCCTCGACCGGATTGCCGATCGACTGAGCACTCAGCGCTACCTGGTCGGTGACACGATCACCGAGGCCGACGTGCGACTGTTCACCACGCTGGCCCGTTTCGATCCCGTCTATCACGGCCATTTCAAGTGCAACCGCACCAAACTCAGCGAGATGCCGGTGCTGTGGGCGTATGCCCGCGACCTGTTCCAGACCCCCGGCTTCGGTGACACCATCGACTTCGGGCAGATCAAGGAGCACTACTACGTGGTGCACCGCGATATCAATCCCACCGGAATCGTCCCCGCGGGACCGGACCTGTCGAACTGGCTCACCCCGCACCATCGCGAGGAGCTGGGTGGGCGCCCCTTCGGTGACGGCACCCCGCCGCCTGCGCCGGTGCCCGCTGAGCAGGTACCCGCGATCGGCTGAGACCTTCACCGGCAGAAGGTCCGGATAGTCAAGCGCGGCAACAGCTTCCGAAGGCCGATGCGCAATCTTCGGGACGGCTTCGTGTCGGTGGTCATCGTTAACGTGCTCGGGTATGGACACCATGCCCGATGGACGTTTCGCCGACTTGCTGACGCAGTTGCGTGCGAGCGACTTCCGCACGTTCGTCCGAGCCGACGTCGAACACGTGTGCCGCACCGCGGGATGGACGCTGCTCAGCGACGGCGCGGTCGACATCCCGCACACGCCCTCCGGTGGCCGAATCCGCGACGACCACGATCCGTATGGCGAGAGCGAGCAGCGGATGCAGCTGTCCATCGCTGTCGCGACGATCGAGGCAGAACAGTTCCGCCGCTACCTGGACCTCGCGGTGGCGACGTGGGGTCCGCCCACCTGGTTCGGCGGTCTGTCGGATCTCGATGTCGGCTGGGTCGACGGCGAAAGCCTGCGCACGCTCGAGCTCTCCGATTGGGGAGGCTTGTCCGTGCGGGTCGAGTCCACCGACTCCGACGCCAACAGCAGGTGGTGGCACTGGAAGACCCAGTACCACTACCCCGAATTCGTCGACGCGGACGACCGGATTCCGACCGACGAGCACGATATCGAGTACAACAGCGCCGACGATTACGAGGTCAGCTCCACGTGGTCCGCCTCGCCGACCGGTTCGGGCGGCCGCGGCGCCGAGATCTGGAGCGTCTACACCCTCGGCCACTTGCGTGGCCTACTGACCGATTTGCTGCGCAGCGTTCACCTCGCCATGCGCGCACTCGGCCCCGGCCCCGAACCCCTCGTGCTGCACTTCTTCGACCGCGACAAGACACCGGACCGCTACGCCCAACTCGAGTTGTCCCCGACCGAGATCCGCCTCCGCGCCTTCACCACCGAATCCACCCGCCCACACCTCGACGAGCTCGGCTTCGTGGACTGTGGCGACGGCAGCTCCACGCGGATGTGGCCGACCGAACGCGACCAGGCACGAGCCGCCGCCACCGTCACCACGGTCTTCCTGCACCGAATCGGCCTCGGCACCGAGAAGCTGACGATGACCGAGTCGGGCAATCCACTGTCTATCGGCAACTTCTCGGTGGATCTGCAGGTCGATCTCGAAGACGACGACGAAGATCTGAGTTGACTGTCAGCTGTCCTGCACGCGCTCGAATGGCCCGTCCGATCGGTCGGGTCGGTGCCCGAGGCGGCCGAGCAGCGCGGTGAGCAGGAGCAGGGCTCCCAAGATCACGACGTGTGCGGCGAAGAGCACCAGCATCGGTAGTGCGAAGCCCTCGTCGGTGAGGACGCCGCGGTCACTGACGCAGTACAGCGTGTAGTTGGTCGAGGTTCCTTCGGAGTCGTGGAAGGTGTCGGACACGACCACGGGCTCGGTGGCCGGAGACGAACAGAACAGCGGTGCGGTGAGTTTCGCTTCGCCCGGCCAGACGGCGACGGCAACAATAATCGTCAGAAAAGCGGCGGCGCTGACGAGGGAAATCGCTGCTACCAGTATGCGTCGCATGCGCTACACCTGCTGTGCTCGGAGGAAGGTGCCGGTGCGGTCGAATTCGACGACCATCTCCGAGCGCGGCGACAAGACGTTGGCGACGATGCGGATCTCGCGGCCGAAACGACACACCACGATGATGGTGACCTGGCCGTCGGGCAGCTCGCTGCGGGCGAGGGCAGTGTCGACGATCTCTTCTACGCGCGACAGCCCGGGCACCTCGGTGACGGTGAAATCCTCGCCGTCGAGGTCGTCGAAGGCGGAAACCCGGACCGGGCGTGGTGCGCTCAATTCCCCGAGGGTGAAGGAATAGTCGTCGAGTTGCCGCGAACGATCAGGTGGCCGAACACGCAGGCGGACGGTGGGCGCCCGGGCGGCCAGCACTACGTCGTCGGCCATGAACCGCGATATCTGGGCGGGTTGATCGTTCAAGGTCAGGCGGAACTGGGTCGAGTTCGGCGGAGTGAGGATGATGAGGTTCGCTTCGACGTCGGTGGCGCCGGTTCGCTGGATGAGCGCCGCGATGGCCTCCTGCGGCAACGCACTCACCAAACCGCCGCCGCGCGATCGGAGCTGATCCTCGAAATCGGCCCGGTCCACCGCGCCCACGCAGCCACTGGTACTGCCGAGCACGATCAGGCAAACGAGGACCCGAAACCATCTGCCACCGCGCACATCCCGAATGCTAGGCGTTGCGCTCGGATCGCGCCGGTTGTCAGCCTCCGATCGGCTGCAGAACTCGCAGGATCGGGTCGTAGGCCCAGTTCAGCATGCGCTCGGCGTCCTGCCTGGCCGCTGCGCTGCTGTGGTCCGAGCTGTGCAGCACCACACCGATCAGCGGGATGCCCGCACGAACCGTCTCGAACATCAAGCAGTGACCCGCGGCGTCGGTGTTGCCGGTCTTGATCCCGATGGTGCCGGGATATTCGTCGAGCATGCGGTTCGTGGTTTCCCAGTGGTGCTCACGGTTGGCAGGACCGGCCGGAACGTGAAAGTTCCTCGCACCGACGATCTCCCGGAACAGCGGCAGGTTCATCGCCCGCACACCCAGCGCCACGAGATTTGCCGGTGTCGAATAGGTGGAGTGGTCAGTGGGATACGGCATGCCGGCCGGGTCGCTGAAATGTGTTCCCGCCAAACCCATGACCCGCGCGGTGTCGTTCATCCTGGCCAGGAAACCGCCCTGACCGGGCCCGAACGACTCGGCGACGGTGTAGGCCGCGTCGCAGCCGGACGGCAGCAGCAGCGCGTACAGCAGTTGGCGCGCGGTGAGCACCTCGCCGGCAACCAACCCCGCGGTGCTGCCGTTCTCCCTGGCGCAGTAGGCCCCGGCTTCCTGCGGCACCGTCACCGGCCGTTCCAGGTCACCGCTGAGGATCACGACCACCGCCGTCATCACCTTCGCGATACTGGCGATCGGGACCGGGGTGTTCGCCTCGCGCGACCACACCACCATCCCGGTGAGCCCTTCCGCCAACGCCGCACCCGACGCGTGCACACCGTCCGGCCCCGCGGCCGGCCACGGCAGCAGACTGTCAGCACTCCCGGAGGGTGCGGCATCGGCAACACCGTGACCAGCCACGACGATCAGAACTCCGGCAGTGACGGCGTGCACCATCTTGGCGAATGTCCGCATAGCGACATTCTGGCGTACATCTACGCCGACCTGCGGGATTTACCGCCTCGATTCGAGAACTACGCCTCGAACGCCTGCACAAAGGCCGTATCGACGCCGAGGACACCGACCGATGTCGCGCCGCCCGGCTGACCGAGTGGCTCGACTCTCCCGGGCAGCGGTTCGTGGAAGAAGCGGGCGTTTTCGGTGATGAACTGTTCTTGGCCCGGCGGCAGATCGTCTTCGTAGTAGATGGCTTCGACCGGGCAGGCAGGTTCGCACGCGCCGCAGTCGATGCACTCGTCGGGTTGGATGTAGGCCATCCGATCGCCGATGAAGATGCAGTCGATCGGGCACTCCTCGATGCAGGCCCGATCCAGGATGTCCACGCAGGCGGCGCCGATCACAAACGTCACGTTGTTCTCCTCAGCTGTGCTGAACCGCGACTTGCGGTACTGCTGATCCTCGTGCGAGCGCCCACCGCCGAGTAGCCCCCGATTTCCACCACCTCGTAAGGTTTCCTTATGAGCTTGCCGCCGGGGACTCCTGATCTGGAGGTCCTCGATCTGCTGGTGTCGGTGGCCGAACTGGGCAGCCTCGGCGCCGCCGCGCGCCGACACGGCATCAGCCAACCCGCGGTCGGCATGCGCATCAGCGCGTTGGAACGGCGACTGCATCTGCGGCTGCTCGATCGCGGACCCACCGGTTCGGCCTTGACCGATGCCGGTTCGGCCGTGGTCGAACTGGGTCGGCCGGTGCTGGCCGCGAGCCGTGCCTTGATGGACGGCGTCGCGAACCTGCACCGCGAGCTGTCACCGCAACTGCATGTGATCGCCTCGAAGACCATTGCCGACCACCGGATCCCGCAGTGGCTGGCGGCCTTGCGCAAGCTTCGACCCGAGCTCGCCGTCGAACTGGATGTGGCGAATTCTCACCAGGTGACCACGGCGGTTCGCGATCGCGAAGTCGCGCTCGGGTTCGTCGAGGGACCGCAGGCGCCCTCGGGATTGGGTAGCCGGGTACTCGTGGC
Organism: Nocardia sp. XZ_19_231; assembly: GCF_015355705.1. NCBI lineage: Bacteria > Bacillati > Actinomycetota > Actinomycetes > Mycobacteriales > Nocardiaceae > Nocardia > Nocardia sp. XZ_19_231. The sequence continues at coordinate 352,444 of NZ_JACUZI010000005.1, read as the reverse complement.
CGACGAGCTCGTTGTCGTTGTCGCGCCGACCCAACCGTGGGCTACTCGCGGTAGGCCGGTGAGCCCACGCGAGCTCGCCGATACGCCACTGGTGTGGCGCGAGAAGGGTTCCGGAACCAGGGACACGGTCTGGGCGGCACTCGAGATTCACGGCACCCCCGCACGACCCGCCGCCGAACTCGGTTCCGCCGCGGCGATTCTCGCGACCACCCGCAGCGGCCTCGCTCCCGCGGTCGTCAGCCGTCTGATCGTTGCCCACGAACTACGTGCGGGCACCCTGCACGAGGTGGACCTGGCCGACTCGATAGTCCTGACGCGGAAATTCCGCGCCATCTGGCACCGCCGCACCCCACCCACCGGCCCCGCGGCCGATCTGGTCGAGCTCGCCGCCCGCATCGAATCAGCCCGCCCGACAGCACGACGATCGCCGAGCAACTGATCGCTGCCACACCGCGTTCACCATCCTTCCAAGGTCCCAGCAATCGATATGTCGGCCGTCGGCCCGGCCCGAAACCGTTGACTACGGCTGCGACAGGATCTCGACGTAGCCGTCGGTGCCGTTCACCCGGATACGCTGCCCGTCGCGGATCAGCTCGGTGGCATGTTCCACGCCGACCACGGCGGGCAGGCCGTATTCGCGGGCGATCACGGCACCGTGGGTCATCAGGCCGCCCACCTCGGTGACCAGCCCTGCGATCCCGACGAACAGTGGGGTCCAGCTCGGATCGGTGTAGGCGGTGACCAGGATGTCGCCCGAATCGAGGTCGGCCTGCGCGATGTCGGAGATCACGCGGGCGCGGCCTTCGATCGTCCCGGCCGAGACCGCCAAGCCGGGCAGCGCGTCGGTGGGCAGGTCCTCGCGTCGATACGCGCCGGTGAGCGCTTCTCCGTCGGAGGTGAGCACGCGCGGCGCGGTGAGCGACTGGTAGGAGCGAAACGCGTCTTTTCGTGCGTCGACGAGTTTCTGATCGGCTCGGTGCGTGCGAACCACCTCGTGCAGCTCGTCGAATCTCAGGAAGAAGATGTCGTCGGACTCGCGAACCACACCGGACTCCACCAGCTGTTCGGCCTCGCGCAGCAGTGCCTGCTTGTAGACGAAGTAGCGACTGACCATGCCGTACTTCGGGTACTCCCGATAGCCGGAGAAGGTGCGCACGCGCTCGATCATCTGCTCGGTCTCGACGGCTTTCTGCTCCCCATCGGGGAGAGCCCGTAGTCGTTGCAGAATCTGTTGTTGCTTCTGCTGCGCATCGCGTAGGCCGTCCTCGAAGCGCTGCCTACCCGCGCCGGGCCCGAAGTTTTTGATATTGCCGAGGATTGTCGACACCAACGTGGCAGGGCTCTCGCTCCATCGCGGCCTGGTGATGTCGATTTCGCCGGCGCAGCGCATGCCGTACTCGACGAGGAAGTCCTCGATCGTGGCTCTCGTTTCGTCGCCGCCCGGGTAATCGGCCAGACCGACCAGGAAGTCGTCGTCCTCGATCCGCTCCAGGTACGCCACTACCTCCGGGTGCGGTCGGATCACATCGGCGACGTCCAGCAGCGCCAGACCCATTTCCGATGTCACGTTCCCGGGAACCGACTGGGTGAGGGCATCGGCGGCGTTCTTCTCGCCCAGCCATTCTCGCAGCCGATCGTTGAGCCACTCCGTGGCGTCCATCGCGGCCATGATCACCTGTAAACCTTGGGGCGCGAACAGGACCCGGCGCAGTTCCGCCTGGATATCGGATCGGATGAAGTCGAGCAGCGCCGGTCCGGACAGGTTTCCGATCTCGCCTTTCAACGCCGTGAGAGAAGCCTCGCTCTCCGCGATCAGTTCGGTGACGATGTCAGGATCGGTCTCGACCGGGTCGGCAGCGATGCCGAACGGGGCGGCTGGTGCGCCGGAATCCTCCTCTGGCACTTGACGAACGAAATCACCGCGCTCCAGCACTGTCCGCAGCGCGTCGCCCATCAACGGGTCGGATTTACCGAGGCCCGCTACCAAGGCGGCGCCTTTCGTGGGTGCGGACATCATCGCGGTGACGTCGACGAACAAGCGGCCGCCCGCGTCGCGCATCGGCGCATTGCTCGTCAGCTGCCACACCGAGATCCCCAGCGGCTTCATCGCATCGGTCATCATCTGCTGATGGCCGACCGACACATAGACGTGGTTCTCCCCGTCGGCGGCGACGGGGATCGGGAACAGGGTGGTGATCGGCCTGCTCTGCACGATCCGAAAACCATCACCGTCCGAACACCATTCGATGTCCTGGGGGCTGCCGAAATGTGCTTCGACGCGGCGGCCGAGATGTGCGAGGCGCAGCACCTCGTCATCGGAGAGCACCGGCTCGTTTCGGCGCTCCCGCGCGATCTCGCTGACCTGTGTTCCGCCCGTCGGCACCGGCTCTACGGCGATCTTCTTGGTGGCGATCGCCTTGCCGGTGATGCGGTCGTCGCGAATTTGGTAGACGTCGGCGTTGACGAGACCTGATACGAGAGCCTCGCCGAGACCGAAACCGGCGTCGATGGACACCACGGTCCGGTCGGAGGTGACAGGATCGGCCGTCATCAGAATGCCGGCGGCCCGCGCGAACACCATCCGCTGCACGACGACGCTCATCTGAATCTTCTTCTGGTCGAAGCCGTTTCGGAGTCGATAGGTGACGGCCCGCTCGGTGAACAGCGAAGCCCAGCACCGGCGCACGTGCTCGAGGATCGCCTCCGCTCCCACGACATTGAGAAAGGTGTCCTGCTGACCGGCGAACGACGCGGTGGGCAGGTCCTCGGCCGTCGCACTGGACCGCACGGCATAGGCGCCGTCGATTCCGAGGCGAGCATGCGCGGCGAGGATCGCGTCCGCTATCTCCTCGGGAACGACCAACTCCTCGACCGTGCGTCGCAACTGTTCGCTCAGCACGGAAATCGTCGCCCGATCCCCCGGCTCGAGGCGCGACAACTCGTCGAGCCGATCGTCGAGCGACGACGCCCCCGCCACCATGCGCGCGAAGGCCTCCGTCGTCACACAGAAGCCGTCCGGTACCTCGACACCGTCGATTCGCGACAACTCACCGAGGTTCGCACCCTTACCGCCGACGATCGAGACCTGCGTCCGATCGACCTCGTCGAACCCGAGTACATAGGCCATCTCGCTACTCCTCACCTGGTGGTTTCGGTCTTTCGCGAGCGATTATGGACCAAGAATTAAGGCCTCATGAGGGCCCGGAATCGTGTATACAGTAGAAGGGGAAACAACGACGGGCGCTCGTACGCCTGGCTCCGGCTGCACATCCGCCGACCATCCCGACTTCGTCCTCTTCCTGTTGCCCATCGATTGCGGATGCCGAAATTTTCACCTCGAGCGCCGATCCGGGCCGTCTGCGACCTCGAATACCTGACAGATCAGCGAGTACGCAGCATTCCGTCATCGGACGCACACGACGCGGTGTCGACCGCTCCAGCCGCAATACCGGCTTTGCCCGTGAGGACAACATGGTCAACGAGAACCCGCTCGACGCCCCGCCTACCCAGGCCACGGCCGATTCCGGCGCTCCAGCCGAGTCCGGCCCACCGTCGTGGGCAGCGCCCGCCCTGCTCGTCTCGATACTGATGCTCGGCCTCGACCTGCTGGCTCTGATTCCGCTCGGCGCCTGGATGCGCGACTACGGCATCGGCCTGATCGGCACGATCTATCTGGTCCACGTGCTGGCATCGACCGCAGTGGCCGCATGGACCCTCAGCTGGTTCCCGCTCCTGCTGGATATCGAACCCGATCAGCAGAGCTCCTAGCACTCCGGTGACGCCGGTGCATCCGCGCTGAATTGTGGGCGAACACCAGGTTCGCGGGCCTGTCACGCATCCGGTGGGTGACAGGATGAGGGCGGAGTTTGCCTGATCTACCCGAAGCGACGCTGCAGCATGACTCGAACTCGCACCCCGCGCCCCTCCGATCTGCCGCGAACGGTCGGCGGCGACCTGGTGAATGTCGGACTCCTCGTGCTGGCGTTGACAATCGGCGCCACCCAGCTGTTCGTCCTCCCGCTGGTACTGCTTCCGCGAAACCCCGCGTGGGGCTGGATCTTGGTACCGCTCACGCTGACCACCACCCCGTTCTGGTCACTGATCCACGAGTCCATTCACGGGTCGCTGCTGAGTAGCCGGACACGCAACGACCGGATGGGACGAATTCTGGCGGTGGTGTACGGGTCGCCGTTCGCGATGCTGAAAGTCGGCCACCTGCTGCACCATCGCTACAGCCGGGTCCGTGAACGCAGCGAGGTCTACGATCCGACGAAATCCAGCAGACAGGCTGCGGTGCTGCTGTTCTATCTGAAGTTGTTCGGGGGTCTGTATTTGTTGGAAGTGATGGCGTTGCTCCTCGCGCCGATGCCCGAGCGTGCCATTCGGGCGCTGGGACGCTGGGTTGATGCACCGGATTCGGTCGGCGGTCTTGTGCTCGAACGCATCGCTCAGCCGGTGGTTCTGGGACGGCTGCGCACCGACGCCGCCGCGATCGTCGTCGTCCACACCGCCGCATTCCTCGCCTACGGTGCACACGGCTGGATGCTGCTCGCCGCGATCGGATGTCGCGCGCTGATCATCTCGCTGTCGGACAACGCCTACCACTACGGTACCGATCTCGAATTACCCAGAGCCGCAATGAATCTGCGGCTCCCCCGTGGGCTCGAATGTTTCGCGCTCAGCTTCAACCTGCACGACGTGCACCATCGGCACCCCGGGCTGCGCTGGTACGAACTGCGCTCCCGGTTCGACGTCGAGGGCGGGCGCTACCACCTCGGCTGGTTCAGCGCCGTGGCCCGCCAACTTCGCGGGCCGATCGAACTGACCTGAATTCGCGCGACCCCGCCGGGCCGGGTGAGGCACCATGGCATCGCGGTCTATATGGAACCCGATGTGTGGATTCGACACCCGACTACGACGGTCAACGCAGGTCGAGTTCGGTGACGGTCTCGGTGGCGAGGGCGATCCGGGCGTGCCAAGTCGGCGGCTCCCACGGATCGGGAGCCATGCCCTCGTAGCGCGCCTCGAGGTCGAGATAGCGGGCGCCGTCCACTTCGGCGGCCACGAATCGGTAGTCGTACCAGGAGAGGTCCGATCCGGTCGGCACGCGGAACTCGGTGCTGTCGCTGGTGGCGTTCGCGTCCTCGACTGCTTGCCTGGTCTGGAGTTCGCGGACCAGGATCGGCACCGCCGCATAGAGTTCCAGGCGGGCCGCGGTAGTGAACCGTTCGGCCGGGTAGCGGCCTTTCCAGGCTGCCGGATCGGCGAGTACTACGTCCTGGAGTGGCTCTACGACAACGTGAGTCGACGTTGCCGGGGCGGGTCCTGCCGTGCTGCAACCGGATCGACCGCGTAACAGCGCGTTCGCCGTCACCAAGACCGAGGTGGGTTGTCCGGATCCCGGTGTCGCCCCGGTCGACCAATGGGGTGGGGCGTCCTCGTCGTGTCCGGCCATGAGTTCGATGATCGTGGCTGCTTCCGTGCCGTCGACCGTGGCGCACAGCACCGTCCCGTAGCCGCCGACACCAAGAGCGCGTTGCGTCAGCGGGATCGCGAACGGCCATCTGATCGGCGCGGGCAACTGCTTGTCCTCCTCTGGCACCGCGGGCTGGAAAGAGAGATCGAGGGCGGCCGGGGTGTACGGCGCGCGGCGCTGCACGGTGAGCTGCTCGTCGGCGGGCAGAGCTCGCAAACGATCGATCACGCCGGCCAATCTGCGGACCTCGCGATTAGCCGAGTGCGCACCGGACTCGGTATCCAAGCCGTAAACCGACACGCCGACCGGGCGACCGAAGTTCGCGTACACCGTCGTCGTCGGCTGGTCCGTGGGCGGTGATGACTCCCGGTAATGGGCATCGTTGAAGGAGAGGTCGTCGAACCACCTACGAACCTGCTCGATGCCTTCTTCGGTGAGCCGAGCCCAGTACACGCCGAACATGCTTTCCTCGGCGCCATCGTCGGCTGTGGTGAAAACCGTACCGTCACGCCGCAATTCGAAAAAAGGCAGCCGTTGACTCCCGATTCGTTCGGTCTGTAGGAACCACGACGACTCCACGATCGACACCAACACATCCGCGTCACGCGCGGCGGGCGGATCGTTTTCCTCCCGGCCGAACACACTGCACGCGCTGAGCAACGACATCACGATGAGCATCGCACCGAGAACAATGGAACGGTGGGCCATATCCGAGCCTAACCGCACCGATTTCGACGTGCCGACGAGCGCACACTTCACCTCTGTGATCTTCCCCAGCCGAGTGGCCGCCCACTTTCGACCGAGGCATCATTGATCCATCGCCGACTCTCAGATCTGGGGCATCTGTCGGTCGCGTGCCACCGATGCCGCGCATCAGGCGAGACTGCCCGAGTCCAAGGAGTCCGCCGGTGAGCCATGCATTCTTTCGCGCACAATCCGATCCGACCGATCGCACGGAAATCCTTCACCCCGAACCCGAGGCGAGCAGTGGGTGGATCGGTGGGCAGTTGCGCGGTATGGCCGTCGGAGCGGTGCTGGCGCGCGCGGTGGAACGGGAACCGATCGTTCACGAGCGGACCGACTTGCGACCGGCGCGGTGGACGCTCGACCTGTTTCGCCCAGTGTTCATGCGTCCCTGCACAACTCGCGTCGAGGTGGTGCGAGACGGCCGCCGGTTGTCCTTGTTCGACGCGATTCTGATCCAAGACGACCGACCCGTCGCGCGTGCCAGCGCGCTGTACCTGCGCCCCGGACCGACACCGGATGGCATCTGCTGGTCGCCGGATACCATCGCGGACCCTCCGCCGACCGACCGGGAACCTTCACCCGATCAGGATCGGGTGTACTTCAGCGAGGAACGGGGGTGGACCCCTGATGCTCGCACCCATCACAACACCGCACGCACGGGAATATGGCACCGTCCGATCGCGGTCGTCGTCGGCGAGCAACCGACTCCTTTCCAGTTCGTCGCGGGGTTGGCCGATGTGACGAATGTGGTCACCAATCTCGGCAGCAACGGCCTGGAATACATCAATGCCGATGCCACGCTGACCTTGACCCGGCTTCCGGAAGGGGAGGAAGCGGGGCTGGTCGGGCTGGACCGGATGACCCAGGACGGGATCGCGGTCGGGACCGCGGCGATGTATGACCGCAAGGGCGTATTCGCTACCGCGACAGTCAGTTCCATCGCCAATGCCCGAGGTCCCGCGGACCTGGGCGCTATCGGGACTTAGACGTCCTCCCTTGCTGTCGGGTAGACCCGCATCGATCACAGCGGCGCCGTCGTGGCGACTTCGCGAGCAGGGCTCGTAGGCTTGCACTATGGCACACGACACCGAACAGCCCGTCGACATCAAGCCGCGCTCCCGCGATGTCACCGACGGGCTAGAGAAAACTGCCGCCCGCGGCATGCTTCGCGCTGTCGGCATGGGTGACGAGGACTGGGTCAAACCGCAGATCGGTGTGGCCTCGAGCTGGAACGAGATCACCCCGTGCAATCTGTCGCTCGACAGACTGGCCAAGGCGGTCAAGCGCGGCGTCCACGCCGGGGGCGGCTACCCGCTCGAGTTCGGCACGATCTCGGTGTCCGACGGCATCTCGATGGGGCACGAGGGGATGCATTTCTCACTGGTCAGCCGCGAGATCATCGCCGACTCCGTCGAGACCGTGATGATGGCAGAGCGCCTCGACGGTTCGGTTCTGCTCGCGGGCTGCGACAAGAGCCTGCCGGGCATGCTGATGGCCGCCGCGCGTCTGGACCTGGCGAGCGTGTTCCTCTACGCGGGTTCGACCTTGCCCGGCAATATCGACGGCAAGGACGTCACGATCATCGACGCTTTCGAGGCGGTCGGCGCCTGCATCAAGGGGCTGATCACCCCGGCGGAGGTCGATCGCATCGAGCGCGCGATCTGTCCGGGCGAAGGCGCGTGCGGCGGCATGTACACGGCCAACACGATGGCCTCGGCAGCCGAGGCACTCGGGATGAGCCTGCCCGGTTCGGCCGCACCGCCCGCCCCCGACCGTCGCCGTGACGACTACGCGGAGAAGTCCGGTGAGGCCGTCGTCGGGTTGCTGCGCAAGGGAATCACGGCCCGCGACATCATGACGATGGAGGCGTTCGAGAACGCCATCACGGTCGTCATGGCGCTCGGCGGGTCGACCAACGCGGTGCTGCATCTACTGGCCATCGCCCGTGAGGCCGGTGTGGGCCTCACGCTCGCCGACTTCAACCGAGTCGGTGACAAGGTGCCGCACCTGGGCGATCTCAAGCCCTTCGGTCGCTATGTCATGAACGACGTCGACAAAGTCGGCGGCATCCCCGTCGTGATGAAAGCCCTGTTGGACGCCGGTCTCATGCACGGCGACGTCATGACGGTCACGGGCGCGACCATGGCCGAGAACCTCGCCCATATCGAACTCGGCCTCGACGGCGACGTGATCCGGCGGCTCGATCGGCCGATCCACCGGACGGGCGGACTCACCATCCTGCACGGCTCGCTCGCACCCGAAGGCGCCGTGGTGAAGAGCGCCGGTTTCGATTCCGATGTCTTCCGCGGCACCGCTCGGGTGTTCGACGGGGAACGTAGTGCGATGAACGCCCTCGAGGACGGCACGATCGTGGCCGGTGACGTGGTCGTCATCCGCAACGAGGGACCCAAGGGCGGGCCCGGCATGCGCGAGATGCTCGCCATCACCGGCGCGATCAAAGGCGCCGGCCTCGGCAAGGACGTGCTGCTGCTCACCGATGGCCGATTCTCCGGCGGCACGACCGGATTGTGCGTGGGCCATGTCGCACCCGAAGCCGTGGACGGCGGGCCCATCGCCTTCGTCCGCGACGGCGACCCGATCGTCCTCGACGTCGCCAACCGCATTCTCGACGTCGAAATCGACGAGAGCGAACTCGCCGCGCGCAAGGTCGGCTGGGAACCGCTCCCACCCAGGTACACCTCGGGGGTGCTGTCCAAGTACCGCAAGCTCGTCAGCTCGGCTGCGCACGGCGCCGTCACAGGCTGACGGCACCGCCGCGCGCGGCTCGACGTCGAGTCGCTCAGCTGAGAGTCTTCAGCGCCGCACCGTTGTACGGCTTCACCTCGTCGATCCGCCCCGCCAGGACCTTGGACGCCCACTCCGGGTCCTGGAGAAGGGCGCGGCCGACGGCGACCATGTCGAATTCGTCGCGCTCCATGCGGTCGAGGAGGTTGTCCAGGCTGCCGAGCTCGGCGCCCTGGCCCGAGAACGCGCGCAGGAAGTCACCGTCGAGGCCGACCGAACCGACGGTGATAGTCGGCTTGCCGGTGAGCTTCTTGGTCCAGCCCGCCAGGTTCAGGTCCGAGCCGTCGAACTCCGGGAGCCAGTAGCGGCGGGTGGAGGCGTGGAAGGCGTCTACACCGGCCGCGGCGAGCGGGGCCAGGATCGCCTCCAGCTCCTGCGGGGACTCGACGAGCCGCGCGTCGTAGGCCTCCTGCTTCCACTGCGAGTAGCGGAAGATCACCGGGAACTCGGGCGAGACGACCGACCGGACTGCTGCCACGATCTCGGCGGCGAACCGTGTCCGGGCCACCGCGTCGCCGCCGTAGGCGTCCTCGCGGCGGTTCGTCCGTGCCCACAGGAACTGGTCGAGGAGGTAGCCGTGCGCGCCGTGCAGTTCGACGCCGTCGAAGCCGATGCGCTCGGCCGCCGCGGCAGCCTCGGCGAAGGCGCTGATGACGTCGTCCAGGTCACGCTGGGTCATCGCCTTGCCCAGGCCCTCGGTGCCGTCGACGCGGATGCCGGAAGGGCCGACGGCGGGCGCGTCGGCATAGGGCTCGTCACCCTGGTTGCGGACCATGCCGATGTGCCACAGCTGCGGCACGATGGTGCCGCCCGCCGCGTGGACGTCCTCGACAACCTTCGCCCACCCCGCCAACTGCTCCTCGCCGTGGAACCGCGGCACACGATCGCTCTGCCCGGCCGACTGGTGGCCGACGTAGGTTCCCTCGGTGACGATCAGGCCGACACCGGCGGCGGCGCGACGGGCGTAGTACGACCGCACATCGTCACCGGGAACACCGCCCGGCGAGAACATGCGTGTCATCGGCGCCATCACGATGCGGTTCGGGACGGTCAGACCGTTCAGCGTGACGGGCCGCGACAGGATTTCGGCCGTGCGGGTGGTCTCGGACGGGGTGACGATCACTGCATACTCCTCAGAGCTACTTGACAACATCGATGGTTGAGAACTTCAAGCAATACCCACACGCTAGAGGCAGATATTTGAGATAGTCAAGTTTCTACGGATAAGCTGGTTCGTATGGAAGAAGCTCCACGCATCGATAGAGCCCAGCTCATGGAGCTGCTCTCGGTGGCGCTCGGCGTCTATTACGGGGACTTCACCGCCGCCGCGGCGAGTGAGAACCTCACCGCCAGCCAGGGCAAGACACTGACCGTGCTGCGCCGAGGGCCTGTCACGATGCGCGCCCTGGCCGAGAACTTGGCCTGCGACGCTTCCAACGTCACCGGGATCATCAACCGGCTGGAGAAGCGTGACCTCGTGCGCCGCGAGACCAGCGCATCCGACCGGCGCGTCACCAATCTCGTCATCACGCCCGAGGGCGAGCGTGTCACCGACACGATCCGGGCGAGGATGCACGCCACGCAAGACGGCCTGAAGAAGCTCAGCGACCGAGACCGGGACTGCCTCTACGCCCTCTTGGAACGCGTTTTCGTCGATGCGCCCAGCAACCGAGCTGTTCGCATACCGGCCGAAACGTCAGAAGCCTGATCCGAGAAGGGTCTGCACGAACGCGTCTGTCGAGTTGGTCAGCTCCGCGGTCGTCCCCGAGGCGACGACCCGCCCGGCGTGCAGAATCACCGTGTGGTCGGCGAAGCCGGGGCGGAGCGGGCACCAGCGCGGGCGGCGAGTGCGGCTCGCTGGATCTGACCTCCTGAATGTTGATGTGGGAGCAGGTCCAAGGCCTCGATGGGCCTCGCCGTTGATCAAGACGCGCCCCTGGTACTGCGCCGTGGCGGGCAATCGTCCCGTGAGCGCCGAGCCGACCATCGTCTTTCCGGCGCCGGGCCCGCCGAGCACGGCGGTGATCCGACCGGCAGGCACGACGAGATCGACCTCAGTGAGCACGGTTTCGCTCCATCGACCGGTGTCCACACGGACCGTGAGGCGGCACAGTTCTGCGGTCATGAGCCAGCTTTCTCGATGACGGGCAAGCTCCATTTGTAACGACCTTGCCGCTAGTTTCCGAATCCGCCCACCATTGTTGCGCTGGTGACGGAGGCTTTCGCCACCAGCGCGGAACTGGTAGAACCGGATCAAACACGAGGTGCCGATCTCGAAGCGACAAACGTTCGACGGACTCTCCCCGTCGGGCAATGTCTGCAGCTGATGAAGCCGCGACCGCTCGCAGATCGGCATGCTGCCCCGAGGAGACGTCATGGCTACCGATCAGAGTTTGCTGCACCGTTTCGTCATTTCCCAGTTCGGCGCAGCCGGGCTGGATCGTGCGCAGCTGATTCGCGACACCGGGGTCCCGGATTGGTCGATGACCGGCAATGACGTGCACCTTCCCAGTGCGACGTTCTCCCGGCTGTGGGAGGTCGGCGAATATCGTCTCGGCGCGGATGTCGCCCTGCAGGTCGCCCAGCGCTACGAGCTGTCCAGCCTGGGCTTATACGACTACCTGTTCGCGTCCGCCCCGACGCTGGGCTCCGGGTTGGCCACCTGCGGTCCCTACATCACCGCAGTCACCACCAATCACCGGTTCGACCTGGTCGCCGAGACCGAAGAAGAGTCCACCCTCTACCTCGACATTCTCGATGGCGAAGGCCGGGGACGCGACCACACCCAACTGTGGGGATTATCGGCCGTCCTGAGCCGCGCGCGCCGCGTCGTCGACGCCCCGGTGAACCCCGTGCGCGTCTCGCTGCGCCAGGCCGCGCCCGCGCACGTCGAAGGTTTCCGTGCGGTATTCGGTTCCGCCACGCTGGAATTCGACGCACCCACCGATTCGATGACCTTTCGCACTACAGACCTGGAACTGCCGCTGACCACCGCCGATCCGGTACTGGCCGCGGTCCTGCAACCGCTGGCCGCCGCGCTGGCGCCCCCGCCGACTCTCGTCTCCGCCTGGCCGAGACGAGTGGCCGACGCCCTGGACCAAGCTATCGAGGCTGGGGAGGTTTCCCTCCACAGCGTCGCCCGGATCCTCACCGTCAGCCCTCGAACCCTGCAGCGACGGCTGACCGAATCGGGCACGACCTGGCGGGCCGAACTGGATCGGGCCCGCAGTGCGCGCCTGTCTCAAGCGGTCTCCACGGGGTCACTCAACGGCGCCAGGCAAGCCGAGCTCCTCGGCTACTCCGATGCGGGCTCGTTGCGCAGGGCAGCCCGGCGCTGGTCATCGGATTCCCACCAGACCCGGCCCCTTACGTCCTGAGGTAGGTCGAGGCGATCTGCCAGAATGTTTCCCGCTCCAACAGGCGGAAATCCCATCCGTCGATGATGTCCCGGAACGCAGCGACTATCCCGGCGACATCGAAATCGTCCCGGGTCGCGGTCCCCTTCGCCTCCAGCGCGGAAATCACGTAGGCGGTGGCGCTCTCCCTTGTAACCGACACCGCAGCCTCCTATTGTTCAGACACCGACCATTTGAACGTAAGTCTTGAATCCCCTCGCGGCCACGACAAGGACAGAACGCGCCAACCTCCTGCCGAACGCGCCAACCTCGGGGCCGATCTGTCGACATGCGGCTTTCACCGGCGCCGACCTGGCATCGGGTTTCACCCGTTCCGGATGAGGTCGGCGCCGACGTTCGCTGGTTGGCTGAAACTCGCCGACCGCACGAACGGCGGTCCGAGGCGAGGAGCGTTCGTGAACACGTACCCGCCGATCGACGAGCACGGCATCGTCGGCGATTTGCAGACCGCAGCCCTGGTATCGGCCGCCGGAACCATCGACTGGTGGTGCGCGCCCCGGTTCGATTCGCCGAGCCTGTTCGCCTCGCTGCTCGACAGCGAGAAGGGCGGACATTGTTCGCTCGCCGTCGAACCCGCCGACAGCGCGGTGACTGTGCGGCAGCTGTACCTGCCCGACACCGCGATCCTGTTGACGCGGTTCTCCGGGCCCGACGGAGTGGGCGAGGTCGCCGACTTCATGGAACCGATTCGCGGCACCGAACCCGCCACCCGGCACAGGTTGGTGCGAGTCGCACGAGTGGTGCGCGGAACCTTGACGTTCGCCCTCGAGTGCCGCCCTCGGTTCGACTACGCGCGCGCCACCCACACCCTCGACCGAGTCGACGAACGAACCGCCGTCTTCCGTTCCGCCGACGCCGATCTCCATCTGCAGGCCACCGACCCGATCGCACTGCACCCCGACGGCGCCGACATCACCGCGCGGTTCACCCTGTCCGCTGGTGAGCGAGCCGCGGTCGTGCTCACCACCGCCCCCGCCGGCGCGGAGGTCACGTCGGCACCGATGTGGGAGGCGATCGCCCACGAATTCGACCAGTGCCGTCGCTTCTGGCAGACGTGGTTGCGCTCGTCCACCTACCGCGGGCGGTGGCGGGACATGGTCAACCGGTCCGCGATCACCCTCAAACTGCTCACCTACGCCCCGAGTGGCGCGCCGATCGCCGCGGCCACCATGGGGTTGCCCGAACAGATCGGCGGCGAACGCAATTGGGACTATCGCTACACCTGGATTCGGGATGCCTCGTTGTCGGTGCGGGCGCTGGTCGACCTCGGTTTCACCGAGGAGGCCTACGCTTTTCGTCGCTGGCTGCGCGAACGGGTCGAAGCGGGCGGCACCGCCTCGGGCGAACCGTTGCAGATCATGTATCGCGTCGACGGTGACCCACACCTCGACGAAATAATCCTGCCTCATCTGGAGGGATACCGGGGCTCGGCGCCGGTACGGGTCGGCAACGGCGCAGCCGACCAGATCCAGCTCGACATCTACGGCGAGGCCGCCGACGCGCTGGCGCAGGCAACCGATATGGCCGCCATCGCCGGCTGGCGGACCTTCACCGGCCTCATCGACTGGCTCGCCGACCACTGGGACCGTCCCGACGAGGGCATCTGGGAAACCCGCGGCGGCCGCCAGGAGTTCACCTACAGCCGACTGATGACCTGGGTGGCCTTCGACCGCAGCATCCGCATGGCGACCGAGAACGCCAGGCCCGCCGACGTGGTTCGCTGGACCGCCGAGCGCGACGCGGTCTTCCGACAGATCATCGATCGTGGCTGGAGCGAGAAGCGCCGAGCCTTCGTCCAGCACTACGCCACCGAGGTACTGGACGCCTCGCTGCTGCTCATGCCCCGGATGGGATTCCTGTCCCCCACCGACCCGATGTGGCTGAGCACGCTCGACGCGATGGACAAGGAGTTGGTCAGCGACAGCCTGGTCTACCGCTACGACCCCGAGGCGGCACCCGATGGCCTGCAGGGCACCGAAGGCACTTTCAACCTGTGCAGCTTCCTCTATGTCGAAGCCCTCGCCCGGACCGGCCGCGTGCAACAGGCCCGCTACGCCTTCGACAAGATGCTCACCTATGCCAATCACGTCGGCCTGTTCGCCGAGGAGATCGGCCCGTCGGGCGAGCAGCTGGGCAACTTCCCCCAGGCTTTCACCCATCTGGCCCTGATCGCCGCCGCCATCGCGCTCGACGAAGAACTCGATCGCGCCGAGGCCGAGCCGCCCTCGACGACACACTGATCCGGTGCACGCGCTGCCGTTTTGCACAGCACGCCATTCTGATCAGCTCTCGGCGGCGACGACGCAGAACTCGTTGCCGTGCGGGTCCTGCAACACGGTCCATCCGAAACCGGGCAGCGAGTGTTCGCCGAGGGCCGTGGCGCCGAGGGCCGTCAGCCGGGCGACCTCCGCAGCGCGGGTTGTGGTCTGGAAATCGATATGCACCCGATTCTTGGCCCCCTTCGCCTCGGGAACCTTTTGGAACGCGAGATAGCGCCCCTCCCCGAAACCGACGCCGGGCGGGGTGATCATGACGTAGTCCGCGGAGTCCGTGAGGACTGTGTAACCGAGTGCGGCGCACCAGAACTCGGCTAGTTCGGCGGGGTCGTCGGTATCGATGGTGATGCCGCCGACGGTGATGGTTTCCGACATGGACGCAACGCTATGCCGTGGCACCGACAACTACCGGCGTCACCGAATCCGACCGCCGTCGCTGCCCGATTCGGGCGCCATGTCGATCGGTCGGGGCACCGCAGACCCGACGGGCGTGCCAGACTAGCGACGTGAGCGGGTCGGTGAAGAAATCCAGTGGGGCGCAACCGAACGGAAAAGCGTCGCGTGATCGCGGGGACGTGATCGGCGGCGGGGTCCTGTGGCTGGCGAAATGGTCGCTGTGCATCGTGGCGATCGCGGCGGGAGCGTGGGTACTCGGCACGATCACCGCTCGGCTCTGGGTGGTGATCCTGCCTGTCGCGCTGGCGATCGTGGTGACCACCATCCTGTGGCCGCCGACCCGCTGGCTGACCGAGCAGAAGCTGCGGCCCGCGTTGGCCGCTTCGATCACCCTGCTGACATTCGTCGCAATGTTGGCCGGGGTCGTCGCGCTGATCGTGCCCTCGGTGGGCGATCAAGCACCTCAGCTCGCCGACAAGGCCACCGACGGGGTCAACCAAGTACGCGACTGGATCCAGGGACCACCGTTCCGCATCCGCGACGAGCAACTCGATTCCGCGGTCGAAGCGATCGTCGGACGGCTCCAATCCAGTGGTGCGCAGATCGCCAACGGTGTGTTCACCGGCGTGTCTACCGCCACCTCGGTCCTGATCACCGTGTTCTTGGTCTTGGTGCTGGTGTTCTTCTTCCTCAAGGACGGCCCCCGTTTCCTGCCCTGGATGCACGGGGTGTTCGGTAACCGCAGCGGCCGCCACGTCGAAGCCGTCCTGGCACGAGTCTGGGCGACCCTGGGTGGGTTCATCCGCACCCAGGCGATCGTCAGCATGGTCGACGCCGTTCTCATCGGCGCGGCACTGTTCATCCTCGATGTTCCCCTGGCGCTGGTGCTGTCGGTGATCACCTTCATGGGTGGATTCATCCCGATGGTCGGCGCTTTCGTCGCCGGCGCACTCGCCGTCCTAGTCGCACTGGTGGGCAACGGACCGACCACAGCACTGATCGTGCTGGGCATTGTCATCGCGGTGCAGCAGCTGGAAGGCAATGTGCTGCAACCAGTCCTCCAGAGCCGCAGCATGGAGCTGCACGCCGTCATCGTGCTGCTCTCCGTCACCGCGGGCGGCTCGCTCTACGGCATCACCGGCGCCTTCCTCGCGGTACCGGTGGTCGCGATGATCGCCGTGGTCATCCGCTATATCGGCGAACAGATCGACGCGGCCACCGGACGAGAACCAGAGGTCGATGATCCCGATACCGGCGAGGTGGTGACAGCGCCGTCGCCCGACTCCGGCACGTCACCCGACCCCAGCGCCTAGGCCTGCCTGTCAGCGAAGTTCCTCGACCAACCCGATGATGATGCCTCTCAGGTCCGGCGCATGAACGCGAGCATGTAGTACACGTTGTCGATGTTGCGTTCGACCACGCTGACCAGCTGCCAACCCTGGTTTTCGAGCATCTCGACGCCGTTGAGCAGGTGAACGACCGGTTCGAAGATCGCGCGCTGGTAGGCGGCCGAGCCGAATACGAAGCCACCGGTCTGCGGCGAGCTCAACACCAGATTGCGGCGCGGATAGGACTGAAGGTCCACTGCTCCGTTCAACACAGCGATGACATCGAAGACAGGTCCGGGCGCAGGAGCATTCACGCCTTCATCGTCCTATACGCGCTGCGCTCTCGTCGTCTTCTCGATCGACCGTTGGCAGCGCCGGTACTTACGAAGTAGGCAGCGCCGACGACGCGCGGTTCGCCTCGACGCCGGAGCGTCAGTCCGTCGGCTTCACGCCCGCGACCTGCAGAACCCCCGAGTTGTCGGTGAGCAGCAGCAGTCGGGCGATGAGATCGGTGAGATGTTCTCGCGTGGCGGCGAATTCCCCGCGCATCCACGCGGCGACCAGCTCGAGAGTTCCGCTGACGACCGCGTAGGCGGCCATGTCGGAGTCGAGGGGATCGACGACCGATTCGGCGACCAGTTCGCGGCCGACCGCCGACATGGCCCGGGCGATCGCGTGTTGAGTGGTGAGCCGCGCCGCTTGCAACGCCTCGGTGCTGTGCGCGTCGAGCAGCAGGGCCTGTCGGCGGGGGTCGGCCAGCAGAAACCCGATGGCCGCGTCGGCGGCGGCGTAGACCTGGCTGTGGAGGTCAGGGGCGGCCTCGTGGGCCGCGGTCACCACCGCGACGATGCCGAGTTCGGTGTGCTCTTCGACGAGCGCGGTGAGCAATGCGTCGCGGTCGGTGAAGTGATCGTAGAAGTAGCGGTCGTTGAGCCTGGCCCTGGCGCACACCGCTCGCTTGGTGACAGCGGGCGCACCGCCTTCGGCGAGCAAGTCCAGCGCGGCGTCGACCAGCGCGCCACGGCGGCGGGATCGGCGCTCGTCGGCTGCTACCCCGCCGTAGGCGCGCGGCGCCGCCGCGACATCAGCTTGCTCACGCATGCGCTCGATCGCCTCCGTTCCGATGCCCGCCACCGCAGCCGTGGTTGTGGAGCTGTAGTGCACCAGAGTAGTGGATAAGGACTCTTGACCATCCGGCAATTCTGGTGCACTCTGACACCACACACGTTGTGGTGCCGTGCAGCACCACAACCAGTGTTGGCGGGCTCGACACGACACAGCCCCCAACGGCGGAACAAAGGAGTTCACCGATGACCTGTCCCGTGCCACACCAGGAACTGCGTGCCGACAATGTCGCAGCCTCGGCGCTCGAATCGCACGCTGCCGTCGAACGATTCGAGCGCGTCGGCGGCTCTGTCCTGTTCAGCCTGTTCGGCGTCGGACTGTTCGATCAGCCGATGCTGCCACCGGTCTCGGCGGCACTCGAGGCGACCGGGCGTTCCCGATACGAGCCATGGGGACGCGCGGTCCGCACCGCCGCGGCCGACCAGCTGATCTACCACGGCGAGGACGTCGATCGCGACGCCGAGTCCCGCCGACTGATGCTGCTGCACCGCGACGTCAAGGGCGTCGGCCCCGACGGCGAGCGCTATTCCGCACTCAACCCGCACGCGTGGAACTGGATCCTCTACTCCACCTTCTTCGTCCAGCGCAGCGCCTACGTGGTGCTCACCGGTGACACACCGTCGGCGGCGGACAACCAGGCGATCTGGGAGCAGTACCTCCACAAGACGAGCGGGCTGCACCTGCCGGGCAATTCGGCGCCCATCGCCGACTACACCGAGCTGGTCGCCCACTACGACCGGATGGTCGCCGAGCTGCGCGTGACCCCGGCGCTCGAGGCCGCCACCAGCGAGGTGCGAAGCTCGGTGCGACCGTATTTCCTCCCCGCCGTCACCGAACCGCTGTGGCGGCTGAGCGCGCCAATCCTCGGCCATGTCGCGATGATCCTCGGCTGCGGCGTCATGCATCCCGAGGTCCGCGCGAAGATGCCGATCACGTGGACCAGCCGCCACGATCGGGAATTCCGGCTCCTCAGCGCGATACTGCGGATCGCCTTCGCCCGGCTGCCCGCGGCAGTCACCGACTCCCCCATGGCACGTAATCGCCGCAAGTATCAGCAACTGGTCGGCAAGTACCGCGAGGTCGGCTTGACCTCGTTCGCGCCCGATCCCGCCGTCCGCGCGATACGGCGCTGACGAGGTCTCGATGCCAGGAATCCGACGCCTCCGGCGACGCCCCGCAACCACCGAAGCCGCGAGCTTCGCTCCTGCCGCGCGTCGCCGGGGGCCGGCTCGACGAACGACGGAGTCCACGCGATAAGCCCGAACTAGGGCGCGTCACCGTAGATGACGAGCCAGATCGCGCGTCCGAGCGAATCGGCCAATTCCTCCTCGCCGATACCGGTTTCGACGGCGAAAGCGACCGAGATCGTGCGTTCGACCATCGACGTGAGAACCAGTGCGGTGGCCCGGGGGTCGAGCCGCTGTGCGATGTGGCCCTCGCGCTGTTCGGCTTCCAGTCGCGCGCGCACCAGTTCGGCGAAAGTCGCCACCCTCGAACGCCAGTAAGCACCGACTTCCCGGTCGTAGGAGCCGACTTCGGTGAGGGCGAGCAACAGATAGCGATGATCACGGAAACCGCCGATCATCGCGCGCATGGCACCGACGACCCCGGCCTGCTGATCGGTGTGCTCGGCACTCCACCACATCTCCGCCGCCGCGAACAGATCGGTGGTGGCCAGCTCGGCCATCCGGATCAGCAGCCTGCTCTTGTCCGGAAAGTAGCGATAGAAGGTGGACCTGGCCGACCCCGAAGCCGCGGCGATCTTCTGCACGGCGATCTCGGTGAACGGTGTTCCGTCGGCGAGCAGGTCTTCGACCGCGGCCAGTACACGACGCTCGAATTCGGCCCGCCGATCGTCGGCGGGTTTGCGCGCCGATCGCGGGACACGGGTCAGCGAGGGCATCGGCGATCCGTCGCCGAGGCAGCAGCTCGTGCGCTGGCATTGACCATGTGCCCATTGTGCCCGCAGCGCCGCGGGCCGCCGCGTCGGCGGGGTCCAGGCGACGGCAATCCCCCTGTCCAGGTTCGCTATTGACACCTGTCAGCGACCCGCCTCATCATCAATCGGACACACTGTCCGAGACTTAGTGACCGAGGTGGTTCCCATGGTCGATTCCCCTGCCACCACGGTCGAACGGGCCGACGTCGTCGTGGTCGGTGCGCGCTGCGCGGGATCGGCCACCGCGGCGATCCTGGCGAGGGCCGGGCACGACGTCGTCGTACTCGACGCCGCCACGTTGCCCTCGGACACGCTGTCCACCCACCTGCTCTGGCCTGGTGGACTGGCCGAACTTCAGCGCCTCGACATGTTGGCGGCAGTCGAAGCGCTCGGTGCGCCGCGCCTGACGAGGGCCTACGCACAGGGGGCCGGGTACGGTATCGGCTCCCCCTTTCCCCCGGTCGACGGCATCGACTATGCGATGTGCGTGCGTCGCACCGGGCTCGACGCCGCACTGTTGGGCACGGCGGTAGCCGCCGGCGCCGAGGTGCGGGCACGCTGCCGGGTCACCTCAGTGCTGTGGGACGAAAACCGTTGCGCCGGTGTGCGTTATCTCGACGCCGCGGGCCGGATCGTGGAGATCCGCGCCCCGTTGGTCGTCGGCGCCGACGGACGCCGCAGTACCATCGCCCGCGCGGTGGGCGCCGAGCAACCGTTTCTGACCGTGCCGAGCGGGCGCGACTGCTACTTCGCGTACTGGCGCGACACCGCCGACGCCCACCGCCACATCGCCGCCCAGTGGCGGGTAGGCGCCGACCTCGGCACAGCCTTCCCGTGCGATGACGGCCTGGTGCTCAGCCTGGTGCAGCCGCCTTCGGTCAACGAACCCGGACGCGGCCCCGGCGAGGCCGAACGCCGCTACACCGAGGCTCTCGCCCGGATTCCGGACCTGACCGACCGGCTGAGCGACTGTGAGCGGGTGGGCAGGGTCCGTTCGGCCACCGGCATCGCCTCGTACTTCCGGCGCTCCGCGGGCCCCGGGTGGGCCCTACCCGGCGACTCCGGGCATTTCAAGGATCCGGTCACCGCGCAGGGCATCCGCGACGCACTGCACTACGGACGCACCCTTGCCGAATCGGTCGCCGACGTTCTCGATGACCCGCGCGCACTCGACGCGGCACTGGCGGCGTGGGAGCGCCGTCGCGTCATCGAGTGCCGCGAGATCTTCCACTGGACCAATCGGCTGGCACGCGGTGAGACGATGCGGCCCTTGGAGATCGAGCTCTACCGCACCGCCGCCGACGATCCGGAACTGGCGCGGATCACCGCGGGCATCTTCTCCCGCACCCACCGGCCCGCCGAGCTGTACACCCCGTCCCGCGCGCTGGGTCTCATGGTCCGCGCGCTGCGCCATCAACGAGCGCATCTGCCCGCCCTCCTCACCGACGTGGCGCGCGAGATCCGTGACTCGACCAGCGAATGGCGCACCACGCGAACAACGTTGCGTGGCACCACACCACACGACGCGGCACCGTCCGCGCCGCGCTCCACCCTCACCATCGCAGGTCCAGGAGAACACCATGCCTGATCAGCCGACACCGTTGTCAGCACCGATCACCCGGCGCACCGCGTTGCGCGCCGGACTCGTCGCCGGAGCCGCACTAGCCGTCGCCGCTCCGAGCGCTGCCGCCGCTCCGGGCGTGCGGCGCTCACCACTATTGCGCTTCGGCGGTAGGGCGGTGGCGATATTCGGTGGCGGCATGGCCGGTCTGAGCGCGGCTCACGAACTGGCCGAGCGCGGATACGACGTCACCGTCTACGAACCCGCGTTCCTCGGCGGCAAGGCGCGCAGCATGGGTGTGCCGGGGACGGCGTCGCCCGGTCGCCAGGAACTGCCGGGTGAGCACGGATTCCGCTTCTTCCCCGGCTGCTATCAGCACGTACCCGACACGATGAGTCGAATCCCGTTCCCCGGCAATCCGAACGGCGTGCGCGACAACCTGGTGCGGGTCGAAGGTACGGTCGCCGGGTTCCAGGACCTCCCGCCGATCTTCGCGCCGGTCGAGCTCGGTGGACTGAGCCAGATCACGCCGGAGGTGGTGCAGAACAGCATCATCGGCGCGCTCGGCTTCATCCCCGACCTACCGCCGCACGAGCTGGCGTTCTTCGCCAAACAGATGCTCGTGTGGTTCACCTCCAGCACCGAACGGCGCTTCGGCCAGTGGGAATACGTAACCTGGGAACAGATCATGCAGGCCGAGGGGAAGTCGCCCGCGTACCGGAAGTACCTGGTGAACGCGCTCACCCGGATCACCGTCGCCGCGAAACCACAGACCAGCTCGGCCCGCACCATCGGCACGATCGGCGAAGCACTCGTCCTCGCCGCGTCCGGCACGATCCCGCAGTTCTCCGGCGGCGTCGACCGTATCCTCAACCGCCCGACCAACATCGCGTGGATCGATCCGTGGGTCGGGCACCTGCACTCGCTCGGTGTCCGCTTCGTCATGGGGCAGGGGCTCGCCGCGTTGCAGATGGCCGGAGGCCGCATCGCCTCGGCGACGGTGCGCGGAACGAGCGGAACCACGACGGTGACAGCCGACCACTATCTGTGCGCCATGCCGGTCGACCGCGTTGTCGATCTCCTCGACAACGACATCATCGACGCCGATCCGCGCCTGGGCGGCATGCGGAATCTGGTCACCGACTGGATGGTCGGCATCCAGTTCTACCTGCGTCGCACGACCGATATCCCCGAAGGACACATCGCCGCACTCGGCTCCCCCTGGGCACTCACCGCCCTGCGCCAAGCCCCCATGTGGGTGGGCGATTTCCCCGCCACCTACGGCGACGGCTCGGTGCTGGAATGCCTCTCTGTCGACATCTCCGACTGGGACACCCCCGGAATCCACTTCGGCCGCACCGCCAAGGAGTGCAGCGCATCCGAAATCGCCACCGAGACCTGGGCCCAGCTCAAAGCCTGGCTCAACACCGGCACCGACTGGCTCCGCGACGAGGACATCCATTCCTGGCACCTCGACCCCGGCATCACCTGGTCGGGCGGCGCCATCGACAACCAGACCCCGCTGCTGGTCAACACGGTCGGCTCCTACGACCATCGCCCCGACGCGCACTGCGCAATACCCAATCTCTACTTCGGCGGCGACCACGTCCGCAACCACATCGACCTGGCCACCATGGAAGGTGCCAACGAATCCGGTCGCGCCGCCGCCAACGCCATCCTCGATTCCGCCGACGACCCGAGCCCCCGCGCCCAGATCTTCCCGCTGGTCTCCCTCCCGGCGTTCGCTGCCGCCAAAGCCATAGACGCCGATCGCTTCCGTGCGGGCCTACCGCACCTGCTCGACGGCTGAACCGCCCGATCACCAGCCCTAGCAGGTTTTCGGAAGCGTCGGCGTCGCACCGGGTGTGAGGATCGTCAGACGTCGATCCGAGGAGAAATCATGCGACGACATGCTGGGCTGGCCTTGTTGGCGGCCGTGGGGTTGCTCAATACCGCACCCGCCCTCGGTGCGATCGCACCGACGGGAATGTACGCGGCCTACGGCATAACTCCGGCAGGGCCCGATCTCGAGGTGGTGCTGCGGCATCGGGCCGTACTGTTCGCCGTCATAGGTGCCGGTCTGGTGGTAGCGGTCTTTCGCCCCGCGCTGCGACCGATCGCGATACGCGCCAACGCGATCAGCTTCGCCAGCTTTCTCGCCCTGGTCATCGCCGACGGTTCGGTCGGCCCGGGGTTGATGCGTGTGGCAGCTGTCGACGTCGCGGGCCTGGTAGTGCTCGGAGCCGGCGCCGCGCTACTACGGGATGACCGCGCTGTCGAGCAGGAGCGCTCGGTGGTGGTAAGTCGATGAGAACCGTTGTGCTCTGCATTGTCGGTGTGCTGTTCGTGGGGATGGGGCTGTATGCGCTGGCCGCCCCTGCCGCGCTGGTGCGGCCGTTCGGATTGTCGGCGCCGACAGCGGCAGGCCGGTCAGAGATTCGCGCCGTGTACGGCGGTTTCGGCCTGGCTGTGGCAGGGGTGTTGTTCTGGTCGGCGTTCGGTGCCGACGAATTGCGGACCGGGGCAGCGTTGACAGTGGGGTTCGCGTTGGCCGGGATGGCGGGTGGCCGCGTCATCTCGAGGCTGGTCGACAGCGAGGTTCGCTTCTATCCGATCTGGTTCTACTGCGTGGTCGAGCTCGTGGGCGCCGCGCTGGTGCTCGGTGTCGCCTGACATGCTCGTACACGGCAGGTCTACTGCGATGATCACGCCTATGACAGTCGAACCGGGCGAGCGCACCCTGTGGCTCTGGCAGGGGCACGCGGCGTTCCTGGGCCCGTCGTTCCAACTGGACACGCATTCGACACCGGTTCAGTGCTTCGTTCTCGGCGTCGACGAGATGCTCACCGTGCGCACGTCCGACGGTGAGCGTCGGCGGCGCAGCGTGCTGATTCCAGCGCGCACGGCCCACAAACTCGAATCCGTCGGACGCGTCCTGTTCTACTATCTCGATCCCCGCTCGGCGGCGGCTGCCCGCCTGCGAGCCGCGATGAGGGAACCGCCGACGCCTGTAGCGGCGGGACACCGCGATGAAGCGACCTTGACCGCCTATCTGAATCGGCCCGACCCACCAGACCCTCGAGAGCTGCGCCGGATCATCGCAGGCCCCGAGGCACCGGCGACGATCGATGAACGGATCCGAGCGGTGATGAACACGATCGTCGACGATCCCGCCGGGCAGGCAGGGGCCGCCGAACTGGCCGCCGACCTCGGGATCTCCACTTCCCGTTTCCTGCACCTCTTCTCGGCCGACGCCGGGACCAGTTTCCGGCGCTATCGCCTGTGGGCACGGCTGTTGTCGGTCGCAGGTGCCGTCGCAGAGGGCGTCGATCTGACCCGCGCCGCGGCCGACGCGGGGTTCGCTTCGGCCAGCCATTTCAGCGACACCTTCCGAACACTGTTCGGGCTCACCGCGACCTCGGTACTCACCCAGGGCGTGCGCATCGTCCTCGTCCCCGACACAGCGCAGATCCCATGACGGGGACAGCCGCAGGGTGAATACCGACCGCGCTCAGAGCCGGGCGATCACCAAGGCGACACAACCGATCAGCGGAGGAAGCAACTGGATCAGTGCCGGACGCGCCCTACCTGGTGACGACGCCAGCAGCACCACACCCGCCGCCACCATCGAGCCGGCCCCGGCCAGCACCAGCGCCAGCCCGATTCCCTTGTCGCCGAACGCGGTGAACCCCATCCCGATCGCCGCGACAACGGCCAGGAAAAGGTTGTAGAACCCCTGATTGAAAGCCATTTCCTTGGTGGCCTCCGCGTCCGCGGCCGACATCCCGAACGTCGCCCGCGTCCGCGGCGCCGTCCACTGCAGTGACTCCATCACGAAGATGTAGCCGTGCAGCAGCACAGCCACTCCGGTGAAGACCAACCCGATTGCGGTCATCGATCCGCCTCCCACGGCCCAGCACCTGCCGAGCTTTCGCGGCGATTGTCGCCCATGTACTCAGTCGCCGCTCTTCTTGCCTTTGCCTTTTCCTTTGCCCTTACCCTCACTCTTGCCTTTGCCCTTCCCCTTGCCTTCGCTCCCGGAATCATCGGCGTTTTCGTCCGATGCCGCCTCGGGAGCAGACTTGCTACCGATTTCGTTCCCGGCCACCTCGCTGTGATGCTGCTGAGGGATTGGTGCCGATGGTTGAGCGGAGACGGTGCCCGCGGCCAGGAAAGCGGTGAGGATGCCGGCGGCGACGGCGAACTTATGATTCGACAACGTGTGAGCCCCTTCTCGTGGTGGAAGTGCTACGGCTGCTGTGATCAACCTACGAGCCCCGCGGATATGTCTGTGACGCGACGCGCGGACAGTCGAGCGCCATCGTGGCGAAGCAGCCATTTCGCGAGGACACTGTGAACAGACACGCCAACTCGTCCTCAGGAGGACACGCGATGGCAAATACCGGGCCATTCGGCATCGATCCAGAAGACTTCGAACGCGCACTGCGCGGGACGGGCGCCGAGCTCAGCGACCTGTTCGGGAAGGCCGGCGGCTACCTGGATCGGATAGATCAGGCCGGCGTCGGCGCACTGGCTTCACTGCTCGGACAGTTCGTCCAGCCTCAACGTCCACAGTCGACGGCACCCGAGGGCGAGACCACCGGCGAGACCGGCAGCGGAGTGTGGGCGATCTACACCGTCGACGATGCCGGTCAGGCCAGGATCGACCAGGTCTTTCCCGACGAGCTGGAGGCCTTACGCGCCCACCGCGACAATACCGACGACCGCCGTCGGGTGCGCTTTCTCCCGTATGGCGTTCCGGCGAGCGTGCTCGACTCGCCCTGATCGAAGCAGGCTCGGCCGGCGGGCTTCACCGACGGCCACCGAAGGTGAACCCGCGTCGTTGCCACGCAGGCAGCCCGACGCGGACCATAGTGGTCGAATGGGTAACAATGCCGCGATCGCCGCCGCGTTCGAACCTCTGCTGCGAGCCACCCTCGGCCCGCATCCGGCGGTGGGATTCGAATTCTGGGACGGCAGCACGATCCAACCCGATGGTGACAGCCCCGGCACGATGCGCGTGCGATCCGAGGATGCGCTGCGCCACCTCGTCTGGGCACCTGGCGAACTCGGCGTAGCGCGTGCGTTCGTCTCCGGCGCGGTCGATCTCGACGGCGACATCTTCACGATGCTTCGCGCACTCCAGTCGACCGCGCCGAACGACGCCCGTCTCGGCCTCGGTGCGGCCTGGCAGGCCATCGGCGCGGCGCGGCACCTCGGGGTGCTCGGGCGCCGCCCGCCACCACCACCGGAGGAAGCGCGACCACAGCGCGGACCGTTGCACACCAAACGTCGCGACGCGGCGGCGATCAGTCATCACTACGACGTCAGCAACGATTTCTACCGGCTGGTGCTCGGATCGAGCATGACCTACTCCTGCGCGCGGTTCGTGCCCGACGACGACGGCTCACTGGAGAACGCCCAGCGCGCCAAGCACGACCTGATCTGCCGCAAAGTGGGGTTGGCCGAGCGGTCGGGGATGCGCCTGCTCGACGTGGGATGCGGCTGGGGGTCCATGGCGATGCACGCGGCGTCGACCTATGGGGCGCAGGTCGTCGGCGTCACCATCAGCAGTGCCCAGGTGGAACTCGCCCGCAAACGAGTCGCCGAGGCGGGCCTCGCGGACAGTGTCGAGATCAGGCTCACCGACTATCGGGACCTGCGCGGCGAAGAGTTCGATGCCATCTCCTCGATCGGAATGTTCGAACACGTCGGCTCCCAGCGTGCCGCGGAGTACTTCGACACCCTGCGCGCACTGCTGCGCCCGCACGGACGGCTGCTCAACCACGCCATCTCCTCGCCGGGCGGCTCCGTCATCAGCGATCGTTCCTTCATCGGGCGCTATGTCTTCCCGGACGGCGAACTCGTCGACGTGGGCGAAGTCGTCCTGGCCATGGAACGCGCCGGCTTCGAGGTCCGTGACGTCGAGGCGCTGCGCGAGCACTACGCGCTGACCCTTCGCCAGTGGGTCGCGAATCTGGAAAACGCTTGGGAACAAGCGGTTTCACTCGTCGGCGAAGGGCGGGCGCGAATTTGGCGGCTCTATATGGCCGCCTCCGCCTTGGGCTTCGAGGACGGCGGACTCGGGATCCACCAGGTACTCGGCGTGGTGCCGGAAGCAACGGGGAACGCCGCGATGCCCGCGACACGACGCGCCTGGGGATAGATCCCGCCGAACGCTCGACAGCGCGTCCAGGACTCAGGGTTTGCGGCCGATACCTGCCCAGTACCAAGCACTTTCGGCCTCGGCGACGGCGACGGGACGGTCGACGAGTTCGGGTCGCCACGCGGCGACGGGGACCAGACCCGGATCGATGAGGGTGGTTCCGGTGAACAGCTCGCTGGTTTCGGAGTTGCTCCGTGGGTTGAAGGAGATCCCCGACGCTTCCGCGGCCGCCTTGACGCCGGCCATCGCCTCGGGTGCGAAATCCGCGGTGGGGTGCGTGATCACGACATAGCTGCCGGAGGGGACGGCATCGAGCAGCGCGGCGATGATGTCCTGGGGACGGTCGCTGTCGGCGAAGTACATCATGATCGCCACGAGCATGATGGCAACCGGTTCGGTCAGGTCGAGGGTGTCGGCGATATCGGGGTGGTCGAGGATGGACTGCGGGTCGTGCAGGTCCGCGTGAATGAATCGGGTGCGACCTTGCGGAGTGCTGTCCATCAACGCCCGAGCGTGGGCGAGCACGATCGGATCTTTGTCCACGTAGACGACCCGCGCGTTGGGATCGAGCTGCTGGGCGACCTCGTGCGTGTTTCCGGCCGTGGGTATTCCGGTGCCGATATCGAGGAACTGGGTGATCCCGGCGTCGGCGACCAGATGCCGGACCGCACGACCGAGAAAGGCGCGGTTGGCGCGCGCCATCGTCTTGATGGCAGGGACGTGCTCACCGATGGCGTCGCCGAGCGCCCGGTCCGCCGGGTAGTTGTCCTTGCCCCCGAGCCAGTAGTCGTAGACGCGGGCTTCGTGGGCGATGGTGGTGTCGACGTCGGTGGACAGTGGGGCACCGAAGGCGTTGTCTGACATGGGATCTCTGTTCTTGTCGGGTTCGCTAGAAGGAGAGGTCGACAGTAGCGGGGCTCGTTCGCAGCGTGTCCAACAGCTCGGTGGTCTGCCCGGGCGGAAGAGCACAGACACAGAGCCGATCCCAGGCCGCGTTGAATCGGTCCAGCTCGCCGGGCTTCTCGAGGAACTGGGGGCCCGACAGGTGCAGAAAGTGCGCGATATCGCTCAACTCGGGCGCCGCGAACCGCAACATGGTGAAGGGGGTCGCGCTGATGGCTGGGCCGCCGATGTGATCGGGCAGCACCTGCACGGTGATATTGGGGCGCTCCGCCAACTCGGCGAGATGCTCGAGCTGCGCCTGCCAGATCGCGGCTCCACCGATCGGTCGACGCAACGCGGCTTCCTCGATGACGAACCACGCCCGTGGCGGATCCGCGCGGGTGAGCAGTCGTTGCCGCCTGGCCAGCACTTCGATGCGGTGCTGGATCTGCGCGGCCGGTTGCTGGTCGGCGATCGCGAAGATCGTATGCGCGTAGGAGGGCGTCCACACCAACTCGGGCATCAAGCTCGGTGCGTAGCAACGGATCAGCGCGGCGGCGTCCTCGAGTGCCAGGTAGGTATCCGGACGCGCGACCGTCAGATCCGGACCGGCCTGCCAACGTCCGGTCCCGTTGGCCCGCTGCACCAGGAGCCGGTACTCGTCCCGCAGATCGGCATCACGCACCCCGTACGCGGTCAGTAGATCGTCGACGTCGGCCACACGGAAGCTGACTCGACCGGCCTCGAGACGACTGATCTTGGAATGTGAGGCACGAATCATCCGGCCTGCCGCGTCCCCGCTGATACCGGCCGCCTCACGCAACCGCCGCAGGCGCACGCCGAGTACCCGACGCAGCAGAGCAGGGTCTTCATCCGGATCCGGCCCGGTGCAGGCACCGACGACGGCGGTCAAATCCTCACTCACGGCCACTCCTGTCAGCATCGAACTTCGCGAAGCTGAGTGTGCCACAACCTATTACATGGCACAGCACGATGCCGTGCACGTGCAGATGCACGTGCAACACGTTAGGCTCCAGAAGGGAATCGGTACGGATTCCCGATTGGGGTTGCAATGAGAACGAGTGACACAGCCGCAAGATTCGCTTCCGCTCCGTGCGACAGAGTCGGGATCGCCGACGTCGTGCGGTCCTATGGCATCGACCGGGTACACAACCGGATCGAGCAACTGCGCGGCACCGGGATGCATCACGCGGCAGCGGCTATCGAGCGCGAGCTGAAGGAGCTCGGCTGATCGTCGATCGGTCCGGTGATCGCCCGGTGCGTTCGATCAGGTTGACCTGACCCAAGCGCAGACCGCGGCCACGCCGTCGACATCCAGGACGCCGAGGTCGCCGTAGTCCAGCCCGAGCCGACCGCGACGAAGCAGTCGCGGAACCCGACGGGATCCTTGGCGTCGCAGGCCCGGAAGTAGCGGTGCTCGAGCGCGATGATCGACTCTGTCGCCGCCAATCGCGCGAGCTGCCGGGCAATGCCATCTGAGTGCAGGGCCGCGGACGCACCGCCGCGGTACCGCGTCCTTCCGTCGCCGTGAGCACCAACCGTACGACCGCGGGCCGGCGCGTTCAAACCGATGACGGCATACGTATCGCAAGTCCATTCATTCAGACAAGATCAGTACCACGTAGAAACTTTTCTGGAATTAACTATTCGCAGTAAATATCTAATAGCGGATAATGATATTTCAGCACTCTTGAATTGACGATTTCAACCACAGAATTATGAGAACAGGTTATATTTTTTGAACATCCATTTTGCGGTTCGACTTCCCGTCATACCGCTGCTCTATTTCCTGGAGTTCGCCATGAGATCGACCTCGTCCCTGTTTCGTGCCGGCCTTATCGCTCCGGTGGCCATCGCCACCGTCTTTTGTTTGGCGGCACCGGTAAATGCCGCCCCCATCAGCGTGAACTGGAGCTGTAAGGGCACCGTCTTCGGCATCGGCCAAACCTCGAGTATGACCACCTCGGTCACCGGCACCGCACCGGGCTCCGCGGCGTCGGGCTCCGCGGTGGCCATCACCATCACACCGGGCGCCTCGTCGGTTCCCAGTTCGGCTGCCGGCTTCACCGTGAACAACATCAGCAACCTGAAGATGACCATTCCGACTCCGGCGAATTCGACATTGGTCTCGGCCACCGCCTCCGGGGGCACTGTGGCCGGCACCGTCGCCACGTCAGGCGGAAATGTCGTTCTGACCGTGCCGGGTCCGATTGCCGGCGGGACCAGCTTCACCCCGCCCGCGGTGACCATCAATGTCACCGCAGGCGCCGCCGGAACATCGATCACCAGCAAGTACGCGGGGACCAGCTACACCAGTCCCGGCATGACCATGACGACCAACGTCTCCTTCGTCGGCAACGTCGCGACCTCGTGCTACCCCAACCCGTCCCCGACCCTCACGACCACATCTGTCACCTAATCCCGCGGACAGGCGCCACAGCACGACGGCCGGTATCCGCCGGCGCCTGTGGCGAACATGCGGACCGGGTTGTGTCAGCAACCCGGTCCATCCGGAGCTGGTGACCACCGATGCCGATAGTGGTTGCCACGCTTCAGGTTTGACGTTGATGCAGCCACCTCGATCGAATAATTCGATGCGCAGTATCGCATCGGCCGCCGTGTCGTACAGTGCATATCCGACACAGCCACGTTTCGCTTCGACGGCCGGTGCGGTGCCGCTTTCGTGACGTTCGACAGGAGCCGAGATGTCATCCATCGAGACCACCGATCTCCCTGACTCCCCGGGACCGAATCGGGCGATCGACAACCGAGGACTCCCTGATCGGTGCCTCTGCTGAGCGGTTCTCTGTTTCAAGTGATCGATGGGAAAGCCTGTGTGCCCGACGACAAGCGAACCCGCCCGGATCTCGGTCGAGCTCAAGAGGGCGCTGGAGTTCTATCACGGAACCGTCGATGATCTGATCCGGGAATTGGTCCGAGTGCTCGGCGTGAACGAGACCGATCGGCGTGCACTGGAAATCGTCCTGCTCGGGGAGGAAAAGTCCACGACGCCGGGAACGCTGGCCGAACGGCTCGGCCTCACCGCGGCCGGCGTCACGATCATGCTCAACCGCCTGGAGAAGCAGGGCTATATCGCCCGCTCGCTGCACCCGACCGATCGTCGTCGCGTCATTGTGGTGGCCACCGAACTCGCAGCCCACCGCATACAGGAACTCGTCGTACCCATGATCGTCGAGAGCTACAAGATGTTGCTGAGTTATTACGATTCCACCGAACTCGAAATAATCGCCGACTTTCTCACCCGGGCGGGCGAGCTGCAACGAATCCACTCGAAACAGTTGCGCGAAGTGGATCCCTACTCGAGACCCTGAAAGGCTCGATCACATCAGTGCCCGGCGCGTCGCGAGGGAGAAAGCAGGAGTGGAATGCGAACCGTCGACAACAGCGCCGGAGCGCCATCGCCCGATCGGTTCCGGCGGCAGATGTCGCATGCGAGCGTGGTGACCGCATTGGTCACCACGGCGATCGGGATAACGCTCATGGTAAGGGCGGATTCGAGTCCGCCGCTGCGGACGAACAATGCGGAGCCGTTCTCGGGTGAATCGACGATACAGACTTCCGAGTACAGCGCCGTCCCGAGCCGGCCCGGCCTGACGGAGACGAGCACGACCTATGTCCTACCGAGCGAGATCCCCGTACCGAGCGACGTCTCGGCCGCCGACACGGCTGCCGTTCCCGGGACCGCCCAATCGACCGCCGATTCGACCGACCCTGCCACGAGCGCGGCCCCTGCCCCGGAAACGACGGCAGCCATGACCACGGATACCTCGCCCGAGAACTCGGCGGCGATATCGGTGAGCGCGAGTTTCTCGGCCACGGTGAGCCTTCCGGCTCCGGACCCGTCCGGTGCGCAGGACCCGAGCACGGTCGCCTCGACCTCGATATCCACGGTGACCGTCATCATGACCCCGACAAATACGTCGACGGTCACGGTGACAGCCGATCCGAGCACGGTGACGGTGTCGGCTGATCCCTCGACCACCACGGTGCCGACTACCACCACGACAACCACGATTCCGGCCCGCCCGACCACAACATCCACGTCGCCGGTGAAGTCGACAACGCCCGCATCACCGACGACCACATCGACTCGGCCCCCGACGATTACGACACCGACGACGACCGAGCCCCCGGCCACGACGAAGCCGACGCGTCCGACTCCGTCGCTCGCGCATCCACCGACCACATCACCGAAGGTCGCGTCAACCAGCTCTCCCCACCCCGAAAATCGTTAGCGCACCACAGCACCCCCCGGATCCGCACTCACGAAAACGCGGTCACTCCTACCTCGCGACGGCATCGCGGCGCGCTTGCTTCGTCGCGCGGCGCATCCGCAGCAGGTAGCGCGGCGTCGGCGGGTTCCAGCCGAGCTGCATGGACATCCCGAGATCGTCGCGGTTGGCCCAGTGCTCGACGACCTTGCCGTCGAGCACACGGATCCAGTGCGTCTGAGTGATCGCGAATGACTTACCCGTGGCCGGAAATGCCTGCGCGACGTCACCTTTCGCGTCATATGCGACGAAGGGACCGACCTGTCGCCCAGCCATCGTCACATGCACGGCGACCACGTCACCCTCGGTCACGACGGTGTGCACCTGCCAGTGCAGGTCCGCAAACGCCTGCCGCAGCCACAGGGCGGTGGCATAGAAGGCCGCGGGCCCGGTGCCCCGGCTCGCAGGGGGTTCCTGCACGCCTTCCCGGTTGAACGCCTCCGGATGGACCAACTCCTCGAAATCAGCAGGCTCTCCCGCCGACATGATCTGAATCGAGCGCACTGCCAGGTCTGCGATCGCGCCGTGTACGTATGCCATGATCGTGGCCTCCCAAGATTAGAATGAACGTCGATCTATTAGTTAGAACGTTGATCCATCGAAAGTGGTTCAAGGAGACCTGTGACCGGCAAGCGGCGATACTCGACGGCTCTGCGCACCCAGCAGACCGCCCTCACCCGCGCGCGCATCCTGGACGCCGCCCGGGAACTGTTTCTCGAGCACGGCTACCTCGGCACCACCATCACCGGGATCTCCCACACCGCGCAGGTCAGCGTGCAGACGATCTACAACACCATCGGCACCAAGCCTGCTGTGTTCAAGGCCGTCTACGACACGACGCTCGCCGGCGACGACGATCCGATCCCGATGATCGACCGACCCCAATTCCGCGCGATGCTCGCTGCCGAGACCGCCACCGAATGCCTCGCCCGCTATACCGCCATCGCCGCCACCATCGCCCAGCGCGTCCTCCCCTTGGTCTCGATGGCACTTGCCCAGTCCGCGAGCGGTGACCCCGAGCTACGCGATTTCACCGATACCACGGAAAACGAACGCAATTTCGGCGCTACCAACCTCGCCGACCACCTGCACCGCCGTTTCGGCCTGCGCTCCGGCCTCGCGCTGGTCGACGCCGGGGACATCCTGTGGGCCCTCACCGCCCCCGAACTCGCCGACCGGTTGGTCAACCGCCGCGGCTGGAGTTGGGACAAGTACCAGAAATGGCTCTACACCGCCGCCACCGAATCTCTGCTCGGCCCAACTCGATCGAGCCCTGAGCGAGGCAGCACTACACTGCTTCCATGACTGTCGGCTGGATCGTCTTCATGGTCATCGTCATCGTGGCGGTGGCACTCGCGGTCATCATGCTCATCACCCGATTCATCCTTCGCGCGATCCGCCGGACCGCCGAGGCGGCCATCGCGGAGAACTTCGCACCCGGTGAAGCCGTGCGCAGCGACCCTGTCGCCAACTACTTCGGGCGAGCCTCGAAGAACGGGCGACAGGTGCGCGGCAACGGCGCGCTCGTACTGACCGATACGCGACTGTGGTTTCGCCGAGCGGGCTCGGATGGCGCACTGGAGATTCCGCTCGCATCGATCACGTCGGTGGATCTCGTGCGCTCCCACGCCGGAAAATCGATCGGTCGCCCGCTGGTCAGCGTGAGCTTCAACGATGACAGCGCCGCGTGGTACGTGCGCGATTCGGCACAGTGGCACGACGACATCGCGCGCAGGTGCCCGGCAGCAGCATCTGATCAGTGAGCCAACCGCATCGACGGCGGCACCTGCGCACTGACCACTCTCGACCATCCGCAATTCGGTGATCGACGCCGCGACGGCCGTGATGATCTGGCAGGCGATGAGCGCCTGACCCTCGTTCGATACGGGTCGCGCCCAGGTAGCGCAGGAGTAGAGGCCCGCGCTACCCGGGCGATCGACACTATTCGCGCAGCCGAACCTTCTCGAGCATCGGCCGCGCCCCGCTCGGTACCCACCAGTTCCAGGTGCCCGCCAGTCGCATGAAGGCGGGGACCAGAATCATGCGGATCAACGTGGCGTCCACCAGAACAGCCAGCGTCAATCCGACGCCGAGCATGCGCATGATGGCGACCCCGCTCGTCGCGATCGCCGCGAAGATCACGATCATCATCGCCGCCGCCGCGGTCACCACCTGCCCGGAACGGGCGAGCCCGACCGCGACTGCCCGATCGTTGTCGGCGCTGGTGTGCCCGGAGGTCTCCCATTCCTCGGTGAAGCGCGCGAGCAGGAAGATCTCGTAGTCCATGGATAGCCCGAATGCCACACAGAACAGCAGCACCGGGACCGTGGCGACGGTGAAACCGGTTATCTCGGTGCCGAATCCACCGAGGTGTCCGGACTGGAACACCCAGACCATCGCACCGAAGGTCGCCGTGAGGGAGAGGACGTTGAGCGCCAGCGCCTTCAACGGCAACAGGAGGCTGCCGGTCAACAACATCAGCAGGATGAAGGTGGTGACGGCGATCCAGGCCAGGGCTTTCGGGAACGCAGCTGCGATCCCGGCTGCCGTGTCGCGCTTCTGCTGAGCCAAACCGCCGAACACCGCGTCGCCGGGTGCGGCGACCGCGTCGAGCTCGTCGAGTTGCCGCGCGGCGGCAGGTGAGTACGGATCGAGTGAGGTGGCGATCGTCAGATGGGTACTGTCGGCGCGCGCAGCGCCGGGATCGCCGGGCCCCACCGGTTGGCCGCCCGCATAGATCCCCGACGGCGCGAGCACCACATCAACATCGCGCACCCGAGACAGTGCGGCCGCGTACTCGGCCGTCGCGGTGTCGGCACCTTCGCGGTGGACGATGATGTGGACGGTGCCGGTGGCATTGGCGTCGAACTGTTCTCGGATCGTGTCACCGACCTGGCGTGCCTGCGCGGTGGCAGGCAGGACTCGATCGTCGGGCAACCCGACCTGGAGTCCCAGGACCGGCGCACCGGCGATCAGCAGAATTCCCAGCACCGGCAGCGCGATGAGCACGGGGTGCCTCTGCACCGCCACCGCCAGTCGGTACAGGAACATCGACTCGACCACAGCCGCCTCTCGCAACGGCTTTCGGGTGATTCGCTCACCGAGGAGTGCGAGCAGGGCGGGCACACACGTCAGCGCCAGCACGACCGACAGCGCGACCACGGCGACGCCCGCGTACCCGATGGAACGCAGAAAGTTCATCGGGAAGAACGACAATCCGATCAACGCGATCGCCACCGTCACCCCGGAGAACAGCACGGCCCGCCCACCGCGGCGCATAGCCAGTGTGATCGCGGTGTGCTGGTCGCGCCCACGAGCGACCTCCTCGCGGAACCGCCCGATGATGAGTAGTGAGTAGTCGATCGCCAGCGCCAGCCCGAGGGCGGTGGTGATGTTGAGCGCGAAGACCGACAGGTCGATGACGAAGGTCAGCACGAACAGCACCGCAGTGGTCGCGACGATGGCCAATACTCCCACCGCGATCGGAATCGCCGCGGCGACCACACTGCGCAGGAACCAGATCAGCAGCAGAAATGTCAGCGGAATCGCGATCGATTCCGCCAACGCGAGGTCACGCTCGGCGCGTACGTTGATCTCCTGGAACGCCATCGCCTGTCCGCCGGCGGTGACGGTGATCTCGCCCGTGGACCTGGTATGTCGGGCGGCCAGGTCGGCCGCGGTCTTCTGCGCTTGGTCGTCGTCGCCGGCCAGACCCGCCACGATCAGTCCGACGTGTCCGTCCCGGTCGGTCAACCGGGCGCGACTGTTCGGGTCGGTCCACGGCGAATCGACCGACAGAACCCGGTCGTCGACGCGCAGGTCGTTCACGATGTCGTTCGCGCGATCGGCCCCGGCGCCGGTGAGTACATCACCGGGTGCTTCGACAGTGAAGATCAGCTGCATTCCCGCGATGTCGAAGTCGCGGGCCAGTGCTTGCTCAGCCTGTGAGGACTCCGCGTCGGGGTCGAGAAACCCGCCCGCCGACAAGCGGTCGGTGACCTGGGCACCGAGCAGACCGAACAGCACTAACGCGATACCCGCCACGGCGAGAACCAGTTTCGGCGTCCGGATCGCGATCTCGGCGAACCGTTCGATCATCGCAGGACTGCGCGATCGCCCTGGGTCCACGCGACCGGCGCCACGCTGTGCCCGTAGCCGAGGTCGACGGGTTCGAGCACCTGCCAGCCGAGGATCTCGCACATCTCCCCCACTCCCACCCCCTTCGCCTCGCCGTAGCACGGCAGATTCTTCGCCCGCGCCACCTTCATCACCCGTGTGAACAGCGCGGCCCCGGTGCGCTCGTAGGCCAGCACATGCGCGCACTGTCCTCGCTGCCCGCGCTCGATGTTCGACGGCATTGTCGGTTGCATATTTCATTTCCCCTTCTCGGCGGGCACGGTGACCATCCGTGCGCACCCTGATAGCGAGCGTCGACCTTCGCGCCCTCGGCGGCGCGTGGCGGGCGTCGTCGATCATTCGCGTCGTCGGCGACCGGTGCGCTGAACACGACGTAGGCCTGGGCTTCGAGCAGATGATCCTGTGCGGCAAGACCTTCCATCAGGTCGCCGGGTGGCAGTGCCGACGCGCCGCGGACACGCCCGCTGACATGGACGACCGGCCACGGCAGGTCGAGCCCGCGCAAGGCGGCGTCGGCGCAGTCGAACGCTTCGGTGAGCTCCGCGTCGAGATCGTAGTCCGGGGCCGGTGCGAACGAACTCACGGAGCGCCGGGCCGGAATGAACCGCGCGAGATTTCCAGGAATCGAAGGGACCGCGTCGAAGAACACGGGTCAAGAATCTGTTGTTCGAATGTCATGCAGCCCCTCAGCACAACGGGATCAGGCTTGGCCGATATCACCACCTCCAGCACATACTGATCACCATATGCTTTGTGTCACAACTGTTTTCACGGCGCATCGGAAGGTCGATTCCTCACGCCTGCATGAAGGTTGGTCAACCGTTGACAGGCTGTCGAGACAGTGAGAGGCTTCGAGAGTCACTCTCTCACATGCGATCCGGCAGCCGCCAGTCTTCGAACGGGGTCAACGATGACCACACCACTTTCCGTACCCGCCGCACCCCATAGCCTGCGCGGTTGAGGAATTCATCGATGCACCGCCAACGA
The DNA here is from genome assembly GCF_015355705.1 of Nocardia sp. XZ_19_231. Lineage (NCBI taxonomy): Bacteria > Bacillati > Actinomycetota > Actinomycetes > Mycobacteriales > Nocardiaceae > Nocardia > Nocardia sp. XZ_19_231. The sequence goes on along the minus strand of NZ_JACUZI010000005.1, from coordinate 314,890 downwards.
GGAACCTCGCTGCTGCGCCGGTACGTCGGCGATCGACGATTCCTGCTCGCCTTGCCGCGGGCGGTGGGGCTGCAGATTCTGCACCCGGCCATCGCGACGGCTCTCGACGAGCACCTGGCAATGAGGCTGTGGTACCACAAGGCACGGACCGTCTCGCAGACGATCGACATGGCCTATAACGACCGAGACCAGCGGCACCGCATGGTCAACATTCATGGGCACATCAGTGGAACCGACGACCGCGGTGCGCGCTTCCACGCGCTGAATCCGGACGTGTTCCACTTTCAGCACGCGACCTACATGGAGACGCTGGTAGTCGCGATCAATACCTTCATCTCGCCGATGTCGGATCGCGACCACGAACGCCTGTACGCGGAGTGCTGCGAATGGTATCTGCAGTTCGGGGTGTCCGCGCGGGCCATGCCACCGGACTGGGCGAGTTTCGGCGACTATTTCGAGCGGACCTGCGCGCAGCAGCTGCGTCTCACCCCAGCCGGTCGCACGCTCGCACCCGAGGTCTTACGTCCGACCAGCTGGGTTCCGCGGCTGCTGCCATCCGTCGCCGTGCGCGAGTTGCTACATCCTCGCACCAGGGAACTGCTCGACGTGCGAGCGCGACTGGGAGATCGGGCCGCGTTCCGCTCCTACGCCACCGGCCTCCGGATGGCGGCAACGATAGCGCCGTCAGGGATTCGCTACGTTCCTTCAGCACGTGCAGAGAGGTCACCGCGGCCCGCGTAGAAGGATGATTTACCTAGCCCCCGAGTCCGGGCAGACGGAGACCGCACCCCGCCTGCCCGGTCCTGCGCTACGGCAGCGGTGTCGACTCGGCACGACCTCGGCGAAACCTGGTCACCATTTCGACCCCACTTTCTCTTCGTTTACGAGAGAATGCTCGGTAACATAAGGCGGTCAATCACGGCTGCCACCTTCCGAATTTCGCGAGGCCGAGAAATAGCGCATGAACATGACCGATCCACCCCTCTTCGGCGGGCAGGGCCAGAGCTCCGCGCCGGGCGGTCGCAGCACCTGAACGGCAACTCGATGGGCGACTCAGCTATCGGCGTCACCAGATGCCGCCTCTGCGAGCCCTCCCCCACCCGACAGAACAACAGCATGATCCATCTCGTGACAGAGTGATATACAAAACATCTCACTCTGTCTAAGCTGGTCTGTAGACCGATACGGCTATCCAGGAGAAAATGTGTCTGAATCCGCAACACCCACCGTCGACGCCACTGAACTGGCTGTTCGAAACCCGGCATCCGGAGAATTGGTCGGCACCGTTGCCGTGTCGACCCCGGAGGAAGTAGCCGCAGCCGCGTCCGCGCTGCGCAAGGCGCAGCCGCGGTGGGCTTCGATCAGCGCGTCCGGACGGAAGCAGTGGCTGCTCAAGCTGCAGGATTGGGTGCTCGACCATACCGACGAGCTGGCGGATTCGATTCAAGACGAGTCGGGAAAGCCCCGCGTGGAGGCCGAGGTCGAGGTCGCGTTCACTGTCGATCTCCTGGGCTACTACGCACGCAACGCCGCGAAGTTTCTGGCCGATACCGCCGTGAGCCCCCACACCCCGCTGATGCGGATCAAGAAGTTGACCACCACCTACACGCCGTATCCGGTGGTCGGCATCATCACGCCGTGGAACTTTCCACTCGCCATGCCTGCCTCCGATCTCGTTCCGGCGCTCGCCGCAGGTGCCGCCGTGCTGCTCAAGCCCTCGGAGGTGACCCCGCTGACCCCGCTCGCGCTCGCCCGCGGCTGGGCCGAGATCGGCGCGCCGCCGGTGTTCACGGTGGTCTCCGGTGCCGGAGCCGCTGGTGCCGCGGTGGTCGAGAACGCTGATTTCATCCAGTTCACCGGCTCCGGCAACACCGGGCGCCGCATCGCCGTCGCGTGCGCGGAACGCACGCTGCCCTACAGCCTCGAGATGGGCGGCAAGGACCCGGCGATCGTGCTCGCCGACGCCGATCTCGACCGCGCGGCCAACGGCATCGCCTTCGGCGCGCTGACCAATGCCGGTCAGCTGTGTGTGTCGGTGGAGCGGGTGTATGTCGAAGCTCCGGTGTACGACGAGTTCGTCGACAAGCTGGTCACCCACGTCAAGTCGCTGAGGATCGGCCGCGACGACCGCAGCGGAAACATCGATATCGGTCCGCTCGCCAACCAGGCCCAGCTCGACATCGTCACCCGCCACGTCGACGACGCGATCGCCGGCGGAGCGCGCGCGCTCACCGGCGGAAAGGCCACGGGCGAGGGGAACTTCTTCGAACCGACCGTGCTGGTCGACGTCGACCATTCGATGTCGTGCATCACCGAGGAAACCTTCGGCCCGACCATCCCGGTCATCAAGGTCGCCGATGAGAACGAGGCGATCAAGCTCGCCAACGACTCCGAGTACGGGCTGTCGGCGTCGGTGTGGACGGGCAACAAGTCCCGCGGGCAGTCGATCGCGCGGCGATTGACCGTCGGCGCGGTGAATATCAACGACGCCACCATCAACCTGTTCAACTTCGCGCTCCCCCACGGTGGTTGGGGACAGTCCGGCACCGGATACCGATTCGGCGGCGCGGACGGCGTGCGTAAGTACTGCCGTAAGCAGGCGATCACGGCTCCGGCGCTGCCGACGCAGAAGTCCGAACTGGTCTGGTACCCGTACAGCCTGAAGAACTTCGGGTTCATGAGGAACGCGATGCGCGTGGCCGGTGCTCGCGGTCGGCGGCGCTTCGGCAAGTAAGTGAACTTTGCCTCGGGGGGATGTGTCGCCGACCGGTGACACATCCCCCCGAGGCGAGCGGTGATCAATGCCCCGCGCGTAGGACTTAGCGAGGCTCGGTGTCGGCCTCATCGCTAGCGGCGCGCACGTCCAGCGGACGGAACCCGGGTGCGATGTGATCGCGGGCGAACCTGCGTGCCGCGGCCTCGTCGTCGAGCGGGATGACCGTCGGCTTGGTCAGCACCAACGACAGCGCGGTGCGAGCCACCAACTCGGCTACGGGCAGCGGGTCGTAGGCGGGGAGCTTGCCCGCCTCCTGCAACCGGGTGATGAACTCGGCCAAGAAGTCTCGACCGAGCTCGATCACCGGCGCCCCACCGGTGGTGAGGTAGGGCAGCACGGTGGCGGCGTCCGTGGCGAGCAGGCGATCGAGCAGCGGGTTCTCCCGCAGGCCGAGGGCGAAGACGACGAACAGTTCGACAATCTGGTCTTCGGCGCTGGCACCTTCCTCCGCCTGCCGACGCATCGAGGCGTCGGCCTGCTCCAGCAGGTGGCGCACCTGCCAGAGCCCCACCGCCTGGACCACGTCGGTCTTGCCACCGAACCGGCGGTACAGGGTCGCCAAGGACAGCCCGCCACGGCGGGCCACCTCCCCCATACTGGTGCGCTTGATCCCGAAGTCCAGAAACGCGGCCAAGGCACCGTTCAGGACATCGGCGTTATCGCGTTCGACACCGCCGTGCCCGCGAATTCGGGCCAGCAACCTGATCGACTCGGCCATATCCCATTCCCCTCAGCTGACAAGAGCCCGAACATAATGTGGTCTGCCGGTGGCCCGCAACCTCGCTGCTCTCAGACCAACGGGCGGCCGAGTCGATGGCGGCGCCGCATGTCCCAGAGCACGGCCGAGTACGGCTCGATCCGCGCGCGGACGGGTAGCCGTCCGTAGACGGTTCCGATGGCTCGGAACATCAGCCGATGCCGCCGCTCCTGCGCGTCGGTCCACGGCAGGTAGAGCTGCGCGCGCATAGTCTCGGGCAGCAGACCGGTGACAGCGAAACGATGAAAATTGGCGAGCACACGCGGCCTCGGCACATTGCGCAACCCGACCAGCTTGCGCAGGTATTCGGCGACCACGTCGTCGATCTGCATGCTCGCCAGCCCGGCTTCGAAATAGCTTTCGAAAGCCGCCAGGTCTGCCGGCCACATGTCGGGCCGCATCTGCAATCCGGTGCCGAACTTGGCCGCGTACTGCACGAAGACTTCCTTGGTGGCCGTGTCCAGTGGCCCATAGAGGCGTTCGTGGGTGTCCATGACTCCCCAGCACAGGCAGACCGCGACCCACTTCTGCAGCTCGGGATCGAACGCGTTGTACTTCACCTCGGCGCCCGGCGCCGAACGAACGCGTCGATGGACGCTACCGACGGCCTGTCGATACACGTCCCGGTCGTCCTCGGTACCCAGCATCGCCACCGCGATGTAGGTCAGTGTGGTGCGCAGCCGCTTCCACGGATGGACATCGGCGCGACCGGAGTCGACAGTGCTCTGGACAACGCCGTACCCCACCGGCCGATTCGCCAGCTGCACGATGACATTCGCACCGGCCCCGGCGAAAGCGCCGATCCCGTCGAGAAATCGCTCGATATCGAAATCCTCGACAGTGCCGTAGCGGCACCTCAGGACCTCGCCGAGATCGTCGACCATGACGGGATCGCTCACCGTTGAAACTTCACGCATAGTCCTGCGTCTCCTTCTCCTGAGCCACGAAGGCTTGATACGTTGAGATGATATTCGACTAATCAACTCAAGGGAAGCCTTCGGCACGAACCGCTACGCACCGACGCCCCGTAGCGCCGAGGCGCTACGGGGCGTCGTGGTTTCCTGCCGGATCGCTATCAGGCGTGTTCCTTGCGGAGCAGGTGTTTGATCACCTTGCCGCCCGCGTTGCGCGGCAGTTCGTCGACGACGATCAGGTCCTTGGGGTGCTTGTACCTGGCCAGATTGGCGTCGAAATGCGGGGCGAGGGCGACGAGGGTGAGCTCGGCGTCAGGCTCGGCGACGACCACCGCGATGGCGACCTCACCCCACTTGTCATCGGCGCGCCCGATGACCGCGGCTTCGCGCACGGCGGGGTGGGCGAACAGGACGTTCTCCACTTCGGCGCAGTAGATGTTCTCACCGCCGGAGATGATCATGTCCTTCTTCCGGTCGACGACGTAGACGAATCCTTCCTCGTCTCGGCGGACCAGGTCACCGGAATGGAACCAGCCGCCTTCGAACGCTTCGGCGGTCGCCTCGGGCTTGTTCCAGTACTCGCGCATCATGGTCGGGCCCCGGTAGACGATCTCGCCGATCTCGCCGGGGGCGACATCGTTCATCTCGTCGTCGACGACGCGGGCGGCGATGGTCGGAATCGGCTGCCCCACGGAACCGAGTTTGCGGATCGCGTCCTTGCCCTCGAGGACACAGGTGATCGGCGACATCTCGGTTTGCCCGAAGACCGCGATGTTCAAGGCGTCGGGGAAAGTGTCGGCCATCGCCTGCAAGACGGTGTCGGAGGCCGGGGCCGCGCCCCAGCTGATCACCCGCAGACGCAGATCACGGTCGCGCACAGTGGGATCGGCGCACACTATCTGCCACTGCGCCGGTACCAGGAACACCGAGGTAGCCTTCTCGCGCTCCCACGCGTCGAGCACCTGACCGGCGTCGAAGGCGAGCAGCGGATGCAGCACGGTGAGGGTGCCGAGCACGAAACACGGTGCGATACTGCCCAATCCGGCGATATGGAACAGCGGCGCCGCGCAGAAGGCGACATCCTCGGTGGTGTATTGCATCGCGCGGATACAGGTGAGCGCTTGGGCCTGCATATTGGTGTGGGTCAGGACCGCGCCCTTGGGGCTGCCGGTCGTCCCCGAGGTGTACATGATCAGCGCGGCCGAGTCCTCGCTGACGTCGACCGCGGGATGGGGTACGCCCACCTCGGCCAGCAGTTGCTCATAACCCTCTGCGCCGTCACCGGTTTCGCCGCCGACGACGACGCAGGTGGTCAGAGCGTCGGTCTGCGCGCGCACCGCCGCGACGAGGGGGGCCAAGGCGGTGTCGGTCACGATCGCCTCGGCACCGCTGTCGGCGATCAGGTACAGGATCTCGGGTGGGGTGAGACGGAAGTTCACCGGGACCGCGATGGCGCCCAAGGTGTTGATCCCGAAGACCGCCTCCAGGTATTCGGTGCTGTTGAGCATCAACACCAGGACGCGGTCACCGAAACCGACACCGCGGCGGGCGAGCGCGTCGGCGAACGCTTCGGAGCGATCGTGCAGCTGCTGCCAGCTCGTGTCGACCCCGCGAAACCGCACGGCGGCGGCGTCGGGTTGGACAGTCGCCTGCAGGGCGACCTGGTTCATCCAGTGGTTGCGGCGCGAACGGATCGGTTCCACGTCGAGGTTCATTCGTTTCCTTGCGGTGCGTCGGTGAATCGGGGAGCACGCTTGCCGAGCATGGCCATGGTGCCTTCGTAGAAGTCGGGTGAGACGAGCAGTTCGATCTGGGCGGTTGCCTCGCGGTCGAATGCCGGTTCGAGTCGGTCCAGGGTCGCGGCGTTCACCGCGGCCTTGGTCAGCTCCAGTGCGCGGCGCGGCCCGGCGGCGAGGCGGGTGGCGATGGCGTACACGTGTTCGGTCAGCTCGGCGTCGGGCACGGCCGCGGTGATCAGACCGGCCGCGGCGGCCTCGGATGCGGGCAGCCGGTTGCCGAGCAAGGCCATTTCCATCGCGCGGGCGCGACCCATCCCCGCGGGGACCAGGGCGGTGGCGCCGCCGTCGGGCAACAGCCCGATGGCGGTGAAAGGCAGGAGGAGATAAGTGCTTTCGGCCGCATAGTGCAGATCGGCGGCCAGGGCCAGCGACGCGCCGACGCCCGCGGCGGGACCATTGATCTGGGCGATGACCGGGATGGGCGCTTGGACGACCGCGCGGATCATGCGCGCGGCTTCTGCCATCACCGTTTCCGGGGTCGCCTCGTTGCCGCCGGACGCGGCGGCCGCCGCGAGATCGGCGCCCGTGCAGAACGCACGCCCCTCGCCGGTCAGCACGATCACCCGGATGGTGGAATCCGCTGCGGCGCCGGCGATGACGTCGGCCAATTCGCTCATGGTGGCGAGGTCGATCGCGTTGAGCCGGGCGGGCCGATTGATGCAGATCCGCAGAATGCCGCCCGCGAGAGTGGTCTGCACCGACTCGCTCATGAGGCCACCGCCGTCACGACCGACCCCGCCAGCGATTCGGTGATCAGGGTCTGCGCCTCGGCCATGATGTTCGCGATCAGGTCGGCACAGGTGGGGATGTCGTGGATCAGGCCCTGGCATTGCCCGACGCTCCAGATACCGGCATCCACGTCGCCGTCCTCGTACACCTTGCGCCCGCGCGCACCGGACACGAGATCACGCACATCGTCGAAAGTGCCGCCGTTGCGCTCGATTTCGACGACCTGGCGGCTGACCGCGTTGTCCGCGACCCGCGCGGTGTTGTGCAGCGTCCGGAAGATCAGCTTGGTGTCGAGCTCGGTATTGGCCACGATCTTTTCCTTGACCACGTGCGCGATCGGCGACTCGACGGTGCACAGGAATCGCGTGCCCATATTGACCCCGTGCGCGCCGAGCGCCAGCGCCGCGACCAGTCCACGACCGTCCGCGAAACCGCCCGAGGCGATCATCGGGATCTCGATCTCCCTGGCCGCCGCGGGAATCAGCACCAGGCCCGGAGTGTCGTTCTCGCCGGGATGCCCGGCACATTCGAAGCCGTCGATGCTGATCCCGTCCACACCGACCTGTTGCGCCTTGAGCGCGTGCTTGACGCTGGTGCACTTGTGCAGCACCTTGATGCCGGCGTCCTTGAAATAGGGCAGGTGCGTGGCCGGGTTGCCGCCCGCGATCTCGACGATCTTCACCCCACTGTCGATGATCGCCTGCCGGTATTCCGCGTAGGGCGGAGGCGTGATCGAGGGCAGAATCGTGAGGTTGACCCCGAACGGCTTGTCGGTGAGGTCGCGGGTCCGGGCGATCTCGTTGCGCAGCTCGGCCGGGGTCGGCTGGGTCAGGCCGGTGATGATGCCGAGCCCGCCCGCGTTGGACACCGCAGCGGCCAGCGGGGCGCGGCCGACCCACATCATGCCGCCCTGGACGATCGGGTGCTCGACACCGAATACCTCGGTGAATCTGGTGCGCAGCATGGAGCCTCTCTCCGCTCAGGAGTTCCGCACCGGTCGAAACGAAACCCTCGGGCCTCTTTGCTTCCGGCGAGAATGGTGATTAACTTAACGAGAATTGCAGTTAACTTATCTGGGTTGGGGCTGCTGTGTCAACGGCCACACCCCCCACCTCGATCCGGTGGATCCTGCGACCGCGCTCTCGCGCGAGCGACCTGGCTCTCATCTGACCGAGAATCGAAGGAGAAAATCACTATGGGCGTCGAATTCAGCCCGGAACAGCAGGATTTCGCGGCGGCGGTCGCCGCGTTCGCCAAACGCGAGGCAGGCACCAGGGAAAAGCGTGACGCGCTGACCGAACACGACGCCGAGCAACACAACCCGGCGCTCTACGCCAAGATGGCCGAACTCGGCTGGCTCGGCCTGACCGTGCCAGAGGAATACGGTGGCTCCGACGCCACGATGGTCGATATGTGCATCCTGCTCGAGGAAGCCATGCGTGGCATGCTCCCGATCGGTGCGATCGGGCCGACGCTGATCACCGGTGGCGCCTACGCCAAGTTCGGCACCGAGACACAGAAAGACGATGTGTTGCGTGGCATCGTTCGTGGTGCGTCGCAGTCGATCTCGATGTCAGAACCCGAAGCCGGGTCCGACGTCGGTAACATCACCACCCGCGCGGAGAAGACCAACGACGGGTGGTTGATCAACGGGCAGAAGACCTGGTGTTCCAACGCCCATATCTCCGAGAACATTCTGCTCGTGGCCCGTACCGACCGTGGTGGCGGCAAGCACGAGGGCTTGACCATGTTCCACGTGCCCGCGGGCACCCCGGGGCTGAAGGTCAACCCGATCGAGTTGATGGGTAACCAGAAAGAAACCAACGACCTCTACTTCACCGACTGCCTACTCCCGGAGGACGCGGTCGTGGGTGAGGTCGGTAACGGGTGGCGTCAGCTGATGACGGGGTTGAACTTCGAACGGCTGATCCTGGCGGCGATGAGTTTGGGTGCGGCCGAGCGTGCTTTCGAGGACACCTTGCAGTTCGTGTCCGAGCGTAAGCAGTTCGGTAGGCCGATCGGGACGTTCCAGGCGTTGCGTCACCGGGTCGCTGACCTCGCGACCGAGATCGAGTGCACCAAGCTGCTGGTCTACAGCGTCGCCGCCGCAGTGGACGCGAACCCGACCAAGACCTTCGCCCGGGAGGCGTCGATGGCCAAGCTCAAGGCCACCGAGACCTCCAAACAGGTCGCGTTGGCGGGGATGCAGATGATGGGCGGTTACGGGTACGCCCGCGAATTCGACATGGAAAAGCACGTCCGTGGCGCCCTGGTCTCGACCATTTTCGGTGGCACGAGCGAGATCCAACGCGACATCATCGGCAAGACCTACGGACTCTGACGTACCCGGCGCCCGGCCGTACGGTCGGGCGCTCGCCGTCGCCCGCGGCTGTGCGCTAGCGGGGTAACGGCTGACCGAGGGCGACAGCCTCGAGGAGCCGAATCACCTTCTCCTGCGGGCAGATCCCCCCGTCGCCGAAGATTCGGACGAGGTCGACGACGAGGCTGAAGCAGGCATGCACGAGGACGCGCGCCTCACCCATCGTCAGCTGCGGGCGTGCCCCGACGACCAGCTCGGCCCACTCGGTGATGATCAGTTGCTGCAGGTGTCGCAGCGCGACCTGGTCGGCGGGGTCGATGTGACCGAACTCGGCGTAGTAGACGAAGGCCAGGGCACGTTCGGCGAACGAGTCGCGAACGTAGAGGTCGATCAGCACACCGAGCGCCTCCCCGGGGGTATCGGCGGCCAGTACCGCGGGGGTGATCGCCGTCGATACCCGATCGGCCGCCAGCCGGAACGCGGAGCTCAACAGATCGCTCTTGCCACGGTAGTAGCGGTATATCGCCGACGCCGCCGACAGGTTCGCCGCGACGGCGATATCTTCCATGCTGACGTTCGGGTAGCCCCGCTCGTGGAAGAGCGTGACTGCCGCACGCAATAGCTGCTCGTGCTCGAACAACTGCCGGTCGGCGTCGGGCTTCGTCTCGTCCGTGGAGATAGGCGGCGCGGTCAGATCGGCATCGATGACCGCCCAGCAGGCAGAACGTAGGAGTGCGGCAAGAGTTTGCGCGGGCACGGCGACATGGTGGTCGCCGATGCTGCTGGTCAGCGCGAAGATCGACACCGCGCGGACCGCGCGATCGTGCCCGCTCAGCTCAGGGCGTACCTGGCCGATCAGGGCGCGCAGCACGCGGATCGACGAGGTGAATTCGTCGATGAACTGCTGGTAGTCGGCAGGCTCGAGGTAGCGACGGTCCCAACGGGCCAGCCCGACAGTCGTCCGATTGGTGATCGTCATCGTGATCATCGAGTCGAGGAAGTGGTCGACGCGCTCGCGCGGGGACCACTTCTCGGCATCCTCGGGCAGCGCGGCAGCGCGCACCATGAGCCCCGCCAACCGAAAGAGCTCTTCCCGGAACAGCGCGTACTTGCTGGGGAAGTGCCGGTACAGCGCGGTCGGACTGATATCGAGCCGCTTGGCGATGTCGTCCATGCTGACACTGTGGTACCCGTGCGCGCCGAACGCCGCCGCCGATTCCGCCGCGATCTGGGCGCGCCTGTTCTTCGGTCTACGCCTGACCTGGCGCCGCTGCGGGCCTGCCCGCGGCCCGTCTGCCTGTGTGCTCGTCGTGTCGCCCTTTGTTCAACGCGCTGCGTGCGAGGTCGTCTAGCCCTTGCTGACATGATATGCCCGCGTGCACGCAGCGCCGACACGGCAAACGTCGAACGGTGACGAGAGCCTCAGCCCCGAAGCGAGTAGCGCAATGCGGCGGGCGCGGTAGCGGGGACAGCGGGCTGCTTCGGCATCACCGGTTCGACGCGGACGTACGCCGAACCCAACGCGGGACGGGGGTCGGCCTCGCCCTTGTTGGGCCAGAACGCCATCGCGCGCTCCGCTTGCGCGGTGATGGTCAACGACGGGTTCACGCCGAGGTTGGCCGTGACCGCACTGCCGTCGGCGATATGCAGGCCCGGATATCCGTAGACCCGCTGCCATGGGTCGACGACACCGGTGTCGGCGCAGTCGCCGATCGTGGCGCCGCCGATGTAATGCGCGGTGGCCGGGATGCCGAGCAGGTCGGTGACTAGATTTCCCGCGTCACCGTCGATTTCGGCGGCGTACTCGCGAGCGATGTCGTGCGCGATCGGGATCCATTCGGGATTCGGTTCCCCCGACCCCTGCTTGGTGACCAGACGTCGCCCTTTCAGATAGGACGTCAGCGAGTTGTCCAGTGATTGCATCACCAGCAGCACGACCGAGCGCTCGGCGGCGCGATAGACATTCTTCAGCCGGATGAACTGGAGCGGATGCGCCAGCACCATGAGCAGCAGCCGCAGCACCCGGAAGGCGCCGCCGTCGACCATCGGCAGACCCTGGGTGAACAGCGCGTTCTGCCCCTTGCCGTACGAGCACACCTCGATATGGGTTTGCGGCTCAGGATGAATCGAGGAGGTGATCGCCACGCCCTCGGACATGTCGTATCGACTACGACTGCACACCGCGACCACCGCCTCGGAATTGCTTCGGGTCAGCTCACCGAGCCGTGGCGACAATTCGGGCAGCACACCATCGTTTCGCATGCGGTGCAGCAACTTCTGGGTTCCCAGAGCGGCCGCGGCGAAGACGACTTGGCCCGCGGTGAACGTGCGCCGATCCTTTCGGACGATACCGCCCGAACGCATGGTGCCTACGACATACCCGCCGTCGCCGTCGGGCCGCACCGAGGTGACCGTGGTGAGCGGGTGCACCTCGGCGCCGTTGCGCTCGGCCAGGTACAGATAGTTCACCGTGGTGGTGTTCTTGGCGTTGTGCGTGCACCCGGTCAGACATTCGGAGCAATGAATGCAGCCGGCGCGCGTCGGCCCGGCACCACCGAAATACGGATCGGGCACCTCGGTGCCCTCCTCGCCCTCGTTGAAGAAGACCCCGACATTCGTGCGGTGGAACGTGTCGGCGACCCCGCGCCGCTCGGAAATCTTCAGCAGCACAGCATCTTTGGGTCCTACGCGCGGATTTGTTCGCACGCCGAGCATCCGTTTGGCCTGGTCGTAGTACGGCGCCAGCTCCGACTTCCAGTCCGTGATGTGCGACCACGCGCGATCCTCGTAGAACGCGGGCAGCGGCTCATAGAGGGTATTGCCGTAGATCACCGACCCTCCCCCGACCCCCGACCCGCTGAAAACCGCGCACTTGCCGAGAACGCTGATCCGCTGCGGTCCGGTCAAGCCGAGTCGGGGCATCCACAGCGACTTGCGGAGATTCCAAGCGGAGATTCCAATTGGACTTCGGGAAATCCTCGGGATTCCACCGCCGTCCGGATTCGAGAACGCCGACGCGGTAACCCTTCGGTCAGCCGCAGGGCCGTGACGCTGCCGCCGAACCCGGAACCGATCACAATCACGTCGTAGTCGTACTCGGTCATGGCTTCGCTCATTGCCCCACCTGCCTGTCGACGACGTACTCGGTCAGCGCCTTGCGCACGATCTTGCCGGTGGGGTTGCGCGGCATCTCGTCGAGGAACACCACGTCACGGGGCACCTTGTACCTGGCGAGGTTGTCCTTGACGTAGTCCTTGATCTCCTGCGCGTCCGGCGTGTGGTCGGCCGCGGGAACGACGAAGGCGCGCAATCGCTGTCCGAAGTCCGCGTCGTCGACACCGATCACGGCGACGTCGGCGATATCGACGCGACCCATCAGCAGATTCTCCACCTCCAGCGGATAGACGTTCTCGCCGCCGCAGACGACCATGTCGTCGTCGCGGCCGTCGATGAACAGCAGCCCGTCGGCGTCGAAGTGGCCCATGTCCCCGGTCGACATGTACCCGTCGATGATCTGTTTGGTCTTCCCGTCGGTGTAGCCCTCGAACGGGGCGACGGTGCGAGCGAAGATTCGCCCCGAGACGTTCGCCCCGGTGATCCGGCGATCCTCGCTGTCGTAGAGCGCGATGCGCGCGGTGACCGGTGCCCGGCCGACAGTGCCTGGCGCACGCCGCAATTCGTGCGGCTGGGCGACGGCGGTGATCGCGACCTCGGTGGAGCCGTATCCGTTGTAGAGCACGTCGCCGAAGGCGTCCTGCCATCGGATCGCGAGGTCGGGTGGCAGCGGCGCGCCGCCGACGAAAACGGTGCGCAACGTCGAGGTGTCGTACTCGGCGATGGTCTCGGGACCGAGCGCGAGAATGCGGTTCAACTGGGTCGGCACCGCGACCAGCATCTCGACCGAATGCTTCTCGATCGCTGCCAACGTGGCCTTCGCGTCGAAGCGGCGCCGCAGCACGATTTCGGCGCCGAGCGCGCTGGCTATCGTCCAGGTGCCCATACCCGTGGTGTGAAAGACCGGGGTCGCGATCATGACGACCCCGCCGCGCGGAAACGGCACCCGGTCGACGACGAGTGCGGTGGCGAACGGAGATACCTTGGTACGCGGCGCACCCTTGGGCAGACCGGTGGTGCCACTGGTGAGAATGATGAAGCCGGCGGGCTGGTCCGGCGGTGGCAGCGGGTCACTGCTGTTCGCCGACACCAGCATGGCGATGGTCACCGCGCCCAGCGGCAGCGTGTGTTCCTCATCGACCCAGCTGAGGATCCGTGGCATGTGCGCGGGCAGCGCATCGACCAGTCCGGCGAATTCGCTGTCGAACAGAATCGCGCGAACCTTCTCCCGCACAGCGACTTCGGTGAGCTGCGGCTTGGCGAAACTGGTGTTCAGCATGGCCAGGCGCAACCCGGCCTTGCCCGCTGCCACCATCGCCAGCACCAGGCCACGATGGTCACGGGCCAGCACGCCGATCACCTCGCCGCCACGCAAGCCCTGCCCGAGCAAACCGTGGGCCAGGGCGTTGGACTGCTCGTCGAGCTCGCGATAGGTCAGCACCCCGCGCTCGTCGGTCAGCGCGGGGTGGTCGGGCCGATCGGCCGCCCCGGCGCTGATCATCGCCGCCTGGGGGCCGTAGGAGTTGTTGAGCGCGATCATGCGCTTGATCCGGCGCGGTCGCCACAGGTCGATCAGGCCGGTTTGGTGCAGTCGGCGCACTGCCGTCAACTTCTCGCGTACGTCGGCCACAGTGCCGTTCGTCAGCTTCATCGAAGATCCTCTGGTGAGTTCTGGTCGGCGAAAATCACTGGCCCGCGGTCGTTGTCGTGCCGGCGCGCAGGTGATAGTGCTCGGGGCGCAGCGTTCGGGTCTGCAGTCGGTAGCTCACGACCGCGCCCGGCCAGTTGTTGGTGATCCGGCCTGCGGCGTTGCGGTACCAGCTCGAGCACAGACCCCACGGCGTACGGTCGAGCCGGGCTTGCAGCTTCACGTCGTATTCCTCGGCCACCGCACGCCGGACATCGAGAGTGTGCGCCGGATTGCGGGACAGTTCCTGCATCCCCTGGCGGATATAACGAGCCTGCGATTCGATCATGTAGACGATCGAGCCGACGCCCAGGTTCGTATTGGGCCCGTACACCATGAACATATTCGGGAATCCCGGCACCGACATGCCGTGATAGGCACGGGCACCGCCTTGCCATTCGTCCTCTAGCTCGAGCCCGTTCGCGCCGTGGATCTTCATCGGCCACAGGAATTCGGTGCCCTTGAACCCGGTTCCGTAGATGATCACGTCGACCTCGTGCAGCACACCGTCGGCGGTTTTCACCCCGGTCGGCACGATTTCGGCGATCTCGGTCGTCTCCACCCGCACGTTGGGCTGGGTGAGCGCCGGATAGTAGTTGTTGGAGAACAGCCCGCGCTTGCAGCCGGGCGCGTAGTCGGGCGTCAGTTTCGCGCGCAACTCCGGGTCGGTGACCTGCTTGCGCAGATGATTCACCGCGACCTTGCTGACCAGACCCCTGATCGCGGGGACATCGGCGATGCCGAGCGACAGGAACTCACACAGCGCCCACACCGCGAACCGCTCGGCGAGCCGGACCGGCGGCACCGCCGCGAACATCCGGTGATGCCACGGCTTGTACTCGACATCGGGCTTGGGCAGCACCCACGCGGCCGAGCGCTGGAACAACGTCAGCGCCGCCACCCGCGGCTGGATCGCGGGCACGAACTGGATCGCGCTGGCGCCGGTACCGACAACGGCTACCCGCTTGCCGGTCAGGTCGATGCTGTGGTCCCACTCCGCGGAGTGGAACGCGGGTCCGTCGAACGAGCCGATGCCCGCGATGGTGGGCAGCGCGGGCCGCGACAGCTGGCCCACCGCGGAAATCAGCACGTCGGTGGTCACCTCGTAGCCGTCGGCGGTGCGCACCGTCCATGTCCCGCTCGCATCGTCGAACTCGGCTTCGGTCACCTCGGACTCGAACCGGATCCGCTCGAGCAGACCGTTGTCGCGCGCCACCTCACGCAGATAGGCGTGGATATCGGACTGTCCCGAAAACCGCTTGGGCCAATCGGATTTCGGCACGTAGGAGTAGGAGTAGAGCGGGGACGGAATATCGCAACCGGCGCCCGGGTAGGTGTTCTCCCGCCACACGCCACCCACATCCGAGGCCCGCTCCAGGATGACGAGGTCATCGAAACCATGGCGCAGCAGTTCCATCGCCATACCGAGGCCGCCGAACCCGGTGCCGATGATGACAGCGGACGGCGTTGTCCGAGTGCGCATAGCGAAGCTCCTCATGTCATGGGTATCTCGGGTCAACGGTAGGTCGCCGTCGACGCGGTGACGAGGATGCTCGCGGACAGAAAATTGACATTTCAGGCCATAATGGAGGGCATGCGTGCGCGGCAGGAGCCAGAAGTGGACACGTGGGACTTCCCACGGGGCGTCGCCAGTGTCGCCGTGATGTCCCGGTTCGCGGTCGAGCACGGCGCCGATGCCACGTCCGTCCTCGCCGGCAGCGGTCTGTCCGTCGCCGACCTCGACTCCGCCGACCGACAGATCGATGCCCGCACGGAGCTGCTGGTGGTGCGCAATCTGCTGCGCGAGCTCGGAACCAGGCCGGCGCTCGGCATCGAGGTGGGTCGTAGTTATCGCATCAGCGCCTTCGGCATCTACGGCTACGCCTGGATCACCAGCCCCACCCTGGGCGAGGCGATCTCCTTGGCGCTGAGCTACTTTCAGTTGAGCTTCGCATTCTGTACACCGGACGTGGAAGTCAACGACCAGCAGATGATCGCCCGGATCCGACATGATCGGATCCCGGAGGATGTACGGCAATTCCTCGTCGAGCGCGACACCTTCGCGATGCATAGAGTGCTCGGCGACCTACTCGGGCGACCGGTCGACATCCACCATGCGCGGTTCGCTTTCCCCGAACCCGACTACGGGGACCAGATCGCCGCGATCCTGGGCGTACACCCCCGATACGCGCAGGCCGAAACCAGCATTTCGGTCTCCACCGAAACCCTGAACCAGCCACTGCCGCAGGCGAATCAGGCCACGTTGGCACTGTGTCTGACGCAATGCCGTGAGCTGATCGACCGCCGGACCACCCGCACCGGGATAGCGGCTGACGTGCGCGACCACCTCCTGGCAGGCAGCGGTAGTGCGGGGATCGCGATACCGCCGTCGCTGGACGCGGTCGCCCACGACCTCGGCATCACCGGCCGCACTTTACGACGACATCTCGCCGCGGACGGGACCAGCTACCGCGTCTTGCTCGACGAGGCGCGGCGCGGTCTGGCCGAGGACATGTTGGCCGCTACCGCGCTCTCGGTCGAGGAGATCTCCGCGCGACTCGGCTACACCGAGGCAGGCCCCTTCATCCGCGCCTTCAAACGCTGGACGGCCACCACGCCGGCCGCCTACCGGCGCACCCGAGGTCGCCGCTGATCACCACGACCCGGACCGCACACAGCTCACTGTTGACGTTCTGCCAATATATCTGACAATCTGTTTTCGCAGATTGAGGCAGATGGCGTCCCGGGAGGCACTGATGACCGCACACGCGGGCTGGGTAGACGATGAGATCGTGGCTGTTCGCGAACTCGCGACGAAGTTCTTCGAGAAGGAGGTGCTTCCTGGTGCCGAGCGGTACAAACAGCAGGGCCACCCCGACCGTGACCTGTACCGGAAGGCAGGCAAGCTCGGTCTGCTCGCCCCGTCCGTGCCGGAAGAGTACGGCGGCGGGGGCGGCACCTTCGCCCACGAAGCGGCGATCATCGAGGCCCAATCGCGGGCGGGCGATACGTCCATGGGCATCTCGATCCACTCCGGGATCATCGCGCCCTATCTCGTCGAGTTCGCCTCCGAGGAGCTCAAGCGGCGCATTCTGCCCGAGGTGACCAGCGGCGAGTGCCTGCTCTCGATCGCGATGACCGAACCGGGCACGGGCTCGGACCTGCAGAACATCCAGACCAGGGCGGTGCGTGACGGCGACGAGTACGTCATCACCGGTTCGAAGATGTTCATCAGTAACGGCGCGCTCTGCGATGGGGTGATCATCGCCGCGAAGACTGACCCCGACAAAGGGGCCGAGGGGGTCTCGCTCATCTTCGCGGAGGTCGGTGACGACACCCCCGGCTTCACTCGCGGGCGAACCCTGTCCAAGATCGGCGGCACCGGCCAGGACACCGCTGAGCTGTTCTTCGACGGCTTGCGGGTGCCGGTCGGCAACCTGCTCGGCGAGGCCGAGGGGCAAGGCTTCTATCAGATGATGACGCTGCTCCAGCAGGAGCGACTCGTCTGCGCGGTGATGGCTGTGGCGTCGATGGAGGCCGCGGTGGCGATGACCGTCGCGTACACCAAGGATCGGCAGGCCTTCGGAAAGCCGCTGCTCGGCTTCCAGAACACCAAGTTCGAGCTCGCCGAGTGCGCCACCATCGCCCGAATCAGTCGTGTCTTCCTCGACGACTGCCTCACCCGACACCTGGCGGGCGAACTCGATGTGGCCACGGCGTCGATGGCGAAATACTGGCTCACCGATCAGTTGAGCGTGGTGGCCGACCGGTGCCTGCAGTTGTTCGGTGGATACGGATTCATGACCGAATACCCGATCTCGGAGATCTTCACCAGCGCGCGGGTGCTTCGCATTCTCGCGGGAACGAACGAGATCATGAAGGAACTGATCTCCCGTTCCCTGTAGCCGCTCCGGCACAGAACCCCCCGCCGCCCGGGAATACCGGGCGACGGGGGGTTCTGTTCGTCGTAGAACGGTCAGCCGAGCGTTTCCCCGGCAGCGGCCTTGACCCGCAACGACTCCGGGACCTCGAACCGCGCGCCGTAGGCGGCCCGCAGTTCATCGGCCCGCGCGACGAATCCGGCCAGGCCGCCCGCGTACTGGTTGATGTACTGGATCACGCCGCCGGTCCAGGCCGGGAACCCGATGCCGAAGATCGACCCGATGTTCGCGTCCGGCACGGTGCGCAGCACACCCTCGTCGAAACACCGCACGGTATCGAGGGATTCGGCGAACAGCATCCGTTCCTGCATGTCGATGAACGCGATGCCGTGATCGTCACGGGTGTACTTCTCGACCAGCCCCGGCCACAGGCCGAGCTTCTTGCCGTCGGCGTCGTATTCGTAGAAGCCGCGACCCTCGAGTCGGCCCGGGCGATCGAAGTCGTCGACCATCGCGTCGACGAGCGGGTAGGCCTTCGAGTCGACCCACTCCTTGCCTTCGGCGAGCAGGTTCTCCTTCAGGCTGCGCCGGATCTTCTGCGCCAGCTTCATATTGATCTCGTCGGCCAGCGCCAACGCGCCCACGGGGTAGCCGGCCTGCGTGGCAGCCTGCTCGACCGAAGCCGGGTGCACGCCCTCGGCGACCAGCGCGATGGCCTCGTCCATGAACTGGCCGATGACCCGGCTGGTGAAGAAGCCGCGGCTGTCGTTGACCACGATCGGCGTCTTCTTGATCGCCAGGGTGTAGTCGATGGCGCGGGCGATGGCTTCGTCGCTGGTTTCGTCGCCGACGACGATCTCGACCAGTGGCATCTTGTCCACCGGGGAGAAGAAGTGCAGACCGATGAAGTCCTTCGGCCGCTTCACGCCGGTGGACAGATCGGTGATCGGCAGGGTCGAGGTGTTGGACCCGAGCAGGGCATCGGAGTTCACCAGGTGTTCGATCTCGCCGAACACCTTCTTCTTCAGGCTCGGATCCTCGAACACCGCCTCGACCACGAAGTCGCAGCCCGCGGCGTCGGCCGGATCCGCGGACGGGTGGATTCGACCGAGGATCTCGTCGTACTTGTCCTGCGTGATCGCGCCCTTGCCCAGCGCCTTGTCGAGCAGCTTGCGCGAGTAGGCCTTTCCGCGCTCGGCCGCCTCGATGGTGACGTCCTTCAGCACGACCTGCATGCCGGCGCGGGCCTGCACATAGGCGATGCCCGCGCCCATCATGCCCGCGCCGAGCACGAGGACCTTCTCCGGTGTGCGCACGGGGAAGCCTTCGGGGCGGCTGCCGCCCTTGTTGATCGTTCCCAGATCGAAGAACAGGGACTTGATCATGTTCGTCGAGACCTGGCCACAGATCAGGTTGGTGCAGTAGCGGGTCTCGATCGCGAACGCGGTGTCGATGTCGACCTGCGCGCCCTCCACCGCGGTGGCGAGCACCGCGATCGGTGCGGGCATCGGCGAACCCTTGAGCTGCTTGCGCACGTTGGCCGGGAACGCGGGCAGGTTCGCCGCGACCGCCGGGCTCGACGGGGTGCCGCCGGGGATCTTGTAGCCCTTCACATCCCACGGCTGCGCGGCCTCGGGGTTGGCCGTTATCCAGGCACGGGCCTGCGCGAACATCGCTTCGCTGGTGGCGGCGACCTCGTGGATGATCCCGACCTGCAACGCCTTGGCAGGCTTCATCCGCTGGCCCTGCCCGACGACATTGAGCACCGCGTTGGTGATGCCGAGCAGCCGCACCGTCCTGGTGACGCCACCCGCGCCGGGCAGCAGCCCGAAGGTGACCTCCGGCAAGCCGAGCAGGCTGCCCTTGGCGTCGAGCGCGATCCGGTGGTGGGTGGCGAGCGCGACCTCGAAGCCGCCGCCGAGCGCGGTGCCGTTGATCGCGGCGACCACCGGCTTGCCCAGCGTCTCGAGCCGACGGAACGCGGCCTTGTAGGTGTCGAGGCCGAGCGCGATCTGCGGTGCGGTCTCCGGTGTCGCGTTCATCAGCAGGTTCAGGTCACCACCGGCAAAGAAGGTGTCCTTGCCCGAGGTGAGGATGACGCCGTCGAAGCTGTCCTTCTCTGCCTCGAGCCGGTCGACGGCCGCGGTGAGGTCGCGGGCGAACGCCTCGGTCATCGTGTTGGTGGACTGGTTCGGGTCGTCGATGGTGAGCACGAGCACCCGGTCGGCGCCGAGGTCCCAGGCAATCATGTTGTCAGTCATTGCTTTTCGTATTCCTTCGGTATCGGGTCCGACGCTCAGACGCGCTCGATGATGGTGGCGATGCCCATGCCGCCGCCGATGCACAGCGTGATCAGCGCACGACGCGCCCCCCGACGCTCGAGCTCGTCGACCATGGTTCCGGTGATCATGGCGCCGGTCGCGCCCAGCGGGTGGCCCATGGCGATGGCGCCGCCGTTGACGTTGAGCTTCTCGTCGGGGATGTTCAGCTTCTTCTGGAAGTTGAGCACCACCGACGCGAAGGCCTCGTTGAGCTCGAACAGGTCGATGTCATCGACCGTGAGCCCCGCCAGCGCCAAGACCTTCTCGGTCGCCGGGACCGGCCCGGTCAGCATGATCGTCGAATCGGCGCCACTCACCGCGGCGGCGACCACCCGGGCGCGCGGCGTGAGACCCGCGGCGACACCGGCGGATTCACTGCCGATCAGGACCAGCGCCGAACCGTCGACGATGCCGGAGGAGTTACCGGCGTGGTGGACGTGGTTGATCTTCTCGACCTGGTGGTAACGCTGCAGGGCGACGGCGTCGAAGCCACCCATCTCCCCCATCACCGCGAACGACGGGGGCAGCCCGGCCAGGCTGTCCACCGTGGTGTCGGGGCGCATGAACTCGTCGTGGTCGAGCAGCACCGCGCCGTTGATATCGCGCACCGGGACGATGGATTTGGCGAAGTAGCCGCCCGACCAGGCCGCGGCGGCCTTGCGCTGCGACCGCACCGCGAAGGCGTCGACGTCCTCACGGCTGAAGCCCTCGATCGTGGCGATCAGATCGGCGCTGACGCCCTGCGGCACGAAGTAGGTGCTGTAGTTGGTGACCGGGTCCATCGCCCACGCGCCGCCGTCGGAGCCCAACGGAATCCGCGACATCGACTCCACGCCGCCGGCGATGACGAGCTGCTCCCAGCCCGAGCGAACCTTCTGGGCGGCGGTGTTGACGGCCTCGAGGCCCGAACCACAGAACCGGTTGAGCTGCACACCGGCGACGGTGTCGGGCAGACCGGCCGCCAAGGCGGCGGTCTTGGCGATATCGGCGCCCTGATCGCCGACCGGCGACACCACGCCGAGCACGATGTCATCGATCGCGGCGGGGTCGAGTCCGGGGTGGCGGGTCTTCAGTTCGTCGATGAGCCCGACCACCAGATCGAGCGGCTTGACGCCGTGCAGGGCGCCGGTCTTCTTGCCGCGCCCGCGCGGGGTGCGGATCGCCTCGTAGATGAATGCCTCGGTCATGGTTCCCTCTCCTCGCTCAAATCTGACAATAGGATGCCGCAGATTTGGAAATCTGACAAGGCTTTGTGGCAGACTCGGCGCATGGTGAAGGATCGCGCGTATGCGGGCGTGCCTGCCGAGCAGCGGCGCGCACAGCGTCGGACCACATTCCTGGAGGCCGCCCGGGAGATCGTCGGCACCCAGGGCTCGGCTCGACTCACCGTCGGCGGCCTCTGCCGCCAGGCCGGGCTGACCGAGCGATACTTCTACGAGAATTTCACCAACCTCGACGCCGTCGTCGCCGAGGTCTACGACCAGGCGATCGGCGAGCTGACCGACCTGATCGCCGGCCGGGTGCGCGCCGCCCCTGATCCCCTGCGCGACAAGGTGCACGCGGCCATCGCCGCGGGCCTGCAAGCGGTCGCCGACGATCCGCGGCTGATCCGCATCGCCTTCACCGAAGCCCAGCTCAATCCCGCCCTCAACGAGCGCCGCACCGCGACGATCCGCAGCTTCGCCACCCTCGTTCTAGCGACGGTGAACAAGCGACTCAGTCCCGAGAGCACCGCGACCGCGGGGGCATACGGCGAGCTCGCCGCGATGCACCTCGTCGGCGGGCTGTACGAGACCGTCTACGGCTGGCTCAACGGAACACTCGACCTGACCAGAGAGGAACTCGTCGACGAGTCGACCGAGATCTTCCTCGTCGTCGTCGAACAGATCCTGGGACCCGAAAGTCTTCTGCGGCGTCGGCGCGTGTCCCGACCTTGATCAACCGCGCGGAATAGCCCCTTCGAACCGCGTCCCCATTCACGCCCCATCATGAGGCGAGTTCCGTTCTGCACGAGCGGGTTCGACCCTGTACGAACATGCCGACGCTATGCGAGTATGACGAGACTATTCTCTCATTCATTCTCGCATTCATCGATTGTCCGGAGGTACCGATGGGGCAGCAAGAATCCCCGCACATCTTGGTCGCGGGCGCGGGCCTGGCCGGATTGGCCACCGCGGTCTGGCTCGCGGAGGCAGGTCACCGGGTCACCCTCGTCGAGAAGCGGGGACGGCTCGGCGGTCGCACGATCTCGTTCGAAGTGCCCGGTATCGAAGGCAGGGTCGACAACGGCCAGCACCTGTTCGCCGGTTGCTACGACGCGCTGCTGCGCTACGTCGACACCATCGGCACGCGGGATCAACTTCGCTGGGACGCACCACCTTTCGCGATCAGGACCGGGCCCGACCAGCTGTTGACCCTGCGCGCACCCACCTGGTTGCCCGGCACGCTACGTCGTGCCGTCGGGCTGTCCTGGATGGTCTGGCCGCCGATCCCGCTGCGCGAGCGACCCGCCGCCCTGCGCACCTGGGCGCGGATCGCCCGCGCCGCGCTGCGCCCGGCACCGGAACTCGACGATCTGACCGTCGATCGCTGGTTCACCCAGATCGGCGCACCGGCATCGTTGCGCGCGCTGGTGCTCGATCAGTTCGTCATCGGGCTGCTCAACGAGAAGACCGAGCACGTGTCGGCCTCCATGTTCGTCCAGACCCTGCACTGGATCGGCAAACGCGCGCTGTCGGGGAACACCAGGGCCGGCGACGCGGTCTGGCCGCGGGTGAGCCTGCACGAGTTGTTCGTCGCGCCCGCCGAGCGTTATCTGCGGGCGCACGGTGGAGAGATCGTCGTCGGTGCCGGTGTCGCCGATGTCGAGATCACCGACGACGGGCTCACCGGTGTACAGCTCTCCGACGGGCGCGTCATCGAGGTCGACGCGGCAGTTCTCACGTTGCCCCCGTGGTCGCTGACGACTCTCCTCGATCGCGGTCGGCTCGGGCAGTACGACCACTTCACCCCCGTGCGCAAGATCGAGGCTGCCCCGATCTCGAGCGTCTACGTCTGGCTGGATCGCCCACTGAAGATGCGCAGGCTCGCGGAGAATCTGCGCGACACCACCATCGAGTGGGTTTTCGACACCACGGGCATGCACGGCGTCGAGACCGAGGCAGGGCACTGCTATTCGCTGGCGGTCAGCGCCTCGTGGGATGTCGTCCATCTGCCCAACGCCGAATTCGCCGCGGCCGCACTGGAATCGTTGGTCAAGCACTACCCCGAGGTCGCCGAGGCCGAGGTGCTGCGCACCCATGTCATCCACCAGCCGCAGGCGACCTTCTCGGCGCAGCCCGGTTTCGACGAGTTGCGCCTGCCGCAGCGCACGCCGATCGAGGGCCTGTTCCTGGCGGGCGACTGGACCGAGACCGGGATGCCCTCGACGATGGAAGCCGCTGTCGAGAGCGCGGTCCGCGCCGTCGACGCCGTGGGCGAATACCTCGGCACCCGCAGCGGCGTCATCGGATCTAAGTGAATCATCATTCTGGGCAAAAACGCCTCATTGGCAGTTGATTCCGCACTGAGACAGAAGTACATTGTGTCTCACACAGACGCAGGTCTGCACGGACACAACGGCGCACATACCTCCGGAGGGTTGATGGATTACGACTGGTCAGCGGCCGATATGGCCTTTCGAGACGAGGTTCGGGCCTTTCTCGACGAGAAGCTGACACCCGAACTACGCCGCGCCGGACACTTGGCGACAAGTGTCTATCCGGATCACGAAGCCAGCATGAAGTGGCAGCACATTCTTCACGAGCGCGGCTGGGCGGCACCGGCGTGGCCGGGCGAATACGGCGGCTGCGACTGGAGCCTCACCCAGCACTACATCTTCGGGCGGGAGTTGATGCAGGCCGGTGCGCCCGCGCTGTCGCCGATGGGCATCAGGATGGTCGCGCCCGCGATCGTCGCCTTCGGCACCACCGAGCAGAAGGCGTACTACCTGCCACGGATCCTGACCGGCGAGGTGTTCTTCTGCCAGGGGTATTCGGAGCCGGAATCCGGGTCGGATCTGGCATCGCTGACGATGGCCGCTGTCGACGACGGTGACGATTTCGTGTGCACCGGAAGCAAGATCTGGACCACCCACGCGACAGAGGCGAATTGGATCTTCTGTCTGGTCCGCACGTCGCGCGAGGGCAAGAAGCAGCAGGGCATCACCTTCCTGCTCATCGATATGACCTCGCCGGGCATCGAGATCCGCCCGCTGGTGATGACCTCCGGCGAGCAGGTCCAGAACCAGGTCTTCTTCGACAGCGTCCGAGTGCCGAAAAGCAATGTGCTCGGCCAGATCGACGACGGCTGGACCGTGGCGAAATATCTGCTCGTCCACGAACGTGGTGGGGCACTGTCGCCGATGTTGCAGGTCATGGCCCAGGAAGTCGCTACCGCGGCAGCCGGGCAGACCGGTCCGGACGGCAATCCGCTCATCGATGACGCCACCTTCGCGGCGAAGTTGGCCGAGGCGCGGATTCGCACCGAAGTACTCGAGATCCTCGAGTACCGAACGCTGTCGGTGATGGCGCAGGGCAAGAACCCCGGTCCCGCCTCGTCGATGCTCAAGATCCTGGCCACCGAACTGAGCCAGAAGATCACCGAATTGGCGCTCGAGGCGGCAGGTCCGCGCGGTCGGGTGTACCAACCGCATGCGACGAAACCCGGCGGCCCGATCGCCGAATTCCAGCCACCGGCCGACGGCTACCGCAGCGGCGAAGAATGGCAGGCCGTCGCACCGCTGCGCTACTTCAACGACCGGGCAGGCTCGATCTACGCGGGCAGCAACGAGATTCAGCGAAATATCCTCGCCAAGGCAGCATTGGGGCTCTGATGGACTTCACCTTCACCAAAGAGCAGGAACTCCTGCGCGATTCGGTGGCCCGATTCCTCGGTGCCCGCTACGACCTGGAGAAGAGTCGCAGCGCGGTCAAGTCCGACGCGGGGTGGCAGCCCGCTGTGTGGCGCGGTTTCGCCGAGGAGCTGGGCATCCTCGGTGCGACCCTGCCCGAGGATGTCGACGGTATGGGCGGTGGACCGATCGAAATGATGGTCATCGCCGAGGAACTCGGGCGCGCGCTCGTCGTCGAACCGTATGTCGACACGGTCGTAGTCGGAGCGGGCCTGCTGAGGCGCTCCGGCGGCGCGGCTGCCGACGCACTGCTGCGCCAGATCGTGGACGGTACGGCGCGCACCGCGTTCGCCGCACTCGAGCCGACGTCGGGTCACTCGATGCACGACCTTTCGACGACCGCGCGCCGCGACGGTGATTCATGGGTGCTCGACGGCAGCAAGACCGTCGTGACCAGTGCGCCGTTGGCGACCCATCTGATCATCAGCGCCCGCACCTCCGGTGCTCGCCGCGACGAATCCGGTATCTCGTTGTTCCTCACCGAATTCGACGCGGCGAATCCGCCGGCCGGGGTGGAAATCCACTCCTACCGGACGATCGACGATCGGGTCGCCTCCGATCTCACCTTCACCGAATTCCGCTTGCCCGCCACCGCGCTGCTCGGCACCGAAGGCGACGCATGGTCCTCGATCGAGGCCACCGCCGATGACGCGATCGCGGCGATCGCCTCGGAAGCGGTCGGCTGTATGCGCAAGGTGCTGGCCGATACCGTCGAATACGCCAAGCAACGCCAGCAATTCGGTCAGCCGATCGGCAGCTTCCAAGTTCTGCAACACCGCATGGTCGACATGTACATGGAGCTCGAACAGGCTATTGCCGCAGCATATTTGGCGATTCACTCGTTGAACGCGGCACCAGCGGACCGGGCGCGGGCGGCATCGGCGGCCAAGGTCACCGTCAGTCGTGCCGCTCGGTTCATCGGCCAGAACTCCGTCCAGTTGCACGGTGCGATGGGCATGACCGAAGAACTCGCGATCGGCCACTATTTCAAGCGACTGACCGCGATCGAGCACGAATTCGGATCCACCGACCACCACCTCGCCCGCTACGCCGAGTTGACGAGGCCGTAGTCGTGACCAGCGGCACGGTGCGCGAGGACATCATCGACCTCGCGCACCGGTGGTTTCTCGAGGGCCGCCGCATCGATATGCAACAGCTGGCCCGTGAATCGGGGATCGGCCGCGCCACGCTGTATCGCTGGTGGGGTAGTCGGGAAGTCGTGATCGGTGAAGTGGTCTGGCGGATCATCGCGGAGGCGATCAGTCGCGTCGAGGCGCGCGACGCGAGCGTGTCCGATGATCCCGCCGGACGCTTCGTGCGCAACTTCGGCACCCTCGCGGATACGGTCCGCAGCTTCGAACCGCTGACCCGATTCGTCGCCGACGACCCGGAATACGGCTTGCGCGTACTGACTTCGGGCTACACGGTCGTCCAGGGTCGCATGATCGACTGGGTCGCGTCGCGACTGACCGACCTTCCCGATCTCGATCCGCGCATCGAAGTCCACGATCTCGCCTATGCGATCGTGCGCGTCGGCGAAGCTTTCGTCTGGAGCGACATCATCACCGGTGACCCGCCACAGTCCGGCAAGGCCACCGCCATGGTCGAGTTGCTCGTTTCCGCCGCATCCGGCAGACGCTGAACCAAGGAGTCGAATTGACATACAAGGCCATCACTTACAGCGTGGATGCGGCCGTCGCCACCATCACGCTGAATCGCCCCGAGGCGCGCAACGGCTTCACCACCGAGATGGCCGACGAACTCGGCGCCGCCTTCACCGAAGCCGACCGCGACGACGACGTTCGTGCGGTGATCTTCGCCGCCGCGGGGCGAGACTTCTGCGTCGGCATGGATCTGACAGCGGGTGGATCCGATGAGGACGTCACCGACCCCGAATGGGTCGAGTGGTCGACCCGGGTCGTGCGCCCGATGACCGACCTGAACAAACCCGTCATCGTCGCCATGCAGGGCGCCGCCATCGGCGTCGGCCTGTCGATGACCCTCGCCGCCGACTTCCGCCTTGCCGCAACCGATTCCCGCTTCGGTTTCGTCTTCGCCCGCCGGGGCCTGTTCCCCGAGGGTGGTTCGCTCTGGTTCCTGCCCCGCATCGTCAGCCTGGCCAAAGCCAAGGAATGGATGATCACCGGCCGCGTTTTCGGCGCCGACGAAGCCCTCGCCGCGGGCCTGGTCACCAGCCTGCACGCCACCGAAGACCTCCTGCCCGCCGCCGAGGCCCTCGCCGCCGAACTGACCACCCAGGTGGCCCCCGTCTCCATCGCCGCCATCCGCCGCGGCCTGGTCGCCATGTCCGGCGACAAAACCCCCGACGACGTCTTCACCCTCGACGCCCGCCTAATCTCCTATGCCTTCTCCAGCGCCGACCTGCGCGAAGGCATCATGTCCTTCCTCCAGAAGCGCCCACCCCACTTCACCGGCAAGGTAGCCACCGAACTCCCCCACCTCGACGACTGGCTGTCCTGACACTCAGCCGTTAACAACACCCGAATAACAGCGTGCTCTACGTGACCGAATTGGCCCCGAGAATCACACGATCGCGGTTATCGGACACGATCGAGGCCCTCGGGACCGGTCCGCTATCGAACCGAGTTGGTGGCCTCGATGATGGTGTCGGCGACGGTGTCCGGCTGGGAGACCAGCGATGCGTGCGACGCGCCGATTTCTCTGGTTGTGGCCGGGGCGGCGCGGCCTGCCATGAATCGTTGGGCGGCAGCCGGAATGACGTTGTCCTCGCCCGAGATCAGGTACCAGCTGGGCGTGATCGCCCATGACGGCGGGCCCGAGGGCTCGAGGTTGGCATTCAATGCGGCCGACTGTTGATGGGCATACATATCCGCGGCGGTCGCCGCACTCACATCCTGGGCGAAAATCTTGTGAAAATACGACGCGTCGATGTAGCCGTCGACATTTCGACCCGCGATGCCGGTGGGGTCGTCCACTACCCGAACCTGTAGTGCGGGCGGCAGGAGTTGACTGCCGGGGAAGCGGATCGGGTCGAGCAGGCCCTGCACGAATTCGCCCTGTGCCGGCGCGAAGGCCGCGATGTAGACGTTGGCTATGACCTTGGGGTTGTGGGTGTTGGTGATGACGGCCCCACCGTAGGAGTGTCCGACGAGTACGACCGGCCCGTCGATGCTGTCGAGAACACCCTGAAGCGCCTGCGCGTCGTTGTGCGGACCGCGCAGCGGATTATTCACCGCGACGACCGGATAGCCGCGCTCGCGCAGCTCGGCAGCGACCCCGTCCCAGCTGGTCGCGTCGGCGAACGCACCGTGCACCAGCACCAGCGTGGGCTCGCCGGGATCGGCGGTCGCGAGTGTCGGGAGTACTGGACTGACGGCGACAACTGTCGCGGCCACTACGCTCAGCAGCCGACGACGGCGCGGATTCGGGACATGAGACGACATGGTCGATCACCTTTTCGGTAACGCTCAGTGTGCGAGCGGTGGAGTGGGAGAGGGGAATTCGACAGCTTGTCCCGGCGGCAGCCACTGCACCCGGTGGTGCACGCCCTCGGATTCCTCGAGCAATCGCACACGAGCACGATCGTGGCTTTCGCTGAAGTGGGACCAACCTTCGTAGTGCACCGGAAGTGCGATGCGTGGTTCGAGCAGCCGGATGAACCGGGCGGCATCGCGGGCGTCCATCGTGTATTTCACCGGCCCGGTGAGTCCGAATCGGACGGCGCCGATGTGCAGCAACGCGATATCGACGTCGAGACGGCGAGCGACCTGCTCGAGTCCCCGGAAATAGACCGAGTCCCCCGACATCCACACCGCCACCTGCGCTTGCGACGGCCGCTGGATCGCGAAGCCGAGGTTCTCGCCTACCAGAAGGCGGCTCAGCGGTGGCCCATGTCGGCTCGGCGTCGCTGTCACCCGCAGCGATGCTCGGCCGGGAGCGCTCAGGACGGTTTCCTGCCAGGGCACCATCGCCTCGGCGTGCGCGAGTCCGAGACGGCGACTGCCGCTCGACGTGGTGATGACCCGCGGCACGGTGTGCAGCAGTGCGCGGCCGCCGTGGTCGAGGTTGTCGGCGTGGTGGTCGTGGGAGAGCAACACGACGTCGATCGCGGGCAGGTCGGTCACCCGGATCGCCGGACCGATGGTCTTCACCGACGAGGTTCCGAGGGCGAAGTCGTAGCGCTGTCCCGGCTCGTCGAAGGTCGGATCGGTGAGGATGTTCCACCCGTCGATCTCGATGAGCACGGTCGGCCCGCCGATGTGGGTGATTCTGACGCCCACGGTGGCCGCTAGGTCGCCTGCGGGAATCGGGTCGCGGCGTGCCGCAGCGACCAGTCAAGGGCGTAGTCGGCGATCTCTTCCCACCCGTCCTGGCTCACGAGCCGGTGGGTGCGATCGGGGAATTCCACCCGCTCGACCAGCGCGGTGCCCTTGGCGTATTTGCGCAGGGCGGCTTTCTGGATGGCGGGTGGGGCGACGTGGTCGATTCCACCGGAGACGAGCAGCAGCGGTGCGCGGTCGGGCTTGTGGAAGTCGACAGCGGTGATGCCCGACTTCTTCTTCGGCAGTGACAGCACGCCCTCGAAGAACACCCGGTTGGAGGAATTCACCGCGCTCGCTTCCCATTCCAGGTCGGAATCGGCGCGGCTGAGGTCATTGCCGAACGTGTAGTGGAAATGGCGCTTGGAGATCGGGCTGGCTTTGCCTTTACGGAACGGGTTCGACAGCACCGGCAGTCCCGTGCGCAAGGTCGAGAAGGGCAGTGTCAGAACACCGGCCGGTTGTCCTGGCGCCACCCCGACGCCGGCGATGCCGAGGCCTCGATCGAGCAGCATCTGGGTGAAGATGCCGCCGAACGAATGGCCCATGATCACGGGCTGTTCCGGTAGCGACGCGATGAGATCGGCGTAGAAGTCGACGATCTCCACGATGCCGACGCCTTCGAGCGCGCTCGGATCCGCCCTGACATCGGCCGGGGCGCGGTCGCCGATGCCGGGCCAACCCGCGGCGACGACCTGGTGTCCGAGGTCGCGGTAGCGCTGGGCCCAGGTGTCCCAGCTCCGGGGTGTCATCCAGAGTCCGTGGATGAGGACGATGGGCGGCTTGGCGGTGTGTTTCGGCTGGTTCATTTCGATGTGCTCCGTTTCGGCGATCAGGACTCGATGAAGTCGAGCAAGTCCTGGGACAGTCGGTGTCTTTCGGTGTCGGGAAGCGCATGACCCGCGCCTTCGTAGATCTTCAGTTCGGCGCCGGCGATGAGCTCCGCCGAGCGCAGGCCACCGACTTCGATGGGGACGATCTGGTCGTCGTCGCCGTGGATCACCAGCGTCGGCACGGTGATCTCGGCGAGATCGCCACGGAAGTCGGTGGCCGAGAACGCGGCGATGCACTCGTAGGCGCCGCGATGGCCCGATGCGAGCCCTTGCAACCAGAACGCGTCGCGCATGCCCTGGGGTACGTCGCCGCGGCGGTTGTGTCCGAAGAACGGGCCGTCGGCGAGGTCGCGGTACAGCTGCGAACGCGAGGCACGTTCGCCGGCGCGAATGCCATCGAATACCTCGACCGGCAGGCCTCCGGGGTTGTCGTCGGTGCGCAACATGAATGGCGGCACGGCTGAGACGAGGACCAGTTTCGCCACGCGCGTGGAGCCGTGACGGGCGGTGTAGCGCACCACTTCACCACCGCCGGTCGAGTGGCCGACCAAGGTGACCTCGGTCAGGTCGAGTGTGTCGAGCAGCGTCGCGAGATCGTCGGCGTAGGTGTCCATGTCGTTGCCGTTCCAGGACTGCGTGGAACGGCCGTGTCCGCGGCGATCGTGGGCGATGACGTGGCATCCGTGCTCGGCCAGGAAGAGCGCCTGGCTCTCCCACGCGTCAGAGTTCAGCGGCCAGCCGTGACTCAGCAGTACCGCGTGCCCGTCGACCGGCCCCCAGTCCTTGTAGAAGATCTGTATGCCGTCATCGGCGGTGATCGTGGACATTGCGGCCTCCTCGCGGACGGGTGCGGAGCACTGTGTTCACGATGGGTCATGGCGGCCTACGGGCGAACCACGTATCGCACGTAGTTCTTCACGTCAGCGGGTAGTCGGCGGCAGGTGCTCGCGGAGCTGACGGCGCGACGAAATACCCAGCTTGCGAAAGACTTTGCGCAGGTGATAGTCGACGGTATTGGCGCTGAGGAACATGGTGGCCGCGATTTCGGCGTTGGTGTGCCCCGCCGCCGCCAGTGTCGCGACCTCCGACTCCTGGGCGGTCAATCCGATCGTTGCGGCCGCGCCGCCGACCTGTGCCCGCTCGCCGAACGCGTCGAGTTCGCGTGCCGCGCGCTCGGCGAAGGCCGTCCCACCGAAACGAGTGAATCCGTCAGCGGCAGTACGCAATTGAACCTTGGCATCGGTACGGCGACGTTGTCTGCGCAGCCACTCGCCGTACAGCAGGTGGGCGCGAAACAGGTCGATCGGGGTGTCGGTCTCGGTCAGCGCGGCGATGGCGGCCTGGTAGAGCGGCTCAGCGTCCGCTGCCGGTGCGATCAACGCGCGGCACCGCATCGCGACGCCACGTGCCCATGGCGATTCGATGTCCTCGGCGAACGCGACGAATTCGATGGTGACCCGCTCGGCGTCGGCGGTGTGACCCGCGCGCACTGCCGCTTCGATGTATTCGGGGAGCTGGTGCGGTGTGACTTGCATGAATCGGTCTGCTTCATACGGCGCCAGCAGAGCGTACGCATCCTGATAGTGCCCCTGGGCGAGGTTGCGGATGGCGAGCGCGTTCATCGTGGCGGTGTGCGCGCCACCGAACCCGGCGGCCAGGTTGAGCTCGGCGACCTGGAGGACCACCGAAGTCGGCTCCCCCATCCAGGCGAGATAGGCGCCGTTGACGACATGTTCGGCCGGGTATCCCATCGCTTGCCGCAGTTCCCGGACGCGCGCAATCGCCCGGCCTGCGGCGGTGACATCACCGCGATCGAGATCGGTCAGCGACCGCATCCACAGCAACGTGTCCAACTCTCGGAGTGCGCCCGCGTGGGCGGCGATGCGCTCGCTGCGGTCGAGCCAGTCGTTGCGGGCCCGTTCGTCCCAGAGGGCGCTGGTGAGCACCACCCCGGCCATGCTGAAATCCAGCACTTGCCGATCGTCGAGTTCGGCCAACATTCGCAGTGCCGCCCGATTCGCGGCCGCCGTTTCGCCACATGGTCGCAGGATCAAGCCGCACAGACCTGTCAGCACCGCGCGCACGCCCGGTTCAGCGTCGGCCACCGCGAGACGCATCCGTAACCCGAGCTCAGCGAAGGTGCCCGGGGCGACCGATCGTTCGGCGCTGAGCGCCGCGTCGAAGGCGCGAAGCAGTGCGAGGTGCTCGCGGTGCGAGTCGTGGCCGTGGAACAGCTCCGCCGCCGCGCTCAGCTGATTCGATGCGAGCGGAATCGCCGCCGGGTCGCCGAGAAACAGGGCGAGCGAGGCACGCACGAACAGGCGCCGCCCTGCGGCGACCGGTGCGAGCACGGCGGGGTCAGGGATGCGATCGGTCAGGTCGAGGGCGAATCGCGCGGCACCTGCCGCGGCGGCCGATTCGGCACCGGCGAGCAATCGCTCGTCACGCAATCCGGGGTCCTCGCTCAGCTCCGCGGCACGTGCCAACAGGCTCGCACCCGCGATGAGACCACCGCGGCGCGTTGCCCGCTCTGCGGCGTCTGCCAACCGCTGCGCGACCGACGCGTTCGGTCGCACGGTCGCCGCGGCGGCGTGCCACGCCTCGATATCGATCAATCCCGAAGCCTGCGCCGCTCGCGCGAGCGCACCGTGCACGCGCCGACGCGCGGCGGCTGTCGCGCCGCCGTAGACGGCCGCGCGAACCAGCGGGTGCCGAAATCGCACGGCTCCGTCGATGACAACCAGTCCGGCGACGTCTGCGGCCTCACCGGCACTCTCGTCGATATCGAGAAGAGCGGTCGCCCGATCCACCAACTTCAGATCTCCGGTGGATTCCGCCGCCGCCACCAGAATCCATTCTCGGCAGGCATCGGGCAGCGCCTCCAGTGCGCGTCGATAGAACCGTTCCAGCCGGGAACCCGCGCCGAGCGGTGTGGGTGCGAAACTCGAATCCGTGAGCTGGCGGGCGGTGAGTTCACGGGCCAGGTCGGTCAGGACGAGCGGGTTTCCCCCGACCTCGTCGACGATGTCGGCCGCTACCCGCGGATCGAGCTCTCCGTCGAACCAATACGTCAGCAACTCGATGGCCGCGGGGCGCGCCAATTCCTCGACCGGCAGCACCGGCACGCCGCCGAGGCGGACATCGACGTCATCGTCGGCCCGTGACGCGAACACCACCACCGCCGCTTCGGCGTGCAGTCGGCGCGCGACGAAACCCAACACGTCCAAAGACTCACGGTCCAGCCAGTGCGCGTCATCGACCGCGCACAGCACCGGCCCATGGCGACCGGCTATCGCCAGCAGGCCGAGTACCGCCCGACCGACCAGGAACCGGTCCGGCACCGCCCCCGCCGAGATGCCGAACGCGACCCGTAATGCCTCCCGCTCGGGATCGGGCAACTGCGTGCCGTCGACGTCGAGCGAACCGACCAGGCGTTGCACCCCTGAATACGGCAGATTGGCCTCGGCCTCGTAGCCATCCGAACGCAGGATTCGAAACCCGTGAGCCGACTCGATCAAGGACTCGATCAGCACCGATTTGCCGATTCCGGGCTCGCCCCGCAGGATCACCGCGTGCCCTAGACCGTTGCGCGCGGCGGCGACGAACTCGTCGAGGTGGTCGAGCACATCGGCTCGACCAAGGGGCCCCATCACGCAAACCTCCCACCTCGGTGCCGACGCACAGGCACATTGGGCGAGCGTAAAGCGCTCCGACCAGGCAAACTGGACTCGGCGTGCACGATTTCCAGGCTGATTGTGCAGCGCGGATCGTGCCACGATCAGGCGGAGCGTTTCCGGTCCACCAGGAGGGCGGGATCATGGCCGTTGTTTTCGATACCGGCTTCGTCGCGCCCGCGGAACGCGCCCACGCGATCACCACCGCCATGCAGGAGGCGTCCGCACCGTGCAACGTGGTGCACGAGAACCCCGATGGTCGCACGCACGCCCAGTTCGATGTGTGGGAATTCGGTGATGCCAGCATTTTTCGTGCGGATATGTCCGGCATCCAGCTGATCCGTACGCCGAAGCAGATCCGCACGACTCCATCGCCGATGTTGGCCATCGCGGTGCACGGGAAAGGCGCGGCCCGGTACGAGCAGGACGGTCTACAACGCGAACTCGCCGTCGGCGACCTACACCTGATGGACCTCAACGCACCGTACAACTTCCGATGGGTGGGCGACGGCGGGTCGACCTGCCTCCACGTTCCCCTCGATCAACTCGACCTCCCGGTCGAACGCATCCGCCGGGCAGCACCGCACCTGCATCGCAGCCCCTTCTATCGACTCGTGTCCGGTCACATCAGCGAAATGACACGGCAGGCAGATGCTCTCAGTACCCATCCGACCGCGCGCCTGACCGGCTCCGCCAGCATCGACCTGATCCGCGGACTGCTGCTGTCGGCCACCGCGCCCGACCGCCACGACGGCGCGGTCCTGCCCTCGGAGATCGCGCTCGCCGAGATCCGCAACTACGTGCGCCGCAACCTCGCCGACCCCGAACTCGACGCCGCCCGCATCGCCGCCGCTCTCAATATCTCACTGCGGCACCTGTACAAGATCTGCGCCGCCGCCGACTACAGCCTCGCCCA
Source organism: Nocardia sp. XZ_19_231 (assembly GCF_015355705.1). Taxonomy (NCBI): domain Bacteria; kingdom Bacillati; phylum Actinomycetota; class Actinomycetes; order Mycobacteriales; family Nocardiaceae; genus Nocardia; species Nocardia sp. XZ_19_231. Next base: position 279,917 of record NZ_JACUZI010000005.1, on the reverse strand, counting down.
GTGGATCATCGGTCAACGGCTCGACCGCATTCGCGATGATCTCGCCGACCCCCGGCTCCGTCACTGCTCCATCGCGACGATCGCCCTTCGCTGGGGCTTCCGCGACGCTTCGCACTTCACCCGGCGATTCCGCGTGACCTACGGCGTCACGCCCCGCGAATGGCGTCGCAGCACCGCCGAGGACAGCAGAAACGGCGTCTTCGGCGATCCGCGGGTCTGACCGGCACCGAGGTCCGATGCGGATTGAGCCTCGACGCAGCGGGTATTGCCAGCCCAAAGCCGACTAGCCGGAGGGAACAGTGATGACGTCTTCGAATCAGCACCATGGCCCCGTAGAAAAGCGCTCCGAAGAATCCGGTGGGGAGTTTCCCGACCACGCCCGCACCACCCGCAGTCACGCAGGCGAGAGCCTCGAAGACGGCTACAACTTCCCCGGCATCATCCTGTGCGCGATGGGAATCATCGCGCTGGGACTGTGTCTGACCGCGACCGGATACGGCTTCGCCGGCTGGGCCACCATCGCCGGCATCGCCGCGGTGACGCTGGCCGGAGCCGGGGTCGCGTGGCTGCTGCTCGAGCATCGGCGGATCAAGGCCAAGGAAGGACTGGCGCTGACAGATCCCCGCGGACATTGATCAGTCGGGTGGTTCCTGCGCACCCTCGGCTTCGGCGATTTCTGGGGCGAGCTCCCGGGTCGCCATCCCGCCGTTCTTGCCCTGATCGGTAGGACCCGGTCTGCCGCCCTTCGGTTCGGTGTGTTCTTCGTCGTCGTGATCCTTCGTTCCCGACATGGGAATCCTCCTTCGTTCTCGCAGCGAATTCAACGCGGCCCGGTCGGATAGTTGTCTGAACTCAGAAAACGAGGAAAACTGCGAGCGTGCCCACGGACGTGGAGTTCCAGAATATGCTGCGGGGAGTTTCGGTGCGCGTGACGGCACCGAGGGTCGCCGTGCTGAGCGTGGTTCATGAACACCCGCATGCCGACACCGATTCGATCATCCGTGCCGTGCGGTCCCGCCTGTCGGCGGTGTCGCACCAAGCCGTCTACGATTCCCTGCGCACTCTCACTGCCGCAGGCCTGCTCCGCTGCATCCAGCCTCGCGGTCTGCTGGCCCGTTACGAGACCAGGGTCGGCGACAACCACCATCACCTCATCTGCCGGGCGTGCGGGTCGATCGGCGACGTCGACTGCCAAGTCGGCGAAGCGCCCTGCCTGACCGCTTCCGACGACCTAGGCTTCGCGATCGACGAAGCCGAAGTCATCTACTGGGGCCTGTGCCCTGACTGTGCGAACTGAACGCCCATCGAACACGATGCACTCGCAGCCCGTTAGCCCGTCCAGGAAGGAATATCGTGACCTCCGATAGCCGCCCGCCTGCTCCTGACACCGATACGCACAGCGCCAGTGAGAGCGAGAACCCGGCGATCCCCTCGCCCACTCCGAAGACCGACCAGCGCCCTCGGACCAACAAGGACTGGTGGCCGGAACAGATCGACCTCTCGGTCCTGCACGCGCACTCGTCCAAGTCCAACCCGCTGGGCGAAAACTTCGACTACACATCAGAATTCGCCGGGCTCGACGTCGAAGCCCTCAAAGCCGATATCGCCGCGGTGTTGACCGATTCGCAGGACTGGTGGCCCGCCGATTACGGCAACTACGGTGGCCTGTTCATCCGGATGAGCTGGCACGCGGCGGGCACCTATCGGATCGCCGACGGTCGTGGCGGCGGCGGTCAGGGCGCGCAACGTTTCGCCCCGCTCAACAGCTGGCCCGACAACGCCAATCTCGACAAGGCTCGTCGGCTCCTGTGGCCGGTCAAACAGAAGTACGGTAACAAGATCTCCTGGGCCGACCTGCTCGTGTTCACCGGCAACGTCGCCCTCGAGTCGATGGGGTTCCAGACCTTCGGTTTCGGCTTCGGCCGACCCGATATCTGGGAGCCGGAGGAAATGTTCTGGGGGCCGGAGGACACCTGGCTCGGCGACGAACGCTACAGCGGCGAGCGGGAGCTGTCGGGGCCGCTGGGCGCGGTCCAGATGGGTCTGATCTACGTGAACCCGGAGGGCCCGAACGGCAGGCCTGATCCGGTGGCCGCGGCGCACGACATCCGCGAAACCTTCGCGCGCATGGCGATGAACGACGAGGAGACCGCCGCCCTGATCGTCGGCGGTCACAGCTTCGGCAAGACCCACGGCGCGGGCGACGCCAGCCTGGTCGGCCCCGAGCCCGAAGCCGCCCCGCTGCAGCAGCAGGGCCTGGGCTGGAAGAGCGGCTACGGCACAGGCAAGGGCAAGGATGCGATCACCAGCGGCTTGGAAGTCGTATGGACCGCCACCCCGACCACCTGGAGCAACGGCTTCCTGCAAAACCTCTACGGTTTCGACTGGGAGCTCACCAAAAGCCCCGCCGATGCCTGGCAGTGGAAGCCGAAAGACGGTGCGGGCGAAGGCCTCATCCCTGATCCTTTCGGTGGTCCCGCCCGAACCCCGACGATGCTGACCACCGACCTGGCCCTGCGCGAAGACCCGATCTACGCCGAGATCACCCGCCGCTGGCTCGAGCACCCGGAAGAGCTGTCCGAGGCATTCGCGAAGGCCTGGTACAAACTGCTGCACCGCGATATGGGCCCACTCAGTCGCTATCTCGGCCCCTGGGTGCCCGAGGCGCAGCTGTGGCAGGACCCGGTTCCCGCCGTCGACCACGCACTGATCGACGACCAGGACATCGCCGCGCTGAAGAACACTGTCCTCGAGTCCGGTCTGTCGATCGCACAACTGGTCAAGACGGCGTGGGCGTCGGCGGCAAGCTTCCGCAGCACCGATAAGCGCGGCGGTGCGAACGGCGCCCGGATCCGGCTCGAGCCCCAGCGCAACTGGGACGTCAACGAACCCGCCGAGCTGGCGAAAGTGCTGCCGGTCCTCGAGCAGATCCAACAGAATTTCAACGCCTCGGCCACCGGTGGCAAGAAGGTGTCGCTGGCCGACCTGATCATCCTGGCCGGCTCGGCGGCGATCGAGAAGGCAGCAGGCGACGCCGGTCATCAGGTCACCGTGCCGTTCTCCCCGGGGCGCACCGACGCCACCCAGGAGGACACCGATGTCGACACCTTCGATGTACTCGAACCTCGGGCCGACGGGTTCCGCAACTACGTGCGCCCCGGCGAGAAGGCTCCGCTCGAGCGGCTGCTGCTCGACCGCGCATACATGCTGGACGTGACCGCACCGCAGCTGACGGTGCTGATCGGCGGCCTGCGCGCGCTCGGCGCCAACTACGGTGGCAGCGCACACGGCGTTTTCACCGACCGGACGGGTGTGCTCTCGAACGACTTCTTCGTGAATCTGCTCGATCAGAACACGGAGTGGCAGGTGTCGGAGTCGGCGGAGAACGTCTACGACGGTGTCGACCGGCGTTCGGGCGAGAAGCGGTGGACGGCCACGGCCAACGATCTCGTCTTCGGCTCGCACTCGGTGCTGCGCGCGGTTGCCGAGGTGTATGCGCAGAAGGACGCAGGCGCGAAGTTCGTGAACGATTTCATCGAGGCCTGGGTCAAGGTGGCCGACAACGACCGGTTCGACCTGCACTGACCTGTCTCGAGCCCCGGTCGACCGTTGGGTCTACCGGGGCTCGAGCCGTTCCTTCAGCAGTGCATGCAGCTCCGCGGTTCTGTGGCTCAGCTTTCGGCCCGGTACTTCCGTGCCACGTCGATGAGAAGGCGTGTGCCGTAGCCCGTTGCCCCCTTCGATCGCCACGAATCGTCCGAGTCCGACTGCATCGTTCCGGCGATGTCCAGGTGCGCCCATGGCGTGTCCCCGACGAAGTCGGCAAGGAAGAGCGCCGCGGTGATCGCCCCGGCGTAGGGGCCTCCGAGGTTGGCGATGTCGGCGACATCGGAATCGAGTTGCTTGCGATATTTGTGCTCGAGCGGCAATCGCCAGACCTGCTCGGCGGTGGTAGCGGCCGCGCGTTCGACGGCACCGACCACCGCGTCGTCGTTACCGAACAGCGCGGCGGTCAGCTGGCCGAGGGCCATCAGCGCGGCACCGGTGAGCGTCGCGATGTCGATGATCGCGTCGACGCCGTCCTCGTTCGCGAGCACGATGCCATCCATCATCGCCAGGCGTCCCTCGGCATCGGTGTTCTTCACCTCCACGGTCGTGCCGCCGCGCGCGGTGAGCACATCGCCGAGCTTGTAGGCCGAGCCCGACGGCATATTGTCGGTGCACATCAACCATCCGGTCACCGTCGCGGTCGCGGCGAGTTCGCGCAGTGCGGTGAAACTCGCGAGCACCGAAGCCGCGCCACCCATGTCCATCTTCATGAGCAGATGCATCGGGTCGGACGGCTTCAAACTGATCCCGCCCGAGTCGTACATGATCCCCTTGCCGACCAGTCCGAGGTGACCGGTCGACGTCTCTTCGGGCATATAGCGCAGCTTGATCATCCGCGGCTCCTCGGTGGAGCCCTGGTTGACACCGAGCAGCCCGCCGCAGCCGAGTTCGATGAGCTGCTGCTTGTCGAACACTTCGACCTCGAATCCGAACCGGGCGCCCAAGGCGACGGCGGCGGCGGCGATGTCGGTCGCGGTGAGGTGTCCGGGCGGGCAGTTCGCGAGGTCACGCGCGATGTTCGCGGCACGGGCGGTGACCGTTCCGATCTCGACGCCCTCCGACGCCGCGTCCAGGTCGGCGCCGTCGAGGCGCATCTCGACGTGGTCGAGCGGCACATCCTTCGCCTTGTCCTTCAGAATGTCGAAGCGATAGCGGGCGAGGAGTGCACCCTCGGTCAGCGCCTGCGCCACGTCGGCCGCCGCGATGTCGGCGATCGCGGGTACACGGAGGCCGATACGGGCAGATTTCGCGGTGGCTCGGGCCACCGCGGCGGCCGCATCGCGCAGCCCCGATACGCCGAGCTCTGCCGACGGTCCCACCCCCACGAGCACGAGCAGCGGTCCCGTTTCTTGCGGCAACACCAGCGAGGTACCGGGTTCGGCTTCGAATCCCGCACGGGCGAGCGCCGCACGATCGAGAGCGATGTCGGCGGGAAGCTCGCCCTCGCTCGCGACGAGGACGCCGATCGCGTCGAGGCCGGAATCGTCGAGTTCGGCGACCGCCGCCACCTGCGGTTCGCGCTCCAGCGACGGAGTGGGCGTGAAGTCCTCAGGGATCAGCTTGTTCGGGCTGCGGCTCATGCGGACTTCTCCTGGTTCTCGTCGCGAGCGGCGCGCGTCCGCTCTGGATCTTCGACCGGGTCGATGACGTCGCCGTCGTCGGGTTCGAGTTTCTCGGGGAGATCGCCGTCGCGTCGGCCGGGCATTCTCGTCGCAGGCACGATCGCGAGCAGCGAGAACGCGGCGAGTCCGAGCAGCGAGATCTGCAGCGCCCGTAGCCGAGCGTCGGCGTTCACCGCGACGGCGGCATCCAATTCGGGTCCGGTGGCACGGTCGGCGAGCACCTCGGTGAGTTGGTCGTTGGTGAGGAAGTTGGCCTCGTCGAAGTTCACCTGCGCGATGAGTTCATCGGACACCTCGGGGTGCTCGCGCGCGCCGGCGAGCAGCATGGAGGACAGCATGCTCACGGCGAAGGCGCTGGCGACAGCGATACCGACCGAGCCAGACAGGTTGTGCACGAGACCCCGCCACGCACCGACATCACCGGCGAGCTGCTTGGGCGCGGTCGACAGCAGCGTATTGAACACGAGCGCGACGATCGCGCCCTGGCCGAGGCCGAGCAGGATGAGGCCGGTCACGACGAAACCCTGACTCCATTCACCACGCACAGTGAATGCGAGCAGGACGAGCGCTGATGCCACGACGATGAATCCCGCGGTCGCGAGTACGCGCGGTGTGAACCGGCCGTAAAGATAGGCGACAAATGTCGAGGCGAGAAAGATCGACAATGTGTAGGGAATGATCGCGAACGACGTCTCGATGCTCGAACGGCCCTGCACCACTTGGATATACAGCGGGATAAGGAAATTCGCTGCCGTACCGACGAAGAGCATCGTCGCCATGCAGGCGGTCACCGCGCGCTCCGACCCGGTCGCGAGCACCCGCAGGTCGAAAATGCGGGGCTTGTCCTCGCGTGCCCGGCGGCGCAGCCAGGAGAAGAACACCTGGCCGACGATCAGACCCGCGAGCACGAGCAGCGGCGCCGGCGAGACGTCGAGCACGTCGAACGGCGCCTCCGGGGTGGCGAGCCACACGCCCCACGTCGCGAGGCCACTGAAGCCGAAGCTCAGCAGGATTACGGCGACCGCGGCGAGGAGTGCGCCCGTCCAGTCGATGCTGAGGCCGGGCTGGGCGGGCACCTTTTTGACGAGGAAGCTCAGCAGCAGATTGACGACGGCGAGGGCAACCACCAGGATGAACGACCAGCGCCAGCCGATCGTCGTCGCGAAGGTTCCAGCGATGAGCAGCGCGAGCACGCCGGCCGCGGGAATGGCTGCCGCCAACAGTCCGATTGCTTTGGCCTGCTGCTCGCCGCGGTAGTTCGCCGCGATGAAGACCGTAAGTGCCGGGGCGATGAGCGCGATCACCGCTCCCGAGGTGGCCTGGGCGATGAACAACATCGCCGGGCTCACACTCAACGCCACCCCGAGCATGGCGAGGCCGTGGATCGCGACAGCGACCTGGAATACCTCTCGGGAGCCGAAGCGCGAGCCGATTTTCGCGCCGAGCAGGATGAACGCCGCCATCGCGAAGGTTCCCGCGGTGATGGCGGTGCCGACCGAGGTGGCCGGGGTATCGAGGTCGCCCGTGATACCCGCCATCGACACGGTGAGCGCGTTCACCGCGAACGAGGCCTGGATCTGTGTCGTGACCACGACGATGAGCGGGAGCCAGGAGACTTCGGCGCTGGCGGATGTAATGGGAGTCCCAGTCGACCTACTCATGAACGATCCCCTCGAATCGACAATGGTCCGATGCCGGACTTTACTGCGCTACCGTCGACTCTTCGTTGAATACGTGCATGACGGCGCGTCGAGTGAGGTCATCACTGGCAGAGTCACATTTCCCAGCGACCGCGCGGAATCCCGTGCCGCGAAAGAATAATGAGTCCAACTACTAATTCGCTCGTGGCGACAGAAAAGCAAATATGCTCCGACCTTTGCAATTCGAAAACGATAGGTCACTCGCCACGACCGCACCTGACAGGCTGAGGGACTCGTACTCCGACGCCTGCTGCTGCCAGTCTCCCTCGCCGCGAAAGACTTTCGCCATACAGCAACGTGGTGACATGGGCCGGGACGCGAGCGGGTACCGCGACACCACGTGCTCGACTGACAACAGCGGGCTCGCTGGACGGCTACATGCTGCTGTCGGTGGCCGCGTTGGCCAGGTCGATCTCGGGCATGTGCGCCTCGGCCCAGGCGCGCAACGCGGCCAGTGGGATCTCCAACGACAAGCCGAGTTCGGTGAGTTGATAGTGCACGCGCGGCGGCACGGTCGGCTCGACCCGGCGCGTGGCCAGGCCGTCACGGATGAGGCTGTGGAGTGTCACCGACAGCATCTTCTGCGAAACTCCCGGCATCCGCCGCCGCAAGTCGGCGAACCGTACTTCCCCCGGCGCGGCGTCCGCGAGCACCTTGACCGCCATCGAGGTCCACTTCGTCCCGATGCGGTCGAGCAACTGACGCGTCGGGCACTGCGGATCGAATACATCGCCGCGCTCTGGTCGGGTGGTCACCTCGACCTCACCACCTTTCGAGAAAGTGCCTTCTTGGCACCCCAGCAAAGGTTTCCTACCGTTTCCTGGTAACCGATCGTAACCAGGAGGCCTTGATGCTCGACACCCCGCCTGCAGCCGTCACCCTGCGCAAGATCCCTACCAACGGCATCTACGCCAACGTGGCGACGGCGGGTTCCGGTCCGGCTGTCGTACTCCTGCACGGTTTTCCGCACACCTGGCAACTGTGGCGCGAGATCATCGGCCCGCTGGCCACCGACCATCGAGTCATCGCGCCGGACCTGCGAGGGTTCGGTGACAGCAGCCGGGCGCCGAACGGATACGACGCGGGCACGCTCGCCGCCGATATCGAGGGAATCCTCGATGCTCTCGACGAACCGTCAGCCGCCGTCGTGGCCATCGACGCGGGCACCCCGGTCGCGTTCTTGCTCGCGATGCGACGTCCGGACCGGATCCGACGCCTGATCCTCATGGAGTCGCTACTCGGTCGCCTTCCGGGCGGCGAGGAATTCCTGGCAGCGGGCCCACCGTGGTGGTTCGGCTTTCACGCCGTCCCCGGCCTCGCCGAATCCGTACTCATCGGCAACGAAGCCGAGTACATCGAGTGGTTCCTCGACACGGGAACACGCGGAAACGGTGTACCACAACATATTCGGGATGCCTTCGTCGACGCCTTTCGGCGACCGGAAGCCCTTCGCTGCGCCTTCGACTACTACCGCGCCCTCCCGATCAGCGCTCGTCAGATCGAAGACGCCGTCGCCACCGGCCGACTCACGGCGCCGACGCTCGCGATCGGCGCGCACCCGGTCGGTTCCACTCTCGAGCGCCAACTCCGCCCGATCGCCACCGATCTGACCGGCCACCTCATCCCCGACTGCGGACACATAATTCCCCTTGACCAGCCGGCGGAACTGCTCCGTCTCGCCGTGCCTTTCCTTGCCGCCGACGGTGATTCGTGGTGACCTGCCCGACAGTCGGTGCGCACGCGGTTGGACAGCGAGGTCACCCCGGCCGCGCGGGCACCGAGGGGAATCCCTGAGGCAAAGCTCCGGGTCGGGACCTGATGTGCCCGACAGGCCCCGACGAGACCATTGAAGAATGGAAACCGTTGGTAATCAGACTATTTCAGCAACCGTTCGACGGCGTCGTGGGATCGCCGCACTGGCATCGGTCGTCACGGTTGCCGGCATGCTCGGACTCTCGGCGGGAGTCGCGTCCGCGGACACCGCAGGTAGCTGTTTGTGGGCGGGCACCCCGTATTCGCAGGGAGCCACCGTCGGCGCCGGCGGCTGGACCTTCACCTGCGGCCGATCACTGACCGGAGACGTGCGCTGGGATCGCGGGACGTCGGCGCAGCCGACGAGCACGGTCGCCAATCCAGGCGCCGCCACCGATCCCACCGCCCGCTTCAGCGCGGGAGCCATCCAGCCGGGCACCAGCTACAACGACTACTGCGTGGGCGAGCAGCTCGTCAGCGGTCGTGATTCCGTCTACGAAGCCGTGCCGGACGGCCACGGCCTGCGCTGGCGTCCAGCGGGTTCGATCACACAGTGGCATTTTGATCAGGGCGACGGCACTGCCCCGACCACACGGTCCGTGAGCGAGTGCCGGACGACTCCGCAATACTGAGCCCAGCCCGTAGATCTCGCGAAACATGTTCACGCACAAACCTTCTCGACAGAACCGCGTTACGTTGCACCGGTGACAGCGGTCGGTCAGCCCGCTGCTGTCAGGAGCTTTCCGGCGCGCACCACGGCCTCGGGTTCGGTCCCTAATCAGCACCGAACAGCTCAGGAGATGGTCACGACCGCCCCGAGACGGGGACAGCGGGCAATTTTGTTCGTAAAGTTCATGGTTGTGTCACCGAACTCGAATACCGCGGCTGTGGCCGGGGCCCTGTCCTTGCTCGCTATGAGGCTCGATCGCCTACTGCGCCTGCACCACGCCGACTCGCAGATCTCGTTGGTGCAGCGCTCGGCGCTCACCACACTTGTCCGCGACGGCGCGATGTCACCGGGTGCGCTCGCCACCAGAGAACGGGTGCGGCCGCCGTCGATGACGCGGACTGTCAACGCGTTGGCCGAGCTGGAACTGATCATGCGCAGCCCCCATCCGTCCGACGGCAGACAGGTCGTCGTCTCGGTCACGCGAGCTGGTCAGGCGCTGGTGACTGATGAGGTCTCGGCCCGTGATTCCTGGCTCGCCGGGCAGTTGAGCAAGCTCTCCGATGAGCAGACCCTCCTGCTGAGGCAGGCTCTTGTGATCATCGGACAAATCGGCGAGGCGGAAGCCGCGCCAGGGTGACGGACTGTAGCGAGCCCGCTCCCCCGGCACCGGCCGCGCGCGTCAGCTCCTCGGGTCGAGAACCTCACGCAGCTTGTGCGCGAACGCTTCTGGTTGGCCGGGGTAACCGAATTCACCGCCGGCGAAGCCGCCGTGGTGGCTCGGGAACACCGTCGCGTGCTGACCGAGTAGCTCGGCCAGCCCCACCGCGGTGCGGGCGGTGAAGGTGCCCGAGGATTCCTCGCCCACCGCGACCACGATCCGCGTCGGGGCCGCGGCGAGCGCAGCGAGGTCGGGGCGATAGCTGCTCACCGCCCAGGACAGGTCCGAGAGCAGCGGGTCTTCGCGCGCGCCGTCGTCCTCGGTCGGCAGGCCGAACAGGGCGGGATCGGGATCGGGCTGGTCGAAGTAGTCCTCGGTGAACTCGCCCTGCCATGAAGTCATCGCGATGAAGCTCGCCATACCCGCGCCGAAGCCCTTGGCCACGTAGGCATCTCGATAGCCGGCGCGAGCGCGCTCGGCGGCCGCGGCGTCGGGAAGTACCGGGATCAACGGTGGCTCGTGTGCCACCAGCGTCGTCACGTCCGTGGGGTAGGCGGTCACGAGCGCGAGCGCCACGACCGCACCGCCACTGCTGGCGAACATCTCGACCGAATCGACGCCGAGTTCGCTGATGATGTCGTGCACGTCCTCGGCGTGCACCGCCGGCACGTTGTCGATCCGACCGTCGGTACGGGTGCTGCGGCCGAGACCGCGCGGGTCGTAGGTGATCACCGTGCGATCGCGGAAGTACGACGTCAAGGTGGTGAAGCCACTGGCGTCCATCGGCAAGCCGATCATGAACAGCGGCGGTCGGCCGTCGGTAGTGGGCAGCGGTCCGTATACGTCATAGGTGAGGTGGCTCTCGGTGGTGGCGAGCGTATGTGTCGTCATGCCAGTACTGACGTCGCCCGCGCCCGGAATTCATCGCAGGCGTCCGGGTCCGACACAGTCCCGCGAATCCTCGCTGAAAACGACTATCGCCGAACGGTACGCGCGGTCTCGGTCAACCGGCGATTGGTCACCCGCAGTTGCCGTGCGGTACTGGTGGCCAGTGCCCGCGTCTGATCGGAATCGAGGCGGCCACACACGCGCTCCCAATGCACGGCGACCCGGTCACCGACCGCCACCTCGGTCGCGAGGTGATCGTCAACCTCGGCGCGTTGCAGCGCTGGATCGGACAACCGCAGGAGCGGACCGTCCAGGACCAACCGCCGACACCGGACGGAGGCAGCGCCGCCTTCGCGGGCCACCACGGTCCCCCAGGTGATGCGGCAGCTGTCCAGGATGCGGATCGGGTGCTCGTCGGCGCCGCGTCCCAGCAGGCGGGTCCACGGATACACGCCGAAGACGTGGAATCCGTGGTTGGCGGCGGCCTCCTCGGCGAGGTCGGCGTTCAGATGCGACCAGTAGTGTCCGGCCATCGGCTCGATGATCGCGAGCAGTTCGGTGGTGAACGCGTCGGCGTCGAGGTCGGCGCCGATCCCGCCACCGAGCCAATAGGACTCGACGAGGCGCCGGTCGAGCGGATCGGCGATGCCGGTCAGTCGCGACATCGCCCGCAGGTAGGGCCAGGCTCCGGAGAACTGCCTGGCCAGCGCGCGGATCTCGGCGGCCGAGCCGTTGTGCAGCGCCCGCGCGTCGGCGGGACCGCAGTAGCCGAGCCGATTGGGCGCGTAGGCGTAGCGGGCGAACATCTCGGTCCCGTCGATGATCGCGCCTCCTGTCAGCAGATCCGTGGCAGTTGTTCTCCGGCGGGCAGATCCACCACCCGGGTGCCGCCGAGGGCGGTGCGAGCGACCACCATCCCCGGATGTTCCTCGACACACACGCCGATGGCCTCGGCACGAGCACCCAGCGGATGCGCCCGCATCGCCGCGAGCACCCGGTCGGCGTCGTCGGGGGCGACGAAGGCGACCAGCTTGCCCTCGTTGGCGACATACATCGGATCGAGCCCGAGCAGCCCACACGCGTCGCGGACCGCGTCGGGCACGGGAAGCTTCCGTTCATCCAGTGCCACACCGACTTTCGCGACGCCGGCGATCTCGTTGAGTGTGGCCGCGACTCCGCCGCGGGTCGGGTCACGCAGTACGTGCACATCGGCGCCGGTGGCCAGCATCGCGGCGACCAGACCGTTGAGCGGGGCGGTGTCGCTACAGACGGTGGTGCCGAATTCGAGGCCCTCACGGCAGCTCATCACCGCGACGCCGTGCACCCCGATGTCACCGCTGACGAGTACGACGTCGCCGGGACGGGCACGCTGCGGGCGGATGTCGACACCGTCGTCGATGATGCCGATGCCCGCGGTGTTGATGAAGATGCCGTCACCGTGGCCGGAGTCGACGACCTTGGTGTCGCCGGTGACCAGCTTGACTCCGGCCGCGAGGGCGGCGGTTCCGACGGCCTCGGCGACCCGGGCGATCTCGGCGAGTGCGGTGCCTTCTTCGAGGATGAACGCCGTGGACAGCACCATCGGCCGCGCGCCCGCCATGGACAGGTCGTTGACGGTGCCGTTGACGGCCAGATCCCCGATCGACCCGCCAGGGAAGGCCAGGGGCTTGACGACGAAGGAGTCGGTCGAGAACGCCAACCGCACCCCACCGACGGCGAGCACCGCCGAATCGCCCATGCCCGCTTCGGCGGCGGAGCCGAACGCGGGCAGGAACAGATGCTCGATCAGCTCGCCCGACATCGCTCCCCCGCCACCGTGGCCCATCACGATGGTCGGTGAGTCGCGCAGCGGCATCGGGCACACCCAGCTGTCCATGTCGAGGCCGGCCGTCACGTTGTCCTCACGCATGAGCCACCTCCGCGGGCAGGTCGAGGCGCCGGTACAGGTAGTAGGCCGCGCAGGCGCCTTCGGAGGAGACCATGGTGGCCCCCAACGGGTTTCGCGGTGTGCACTCCTTGCCGAAAGCGGCGCATTCGTGCGGCTTGATCAGTCCCTGCAGAACCTCACCGGAACGGCAGATCGAGGACTCCTCGGTGTGCAGGTCGGTGACCGCGAACCGGTGCTCGGCGTCGTAGGCGCGGTAGCGTTCCGAGAGTTGCCAGCCGCTGTCCGGGATCACGCCGATGCCGCGCCAGGCGCGGTCGGTGACGTCGAAGACGTCGGTGAGCATCGTCTTCGCGGCGAGATTGCCTTCGGCGCGGACCGCACGGGGATAGGCGTTCTCGAGTTGGTGTCTGCCGTCCTCGAGTTGGGTCACGGTGCGCCGGATGCCTTCCAGGATGTCGAGGGGCTCGAAGCCGGTGACCACCATCGGCACCCCGTACTTGTCGGCCAGCGGGGGGTACTCCTCGGTGCCCATGACACTGCAGACGTGCCCGGCGGCCAAGAAGCCCTGGACCCGGCACTTCGGCGATTCCATGATCGCGGCGATGGCGGGCGGAACGAGCACGTGCGAGACCAACAGCGAGAAGTTCTCGATGCCCAGCCGTTTGGCCTGATAGACAGTCATCGCGTTGGCCGGTGCGGTGGTCTCGAAGCCGATGCCGAAGAACACCACCTGCCGATCGGGGTTCTGTCTGGCGATGGTGAGCGCGTCCAGTGGTGAGTACACCACGCGCACATCACCGCCTTCGCTCTTGACCCGGAACAGGTCGCGTTCGCTACCCGGTACCCGGAGCATGTCGCCGAAGGAGCAGAAGATCACCCCGGGCTGCGCGGCGATCTCGAGCGCCTTGTCGATCACCTCGAGCGGGGTGACGCACACGGGACAGCCGGGGCCGTGGATCATCTCGATCTCGTCGGGCAGCAGTTGGTCGATACCGTGGCGGATGATCGAATGGGTTTGTCCGCCACAGACTTCCATGATGGCCCACCGCTGGGAGGTGGTCGAGCGGATCTGGTCGAGCAACTTCTTCGCCAGGTCGGGGTCGCTGAATTCGTCGAGATACTTCATGACGTCACCTCCGTGTCGTCGTCGGCGCCGGAGTCGGTCGCTGCCGGTGCTGCCGTGGGATCGGGGAGCCCGGATTGTTTGGCGGCGAGGGCGAACCCGTCGCCGAACTCCTCGTTGAGCACACCGAGGTGCTCGAATTCGGCCAGTGTGCGCAACGCCGATTGCTCGTCGAGGCGCTGGATGGCGAAACCGACGTGGACCACTACGTAGTCGCCGATCGCCGCGTCCGGAATGTATTCCAGGCACACGTCTTTGTGCACGCCGCCGAAGTCGACGACCGACATCATCGTGCCGTCACGTTCGTGCAGGCTGAGCACCTTTCCCGGGACTGCCAGGCACATCGCTGCTCTCCTTTCGCTCAACCCGCACCAGCGGCGAGTAGTTGTCCGAACGCGAGACCACCGTCGTTGGGCGGCAGTCGGCGATGGGTGATGACGTGGAATCCGTTGTCGCGCAGCATGGTGCGTGCTGCCGAGAGCAGCAACGCGTTCTGGAACACCCCACCCGAGAGCGCGACGGTCGTCGGGCGCGGTGCGAAATCCAGAGCGAGGTCGAGGACCAGCGCCGCCACGGCGTGGTGGAAGCGGGCGGCGATCACGGCGGCCGGGACGCCGTGATCGGCATCGGTGACCACGGCGGCCACGACCGGGGACGGGTCGATCACGGCCGGGTCGGCGGTGTGATCGAGGCCGAACCGGTAGGTGCGCGAGCCTGGGTCGACGCCGCGCGCGATGGCCTCCAGTTCGATCGCGGCCTGGGCTTCGTAGTCGACGATGTGGCGGACACCGGCCAGCGAGGACACGGCGTCGAAGAGCCGTCCCATGCTCGACGTCGGGGTGCACCCGAAGCCGGAGCCGAATTGGTGTACCAACACCGCTCGTTCGTCGGCGGGGCAGGCGGCGACCGAGGCGATCGTGTCCGACCAGTCCAGTCCCGCGGACCACAGATGTGCCAGCGCCATCCGGTAGGGCCGGTGCACGCTGACGTCCCCACCCGCGAGCGGCACGTACTTCAGGTGCGCGAGCCGCCGGAAGCCCTTGTAGCCGGCGGCCAGAACTTCACCGCCCCAGATGGCGCCGTCGGGTCCGAATCCGGTGCCGTCGAACGCGATCCCGGTGACGGTGTCCGAGGCGCCGAGTCCGTGTTCGCCCATGACCGCGGCGATGTGGGCGTGGTGATGCTGCACGGTGTGTACCGGACGGCCTTCAGCGTGGGTGCGCGCCCAGGTGGTGGATCGGTAGCCCGGGTGTGCGTCGGCGACGAGTTGGGCGGGTCGGACCCCGGTCAGTTCCGCGAGGTGCTCGGCGGCGGAGTCGAAGGCGCGCAGGGTGGCCAGATCGTCCATGTCGCCGATGTGCTGGCTGAGCCAGGCGTAGCGGCCTTCGCCGACCGCGCAGGTGTTCTTCAGGTCCGCGCCGACAGCGAGCATCGGCGGTACCGGGACGGGCAGGGTCAGCGGGAGGGGCGCGTAGCCGCGCGAGCGGCGCAGGGGCAGTTCGATGCCGTCGACGACACGCACCACCGAGTCGTCGCAGGGGGTGAGGATGCGGCGGTCGTGGGAGAGCCAGCCGTCGGCGAGTTCGGCGAGCCGGGTGTGGGCATCGGAGTCGTCGAAGCAGATCGGTTCGCCACCGAGATTGCCGGAGGTCATCACGAGCACCCGCGGGACGGGCCGGTCGCCCGACAAGCCGAACAGCAGCAGGTGCAGCGGTGTATAGGCGAGCATGACGCCCAGGTCGGGGTTGCGGGGCGCGACCGAAGGGGCCAATTCGAAGGTGTCGCGATCGAGCACTTCGTGCGAGTCGGCGCCGGATGCCGCCCCGGCGGGGATGCGGACGGGGGCCCTGCGGGCGAGCAGGACGATCGGACGTTGGGGACCCGTGAGCAGAACCGCGGCGGTGTCGTCGACCTCCGCGATCGTGCGCGCGGTGCCGAGGTCGGCAACCATGACGGCGAAAGGCTTGTCGCCTCGCCGCTTTCGACCCCGCAAGGTGGCCACGGCGCGCTCGTTCTCGGCATCGCAGGCGAGGTGGTAGCCGCCGACGCCCTTGACCGCGAGAATTCCACCCTCGCGCAACAGGTTTCGCGCCGAATCCAGTGGCCCCTCGGCGAGTGGGGCGGAAGGGCCGAGGTAGGACAGGCGGGGGCCGCAGTCCGAGCAGGCGATGGGTTGGGCGTGGAAGCGGCGGTTGGTGGGGTCGGTGTATTCGGCGGCGCAGTGGGCGCACATCGGGAAGTCGGCCATCGACGTGCGGGATCGGTCGTAGGGCAGTTCGGCGATGATGGTGAACCGGGGGCCGCAGTTGGTGCAGTTGATGAAGGGGTGGTGGTAGCGGCGGTCGGTGGGATCGGCGAGTTCGGCGGCGCAGTCGGCGCAGATCGCGACATCGGGTGAGGCCAGGGTGCGGCCGCCGCCGTCGCGGGTGGTGTCGGCGATGCGGAATCCGGTGCCGCCGTGCAGCGCGACGGTGGTCTGCTCGACCGACTCGACGACGGCCAGGGGTGGTGGTGTTTCGTGTAGTCGGTGGGTGAACCGGTCGAGATCGGCTGGGGTGCCTTCGATCTCGATGACAACCCCGCGGCTGTCGTTGGCCACCGAACCGGACAGGGAAAGTTCGGCGGCGGTGGTGTAGACGAAGGGGCGGAAGCCGACGCCCTGGACCACGCCGCGGACCATGAGGCGGCGCCGTTGCCGGTCGGCGGTCATGGCTGTTCACCTCGTCCGAGCAGGTTCAACCCGGCCAGCGCGGTGGCCGCCCCTACTTCGTCGGTCTTCTCCACGGCCAAGCCCATGTGGATGATCACCCAGTCGCCGGGGTGGACCGGATCCTGCTCCAGCAGACCGATATTCACCTTCCGGTCCTCGCCGGAGACCGTCACCAGGGCGAGTTGACCGTGGTAGCCGTCGAGGATCTTTACGACCTGTCCGGGGATGCCGAGGCACATGATTCACCCCTCCGATCGGTTCGACGGCGCGACGGGCCCGTACGAGTCGGTGACCGGCCGAGGCGGGTCCGCGATCAGTCGCGCGAGGACCGCGACGACCGCCTCGACGGCGGGATCGACCGCGGCGCCTACCGGGTCGGACAGGCCGATCCCCTCGTCTACCGAGTCCACCTGGCAGCCGACGACCACGGTCGGTGGCAGGGTTCCGCCCAGCGCGCGCACGCTCGCGAACACGGCGTCGGGGTTCATGGCGTGCGCGTCGAGCTGCGCCGCGCCCGCCGGGTCGGGTTCGGCGTGGAAGACCGCGAGGGTGCCGGGCGCGCCCCGGTCGGGGACGGCGTCGACGAGTACCAGCGCGTCCCACGGATCGAGCAGGTCGTAGGCCAGGTGCATGCCGCGGATGCCGTAGTCGACCACGCGCACGGTCTCGCCGTGCGGCGGTAGTCGCCGCACCACTTCGGGCCCGAAACCGTCGTCGCCGAGGAAGATGTTGCCGATCCCCGCAACGAGCACTCGCGCCGTCATCTCACATCCGGCGCATCTTCAGGTAGCGCTGGACGTCCGGTATCGAACGCACACCGAGCACCGCGGCGGCTGCTGCCGCCACGGCGGCGAGCGCCACCGCGATCATTCCTATCGTGGCCATGATTGACCCCTTCTCTCATTCTCGTTGGCTGTCGAGTGGTTCGATCTCCTCCGGGGCGAAATACAGGTACCGGCCGTACCATTCGTGCAGTTCGGCGGCGGGGTCGTCCTCGATGACCACGCCGACATGGGATTGCCCGTCGACATCGGCGTGCACCGAGACGACCTTGGCAGTGCGGCCGTCGTAGAACAGGTCGTGGGCATCGGCGCGCCGAGACGGATGCAAGCGCACCCTGCTGCCGTTGCGGACCCGGACCGCGCCGACCATGATCGCGTCGGTGTCGGGGCGAACAGCGTTGTCGGCCAACGGGTCCCACCAGTCGACGCCGTCGGGCACCTCGGGGATCAGGGCGGCCTGCTCGGCGTGCGGATTCCGCAGGACACCGTGCAGCTGCTGCAATGCCTCCGGTGTCATCGCGTCGCAACGGTCGATGATCTGCGCCGCCCGCTCGTCGGTCGCGCGGGCCTGGGCCTTCTCGTCGTCGGTCATGGTCATGACGCGCAAGGTGAGGATCTCGTCGATCTCGGTGGAGTCGAACAGCGGTCCCTCGCTCTGCTCGGCGATCTCGGGGTGGTCGTAGAGGATGATGGGCGAGATCAGCACGATGCTGTGGTCGCCGGGTGGCCCGGCCAGCACCGGGAAACACCGGTGCTGAGAGCAGCGGGCCACGGCCGCTTCGGCGTCGGGTGGTGGTTCGAGCAGGGAAACGTACTGGCCGCCTTCGGTTTCGGCGATGACGTGCGCGCCGATCAGGGAGCGGGCGATGGCGTCGTACTGGTCGGTCGCGGGGGTGCCGGTATTGCGGAGGGTGAAGTTCAGGCGCAGCAAGCGCTCGTCACGGTCCACGGTCAGCTGGACTTCCGCGTCGAGGTGCGCGCGGTGTCGGACCAGTCGTCCGGCCGGTGCGCCGTCGGGGCCGGGGATCGTCTCGTAGTCGGTGCCGGCCGAAATCGTCAGCCGCGCGGTCGAATCGGTCAGCGGCAGCGGACCGATCACCTGTTCGCGCTCGACCGCCTCGTCCCAGCTGATCCACGATCGGCCGTCGGCGACGAGCTCGGCGACCGGTGTGTACCCGGCGTCCTCGACGGTCCGGCGCTGCAGCTGCAGGAACCGTACGGTCAGCGTGACCGAGGCGGCCTCGTCCGCGTCGAGCAGACATTGCGCCGACAGTTCCGGGTCCTCGCCGAGTCCGGCCGCGGCCGCCCCGGTGGGGCCCAGGACACCGAACTGCCAGCGCGACTGGTTCTTTCGCGAGTTCGCCCGGTACGGGTACAGCAGGTAGCCCTCGTAGAGCACCGCGTCGGCGACCGCGCGTGCCCTGGCCTGCGACCTGGTCAGCTCGCTGCTCATGGGTCCTCCTCGGTGGTGTCGAGCAGGCGAAGTACCGCGTCGTCGAAACCGAGCATCCCGTGGCTGGACTTGTACGCGGCGAGCGCGTCGAGGGTCTCGCGCCGCAACCGAACCCAGCCCGAGTTCGGGAAGTTCGTGGCCATCAGGTCGTCCCAGACCGAGACCGGCATCTCGAACTTGTCCTCGCGGTCCCAGGGAATCTGCTGCACCGCGAAACCGGTGGTGCCCCGGATGAAGACAGTGCCGCTGAACAGGAAGATCAGCGGCACTGTCCCCTCGCGTAGGGCGTGCAGGTATTTGGCGCCGCTCACCTCGAAGTCGTAGGTACACGGCATCGGCAGGTCCACTTGGGCGCCGCCGTGGAAGCCGGGAACCATGGTGGCGCAGTGCATCCAGAGAAAGGAGCGCTGGGTGTCGCGCCAGCGTTCGCGTGGACCGAACAGGTCGACCAGGCCCGCGCTCTCCTCGTCGGTGTAGCTGCGGCGGTGCGGCTCGATCCGTACCTGGGCGCGCAGGGCGATGGCGTGCACCGGTTCCTCACCGAGCACCGCGATGCCGATCCGGGCCGACAGCGTCGGTGTCGCGGCGTAGGGCTCCGGCGCGATGTCGAGCACCGCGAAGGTCGTCGAGTAGGCCGGGCACATCACACACCACCCGGTCGCGCACGCGCCGAGACCGCGGCGAAGAACTCGTCGAGATACCGGTGCACATCCTGACCACCGTCGAATCCGCGCCACAGCATCCGCATCCGGCCGACGAATTCGTAGCAGGTGTCGATGGGCAGCAGCAGGCAGGCCGCCTCGGCGGTGCCCCGCTCGGGGACCCGGATCATCAGTGCCTCCACGTCGGGGACCGCGACAGCGATCTCGGGGTGCCGCTCGAGCAGCGTGCGCCACTGGTCGAGGGGCAGTTCGGATTCGGTGGCGCCCGCCGGTCCCGGATAGAACGCGACGGTGCGGCCCAGTGCCGAGTTGTCGAAGAAGAACGCCAGGCCCACCGGGATCTCGAGTGCGTCCCATTCGCCGTGGCCGATGGTGAAGGTCGGGAAGCGCAAGTAGCGGTCGGGCACCGCGCGGTATCGCAGGACCGCGTTCTGGTCGGTGAACAGCAGATAGCAGCCACGGCACACGCACAACAGTTGGCGCCCTTCGACATTCACCACATGCTGATGCTCTTCGGCGATGGCTTCGGCACACATCTCACATCGCTCGCCCGCCGGAACGGCAGGTTTGCGGTCGACGGTGAGGCGCCGCAGCACCCCCAGCGCGGAACTCATCCGGCCACCCCCACCGGCACGGCCACCGACAGCTCCCCCGCACGGACCAGCACCGGCAGTGGTTCCAGATGTCCTTCGCCGTCGACTCTGGCACCGGCGTGGACGGCGTCGTAGTGCGCCCGGCACGTCGGGCAGCGCAGCACGGCCTCACCGACCGGGAAACCCATCCGGCGATGCAGTGCCGCACCGGCGAGCGAGTTGTCGCAGGCGGGACAGTGATCGCGGTAGACGAACAGATCATCACCGACCCGGCAGGCGAGCACGGTCTGCCCGCCGATGACGAAGCCACCGACCTCGCCCGCACCGAGTTCCCCCAGTTCCGGGACCGCTATCCAGCTCCCGTGCTGCGACTCGACCGGGTGGGCGTCGGCGTGCACCCGGTCGAACAGCGAATCGGCGGAGATCAAGGAATCCGTCGATTCCGGTTGCGCGGCAGCCACTTCGATCGACTCGATTTCCGGCGCGGCGGCGCGCACCGCGTCCTCCACCGCCAGTTCCAGGGTCACCGACGACGAGGGACAGGTGCGACAACTGCCCGACAGTTCGAGGCGCACGACGCCGTCGGCCACACCGAGCAGTTCCACATCACCACCGTGGGACCCCAGGTAGGGGCGCACGCTGTCGAGTGCCGCGCGGACCCGGGTGTGCACGTCGTGCGGATGCAGGCCGTGCACCAGCAGCAGACTCGCTATCAGATCGTCGGCGACGAGCCGCTCGCGGAGTCCACCATCGACCAGTTCCAGGACGCGCTCCAGACCGGCACCGTAGAGGTCGGCGACCTCGCGCACCAGTTGCTCGGCGCGCTCGCGAGCGACGACCCCACCCGCTGAACTCGCGTCCAGCAGGGTCTCGATCCGGTCGCCTGCGCCGCGCCACCGGTCTGGGTCGAACGCCGCCTCGTCGTGCTCCCCCGGACGATCCGGCATCACCGTTACTCCCCGGTGAGTGTCTGGGTCGGCGAGTGGAGTTTGTCCAGGGACTTGCCGTTGCCGAGGTACATGTGCACACCGCACGGCAGGCAGGGATCGAAGCTACGCACGGTGCGCATGATGTCGATGCCCTTGAAGTGCTCGCGGTCGTTCTCCTCGAAGATCGGCTGGCCCTGCACCGCGTCCTCGTACGGTCCCGGCGTACCGAAACTGTCGCGGGGGTTGGCATTCCACGGCGTCGGCGGATACGGGTGGTAGTTCGCGATCTTGCCGTCCCTGATCACCATGTGATGGGAAAGGACCCCGCGCACCGCCTCGGTGAACCCGCAGCCGATGCCCTCGTCCGGCACCTCGAAGTGCTCCCACGTCTTGGTCCGTCCCGCCCTGATCTCCACGAGCGCCTGCTCCGCGAAGTGCAGCGCACTGGCCGCGGCGTAGGCCTGGAAGTAGGTGCGGGCACGGTTGCGTTCGATGGTGTTGCTGCCGAACGCGGGGATCTGCCATTCGAAGCTGACGGGGCCCTTCAACGCGGTCTTGGGCAGGTTGATCTGCACACTGTGCCCGGTCGACTTCACGTAGCCGATGTCGACGAGCCCGGCCAGCGCCGTCGACCACAGCCGGGCCAGCGGCCCGCCGCCGGTGTCGAGCGCCAGATGGTCGGTGCCGTCGAACCAGCGCGGCGACATCACCCAGCTGTATTTGTCGTCCATGTCGCGCTTCTGCGGCTTGGGGTTGGTGTGCTGGTTCCAGGGGTGACGCCGGTCGACCGGATTACCGAGCGGGTCGGTCTTCACGAACATCTCCTGGTCAGTCCAGTCGTCGTAATACGAACTGCCCAACAGGATTCGGATGCCGAGATTGATGTCGACCAGGGACGTGGTGACCAATTTTCCGTCGACGATCACGCCGGGGGTGACGAACATCCGTCGGCCCCACTCCTCCATGTCCTTGTACTCGAAATTGCACACCTCGGGGTCCTGGAACGAGCCCCAGCAACCCAGCAGGGTGCGCCGCAGTCCGACCTGTTCGTAGCCCGGCAGCGCCTCGTAGAAGAAGTCGAACAGATCGTCGTGCATCGGCACGACCTTCTTCATGAATTCGACGTAGCGCATCAGGCGCGTCATGTAGTCGGTCATCAGCTGGATCGTCGCGACGGTTCCCACGCCGCCGGGATACAGCGTCGACGGGTGCACATGCCTGCCCTCCATCAGGCAGAACATCTCCCGGGTGTAGCGACTGACCTGCAGCGCTTCCCGGTAGAACTCGCCGGTGAACGGATTGAGCGCGCGCATGATGTCGGCGATGGAGCGATAGCCGTGCTCGGCCGAATGCGGTGCGGTGGTCTTCTCCGCCTGGGCCAGGACGCCGGGATTGGTCTCGGCGACCATCTTCTCGCAGAAATCCACGCCGACCAGATTCTCCTGGAAGATGTTGTGGTCGAACATGTATTCCGCGGCCTCACCGAGATTGACGATCCACTCGCCCAGGTGCGGCGGTTTCACCCCATAGGCCATGTTCTGGGCATAGCACGAGCAGGTGGCGTGATTGTCACCGCAGATCCCGCAGATGCGGCTGGTGATGAAATGCGCGTCACGGGGATCCTTGCCCCGCATGAAGATCGAGTAGCCGCGGAAGATGGACGAGGTGCTGTGACACTCGACCACTTCACGGTTCTCGAAATCGATCTTGGTATAGATTCCCAGGCTGCCGACGATGCGGGTGATCGGGTCCCAGGCCATTTCGACCAGGCTGTCGGGATCGATCCGCTTGTGTGACGGCTCGGGGATGATGCCAGTCATTCCAATCGCCTCCTACCAGGTGCGGGTGGCGCCGGATTCCAGCTTCTCGCCCTTGTGCCGCCAACGCGGCTCCTTGTCCACCGTGCGTCCGGTGATGTGGCGCAGACTGCGGATCACCGACCCGTACAGCCCTGATGCCGTCGAGGAGATCTTGCCGCCGGGCGGCTCGTCCATGAACGGCATGAATTTGTCCGGGAATCCCGGCATGGTGCAGCCGATGCAGATGCCGCCCACATTCGGGCAGCCACCGACGCCGTTGATCCAGCCCCGTTTGGGGACGTTGCATTTGACCACCGGGCCCCAACATCCCAGTTTCACAATGCATTTCGGGGAGCCGTACTCGTCGGCGAAGTCGCCTTCCTCGTAATAGCCCGCCCGATCACAGCCTTCGTGGACGGTGGCGCCGAACAACCATTTCGGGCGCAGCGCCTCGTCGAGGGGAATCATCGGGGCCTGTCCGGTGGCCATGTAGAGCAGATAGGTCAGCGTTTCGGACATGTTGTCCGGATGAACCGGACAACCGGGCACGCACACGATCGGGATTCCGGCCTTGGATTTCCAGTCCCAGCCGAGGTAGTCCGGCACACCCATCGCGCCGGTGGGGTTACCCGCCATGGCGTGGATGCCGCCGTAGGTGGCACAGGTGCCGACCGCGACCACCGCGGTGGCCTTCGGGGCCAGCCGATCGAGCCATTCACTGGTCGTCATCGGCTGTCCGGTGGCGGGATCGTTGCCGAAACCGCACCAGTAGCCCTCCTCGTGGAGCTGTTCGTTCGGGATGGAACCTTCCACCACGAGCACGAACGGTTCGAGTTCACCACGGTCGGCTTTGAAGAACCATTCGAGGAAATCGTCGGCGCCGCCGGCGGGACCGCATTCGAAATCGATCAGCGGCCAGTGCACAGCGATCTGCGGGAGCCCGGGAAGAGCGCCGAGCGCGATCTCCTCGATACTGGGCTGCGTCGCGGCGGTCAGCGCAACCGAGTCACCGTCACAACTGAGACCTGCGTTGATCCACAGCACGTGGATCAGGGCCTGTTCTGCTTTGATTGCTTCCTGGGTAGGCATGGGCTGTGCCACTTTCTGAAGCGGGATCGCAGGCTCGCGGGAACCTACGT
This sequence comes from Nocardia sp. XZ_19_231, assembly GCF_015355705.1. Lineage (NCBI taxonomy): Bacteria > Bacillati > Actinomycetota > Actinomycetes > Mycobacteriales > Nocardiaceae > Nocardia > Nocardia sp. XZ_19_231. The sequence continues at coordinate 255,940 of NZ_JACUZI010000005.1, read as the reverse complement.
TGTGATCCTGATCACGTCAGTCTATGTCGCCGGTGCACGATCCTCAATAGTTGCCGATCGCTGCCGCCGGAGCCAGTCGTACCACTGCGCCATGCCGGAACCGCTGGTCACCGACAGTGGCAGGATCTGCGCGTGCGGGTTGATCGTCGCCGCGTATTCCCGGCATTTATCCAGGTCGAAGTCGACATAGGGCAGCAGATCGATCTTGTTGACGAGGACCAGAGATGCCGCGGCGAACATGTGTGGATACTTCAGCGGCTTGTCGGTGCCCTCGGTCACCGAGATAACCACGACTTTGCCGCGTTCGCCGAGGTCGAACAGTGCCGGGCACACCAGGTTGCCGACGTTCTCGATGAACAGCAGCGTGCCGGGTGCGGGATCGAGGGACTCCAGCGCGCGGTAGGTCATCTCGGCGTCGAGATGACAGCCCGCACCGGTATTGATCTGCACGACCCGACAGCCCGTCGCCCCGATCCGCTCGGCATCGAGAAGGGTCGCCTGGTCGCCCTCGATCACCGCGATCGGCACCTCGGTGAACTCGCGGATCGTGCGTTCGAGCAACGTGGTCTTGCCCGCACCGGGTGAGCTGGTCATGTTCAGCGCCAGGATGTCGCGAGCGGCGAGCCATTCCCGGTTGCGCTGGGCCAACAGGTCGTTTTTGGCCAGGACTTTCTGCTCGAGGGTGATGGTCTCAGTCACCGGCAGGTGCACGTGATCGCCGCCGTGACCATGGCTGTGCCGGTGCGGCTCGTGTTCGTGTTCGTGTTCGTGTTCGTGTTCGTGTTCGTGTTCGTGTTCGTGTTCGTGTTCGTGCGGGAGGGTGATCACCGCGGCGTCGTCGTCGCCACATCCACAGGTTGCGCACATTCTCGGCTCACTTCCATCGAGCGGATTCGGAGTTCGTGCCCGGCTCTGATCTCGACATCGGCGCTGCCGCACTCGCACAGGGCGATCGGCTCGAGCACAGTGAATTCGGCGCCACAGCTTCGGCAGGCCGCCCGGCCGGGTACCACGTCGATCTCGAGACGCGCGCCCTCGGCCAGGGTTTCCTCGGCAGCGAGTTCGAAGCAGAACTGCATCGCCTCCGGAACGACCGCGCACAGCACGCCCACTTCCAGGAGCACGCTGTGCACCTGTGCTCCCGCCGCGTGTTCGCATACGGCGTCGATGACACTCTGGGTGATCGCCATCTCGTGCATCGCAGTCTCGGCTCGTCGAGGGATGAACCCACCGCTCAGGTTACTCCTGAGCAACCCACCCACGCGATGGTCGGCCGGACCGGCACATGCTCAGCTGAGCCGGTGTTCGGCGAGCAGCGCGGCATCGCCGAGGATGTCGGCGGTAGGGCCGTCGGCAACGACTTCGCCGGCGTCGAGGATGACGGCCCGCTCGCAAATCCGTTGCGCGTAGGGCAGATCGTGGGTCACCACGAGCATGGTGGTCGGCAGCGACAACAGGATCTCGGCGAGCTCGCGGCGGGCCACCGGATCGAGGTTGGCGGCGGGCTCGTCGAGGACGAGGACCTCCGGTCGACACGACAGCACCGTGGCCAGTGCGGCCCGGCGGCGTTCCCCGAGCGACAGGTGCGCCGGTGAGCGCCCGGCACGATCGGTCATCCCCACCGCGTCCAGCGCCTCGCGTACGTGTTCGGCGAGGGCGTCGCCGCGGACACCGAAGTTGGCGGGCCCGAACGCGACGTCCTGTTCCACGGTCGGCATGAACAGTTGGTCGTCTGGGTCCTGGAACACCACCCCGACCCGTTGCCGAATGGCGCGAACACTATTGCGGTCCAGCCGCACACCGCCGATGTGCACCTCCCCCGACGTGGCGGTGAGTACCCCGTTCAGATGCAGCATCAAGGTGGATTTGCCCGCGCCGTTTGGCCCGAGGACGGCCACCCGCTCCCCCGGCGCGATCCGCAGGTTCACCCCGTTCAGCGCGCCGGTCCCGTCGGGATAGGCGAACGTCAGGTCGACCACACGCACCGCGGGTGCCGTCGGTTCGGTCACCGCACCATCCAAGCACCCGCGCAGACCGCGATCGCGGCGGCCGCGGGTAGGCAGCCGAGCAGCCATTGCCCGCGGGTGGCAGGCGGGGTGCCGACATCGGGCACGGTGCCGTCGAATCCGCGCGACAGCATGGCCAGATGAACTCGTTCGCCGCGTTCGTAGGATCGCAGGAACAGGGTGCCCGCGCCGCGTGCGGTCGCACCGGCTTGGCGCAGTGTGCGTGGGTCGTCGCCGCGTGAGATCCGTGCCAGCCGCATCCGCGCCGCCTCGTCGACCAGCACGTCGACATAGCGCAGCATCAGAACCACGATCATGACGATCGTGCCGGGAACGCGCAGCCGCGTCAGCCCTTCGGGCAAGGCGCGCACGCTCGTCGTCGCGGCCAAGCTCAGTGAGATGCCCACGCCTATAGTGCCTTTCGCGATGATGCCCCACGCGGCATAGAGGCCGGTCACCGACAGCGACAGCCCGAAGACGTCGGTGCGGGGTTGCCCGGCGGCGAAGGGCAGCAGGAACGCCAAGATGACGAACGGCAACTCGATGAGCAGACGCGGCGCGATCCAGCGCAGCCCGATTCCCCACCACCGCCACAGCGCGACCAGGCCCACGGCATAACAGCCGAACGGCCACAACAACTCCCGTGGTGTCGCCACGACCGCGAACACCGCGACCACCGCGCAGACGATCTTCACCTCGGTCGGCGCCCGATGCGCCGGTGAATTCCCCGCCAGATACAGCCGGTGGACAGAGGCGCTCACTTACTCCCGCTCCGTATCCGACCGCGCCGCGACGTCACCCTCGCGGGTTGCCGGGCGCGATCCGCTTCGGCCGATCCGGATCGTGCGGACCACCGCGAACAGCACGACGAAGGCGGCCCCGACACCGACGACGCCTGCCGGACCGGCCAGATCGCTGTTGCCGTCGATCGCGTAGTCCGCCAGCGGAGAACCGACGAACCGGTGTTCCTCGGCGCTTCGGGCGATGCACTCACCGTGCAGTTCCTCAGCCCCGTTCACCTCGACCGTGGAGCACCCGCGTCGGGTGGTGGCGTCGAGCCCGTCGGGCTGCGAACTCGCGGCATAGGAGAGCCCGCCGGCGACGAGCACCGCGGCCGCGGCGAACGCCCACAGGAAACCGGTGAAGGACAGCCGCACGCGAGCGGGAGAAATTTCGGCGGACACCGGTCCAGCGGCACGCAGCACATAGACAAGATCCGGTCGTGCGCTCACTACCGCCACCACGGTGATCGCGGTGATGACGCCTTCCCCGATCCCGATCAACGCGTGGGTGACGAACATGTACCCCGCGACCGCCCCGACCGTGGAGCCCGCAGCCCCGCCGATGGCGTATTCGATGACGAAACCCATCGCGGCACAGAGGGTTCCGATGTAAGCGGCGACGAATGCCATGACACCCACCCCCGTATCGCGCCGCCGGCGGAGCAGCGCTGTCCCGGCCCGAGCGACGAGATATCCCGCGCCGACACCGATCAGGGCCATGTTCGTGATGTTGGTGCCGAGTGCGGTCAGCCCGCCGTCGGCGAACAACAGCGCCTGCACGACCAGCACCACCGCCATGCACAACGCCCCGAGATAGGGCCCGACCAGAATCGCGGCCAGCGCCCCACCCAGCAGGTGCCCACTCACACCGGGCAGGATCGGAAAGTTCACCATCTGGACCGCGAAGATGAACGCGGCTACCAGCCCTGCCATCGGCGCGGCACGCTCATCGAGTTCAGCCCGCGCTCGCCAGCCCGCGAGCCCGAGTCCCACCGCCGCGATCCCCGCGAAGATCAGCGATGTCGGCGCATCGACGATCCCGTCGCTCATATGCATTGCCACGGTGCTGCCGTTCACCTATCAGAACACTACGCCCTTTATCTGTCCAAGTGAACAGATAAAGGAATGTCCGACGGCGACGTCGGTCCGGCTGCGTCAGGGGTGAGATGCGCCTAGAATTCGGTGATGGAGCGCCGCCGCAGTGAAGCCGCGCGCAGCCGTGGCGGAGGTGATCGCCGGTCGCCGTTCGATCGGTTCGTCGAGCAGGCCGAGCTGCGAGTGAGTCAGGCTCCGTTCTTCTTCGTCTGCGCCGGGATCGTCACGGCGTGGCTGGTCAGCTTGCCGTGGTGGACGGACCTCAAAACGTGGCAGGTTGCCATTCACACCGTTGCGAGCGTCTTCACGCTGCTGTTGGTGGTGCTGCTCGAGAACGCAGGCCGCCGCGCGAGCGAGGCCGCGCAAGAGAAACTCAATGTCATCGCCGAGGCACTGGCCGCGCTCCTGGATTCCTCCGCGTCCACCGATCCCGAACTCCGGGTAGCCGCGGATCGGCTACGAGAAGCCGTCGGGCTCGAAGAGCGCCACTGACTGGCCGAAGTCAGTGCTCGCGATCGCCGACGTGCTGCGGACGCATGCGAGACGGTCGTTCTACCGCCGGGACCGACTGAATGACCAGACTCAAGTTACCCGTGCTTCTGATGTTTTAGCCGATGGCCCCGGACCGCACGGACACGTCACTGCAGACTGAATGGTCTTTTGCCGATGATGAGCTTCTGATATGTGACCTTCGATTCAGTTCCTGCGGAGATGGCCTGGAACCCGCTGCGGAACGTGTTCCACCACTAGTGTCGGGGCATGGCCGTTGGTGAAGTTCACACAGCAAAGACAGCGCCTGGTCCCACACCGAAGCCGAGTAGCCCTGCGCCGGTCCGGCGGAGGCCGGCCGACCGTCGTGAGCACATCGCACGGGTCTCCGCCGAAGCCTTCGGTGCACGAGGACTGCACGGTGTGAGCATGAACGAAATCGGCGCCAAGTTGGACATCAGCCACGCCGCTGTGTATCGGCATTTCCCCAGCAAATACAGCCTGTTCCGGCAGGAGACGCTACGGCTCAGCGAACTCGGAGTGCGGGTGGTGCGCCTGCCCGAGACTGCACGGAACTGGGATCCTCGGCGCAAGTTCGACTTCACCGTCGACGCCATGATCGGTGCCGCGCTCGCCAACCGTGGCTGCGGTGCGCTACTGCGATGGCAGCACCGCTACCTCGACGACGACGACCGGCGAATTCTGCTGGATCAGGTCGCCGTCGCCGAAGCTGCTCTGCGCGATCGGATCGAACAGATGCGACCCGAGTTGTCCGGCGCGGAATGCTCCGTCCTCGCCAGTGCGTTGATGAGCGTGATCACCAGTGTCTGCGACCACCGCACCCGTGTCCCGGCCCCAGAACTGGCCGAGATTCTGGCCACGACTTGCACAACGATTGTCGGCACCACGCTTCCGACCATCGTGCCCGCCGACAGTGAATTTCCCGCGGTGCGAAGGCATCACCACGAACTGGTGATGTACCGAGCTGTCGAACTGTTCCGTACCCGCGGTTACCCCGTCGTCAGCGTCGAGGACATTGCGACCGCGTCCGGGCTGCCTTCCGCGTCGGCGCTCTACCGCTATTACCGCAGCAAAGGTGACCTGCTCACCGCCGTGTTCCATCGTCGTCTCGACCGAATCGCGACCGCCGTGACCGCTGCTTCCGACGGCGACCCGCAGGCCGCGCTGACCCAGCTGATCGAGAGCTATGTCCAGGAATCGATCACCGAGCCCGGACTGTCCTTCGTGTACCACGCCGAGATCGCCAATCTCCCGGCTGCCGACTGCACGACGATGAACCACCGTCAGCGACTCGCCATCGAGGCCTGCGCCCAGTTCGTCACCGCCGCCCGGCCTTCCCTACCGCCCGCGCACGCCCAAGTCCTCGTCCACGCCGCACTCGCCCTCGTCGTCGACCTGGAGCAATTGATGGGAGCCGACCATCCCGAATGCGGCGCTGCCCGAATCAAGCACCTGATGTCGGATATCCTCCTCAGCACCTAGGGTGTGACCACACAGTTCCAGGCCGGTCAGCTCGGTTATCGCGACGACAGTGCTCGTTCGCTGCGGCCCCTTCGCGGAAACTGAACATCGGTACTGTGCGTGCATGAAGCAAGGGCCGTCAGGTGACGAACCCCATCTGAAGCGCGCCGCCCTTCAGCGACGCTGGGATGATCGGGACCGAGCGCACAGCGATTCCCGGATTGTCGACAGCTCGACGGCGGCGTTTCGCGAGGCCTACTACGCCGAGGATTCCCGGCGCCGGCGGCGAGCACGGGAGGAATTCGATACGCGGAGTTGGGAATTCATCATCGATCCAGCGATCGATGAGTGGGCCCGGGCGTGGGTCGTGGGAGTACCAGCGGCGTTGCAGCTACGCCGGTCGACATTTCCGGACTGGGCCGATCTGCTCGGTCTCCGCAGTCCCGGCTTAACGATCGATACGGCGCTGGTGGCGCTGATCAACCGCGCAGCCGCCGACGACGTGATGTGCTTTCCGTGCCAGGGCGTGGTCACTACGGCATTCTCCAGTCGCCATCCCTACACCGAACTCACCGACGGAGTCGGCTTCGGCTTCTATCCGGACGACACCGAAGAGTTGATCGTCCACGGCTCGGCCGCAGTCCGATACGAGGAATTCGACAGCAGGCCCGAATACGGTCCGGGTGCCGTCGTTGCCGCGATCCGGATGGTGCACGATACCTTCCAAAATGCTCGACCTGGACATATGCAGCCCGGGAGATATTGGCAGCCCACTGATTGAGCCCCGTGTTCTCGAAGGATTCCTCAAAATCCAGATCGGCGAGAGTCGTTGCCTGCCGGTGGTCGATTGCGCGCTTCGCGGAGTTGGGCGTTCTCGGCCCCAGCCGGTCCGGGGCGGCGTGACGATCTGGCCCGCGCGATGCCCCGTTGGCAACCCTGTGGCAAGCCCGGTAGCGTTTGGTACTGGTGGTGCCTCGTCGATGCTGGGTGATCAATCCACTGTTCCGCAGACGAGAGGCACGTTGTGACAACCCCCGCCCGAAACCTGACCGAACCCGTTGCCCGCGTGCTGGATTCGGCAAGCGAGCGGGACCTGCGGGAACTGTTCGGGCATTCCACCGCTGTATTCGTCTCGCTCGCGGGCCCGAAGCATCTGGTCGACACGGCCAACCCCGCGTTTTTCGCCACGATCGGAAAAGACCCCGCACACACCGGGATTCCGCTCGCCGAGCTGGTGCCCGAACTACGCGAGCACGGTGTTCTTGCCGTACTGGATCAGGTCTATCGCACCGGTGAACCCTCCACCAGCCATGCCGTTCCGGTCCTGCTGGGCGCTGACGCCCACAAAGTGCGGTCCTCCTTCGATTTCAGCTACGAACCACTCCACAACGACGAGGGGTCCGTGATCGGGATCCGGCTGATCGGCGTGGAGACCACCCAACTCGAACACGCGCACCGACTGATGGCCGAGCAGCGCGCCCTGGTCGAGCAGATCGCCCGCCAAGCGCCCCTGGCCGAGGTTCTGGACGGCATGGCGCGCGCGATCGAAGATCTCGCACCCGAACAGGTACTGGTCTCGGTGCTGCTTGCCGACCCGGACAGGCGACATCTACGCCACGGTGCCGCGCCGAGCCTGCCCGACTTCTACAACGAAGCCATCGACGGGATCGCCACGGGTGAAGGCGTCGGCTCGTGTGGCACCGCCGCGCATCGGCGCGAACCGGTCATTGTCACCGATATCGGCACCGATCCTTTCTGGGACGACTTCCGGGAGCTGGCCGGGCGAGCACAGTTGGCAGCGTGCTGGTCGACGCCGATTCTGGCCCGCGACAGCACCCTGCTGGGAACCTTCGCCATGTATCACCGCAGCCCGCGCGCCCCGCAGGACAGCGATCTCGCGCTTGCTCGGGTCTTCGCCGACACCGCCGCCCTGGCCATCGAGCGCCACCACATCGAGCAGGCGAAAGCGGCGGCCGAGGCACAAGCCGAAGCCGCGCGCGAAGAACTGGCCACAGCGCTGCGCATCGAACACCAGTTGCGTACCGAGGCCGAGCAGCGCGCCGAAGCGGCTGCTGAACTCAGCGCCCGGATGGACAGTGCCGCAGCAGCGCTGGTGGCTGTGCCGCGTCCTGAGCATTGCGAGCTCGGCGGGTCCGCGGGCTGTAACGAACCGGCCGAGATCAAGGTCGCTGATTCCTGGGGTGACGCGGCGTGGGGTTGCCCCGACCACGTCGAACACTCCCTGCTCAATGTGAGTTCGGTGTTCATCGCCAACGAAGATCTCGGTGGCCTCGCCGCCTACCGCAACCGCTGACCTCGACTCACCACCGGCCGTCTACGCGTCACCCGAGGGAGACGCAGCCCTGCAATGTCTGGAAGTCACCGGCCAGTGCCGGGCCACCGACGCAGGTCGGTGTGGTCCTGCCGTCGATGGTGACGCTTGCCCCGGCGCCGGCGATCCCGAGCGCCAGTCCGGGCCGCACACCGCTGACGTCGACCGTCGATCCTGGGCCCACTGCGAGCGCGGCAGGCCCGGACAGGCCCTGTGCTTGCGAGGTTGCCGCGCCTCCGCCGACGCCGATCGCGAGAGCGAGCCCCTGTGGCCCCGCCTGCGCGGCCGCGGATCCATTGACTCCGAACGCGGCAGCGGCACTTCCGCCGACGCTCGAAGCAGCGCATTCCGAAGTGTCCGATGAATTCTCGATCATGCCCGCTCCGGGGACGCGGCAATCGACTGGCGCTGCGGCGGCAGTCGGAGCCATCGCGATCACACCCGCGATCGCGATGGCCGCGCCGAAGCCGATTCCTGCTGCTCGCCCGTAATGGTGATTGTTCATGTCAATCTCCTAGAGAGGTGTTCGATGTTTCTCGTCGAGATATCGACGAGATTGTCACTGCGGCATCAGAACCGAATCAATCAGGTAGACCGTGGCATTGGCGGTATCGATGCCACCGCAGATCACCGCGGCGTCGTTGACTTTCAGCTCGTCACCGGAGCCGGTGACAGTCACCGTGCCACCCTGCACCGTCGTTTGCGTACCCACGATGGCGTCCGGCGCGATCCGGCCCGGCACCACGTGATAGGTGAGAATCTTCTCGAGCGTGGGTGCATCGGTCTTCAAGCTCTCGATGGTCGCGGGATCGACCTTGGCGAAGGCCGCGTCCACCGGAGCGAAGACTGTGAACTCGCCGCCGTTGAGCGTGTCGACCAAGTTGACCTGCGGATTCAGCTGACCCGATACCGCAGCGGTCAAGGTGGTGAGGAGCGGATTGTTCGATGCCGCCACTGCCACCGGTACTTCGGCCATGCCTTCGACCGAACCCGGCCCGGTCGGGACTTGCGCGGCATACTCGGCGCAGCCCGGGCCCACCAGGGTGTCCCCCGCCGCAGCACCCGAAGTCGGCGCCATCGATTGTGTCGACATCGATGACGTTGTCGCCATCGACGACGATGTCGAGTCCGATGACGAATCGTCTGACGAACACGCCGCCAGGCCGAACATCGCCGTCGCTGCCACCGATACCGCTGCCACAGTTACTCTCGTGTTGCTTCTCATCGTGTTCACTCGCTTTCTCCTTCCGACGAGGCGGCGGGTTCGCCACCACGATTTCCGACGGTCATCGAACTTTCGTCCAGGTTGCCGACGGCCAGAGGAGAGGGCACCCAAGGCTCGTGCGGGCTGGTGCGAGGGCAATTCCGTGAGTTGATCAGGGTTGCCGAGTGGTCGCCGACATGCGGTTGTCACCTCCAGTGATCCTAGGAGCGAAACGGACGCGATCAAGCAAATGATGCAAAACTGATGCACACTTTTTCGTGTTCACCTGGCACGGTTCCGCGTGCGCATTTGGTAGCGACGCTCCGCGTAGGAGAGATCGTCACGCCACAATCGGGTCGCGGCGTGTGTCATCAGCGGCCTCAGCGCGGCACCAGCGTGTCGGGCTACGCGGAAGCCACGCCTGGCGCTGTCTGCGACCACTGCTTCGATGACCGCCGTGCGTGGCTGTCCATCAGGTCCGACGCCCAGTGGAGTGGCATGGGTTTCGACGACACTGCCCTGTCCTTCGCCATCGATGATGCGCATCGTCAGCGTTCGTGGTTCCGGGCTGATGAACTCCGCGTGCACGGGGACGCCGAGCCGACCGCCGACCCGGAAGGTGACCGCGACGACGAACCGTTCGACAGAGTCGGCGGCGCCGGGTTCGGACGCGGGAGATTCGAGCACCTCGAGATGGGCGAACGAGTACGGGTGAAACCAGGATCCGTGCCAGGGATCGAGCCGGTTGGCGATGATGTCGGCGGGCTCGCACACCCCGGTCACGGTGGCGACCGCCGAGATCGCGCTGTTCGAGGCTGGACGAGCACCGATGACCGGCGCGTCCAACGGCGGTTCGTCGCCGATGTGGTCGAGTCGGACCCAGACCAGCACCCCGTCGTCGTGGCACGGCAGCGCTGCCCACCCCGGCCCACCGTCCCCGCTGAGCCGTAGGCCGTGCCAGCGGCACACCAGCGCTCCGCAGTCGATTCTCGCCTGCGCCAAAGGCGCACCGAGGTGCGGGCATGCGCCGGGTCCGACCACCAGCTGTCGATGCTCGTCACGCCAGGCGACGAGCTCGACGTCGGCGACAGTGGCACCGAAAGGCCGATCGTTTCGGACGTCACGGCTCGCGCCGAAGACGTACCAGTTCCCGGAGGGACGATTCTGCGATCGTTCGAGTGCCGCGCCGATGACAGCGGGGTCGGCGTCGCGGTAGGTGGGATTCTGGGTGGACCACCGTTCGGAATCGACAGGTTGCACCGGCCAGCCGGTGGGCCAGCGCCGAAAGATCCTGTCTCTCATACAGATTCCTCCTGGATTGCCGCTTTCGACATTTCGCGCGCGGCGAGACGTCGCAGTACCGCGTGTCGTCCGGTGGTGGGCACGGTGTACAGGTCGTGCCCCTCCGAGCCCCATTGCGTGAGCAGGGCATTCGCCGCGGTCCAGCCCGTCGTGGCAGCACGTTCCATCAACGCGACAGGCAGGTCGATACGGATGCCGTCCCCGGCCAGCATCAGCTTGTCGTGCGGCGTGCGAACCGGTGGGCGGGCGGCGTGGTCGCCTACTCCGAACAGGGGGCAGTCCTGTCGCCACTGCACCTGTTCACCGACGATCCGCGCGTCGGCGGTCTCGGGATACAGGTGGTGCAGTCGAGCGAGAAGCTGCGCGCGGATCTCACGATCGAGCTCCGGTGTCCGAACCTCGGACAGTGCGTAGGCATGCAGTTCGACCACCGCACCGTTGTGCTGCTCGGCCCAGGAGCGGGCCTGATCCTCGTAGCGGTCCAGGACGCTGATGTTGTCCAGCGGAGGCATGCCGCCGGTGGCGAGAAACGCCGGTCTCTCTTGCGCGACCGGCCGATCCAGCCATAGGCGATGGACGAGAAACGGCGGGGCGCTGCGCAACGCCTGGATCCGTGAGCGCCAGTCGGAATCGCCGAGATCCGGGGAGTCGGCGACGATACGACGCAGCCCTGCGACATCGGTCGCCAGCACAACCGCATCGGCATCGACGACGCCGCCCGCATCGTCGTGGACTCGGAAGGTTCGGTCTCCGCCCGTCTGCACCCGGGTGACTGTCGTTCCGGTGCGGATCCGGGCTCCGCGCGCTGCGAGGTACTCGCTCAGCGGCGACCACAGCGCGGTGTCGTAGTTCGACGTCGGCACGTCGAAGAGCAGCCCTTCGCTGGATCCGAGGAAATAGATGTGGAACATGGCGGCCAACTCGGCGGCCGACATCTGCGCCGGCGGCGCGAAGAAGCTCCGGGAGAAGACGTCGAAGGCGAGATGGCGCGCGGCGACGGGAAATTTGATCTTCCGCAGAAACGTTTCCGCGTCCACATGATCCAACTGCTCGTAGATGGCGGGCACTGACACCATCGCCAACGGGGCCGCGGCCCTGGCATCGAGTCGGCGCAACTCGTTCAGCGGAAACGTCCGACTGCGCGCCGCGAAGGCGAGCGCGTTCCACGGCGGTGTGAGCGGCAGGCGACGGAACGAGTCGCGTCGGCCTTCGGCATCTACCAGCGGATAGTCGTCGACGCGCGTCATGCGCTGCAGCAGGGGATCGGTGCGGCGCAACAATTGCCGCAGGTTGTAGTACTGCCGGAAGAAGGCATGAAAACCACGGTTCATCGCGATCTGGGTGCTGTCGGGAAGGGCGTCGGTCCACCCGCCGACGCGACCGCCGAGGTATTCCTGGCATTCGATCACCTCGACCCCGATGCCGCGTTCGGCGAGCCCGGTAGCGGCGGTCAGCCCGGCGATGCCCGCACCGACCACAACCACGTACGGGCGGGTGCCCGGCTTACGACCGATGGGAGGGGCGGCGGCATGGCGAACGATGCGCCGATCGCGGCCGATAGCAGCGTCCACTAGCGCTCGATCCCATCCAGGTTCGGAGAACGATGGGTGGTCGCCAGGAACGTGTGCACGATGCCGTGTTGCCAGCCTGGAACGGTTTCGCTGCAGACAGCCGTGAAGCCGTTCTCGCGCAGCCGCTCTCGGAATCGGGACGTGCTGTCGAAGGAGACGACGCTTCGTTGGAGGTGCCGGTACAGGGTGGCGTCGCGGCTGAGCATCCATCCTGCGGGCACGATGATGGTGCGGCACACCGTGTTCCAGACGATGCGAGCCCACCTCGATTCCGCGACCGAGTATTCGTGCACCCCCAGTGGGGCGCCAGGGCGTAGCAGTGCGGCGAACGCGCGAAGCTGGGCGTCGGGGTCGGCGAGATTGCGCACGAGATAGGCGGCGAAGATGCCGTCGAAGGGACCGACAATGCCGGCGGCCTCGATATCCTCGATGCGGCTGTGCACGAATCGGACGGAATCGGGCCACGTTTTGGCACGCGCTCGCGCGAGCATCTGTGCCGATCCGTCGACAGCGACGATCTCCGCTTTCGGGGCGACCGATAACAACGCGGCGGTGGAAGCACCTGTCCCGCAGCCGGCGTCGAGCAGTCGCAGCCCTGCCCCGCGGTCGGGAAGTTGCATCCGGCGCGCGGAGGTGCGCAGGTGTTTGTGATAGCCGGGATTCACCGCGACGAGGCGGTCGTAATCATCGGCGACCGCGTCGAAGGCAGTCGGGACCTCGTCGCGAGACAGCCCGTCGACGCCGATTCGAGAGTCGTTCACAAGCGCACACCTTTCCGATCCCGGATTCGTTCGCGTTCCCACAGCAGCAGGACCGCGGTGACCATGGCGAAGCCGAACAGGTAGTCCTCGACCGGGATGTCCCACGGGAACCGGATCCCGGTGATGTGTTCGGAGTTGTAGAGAACTAGCGGTGCGGTGAGTTTGGTGAGCCAGCCGTCGACCAAGATCTGGAAGCTGAGCACGATGATCATCGACAGCCAATAGCCGGGCCGACGGAACAGCCCTGTCCGGAGGAACGCGAGCTCCCATCCACAGACGAGAACCACCGCGACCAGCGCGGGCAGCGTATAGCCGAGGCCGGTCACCGGGTCCGCTCCGAGGGTGCCGAGGACGACTCGGTGGGGTGCAGCCGCTGGAGAATCGACTCGACCGCGTTGTAGGTGAGCAGTGCGCACAGCGGTATGACGAGGAAGAAGATCAGTTCCTCGACCGGTATCGCCAGCGGGAGCGTCCAGCCTGTCAGATAGCGCGGGCTGTAGCTCCAGACGCCGGCAGCGATGGCCATCGCGTCCCAGACGAGGAACACGGCGGCGACCGGGAGCACGCAACGGGCAAGGCGGGCGGGGCGCCGATAGACCCCCTCGCCGAAAGACTCCAACGGGAGGGTCACCAGCAGGCAAAGTCCCATGACGATCAGGTATTGCCAGCGTTCCATCGTGTCACCTAACTTTCGGTCAACAACACGCGGTCCAAACGGCGAAACCATCGGCCCATCTGCTCAGGGATTCCGAGGCATCAGGTACTCACAGCACAAAGTAGTCCCGAACCCCGCCGAGTTCGATGACCCGCACCGCCTGTTTTCGCCGAGTTCGAGAGATCACGTCAGCCTTCGGCCTTGGTCATTGCGCGTGCGCGCCCGCCTCGCCGCGCCCACAACGCGCGAGCCAACGCCGAACCGGCGACACGGGTGCGACGCGCGTTGCCCACGGTGGCTCGCGCGGTGAACACCGCGAAATCGGTCTCCTCGATTCGGTCGAGAATTTCCGAGTACAGCACAGCCGCGGTGGCGACACAGGGTCGCGACACCGGGTGCAGAAGCGCGATTCCGGCGTCGGCGTCTCGGTACCAGTCGCGGGCGATCGCATGTTGTGCGGCCAGGGCCGATCGCACCCTGGGATCGGTGCGGCGATTCGTCCGACACCACTGCAACCGGGCGCGGTCCACATCGAAAGCAGCCAACTCGTCGGCAGGCAGATACACCCGGCCACGGTCGAGGTCTTCGGCGATGTCTCGAAGGAAGTTGGTGAGCTGGAACGCTTTTCCCAGCGCCGCCGCGTACGGCGCGGCATCGGCTTGTGCGCCCACGGTGCCCAACACCGGTAGTACTTGCAGCCCGATCACCGCTGCCGAACCGTGCATATAGCGATCCAGCGCGGCCCGGTCCGGGTAGTCGGTCACCGTCAGATCCATGCGCATCGAGTCGAGGAAGTCGTCGAACAAGGTGTGGTCGATCCGGTATCTGGCGGCGGTATCGGCAAGCGCGGCAAGGATCGGGTCGTCTCCGGGGGTCCCGGAAAGACTGTCGTGCAAGTCCTTCGCCACCGCGTCCAGTCGTGCCGCCGCAGAGCCGGCGGCAGCGTCGGCCGGGGGTTCGTCGACGATGTCGTCGGCCCATCGGGCGAAGCCGTAGAGCGCGTGGATCGCCGGCCGTTGGGCGGGCGCGAGCAATCGAGTGGCGAGGAAGAACGTGCGTCCATGGCGCGCGTTGAGGTCCCGGCATTTCTGATAGGACTCCCGCAGCCCCGCAGCGCGGATGCCGGCGGCGTCGAGTTCGGTGTGCATCATCGTCGATCACTCCTGGTCGCAGTCGAGGCCCGCGAGGTCGACACCGTGCCGGTGACGCGGTCGGCGGCGAGACGGCCCGACAACAGGGCCGTCGGCACCCCGACGCCGGGCACGGTGCCGCAGCCGGCCAGCACCGCGTTGGCCGTGCCGCGTGGCATGTTCGCGGGACGAAAGGGGCCGGTTTGGGCGAAGGTATGCGCGAGTGAGAACGGAGTACCGGCCAGCATGCCCTGCCGTTCCCAATCGGCGGGAGTATCCACGTGCATGATCTCGGCGTTTTCGACGAAGCCCGGCACCAACCGGTCCTCGACGATCGCCGCGAGCTCCTCGCCGTAGGCGGTGGCGCGACGATCCCAGTCCAAGTCCTTGCTGCGGTAGAGGTTGGGTACCGGAGCGAGAACGGTGAACAGATCGCGCCCGTTCGGGGCGAGGCCGGGGTCGGTCGCGGTGGGCCGGGTCACCAGCAGCGACGGGTCAGACATCAACTCCCCCGCACCGATCAGTTCGTCGAAGGTCTGCTTCCATGCTTCGCCGAAGACGAGGTTGTGATGTGCCGTCGGCACCGTGGCGGGAATTCCGATATGCATGACGACCGCAGAGGGTGCCGGACGCCAGCGGATCGGACGGCGCGGTGAGCGATCGAGCAATTCGTAGGCGGTGGGAAGTTCAGTCGCCACAACGACGGCATCGCAAGGGATTCGACGACCGCGATCGGTGAGCACCGAGGTGATCCTGGAACCGCGCCGTTCCAGGTCGTGAACTGTCTCGCCGTAACAGAACGTCACACCGGCATCGACAGCGGCGGCGGCGAGGGCGTCCGGTAGCGCGCGCATTCCTCCGCGCGGGAAGTAGACCCCGCCCACCGTGTCCATGTAGGAGATCACCGCATACAGCGCCAACGCTCGTTGTGGCGACACGCCCGCGTAGAGCGATTGGAAGGTGAATACCCGGCGCAGTCGTTCGTCGGTCAGAAAGGATCCGATCGCCCTGTCGAGGCGCCGGAATCCGCCCAACGCGATCAGCCGCGCGAGCGCCGGTGTCAGCAACGAGAGTGGAGAATCGGCGTTCGCGGCGATGAACCGATCGAATTCGACGCGGTACAGCTCGCTCATCCACGCGCGCAGTCGGCGATACCCGTCGACTTCCTTGGGTCCGGCGAAGGCCAGGACCGATTCGTCCATCGCCGATGCGTCGCTGTGAACATCCAACCCGCTGCCGTCGGCGAAGTGCGCGCGGTAAGCAGGAACGACCGGCAACAAGTCCAACCGGGAGTCGAGATCCTCACCCACCGCGGCGAGGGTGTCGGCAACGATATCGGGCATGGTGAGCACCGACGGCCCGGTGTCGAGTAGATAGCCATCGACATCGCGGCGTCCCGCTCGACCACCGGCGAACATCTCACGCTCCACCACTGTGACACTGCGACCGCGTCCTGCCAGGTGCAACGCCGCGGCCAGACCCGCCAGACCGGCACCGACGACGACCACCTCATCGGTTCTTCCCGAGATCGTTCGCATCGTTACCTTTCAGTCGGTGGTGACGGCGGTCAGTGCGTACGGTGTGTGCACAGCAGCGCCATTCGGTGCAGAGAATCAGCCACCGAGGGTTCGAGATCGGCGACGTCGAGCAGTCGACGCGCATGGTCGACGCGGTCGCCAATCATCTGTTCAGCGCACTGTCCTGCGCCACTGTCGGTGACCACCGCCTGTGCGAGCGCCACGTCTCGCTCATCGATGACCTTCTTCGTCCAGAGATCTCGTAGCCGGGCGCGATCCGACGGCTCGGCCAGCTGATCGGCCAGCGCGATCACGGTGGTCGCCTTCCGTTCCCGAACGTCGTCGCCGGTCGGTTTGCCGGTTGTCGCGGGGTCGCCGAAGATGCCGAGCAGGTCATCGCGAATCTGGAATGCCTCCCCGATCACTTCGCCGTATTCACCGAGAAGGCGCATCACCGTCTCGTCGCAATCGGCCATCGCCGCACCCAGCTCGAGGGGTCGGCGCACGGTGTAGTTGCCGGACTTGCGGCGCGCGATGTCCATCACCGCGTCCAAGGTCGGAACGCGGTTCGCGTCGTTGGACAAATCCGCGAGCTGACCTACCGCCAGTTCGCTGCGCATCGAGTCATAACGTGGCCATGCCCGATCCAACGCAGCGGGACTTACGCCACTTTCACGCAGCATGCGCTCGGCCCACACCAAGTACAGGTCGGCGAGCAGGATCGCCGCCGACTCACCGAATCGGGCCGACGATCCAGACAACCCCTGATCGGTGTGCCACGCGGCGAGACGCAGATGGGCCGACTTCCGTCCCCGCCTGACCTGGGACTCGTCCATCACGTCGTCCTGTACGAGCGCGAACGCGTGCAGGAGCTCCGCGCTCGCGGCCGCGCGCAGCGCGGGTTCGGACTCACCGAGACCGCCACACAGCCAGCCGAGATAGACGAACACCGACCGTACGCACTTGCCGCCCGACGCGAAGTCGATCATCAGCCGACCAGGTAAGGAGAACCCTTCTGGATCCAGTTCCGCCGCGCAACGCGCCCGGACGAACTCATCGACGTGATCGCGCGCCGAGCGCTGTGTACGGTCGAGCCACTCTGCGAACTGCGCAGAACCGTCTTCGCTCGGCGCCGCACGGCAGCGCTGGATCGCGATAGCTACTCGCTCTGCATCCACATCGCCCATTGTGGCATCAACTCCCGAATTTTGCATCGTTCATGCATCGAATACTGGGTCCGAGATTGATCACGCCTAGGTACAACACCCAAGATTCACACGGTTCGGCCCCGACATCAGGCAGGCACGCACCAACGGCGACGTGTCGTCGACCGGAGCGGCGGGCAGCGGCCCAGAGTGGTCGGCGGCCCACCCAGTATTGTGAATCGTTCACCTGCGGGGACAGGTGCCGAACGACGGGATAGACGACACATGAGCGACGAGCGACAAATCCTCACTCCCGGCGAAACCTGCTGGCAGATCGCCCAGGCAGATCGCCTGGCCTGCATCATCGACGCGGCAGACTATTTTCACTACGCCAAGGCCGCGATGCTGCGGGCTCGCAAACGCATTGTGCTGATCGGCTGGGACTTCGACACCCGGATCAAGTTCGAACCGCAGGGCAAGACCCTCGAAGGGCCCGATCGGCTCGGCAAATTCCTGTCCTGGCTGCCGAAGCAACGTCCGGATCTCGAGATCTACCTGCTGAAATGGAATGTCGGTGCGTTCGCCGCGATCGGCCGGGGGATGACACCGATCTTCGTCGTCAATTGGATGACCGACCGACGACTGCACTTCGAAATCGACGGCGCGCACCCCGTCGGCGCGGCGCACCATCAGAAGATCATCGTGATCGATGACCAACTCGCGTTCTGCGGCGGCATCGACATGACCGTCGACCGCTGGGACACCCGCGACCACCGCGACGACAATACCTACCGAACCGCGCCGAACGACGACCGCTACGGCCCTTGGCACGATGCGACCACCGCCGTGGACGGCGCCGCGGCGAAGGCGATCGGCGAACTGGCCGCCGCCAGGTGGAAATCGGCTACCGGGCAAGAACTGAGCCCGGTCGACGAGATCGCCGGGGAAACGCCGTGGCCCGAAGACCTGGAGCCGACGATGCGCTCCGTCGATGTGGGGATCGCCCGAACTCTCCCCGAGCTCGCCGACCGCGCCGAGGTCCGCGAGATCGAGGCGCTGTATCGCGCGGCGATCGCGGGCGCCACCCGCGCGCTGTACATCGAGAGCCAGTATCTGGCGTCGCGCACCCTCGCCGAGGCGATCGCCGCGCGCCTGCGCGAACCGAACGGCCCGGAGATCGTGCTGGTACTCCCCCGCAACGCCGATGGTTGGCTGGAGCAAGCGGCAATGGACGGCGCCCGCCGACGCCTCCTGCATCTGCTGTGGAAAGCCGACATCCACCACCGGCTCGGCGTCTACTACCCGGTCACCGCCGCCGGTGCGCCCATCTATGTCCACGCCAAGGTGCTGGTGATGGACGACCGGCTCCTGCGGGTCGGATCATCGAACCTCAACAATCGATCGATGGGCTTCGACACCGAATGCGACCTCGCCGTCGAGGTCACCCCGACGACCGCCGACGGCGAAGTCCTCCGCGAGACCATCCTCGGCATCCGCCGCCGCCTGCTCTGCGAACACCTCGACGCCGACCCCGCGAAATTCGACGCCACCCTCGCCGAAACATCCTCGCTCGTGCGCACCGTCGAAGCGCTGCGCGGCGAAGGCCGCACCCTGGTCCGATTCGACCCCGAAACCGTCGCGAACGAGGACAGCGTCCTGGCGGAAAACGAACTGATGGATCCCGAACGCACCCCGACAAGATTGTGGGACAGCCTCTTGCCGAGCCGAGACGTTCGCCGCACGAGGTCGACTCGATAAACACGGCCACCTCCTCGAGGGGGCATGGTCCGCGCCACACCTCTTCCTGCCAAGCCGACTCGAAAGCTATTCGGACACCGGAGATGTCGGGTCGAGGTCGGCGCAGGAGCTACGCGTGCCGTCCAGCATGTGTTGTTCGCGTAATGGGCCGGCGGGTAGCTCAGTCACCGACGTGGACGTGTCCCGCCCACCTGGTCGGCACGGCTGGATAGGCGTTCCGCATGCTGCGCAATGTTTCGGTGAGCGCGGTGGCCGCCTCGGCCGTGTCGGGCGGCCGGGTGCCGTGCGCGGTGAGCGCCGCGTAGACCGCCTCGGCGGTCTCGGAGCTGTCCGCGGTGTGCCATAGCGTGCCGATGACGCCGCGGAAGCCCGCGAGGTGGAACGCCGACGCCAAGTTCAGCGGCTCGTCCAGCAGGGCAGGGTCGGGGCCCGCGGTGTCGCAGGCGGACAGGAACGCCAGCTGCGCCGTTGTGGTGCGCAGGTCGTGCACGAACGCGGGCACGAACATGCCGTCGCTGAGCACCAGTCCACCCTGGGCGGGATGCTTTGCGGAGCTGACCGCCCGGCCGTGGCAGGCGAAGTGGGCGATCGCGTGCTCGTGCAGGCCCTGCTCGATGGCGTCGAAGTCGGCGTCGGCGTCGATGAGCACAGTGGAGCCGGGCAGCAAGTTCGCCACCGCCTCAGCCTCGGCGCGGGCGCTCGGCAGCACCGATACGCCTTTGCGCTCGCCGACACCGACGATGAGCGCGGTGTGGCGGGCGTGGCGCGGCCGGGGTGTGCTCAACGTGTCTGCGAGCGCGGTCAGCGATGGCGTGTAGGAGGAGACGACCCGGTCGAACACGGTCTGCCCGGCATTGTCGCGGTGCCAGCCGGCCGCATGCAATGGCAGCTGGGCCATGATTCCGATCGGGCACCACCACAGCCGCGTCGCGTTGACCCGGTCCAGCACCGGCCCGGCCGTGGTGTTCCACAGCCATTCCAGTACAGCGTGCACGTCCATCTGGGCCTGCTCGCGCCGGTCGAACGAGCACGCCGGGTCCTTCACATCGGCGAGCGCCGCTCGCAACCGCTTGACCTGGGCGCGGGCGGCGATCTCGGTGAGCTGCCGTAGCGGCACGGCCTCGACGGGCTTCGAAAGATCGGCGGGAACCACGAGCGCGGCGCCCTGGGCGCTGACGATCACCACGGTCTGCCCGGCCGTGCGCGTGCGCAGGACTTCGAGGTTCGGCGGCGCCAGCAGATCCTCGAATCCCGGCAACGACCGAGCATGCGCGAGCAACCGGTCGCGCCGCGCCGAGAGTTGCCGGATCTGTTCGACGGCCTGTGGTCGTGGGTCCCAGTCCTGGGAGGCGAACCGGCCGTTGGACTCCACCTCGATGTGAAACGTCACGTCGGCGTATCCGTCGGCATCAGTGAGGTCGCGCTCGACCTCGCTGAGCTCCTCGGCCAGCCGGGGTTGTGTCTCGCGCAGTCGTGCCCAGCCGCGGCGGATACCCCACGCGTCGCCGAACAGCACACCGCGGCACCGTTCGACCAGTTCCAGCGCTCGGTCGAGTTGACCTGACCGCACACCGGCGTCCACCACCCGATCGGCGAGGCCGTCCAGCTTCCGCACCGCCTCCACCCTGCGGACCCACGACAGCGCTCGGCTGACCGTCGCGGGGATTACGGTGATCACACGTTCCTGCGCGTCCAACCACGTCGCAGGGTCCGCCTCGGCGAACATCGCGGCCTGGGCCTGTTCGCAGATCATCCGACGCTGCGTGCTGGTGGCTGAGTGCGCCGACACTGCCCGATAGTTGGTGATCGCGAGCTCGCGCAACCGGTCGGCACCCGGCCCGCCGAAGGTGGCGAGCGCACGGGCCGAGCGCGCGAGTGCGAACGCCCGCAACGGCCACCAGTGGTGGTCCCGAGGTGTCTGACCGACGGCTTTCTCCGCGAGCGCGAGAGAGTCGTCCAGCGCGCCGAGATCGCCGCACTGCCGGTATCGGTGGTACAGCACGTCGGCGATAGCACTCTCGATGCGTGGCACGTCAGGGTGATCGGGACCCACGAGCGCGAGTCCGGTCCGGTAGGCGCGTTCGGCCTCGTGAAACGGTTCCGCATGCGTGACATTCGTGCTGACCACCCGGGCTAGCACGGTGGCGGCATAGTTGTAGAGCATGCCTACCCGGCGCACATCGTCTACCGGGAGGGTGGATACTGCGGATGCTGCCGCGTCGACAGCTGTGGTGAACATGCCGTGGTCCCCGGCCTCGGCCACCTCCTCGGCCGCCGCGGACAGGGTCGACCAGCGCAGCGGGAGATTCGAGTCGCCGGGCGGGGTCAGCGCGAGGGCCTGCTCCGCGACGGTGACAGCCTCCCGGCCAGCCGCGGGGTTGCCGCCGACTCTGGATTGCATGATCAGCGCGGACGCGAGCGCGGAGAGCCGGAGTGCGCGCTGATCATTGTCCGGGGCCGGCAAGTTCAGCGCGGCGCGGGCAGCGTCGACCGCCAGCTTCGCTTCGTCGCGGGAGCCGGTCCGCATTGCTGCGGTCGTCGCGCAGTGGGCGAGCGCCTTCAGCAGCTGCGCCCGGATCGCGTCGTCCGGTGAGGTGATGAGCAGCGCTTCGGTCACCGCGTCGTAGGCGAGCGTGATCGCGTCGGTGTCGCCGCCGATATCCCAGAGGTCGGTATGCGCGTAGTAGAGGTCCAGCAGCGCAGCCGGCCTGTCATCGTGGTCCAGCGGTAGTCCGACGGCGAGCACCCACGCCTCGTCACGTCGTCGCGCCAGCACTTCACGGGTGACCGGTTGCCGCCGCAGGCTCTCGACCAGGTCGTACTGCGCCTGCAGAGCGCGCGGATCGCGATGGCAGGTCATCAGGAATCGCGCTATATCGGGACCGATCTCCCTGCTGACCTCTTGCTCGAGCTGCTCGAGCGCGGGCACAGTAGCTGTGCCGGCGTAGTCCCGCTCCAACGCATCGGCGAGGTCACGGCATGTCACCAGCGCGCCGGCCAGATGGATGGGCGCTCCACCGTCGATGTAGAGATCGGTTTCGTATTGGGCGAGCTCGACCACGACGTCGCGCCAAACCGGGCGTTCCCGCAACGCCAGTTGGGCAGCGGCCCGATAGTCGGCGACGATCTTCCCCGGCGCCAGGCCCGCGTTGTCCTGTGCTCGGGCGCGATCGACCAGCCTGCGGGCGCGTTGCGGATCGTCGCGAGGTGTGTGAGCAATCGTCCAGTTCAGCCCGTTGACGACGGTCTCACGGTAGGTGTCGGTACCGTCGTGCTCGTCGAGTAGCAGCAGCAATGTGGCGTGATCGGCGGTGAGCGCGGCTTTCATTCGCTCGTCGTCCAGTGCGTTCAGCACCGTCGTATAGGCGTTCGCGAACAGCACCAGCGAGTCACGGTCCTGGTAGCGCTGGAACTGCTCGCGTGCCTCGTTCAACACCCGGTATTGCGGCATGGCGATGACGCTCGCGACCGCGAGATCACCTGGCGTGCCCGCGATGGCGGCCGCGATCTCCCGGTCGACCAGCCCGGCGAAGCCGCTCTGCGCCTGGAACCGGTGCGAGTGCGCTTGGGCCAGGTGCGGTAACAGGTGCGCAGGGCATTGCTGCGGTGGCGGTAGGCCCGCGGCCAGCAGTGCACCGATGTCTCCGGTGTAGGCAAAGTTCTCGACCACCAACCGAATGTCGTCGTACACGCGAAGCCCCCGATCCCGTTCGGTCCACGGTAGCGTGATCCCAATCACCAAGCGGGAGGTTCGAATTCGGCATGACACCAACGACCGGTCCCCGAGTCGAGGTTCTCTGCGAGCAGGCCGGAGCGGCGCTGGCCGAACGCGCGTCCCGCTACGGCGTCGCCGACGTACTGGCCCGAATCGTCACGGCAGCCCAACAGGGTGAGGTGTCCGAAGCAGACCTCGACCTGCTCGACAGCGCCTTCGCCCAACACGGCATCGACAACCTGACGCGGGCGCACCGCGGTTTCGAGCCGTGGAAGGGACCGCGCGACATCGGAGTCACGGCGTGGGTGTGCCCCATGAGTGCGTGCACTCGGGCAGGGATCGACGAAGGTCCGCGGTGCGGGCTCACCGGGCAACCGTTGCGCAGGATCGAGCTGTGAACGCGTTCCTCACCGAGCTCGGCAAGAACCTGGCTACCCGCTGGGCTGCCTTACTCGCGCTGCCCGCCGCGGTGTTCGTGGCCGTTGTGGTGGTGGCGGTCGCGCTCGGGCCATCGCACGCACTCGACTTCAAGCTGTTGTGGACCCGGGTGACGACGGTGTCGACCGGTCCCGTGCTGGCGTGGGCCGCAGTGGCGTTCCTCGCCGCGACCGCGGTGGTGGGGCTGGCGGCTACCGCGCTCGGCGGCATCGTGATCGCCGCGTGGGCAGCCCCAGACACCGGTGTCGGCAGACCGTTCGTCGCAGTGCGCCACCGCCGTTGGCAGCGGGCGACGGTCAAGGCGGACGCCGCGGTCAAGGCGGTGCTGGCCGACCGATCGGACCGCCGGGCAAGGAACAATGCACAGCGAGCTGTGCTGCGACGCAACGCGATCTCCGAGATCGAACCGGCATGCCCTACGTGGGCGGGCGACCGGCTGCGGAGCGTGGACGACCGCGTCAGCCGTGGCACAGGACTCGACCTGACCACGACGTGGCCGCGCTTGTGGCTGGTGCTGCCCGACGCGGCGCGAACCGAGGTGACGACGGTCCAGGAACGGTGCGCCTCCGCCGCCCGCACCCCGGTGTGGGGCTTGGCCTATCTGGCAGTCGGTGTGTACTGGTGGCCGGCGCTCGTGCCGGGAGTGTGGGCATTGCTGGTGTCGCGCCGTCGGATCCGCCGCGTGGTGGGGGTCTACGCGGACCTCGTGGAAGCCTCGGTCGACCTGTACGCCCGCGACGTCGCCAACCAGCTCGGGTTCGAACTGACGGGCAGGTTGACACCGACGATCGGCGAACAGTTGACCGAGGTGCTGCGGAAACGGCCTGGGTAGCTGGCGGTCGGCCCAGTTCTCCCGCAACTCCGGCAGGGTGCACGAAAGGTCAATCGAGGTGGTAGATGGTGACGCCGACCCGACGGGCGGTGGCACTAGATATGGCGCGACCATCCCGAAGTCCTTGCCTCGCAGCCGTGGCGACTCGATCAGGTGTCCGCACCCAGTTCGACCCGTTCGATGACGTCCCATTTGTAGGAGTTGTCCCGGAGTTCGAGCGAAACCAACGTAGCCCCGGTGGTCACGATGTCGAAGCCGTGGACAGCACTGCCAGCCGTCGCTGCAGCTGCGGTAGCGATCTCTTCCAGACTTTCGAAAACTGGGTATGCGATCGTCACATGGGGATCCGCTGTAGATTCTTTCAGCGACGCCTGCGGCAAAACGGAGATCGTTGCCGCACGTAGCGTGTCACGAAGTTCCATCACCGGCGCCGCGGGTGAGATAACGAAGCCGATCGCACCACGTATGTTGGTCAGCCGATCAACGGACAGGCTGAACGGCTGCAGGTTTCGGCAAGCATGCTGCGCAGCTACTGCAACAGAAGCCCGTTGTTCGAACGTGCACGTGTAAGGGCGCGAGATTCGATCCAACGTCAGATGGAGACCGTCGATCGGCGTGGTCTTGAAGTACGCCGGATCGATAGCTTGCTGGCATTCTTTGGTCCGCGAATGAAGCTCCGAGGCATGATCGAAAGTCAAGAACCAATGATAACCGAGCGGGCCGTTTTCGAGCGGACGCCGACGAAGGCTGTCCAAATTTCCGGTCACTTCTCACCGTCCTTCCTGGCCAACGCATCCCGGACGCCCTGCAAATGCGAGGTATCCCCCCACTTTTCGGCCACGTCAATCATAACCAGCGACCTTCCCATGAGGAGTTCGTGTTGTTCATGTCCGCCAACGCCAGCTCCGCATACTGCTCGTCCGCCATCGCCGACGACAGATACGATGTCGCTGCATTTCCAGCCACCTGCGCCGCGCTGAAGCTTCCCGACGAGATGCTGGATGGCACTCCATCCGGGGCATTATCACTCGTGACCAGTTCGTACGCCCGGTCCACCGCTCGGACGAGTCCGTCTCCAGCATAGTCCCACGCTCGCTCATACCTACCTGCGTAATACTCACAAAAGCTTTGCGGCCCACGTGCTCAGGCTGCGCGAGTCAGCCGTGCACCAGTGGGGTCAGGGCCTTACCTGCCAGTTCGAGGATGCCCGGCTCGTGACCGTTGGCGACCATGTTCACGATGAGGCCGTCGACCCCGTGATCGAGGATGCGGCGCTGGATCTGCTCCGCCACATCGTCAGGGGTGCCGGCGAACACACTGTCCTGCGAGATCACCACCACGACGTCGCGCTGCATGAACTCCTGCGCCAGCTTGCGCGCCCGGTCGCCGTCCTCGTCGACGACGACGACCGCGCGGAAGCTGGTCTCCAGGGTCTGCGGGTCGCGCCCGACCTCCTCGCAGCGCTGTCGCAGTGCGGTCAATTTCTGCGGTAGCGCGGTGGTGTGGCAGAGGAGGTTCAGGTGGTCGGCGTACCGCGCGGCCAGGCCGAAGGTCTTTTTCTCACCGCTGCCACCGAGCAGGATCGGCAGGTCGTCACGCACCTGCGGCTCGTTGATCGCGTTCTCGGCGCGGTACCACTTGCCCTGGAAGGTCGGCCGCTGCCCGCGCAGCATCGGCGAGATGATCTGCAGGGCCTCGTCGAGCCGCTGGAACCGCTCGGTGAAGCTGCTGTATTCGAAGCCGTAGCCGATGTGCTCCAGCTCGAACCAGCCCGCGCCGATGCCGAGGGCCGCGCGGCCGCCGCTGATCACGTCGAGCGTCGTGACGATCTTGGCCAGCAGCGCCGGATTGCGGTACGTGTTGCAGGTCATCAGGGTGGCCAGCTGGATTCGCTCGGTGACGGTGGCCAGCCCGGCCAGGGCAGTGTAGGCCTCCAGCATCCAATCATCCGGCTGCCCATAGACCTGATAGAAGTGGTCCATGAAGAGCACGGCATCGAATCCGGCCGCCTCCGCCTCCTGCGCCTGCGCGATGACCTGCGGGAACAGTTCGCGTGGGGAGGCCGCGTAGCCGAAGTAGGGCATCTGGTATCCGAGACGAATGCTCATGCTCGACGACCCTACGGCCGTTTTGCGCGCCGCCAGGGAGCGATAGCCCTTGGCAATCAACCGGACCTCACACGCCAATGGCTCGGAAATTCACCACACGCCACGGGCGCGCGATTCTGCAGAATTCCCGGTGGGCGGGACCGTATCGGTCAATTGTCCAATTCGCCGGGTGTCGTAGGCGCTCGGCAACTACGGTCCCGCGCATGCCCCGCACTCACCGCATACTCGCCACCGCCGCCCTGGCCGCTGTCCCCTTCGCCGCGGCAGCGCCTGCCCCTGCGGCTCCGGTCGTGAACAAGGTCGTGGTCATCGGTATCGACGGCACCCTGTGGAGTGAGGTGTCGGCGGCCGATGCCCCCAACCTCGACCGCCTGGCCGCGGAGGGCACCCTGGCACGCACCTCCATCGCCCCACACACCACCATGTCGTGCGTCTCGTGGGCAACAGCACTGACCGGCGTGTGGGATACCAAGCACGGGATTCAGGACAACGGATCCACCTGCAACGCAGGACCTTTCGCACAGTATCCGACCATATTCACCCAGGTGGAGCGGGAGCGTCCGTCGCTGTCGACGGCCTCCATCGGGACCTGGGACAAGATCGGCATGATCGCGCGCACCGGCAGCCCGCAGGCCGACCGGGTGGCCGTCACACAGATCGATCCCACCGGCGCGGGCGTCTGTGAGACCACCGCCGATTCCCATGCCACCGCGGAGGTTGTCTCGGCCATCACCGAGGACGCGACCGATCTGTTGTTCACGCACCTCGATCAGGTGGACATCGTGGGTCACACGCTGCGCGGAGTCTGGCCGCAGGCCTATCGCGATGCCATCGGACGAGTGGACGGCCTGGTCGGGCAGATCACCGCCGCGGTGGACGCGCGAGCGGCCTCGCATTCGAACGAGCGGTGGACCATTCTGGTCACCACCGACCACGGACACAAGCCGGATGGGGGGCACGGCGGTCAGAGCGCCTACGAGACAGCCAGTTTCGTGATCGCGCGGGGAGCGGGGTTCGCGGCGGGAACGCAGAACAACGGATTCACCCTCGCCGACATCACCCCGACCGTCCTGGATCTGCTCGATGTCTTGGCTCCCGCGAATCTCGACGGCGAGTCGATGTTGACGGGCGGCTCGGGCAATCCGGCAGCACCGGTGCCGAATACGCCACCGGTCGACTCCGGGATCACCGGTTCGTCGTCCGGTTCGGCGCAGGCGGCCATGGTGGCGAATCCGTTGTGCATCCTGGGAAGTGGATCGGCGAGCGGTTCGTCCGAGAAATAGTGTGTCGACACCGAGACCACGCGTGACACCGGAGGATCGGCGATAGCCTCGGGGTATGACTGACAACGATCAGCCTGCCCAGAGGCATCGGCGACCCGTCGGCGTCAACTCCTCGACAGTGGCAGCGGTCGGCAAGCTGTCGGAGGCGTTGGAGACGACCGAACGTGCTCGCGGGCACCTCTACAGCTTCCACCAGCTCACCGGCGGCGCCGATCTCGCTCTCGGTGAGGCGGTGGACATGCTGCGCGAGGCCGGCCACCATCAGCTCGCCGAGAAGCTGGCCGCGAGGCTGGTCGGCCGCAACGTGCTGCCCGGCCGGTGGACCTTCCAGATCGTGGAGGAATACGACGAGGGCTACTACGCGCAGTTCCGACAGATCGAGCGCGAGATCCGCTACGAACTCGTCGGCGGCCGCACCCACCTGTACGAGGCGGAGATGAAAGAAGCTCGCCGCTCCCACGGTCGTCCTGGGCACGAGGCCGGACCGGACAGCTAGTCCGGAACCTCCGAGATAGTGGGCTGCCATCTAAGGGATCTCAGCGCCCAGTGCCCTTAGGGCGCGGTCAGGACCGCGACTCTCGATTCCAGGCCAACACGCGATCACTAACCACGGGCCGGTAGTTCATGAAAGCCGATTCGGCTTCCAGGCTGTCCGCGAGCGCACCGAACATGTCGACGATCGACGGCCACAGCCACCCCTCAGACGCACCCTCGGCGGTGTACTCACTAACGCAACCCGACAACTCACCTGAACGAGTATCGACGAACAAGGTGGTGCCGTCTCGGTCGGCGATGGGAATGAATTCAGGCAGGAACAACTCGCAAGCCGTGCCGGCAGGTTCAGCACTGAGGGCTGCCGGATCGAACTCAGCCGCGAACTCTGGGCTCCGCTCTCGCTGACCGGTACCGATATCGAGCCACAAACTCCGTATTTGATCGCTTCGCGATCTGTTCAGCAGGTCGTATCCGGGCATCAACAACGGTAGGAACCCGCCGACGCGGCCGAACAACGTGGTCAGATCCAGGGGAAGGTTTACAGACGAGCCGGGTTCGACCGCGGTCGGACCTGAATCTGTGCTCGCGATGAACGCGTCGCGCCCCAGACGGTTCAGTGCCCAGTTCTGG
Source organism: Nocardia sp. XZ_19_231 (assembly GCF_015355705.1). Lineage (NCBI taxonomy): Bacteria > Bacillati > Actinomycetota > Actinomycetes > Mycobacteriales > Nocardiaceae > Nocardia > Nocardia sp. XZ_19_231. Next base: position 227,210 of record NZ_JACUZI010000005.1, on the reverse strand, counting down.
ATCCGTGCAAGTTGGATATCCAGGTCGCACGAGGTCTTCGATTGCTGCGGCAGCCGACGAGTTTCGGGGTCGCGCGTGAAGATTATCGGTGCGGGTAGCAGGTTCGCGGCTGAGATGATCTGTTCGACTACTTTCCGCTCAGATATCGCGGGATCGAGCAGCCCTTCGATCGTGATCATCATTCCGTCGATATGGCCCTCGACGGAACGTGTGCTCGGTTCACGCTGTTGCTGACGAAGGTACCCGCGGGCAGCGACGACGAGGGCATCGGCGGCCTGCTCGATGGAGGACGCATTGCCGTCGAGGCCTGCTGCCGACGGCGGCATCGACCCTGGCTTAGGTATCGAGACTATCCACCACACCTTCTGCGCACCTTTCCATCGCGGTCGTGGTCATGGCTTCTTCGGCAAGAGCGGGTCGTCCATGCACCCCTATTCCAGCGGTAGAACGCCCCCATGGTCGCAGACACCTCAACCACATTGCCGAACCGGTGGGAGTGTCGGATGAACGAGCGAATAAGAAGCCGCATCGGTCAGGACACGCGCCCGCGCGACGAAGGGGAAACACCGTCGGTGTCACTAGTGTCCGGGTCATGTTGCGAATCATCTGGAGAGTGAGCTGTGCCGCCTCAGCGCTGGCCATACTGTCGCAGCCGACCGCGCATGCCGATAGCGTCAATCTGCCACCGCACGAGAAGACTTTCGAGTCGGCTATAGGCAGTTTCACTGTCGGCACACATGACGAGGTCATCTATCGAATCGCGCCGTTGAACAGTTCCCCCATCAGCCGTGAAGCGTTGGTCTCCACTGTCGCCTACGGACGGCTCGACGGGCAGGCCGAGGGCGTGCTCAAGACTGGATATTCGGTCGGCTGTGCGGCAAGGCTCGATGCCGTGGCACCTGGCGTCGATCCCACCACGGAATTCGGGCTCGAGGGGCCGCAGCAGAACTACGCGACGGAGCAGGCGCAGCGGCAGGCGACAGAGCAGGCGCAGTCGCGGTCTGTCGAGCGTTCGAGTTCCGGCGAGTCGGTGGAGATCGAGACGCAGGAGTCCGGGCAATCACAGGAGTTCGAATCGGCACAGGTGCAGGAGTTCAACGGCATCCTCCCCTCCATCGCGGTGGACCCGGGTCTGTTCCTGGAATTGGCACTGCAACCCGGCGAAATCACCAACATCGATATCGGTGATGGCAAGCCGCTCATCCCCGGCAAGACCGTCCAGATCGTGGCCCGCGACTTCCACATCAAAGTCGACAACTGCGTGGGCCCGGCCACCATCCGCCAATACACCTATGTGCAAACCAGAACACCCGAAGTCGACGACAGCGGAGCGGTGTTCGGCGAGCCCACCAGTCTGTAGTGAGTCCCGCACCGCGCGGCTATATGGGCGTGCCGCGAGTCGAAGCTGTCCTCGCGATCACTTCGACCCGCGCCTCGCACGCTGAACACGGCCGGGCATCGTATTGGCTCGGGTGAGGTCGCCGTCGTAATGCGCCAAAACCCGGTGATCCATAGTGCGCCGCCACAGTGCCGGCACCGACGCCACGACAATCATGGTGGCATAGCCCGCAGGCAGCTGCGGCGCCTCGGACGAGGTGCGCAGAGTCTGATATCGACGCCCGGGATTGGCGTGATGATCGCTGTGCCGCTGCAGGTGAAACAGGAAGATGTTGGTGACAAGGCGGTCGGAGTTCCAGCTGTCGGCCGGCGAGCAGCGCGCCCAGCGGCCGTTCGGCAATCGACCTCGGAGCAGGCCGTAGTGCTCGACGTAGTTCACCGTCTCGAGCAACCACACCCCCATCACCGCCTGAATGACGAGATACGGCAATACACCTGGCCCGAACGTCGCGACGAGCCCACCGAACAGCACCAGCGTCATCGCCCACGCCTGCAAAATATTGTTGCGCGGGCCCCACCACGAGCGTTGCTGGCGGCGCAGCCGTTCCCGCTCCAGCTCGAGCGCTGACCGAAACCCCCCGATCACGCTACGCGGCAAAAATTCCCACAACGACTCACCGAACCGCGCGCTGGCCGGGTCCTCCGGTGTGGCGACCCGAGCATGATGGCCCCGATTGTGCTCGACGTAGAAATGCCCGTACCCCGATTGCGCCAACGCCGCCTTCCCCAGCCACCGCTCGAGCCGCTCGACCCGGTGACCGAGTTCGTGTGCGGCGTTGATACCGATACCCGCCAAGAACCCGACCGTCACGGCCAGTCCCAGCTTGTCGACGAATCGAAGTTCCGAGCCTGCCCACAGGTAGCAGGCGATCACCAGGGCAGCGACCTGCACCGGGAGGAACAGGTAGGTACACCACCGGTAATAGCGGTTGGCACCGAGTTCTTCGTAGTCCTCGTCGCTGGGATTGTGGCCGTCTTCACCGACAAGTCGATCCAACACCGGAATCACGAACAGCACGATAATCGGCTCGATCCACCAGAACAACGTCAGCCCGGTACGCATCACCAGCTGTGACGGCAGCAGCGCGCACACCGGCGCCAGTAATCCGAATGCCCAGAGAAATCGTTTCGGATCTGCCCTCGGCACCAAGTATCGCTCGAGCAAGTGCCGCGGCCGCGGCACCCGCATCGACATCCTCATCGAAAGGTTGGGGTCAAGGCAGCCTCGGACAGTTGGTCGGCGCGGGATGACCCGCGAGCCTGTCGATCACCCACTGCTGCGACGCTTCCAGCGCCGGGAAGAACGACACCACGTGGTCAGGTGCGGTGCCTGCGATCGCGGGCATTTGGAGGTCGGCGTCGAGTTCGACGATCGCACCAGCGGCGCACCACTGCGCCACCGTCGAACGGACTGTGCCGTAAGGCGGTACGTCATCGTTGCGGCTCGACGCTACAAGCACCGGCACAGCCGGAGCCTGATTACCGAGCTGCTGCTCGGCGACCGCTCGCGACACCGCAGGCAAACGCTCGATGACCGCGCGCAGCGGTTCACCACTGGTTGTCCACTGCGCGGTGCTCGGGAAGCTCTGCGCGATCCCGCTGAGCACAGCACATTTGCCCTGAGCCTCCGCCAGGATCGCCTTGCCGGTGTCGTTGAGTGCGGCTTCCAGTTCCGGACGGGCATCGGGATAATCGGCGGCGATACCGTTCAACAGCCAGGCGTAGGCGGGTGCCAAATTGGCCTTGCCGTCGCTGTGCGCGATGAAGGCCATCACATCGACCACCGGGGCCCCGACATACGCCCCGCGCACGTTCAACTCGGGAGCGTACGACGGCTGCAGTTCGGCGGCAGCACCCGTGGCCGAACCGCCCTGGGAATACCCGTACAGCATGACCGGAGCACCGGCACCGATGCCGTTGCCGGGCAGCGCCAATGCCGCCCGCGCGGCGTCGAGCACGGCATACCCCTGCGACTTCCGGTTGAGGAAATCGTGCACGGCGGGCGTGCCGAGGCCTTGGTAATCGGTCATCACGACCGCCATCCCGCGAGCCAGCAGCGCATACAACGCCAGCACGTCGAACTCGACCATCACATCCATCGGCGGCTGGACGTCGACGAGCTTCGCGAGCAATTTCGACGGAGCGCACTGATCGCCCTGCCCCTTCGAACCACCCGCAAAAGCGACCAAAGGTCGCTCGCCCGGCCCGGTCCATGGCGCTGCAGGCTCCAGGTACGTCCCGACCACAGCGGTCGGCTCATCATGGGTGTCGCTGCTGCGATACATGATTCGCGTCGCCGAGGCGGGAATCATTTCCGGCTGACCCGGAGCAGACAGAGCCAGATGCGCGGGCTCCGTCCGGATGACCGCCCCCGCCGCCACATCGGGCAGTGGCACCGGCGTGCTGTAGAAGTCGCCGATGGCTACCTCAGCGGTCGGCAACGACGATGCCACCGGCGCCGATACCAACCCCGCGCTGACTGCGACGACCGCTCCTGACAGAACTGCGGACCACTTGCACACTCGCCTCCTCAAGATTGGACCCCTCTGTGATGTGTGACACTCGGATACCAGAATGGGATAGACCGTACACACAGGGTTGGACGGAGGAGATATCGGGTAGAGAAAGCACTACACGCAGGCATTTTGTCCCAAATATCCCAGTTATCGATGCATACACGGAGGTGTCTCACATCTGCGATAGGCGCGCCGGAGTTCCACTTTTATATAGCTCACAACTATGAATTTTTTCCCCGACGTCACTCGTCTTCGATCAGAGCGTGCCTCACGTCGGCAGGCGGCCTTCGATGACCGACAGCACTGGTTCTCCACTGAGGGTCCAGACAGGACGCGCCTCAACTCCTCTCGGAACTCGGAGACCCACTGTTCGCTCCGGACTCGGCGATGACCTCTCGGTGTGCATCGCCGGGTTCCGTGGCGACGGGTGCGGCGGCGCGGCGTCGGCCCGGTGTCCAGACCGCAATGAGAACGGCCGCACCGATGGTCAGAAAGCCCAGCACTGTGGCGGATTGGTGCATGCCGTGGCTGAACGCGGACTTCGCGAAATCGGCAAGTGGCTGCGCCGATGGACCCGCACGCTCGGCGACCTGAAGCGCCGCCGCGAGTGAGTCACCGACTGGTTCGCGCGCGGCCTCGGGGAGGTTGGGCAGTGCGGGGGCGATGCGCTGACCGTAGCCCGCCGCGAGCACACTGCCAGCGATCGCGATACCGATCGCGGCGCCGACTTCGCGGGCCGCGTCGTTGACCGCTGCGGCGACGCCGTGCTTCTCCACCGGAGTGCCCTCGACTATCGCGGCTGTGGCGGGCGCGGTGCACAACCCGATTCCCGCGCTCATCAGCAACAGCGGGCCGAGTAGATCCAGGTAGGAGGTCTGGGCGTCGACTTGCGCGATCATGAGCAGACCACTTCCGATCGCCAACAGTCCCGCAAAAGTGGGGATTCGCAGTCCGATCCGTTCCGCCAGCCGGGGTGCGAACGCGGAGATCACCACCATCGGAATACCCATCGGGGCAAGCGCCAGCGCCGAGACCAGTGGCCGGTAGCCCATGATGAGCTGAAGATGCTGCACGATCAGCATGAACAGGCCGAAGGTCACCAGGAACTGCAACGTCACTATCGCAGTGCCACTTCCGAAGCCTCGGTCGGCGAAGAGCCGGATATCGATCAGCGGATGAGTGACCCGCTTCTCGATGACGACGAAGGCGAGGGCGAGGGTCAGCCCGATCACGGCCGCTGCGATCACCATCGGATCGAGCCAACCACGCGCGGGCACTTCGATCGCCGCGACCACGATCGCACCGATTGCCAGAGCGCTGGTGACCGCGCCGAGCGGGTCCATCGCGGGCCTGGATGTGTCCACCGATTCGGGCACGGTGAAGGCTGCCAGCGCCAGCACCGCGCCGGCAACGGCCATCCCGACGAAAATCGAGACCCAGGACCAACTTTCGATCAGGATGCCCGAGCCGAGGATACCGAGAATCGCACCGACGCCCGAGACGCCGGCCCACAGTCCGATCGCACTGCCTCGCCGTTCCGCCGGGAACCCCGCGGTCAACAGCGACAGCGTGGACGGCATGACCAGCGCGGCGCCGACCCCCGTGAGGGCTCGCGCGGCAATCAGCCAGATCGGGGTGTCGAGGATCAGCGGCGCCGCCGAGGCGAGCGAGAAGATGAACAGTCCCACAATGAGGACCACCCGCCTGCCGTACCTGTCACCCATCGCACCCGCGGGCAGGACGAGGCAGGCCAGCGCCAGGGTGTATCCGTCGACAATCCATGTGAGTTCGGCCTGGCTGGCACCGGTGGCGGCCGCGATCTCCGGTAGTGCCGTGTACAGCGCCGCCATCGAGGCGGTGACGAGAACGACCGCCAGACAAGACAGTGTCAGGAGCCAGCGCTGGGCCGCGGACAATCGCGCACGTCCGGTGGAATCCATCGGGCCTCCGATACTATTAGTATTGCTACGCTACAACTTGTAGCACAACTGCACGGCTGGAGACGGGTCGATGAGGTTATCTGCCTTGACGGAGGAATACTGGGCCACATGAGCGGATCTGACGACGTCGAAGTCGACCCACGCAAGGCCCGCTCGCGCGCCCGCCTGCTCGATGCCGCTGCCGACCTGTTGCAGGCCGGTGGAGTGGAGGCGGTGACCATCGAGGGCGTCACCAAGTTGTCGAAGGTCGCCAGAACCACCCTGTACCGGCATTTCGACAATGCGATGCAACTGCGGGCGGCCACCATCGAACGTTTGCTGCCACCGGTGTTGGAGACTCCGCCGGAAGGCCCGCTGCGAGATCGACTGATCACTTTGCTGGAACAGCAGGCCGACGCGATTCGTGATGCGCCACTGCAGGTGTCGACATTGGCGTGGCTGGCGACCGGCTCGGACCGCAACGCCGACAACCCGGCCATCACCTCGCTCAGCCAGCGCATCATCGACCAGTACCGGGTGCCGTTCGACCAGGTGCTCGACACCCCCGAGGCCCATCGGCAACTGGGCGAATTCGACACCTACTTCGTTCTGTCGCAATTGGTCGGTCCGCTCGTTTTCGCGAAGCTCATCGGCCTGCGAGCCTCGACTCCACAGGATTGCGCCCGCATCGTCGACGACTTCCTCGCGGCACGTGCCGCGACGACACCGACGGAACGGCAGGCGTAGCACCCGACCCGTCAATCGCCCCCTTCGCACTGGCAGACAGAGCGCCCCGGCCGCACCGAGCAACCGCATGTTGCACGGAATCGCGGTCGGGGCGGAATGCGGGCGCCCCGACGCCCTTCGAACCGGTGGCTGCGCTACCGCGCCCGGCCGCGCCGCTCCCCTTCGACCTCACGCAGGAACGACTCGATGAGGTCGACGACGTCGGCGTGGCCGGTGTCGACGTCGAAGGCTTCCTCCATCCGCAGAAAGCGGGAAACGCTCGACATCAGCAGCACAAGGGCGCCGGGCGTGTAGCGGACCGCGCTCGCGCCGTAGTCGGCGAAGATCTTTGCCACAGCGTCGAGTTGGAGCGAGCGGAATCGCCGGGAGGAATCGGCGATCTCGGCCCGGATCACCTTCCTGTGGTTTGCCAGGGCGACGAATTCCATCGTCAGAGCGGTGTGCGACTGGTCATGAATGGAGTCCCACAGCGCCCACAGCGGCTGCGCCGATTCCAGCGCTTGCAACTGACGTTCGTAGCTGCGGTCGGCCCCTCGCCGGAACAGCTCGACGAACAGGTTGTCCATGTTGTCGAAGTAGTAGTAGACGAGCGCGGGGTTCACCCCAGCTCTGGTGCCGAGTCGGCGGGAGCTGACGGCGGCGTAGCCCTCCTCCCGCATGATGAGCTCGGCCGCGTCCAGCAGTGCGGAGCGGGAGGTGGAGTTCTCTGCGTCAGAGCTGCGCGCGGGCTTCACATGGAGACCTGTCTGTCGTGCGAGAGGCGCTCGGCCTGCCGCGTGGATCGCGATTCATGATCAGACGGCGCCCAGCGGTGCTGGGGTTCACCAGTTTACGGCCGCGTCGGCCCGTGCTCGTCAGCAAGGCCGGTTCGCGAATCCGACTCTTGACAGTCGTGAGCGCCGTCACGTATATCTTAATCACTCGCTCAAATTGAGCACTCGATTAAAAAAGAACAGGCCTCGTCGGTCGTTTCAGCGGCCCACCGGTGGCCGGCCCATCGCGACCCACCCCATTCCCCGGAGGAAGTGCCTCCCCCCGCGCCGACGACGGCGCCATCGCGCCCCTGGCGGCGATCGCCCACCTTGCCGACGAGCAGAGGAACACGGATATGAGCAGCACAGCCACTACAGTCTCGGAGCCGGTACGCGGCCGGTCGACACAAGCCAGGGTTGCGGTGGTGACCGGCGGAGCGTCCGGTATGGGCCAGTCGATCTGCGAGGGGTTCGCCGATTCCGGACATCGGGTCGCGGTTCTCGATATCGACGGCGCGGCCGCGCAGCGAGTCGCCGAGCAGTTGCGTGCCACCGGTGCGACGGCAATGGCCTGCGCGGTCGATGTCACCGATCGCGACGCGGTCCGTGAGGCGATCGGCAAGGTTCGCGTCGAGTTCGGCGCGATCGAAATACTTGTCACCAGTGCGGGTTCCGTCGACTTCGCGCCGTTCACCGAGATCACACCGCAGGCGTGGAATCGCGTCGTCGACGTGAACCTGAACGGGGTGTTCCACTGTGCCCAGGCCGTTGTCGCGGACATGGTCGCGGGCGGCTGGGGTCGCATCGTGACAATCTCGTCGTCGAGCGCGCAGCGCGGCTCGCCGGGCATGGTGCACTACACCGCGTCCAAAGGCGCCGTTCTGGCGATGACCAAGGCCTTGGCGCGCGAATACGCCGCCGCGGGAATCACGGTCAATACGATTCCGCCTTCCGGCATCGATACGCCCATGTCGCGCCAGTCGCAGGCCGCCGGGCATCTGCCCGACAGCGCCCGGATGGCCGAGGCGATCCCGGTCGGACACCTGGGAACCGGCGAGGACATCGCCGCGGCGTGCGTGTTCCTGTGCTCGGAGCAGGCCGGCTACATCACCGGGCAGGTCCTCGGAGTGAACGGTGGGTCGGTGATATGACACCTTCCACCGCTCCTCGACTGGCACCGCTGCCGGTGCGGGAGTGGGACGAGAACACGCGAGCCGTGTTCCGCGGACACGTGAAATCGGCCGATCGGTACCTCTCCGGAGCACCCGACGCCCCAGCCATGCCGGGCATTCTCGGGGTGCTGGCCCATCACACCGAACTGGCGGGAGCGTGGCTGGCCTACAACGGCCTGCTGATCGAGCGCCCCACGATCGACCCGCGAGACCGCGAACTGGTGATCCTGCGGGTCGCGTGCCGCAGCCGGTCGGATTACGAATGGACACAGCACGTTCGGATCGCCACGGCCCTCGGCCTCACCGAGGAGCAGATCGCCGCAGTGAGCACCGGACCGCGGGCACCGGTGTGGTCGCCGGTGCAACGCTCGCTGCTGGCGATGACCGACCAACTACTGGATCAGCATCGCGTCGACGACGCCACCTGGGCACAGCTCGAACTTCATTTCGACAATCGGCAACTGATCGAGCTGTTGTTCGTCGCCGGCTCGTATCTGTGCCTGGCGATGGTGTTGAACAGTGTTGCCCTGCAACCGGACCCGGAACGGGAGGAACGATCATGAGCAAAGTCGTACACGAACCGGCTACGCCCCATCAATGGCCGAGACCCACCGAAGGCAGTTGGACCCAGCACTATCCCGAGCTGGGTACATCGATGATGTCGTTCGAGGATTCGGTGTCGCCGGAGTTCTTCGAACTCGAGCGCGAGGCCATTTTCAAGCGCGCCTGGCTCAATGTGGGTCGGGTCGAGCAGGTGGCGAAGACCGGTAGCTACTTCACCAAGGAACTCGATGTAGCGCGCACGTCGATCGTCGTGGTGCGCGATCGTGACGGTGCCATCAACGCGTTCCACAATGTGTGTCGCCATCGCGGCAACAAGCTCGTCTGGAACGAGTTTCCCCGGGAGGAGACCGCGGGGACATGCCGCCAATTCACCTGTAAGTACCACGGCTGGCGCTACGGACTCGACGGCTCCCTGAACTTCGTGCAGCAAGAGGGCGAGTTCTTCGATCTCGACAAAGCGGAGCTCGGTCTGGCTCCGGTGCACTGCGACGTGTGGGCCGGATTCATCTTCGTCAATCTCGATACCACGCCGCGGCAGTCATTGCGCGAATTCCTGGGCCCGATGATCACCGATCTGGATGGCTACCCATTCGACAAGATGACCGAATGGTACGAATTCAAGGCCGACAACCAGAGCAACTGGAAGTTGTTCGCCGACGCGTTCCAGGAGTATTACCACGTCCCCGGGCTGCATTCGCAGCAGGTACCCAGCGCCGTGCGCACCCCCGGGAAAGGTTTCGAGTGTGCGCATTTCCAGGTCGGCGGCCCACATCGGATGGTCTCCACCGGCGGTGCGCGACGTTGGACGATGCCGGCGGAGTTCATGTATCCGATCGAACGGATCACCCGCAGCGGCCTGGTTGGCCCGTGGGAGTCGCCGGATCTGGGCGAGCCGCCCAAGGGCTTGAATCCTGGCCGGGTCGAGCCGTGGGGTATCGACAACTTCCAGATCTTTCCCAACATCGAGATCCTCATCTACCGCGGCTGGTATCTGCTCTACCGCTATTGGCCGACCTCCTACAACTCCCACCGGTTCGAGGGAATGCTGTGCTTCCAACCGGCACGCACGGCCCGAGAGCGAGTCGAACACGAGGTCGCCTCGGTGGTGTTCAAAGAGTTCGCCCTCCAAGACGCCGGCATGCTCACCGGCACACAGACGGCGCTCGAATCGGCATATCGCACGGCAGGCATGACCCATTTCCCGGTCAATGATCAGGAAATCTTGGTGCGTCATTTCCACAAGGTCGTCGCCGACTGGGTCGATGAGTACCGCCACGATCTCCCCGGAGCCGATGAGCGATGACATCGACAATGCTGCCGCCGGCCTTCGCCGACCTCGAGCGGTTCGCCGTCACGTGGTGCCTGAAGACCGAATCCGAACGCTACGCCCGCCGCCTTGCCAGTCCCATGCAAGAGCTGATCGACTTCTACGACGCGTGCTTCCCGCGTGTCGAAGACGCTATCGCCTACTGCGACAAATTTCCCCTCGAGGAATTACCCGAGGACGCTATACACCTGCTTCACCTGGTGTATTCGCTGGTCATGGTCGCGATGGCCGTCGAGATCTTCCAACAACCCAAGCCCGTCGACAGCGCCGACGCCGAACTCGCCCGCGTCACAGGGCCCTGGCCGTAGGACACGAAGGAACTCCACCATGACGATTACCATCGAGAAACTCGGACACGCTGTCGGAGCAGAGGTCATCGGCGTACGCCGCGAGCAGTTGCTCGACGACGACAACGTCGCCGAGACCGTGATGACAGCCCTCGAGGAGAACGGGGTGCTGGTCTTTCGCGATCTGCATCTCGACCCGGAAACCCAGGTAGCGTTCTGCCGCACGCTCGGGCAGGTGGATACCTCACCCGGACATCATCCGGTGGAGGGCATCTATCGGGTCAGCCTCGACGCCGCCAAGAACTCGTCGGCGAGCTACCTGCGCGCGACCTTCGACTGGCACATCGACGGCTGCACGCCCGAAGACGACGCGTACCCGCAGATGGCGACCGTGCTCACGGCCAAGGCCGTCGCCGCCAGCGGCGGTGAGACCGAATTCGCCAGCACCTACAAGGCTTTCGACGACTTGACCGACGCGGAACGAACATCGCTTCGGTCACTGCGTGTGGTTCATTCACTCGAAGCGTCGCAGCGCGGCGTGACCGCCGACCCGACACCGGACCAACTGGTGGCGTGGCGCCGACGTCCGATCAAAGAGCACCCACTGATCTGGACCCACAAAACCGGACGCCGATCGCTCGTCCTCGGCGCCTCGACCGACCACGTCGTCGGGATGCCCGCCGACGAGAGCCGGGCACTGCTCGACGGACTACTGGGCCGCTGCACCGCACCCGACCGCGTCTACCGGCACACCTGGGCTGTCGGCGACACCGTGATCTGGGACAACCGTGGGGTCATCCATCGCGCCGCACCGTACCCGGCAGGTTCTCCGCGAGAGATGTTGCGCACCACGGTGCTCGGTGAAGAACCGATCGAATAGCCCACCGATACAGCCCTTCAGGAGTACATCATGGCTCGTTGGCCCAAACCCGCAGAGGGTAGTTGGACTCAGCACTACCCAGAACTCGGGACCGACCCGATGTCCTACGAGGACTCGATCTCCCCGGAGTTCTTCGAACTCGAACGCGACGCGATCTTCAAACGTGCCTGGCTCAATGTCGGTCGCATCGAACAACTGCCGCGCACCGGCAGCTATTTCACCAGGGAGATCCACGCCGCGCATTCCTCGATCATCCTGGTCCGCGATCGAGACGGCAGCGTCAACGCCTTCCACAACATCTGCCGGCATCGGGGAAACAAGCTGGTGTGGAACGAGTTTCCGCGCGAGGAGACCGCCGGTACGTGTCGTCAGTTCACCTGCAAGTACCACGGCTGGCGTTACGGACTCGACGGCTCGCTGAGTTTCGTGCAGCAGGAAGGCGAGTTCTTCGACCTGGACAAGGACAAGCTCGGGCTCGCGCGCGTGCACTGTGAGGTCTGGTCGGGATTCATCTTCATCAATCTGGCCGCGCAGCCACGTCAGACACTGCGAGAGTTCCTCGGCCCGATGGTGACCGGTCTCGAGGGGTACCCGTTCGACCAGCTGACAGAACGCTATTCCTACCGGGCCGAGGTCGGCGCCAATTGGAAGCTCTACCTGGACGCTTTCCAGGAGTTCTACCACGCACCGATCCTGCACGGTAAGCAGACGCCGGACAATTTCTCCGTCGCCGCGCAGCAGGCCGGATTCGAAGCGCCGCACTACCAGCTCGACGGACCGCACCGGCTGGTCAGCACCTCCGGTGTCGTGACATGGGAACTCGACGCCGCGATGCGTAAACCGATGGAAGACATCACCCGAAGTGGCTTGTTCGGCCCGTGGGATGTCCCGGACCTCGGTCCGATGCCGACCGGACTCAACCCCGCGGGCTGCGAACCCTGGGGGTTGGATTCGTTCCAGCTGTGGCCGAATTTCACCATTCTCATCTGGTCCGGCGGTTGGTATCTCACCTACCAGTACTGGCCGACCTCGCACAATACGCACATCTTCGAGGGCAACCTGTACTTCACGCCCGCGCGCACCCCGCGTGATCGTGTCGCCCATGAAATGGCCGCGGTGACCTTCAAAGAGTACGGGCTGCAGGATTCTTCGACGCTGGAGGCGACGCAGCTCATGCTCGAATCCCGCGCGGTCACCACATTCCAGCTCAACGACCAGGAAATCCTGCTTCGGCACCTGCACAAGGTGGCGGCGGACTGGGTCGGCGACTATCAGCGCGAGGGCACGGAGGCCAAGCGATGAGCATACCCCTGCTGCCGGTCGAGTTCGCCGACCTCGAGCAGTTCGCCTCGGTGTGGTGTCTGCCCTCCGAAACCGAACGCAACGACCAGCGCCTGAATTCCACGATGGCCGACATGCAACGGTTCTACGACGTGATCGCCGCGCGGGCCGAAGACGCGCTCACCTACTGCGACAAGTTCTCGATCGACGATATGCCCGAGGACGCGAAGAACCTGATGTACCTGCTGTATTCGATGATTCAGGTGTCCTTCCCTGTCGAAGTGTGGCGACAGCCACGCATACCCGACACCGGGGCCGCGTCGTTGACCTGTGTCATCGAGCCGAGCCTATGAGCAAGCAGGTCGTCGTGCTGCGTGCCGCGGCGTGGGTCGAAGTCGAGACCGGGCAGCGGCACACGCCGGCGGTGATCGTCGTGGACGGCAACCTGATCACCGCGATCAATCCGGTCGAGGTACCCGCGGGCGCTCAGGTCATCGATCTGGGTGAGCTCACGCTGCTGCCCGGTTTGATGGATATGGAAGTCAATCTGCTCATCGGCGGGCCCGACACTCCCTCGGGGTTGCCGAACCCGATGCACGGTGTGCAAGACGACCCGGTGTATCGCACTTTGCGCGCCACGGTGAATGCCCGCGTCACCCTGCACGCCGGTTTCACCACGGTCCGCAATCTCGGCCTGATGGTGAAGACCGGTGGCTATCTGCTCGACGTGGATCTGCACCGCGCGATCGAACAGGGGTGGGTCGAAGGCCCGCGCATCGTCTCGGCCGGACACGCCATCACACCGACCGGCGGCCACCTCGATCCCACGATGTTTCAGCGTCTCGCCCCGCACATCATGCCGATCTCGGTGGAGGAAGGCCGCGCCAACGGAGTGCCGCAGGTCCGCGAATCTGTGCGTTTCCAAATCAAATACGGTGCCGAGGTCATCAAGATCTCGGCATCGGGCGGGGTGATGTCACACGGCACCGTCGCCGGAGCACAGCAGTATTCCGACGAGGAGCTGGCCGCGATCGTCGACGAAGCGCACCGCGCCGGTGTTCACGTCGCCGCGCACGCCCACGGTGACGCGGGCATCCGCGCCTGTCTGCGGGCCGGGGTCGATTGCATCGAGCACGGTTCGCTCGCCGAGGACGACACCATCGCGCTGATGGTGGAGCAGGGCACGTATCTGGTACCGACGAGTTATCTGTCGGAGGGCCTCGATGTCTCCAAAGCCGCTCCGGCACTGCAGAAGAAGGCCGCCGAGGTCTTTCCGCGGGCACGCGAGACGCTGCGCAAGGCGATCCGTGCCGGGGTCAAGATCGCCTGTGGCACCGACGCGCCCGCGGTTCCGCACGGCCACAACGCCAAAGAACTGTGGGCACTGGTCGACCGCGGCATGACACCGGCGCAGGCGCTGCGCGCGGCCACGGTCACCAGCGCCGAACTGATCGGCGTCGACGACCGTGGGCGGCTGGCACCTGGATTGCTGGCCGACATCATCGCCGTCTCCGGCGACCCCACCGTCGACATCACCACTCTCGACGATGTGCGGTTCGTGATGAAGGACGGCCGCGTCCACAAGAAGCCGTGAAAACCGTTCGCCCGCAACTCGAATGCGCATCAGATCCGAGGTAGCAATGTCGCCACGTCATCAGCTCTATATCGGCGGACAATGGGTCGACCCCGCCGCCGGCGAGACGATCGAGGTGATCTCGCCGCACACCGAGCAGGTCATCGCGCGGGTCGCCGACCCGACGACCGCGGATGTCGATCGTGCGGTCGCGGCCGCACGCGAGGCATTCGACACGGGGCCATGGCCTCGCATGGACCCACAGGCGCGCGTGGCGATCGTCCGCGAGTTGGCGCGGTGTTACCGCGCACGTGAAGACGAACTCGCACAACTGATCACCACCGAAATGGGTGCGCCGATCACCTTCTCGCGCTCGGCGCACGCCAAGCTGCCCGGCATCATGATCAGCGCTTTCGCCGACATCGCCGCCGATTACCACTGGCAGGAGACCAGAGCGGGGTTCCTCGGCCGTGACGTGGTCGTCGGCCACGAACCCGTCGGGGTCGTGGCCGCGATCATTCCTTGGAACATGCCGATGTTCCTGCTCGTGGGGAAGTTGATTCCGGCGCTGCTCGCCGGATGCACGGTGGTACTCAAGCCGTCTCCGGAGACGGCGCTGGACGCGCAGCACATGGCCGAGCTCCTGGATCAGGTCGGGTTGCCCCCCGGGGTGGTCAGCATCTTGCCGGCAGGGCGCGAAGTCGGCCGGTACCTGGTCTCGCATCCGGGTGTGGACAAGGTCTCGTTCACCGGATCCACCGGGGCGGGTAGGCAAGTCGCCGAGGTCTGCGGTGCGGCACTGCGCAGGGTCAGTCTCGAACTCGGCGGCAAATCCGCCGCGGTGGTTCTCGACGACGCCGATCCCGACGCCGTGGCCACCGGCATGATGGTGGCCGGGCTGATGAACAGCGGACAGGCCTGCGTCGCCCAGACCCGGGTGTTGGTCCCCCAGCGCCGTTGCGACGAATTCGTCGACGCGCTGGCGAGTGTGATCGAAAACCTCACGGTCGGAGACCCGTTCGATCCCGCGACCCGGGTCGGTCCGATGGTCTCGCACCGCCAACAGCAGCGAGTTCTGGAGTACATCGACCTGGGGCAGCGCGAAGGTGCCCGTCTACTCGTCGGCGGCACCGACCTGCCCGAGGGCGTCGAGCGCGGCTGGTACGTCCGGCCCACCCTGTTCGCCGACGTGGACAACTCCATGAGGATCGCGCAGGAGGAGATCTTCGGTCCCGTACTGAGCGTGATCGCCTACACCGACGACGAACACGCGCTCCGCCTCGCCAATGACAGCGAGTACGGGCTCTCGGGTTCGGTGTGGTCACCCGACATCGAACGCGCCACGGCGATCGCCCGCCGAGTGCGCGCGGGCACCCTCGGCATCAACGAGCCCTACAGCATGGATCCGGTGGCGCCGTTCGGCGGAGTCAAGAACAGCGGCATCGGCCGCGAGTTCGGAACCGAGGGCCTCGAAGGCTACCTCGACACGGTGTCGCTCTCGATTCGCTCGCAAACGAATGCCCCAGTGCCGCGCAAAGATAGCGGCGCCGCCCGCGCCGGCGCCCCACCGAGCGGAATCCGCAGCTCATGAGCGATCGGGGCAGGGATTCGCGATCAGGGCAGCTTGATGGCCGACATGTACATCTCGAGAATCGGCCCGTAGAGGTCGACGCTGTCGAGTTCGGTGCCGAGCACGACGGAGGGCGTCGTGTGGATGAGCACCCTCGCCATCGTCATCGGCGGGATCAGCGAGGTCGCGCCCAGTCGGTCGAGATTCTCGATGATGAACTGCCCCAACGCTTCTACGGTCTCTTCGCGCCGGACGGCCACCCGTGCCCGAACCTCGGGGTTGCGCAGCAGATACAACGTGAATTCCATACCGAGGGCGGCGTGGTCGGTACCGCGGTCGGCGCCGAGCCGACGCCACAGCTCACCGACTCGGTCCAACTCTTCGGTTCCCACATTCGAAGCCGCCGCCAACACCTCGGTGAAGGTATCGAAGTAGCGCTGCATGTACCGATCGTTCACCCCGAGGAACAGTTCTTCCTTGGTGGCGAAGTGCTTGTAGATCGCGCCTTTGGTGTAGCCGGCGGCATGGGCGATGTCATCGAGTGTTGCCGCTGCGAAACCCTTTTCGGCGAATACTTCTTCGGCAGCCTCCAGGAGCAACCCCCTGGTGTGCTCGAGTCTCCGCTCTCGGGTCCAACGTTCAGCCATACCAGCGATTATGCCACGAATCTAAGAAACCCCCTAGTATCTGAGATTCTCAGTGGTATATTTCTGGACGTACGGATACTTCAGGAGAGTGACCGATGACTCCCTCATCGACTTCCACGGCCATCGCCGATTCCATTCCGAATTTCGAGCGTATCGACGCGCGTCGGATCCCAACAATTGCCCGAGGAGGTGCGCTGTGAGCGGACCGTCGGAGCCGAAAAGGGGCACCACTGTCACCGAGCCGCTCGGCAACGTGGCCACCCTCGGCGCGAAAATTCAGTCCACCAGCAATGCGGTCAAAATCTGGGCCACTCTCGGCGGGTTGATCCTCGCCCTGCAGATATATGTGTGGCTGCGCTGGATCACCGGCCCCAATTTCGAACGGGTGCCCACCGGACCGAGCGATCCGCCGACTTTCATGAAGGTGATTCTCACCGTCTGGACCGCGGTTATCCTGCTCGGTCTGCCGATCGGCATGTATTTCTTCATCATTCGGCCGTGGCTGCGAGAGCGGCGAATAACCCTCGACGGCATGCTGTTCGTGGCCTGCGGCCTGATGTTCTTCCAGGATCCACTGCTGAACTACTTCAATACGTGGAGTACGTACAACACCTGGATGTTCAATATGGGCTCGTGGGTGCAGGACGTGCCGGGCTGGCAATCCTATGGCGAACCAGGCGCCATGATGGCCGAACCGATCCTGATGAACGCACCGGGCTACTCCTACGGCGTCCTGCTGTGCACGATCCTCGGCTGCTGGGTGATGCGAAAGACCAAGCAGCGGTTCCCGAATATCAGCACTATGGGATTGATCGGCGTGCTCCTCGTCTGGACATTCTTCTTCGATCTCATCATCGAAGGTCTGTTTCTTATGCCGATGGGTCTTTTCACCTACCCCGGCGCACTCCAGGCATGGTCGATCAACGCGGGCACCTATTATCAGTGGCCGCTGTATGAAGGACTCATGTGGGGCGGAGTTCAGGCCGGCCTCTGCTCGCTGCGCTATTTCACCGACGACCGTGGCCGGACCATCGTCGAACGTGGCCTGGATCAGATCCATGGCGGATTCGTCAGGCAACAGTTCACGCGCTTCCTCGCGATCTTCGCGGCGGTCAGCACATTCTTCTTCGTGGGCTACAACCTTCCCGCGCAGTTCTTCGCCCTGCACACCGATCCGTGGCCCGAGGATATCCAGAAGCGCTCGTACTTCAACATGGGTATCTGCGGCGAAGGAACCGACCGGCTCTGCCCCCATCCTGATCTGCCGATTCCCTTCCGGCACAGCGGCTACATAGATTCGACCGGCAAACTCGTCTTGCCCGACGGTGCGGAGCTGCCGAAGATCATTCCCTTCGCCGACACCGACAAAGGAAACTGACATGACCAGTCGATCCAGCGCTGTACTCGATGTTCCGCGGTCACCGTTCTACCGTGCGGTCGGTGACGAAGTAGAGGTGTTTCGCGCGGCGGCCGTCGGCGGTCTTCCGCTTCTCCTCAAAGGCCCGACGGGCTGCGGTAAGACCCGCTTCGTGGAAACCATGGCCGCCGAGCTCGGCCGGGAGCTGATCACCGTAGCCGGCCACGAGGACATGACCTCGGCGGACCTGGTGGGCCGTTTCCTGCTCAAGGGCGGCGAAACGGTCTGGGTGGACGGTCCGTTGACGCGGGCCGTGCGGTCGGGCGCCATCTTCTATCTGGACGAGGTCGTGGAGGCGCGCCAGGACACCACCGTGGTGATCCATCCGCTCGCCGATCACCGCCGCGAACTTCCGGTCGACCGGCTCGGGGTGACATTGCCCGCAGCGCCCGGGTTTCAGCTGGTGATCTCCTACAACCCCGGTTACCAGAGCGTCCTGAAGAACCTGAAGGAGTCGACTCGGCAGCGATTCGTCGCTATCGAACTCGGCTTCCCGCCCCCCGAAATCGAGCGCGAGGTAGTCGCCCACGAAGCCGGGGTCGACGAGGAGACCGCGCGGGCACTGGTCGCGGTCGGCAGCGCCATCCGAAACCTGGACAACTCGCCGCTGCGCGAGGTGTCCTCCACCCGGATGCTGATCCTCGCCGGTGGCCTCGTCGCGGGCGGGCTGAACCTGCGCACCGCCGTGCAATCGGCTGTTGTGCAGGCGCTGTCCGATGACGCGGATATCGTTGCCGCCCTCGGCGAACTCGTCGACGCCGTGCTGCCGCGGCCATGATCGACAACGATCCGAGCGGGCCGGAGCGGTACCGGCTCCTCGCCACCTACCTCGCCGGCAGGTCTGTGGGTATCGCAGAGCTGCCGGCGGGCGGGACGCCGTATACGAACGGGCAGATCGTGTTCGTTTCGGGCGACGGTACCGGTACCGAGCAGCGGCGCGAAGTACTCGTGCAGAGCGCGCTGCTCGGTGCCGGGAGCCTGGATCCGGCACTGGTGAGGTCACTGCGGGGGCGTCCCTCGACAGCGCGGCGCTACCTGGCCCTCGAAGGCCATCGCGTGCTCGCCGAACTGGCTGGGCGGCTTCCACTCGCCGCCGGACTCGGCCTCGAGGCAGAACCGAGCACGGCGAGCGCCGCGGAATCACTCGCGGCGGCCAAGGGAAAGCGGAAAGTCGACGAGCCGCCGGAGTGGTTCGGCACCATCAAACCCTCCCAGTTGGTGGCGTCGGATCCTGGTCCGGGCGGACGGGCGACCGACCGAGAGCTGCGCCTGGAATTCGATCTCAGCGAGATACCCGAGGCCGACGACGAGGTCGAGGACAACGTCGAGAAGTCCGAGGAGAGCAAGATTCTCAAACTCTTCGAGAATCCCCTCTTCAGCGGCAAGTCGGTGATGGATTTCTTCCGCAAGACGATGGGCAACTCACGTTCCGACGGTGACGGGCCTGCCGGCGCCGAAGCGCCGGCCAGTGCGGTGCGCCGGGCGCGAATGGTCGGACCGAATGCCCGGCCGCTGCCCACCCGGATCAAGTTCACCGATGCCGACAAGCCCGGCGCTGCCGCGGGCATCGGCGGCGCCCTCTATCCCGAGTGGGACGTCTTCAACGACCGGTACAAACCGGATTGGTGCCGAGTCGTCGATTTCCCGCTGACGGTTCCCACGGATATCTCGGCCGCGCGTGTGCCCGAAGACGATGTGCTCCGACGGCGGCTGGCTCGGGTGGGCCTGGGTCCGAAGGTGCTGCGCGGGCGCCCCGATGGTGACGAGCTCGATATCGAGGCGCTCATCGATCTGTTCGTCGATCTGCGTTCGGGATACTCACGCCCGGAGAACGTGTACCTCGAACACCGCAAGCTCGAGCGCAATCTCGGCGTGATGATCCTGCTCGATGCGTCCGGATCGGCCACCGATGCCGATCTGGCGGGTCTGTCCGTGCACGACCATCAGCGGCGGGCGGCCGCGACCATGGCCGTCACGCTCGAAGAGCTCGGGGACCGTGTCGCGGTGTACGCCTTCCGCTCCGAGGGCCGCCACGCGGTGTACCTGCCCGCGATCAAAACCTTCGATCAGCGGTTCGGCGCCGTCGGACGAGCCAGACTCAATCAGCTTCAGCCCTCGAACTACACCCGGCTGGGTGCAGGCATCCGCGGCGCGGGCGAGATTCTCAAAAACCAAGCGGGTACGCAGAATCGGCTGTTGGTCGTGCTGTCGGACGGCTGTCCCTACGACGGCGGCTACGAGGGTCGCTACGCCGAAGCGGATGCCGCGAAGGCACTCGAGGAGCTGCGCGCCGAGGGCGTGGCCTGCCTGTGCCTGTCCATCGGCTCCACCACGCCCGCCGACGCCCTCGCACGCGTCTTCGGCTCCGCGGGCCATGCCAACGCCGCGACCCTGAGCGAACTGAGCCCGCACATGGACGAACTGTTCCTGTCCTCTCTGCGCGAACTCGCCGCGCCCACACCGCGCTAGCGAGACATCTACACCGGAAAGAGGAGGTTCGCTGTGGAACCCAGCGCATCCGCGGTCACCGAGATCAAGGACTGGTCGAAGCAATACTCCCGGCGACACCCGATCGCCTCGCTACAAACCGTCGGAAGACAGGTCGAACTCGGCCGGGACGCATTCCGCTATCTCGCCACCGACATCGTGGCGCGACGCTTTCCCTTCGACGAATTCGTCGGGCAGGCGGCGTTCATGGTGAAGACATCGCTGCTGCCGACGGTGGCCGTGGCGGTGCCGATCAGTGCGACCCTGTCCATCCAATTCGGTTTGCTGGCAGGACAAGTCGGTGCGACGGCACTGGCCGGTGCCGCGAGCGGCCTGGCCGTGATCCGTCAGTCGGCGCCACTGGTCACCGCGATTCTGCTGGCCGCGGCGGTGGGTTCGGCGCTGTGCGCCGATCTGGGCTCGCGCAAGATCCGCGAGGAGATCGACGCCATGGAGGTGATGGGGGTCTCGGTGTTGCGCAGGCTCGTGGTGCCGCGACTGGCCGCCGGGATCCTCATCGCGATGGCGCTCACCGCAGTCAGCTGTTTCGTCGGGTTTCTGGCCGGCTACCTGTTCAATGTCTATGTCCAGGACGGAACTCCGGGCAGCTACATGGCGACCTTCTCCTCCTTCGCCACTTCCGGTGATCTGTACCTGGCGATGGTCAAGGCCGCGGTGTTCGGCGTGATCGTCGTCGTCATCGCGTGCGAGAAGGGCCTCAACACCCGGGGTGGGCCCGGTGGCGTGGCGAATTCGGTCAATGCCGCCGTGGTGGCTTCGATTGTGGTGCTGATGGTCGTCAACCTCGGATTCACCCAGATCTACACGATGCTGTTCCCGAGGACGACCCTGTAATGGCCAGCGTTTATCGCCCTCCCGGAGTGCGAGTCGCGCTCAGTGTGGCGGCCGGGCCGTGGCACGGTGTCATCCGATTCGGGCACATGTTCACCTTTTTCGTGCGCGCGGTGGTCTCCATACCCGTGGCCCTGCGCCACTACAGCCGCGAATCCCTGCGCATCCTGTCCGATGTGACCTGGGGCAACGGCTCGCTCATCGTCGGTGGCGGAACGGCGGGAGTGATGATCATCCTGGGCGCCGCCGCAGGCGGGATCGTCGGCATCGAGGGCTTCAACGCGTTGAAGCTGCTCGGCATGGAGCCCGCGACCGGAATGATCGCCGCGACCGCGGCGACTCGTGAACTCGCTCCGATCATGGCTTCGATCGCCTTCGCCGCGCAGGCTGGGTGCCGGTTCACCGCACAGCTCGGCGCGATGCGGATCGCCGAGGAGATCGACGCCCTCGACGCGATCGCGATCCGCCCGGTCCCCTTCCTGGTCTCGACGCGGTTGATCGCCTCGATCGTGGCGATCATCCCCTTGTACCTGGCCGCGCTGGCCGCGGACTACCTCGCCGTCGAACTGTTCGTCGGGCTCGTCGGCGGACAATCGTTCGGAACCTACGCCCACTATTTCGACCTGGTGCTCAGCGGCACCGACGTCGTGTACTCGCTGCTGAAGGCGATCGTGTTCGTCACCATCACCACCACGATCCAGTGCTACTTCGGCTACTACGCGCGCGGCGGGCCGCAAGGGGTCGGTGTCGCGGCCGGTCGGGCGATGCGCGCGAGCATCACCGTGATGATCTCGGTGAATTTGTTGATGACGTTGGCGCTGTGGGGTTTCGACGCCGGCTCCAGGATCAGTGGGTAGTGCGATGTCGATAGTGTTCGAATCCGACGACAGGCACCTGAGCAACACCAAGTTGTTCGTGCGTGGGATGGCCGCGCTGACTGTCGTTGTCGCCACCGTCGCGGTGATGGTCGCCCGTTCGGAAGGCGCGTTCGCGGAGACGGTCGCGGTCACCGCGTTGCTCGTCGACGTCGGTGACGGGTTGCCGAAACGATCCGATGTCAAATATCACGGCGTGCTGGTCGGGTCAGTGCAGGATGTGGTTGCCTCGGACGGCACCCGCCCCAACAAGGTTCACATCGAGCTGATCCCCGCGCACGCCGCCGCGATTCCGGCGACGGTGACGGCGCGCGTCGTCCCGAGCAACGTGTTCGCGGTGCCCTCGGTCCAGCTCATCGACAACGGACCGGGCCCCGCGTTGAGGCCGGGAGCGTCGATACCGGAGGACCACAGCCGGGCCAGCGTGCAGTTGCAGACCTCGCTCACCGCGTTGAGTCGCATCGTCGACGCCGTGGGACGCCCCGACGCCGATCCCACCGTAGGGATCTTGGAGACCGTCGAACGAGCGACCCGTGGCCGCGGCGCGGACGCGCTGTCAGCCGCCGCCCAGCTCGCCCGCATCGTCCGGGCCTACCAGGGCGAATTGTCGGGCGTCGACGACTCCCCCGCGCTGCTCACCGGGCTGTCGGAGGCTGTGCAGGGACTCCAGGAATCGGCACCCGATCTGCTCGCCGCGCTACACAGCGCGGTCGGGCCGATGCGCAGCGTCGCCGAGCAGCGAGTCCGATTGACCGAACTGCTCACCGGCGGCATCGCGACCACTGAAACGGTCGGCACCGCACTGAACAACCGGACCGAGACCATCATCGACCTCAACTCCAGACTGGGCCCCGTGCTGCAGATACTCGCCGCGGGCAGCGGCAACTTCGTCCAGATGACGACCTCGCAGACGCGGATCGCGCACGTGTTCGCGCACGACTTCTGGCAACCCGACACCCAGACCGGCACCGCCAAAGTGATCGTCGAACTCACTCCGCACAAGCAATACACCCGGACCGACTGTCCCCGCTACGGCGAACTGGCCGGTGCGAGCTGCGAGAACGGACCCGCTGCGGGCCCACCGGTGATCGGCGCGGCCGACCAACCGGTGCACACGCTCACGCAGCGCGAAATTCTGGCCGAAAGCCTCGGTCTGCCAAAAGAAGCCGCCGGCCTCGCCGAGCTGTTCGGTCTGACTGTGCCCGCCCCACCAGCCGTCGGAGAACCACGGTGAAACGTAGACGCGACCTCGCCGGACTGACCGCTTTTCTGCTCGTCTCCGCGCTGCTGATCTGGATGGTCCGGGTGACCCTGCAACGCGATGTCACCGGTGACACACACTCCTATTCCGCCGTGTTCAGCGATGTCTCGGGATTGCGTGTCGGCGACGACGTACGGATCGCCGGAGTACAGGTGGGCCGGGTCGACTCCATCGACATCCTCGGCCCACACGCCGAGGTCGACTTCCGGATCCAGCGAGGTCAGCCCGTGTACGGCAACACCATCGCCTCGGTCATCTATCAGAATCTGATCGGGCAGCGCTACCTCGGGCTGAGCAGAGCCGAATCCGGCGATCCGGCGCCCCTGGCGCCCGGTGCGCGGATCCCGCTCGATCGCACCGAACCGTCTTTCGATCTGTCGGGGTTGCTCAACGGATTCCAGCCGTTGTTCAGCGCCCTCGACCCCGCAGACGTCGACAATCTGACCTCCGCGTTGATCCGAGCCCTCCAGGGCGACGACGGCGCGGTCGCAGCACTGATCACCGAGACCGCGACCCTGGTGCAGTCCTTCGCCGGACCCGACCAGATCCTCGGCGCGCTGATCGACAATCTGTCAGCGGTGATGACCACGTTGGCCGGGCAGAGCGCCGGGCTTCAGACGACTTTCACCCAGACCCGCAAAATCTTCGACGCACTCGAATCCCGCCGCGACACGCTGCTGGACCAGACCGCGCAGATCTCCACCGTCGTCTCCGACGCCGCCGCTGTCATCGACGGCGCAGGCCCGTCGCTGACGGAGTTCATGAACCGCGAACCCGGCTTCGCGCGTCATTTCGTCGACGGCAAGGAACGTTTCGCGTTCCTCGGCTTCAATCTCCCGCAGCTGTTCCAGTCGATGATCCGGGCCACCGACGCCGGCGCTTTCGTCAACGCCTATGTCTGCGATATCAGTTTCAGCATCATCCCGGGCATCGATCCCGTGATCGCGCAGATCCTCGGCGGCGCCTCCCCGACCGGCCGACCCCAGCACTCCGCGATCTGTAGGTAGGACCATGAAGAAACCACTGCGCACCCTCTCGAATCTGTTGCCACGCCCGGGCGCCGCCGGTTCCGGCGCGATCGCCACCGACAAATCGCTACGGACCGGCCTCATCGCCGTGCTCTCCGTCGTGCTGGTGCTGCTCGTGCTGGTGCTGATCAACTCGCTACACCTCGGCACACGCACTGTGCGAGCCGATTTCGCGCAGGCCGCGGGGATCGCCGCCGGTGATCCGGTGACGTGGGCAGGCATTCCCGTCGGCACGGTGACCAGCACACGGCTCGCCGGCGACCATGTCGAGGTGAGCTTGTCGGTCGACGACGAGGTCACCCTGGGCGCCGATGCCGCGGCCGCGATCAAACTGACCACGCTGCTCGGCTCGCGCTATGTCGAGTTGACCTCGTCCGGCAACGGCGAACTGCGCGACGGTCGGATTCCGTTGTCCCAGACCACCGTCCCCTACGACCTCGAGACCGCTCTGCAGGACGCGACCACCACTTTCGACGAACTCGACGCCGACCAGATCGCCGCGTCGATGACATCGCTGTCGCGTGGGCTCGACGGCGTGCCGTCGCTGGTCCCGGGCATCCTGCGCGACATTCGGTCCCTGTCGAACGTCATCGCGACCCGACGCGACCAGATCGGCACCCTGCTCACCAGTACCGACCAGGTCAGCACCGTGATCCGCACCCAGCAAGCCGAACTCGGCTCGGTGGTGGGGCAGGGCGGCACCGTGCTGCGGCAGATCCTCGCCCGTCAGGACGCACTGCGTCGACTGCTCGACGCGACCACCACCCTGGTCCAGCGACTCGAACCGATCGTGGTCGGTGAGAACGCCGAAATCGAACAACTGCTGACCGACCTGCGCGACATGACCGCGATGATGGCGGACCACGACGACCTGCTGCGCAGCATCTTGCAGATCCTTCCCGTCCCCTGGCGCATGTTCGCCAATGCCACCGGGACCGGCGCGGAACTGAACGCCAACGCCCCCGACGGCGCTTTCGTCGACTCGTGGATGTGCGCGTTGAGTGCCGTCGCCGTCGAGTCCGGCCGAGCTCCCTATCTCCAGGACTGCCGATGAACACACTGCTGTCCAGCCTGAAACTGGCCGCGATCGTCGTGACCGCCGCCTGCCTGACCAGTTGTTCGGTCGGGTCCGACACGGGAACCACCACCATCACCGCCGAATTCGCCAATGCCAACGGCCTGTACGAGGGCAACCCGGTTTCGGTGCTCGGAATGCGCGTCGGGCGCATCGTTTCGATCGAGGCCCGCGGCACCGAGGTCGAAGTCGAGATGAGAATCGACAGCTCGATCCAGCTGCCCGCCGATGTGCAGGCCGTCACGATCTCGGACTCGTTGCTCACCGACCGCCACATCGAGCTCACCCCGGTCTACCGCGGCGGGCCGACGTTGCCATCGGGAGCCGTGCTCGATCTGGCGCGGACGAAGTCGCCGGTCGAGTTCGATGCCCTGCTGTCGATGGCGCAGAAGTTGTCCACCTCACTGGGTGGTGACGGCAACGGCGCGGGCCCGGTCGCCGACCTGATCGACCTGGGGTCCGCCGCGACCCGAGGCAACGGCGACGACATGCGGGCCGCGCTCGGTGAGCTCTCCCGGGCACTGCAACTGGGTGAAGACAACGGGGCCGCCACCCGCAATGCGATCACCACCGTCGTCACCAACCTCGACGAGCTGACCGCGGCCGCGGCGCGCAATGATCAGACGCTGCGCGAATTCGGCGGCGCCGTAGCGCAACTCAGCGATTTCCTGGCCGATCAACAGCTGGGAACCGGCTCGACCGGCGCGGCGCTGAACCGGATCATCGGCCAGGTCACCGAGCTGCTCCGGCGCCACCAGGGCACCATTTCCGGTCTCGTCACCAACGCGAACACCGTGACCGGTTCCCTGGCAGCCTACGACTACAACCTCGCCCAGTTCCTCGACGTGTTCCCGATGGTCGTCGACAACGCCTACAACTCCGTCGACCCGAATGTCCGCGCGCTGCGCGCCGGTGTGGATGTCAACCGGCTGCTGCTCGACGGCCAAATGGTCAAGGAGGTCTGCAATCTGCTGCAACTGCAGAACCACGGCTGCGCTACCGGCACCATGCGCGACATGGGACCGGATTTCGGTATCACCGCCATCCTGGCGGGAATCGCGGGAAGGAGCGGTCGATGACACCTCGGAACCGGACAGTGCTCAGGCTCGGGGTCGCCGTCGCGCTCACCTTGTCGGCCACCGGATGTGCCGTGGGGCTCGACCAACTGCCACTGCCCACGCCGGGGCTCGGTGGCGACACCTACACACTCACCGCGACCTTCTCCAACGCCCTCAACCTGCCTGTCAAGGCGAAGGTCACGCTCAACGGCGCCGACATCGGCCAGGTCGAGTCGATGTCCGCCCGCGACTACACGGCTGAGGTGACGATGCGCATCACCTCGTCGGTACGGCTGCCCGTCGGCACGTCGGCCCAGTTGAGATCCGCTACACCGATGGGCGATGTCTTCGTGGCGATGAAGCCGCCGCCGACCGTCGAGCCCGGCACCGCCATGCTCGACGACGGCGGCGCGATCGCGCTGGACTCGACCTCGGCGGCCTCGACGATCGAGGAAATGCTCACTCGCGCATCACTTCTGGTCAACGGCGGCACGATCCAATACCTCACCACGGTCGTCGCCGCGCTCAGCGAACACGTCGGGGGCCGCGGCGACCGGCTCGCCGCGCTGCTCGACGAGACCCGAGCACTGCTGGGCAGCCTCGCCGACCGCACCGACCAGATCAACGGCGTTCTGTACGCCGCGGCCGATCTCAGCGGGACCGTGGCCGCCCAGCAGGCCACGCTCGCCGACACCGTCGCCGCGGCCGGACCAGCCATCGAAGTCCTCGCCGAGAACACCGACTCGGTGATCACGCTGGTGGATCGCGTGCACACGATCGCCACCCAGCTCGCCCGGTTCCCCAGTGTCGCCGGCACCAACAATACGAGCATGGCCGCCAACATCAACCAATTGGCCGCGGGACTCAACGCCGCGGCCCTCAATCCCGAGGCCGACCTCGACACGGTGAACGACATGATCAAGATCGTGCTCAAGATGATCAGCGGCCCCAACGGGCACGTCGCGGTCGACGTCACCCAGCTGGCGATTCCCGATCCCGCGAATCCGGGCGGACTCGGCGGCAGGGCTCCGGATATCACCGACTGGACCGCCTTCGTCGGCTCGCTCCAACACATGATCGATCGGCTGGGCGGTCGGCTGATAGGAGCACCACGATGACCCCGCGAAGCATGATCGAGCCACCGGCCCGCGTACTCGTCGAGGTCGTCCGCACCGCGCATCGGCATCGGTCCGCTGTCTCGTTGCTCGGATTGCTCGTCGTTCTCACCGGCGCCTGTTCGCACCTGCTGCTGTCCACCTTCGGCGTCGATCCACTCGATAACCCGTATCGGGTGAGAGTCGAACTCGCTCAGTCGGGCGGGTTGCTGCCCGGCCAGGAAGTCACCGTGCGTGGTGTGCGCGTCGGGCGCGTCGACTCGGTCGAGGTGGTGAACGAGAAGGTGGTCGCCGTCGCCGCTATCGATGAAGATGTTCGGATCTCGGTGTCGGGGCAGGTGCGCGCCGCGGCACTGTCCGCGGCCGGCGAGCAGTATCTCGATTTCCTGCCCGCGAGCAACGAGGGCCCTTATCTGAGCGACGGCGCGCTGGTCACCGCCGACCGCACCTCCACCCCGGTACCGATGTCGGACATGCTGCAAAGCCTCAGCGGCACCCTCGCCCAGATCGCTCCCGACCGGCTCGCGACCATCTCGCGGGAACTGGGTGTCGGTCCGGCGGGCCCCGACAAACTGGCGGCGATCATCGACGGCGGCACGTTCCTCATCTCCACGCTCGACACCGTGCTGCCGAACACCGTGAACCTGCTGCGTAACAGCCGAGTCGTGGTCGCGACCCTGCACGACGGGCGCACTACGCTGCGGTCGACGTCGGCGAATCTCGCGGGCGTGCTCGGCGGCATGGCGTCGATGACCGGCGGCTACGAACAGCTGCTCGCGCAGACACCGCCGATGCTGACCGAGCTCGACACCATCCTCGCGCAGAACTCTCCGACCATGGTGCAGTTGCTGGGCAACCTCGTCACCGTCTCGCAGGTCGCCTATTCCCGGATCCCCGCGCTCGACGAGTTCTTCTTTCCCCGCCAACGCGCCGGATCGGCTCTCGATGCGGTGGCCTCGGCGTTCCACGACGGCGGAGTCTGGGCGCTGGCCAGCATCTACCCCCGCTACGCCTGCGACTACAACGTGCCACGGCGTCCCGGCTCCGTCCCCGATTACGCGTATCCCTACGTCAACGCGGACTGCACCGACCAGGATCCCACACTCATGCCGCGCGGCGCGCGCAACGCTCCGCGCCCGGCGAACGACCCCGTTCGCGCCGCACCGCCCACCGACCCCCTGCAGACCGCCGAGCAGGCCCCGGTGGGACCGCAGACCGTTCCCACTCCGTACGGCGGCCCCTACACGCCAGGTCCACGGTGACGGTGCCATCATGAGTCCATGGCCGCTCCCGTTCCCGATCGTGACGCGACGAACGTCGGGAAAAGCGCGCGGCCCACCCACGCCGACGTAGCCCGGCTGGCGAACGTGTCGACCGCGACCGTCAGCTACGTCCTGAACAACTCCGCGGGCAAACGGATCTCCGCACGCACCAGAGAAGCGGTCTACCGTGCCGCCGGACAACTCGGCTATCGCCCCAATGTCGCCGCGCGTAATCTCGCGCGTGGCGGGAGCGGGGTGGTGCTCTCCGTGCTGCCACGGGTCGCGGTGGGCGACATGCCGATTCAGGCGGGCAGCCTGATGGCCACCGCACTGGCACAGCACGGTTTGCTCCAGGTGCAGATCTTCGAGACCGAGGACCACGAGCGAGTCATCGACGCGATCGACAATCTCGATCCGATCGCGGTAGTGAGCCTGTTCCCGTTGAGCAGTGACGCACGCGGCAAGGTGCGGGCCGCGAAGGTCCCCTTGATCGAGATCGGGCTGCTGCCCGCGCTCGGCGATCCCTTGCTCACTGTCGGGGCGTTGCGCGTCGATCACCTGGTCTCGCGTGGGCACCACAGGATCGCGTTCGGACGCACCGACGTCGCCAAATGGCGTGCCCTCGGCGACTATTGGCTCCAGGGAATCGTCGACGCCGCGCGTGCGCACGACCTGCCGCCGATCACGGTGGACGAGGTCACCGCGAGCAGCGCGGCCGAGGTGGTCACCGGCTGGGTACGCGACGGAGTGACCGCGGTCTGCGCGCAGAGCGACGAGATCGCGGGTCTGGTGTTGCACGGTCTCCGGGAGGCTGGTTTGCGCTGCCCGCACGACCTCGCCGTGATCGGCATCGACGCCAATCCCATGGGGGCGCTGTGTGATCCGCCGCTGACCACGGTGGAGTACAACCCCGCCGCAGTCGCCGACGCCGCGATCGCCGCTGTCCTCACCGAACTGGGATATCCGGCACCGCCCGCTCCCCAGCCGACCGATGTCGCCCACCTGATCGTGCGGGCCTCCACCTAGCTTCCCGGTTCCTCACCAGAGGCCGTTCGGGGTCTGGACACCCCGATGGTTATGCGCTTAACCTAGCGACGACGGTGGATTGCGCGTACCGAATCCGTTGCGCTCGAGAACACCGCTGACACGCGAGGAGCTACACCATGACCGTGCAGAATGTGCTGGACGAAATCCGCAACCGACCGGGCACCGGAGACGCGATCCCCGTCGTCGATCCCGTCACCGAGGAACAGCTCACCGAATTCACCGACGGCGGCGCCGAAGCCGTCGACGACGCCGTCGCACGGGCGAAAGCGGCGTCGAAATCCGGCATCTGGAAGAACCTGGCGGGCAGCGAGAAGGCCAAGATCCTCTGGCGCGTCGCGGATCTGATCGACGAGAACACCGAGTTGCTCGCCGACCTCGAATCGGCCAACGCCGGAATCCCACAGAACCAGGCCGCGCTCACCGTTGGCATCGGTTCGGAATGGTTCCGCTACTACGCCGGTTGGTGCACCAAGATCGACGGCATCGCTCACGACGTGAACGCCGGCGGGCTCACCGGCGTGGAATCGCGACAGCACGGCTACACCCTCAAGGAGCCCTACGACGTTGTGGGGCTGATCTTCCCGTGGAACGGGCCGGTCTTCAACTACTGTGCCAAGGTCGCTCCCTCCCTCGCGGCCGGGTGCAGCAGCGTGGTGAAACCCGCCGAGGAGACTCCGCTTTCGGCGCTGGTACTCGACCGGCTCCTGGCCCAGGCCGGCGTACCGGAGGGCGTGGTCAATCTGGTCAACGGCCACGGACACACCACCGGCGCGGCGATCACCGCGCACCCGGACGTGGACAAGGTCGCCTTCACCGGCTCCACCGAAGTCGGCCGGGCGATCGTGCAAGCCTCGGCGGCGAGCAACCTCAACAAGATCACCCTCGAACTCGGCGGCAAATCACCGGTGCTGATCTTCGACGACGCCGATCTCGATATGGCGATCATGATGGCCGGATTCGGCGCCTTCGTACATTCGGGCCAGGCGTGTGTGTGCGGTTCGCGCGTCTTCGTGCAGCGCGGCTCCTACGAAAAGGTCGTGGCGGGCATCGCGAACCTGGCCGACAACATGAAGATGGGTGGGCCCAAGGAAGAGGGCACCATGGCCGGCCCGCTGATCAGCGCCAAGCAGCTCACTCGGGTATTGGGTTATGTCGATCAGGGCAAATCCGAGGGCGTCGAGTTCGTGGCCGGCGGTCAGCGTCTCGATCGAACCGGGTACTTCGTGCACCCCACCGTGGCCACCGGTGTCGACCCCGCCACCAGCCGCCTCTACCGCGAGGAGATCTTCGGCCCGATCGTCACGATCCTGCCTTTCGACACCGAAGAGGAGGTCGTCGCGATGGCCAACGACAGCACCTACGGCCTGGCCGCCACTGTCTGGACCAAGGACCTCGGCCGCGGACATCGACTGGCCAAACAGCTGCAAGCCGGCACCGTCTCGTTGAACTGCCAGATGGTGTTCGACCACTCGATGCCCTTCGGCGGGTACAAGCAGTCGGGCTGGGGCTACGAAGCAGGCAAGGCGGGGCTCGAGGCCTACCTGCAGACCAAGACTGTGTGGGCGCAAATGTAGCTATCGAATATTGCCATGCGCATCTTGTGAGAATATGATTCTCATAACCCAACAAGGAGGCTCTCATGACGCAGCTGGATCTGCCGTATCAGTTGTTCGACGCGGACAACCACCTCTACGAAACCAAGGAGGCGCTGACCAAGTTCCTCCCCGCGGAGTACGAGGGGACCATCAAGTACGTCGAGATCAACGGGCGCACCAAGATTGCGGTCCTCGGCCAGATCAGCGAGTACATTCCCAACCCCACGTTCGAGGTTGTCGCCCGTCCCGGCGCGATGGAGGACTACTTCAAGAACGGCAATCCGGAGGGCAAGAGCAAGCGGGAGATCTTCGGCAAGTCGATGCGCTCCATCCCGGCCTTCCGCGAGCCGGGCGCGCGCCTGGAGCTCATGAACGAGCTGCAGTTGAATCGCTCGCTGATGTTCCCCACGCTGGCCAGCCTCGTCGAAGAGCGGATGCGTCACCACCCCGATCTGATCCACGCGGTGATTCACTCGCTGAACCGGTGGTTGCTCGAAACCTGGGGCGAAGACGGCAATTTCGTCTACAAGGACCGCATCTTCACCGTACCGGTGGTGAGCCTGCCCATCGTCGAGAAGGCGATCGAGGAGCTCGACTGGTGTGTCGAGCACGGCGCCAAGGCCATTCTGGTTCGCCCGGCCCCGGTCCCCGGTCTGCGCGGGCTGCGCTCGTTCGCGCTGCCGGAGTTCGACCCGTTCTGGAAGCGGGTGGTCGAGCACGACATTCTCGTCACCATGCACTCCTCCGACAGCGGCTATTCGCGGCACAACGCCGAGTGGGAGGGCTCCAGCCTGGAGATGCTGCCGTTCCAGACCAACACCTTCCGGATGACCACCGAATGGCGTCCGATCCAGGACGCGGTGGCGTCGTGGGTGTGCCACGGTGCGCTGTTCCGCTTCCCCGAACTCAAGGTGGCGGTCATCGAGAACGGCGCGTCGTGGCTGGCGCCGCTGCTGGAGAATCTGGCCGATGTCGCCAAGAAGGCACCGGAGGGCTTCGGCCATCAGGACCCGGTCGAGGCGCTCAAACGCAGTATCTTCGTCAGCCCGTTCTGGGAAGAGGATCTCGGCGGGATCGCCGACCTCATCGGGGTGGACAACGTGCTGTTCGGCTCGGACTACCCGCATCCGGAGGGCCTGGCCGAGCCTGCGCGCTACATCCATGAGATCAAGGATCTGAGCTTGGAGCACCAGGCCAAGATCATGGGTGGCAACCTCGCGAGGCTGCTGAAAGTATGACCTGGGAGACCATCCCGCAGATGGTCCTGAGCGCCGGCGATCGCTTCGGGGATGCCGAAGCGATCGTCGACGGACCACTGCGGTTGAGCTTCACCGATCTCGCGGACCGAGTACGCAGGGCCGCGGGCGCGTTCGCGGCTGCGGGCATCGAGAAGGGCGACCGGGCGGCGATCTGGGCGCCCAACTCGGCCGAGTGGATCATCGCCGCGTTCGGGTTGGTCACCGCGGGTGGCGTGCTGGTACCGATCAATACCCGATTCAAGGCCGAGGAAGCCGCCGACGTCGTGCGGCGCAGTGGCGCCGAGCTGCTGTTGGTGCAGCAGGGCTTCCTCGGGACGGAATACACGGGCCCGCAGGGCGTCCCGGTGATCGATCTGAAATCGGACTTCCTGGCCAGCGGTGAGCCTTTCGAGCGGACGATGAACGGCACCGACATCGCCGACATCATCTACACCTCGGGCACCACGGGTCGCCCCAAGGGCGTGATGATGAATCACCGGCAGACCCTGCGGCTGTACGCGGAGTGGTGCGATCTGGCCGACCTGCGCGAGGGTGACCGCTATCTGATCGTCAACCCGTTCTTCCACACCTTCGGCTACAAGGCGGGGGTGATCAGCTCGCTGATCCGCGGCGCCACCATCCTGCCGGTGCCGGTGTTCGAGATCGATCGGGTGCTCGAACTCGTCGAACGCGAACGGGTGACGATGCTTCCCGGGCCGCCCACCCTGTACCACGCCCTGCTCGACGCTCCCGATACCCACGATCTGTCGTCCTTGCGGACCGCGGTCACCGGGGCCGCCGACATTCCGGTCGAACTGATCCGGCGGGTCAAGACCGAACTGCCGTTCCAGTCGATCATGACCGGCTACGGGCTCACCGAAGCCGGAACCGCGACGGCGTCCCGTCCCAGCGACAGCTTCGAGCAGGTCGCGACGACCGTCGGAACCCCGTGTGACGGCGTGGAGGTGCGCATCGCCGAAGACGGCGAAGTGCTGGTCCGCGGATACTCCGTCATGCAGGGCTATTTCGACGATCCGGACGCGACCACCGCGACCATCGATGCCGACGGATGGCTGCACACCGGCGACCTCGGCAGTCTCGATCTGGACGGCCGCTTGCGGATCAACGGCCGCAAGAAGGACATGTTCATCGTCGGTGGCTTCAATGCCTATCCCGCCGAGGTCGAGGCCTTCCTGCTCGAGCACCCCGCCGTGGCCCAGGTCGCAGTGGTGGGTGTGCCCGACGAGCGGCTCGGGCAGGTCGGCCGCGCCTTCGTCGTCGCGAAAAGCCCGGTGTCGGAAGCAGAACTGGTGTCGTGGGCCCGCGATCGGATGGCCGGCTTCAAGGCACCTCGATCCGTGCGGTTCCTCGACGAGTTGCCGCTCAACGCCACCGGCAAGGTCATGAAAGACCAACTGCGTTAACCGTATTCGCCTGACTCCGAGGAACCCTCCATGAACTTCACCGACATGATCCTGGTCAGCATCGATGACCATGTGGTCGAGCCTGCCGATATGTTCGCCCGGCACACACCGAAGAAATATGCCGATTACATCCCGAAACTGATCACCAGCGAACAGGGCATCGATCAGTGGGTCTATCGAGGTAAGCCGGTGGGCGTCACCGGTTTGAACGCTGTGGTGGGGTGGCCGAAGGAAGAGTGGGACAAGAATCCGGCTCGCTACGCGGAGATGCGTCCGGGGGTCTACGACATCCACAGCCGGGTGGCGGACATGAATGCCAACGGAATTCTGTCCTCGATGTGCTTTCCGACGTTCGCCGGATTCAGCGCGGGGCATCTGAGTCAGTTCAAGGACGAGATCACCATCGCGGTGATCTCGGCCTACAACGACTGGCACATCGATGAATGGTGTGCGGCCTACCCCGGCCGGTTCATTCCGAATGCCATTCTGCCGCTGTGGGAACCAGCGCTGGCCGTGGCCGAGATCAACCGGGTCGCCGCCAAAGGATTCCGTGGCGTCACCATGCCCGAACTCCCCCACATCGACGGATTGCCCTCCTACCACGACGGTGAGTACTGGGGCCCGGTCTGGGCCGCGCTCGCCGAGACCGGGCTGGTGATGAACCTGCACATCGGACAGGGTTTCGGGGCGCTGCGGTTGGCGCCGAACGCACCGATCGACAACCTCATGTGCCTCGCGCCGACGGTGTCCCAGATCGCGATCCAGGACCTGCTGTGGGGTCCGGCGCTGCGCACCTATCCCGGCCTGAAGGTCGCGCTGTCCGAGGGTGGGATCGGGTGGATTCCGTTCTACCTGGACCGCTCCGACCGCCATTACACCAATCAGAAATGGCTGCGCCGCGACTTCGGCGGCCGGATGCCGAGCGATGTGTTCCGCGAGCACGTCATGGCCTGCTATGTCACCGACCGCAACTCGCTCAAGATGCGCCACGAGATCGGGATCGACATCATCGCGTGGGAGTGCGACTACCCGCACTCGGACTCGCTGTTCCCCGATGCCCCGGAATTCGTGCTGGAAGAACTCAACAGCGCCGGCGCCGATGACAGCGACATCCATCAGATCACCTGGCAGAACGCCTGCCGATTCCTCAACTGGGATCCTTTCACCCATATTTCCCGCGAGGAGGCGACGGTCGCGGCACTGCGGAACAAGGCCCGCGATGTCGACCTGACCATCCGGCCTCGGGCGGAATGGGCCGAACGCTATGCCGCCCAGCACATCAGCTGATCACTCGAACCAACCGAAGGACATTGTCATGCACCTGATCGTTTTCTCCAGTCCGCGCGCGGGCATGGACGAGGAATACAACACCTGGTACACCGAGGTCCACATCCCCGACATGCTGGCGATACCCGGGGTCAAGTCCTGCAACCGATTTCGCGCCCAACCGGTAGGCGGGCAGCCCCCGGAATTCGCCTATCTGGCCGATTACGATATCGACGGCGACGCCGGTCCGGTGCTGAAGGAAATCCAGGCCCGCTCCGCTGACGGGCGCATCCAGCTCAGCCCGGCCATCGACCCGGCAGCCATGAAAGTGACTGTCTGGGAATCACTCTGATGGACTTCGAGTTCTCCGGTGATCAGCGGTTGTTCCGCTCGACCACCCGCGAATTCCTCGCGAAATCCGTTCCCCTCGACGTCGTGCGCGGCCTCGCCGCGTCCGGCGTCGGGTTCGACCGCGAGTGGTGGCGGCAAGGTGCCGAACTGGGTTGGACGGCACCGCTGGTCCCGGAGCGGCTCGGCGGCGGATCGGTCTCGGCGGTGCCGATGGCCGACCTCGCACTGGTCGCGATGGAGTTCGGGCGGGCCTGCGCACCGGGCCCGCTCGTCACCACAAGCGCCGTGCTGACCTCCCTGGTCAGGGAGCAGAACCGCTTCGTGGACCTGCTCGCCACGGTGCTCAGTGGTGAAACCATCGCCGCCTGGGCACATTACGAGCCGGGCCACGGACTGGAGGCCGCGGCGGTCGACACCCTCGCGGTGCCCCAGGGCTCCGGATTCCGGATCTCCGGTGTCAAGGATCGGGTGGAGTGTGGCGATCAGGCGGACGTGTTCCTGGTGTCGGCCCGCGGTCCCGACGGACCGGTCCAGGTCCTGATCGCCGCCGACGCACCGGGTGTCACCGTCATTCCGACCTGGACGCTCGACCTCGTACGCCGCACCGCGAAGGTCTCCTTCGTCGACGTCGTGGTCGGCGAAGACGCGGTGGTCCAGCGCTATCCGGGCGAAACCGCCGCGGCGCTGGATACCCAGGTGCAGGTCGCCGCCGCGCTCACCGCCGCGGAGTCGACCGGCGCGGCCGAGCACGCCTTCGAACTGACCGTGCAGTGGATGTCGGACCGCTACACCTTCGGTCGGCAGTTGGCGTCCTACCAGGCGCTCAAACATCGTGCGGCAGATCACAAGACCGCACTCGCGGCCTGCTGTGCCACCGCGTGGGCCGCTGCCAACTCTTTCCACGGCGACCCGACCAGAACCGCCGAAGCCGTCAGCGTCGCGAAGTCCTACATCGGCGCTGTCGCCCCCGGCC
The DNA here is from genome assembly GCF_015355705.1 of Nocardia sp. XZ_19_231. NCBI lineage: Bacteria > Bacillati > Actinomycetota > Actinomycetes > Mycobacteriales > Nocardiaceae > Nocardia > Nocardia sp. XZ_19_231. The sequence goes on along the minus strand of NZ_JACUZI010000005.1, from coordinate 190,253 downwards.
TGCTCCAGGATTGCGTGCAGATCCATGGCGGCATCGGGGTGACCTGGGAACACGATATCCATCTCTACCTGCGGCGGGTCACCCTCGGACGCGCGCTGTACGGAACGCCGGAGGAGCATCGGCGTCGCCTCACCGAGCTCCTGGACAGGAAGGTCGCATGACCGAGCAGAGCACCGCCGATCTCGAGCCCGTCGACGAGTTCCGCATTCGCGCCCGACGGTGGTTGTCGAACAACCTCACGCCCGCACCGCCGGACCAGCACGGGGAAACCGGTAAGTCCGAGGCATCCTGGCAGCGCGCCAAGCAGCTGCAACGCGTCCTGTACGACGGTGGCTTCGCGGGCATCTGCTTTCCGAAGGAGTACGGCGGGCTCGGCCTGACGCCCGCGCATCAGCGGGTGTTCAGCGAGGAGTCGCGCGCCTACGAAATGCCGCTGGCACTCAACATTCCGACTCTGACCATCTGCGCTCCGACGATTCTGGACATGGGCAGCGAGGACCAGAAGCGCACCCATATCTCGGCGGTGCTGCGTGGTGAGGAGTTGCTCGTGCAATTCTTGTCCGAACCGCGCGGTGGCTCGGACCTGGCCGGGCTGACCACCCGTGCCGAGCGCAGGGGCGATACCTGGATCCTCAACGGCGCCAAGATCTGGAGCTCGGGCGCCTACGCGGCCGACTACGGGCTGTGCCTGGCCCGCACCGATTGGACGGTGCCCAAACATGCCGGGCTCACCATGTTCCTGGTTCCGGTGCGCGCCCCGGGTGTCACCATCGGGCGGATCACCCAGGTGGACGGATCTCAGGAGTTCTGCCAGGAATTCTTCGACGATGTCGTGCTGCCCGCCGACGCGGTCCTCGGTGAGATCAACGGCGGGTGGGACACGACGAACCGGCAGTTGTTGCACGAGCGCAGCGCGGTCGGCGGCGCGTCGCCGTATGCCAGCGGCGTGCAGACCCACAGTGGTCGTGACGTGTCCGGGCTCGTCGAACTGGCAAGGCGCACCGGGCAACTCGACGATGCGCGGGTCCGGGAAGACATCGGGGAGGCGCGGGCCATGAACATGGTCCACGACCAGCTGATCGGCCATGTCACCCGCGGGATCGCGGCAGGAGCGCTCGTGCCCGCTGCCGGATCGATGGTCCGCCTGTTCAGTGCCCGGAATTCGTGGCTGCAAGCCGATATGGCGGTACGGATCGCGGGCGCCGCCGCCGCAACCGGTTCCGACGCCGAAGACGCCGGAACCGGCCGAGCCGGACAGGATTACCTGATGCGCCAAGCGTGGAGCTTGGCCGGCGGCAGCACCGAGATGGCCCGCAACATCATCAGCGAGCGGGTACTCGGGATGCCCCGCGAGGCAGCCGCCGACCGGGGTCTGCCGTTCGATCAGGTCCAGCACGGCCGCTAGACCGACTTCCGGCGGCGACCGAACGGCCGCCGCCGGAAGTCGGCGATTTCCCTAGGTGATCGCGCCCGCTGTCTTGAGGGCGATGACCCGTTCCCAGTCCAGCCCGAGTTCGAGGAGGATCTCCTCGGTCTGCGCGGCGAACTCCGGGCCCGGCGCCAGTTCGGGCGCGGTGACGTCGAATTGCACCGGGTTGGAGACCAATTCGAGCTCACCGGCCCGCACCAGGTATTCGTTGGCCCGGATCTGCGGGTCGTCGCCGACCTGCAGGCTGTCCTGCACCGGCGCCCACGGTCCGGACAGGGTGGTCAGACGCTGGGTCCACTCGGCGAGGGTTGCGCTCGCGAACGCCTCCCGCAGGATCGCCACAGCCTCCTGCGTATTGGCCGCGATATCCGCGGCGGTGCCGAACCGGGGGTCCGCCGCCAGCTCCGGACGGCCGATATGACGGCACACATCGGCCCAGAATTTGGTGGGCTGCAACATCACCAGCGACAGGTAGCGACCGTCTGCCGTGGCGTACAGGCCCGAGAGCGGATTGGTCGGCGCGCCATGGGCGCCCGGCACCGGTGCCACCATCGGCTCACCGAGGTGCGCCGAGAGCGCGATGGTGTGGCCCAGCGCCCACAGGCCGCTGCCGAGCAGCGAGACATCGACCACCGACGGCTCGCCCGTGCGTTCCCGCTTGAGCAGCGCCGCCGCGATGCCACCGGCGAGGTTCGTCCCGGAGATGGTGTCGCCGAAGGCGGGTCCCGGTGGCGAGATCATGCCCTCGGTGCCCGGCGGGGTGATGGTGGCGGCGACCGCGCCGCGGCACCAGAAGGCGGTCATGTCGAACCCGCCCTTGTCCGACTCCGCGCCGCGTGGGCCCAGCGCACTGCCGCGGGCGTAGACGATCTTCGGGTTCACGGCGCGGATGTCGTCCACGTCGATCCCGAATTTCGTGCGCGCCTGGGGCAGAAAGCTGGTGAGGAACACATCCGCACCACGGGCGAGCTCGTGGATCACCTCGCGCCCCTCTGGCACCGACATGTCGACGCCGATGCTGCGTTTGCCCCGATTGGCATGTTCGACATTGGGATTGGGGTCACCGTCGACCCGGAAGCGCCCGATCTGTCGAAGGCCGCGTTGCGGATCGCCAGTGACCGCGTGTTCGACCTTGATGACATCGGCGCCCCAATCGGCCAGCACCGCTCCCGCCGACGGCACGAAGCCGTACATCGCGACCTCGAGTACGCGAATTCCCTCCAGCGGCCGCACTACTCGGCACCGCCCGACGCTTCGCTCAACCCGACGATCGCCGCGTAGGTCTTGCTCTCCAGGAATTCCTCGAGCCCGGCGACGCCGCTTTCTCTGCCGATTCCCGACTGCTTGAAACCACCGAAGGGTGCGTCCGGCGAGAAGTAGTTGCCGCCGTTGATGCTGAAGGTACCGCTGCGGATCCGCCGGGCGAGGGCGAGCGCACGGTCGGCATCGGCGCTGAAGATCGCACCGGAGAGGCCGTAGATCGAATTGTTGGCGATGCGCACGGCATCGTCGTCATCGTCATAGGGAATCACGACGAGCACCGGTCCGAAGACCTCTTCCTGGGCAATCTCGCTGTCGGGGTCGACACCGGCGAGCAGGGTCGGCGCGTAGAAGAAGCCCGGGTCGACCTTGGTGCCACCGGTGACCAATGTGGCTCCGGCGGCGACCGCGCGCTCGACCAGGCCGTGCACCTTGTCGCGCTGTTTCGCACTGATCAACGGCCCCATATACGTTTTCGGGTCACTGGGGTCGCCACTGCTGACCCAGCCGAGATTGGTGGCGACCAGTTCGACGATCTCGTCGTGGCGGTCCCGTGGTACCAGCAGCCGGGAGGTGAGCGCACAGCCCTGTCCGGCGTGCGTGCAGATGGTGAACGCGGCGAACACCGCCGTGGTGGCGAAGTCGGCGTCGTCGAGCAGGACCATGGCGGATTTGCCGCCCAGCTCGAGGAAGACCCGCTTGAGCGATTCGCTCGCCGCCGCCATGATCTGGCGCCCGACCGGGGTGGAGCCGGTGAAGGTGATCAGGTCCACGTCGGGATGGGTGGTCATCAGCTTGCCGATCGCGACATCGGCGGCCGACAACACGTTCACCACGCCGGGCGGGATGTCGGTGTGCTCGGCGATCAGTTCACCGAGCGCGAGTGTGGCCAGCGGTGTGTCGGGGGCCGCCTTGAGCACGACCGTGCAGCCGGCGGCCAGGGCGGGCATGAGTTTGGCCAGGGCCAACTGGTGCGGGTAGTTGTAGGCCACGATCGCCGAAACGACTCCGGCTGGTTCCTTTTCGATCCAGCGCCGGTGGCGCTCACCACGGATCTCGAGCTCGCCGAGTTCCTCGGTCAACGAGTACGCGGGCAGCAGATCGGCGTAATAGCGAGCGATCTCGATCGGGAAGTCGAGTTGGTTGCCGTGGGTGAGGCGCCGGGTGGCGCCGACCTCGGCGATGGTCAGTTCGCGCAGGTCCTCCACGTTGTCGAGCAGTGCCCGATGGAGTTGGTCGAGGCAGCGGGCCCTGAACGCGGCATCGGTCGACCAACTGGTGGTGTCGAAGGCTCGACGGGCGGCGGCGATGGCCGCCTCGGTCTGTTCGAGCGTGGCTTCGGGCGCGTAGCCGTATACCTCGCCGGTCGCGGGATTGAGCGAGGCGAATGTGTGTTTTGCCTCGACCAGCTGTCCGTCTATCAGCAACCGCTTGGTGACTGCCGTGGTCGGCGCCGACGCGCCGACCGAGTCCGTGTCCTGGGATGACATCCCGTCTCCTCGCTGAGCGTTGGAAATGTGATTCTCACTTCAAGAGAACAATATATCCATACACCTCGGCGCGTATCAGCCGGATGCCGCGACCCACACCCCGATCAGCAGCACGCCCTTCGCAAAAAGGGCGATATCAGGCCTTGCGAAGGAACTCTCAGCGAGAGTACGGTTCTCGCAACTGGAAGGGAGATTCTTGTGATCCACACTACAGCGCTGCGTCCCACGATCGGGGTGGAAGTCACCGGCGTCGCCGATCTGCACGACGACACGGTGATCAGCCGGTGCCTCGAGGCACTGAAATGGCGCGGTGTGCTGGTCGTGCGCGGTCTGCACCTCGACGACGACGCGCAACTCGCGTTCTGCCGCGAGCTGGGCACGGTGTTGGCCCCCGGCGGCCGGGAGATCTTCACGATCACTCTCGATCCCGCGAAGAACCGTGCGGCCAAATACCTGGAGGGCACGTTCTTCTGGCACATCGACGACACCACCAACGAGGTGCCGGCCAAGGCCACCGTGCTGACCGCTCGCCATGTCGCCATGGAAGGCGGCGGCACCCAGTTCGCCAGCACTTACGCCGCTTACGAGAACCTCCCCGAAGCGGACCGCAAGCGCTACGAGGGGCTGCGGGTGGTACACAGTTTCGAGGCGTCGCAGCGACTGGTGCACCCTGATCCGACACCCGAACAGGTCGCCGACTGGCGTACCCAGCCCTCCCACGAGACGGCCCTGGTCTGGGAGCGCGCGGACGGCCGCAAGTCCCTGGTGATCGGCGCCACGGCCGATCACATCGTCGGCATGGATCCCGAGGAAGGTCGGGCGCTGCTGGACGAGTTGCTCGACTGGTCGACGCAGGAGCGCTTCGGCTACACCCATGACTGGTCCGTCGGCGACCTGGTGATCTGGGACAACACCGGAATCCTGCACCGGGCCTTGCCCTATCAGGCGTCCTCCGAGCGCGAGCTGCACCGGACCACCCTCGCCGGCGAGGAGGCGTGGGCGTGAAAACCGCAGTGGTCACCGGCGGTGGCTCCGGCATCGGACTCGCTGTCGCGCAACGACTCAAAGCAGACGGGTATCACGTCGCCACCCTCGATCTGCGGCCGACCGAAACCGAATTCGCCCACGCCGCCGATGTCGCCGATCCCGAGCAGGTGCGCGACGCCCTCGACGCGGTCCGCACCGCGCTCGGTCCGGTGACGATCCTGGTCAACGCCGCGGGGCTCGACGGCACCGGCCGATTCGTCGATATCGACTTCGCGCAGTGGCAGCGGGTGGTCGACGTCAACCTCAACGGCGTCTACCACTGCATTCAAGCCGTCCTGCCCGACATGCTCGAGGCCAAATGGGGCCGCATCGTCAACATCTCCTCGTCGAGCACACATTCGGGTCAACCGTTCATGGCGCACTACGTCTCGGCCAAGTCCGCGGTGAACGGGCTGACGAAGTCGTTGGCGCTCGAACTCGGTCCGGTGGGCATCACGGTCAACGCCATCCCGCCCGGTTTCATCGACACCCCGATGCTGCGCAAGGCCGAGTCGGCCAAGCTGCTCGGCGGCACGATCGACGACCACATCCAGCGCACCCCCGTGCGGCGAGTGGGGCAACCCGAGGACATCGCCGCCGCGTGCTCGTTCCTGATCTCCGAGAGCGCCGGGTACATCACCGGGCAGGTCCTCGGCGTCAACGGCGGACGCAACACCTAGCCGTACCAATCCAGACAACGGGCTCACCTTCCGGTGGGCACCGCACACACCGAAAGGAATTCCCGTGGGACGCGTCGAGGGCAAGGTCGCCTTTATCACCGGAGCCGCACGAGGCCAGGGCCGCAGTCATGCGGTGCGTCTGGCCGCCGAGGGCGCCGACATCATCGCCGTCGATATCTGTCAGGACATCGACTCCATTCAATACCCGCTGTCGCGTCCCGAGGACCTGGACGAAACGGCTCGACTGGTCGAGAAGTCGGGGCGGCGCATCGTCACCGTCCAGGCTGATGTGCGCGATGCCGCGCAGATGCGCGACGCCGTCGCGCACGGGGTGCAGGAACTGGGCCGCCTCGACATCGTGGTGGCTCAAGCCGGTGTCGCCGGGATGAAGGGCGAGCCGCAGTGGCAGGCCTGGACCGATGTGCTCGACACCAACCTGACCGGCGTGCTCAACGCCATCCACGCCGGGCTGCCCCACCTCGAAGCCGGCGCTTCGATCATCGCCACCGGCTCCCTCGCCGCGCTGATGGATATCAGCAAGGTGGACCAGCCGGGCAAGGATCCGGGTGGCGTCGCGTACATGGTCGCCAAGCGCGCGCTGTCGATGATCGTGCACGAACTCGCCACCCACATCGCGCCGAAGAAGATCCGCGCCAACGTCATTCACCCGACGAACTGCAACACCCCGATGTTGCAGAGCGAGCCGATGTACCGCTCGTTCCGTCCCGATCTCGAGCATCCGACCCGCGCGGACGCCGAACCTGCCTTCCACACCATGCAAGCCATGCCGGTCCCCTATGTCGAGCCCGAGGACATCAGCGACGCAGTGCTGTTCCTCGCATCCGACGAGTCCCGTTTCATCACCGGCACCCAGTTGCGGGTGGACGCGGGCGGCTATCTGAAGTGGTACGACTACCACGCCTGAAAGGAATTCCCGCCGTGAAGGTTCGAGTCGATTCAGAGCGCTGCCAGGGCCACACCCTGTGCGCGATGACCGCTCCCCAATCATTCGAGTTGAGCGAGTTCGACGGCCATTCGTCGCCGGTCAGCGAGGATGTCTCGCCCGACCAGGAGGAGCAGGTGCGCGAAGCAGCTCACTCCTGCCCGGAACGCGCCATCGCTATTTCCTGAGAGGACACCGCCATGAGCGTCAACGATGTGGCGACCGACGAGGCACGCAAGAAACCTAATTTCTCGTTCGATCGATTCGCCCCCGAATACCGCGACGAATTCGTCGCGACCACCGAATCCATGCAGGAACAGTGCCCGATCGCCTGGACCGACACCCACGACGGGCACTGGGTCGCGGCGGGCAACCGTGAAGTCTTCGAACTCGCACGCTGCCCGCACATCTCCAACGACCACGATACGGCCGGGGTGCGGCGCGGCTACAAGGGCATCTCCATTCCGAAAGCCCCACGGGCCAGCGGGGTTCGGGGCGGCATCCTGGAGATGGACGAGCCCGAGCATCGCGAGGTGCGTTCGGCACTGAACCCCTACCTGTCCCCCGCCGCCGTCGCCCGGTGGATCCCGTTCATCGACGAGATCGTGCGGGCGGCGATCGACGAGAAGATCGAGTCGGGCCGGATCGATTTCGTCGACGAGCTGGCCAATATCGTGCCCGCCGTGCTGACGCTGGGCATGTTGGGTATCCCGCTCGCGAATTGGACGATCTACAACGAGCCGGCCCATGCGTCGGTATACACACCGCCTGACTCCCCGGAGTATCCGCGGGTGGCGGAGATGCACCGGACGATGGGAATCGATCTGCTGCAGAATCTGTTCGAGATCCGGGAGAACCCACGACCCGGCCTGATCAACGCGATCAACAACGCGACGATGAACGGCGAACCGCTTCCCGATATGGAAATGCTGGGCATGCTGGGGCTGCTCATCGGCGGCGGCTTCGACACCACGACCGCGCTCACCGCGCACGCCCTGGAGTGGCTGTCGGAGAACCCGGATCAGCGCGAGACGTTGAGCCGGGATCGAGACGAGCTCCTCGATTCCGCAACCGAGGAATTCCTGCGTTACTACACGCCCGCCCCGGGTGACGGGCGCACGATCGCCGAGGATTGCGAGGTCGTCGGCACCGAGTTCAAGGAAGGCGACCGGGTGTGGCTGTCGTGGGCGATGGCCAATCGCGATCCGGCCGTCTTCGACGACCCGAACGAGGTCATCCTGGACCGACGACGCAACCGGCACTACAGCTTCGGGCTCGGCGTCCACCGGTGCATCGGTTCGAACGTGGCGCGCACCGTGTTCAAGCGCATGCTGCTCGCCGTTCTCGACCGGATGCCGGACTACCGCTGCGATCCCGAAACCACGGTGCACTACGACACCATCGGGGTCATCCAGGGCATGCGGCATCTTCCGGCAACGTTCACCCCCGGCCCACGCCTCGGGCTCGGACTCGACGAGACGCTGGTGAGACTGCAGAAGATCTGCGACGAGGAGCAACTCGCGGCACCTGTCACGGCCCACCGGGACGCCAGCACACAGTGAGGAACGAGATGTCCGAGGCATCGGGGCGGCCACTGCCCCTGGTGACCGCGGAGAACGAATTCTTCTGGACCGCAGGCGCCGACGGTCGCCTGCGGATCCAGGAGTGCGGTTCTTGCGCGGCCCTGATCCATCCACCGCAGCCGGTGTGCCGGTACTGCCACGGGCACATCCTCGGTGTCCGCGATGTCTCCGGCTTCGCCACACTCATCGGCTTCACCGTCAACCAGCGGTTCAGTGTGCCGGGGATGACCGCGCCGTATGTCGTGGCCCAGGTCGCGGTCGAGGAAGATCCCCGGGTCAGGCTCACCACCAATGTGGTGGGCTGCGATCCGGCCGACCTCGTGCTGGGAATGCGGATGGAGGTCGTCTTCGAACAGGACGCGGATGTGTGGTTGCCGCTGTTCCGGCCCACCGCCGAACAGCCGGAACCCGCACCCCTGCCCACCGACGAGATCGAGCCGCACCGGTTCGGCGAGCACGTGCGGCCGATGATCGGCCGGGACAAGTTCGAGGACAAGGTCGCCATCACCGGCATCGGCATGTCGGAAATCGGTCGGCGCCTGATGGCTTCGCCGCTGTCGCTGACGATTCAGGCGTGTGAGCGCGCTGTCGCCGATGCCGGTCTCACCATGGCCGACATCGACGGTCTGTCGACCTATCCCGGTGGCGGCAATGTCGGTGGTTTCGGCGAGGGCGGGGTGAGCGCGCTCGAGGCCGCGCTCGGTCTCCGACCGACCTGGTACAACGGCGGTTTCGAGACCTTCGGTCCCGGCGGGTCGGTGATCGCGGCGATGCTGGCCGTCGCCGGCGGTCTGGCCCGGCACGTGCTGTGCTTCCGCACCGTGTGGGAGGCGACGTACAACGAGCTGATCCGCACCGGCAAGATCACGCCGACGGGCGGCCGGACCACCAGTTGGATGATGCCCTTCGGCGCCACCTCGGCCGCGCATACGTTGGCGCAGAACGCCCAACGACATTTCCATCGCTACGGCACCACCAGGGAAACACTGGGCTGGATCGCACTGAACCAACGAGCCAATGCCGCATTGAATCCGACGGCGGTCTATCGCGAACCCCTGACGATGCAGGACTACCTCGAGGCCAGACCGGTCACCACCCCGTTCGGACTCTACGACTGTGATGTGCCCTGCGACGGAGCTGTCGCCGTGCTGGTCTCGGCGATCGACACCACACCGGATCTGGCCAAGCCACCGGTGCGGGTGGCCGCGGTCGGTACCCAGATCCTCGAACGGATCGAGTGGGACCAGAGCACCCTCACCCATGAACCACAGGTGCTCGGCCAGGCCGCGCACCTGTGGTCGCGTACTTCGCTGCGCCCGGCCGATGTCGATGTCGCCGAACTCTACGACGGATTCACCTTCAACTGCCTGTCCTGGATCGAAGCCCTCGGCTTCTGCGGGATCGGCGAGGCCAAGGACTTCCTGGAGGGCGGCAAGAACATCGCCCGCGACGGCTTGCTCCCCCTCAACACCCACGGCGGCCAGCTCTCGCACGGCCGGACCCACGGCATGGGGTTGTTGCACGAGGCGGTCAGCCAGCTGCGCGGGGAGGCCGGGCCGAGACAGGTCGCCGGTGCGCGGGTCGCTGTGACCAGCAGCGGTGGTCTGACGCCCAGCGGTGTGCTCCTGTTGACCAGCGAGAACTGATTTCGATCGAGCCGCGCAGTCGTGGCTCAGGAGGTAACCCATGGATGTCACCGATGTGGCGCCGACCCTGCTGCGGCTGGTCGTCGGTGCCACGATGATCGCGCACGGACTCAATCACTGGCTCGGTGGCGGCCGAATCGCGGGCACGGCCCGCTGGTTCAGCGGTCTCGGCCTGCGCAACGGCGTCTTGCAGGCGTGGGCGAGTGTGCTCACCGAGGTCGGGGCCGGCGTGCTGCTGATCCTCGGCCTCGGTACGCCACTGGCGTGCGCGGCGGTGATCGCGGTGATGCTCGTCGCCGGGTTGCTCGCGCACCTGGCGAACGGATTCTTCGTGTTCAAGGAGGGGTACGAGTACGTGCTCGTCCTGGCGGTGGTGGCGCTGGCGCTGGCCTTCCTCGGACCGGGGCGGCTGTCGATCGACCATGCCGCCGACATCACCGTCACCGGCTGGGCGGGCGGCGCCATCGCCCTCGGCGTAGCCGTCGTGTCGACCGCGGGACTGCTCGCGCTGTTCTGGCGTCCACAGCCCGAACAGACTGCGTGAGCAGCACATTCGAACGGGAGGTGCGCTGATGCGCGTCGGATTCATCGGATTGGGTAGTCAGGGTGCGCCGATGGCGCAGCGAATCGTGGCGGCCGGGTACCGGACCACCCTGTGGGCCCGCAGACCCGCCACGCTCGAGCCTTTCGCCGATACCACGGCCGAAGTCGCGCACACACCGCGCGCCCTCGCACAGGCCAGCGACTTGGTCTGCCTGTGCGTGGGTAACGACGCCGACATCCGCGACGTCCTGACCGGCGAGGACGGGGTACTCGGCGGACTGGCACCGGGCGCGATCGTGGCCGTGCACAGCACGATTCATCCCGACACCTGCCGCGAACTCGCCGGCAAGGCCGCGGCACAGGGTGTCACGCTGATCGACGCGGCGGTCAGTGGTGGCGCGCCCGCGGTCGCCCAGGGGCGTCTGCTCGTCATGGTCGGCGGCCCGGTCGAGGCGGTCGATCTGTGCCGACCGGTGTTCGAGACCTACGCCGATCCTGTTGTGCACCTGGGCGATATCGGGGCAGGCCAGGTCACCAAACTGCTCAACAACCTGTTGTTCACCGCCAATCTCGCGACCTCGGCGAGCACCCTGGCGCTCGGCCGCGACCTCGGTGTCGACCAGGCCAAGCTCGGCGAGGTGATCGCGCACGGGTCGGCGAACAGCTTCGCCCTCGGCCGCATCCTGGCGGGCACCTTGGCCAGGATCGGCGAACACGCCGGGCACACGCTGCGCAAGGACATCCAACTGCTCGCCGATCTCGCGGCCGGGTCCGACGCGGACACCGGTGTGGCGCTCACCGCGGCCGATGCCACGCTGAGCCTGATCGATCACGCTCGGTGACAGCCCTGCGGGTGGGGTTCGTCGGGGTAGGGCGGATGGGCGCTCCGATGGTGGGCCGCCTCGTCGCGGCCGGACACGAGGTGCGCGCGCTCGGGCGGTCCAGCGGGGCACGCAAGCGGGTCACCGCGTCCGGCGCCGAGCCGGTGTCGTTCACCGCCGCGGTCGGCACCGGAGCCGCCGCGGTCGTGATCTGCGTGTTCACCGATGATCAGGTCCGTGAAGTCTGTCTCGACACTCCGTTGCTGTCGAGCATGCCTGCCGGGTCGGTGCTCATCGTGCACACCACCGGTAGCCCGCGAACCATCGAAGATGTCGCCGCGCTGGCCGCCACTCGAGATATCAGCGTCGTGGACGCTCCCATCAGTGGCGGACCGCCCGATATCGACGCGGGCGCCGTCACCGTGTTCGCCGGCGGCACCAAGAAAGCCGTCGCCCGTGCCGGACCTGTGTTGCGATGCTACGGCGACCCGGTGTTGCACGTGGGCCCGCTCGGCACGGGGCAGCGGGTGAAGCTGGTCAACAACGCGCTCTTCGCGGCCCAACTCGGCCTGGTCACCGAAGCCGTCCAGCTGGCCACCCGACTCGGCGTCGACGAATCGACCGTACTGACGGCCCTCCAGCACGCCAGCGGGGCCAGCCGCGCCGCCGCGAGCGTCGCGGCCAAAGGCTCGGTCGCCGCGTTCAGCGCCTCGGTCGGCGAATTCATCCGCAAGGACGTCGCCGTGGTGCGCATGCTGGCCGCCGAACTCGGCGCGCCCATGGGCGTACTCGACAGCGCCATCGACGCCCAATTCCTCGATTCGGAGCGCAGGCCATGATCTCGGCCGACGGCGCCGACTTCCTCGCCGGTCCGCAGTACGCCGCGTTCGTCCGACTGGCCACGGGCCGGCACCGCATTCCCGTGATCGGCGCGGCCAACGGCACCGCGGTGAGCGGCGGGCTGGAACTGCTGCTCGGCAGCGACGTCATCATCGCCTCGGCCACGGCGAAGTTCGGGTTCCCCGCGACACCCGCAGACTCAGCCACTGGCAGTCGGTGATCGGCACCGAGACCGATGCCGATGGCGTCCTGTCGTTCCTCGACGAGCGGGAACCCCGCTGGGAGGACCGCTGATCGGGGGCGCTCCCCACCCCGGGGCGCTCCCGATCAGATCCTCATCGAGCCGCGGCAACCGTATCGTCGAGATGAATCCGGTTCTCCGACAGTCGGTCCCCGAGCCGGTCGAGGTCGTAGGACTGGCGGGCCATCCAGAAGCGAAGGACACCGGTCAGCGAGTAGCGCACGAACAGTGCGGCGCCGACGACGCTGGCGGCCACCCCGGTGAGCGCCAGCGCCAGCGCGTCGCGCTGCGCGAGCGGATCGGAGGTGTTGTGCGCCAGGAAATAGGCGAGCACGGCCAGCGCCGGGCCCGCTACCATCAGGACGGCGCCAAGGCGCAGCCACAGACTGCCCCGGCCCGCGGCCGGATCGGGGATCTTCAGATCGGCCAGTTCGCGGGCGAAGCGGTCGGCACGTGTTTCGGTCATCATTGACTTCCTAGGTAGAGGTTGGCCAGTTCGCGGCGGAGTTCGCCGTCGGCGGGCCCCTGGTATTCGATGCGGCCGCGCACCAGCACGGCCGCGTGATCGGCGATGTCGAGCACGGCGGCGGCGAACTGCTCGACCACCAGCACCGCCACGCCTTGTCGAGCGATCTCGGCGACCTGCTCGTAGAGTCGCTCGACCACCAACGGGGCCAAGCCCATGGACAGTTCGTCGAGCAGCAGCACGGCGGGATCGGTGGCCAATCCCCTGGCGAGGGCGAGCATCTGCTGTTCGCCGCCCGACATCGTGCCCGCGATCTGATCGGCGCGCTCGGCGAGAATCGGGAATCGGCTGAACGCCACCTCCTCGATCTCGGCGTGGGTCTTGCCGGTGAAGGTCATCATCAGCAGGTTGTCGCTCACCGACAGGTTGGGGAACACGCCACGGCCCTCGGGGATCAGGCAGACCCCGGCGGCGGCCAGATCGCGAGGGTCCGCCCCGGTGACGTCGCGGCCGCCGAGTACGAGTCGGCCGGTCGTGACCGCGTGCACCCCGGCCGCGACGCGCAACGTGGTCGTCTTGCCCGCACCGTTGGGCCCGAGCAACGCGACCACCTCGCCCGCGGCGACCCGCAGGTCGAGCCCGTGCAGCACGGTGATCGCATCGTAAGCCGCACGGACACCGTGTAGTTCGAGTGCGAAGGTCATCCTTCTCCTAGGTAGGCGGCGAGTACGGCGGCGTCACGACGGATCACCTCGGGCGGACCGGAGCTGATGATCTTGCCCAGGTCGAGCACGTAGAGCTGATCGCAGACGTTCATGACCAGGCCCATGTCGTGTTCGACGAGCAGAACCGCGACACCGTCGTCGGCCAGCGACCGCAACAGCGCGGCGAACCGCTCGGTTTCGGTGTGGTCCAGGCCGGCCGCCGGCTCGTCGAGCAGGACCACGCTGGGCCGGGCAGCCATCGCCCGGCCCACCTCGACCAGCCGACCGGTGCCGGTCGGCAGCTCGTCGGCGGTGGTGTCGGCGACCTCGTCCAGGCCGAGCCTGCCGAGGAGTTCGTCGACGATTCCGGCGGCGGCGCGCCGGTGCCGTCCGAGCTCGGCGGCGACCAGTAGATTGTCGCGAACGCTCAAGCGGCCGAACAGTTCCAGCCGCTGAAAGGTCCGTGCCAGCCCGTGTCCGGCGCGGCGGGAGGGCCCCAGCCGGGTGACATTGCGGCCGTTCATCGTGACCCGGCCGGTCATCGGTCGCCGCAACCCGCAGATCACGTCGAACAGGGTGCTCTTGCCCGCGCCGTTCGGACCGATCAGGCCGGTCACCCGGCCCGCCTCGGCGCACAACCCGGCCCGGTCGAGGGCGCGGTGACCACCGAAGGTCACCGTGACCTCCTCAACTTCGAGTAGTGATGCCACGATCGAGCATCTCCTTGTCTGCTGTGGTCCACGGCCGTTCGATGCCGAGCCATTCGACCGGCACCTGCGCGGGCGTGGGCGGACGGTTACGCAGATTCGCCCAGCGCGGCACGACGATGGCGGCGATCAGCGCGCCTGCGGTGAACACGTAGCCGTTGACGACGTCACCCACGCGCAGCGCCCACAGCAAGGCCAGTCCGCCGATCAGCACCGCCATCGCGACTCGATCACGCAGTGCCGCAGCCCATTCGCGGCGCATATGCGCCAGCGCGCCCTGGCCGAGGAACCCGCCGCTGAACGCGATACCACCCAGCGCGGGCAGCACGTGGACGAGGTTCGTCAGCGCTGGGAACAGCACGGGAATCGCGTTGAGCGGTCCCGAATAGACGGCGCCGGTGAACAAGCCGCTGCCGACCGCCCCGAGCCCGGCGATGACCACGATCAGGAAGATCGGCAGGCCGGCGACGAATCCGAACTGTTCGGCGGTCACCGACCGCAACTGCATGCCGTAGAGCGCCCCGCCGAGTCCGGCGATCGCCGCCGACAGCGAGAACACCAGCATCTTGGCCGCCAGCAGGTTCCCCCCGAGAGTGGCGTAGGCGGCCTCGCTGTCGCGCAGGGCGATCAACCGTCTGCCGAGTCGGCTGCGGCGCAGCATCGCCACCCCGAATCCGGCCAGCCCGAGCACGACCGCCGCGAAGACGGTCACCTGCGCGGTACTGGTCAATTGGATCCCGAACAGGCTGGGGCCGACCAGATCCACCGATCCTTGATCGAACAGGGCGATCCGCACCCCGAACACCTCGAACGAGGGCAGGGTGAAGATCCAGCGGTCGAGCACCACCGCGAACGCGGCCGTGCCGAGCGCGAGGTACACCCCGGACAGCCGCAGCGCGGGCAACGCGATCAGCGCGCCGACAGCGCCCGCGATCGCCATGGCGGCGAGCAACGCCCACCATTGCCCGTCGGCGCCCAGATGGGCGTAGGCGACTGCGCCGATCCCGGCGATGCTCAACTGGCACAGCGAGATCTGACCCGCGAAACCGGCGAGCGGAACGAACGACAGCGCGATCACGCCGAAGGCGAAGATCAGGCCGTAGGTGATCAGATCCGCTTCGCTGAGCAGAGTGGCGAGCATGACCCCGACCACCGCGACGACGACCGCGAACACGGCCGAACCACGCACGGTCGGCAGCGGCACGGGGCTCAACCGCCGATCACGCCCACGCAACCGCCCGTGCGGGAACAACAGCAGCGCGACGAGCAGCAGCAGCGCGGGCGCGGCCAGCCGCAGTCCGGGCAGATACTCGTTCTGCGGCAGGTACCCGGTGAGGTAGCTCTCCAGGCAGCCGACGACGACCGCACCGAGAAAAGTCATCGGCAGACTGCGCAGCCGTCCGAAGATCGCCGCACTGTAGGCGCTGACGATCAGCAACGACAGTTGCGCCGCGTCCAGGGCCACCATCGGCGCGATGAGAATGCCGCCGACGGCCGCCAACTCGATGCCGAGCATCCAGGCCACCCGGTTGGCGCGCTGCGGGTCGGCGCCGGTGAGCCCGACCAGGGCCCGATCGTCGACGGTGGCCCGCATCTCCGCGCCGGTTCTGGTCCGGTACAGCAGGATACGCAGGGCAACGGCCACCACCACCGCGACGACCATGGTCAACGCCTGATGCCAGGTGATGGTCACCGATCCCAGGTGTAGCGGTCGTTGCTCGGCGAAGAACCGCGGCAGGGTGCGCGCCACGTCCGGATTCCAGATCCAGCGCGCGGTGAGCATCAGGCCGCTGAGCAACGCCACCGTCATGACCAGCTTCTCGGCGTCGCCGAGCCCCTGGGTCGGCGCCAGCGCCTGCGCGAACGCCAACCCGAACAGTGGCGCGAACACCAGTAACACCAGGGCCACCGCGATCGGCGTCGGCACGCCCCAGCCCACCGTGAACTGCCAGTACACGAAGGCCGACATCATGCCCGCCGCGCCGTGCGCGAAGTTGAAGACACCGGTCGTGGTGAAGGTCAGGACAAGGCCGCTGCCGATGATGGCGTAGATCGCGGCGGTACTGAGCCCGACGATGCCGAAAGCGATGAACTGCTCCATTATTTGACGTCGCTCATGCTCTTGCCGACGTCGGCCAGTGTCAGCGGGCGGCCGTACTCCTTGGTGTAGACGTAGGGCTTCATGTCGCAGCGGAACGGGCCGGTGTCGGGCTTGAAGTCCGCGATCGTCCAGCCCTGCGCGGTCGCCTTCATCACGTTGAAGCACTTGGGCGGCACGGTGTGGGTCGACATGTCGGCGGGCGCCTGCAAACCACCCCCGGTCCACGCGGTCTCCTTGCGCGCGGTCTCCACGACGCAGGTGCGGGTGAGGTTGTCACCGCAGCTCGAAGCCGCCTTCGCGAACAACAGCCACTGGATCAGCGAGCGCAGCCCGTTGTAGGTCAGTTTCCCGTCGGGTGCGTACCGGGCGAACAGATCCTTCGCCCGCTGCACCGCGGGGGCGCCGGCCGCGGACTCCAGCGGCACCGTCCCCGACAGGTCGGCGAAGTTGTTCTGGGCGGACAGGGACGTGCGGGCCAGTTCGAGGAACGCGGGGGTGTAGGCGTTGCTGGTGACGTCGACCCAGTCCAGCTTGTAGTCCATGCTGGTGAGCACATCCTCGAGCTTGGCGAGGCTGCGGAAGTCACCGAGGAAGATCAGACCCTTCACGCCCTTGGCCTTGATGGACTGCGCGTAAGGCGTCCAATCCGAGACTCCGGCCGCCGGATAGAGGTCGTTGTAGATCAGGGTCGCGCCCTCGGCGGGCAGCGACTCCCCGTACCGGTCCGCCATGGACTTCACCACCGGCGAGTCGGCCACGATGATGCCGACAGCGCCCGCCGACGCCGGGTACGCCTCTTTGAACAGCCACTGATGCATGCCCGCGTAGGTGTCGTAGGGGCGTGAGGAGGAGGCGCCGGACCCCACTTGGAGATCCGAACCGGTGTTCTCGACCTGAGCCACCTGTGAGGGGAACTCGGGCAGCGTGCAGGAGAGCCGATCTTTGACCCCGAGGGAATCGAGTGCGGCGGAGCCACCGACCAGCGCGAAGTCCTCGCGGCAGGCTTCCAGCATCCGCTGGCGGACCTCGAGCAGTTTCGCGTCACGGATGTTGAAAGCCAGCTTGCGACCGTTGATTCCGCCGTTGTCGTTGCACCAGGAGGTGAAAACCTTGGCGGCATCGACCAGTTCGGGGTTCTTGGTGAAGCCCATGTCGGTGAACACACCGACTTCGATCTGCTGCGGCGTCACCCCCTGCGTGGGCGAACTCGTCGAATTGCCGGATTGACAGACGCCGGTCAGGTCACCGAACTCGCTCGTCACCGCCTTGCCGCCCGATGGCGCGGTCTCTTCGACGCCGCTGCCGGTGCGGCCGCTACAGCCCGCCACCAACAACGTAGTCGCCATCAAAGCGACGAGTATTCGCTGCGATCTCACCGATGTCCTCCTGACACAAGCTCGGCGGCCGAGCCCTGCTCCTCATCGAACGAAGCGCCTGTGGTCGACGCTCTCCATTTCGGAAATCATCTTCTCACCTAGAGAGAATATTGTTAACCCTTTGGCGAAAGATCGATATCGTGCTTTTGCGGCGAGGCTCGACAACCGCGCGCATCGACCCCGCGGACACGTGTGGCGCCCAGCGGAAAACCGCTGAGCGCCACACTGTTTCGGCTACCTCAACAAGCCGGCGAGGTACCGCCCTGAATCGCCATCAACGCGCAGTAGGTGGCCGCGGCGACCTTCCACTGGCCGCCCTCACGCACCGCCTGACCGGTCTGATCGGGAAGCACCGGAGTGCCGTTCATGAGCAGCGAATAGGTGACGTCGGCGTTGTCGGCGTCGATCAGCTTCACCCCACCCACCGTGACCGAGGTGCTCTGGGCCTGCGGGTTGGCCGCCTGGGCTTGCAACAACGGGGTGAACGCGGCGCCCTTCTCGACGACCGCGACCTTCTTGTCCGCCGGCGCCTTGCCGTCGAAGAACAGCACGTAGGCATCGGTGATGGACTTGACCGCAGCCGGGTCGGCCGCCGCGGTCGCGGCCGAGGTGGCGGCCGCCGATGTAGTCGACGAACTAGTGGAACCCTCGTCGTCGGAGCCACAGCCGGTGACTGTGACGACGGCGATCGCCACGAGACCGCAACAGGCCATCGCCTTGTGGCGCAGTGTATTTCGCATTGGTGGTACCTCTCTTCATGAGCGACGGATCACTCGATCTTCTGTTTCATCTCGTCCAGCGCCATCAGGATCGGAAAGCCGTTCACGCTCAACGCGTTCCCGTGACCGGTCGAGTGCACATCGAAGACGGACTGAATGGCGGCGTAGAAGCCCTGGACGTCGAGCGTCTGGTTGACCGCGCGTTTGGCCTGCCGCAAGCCGAACGACGGCATCGCGGCGATCTTGGTCGCCAGCGCGCGGGTCTGCTCGTCGAGCTCCGCGCGCGGCACCACCTTGTTCACCATGCCGACCTGTTCGGCCTCCGTCGCGGTCACCGCGCGGCCGGTGAACAGGATCTCCTTGGCCTTGCGCGCGCCGAGTTCCCAGGTGTGCCCGTGGTATTCGACGCCGCCGATGCCCATCAGCACGACCGGGTCGGAGAACAGCGCGTCGTCGGCGGCGACGATCAAATCGCACGGCCAGCACAGCAGGAGTCCACCGGCGATGCACCGCCCCTGCACCGCGGCGATCGACGGCTTGGGCACATTGCGCCAGCGCAGGGAGTACTCGAGGTAGCGTCGGCTCTCGTTCTGGTAGATCCACTCCAGGGTGATGTCATCGGAGGAGGGCCAGCGATCTTTCAGATCGTGACCGGCCGAGAAGTGTTTGCCCTCGCCGCGCAACACGATCACCGCGACCTCGGGATCCTGGGCGGCGCGGGTCCACGCGGCGTCGAGTTCGTCGAGCAGGTCCGAGTTCTGGGCGTTGGCCGCCTCCGGCCGATCCAGGGTGATGGTCGCGATCTTGTCGGCGACTTCGTAGCGGATATACACAGCGAGCTCCTCAGCTCCGAGGGAGACCGAGCACACGCTCGGCGATGATGTTGCGTTGGATTTCCGAGGTGCCGCCGGCGATGGTGCCCGCGAAGCTACGCGCGTAGCGCTCGAACCAACTGCACGAGAAGTTGTCCAGATTCAGCGGATTGAACGGCGCGGTGACGGCCGGGTGCACGAGCCCGTCCGAGCCCGCCGCGAGCAAGGTCTGTTCCGCCGCGCTCTGCACGGCTTCGGAGCCGAACACCTTGAGCACCGACAGCGCGGCGACGTCCTGGTCGCCGCGCGCCGCGCGGGCCAGTGCCGCCGAGCCGAGCAGGCGCAAGGCCTGGTTGTCCATGACCATCGTCGCGTAGTGGTCGCGCTCGAGCACCGTGCTCGGCCGGAAGTCTTCGATCAGTTCCCGCAGCCGAGCAGCGAAGCTGAGCCACAACAACGTGCGCTCGTGGCCGAGTGAACCGTTGGCCACCCCCCAGCCTCCGTGCAGCGGGCCGACGAGGTTCTCCGCGGGCACCACCACGTTTTCGAAGAACACCTCGTTGAAGTCCAGGTCGTGCGGACCGCAGATCGAGGCGAACGGCCGCCGCGTCACCCCCGGGGTGTCGGTCGGGATCAGCAGCACGCTGATCCCCTTGTGTTTAGGGAGGTCCGGGTCGGTGCGGACAAAAGTGAGCAGCACGTCGGCGTCGTGGGCGCCGGAGGTCCAGACCTTCTGCCCGTTCACCACGAAGTGGTCGCCGTCGAGCACGGCGCGGGTCCGCAGACCGGCCAGATCGGACCCGGCGCCCGGTTCGCTCATGCCGAGCGCCGCGGTGATCTCGGCGCGCAGGATCCGGACCGCCCAGTTCTTCTTCTGCTCCTCGGTGCCGAAGGACAGCAGCGAGGCGGCGATGATGCCGAGCCCCTGAGGGTTGAAGCTGTGATACATGTGCCGCTTGGACAGCTCTTCCAGGTGCACGTACTGCTGCACGAGGGTCGCATTGCGCCCGCCGTATTCCGGGGAGTTGCCGGGAAGCAGCCAGCCGCTGTCGAATTGGCGACGCTGCCAGTCGCGAGCCCAACCGGGAATGTCGGCGCTGGAACCAGCCCTGTCCGCTCCCGCGACCGCCGCGTCGGGCAGGTGTTCGGCCAGGAAGGCCACGAATTCGGCCCGGAAGGCTTCGACGTCGGCGTCAAAAGTCAGTCGCACGGTACTCCTCGGCGATCAGCGCCCGATGCGTGTGCGCGCCGCCGAGCAGCAGCTCGCCGGCCTTGGCCCGCTTGAGCGCGAATTGCAGGTCGTTTTCCCAGGTGAAACCCATGCCGCCGAACAATTGCACGCCGTGCCGGAAGACCAGGGACTGGCACTCACCGGCGGCGGCCTTGGCCATCGAGGCCGCGATCCGGCGGCGTGGATCATCGGCGGCGATGGTCAGCGCCGCGAAATAGGCCAGCGCCCTTGCCCGTTCGATGGCGATCTGCATGTCGGCGGCCTTGTGTTTGACCGCCTGGAACGAGCCGAGCGCGACGCCGAACTGCTGACGCGTACGCACATGCTCGAGCACCAGGTCCAGAATGCGCTGGCAGGCACCGACCGTGGTCAAGGCCAGACCGGTCAGGGCGAGATGGCGAGCGCGTTCCGGCACGGTGGCGACCCGGCGGTCGTCGCGCAGCCGTACCCCGACGAAGCTCACGTCGGCGATGTGTAGGACCGGGTCGAACACCTCTGTGCGCCGGGCGATCACCTCGGACGCCTCCACGACGAACACCCCGACATCGGTGACGACCGCGAACTGCTGCGCTCGATCACCATCGAGGACATGGTGGCTGGTGCCGTTGAGCACCCAGTCCGCGCCGTCGCGTTGCACCGTGACACCGGTGAACACGGCCGTCCCCGAGCGACCGCTCTGCGCGAATTCCGGTGCGAGCGGCGCGAACTGGCTCATCGTGGCCAGATAGGGCGTCGGGTCGGTGGCCCGGCCCAACTCCTCGAGCACGATGGCCAGTTCCACCGCGTCGGTGGCATCGATCAATTCGGTCCAGCCCAGCTCGACATAGGTATGCCACAGCGGGGCCGGATCGGCGTCCTGGTCCGCGACCGCACGAATCAGTGCAGGCGGACACTCCTTGGCTAGAACGGCGCGGACAGTCTCCTGCCACAGCCGTTGATCGGAGTCGAACTCCACGAGCATCCGGAGGGCCTCCTTGCCAGCTACCGTCAATAACAGTACGGAGAATAGCATTCTCTTAAGAAGAAAGTAATGGTCTCCAAGATCGCGGACACGCTGGGCTGACCACCGATGGATATGACGTTCTCCGGTACAGTGCATCCATGTTCTGCACACATAACCGAGGATGGAGGCGACCGTGACCAGCGTCAGCGAAGAGCCCGCCTGGAAGCAGCGGGCCGTCGAGCGGTCCATCCGCGGGGCGAAACTGCGCGCCGAGCAGCGGGTGCAAAAGTTTCTCGATGCGGCGCAGGCGATCATCACCGAGAAGGGGACCACAGACTTCACCGTGCAAGAAGTGGTCGACCGCTCGCGTCAGTCACTGCGCAGCTTCTACCTGCAGTTCGACGGTAAGCACGAGCTGTTGCTCGCCTTGTTCGAGGACGCGCTCGGCCGGACAGCGGATCAACTGGCGGCGGCCGCCGAGGGCAAGACCGAGCCGCTGGACCGCCTGCGGGTCACCGTCGAGTTGCTGTTCGAACTGTGCAGGCCCGATCCGGTCGCACAGCGTCCGCTGTTCACCGATTTCGCGCCGCAACTACTGGTCTCGCATCCCGCTCAGGTCAAGATCGCGCACGCGCCACTGCTGTCGCTGTTCACCGACCTGATGGAACAGGCCAAGGAGGCGGGTGCGCTGCGCGACGACCTCAACTCGCGCCGCATGGCCGCCGTGGTGATGCAGACGGTCATGTTCACCGCACAGTCGGCGGGCGGCACCGACGAGGACACCGCGCACCCGATCACCGCGGGGGAAGTCTGGGACTTCTGCGCCTTCGGGTTCGCCAAGGCCTGAACCGACCGGGTGGCCGATGCGGCCACCCGGTCCCCGATCAGGGCGCGGCCACCTCGACGACCGTCGCCGAACCCATTCCGCCGCCGGCACACAGCGCGGCGATACCGAAACCGCCACCGCGGCGCCGCAATTCGTGCACCAGGGTGGCGATCATCCTGGCACCGGTCGCCGCGACGGGATGGCCGAGCGAGCATCCACTGCCGCTGACATTGACCAGGTCCGGATCGATGTCGAGTGCCTTGATCGTGGCCAGGGGCACCACGGCGAACGCCTCGTTGATTTCGAACAGACTCACCTGGGACAGCGAAATACCCGCCCGGGAAACAGCTTTCGCGATCGCCTCGATGGGCGCCAGCCCCGTGACGGCGGGGTCGACCCCGACCGATGCCCAGGCCCGGATCACACCGAGTGCGGGCAGCCCGAGACGATCGCTGGCGATGGCAAGGGCCGCGGCGCCGTCGTTGGCGCCCGCGGCATTGCCCGCCGTGATGCTGAAACCCTCGATCTCCGGGTGCAGGACCTTCAACCCGGCCAACTTCTCCAGCGTGGTGTCGCGTCGCGGGTGCTCGTCGACCTCGAACAGGCCGTGCGGAGTCTTGATCGGCACGATCTCGTCGGCGAAGCGCCCCTCGTCGATGGCGGCGATGGCATTGCGGTGCGAACGCAACGCCCAGGCATCCATCTCCGCGCGCGAGATACCGGCTTTGACCGCCGCGTTCCAGCCGACGGTGATGGACATGTCCAGATTCGGCGCACCCGGGCGATCGGGGTGACTCGGTGAGGTCCAGGGCTCGAGCCATTCGTCCTCGCCCACCCGGAAACGAAGGCGCGGCGCGGTGGAGTCGGAGTTCACGCCACCGGCGATGACGAGCCGGTCCATGCCCGCGCGGATGCTCGCCGCGGCGGACTGCACCGCCGCCATCCCCGCCGCGCAGTGCCGGTTCGTGGCGAGGCCGGGCACCGTGGTCAGCCCGGCGGTGACCGCGGCGTGCCTGGCCAGCACTCCGCCGCCGTAGCGGCCCTCACCGAGAATGACATCGTCGATCCGGCTCGGATCGAGGCCGTCGGCCACGGCGGCGACTACGTGATCGGCCAGCGTGAAGGCGTCGGTGTCGCGCAGCGTCCCCTTCCGTGCGGTCCCGATGGGCGTGCGCAGCGCGGAGACGATGACTGCTTCAGGCATGGGTATCCTCCAATTCGGCAACAAGATTGCGTCGCAATAGTTTTCCGGTGTCGGTCTTGGGCAGCTCGGTGCGGAACACGATGGCGTCGGGCGTCTTGGACGAGCGCAGCCGGTCTTTGACCCACTGCTTGATCCGCGCTTCGTCGCCGACCCCGACGACCACCGCGACCAGGCGCTGACCCCATTCCGGATCGGGCACGCCGACGACCGCGGCCTCAGTGATGCCGGGGTATTCGAGGAGCACGTCCTCGATCTCGGCCGGCGCGATGTTCTCCCCGCCCCGGATGATCGTGTCGTCGGCACGGCCCTCGATGAACAGGTAGCCGGCGTCGTCGAGTTTGCCGAGATCGCCGGTGGGGAACCAGCCGTCGGCGTCGAGGGCGCTGCGGCCGCCGTATTCACCCGAGATCTGCTCACCACGGACGAAGACCAGCCCGGGCTCCCCCACCGCGACGGGTTCACCTGCGGCACTGCGGATCTCGAACTCGATGCCGGGAAGAGCACGTCCCACCGAGCCGAGCCGGTCGCGGACGAGCGGATCGTCGGAGGTGGCGGCGGAACGGTGATCCTCCGGCCCGAGGACCGCGACGGAGGACGCTGTCTCGGTGAGTCCGTAGGCGTTGACGAAACCGGTCTCGGGGAACACCCGAAGCGCGCGATCCAGGACCGGGCGCGGCATCCGGGAGCCGCCGTAGGCCAGCGTCGCCAGGGTCGGGGTGCCCGCGTCGGGCCCTTCGACCTCGCCGACGATGCGGGCCAGCATGGTCGGCACCAGCATCGCCTGCGTGATCCGTTCCCGGCGAACGGTGGCCAGCCACTCGGCGGGGTCGAACGCGGACAGGTAGACCACGCGGCGTCCGGCGTAGAGGTTCGAGAGCAGATTCGTCAGCCCCGCGATGTGATACGGCGGCACCGAAACCAGCGTCGCATCGGTTGTCGCGGCGGCCCCGAACTCCACGGTGTTGAGCAGGTAGGCCATCAGATGGCGGTGCCGCAGCAGCGCCGCCTTGGGCGCGGAGGTGGTGCCGCTGGTGTAGAGGATCACCGCCACCGAGTCCGCGTCCCACGGTGTCGGCAGCTCCAGCGCGGCGGGCTGCGCGGGGTCGACGGCGACCAGGGCGTCCAGATCCTCCGGTCGCAAGATCAGCGCGCCCGGATGTCGTTCGAGCAGTGCGCTCAGCTGGGCATCGCCGAGCCGGTAGTTCAGCGGCACGAACGGCACACCGGCCAGCACGGCGCCGAACAGCGCTACCGGATAGGCCAGGTGGTTCGCGCCCAGATACAGCACCGCGGGGTGCTCATGGAAGCGAGGGGCCGCTCGCCGGGCGCGGTCGAGCAGGTCTGCCGCGGACAGCGAGCGGTCGTCGACCGTGATCACCGATCGACTCCCGGCCGAGGCCGCCATGTCTAGGATCATGCCAATGTTCATGAGAACATTATTCTCACAGCAAGAGAGTGCTGATTTCAAGAGAGGGAAACAACATGGATATCAGTGGTAGTTCCGCCATCGTGGTCGGCGGCACCGGTGGGCTCGGGGCGGCCACAGTCCGTCGCCTGCACGCCGCGGGGGCGAAGGTGGTCGTCGCCGACGTCGCCGACGACAAGGGCAAGGAACTCGAGGACGAACTCGGCATCCGCTACGTGCACACCGATGCCACCAGTGAGGAGTCCGTTCAGGCCGCCATCGAAGAGGCGCAATCCCTCGGCCCCCTGCGGATTTCGGTCGACACGCACGGCGGTCCCGCCAGCGGCGGACGACTCGTCGGCAAAGACGGCAGCCCACTCGCGCTAGACGGTTTCCGCACCACGATCGAGTTCTATCTGACCGCTGTGTTCAATGTGCTGCGACTCTCGGCCGCTGCCATCGCCAAGCAGGAACCGCTCGACGAAGGCAGCCGCGGTGTCATCGTCAACACTGCCTCGATCGCCGCCTACGAGGGTCAGATCGGTCAACTCCCCTACGCCGCGGCCAAGGGTGGCGTGGTCGGGATGACCCTGGTCGCGGCCCGCGACCTGTCCCCGCTGGGCATTCGTGTGGTCACCATCGCCCCCGGCACCTTCAACACCCCCGCCTACGGCAAGGCCGCCGAGCAGCTGGAGGTCCACTGGAGCAGGCAGGTCCCCCACCCCAAGCGGATGGGTCAGTCACCGGAGTACGGGCAACTGGTGCAGTCCATCATCGAGAACGACTACCTCAACGGCGAGGTGATCCGCCTCGACGGCGCGCTGCGATTCCCGCCGAAATGACCACGGTCGGCACACCTTGACGGTCGCGACGGTCGATGGAACGACCACCGAGGACACCCGAACCGGGCCGGGGGAACCGAATTCCCTTCGCCCGGATTCGGTCCGCGGGCACCAGGCGAATGTCGCGGTGCACCAGCCGAATATGTGGCGGCACCAGCCGAATGTCTCAGCGGCCCAGCCAGATCGGGGTTCGCTTCTCCGCGAACGCGCGCGGACCCTCCTGCGCGTCGGCACTGTCGTAGCACTCGACGGCGGCGTCCCTGGCGGCCCGCAGCGCGTCGGACCGACCCATCTCGGTGGCGAGCATGACCGTGTCCCGCGCCGCCCGCACCGACAACGGCGCGCCGCGCAGGATCTCGGCGGCCAGTTCGAGTGCCACCCGCAGGACCGCGCCCGGCTCGGCGAGGCGGTTGACGAGGCCGACCTCGTAGGCCCGTCGCGCGGTGATCGGCGCGCCGGTGAGCAGCAGTTCCATCATGATCCGCTGCGGGATCATATGAATCAGCGGCGCGGCCCACGGCGAGCTGCGCCCCACCTTGACCTCGGTGATCGCGAACGTCGCCGCCGTGCTCGCCACGCACAGGTCGCAGGCCTGGGCGATCATCCAGCCGCCGGCGAACGCGGCGCCGTTGACCGCGGCGATCGTGGGCTTGGACAGCTCGACGGTGTCGTAGGGCAGCGGGAACAGCTCGGGCGGCGGCACCCGCATCCCGGTGTCCACCATCTCCTTGAGATCGCCGCCCGCGCAGAACGCCTTGTCACCCGCGCCGGTGAGCACGGCGACGCGCAGCGCTGGATCGTGCTCGAAGCGATCCCACGCGGCGTACAGACCCGCGCGCACATCGGCGGCCAAACAGTTGCGGGTTTCCGGACGGTTCAGGGTGATCACGGCGATGCCGTCGGCCCTGGCGTCGAAGAGCACGGCGTCGTTCATCAGAAACCTCGCTGCTGGATCAGGTGGGCGGCCCGGTCGAGCTCCGCCCGGAAGTCGGGATGGGCGATGGCGATCAGTCGGCGCGCGCGCTCGGCCACCGACCTGCCCGCGAGTTCGGCCGCGCCGAATTCGGTCACGATCACATCCACCTCGCTGCGCGCGGTGGTCACCGGCCCGGACAGCCGCGTGGTGATCCGGCTGACCGTGCCGCCTTTCGCGGTGGCGGGCAGCGCGATCACGGCGTGCCCACCCGGTGAGCGCAGGCCGGCGCGGACGAAGTCCACTTGACCACCGGTGCCGCCGAGATAGGCCGATCCGCTCTGTTCGGCGTTCACCTGGCCGGTCAGATCCACCTCGAGCGCCGAATTGAGCGAAACCAGGTTGTCCAGCGTCGACAGCACGGCGGCGTCGTGGGTATAGGAGGTGGCGCGCATGCCGATCAGCGCGTTGCGGTGGGCGAAGGAATAGAGCCGTTCGGTGCCGATCAGCGCCCCGGTGATCGACACTCCTCGGTCGATGCCTTTGCGCGCGTTGGTGATCGCGCCCGACTCGATGAGATCGACGACGCCGTCGCCGATCATGCCCGAGTGCACCCCGAGATCCGTGCGATCGTGCAGGAGTCGAAGGACCGCGTCCGGCACGGCGCCGACACCGACCTGCAGGACGGTGCCGTCGCCGATGTAGTGCGCGGCGTGTCCCGCGATGGCGTCGTCGATCGGGTCGGCGGCGGTCGGCGCGACGGCGACCGGTGCCCGCGAAACTCTGACGGCACAGTCGATGTCGGAGCTCGCGAGCAGCGCGCCGTGGGTAAAGGGCACCCGCTCGTTCACCTCGGCGATCACGACCCGCGCCTTGGTGACCGCGGCCCGGACGTAGTCGCTGATCAGCCCGAGGCTGTGGTTGCCGTGCGCGTCGGCCGGGCTCACCTGAACGAAGGCGATGTCACACCCGATCGTGCCCGCCTCGATCATCGGCGCGACCCGGCCCACATGGCACGGGATCACGGTCAGCTTGTGCGCCTTGGTCATCGACCGCAACGTGCCGATCGCTCCCATGCTCGACAGGGCGAAGCTGTCGGCCGTCTCGGGGGTGAACAGTCCCGAGAAGCTGGTGGCGATGAACGCCGAGAGCCCGCCGATCTCGCGGCCACCCGCGATCAACGCCTCGACCAGTGTGGTCGGCTCGCCACACGCCTGACCGATGACGATGCGGTCGCCGTGGCGCAGGTATCGACCCAGCTCCAGAGCTGTCACCTCGGCGCGGACGCTCACGCGCGTCCGCCCGACGCCAGCAGCGCCTGCGCGCGGGCCAGGTGCGGACGATCGAGCATGGCGCCGCGATGACCGATGGCACCGACGCCGGGATGGGCGGCGAACAGATCGACAATCTCTTGGGCCGCGGCCAATTCCGTGGCCGACGGGGTGAACGCCGCGTTGATCACCTCGACCTGATCGGGGTGGATGGCGAGCATGCCGCTGTAACCGTCGCGGCGCACCCGCTCGACTCTGGCACGCAGCCCGACCAGGTCGCGGAAATCGCCCTGGATGGTCTCGACCGCCGCTACTCCGGCGGCGGTGGCGCCGAGCAGACACAGACTCCGCGCCAGCTCGTAGGTGAATCCGTAACTCCCGTCCGGATTTCGGTTCTCGGCGGCGCCGACCGAATCGGCGAGATCCTCCGCACCCCAGGTCATCGCGACCACCCGGGGCGCCCCACGGTAGGAGCCGGTGGTGAACATGGCTTCGGCGGTCTCGGTGACCAACACGATGACCTTGGTCGAGCCCTGTTCGATTCCGGCGGCTACCTCCAGCGCGCTCAGATAGTGGTCGAGGAGTTCGACGTCGGCACGACCGCGCGACTTGGGCAGCATGATGCCGCCGGGCCCGGCCGGGACGACGGCCGCCAGATCGGCCAAAGTGTGTGGTCCGTCGAGCGGGTTGACCCGCACCCACAGCCTGCTCGCGTCCGCTGCGCGGGCGGTGAGCAGATCGGCGATCATCGTGCGGGCCTGGGCTTTCGCCGCGTCACGGACGGCGTCCTCCAGGTCGAAGATGACGATGTCGGCCGCGCTCGCCGCGGCCTTCTCCATCTTCCGCCTGCTGTCGCCCGGCGCGAAGAGCCAGGAACGCGCGCGAAAGGCTTCTCCGATACTGGTCATTGCTTCTCCAAATTCTTCGGTCGAATGATGGGGCTGTATCTCGTCGAGCACTTCCGTGGTGTGGGCGCCGAGTCCCGGCGCGCCGGTGGCGATCCGGCCGGGTGTGCGAGAAAACCATGTCGGCGGGCCGGGAAAGCGGACCGCGCCGTACTCGGTCTGGACCGTCTCGAAGAATCCGGCCGCGTTCAGGTGCGGGTCGTCGAAGAGTTCGTCGAGGGTGCGGACCGGAGCGGCAGGGATATCCAGCGCGTGCAGCAGATCGAGCCATTCCTGTGTCGTGCGCTCGGCGAACGTCTCGCTCAGCAGGCCGTAGACGGTGTCGATCCGGGCCGCGCGCTGGGCCAGGGTGGCGAAGTGCGCTCCGGCCCACGGCGGCTGGACGGCGTCGACGAACGCCGACCACTGTTTGTCGTTGTAGACCAGCGCGCAGACATAGCCGCCGTCGCTGGTTCGGTAGGGCTTGCGATTGGGTGTGACAGCGCGGGGGTACACGGCGGGACCGAGCGGTGGGCTGAACAGCGCGCCGTTGGCGTGTTCCACCAGCATGAACGCGGCCATGGTCTCGAACATGGCGACTTCGACCTCCTGCCCCTCCCCGGTCCGCTCCCGATGGAACAGCGCCATGGTGGTGGCGTACAGCGCCGTCAACCCGGCCACCTTGTCCGCCAGGATGGTGCCGACGTAGCCCGCCGTTCCGGTCAGCTGCTCCTGCGCGGAGAGCAGGCCGCTCTCGGCCTGGATGGTGTCGTCGTAGGCGGTGAAATTCGCGTAGGGGCCGCCGCGGCCGTACCCGTAGCAGTTGGTGTAGACGATCGATGGATTGATCGCCGACACCGCGGCGTAGTCGAATCCGAGTCCGGCGATCGCCGTGGCGCGCATCGAATGGACGAACACGTCGGCGTCGACGATCAGCGCGCGCAACGCCTGCTTGCCCGACTCCGATCGCAGATCCAGGACCACGCTGCGTTTGCCCCGGTTCACATTGACGAACACCCCGCCCATCGTCGGGTCGGGGCCGACCGAGATGTAGCGGGTGTTGTCCCCGGCGGGCGGTTCGATCTTGACCACGTCCGCGCCCATGTCGGCCATGATCTGGGTGCAGTAGGGGCCCATCACCATCGCGGTCAGATCGAGGACACGCAGCTCGGACAGTGGTCCGGAGCGCGTCGTTGTTCGAGGTGCCATCACGGCTCGACCTCTCCTCCGTCACAGGGAACCGGCAGCCGAAAGACGTTGGCGGCCGGGAGGATTCGGCATCGGCGGAAGCCATGTCCAGGAGCTCGCGCGCACTCCGGGACAGCGGGACCGAGCCTATAGTATGAATCATTACAAGGATAGAGAGGGAAGAAACGTGGATGACATCGACAGCTATGACCCACCGAGCTCCCACCGGCCGCGGCGCGCGACCGGGACCATCGCCGCGGTACTCGACGCCGCCCGCCGCGACCGTCCCGATGCCGCGGCGGTGGAAGCGGTTTCCGGCGTCTGGACCTATGCCGAACTCGACGATCGGGCCGACCGGGCGGCGGGGGCACTGTGGTCGCTCGGCGTGCGGCCCGGCGACCGGGTCGCCGCCTGCCTGCCCAACGACCTCGACATCGTCGCGGCGTTTCACGGCGCGCAGCGAATCGGCGCGATCTGGGCGGGGATCGGCGAGGCGCTCACGACAAGCGAGCAGCGATACCTCGACGACCTCTGCGCGCCGATGGTCGTGCTCGCCGGGCCCCAGTGCAGATTGACCTCGTCCGCGTGCGTCGATTCCGACCGATGGGCGGAGCTGATGACCACCGGCGCGGTGGCACCGCCCGTCGAGACCGAGGTCGACGCGCCTGCCGCCATCGCCTTCACCAGCGGCACGTCGGGACAGCCCAAGGCCGTGGTGCACAGCCAGCGCAACCTGCTCCTGCCCGGCGCGGCTCTCGTCGCCACCCGAGGCTGGGGTCCCGAACTGCGCAAGGGTGACAGCTTTCCGCTCACCATTCTCAATCTCATGGTCCTGTCCACCCTGCTCACCGCACAGGCGGGGGGCTGCGCCGTCGTGATGAATCGCCGCGACGTCGACGGCGTCGCCGAATGGATCGCCTCGCGCCGGATTACCGTATGGAACGGCGCACCCGCTCAGCTCTACGATCTCGCCCGGCGCCCCGACCTCGATCTCAGTTCGCTCACCGAGGTGTGGAGCGGCGGCGGCGACACCCCGGAATCGCTGCGCCAGGCGTTCCACGCGGCACACGGGCTCCTCCCCCGCGTCACCTACGGCCTGACCGAGGCGCCGACCGTCGTCTCCATCGACCCGCCGCGAACCGCGCCGCGTCCCGGAACCTGCGGGCAGGTATTGCCGCAGTACACCGTCGCGGCCTACGACGACGACGGCCACCGGCTCCCGGCGGGCGAGCTCGGTGAATTGCGCCTGAGCGGCACCGCCACCGGACCGTGGGCGGACCGGTGGCGGCCCATGCTGGGCTACTGGGAACCCGAGGGCATCCGAGCGCCGGACCAAGGTCCGATCCCGACCGGTGACATCGGGACCGTCGACGCGGACGGCTGGCTGACCGTGCTCGACCGCAAGAAGCTCGTCATCATCCGGGGCGGGGCGAACGTCTATCCGCTCGAGGTGGAACGAGTCATCGCCGCGCACCCCGCTGTCGCCAAGGTCGCGGTCTGCGGCATCGCCGACGACCGGCTCGGCCACCGCGTCGCCGCCGTGGTCGAGAGCGGCGGTGCCACGATCGATGTCGCGGAACTCACCGCACTGTGCCGGCGAGAACTTTCGCCATACAAGGTGCCCGAGATCTGGTCCGTGGTCGACGCCCTGCCGGTCAACGCGATGGACAAGGTCGAGCGGACGAAACTGCCGGCGCTCGCGGCCCGGCGACCACACTCCACCCAAGCCTGAGGACACCGCCATGACACCCGATCGCGCCACCACCGCAAGACTTTTCGACCTCGACGGCCGTGTGGCGATCGTGACGGGCGCGTCGTCGGGACTCGGCGCCGCGGTGGCATCGGCCCTGGCCGCCCTCGGTGCCCGGGTCGCGGTGGTGGCCCGGCGCAGGGACCGGTTGACCGAAATCGCCGAGCGGATCGACGGATTCGCCGTCGAGTGCGATCTGTCCGAGCTCAACAGCGCCGACGGCCTCGAGGCGATCGTCCCTGCGGTCGTCGCCGCGCTCGGCCCACCGGAGATCCTGATCAACGCCGCGGGCACGATGTTCACCACCGAACGCGCCGAGGACGAACCTGTCGACGCCATCCGCGCGACCATGGACCTCAACCTCGTCGCGCCGTTGCGGCTGTCGCAGCAGGTCTTTCCGCATATGCGCACGCTCGGCCGCGGCACGATCGTCAACATCTCCTCGATCAGCGGCCTGGTCGGCATCCCGGGCATCCCGCAGGCGTCCTACGCCGCGAGCAAGGCCGGATTGTCCGGGCTCACCGCCGAACTCGCGGTGCAGTGGGCACGGCATTCGATCCGGGTGAACACGGTGGCCCCTGGCTTCTTTCGCAGCGAGATCACCGAGCCGCTCTACGAGAGCGAGCGCGCCGCGGCGTATCTGCGGCGCAACACTCCGCTGCCGAAGGAAGGCACCGCCGAGGACATCGTCGGGGCCGTTGCCTGGCTGGCGGGCGATGCGGGCAGCTACGTCACCGGCCAGACGATCGTGGTCGACGGCGGCTGGACCGCACGCTGACCCTTGAACAGTCAAGCATTGCTATCCTTAATAGGATTGAAGTAATGTGCTCGCCATGGACGACACGATGGCGGCGATGTTCTCCGCGGTGCTGATCGAAAAGGACGATGCGGGACGAAGAGTCGCGCTGACGAGCGTGGCCGAGTCCGCGCTCCCGGAAGGCACCGTCGACATCGAAGTCGAGTACTCGACGCTGAATTACAAGGACGCACTGGCGATCACCGGCAAATCCCCCGTGGTGCGCAGCTTTCCGATGGTGCCCGGCATCGACCTCGCCGGCATCGTCACCGACAGCGCGCACCCGGACTGGACCAAGGGCGACCGCGTGGTGCTCAACGGCTGGGGCGTCGGGGAGACCCACTGGGGCGGCCTCGCCCAGCGCGCCCGCCTCGACGGCGACTGGCTCGTACCGCTGCCCGCCGCGTTCACCTCCCGCCAGGCGATGGCGATCGGCACCGCGGGCTACACCGCGAGTCTGTGCGTGAGCGCTCTGCTCGACCACGGCGTACGACCGGAGCAGGGCGAGGTCCTGGTCACCGGCGCGACCGGCGGGGTCGGCGGTATCGCGATCGCCTTGCTCGCCGCGGCAGGCTTCACCGTGGCCGCCGCGACCGGAAAGACCGACGAGGCCGACTATCTGCGTCACCTCGGCGCGGCCACGGTGCTCGACCGCGCCGAATTGGCCGAGGGCGGCAAACCCCTGCAGAAGGAACACTGGGCGGGCGTCGTCGACTCGGTCGGGAGTCACACCCTGGCCAATGCCTGCGCCCAGACCCGCTACGGCGGCGCCGTCGCCGCGTGCGGGTTGGCCCAGGGCATGGATTTCCCGTCCTCGGTCGCTCCGTTCATTCTGCGCGGGGTCACCCTGTACGGCATCGACAGCGTCATGGCGCCGCGATCGCGACGAGACGCCGCCTGGTCGCGGCTCTCCCGAGACCTCGCCCCGGACGTCATCGAGGAGATCGTCGAGGAGATCGCGCTGGCCGACACGATCGCCGCCGCCGAACGGCTCATCGCGGGCACGGTGCGTGGTCGCATCGTCGTCGACGTCAATCGATAGTTCAGGAGCAGTTGTGAGCACAAAGCCGGACCGACCCGCGATCACAGAACTCGACCTGTCCGACGTCGACCACCGGGTCGGCCAGCCGATCGGCGGCGGCCAACTGTGGGATCCGTGCAGCACCTCCGACATTCGTCGCTGGGTGATGGCGATGGATTACCCCAATCCGGTGCACTGGGATCACGAATTCGCCCGTGAGTCCCGCTTCGGCGGACTCGTGGCACCGCAGTCGATCGCCGTCGCCCTCGACTACGGGCACGGCGCGGCGCCGGCGTGTGTCGGCCACATTCCCGGCAGTCACCTGATCTTCGGTGGCGAGGAATGGTGGTTCTACGGCTGCCCGGTGCGGCCCGGCGACACCCTGTTCCAGCAGCGCCGCTTCCACGACTACAAGGTCGCCGACACGAAATTCGCCGGGCCGACCATGTTCTCGCGCGGCGACACCACCCACACCAATCAGCACGGCGTGCTGGTGGCACGCGAACGGTCCACCGCGATCCGCTATCTCGCCGCCGAGGCCGCCGAGCGGGGTCTCTACGAGAACCAGTTCGGCACGGTGAAGAGCTGGACCCCGGCCGAACTCGCCTCGGTCGACGCGTTGCGCACCGACTGGTTGATGTCGAATCGACACGGCGTCTCACCGCGTTTCGACGAGGTGAAGGTCGGAGACACCCTGCCACGCAGAGTGATCGGACCGCACACGGTCGCCAGCTTCACCACCGAGTACCGGGCGTTCCTGTTCAACATCTGGGGCACCTTCGGCTGGGTCGCCCCGCCCGGCATCGCCGACCCCTGGGTGTATCAGGATCCGGGCTGGGTGGAGGGCTTCGCCTTCGACGAGGAGGGGGCCAAGATCGATCCGCGCAAGCGCGACGGCCTCTACGTCGGACCGTCGCGTGGCCATATCGACGCGGGCAAGGCCAGCGAGGTCGGGATGGCGCGCGCCTACGGCTACGGCGCCACCATGGGCGCCTGGTGCACCGACTATCTCGCCTACTGGGCCGGCTACGACGGCATGGTTCGCCATTCCAAGGCGAACTTCCGCCTGCCCGCCTTCGAGGGCGATGTGACCTACTTCGACGCCGAGGTGATCGGTAAGGACGCCGAGTCGGCGTGGGGCGTTCCGATCGTGCAGATCAAGCTGCGCCTCACCAATCAGGACTTGGGCGTGCTGGTGGACTGCACCGCCGAGGTCGAGCTGCCGTTCTGACGGCGCCGAGACAATCCGCAGAGAGGCCGATGATGGGCGTGGAGTCCGAAACCGTATCCGCACAAGCTGTTTCGCTTGTGACGGGTCCCGACCTGAGCGCCGAACCGGGGCTCGGACCGCTCACCCTGCCCGGGTTCCTGCGCGAGGTGACCCAGCGTTACGGCGACCGCGAGGCGGTGCTCGCGCGGACCGCCGACGGCGACATCCGCTGGACCTACAGCGATCTGTGGGAGCGGGCCGTCGAAGTGGCCATGGCGCTGCGCGCCTGCGGTCTGGGCAAGGACGGCCGGGTCGGTGTCCTGATGACCAACCGCCCCGAGTGGATCGCCGCGGTCTTCGGCACGGCACTCGCGGGCGGCGTCGCCGTCGCCCTGAGCACTTTCTCGACGCGCGCCGAGCTGGACTTCCTGCTGCGGGAGTCCAGCGTCTCGGTGTTGCTGTTCGAGCGCACCGTGGCCGACAAGGACTTCGCGGCGGTGCTGACCGAGCTGGAACCGAAGATTGCCGAGGCGACGCCGGGCGCCCTGCACTCGGCGGAATACCCCTTCCTGCGCGGACTCGCCATGATCGGCGAGGCGGCGGCGGGCACCGCGATCGACACGTGGGACGCGTTTCTCGCCCGTGGTCGGGGCACCGCTCGCGACCTGGTCGAGGCCACCGCCGCGGCGGTGCGGCCCAGCGATACCGCGGTGCTGTTCTTCTCCTCGGGCTCGACGAGCACCCCGAAGGGCATCCTCAGCGCCCATGCGGGGGTGACGATCCAGATGTGGCGTTTCCAACGCCTGTTCGGCTTCGGGCCCGCCGACGACGTGCGGTGCTGGGCCGCCAACGGCTTCTTCTGGTCCGGCAATTTCGCGCAGGCGCTCGGCTCGACGCTCGCCGCGGGCGGCGCCCTCATTCTGCAACCGACCTTCGAGGCCGTCGAGGCGCTCGAGCTGATGGCCACGCGGCGGGTGAACTTCCCGGTCGCCTGGCCGCACCAGTGGGCTCAACTCGAGGGCGCGCCCAACTGGGACACCGTCGATCTGAGCGGCATGCGGTTCGTGGACTTCCACACCCCGATCGCGCGACACCCGACGGTGTCGACGAAGTGGTTCGAACCCGGCCGCGCCTACGGGTGCACCGAAACCTTCACCATCGCCACCTGTTTCCCGGCGGATACGCCGACCGAGGTCCATGCGGGCAGCAGCGGTATCGCGCTGCCCGGCATGACGATCAAGATCGTCGACGCGCTCACCGGGACCCTGACGGCACGCGGCACACGCGGCGAGATCTGCGTCAAGGGACCCACTCTCATGCTCGGCTATCTCGGCGTCCGCCGCGAGGAGACCTTCGACGCCGACGGGTACTTCCACACCGGCGACGGCGGCTACCTCGACGAGACGGGTCGGCTGTACTGGGAGGGCAGGCTCACCGACATCATCAAGACCGGCGGGGCCAATGTCTCGCCGCTCGAGGTCGACGCCGCCCTGACCGACCATCCCGCAGTGAAGGTCACCCGCACCGTCGGCGTCGCTCATCCGACGCTCGGCGAGGTCGTCGTCGCGTGCATCGTGCCCCATGACGGCGCGAGTCCGCTCGCCGAGGAGATCCGTGGTTTCCTGCGGGACCGGCTCGCCAGCTACAAAGTGCCCAGGCACGTGCTGTTCTTCGACGACGCGGACATCGCGCTCACCGGGAGCGCCAAGATCAAGTCCAGCGACCTGCGCGAGCTGGCAGAGGCGCGCCTGCGGTCGTGAGCGACTTGCCGTTCAGGCGCCCCAACGGTGCGGCGTCTGAACGGAATACCGCCGGGCCAGCCGGGCCCGATGCTGGGCGGGCGAACCGAACAGCGACCGGTTGAGCGCGGCCCGCTTGAGATAAACATGGATGCCGCTCTCCCAGGTGTAGCCCATTCCCCCGTGCAACTGCATCGCCTTGCCCGCGATATCCACCGCCGTCGCGCACGCGTAGGACTTGGCCATCGAGGCCGAGGTCGCCGCATCGGCACCGGAGGAGCTGACCGCGCGTACCGCCGCGTCGACCAGCTTCCCCACGACCGTCACCTGCACGAGCATGTCGGCACACGCGTGCTTGACGGCCTGAAACGACCCGATAGCGCGGCCGAACTGTTCTCGCACCGCGACGTGGGCGACGGTGGCGTCGAGCATGGCCCGGCTCAGGCCGAGACTGTCGCAGGCCACCGCGACGGCGGCCCGATCACGCAGTCGGCCCAGCGCATCGGCCCGATATCCGTCTTCGAAGTGCCACAACGACTCCGGTGATACCGCGACCTCCTCGGCGACGATGTCGCCGAGGCTCCGGGTGGCATCGAGCACCGGTCGCTCGGTGACGAGCAGTCCACGCGCGCGGGGGTCGAGGTCGATGAGGACGACCTCGCCCGCCGGATCGACAGCGGGGATCAGCAGCCGCCCCGCGTCGGGTGCGTCGAGGACAAACTCCGCGGCGCCGCGCAGCAGCGGTCCCCGCGGTGAGTCCTCGATCCGAAACCCCTTCTCCCCCATAGTCCCTCCTGCCAGCACCAGGATCGGGACGACCGCACCCGCAGCAGTCTCGCGCAGGAGTCGGTCCCTATCCGGTGTCGGCACAGCATGATTGAGGGCTTCGACAGCGAGCGCCGCGACCGCCGGGTACGGGCCGGACGCGGCGGCCCGACCGATCTCGGTGAGAACCACAGCGACCTCGGCGAAGCCGGCGTCGGCGCCGTCGAACGCCGCCGATACTTCCAGCCCCGGCCAGCCCGCTCGCGCGATCGTCGCCCAGCGGGGTGCGGAGTCGGCGAGCAGTTCCCGCGCTACCGCGGCTACCTCGGCATGCAGCTCGGCGAGGTCGTCGGCGTGGTTCGAGTTCATCATTTCCCCCTGGGCTCGCGAGGTAGGCCGAGGCCGCGCTCACCGATGATGGTGCGCTGGATTTCGCTGGTGCCACCCGGAATCGTCCACTCCCACGAACCGAGGAAATCCAGCATCCACGCACCGGATTCCCAGCCGCTCGACAGTGGCTTTCGCAGCTCGGTGTGCGCGGCAAGCCCCGCCACCTCGGTGCCGAAGTCGGTCATGCGTTGCAGCAACTCGCTGTAGTACAGCTTCACGATCGACGCGTCGGCCGGGCCGGGCGCGGCCTCGGCGACGAAGTCGGCGCACAGGGCGCGCAGCCCGGTGAGCTCGATCTCGAGTGCCGCGAGACGGTCGAGCACCACGGGGTCATCGAGCGGACAGCTCTCGACCAGTCGGCCGAAACCCCCGTTGCCGAGTCGCTCGGCCAGTTCGAGCATCGTCATGCCGCGTTCGGCGCCCAAGGTTCGCTGTGCGACCTGCCACCCGGTGTTCTCCCGGCCGACCAGCCGGTCGGTCGCGATGACCACGTCGTCGAGGAAGATCTCGCAGAAGTGCGACTCCCCCGTCGCCTGACGGATGGGCCTGACCTCGACGCCGGGTGACCGCATATCCAACAGAAAATACGAAATACCTTGTCGTGCAGGGGCATCGGGATCGGTCCGAGCGAGCAGCAGACACCAATCCGCGTACTGCGCGCCGCTGGCCCACAGCTTCTGCCCGTTGACGACATAACCGTCGGGTCCTCGGCGCGCGCTGGTGGTGAGCGCGGCCAGGTCCGAGCCCGCGCCGGGCTCGGAGAAGCCCTGGCACCAGATCTCGCCATCCAGGATGGCCGGAAGGTGGCGTCGGCGTTGCTCTTCGGTCCCTGCGGCGAGCAGGGTGGCCGCCGCGTGGTGGATCGAGACGAAAGCCAATACCAGCCGGGGCGCGTCGTGGGCGGCGAGTTCCTGATAGAGCACCACCTGCTCGGCCGACGACATCCCGCCGCCGTATTCCTTCGGCCAGTGCGGCACCGCGAACCCGGCGGCCCGCAATCGCTGGAACCAGGACTGCTGGAACTCGACGAACTCCCGGTCCGAGACGCCGGTCTGGGCCCGGCGCCAGTCGACGGGAATGTTCGTCCGGCACCACTGTCGGACCTCGGTGCGAAAGTCGTCGAGAGTCCGAGACTCCCCCGTCACCGGCTGCGCGCCTGCTCGTGCAGCGCGCGCAGCCGGTCACGGTGCGCGGCGGACTCCATGGTGGCGACCTCCGCCGCGAAACCGGCCTGCATCGGACCGCCGAGCGCCTGGGACAGGTACATGTTCACGATGCGTTTGGTACCGCGCACGGCCTCGGGTGGCAACGCGGCCAACCGTCGAGCCAGCGAATGCGCCTCGGCGAGCAGCGCGTCGGGAGCGGTGCTGCGCGTGGCGAGCCCGAACTCGACGGCGGTGGCCGCGCTGATCCGGTCACCGGTGAACAGGAACTCCCGCGACCGCAGGATCGGCGTGAGCAAGGGCCAGAACGCGGCCCCGCCGTCACCGGCGACCAGGCCGACCGCGACATGCGGGTCGGCCAGGTATGCGCGCTCGGAAATGAGCACCACGTCGCACAGCACCGCGAGGCTGCCGCCGAGCCCTACCGCCGGTCCGTTGACCGCCGCGACCACCGGCAGCGGGAAGCGCAGCATCTCCTCGATGATCTGCGCCCCCTCCCTGATGCTCTCGTCGCGTGCGAGGGGATCGTCGAGGAACGAAGTGATCCAGTCGAGATCGCCGCCCGCACTGAAGGCTCGGCCCGCCCCGGTGAGGATCACGACCCCGGCTGCGGGATCGGCGGCGAGCTGCCGCCAGACATTCGCGAGCGCCCAGTGCAGAGCCTTGTTCACCGCGTTCAGCTCACCGGGTCGGTTGATCACCACGGTGCGGATCGGGCCGTCGCACTCCACGATCAGTTCGTCGGGCAGGTCGTAGTTCACCCGGCCACCTCCGCGGGGTCCTCGTCGAACAACCCGGTCAGGCCGGCGCGCCCGATGCGCCGCGTCAACGCGTCGCCGGTGCCCGACAATCCGAGCGGCAAACGCCGCAGCGGCAAGCTGTAGCGCGAGAGCCACGACAGCGTCGACTCGTCGCAGAAACCGATCGCGCCGTGCAACTGGTGCGCCACCCGGAAGACGATCTCGGCCGCCTCGATCGCGGCCGACCGCAGCGCGAGTGCGTCGTCGAGTGCCTCGACGCGGCCCACCTGGATGCTCCACAGCGCGTACTTCGCCAGCACGTCGAGCCCGGTGCGCTCCACCTCGGCTTCGGTGAGCTGGAACTGCACACCCTGCAGTTGCGCGAGCGGCTTGCCGAACTGCTCACGCAGCAGTACGTGGGCGCGGGTGAGATCCATCGCGCGGTCGAGCATGCCGAGCAATGTCCAGCACGGCAGCACCAGCCCGAGTGCCACGTCGGCCGCGCCGTCGTCGTCGAGATACCCCACTTCGAGCGAGGTCACGAACGCCGAGCCGCGTGGCGGTCGCGACGGTCCTACCGCTACACTGCTGCGGCGGCCCGACAATGTCACTGCCGCCCATCGCAATTCGAGGTCGG
Source organism: Nocardia sp. XZ_19_231 (assembly GCF_015355705.1). Lineage (NCBI taxonomy): Bacteria > Bacillati > Actinomycetota > Actinomycetes > Mycobacteriales > Nocardiaceae > Nocardia > Nocardia sp. XZ_19_231. The sequence goes on along the minus strand of NZ_JACUZI010000005.1, from coordinate 149,948 downwards.
CGACGGGCGCTTCGGGGCCGTGGTCGGCGATCACGAGCAGGCCGTCGACATCGAGATCGGTGGGCCGCGAGAGCCGTTCGGCCAGCGGATAGGGCACAGCCCAGTACCCCGCGCTACGGCACAGCGCGACCGCGGCCTCCAGCTCGTCGGCATCGTTGCGCGGGTCGAGGTCCCAGGCACCCAGTCCACTCAGTACCGGTGCGACCAAACTCTCGCGCCGTCCCGGTTCCCGCTCCGCGAGCTGAACAAGCTGGTCACCGCCCGCCGCTTCCAACGCGCGCGAGGCCTGCGAGCCGAACTCGAGCGCATCCGCGCTCAGGTCGATGTTCACGACGCGGCCAGCAATGCTCGGGCCAGCAGGATCCGCTGCATCTCGATACTTCCCGAGGCCACGGTCGCAGCTTGCGAATAGCGCCAGTGTTCCTCGCACTCGCGGCGGAAGCGTTGGAGCCGTTGATCATTCGAGGATTCGGTCGATCCGGCGTAGGCGGCGATCTCCACCAGCACCTCGGCGCTGTCCTGGTCGAGGGTGGTCACCGCGATCCGATAGGCCGCGGCGTCGCTGGGACGTACCTGGCCGACGCGTTGCAGCGACAGCACCCGATAGGCGAGCAACCGAGCCCGTCGGCAATGGGTCAACATGCGCGCCCACCGGCCACGCAGTTCGGCGGGCAGTTCGTCCCACCGGTCACCGAGTGCCGTGGGCGCGGCGCGCAGCAGACGTTCGCACCGGGCGTAGCGGGCGATACCGACCCGCTCGAAGGCCAGCACCTCCTGGACCACTTTCCAGCCCTCGTCGACCGGGCCGAGCACATCGGCTTCGGTCACCCGCAGATCGTCGAAGAAGACCTCGTTGAGGTGGTGCGGGCCGATCATGGAGCGGATCGGGCGAACGACAATGGCAGGATTGGACATCGGGACAAGAAAGATCGTCAGACCGGACTGCTTGCGTTCCCCGGTCGAGGTCCGGGCGAGCAGGAAGCACCACTGGGCCATCGCGGCGTAGGAGGTCCAGACCTTCTGGCCGGAGATCCGCCAACCGTCACCGTCGCGACGGGCAGCCGTGCGCAACGACGCCAGGTCCGAGCCCGAATCCGGCTCGCTGAAACCCTGACACCAGATCACCTCCCCGCGCGCGATCGGGGGTAGATGGGTCCGTTGCTGGGCCGCGGTGCCGTGTCGCATGATCGTCGGCCCCACCCAGTTCACGCCCATGTATTGCGCGCCGCGCGGCTCGTGATGCGCCCACATCTCCTCGCGCACCACTGTCTGTTCCCAGAGGGAGGCATCGCGGCCGCCGAACTCGGCGGGCCAGGCCAGGCAGAGCAGACCCCGTTCGGCGAGCAGACGGGAAAACCGCTGGGCAGCAGCGAAATCGGCCGGATCGTCGGTGAAGGCCCCCAGAAACTCGGCCGGGACGTGCTCGTCCACCAGTCGGCGCAGCTCCCCCCGCAGATCCCCGGCAGCCGTACCCATCGTGAAATCCATGATCGGACTGTAGTCAATCCTCATAAGGATAGCAATATTTGACATAATAAGGATAGCAATACTTGAATGGTTGACCCGCGATCAATTACACTCCCGCCATGGACGATCGGCGGGTTCGTTGACCACCCCGAGACGGGGCCGGGTTCCGCAGCGCCGTATCGCGGAAACCGTCGCGGCGGAACTGCGCGACCACATCCTCTCCGACGACAACTACCGTCTCCCGACCCAGGATCAACTGGTCAAGGATTTCGGCGTCAGCTATCCCTCGATCCGGGAATCGCTGCGCATCCTGGAGACCGAGGGCCTGGTCACGGTCCGGCGCGGCAATGTCGGCGGCGCCGAGGTACACCGACCCGACGAGGTCTCGGCGGCCTATCACCTCGGCCTGGCCCTCCAGGGCGCCCGTGTGACCCTGGGCGATCTCGCGTCCGGGCTCCAGGCGCTCGAGCCGATGTGCGCCGCCGAATGCGCCCGGCGCGAGGACCGCGCCGAGGTGGTCGTCCCCGCCCTCGAGGCCGCTGTCGACGCCTCGGCCACCATGGTCGGCGACGGCGTGGCCTTCACGCAATCCGCCCGCGAGTTCCATGATCTCGTCGTCTCGTTCACGCCGAACGTGACTGTCCGCTACGTCGTCAGCACGCTCGTGGCCCTGTGGTCAGCACAGGAGCAAGCCTGGGCGGAGGCGACGACCCGACGGGGCGAGTACCCCTCCGAGGCCGATGCGCACGACGCCGTGCGCTTCCATCGCCGGCTCGTCGAGGAAATCGCCGCGGGTCGGGCGGAGGAGGCCGAGCGGCTGGCGCGCGCACACCTGGCCGCGACGCAGGCAGTGGTGCTCGAACGTTTCGACGGCGGCGTCGTCAACGCCTCGTCGGCCATGTCGCGCCAGTCGATCCAGTCAAGCCACCGCGCACGCCTCTAGCCGCACCCGCGGACCCGGTCGAACTCCCCCGACTTCGCGCGTTCGAATCACGCTGCGCCGCTTGCCGGATCATATTGGGGCACAACACCATCAACCCCGGATAGGCCGTCGCTACCGCCACGATGCTCGGCGGCCGCACGGCGCTGCGTTCACCCCAGCTGACGGACACCATCCGTGCGTCGCCGCCCCTGTCGCCGAACTCGGCGCCCGCGTGCGCCTAGATCTCCTGACAATTCTTCACAAAAGCGCACGTCAACAGCGGTAGAGTGCGACTTGCAGCAAATGAGATTGTGATTCTCGCCCGTCGCGCATGCTAAACAATCCTTACAAGGATAACAATACTTGTAATGCTCACCACTTGCTGGCAGGCTCCGATCCACCGATGAAGTGGTCCGCATCACGATCCGGCGATCCGGCCGAGTGCGACGCCACCCCTCGCGGACCACGTCGCTCTCACCCCGGAGGAGGCCCCACCGTGACGCAAGGGGCGCGCTACATCAGCACCACAGCAATGAGCCTCGCCGAAGGGTGGAGTCTGGAACGCCTCACTCCCCCGAGCAGACTCTTCGGCGCGAACGGTCTGCGCACCGGCCCCGACGGGCGCGTCTACGTCGCCCAGGTGACCGGCAGCCAGATCAGCGCACTCGACATCACGACCGGTCGACTCGAGACGATCAGTGCCAAGGGCGGCGACATCATCGCGCCCGACGATCTGGCCTTCGACGACCAGGGCAATCTGTTCGCCACCGAGGTGATGGACGGGCGCGTCAGCATGCGCGACGCCGACGGCCACACTCGGGTACTGCGCGACGACCTGCCGAGCGCGAACGGCATCACCGTGCATCAGAACAGGTTGTTCGTCAACGAATGTCGCGTCGGCGGGCGACTGATGGAACTGTTCACCGACGGCAGTGAGCCCCGCATTCTCGCGGAGAACCTCGCGATGCCCAATGCCATGGAGGTCGGTCCCGACGGGCTCCTCTACTACCCGGTGATGGGTACCAACGACATCTGGCGCATCGACCCGCTCGGCGGCGAACCCGAACGAGTAGTCGGCGATCTCGGTGTCCCCGACTCGGTGAAGTTCGACGCGGCGGGCAACATCGTCTCCACCCAGGTCAGTACCGGCGAGGTGCTGCGCATCGATCCCCGTACCGGTGAGCGCACCGTGTTGGCCACGCTGAACCCCGGTTTGGACAACTGCACCTTCGTCGACGGCAGGCTGTTCGTCTCGAACTTCACCGGCGAGATCACCGAGATCCTCGACGGCGGCCGGACCCGCACGACCCTGCCCGGCGGCCTGAACTGGCCGCTGGATCTCACCGTCGACAGCGGCGGTGAACTCTATGTCGCCGACGGCACCTACTTCTATGTCCTGCGGCCGGGGCGCGCGCCGGAGACCGCGGGGATGCTGTTCAGCCCCGGCTATCCGGGCTTCATCCGCGGCGTAACTGCCGTCGGCGCAGGCGAATTCATCGTCACCACCTCGGGCGGTCAGATCACGCGCTACCGGCCCGCGACCCAGGAGAGCGAGGTGCTGGCCGACGAACTCGACCAGCTCTACGGTGTCGCGGTCGCACCCAACGGCGACATCGTCGCCGCGGAGTTCGGCACGGGCAGGGTGCTGGCCGTGCGATCCGGCGGCCGCGTCGAACAGCTGGCCGCCGACTTGCACCAGCCGATCGGCGTCGCGTTCACACCGGACGGGACCTGCCTGGTCGCCGAATCCGGTGCGGGACGCATCGTTTCGGTGAGTAGCGCCGGCGTGGACACGGTGGTGGACGGACTCGAGAAGCCTCAGGGAATCCTGGTGCGCGCGGGCACGCTCTATGTCGTCGACGTCGGCAGCAAGTCGCTGATCAGCGTGGATCTGGCGACCAAGGTGCGCACCACGCTCGCTCAGAACCTGCCGGTCGGCGCTCCGCCCGGAGTCACGCCCAAACCGCTGCGCGGATTGCCGCCGTTCTCCGGACCGCAGGGCCCCTTCGCCGGGATCACCGCCGGACCCGACGGCACGCTCTATCTGTCGGCCGACGCCGAGGGCAGCGTGCTCGCGCTGCGACCCACGACATGAGCCGGGCCGTGCCGACCGATCTCACCGGACGCGTCGTCGTCGTGTCCGGTGCGGCGGGCGGCGGGATCGGGACCTCGGTGGTCGAGATGGTCGCACGGGCCGGGGCCACCGTGATCGCGGTGAGCCGATCTCCGGACAACCTCGCCACCCACCTCGATCCACTGGTGGCGCAGGGGCTCTCGATCGTACCGGTGGCCGCCGACGCCTCGACCGACGACGGCATCGCCACGGTGCTCGCACAGATCCGCAGGACCGAGGGCGAGCTGCACGGGCTGGTCAATGTCGCGGGCGGTGCCGCACCGGCGACGTGGATGCCCGCGCTGCGGGTGAGCCGCGCGGATTGGCGCGCGTTGTTCACCCAGAACCTGGAAACGATGTTCTTCATGAGCCAGGCTGTCGCCGCCGAACTGAAAGCACGACAGCGCCCCGGCTCGATCGTCTCGATCTCCTCGATCAGCGGGATGAACACCGCGCCGTTCCATATCGGTTACGGCACAGCCAAGGCCGCGCTGGTGGCCGCGACCCGGACGCTGGCCGTCGAACTCGCCGCCGACGGAATCCGGGTGAACGCCGTGGCCCCCGGAGTCACCAAGACCCCGGCCTCGGCCACCTATGTCGGCGAGGACGCCGAGCGGGACCGCCGCGCCATCGCCATGGGTCGACGCGGTCGACCCGACGAGCAGGCGGGCGCGATTTTGTTCCTGCTCTCGGACCTGTCGACCTACATCACGGGCCAGACCCTGCTGGTCGACGGCGGGCTCGACCTCAAGTGGACCCACCTCGACGCCGACCACACCTCCCTGTTCCTCGAGGACGCCGCGTTCCGAGCCGCCATCACCCGTGAGGAGAAGCCATGACCGACACTGTCGACAACATCGAATCCGCGGTCGCCGCAACCGAAGAAGCGCTGTCGACACCGCGCACGATCGGTGTCGAGGCCTATCTGTCCGAGGAGTACGCCCGAGCCGAACGCGACAAACTGTGGGCCAAGGTGTGGCAGCAGGTCGGCCGGGTCGAGGAATTGGCGAAGGTCGGAGATTTCCTCACCTACGACATCCTCGACGACTCGATCATCGTGGCGCGGTCGGGGCCGGACACCCTTCGCGCGCACTACAACGTCTGCTCGCATCGAGGTCGCAGGCTGGTCGACACCGCCCCTTACGCGCACGATACACACGGCAGCTGCAAGCAATTCGTCTGCGGTTTCCACGGCTGGCGCTACGACCTGGAGGGCAACAACACCTTCGCGGCCGAGCAGCAGGACTGGCCGCGCGGTCTGACCCCGGACAAGACCCGGCTCTCCGAGGTCAGGGTCGACACCTGGGGCGGCTGGATCTGGATCAACATGGACCCCGACGCCGAACCGCTGCGGGACTACCTGGAACCGGCCGCGAGCCTGCTCGATCCGTTCCAGCTGGAGAACATGCGCTACCGCTGGCGGCGCTGGCTGGTCTTCGACTGCAATTGGAAGGTCGCGCTGGAGGCCTTCATGGAGACCTACCACGTGCCCTACACCCACCCCGAGTTCATGAATTTCGGCAACTTCCTCGGATGGTCACGCGCCCAGGGAAAGCACAGCAACATCGGCTACGACGCACCCAAGGGCATGGAGGAGAACCAGGCGAAACTGCGGCTCGGGGCCGGGCCGGACGCCCGCATGTCCACGGCCGAACTACAGAATTTCACCTGGGAGAACGCCAACACCAACACCACGAGAACCCTGGTCGACGCCGCGAATCGGCTGGTCGCCGAACTGCCGGAGGGCACGCCGGCCGATCAGGTCCTCAAGCACTGGCTGCAATCGGCCAGGAACTACGACGCCGAACGCGGAGTGGTGTGGCCGACGGTGGACCCGCAGGTGGTCGCCGCCGCGGGGACCGCATGGCAGATCTTTCCCAACTTCCAGATCGGTCACGCGCTCAACAACATGCTCTGCTACAGCGCCAGGCCCTTCGGCGACGACCCGGACAAGTGCATCTTCGAAGCCGCGGTCTACGAACTGTTCCCGGCGGGCCAGGAACCGAAGACCGAGTGGGAGTACACCGCCGAGGACGATCCGGCGTGGCGCACGGTGCTGCCCCAGGACTTCTCCAACATGGCCGCGGTCCAACGGGGCATGAAGACGCGCGGATTCTCCGGACCCAAGCCCAACCCGTACCGCGAACGCAGCGTCGTCAACCTGCACCACAACCTGGCCACCTACATGGGCACCGGCGCACCGCGCGATCTCGCCTGAGTCCGCGTGCCCCGCCCACCCGAAACACCGCATCACACCGAGGAATTCGCCATGCACAACTGCGAACCGACGCAGACGCCCGAGGTCGATCGCGACGCACTCCGAGCGAGGTATCTCGCCGAGCGCGACAAGCGGATCCGCCCGGAGGGCCAGCAGCAGTACGTGGAGGCCGAGGCGGAATTCGCCGAGTACCACGAGTCCGATCCCTACACCCCGGTCGTAGCGCGGCCGCCGATCTCGCAGGACATCGATGTCGCGATCCTCGGCGGCGGACTGGCCGGACTCGTCACCGCGGCCCGGATCGCCGGTGCCGGCGTGGAGAACTTCCGCATCATCGAGCACGCCGGTGACTTCGGCGGCGCCTGGTACTGGAACCGCTACCCCGGCATCCAGTGCGACACCGACTGCTACTGCTACCTGCCGCTGCTCGAGGAAGTGGGCTACATCCCCCAGCAGAAGTACTCCTTCGGCGACGAGGTCTTCGAGCACTGCCAACGCATCGGCAAGCACTTCGGGCTCTACGAGAAGGCGATCTTCGGCACGCTGACCCGTTCGATGACGTGGGACGCGTCGATTCAGCGCTGGCGGATCGGCACCAACCGGGGCGACGAGATCCGCGCGCGCTTCGTCATCATGTGCCAGGGCCCGTTCAACCGGCCCAAGCTTCCCGGCATCCCCGGGATCGCCGATTTCGCGGGGCACACTTTCCACACCGCGCGCTGGGACTACGACTACACCGGCGGCGACATGCGCGGCGGCCTGGACAAGCTCGCCGACAAGCGGGTGGCGATCATCGGCACCGGCGCCAGCGGGGTGCAGTCGATCCCCCACCTCGCCCGCTCCGCGCAGCACCTCACCGTTTTCCAGCGCACCCCGTCCTACATCTACGAGCGCGGCAACGTGCCGACCGACCCCGCGTGGGCACAGACCTTGCAGCCGGGCTGGCAGGAGGAGTTGCGTCGCAACTTCCACACCGGCGCGTTCGAAGCCTACGGTCCCGGTCAGAACGATCTGGTCTGCGACGGATGGACCGAGGTCAGCCGCAATGTGCGCGATCACCTCGACCGCACCGGCGGCTGGGCGGATCTGACGCCGGAGAAGTTCATGGAGCTGCGGGAGCTGCTGGACTATCAGGCGATGCAGCGGGTGCGCGACCGCGTCGACGCCGTCGTCACCGATACGGCCACGGCCGAAGCGCTCAAGCCGTACTACCGATTCCTGTGCAAGCGGCCCTGTTTCAACGACGACTATCTGCCGACCTTCAACCGCCCCAACGTCACCCTCGTCGACGTGTCGGGCACCAAGGGCGTCGAACGGATCACCGCCGGAGGCATCGTCGCCGACGGTGTCGAACACGAGGTCGACTGCATCATCTTCGCCAGCGGCTTCGAGATCACCACCGATCTCGACCGGCGCTTCGGCATCGCCCCTTTCGCGGGCCGCGACGAGCTCTCGCTCTACGACCACTGGGCCAAGGGATATCGCACCCTGCACGGCACGATGACCACCGGCTTCCCGAATCAGTTCTTCACCGGCTTCGTCCAGGGCGGGGTGACCGCGAGCACGACGGCCATGTTCGAGCAGCAGGCCACCCACATCGCCTACATCATCAAGGAAACGCTGGCCCGTGGCGCGACCACGGTGGAACCCACCGCCGACGCGCAGGAGCAGTGGTGCGCCACCGTGCGCGAGAGCGCGATCGACAACAGCAACTTTCAGCGCGAGTGCACCCCCGGCTACTACAACAACGAGGGCGAGCAGCAGATCCGCTCCCACCTCGGTGACCCGTACTGGCCCGGCTTCTACGCCTTCGAGGATCTGCTCCAGGCGTGGCGCGACACCGGCGAGCTGCCCGGCCTCGCCCTCGGCACCCCACCCGAACCGGCCCGATGAGGCGCGCGGTGAACGGAGCGCACCATGTCTGAACTCGGTTTCGAGGGCAGAGTCGCCGTGATCACCGGCGCCGGAAGAGGATTGGGCCGCGCCTACGCGCTGCTGCTCGCCGCGAAGGGGGCCAAGGTCGTAGTCAACGACCCGGGCAGCACCATCAGCGGCGACAGTGGCGACGCCGGGGTCGCCGAGGCGGTGGTCCGCGAGATCACGGCCGCCGGCGGTTCGGCGGTGGCCTGCACCGATTCGGTGGCGACCGCGCAGGGCGGTCAGGCGATCGTGCAGACCGCGCTCGACGCCTTCGGCCGGATCGACATCATCGTCCACAACGCGGGCAACAACCGGTACGCGCCGCTGTCGGAGATGACCTACGAGGACTTCGACGCCGTGCTCGATGTCCACCTGCGCGGCGCGTTCCATGTGGTGCGGCCCGCCTTTCCGCTGATGTGCGCCGCCGGATACGGCCGGGTGGTCCTCACCTCGTCGATCGGCGGGCTGTACGGCAACCACCGGGTCGCCAATTACGGCGCGGCCAAGGCGGGCCTGATCGGACTGTCGAACGTGGTCGCGCTCGAGGGCGCCGAGCACGGCGTCCGCTGCAACGTGATCGTTCCCGCCGCGCTCACCCGCCTCGCCGAGGGCATCGACACCTCGGCCTACCCGCCCATGGACCCGGAACTGGCGGCGCCGGTGGTGGGTTGGCTCGCGCACGAATCCTGTTCGATCACCGGGGAGATGCTGGTGTCGATCGCCGGACGGGTGGCGCGGGCGTTCATCGCCGAGACCCCGGGGGTGTACCAACCGTCCTGGTCGATCGAGGAGGTCGGCGCGCGGATCGACGCGATCCGCGCGACCGAGAACCCGTGGATCCTGCCGGTGGTCCCCTCCGGCCATCTCGACCACATCACCAAGAGCTTCGCGACAGCCATGGAGGGCAGCACGCATGTCGGTTAAAGTCTACGAACGCATTCTGCAACTCTTCGAGGCCGAAGGCATCAACACCCTCTTCGGCATTCCCGACCCGAACTTCGTGCACATGTTCCACCTCGCCGAAGAACGCGGGTGGCAGGTGGTGGCCCCGCACCACGAGGAGTCCGCCGGTTTCATGGCCGAGGCCGTCTCCCGGATGACCGGAAGAGCCGCGGTGTGCATCGGCACGCTCGGCCCCGGCGTCGCCAATCTGGCCGGCGCGATGATGTGCGCCAAGGTGGAGAACTCGCCGGTCATCTTCCTCGGCGGGCAGCGTGCGCGGATCACCGAGCAGCGGGTGCGGCGCGGCCGTATCCAGTTCGTCAAGCAGGCCGCGCTGTTCGAGCCGTCGGTGAAGTACTGCGCCAGTATCGAATACGCCGACCAGACCGACGAGGTCATCCGAGAGGGTCTGCGCAAGGCACTCTCCGGCACCCCGGGTCCGGTGTACATCGAGTACCCCTCGCACGTGATCCAGGAAGAACTCGACGTCGCGCCCGCGCTGGCGCCCTCGGCCTATCGCCTGGTCGGGCAGACGGCAGGTCCGGACCGGATCGCCGAGGCGGTCGAGTACATCAGGGCGGCGAGCCAGCCCGTGCTGCTCGTCGGGCACGGCGTGCACACCACGCGCGCAGGCGCGTCGGTCCGCGCGCTCGCCGAGGCCATGGCCTGCCCGGTCATCCAGACCTCGGGCGGCACCTCCTTCATCGCCGGGCTCGAGGACCGCACCTTCCCGTACGGTTTTTCGGCGGCGGCGATCGACGCGGTGGTGAAATCCGATCTGTGCCTGGCCATCGGCACCGAATTGGGCGAGCCGGTGCATTACGGTCGCGGCAGGCACTGGGTCGCCAACGAGGCCAACCGCAAGTGGATCCTCGTCGAGCAGGACCCCGAGGCCATCGGGGTGAACCGGTCGGTGGACGTGCCGCTGGTCGGCGACCTGCGCGCGATCGTCCCGCAGCTGGTCGAGGCGCTGCGCGACACCCCGCGCACCCCCACTCCCGAGCTCGCGGGCTGGATCGAACAGGACGCGGCCCAACTCGCCGAACTGGCCGAGACCGCGCCGTCGGGGATGTCGCCGGTACACCCGGCGCGCCTGATCGTGGAAGCGACGAAGTCGTTCCCGGCCGACGGCATCATGGTGCGCGACGGCGGCGCGACCACCATCTTCGGCTGGACCTACTCCCAGGCCAAACCCCATGACGTGATGTGGAATCAGAACTTCGGGCATCTGGGCACCGGCCTGCCCTACGCCGTCGGCGCCGGTGTGGCCGACGGCGGGAAACGGCCGCTGATGCTGATCACCGGCGATTCCTCGTTCCAGTTCCACATCGCCGAACTGGAAACCGCGGCGCGGCTGAACCTTCCGCTGGTCTGCGTGGTCGCGGTCGACTACGCGTGGGGGCTCGAGGTCGGCGTCTACAAGCGCACCTATGGACAGGGTTCGCTCGAGACCGGCGTCCACTGGAGCACGAACACCCGCTTGGACAAGGTCGCCGAGGGGTTCGGTTGCTACGGCGAATATGTCGAACGCGACGAGGACATCGCGCCCGCGATCAAACGCGCCTACGCGAGCGGACGACCGGGCGTCATCCACGTCGCGGTCGACCCCAAGGCGAACTCGGAAGAAATGCCGAGTTATGACGAATTCCGCACCTGGTATGCGGAAGGAACTCAGTGAGGAAATCATGCGTGAATATCTGAAGTTCTATATCGACGGACAGTGGATCGACCCCGCCGAGCCGCGCACCATGGATGTGGTGAACCCGGCCACCGAACAGGTGTGCGGCACCGTGGCTGTCGGCACGGCGGCAGATGTGGACCGTGCGGTCGCCGCCGCGCGCGCCGCCTTCCCCGGCTGGTCGAGCACCGATCCCGCGCAACGGATCGCGCTGTTGCGCGCCGTCCTCGCCGAATATCAGAAGCGCGCCCCCGACCTCGGGGCTGCGCTCATGGAGGAACTGGGGGCACCGGCCGCCCTGGCCAACGGATTCCAGGTGGATCTGGGGGCGGGCCAGCTGAGCACCACGATCGAGATCCTCGAACGGTTCCGCTTCGACGAACAGCGCGGCGCCTCGCTGATCGTCAAGGAGCCGATCGGGGTGTGCGCCCTGATCACCCCCTGGAACTGGCCGCTGAACCTGATCGCGGTGAAGGTGTTCCCGGCGCTGGCCACCGGTTGCACGATGGTGCTCAAGCCCTCGGAACTGTCACCGTTCACGGGGCAGATCTTTGCCGAGATCCTCGATGCCGCAGGCGTTCCCGCCGGGGTGTTCAACCTGGTGCAGGGCGACGGCCTCGCCGTCGGCGTGCCGCTGACGAGTCATCCCGACGTCGACATGGTCTCCTTCACCGGGTCGGTCAGGGCGGGCATCGACATCGCGCGCAACGCGGCGGCCGGGGTCAAACGGGTCACCCAGGAGCTCGGCGGCAAGAGCCCCAACATCATTCTCGACGACGACGCCTTCGCCGAGAACGTCGGCAAGGGCGTGGTGAGCATGATGCTCAACTCGGGCCAGACCTGTAGCGCGCCTTCGCGCATGCTGGTGCCGCATGCGCGGATGGCCGAGGCGATCGAGGTCGCCCGTGGCGCGGCCGAGGGGGTCACCGTCGGTGATCCGAAGGGCGAGTTCGCCATCGGCCCCGTGGTGTCGGGTGCGCAGTTCGACAAGATCCAGTCGCTGATCCAGAAGGGCATCGGCGAAGGCGCGACACTGGTGGCGGGCGGGCCGGGGCGGCCGGAGGGCCTGAGCACCGGGTACTTCGTGCGGCCCACGGTCTTCGCCGAGGTCACCAACGACATGACCATCGCCCGCGAGGAGATCTTCGGGCCGGTCCTGACGATCCTGGGCTACGACGATCTCGATCACGCCGTCGACATCGCCAACGACACCGACTACGGGCTGGCCGGCTTCGTCGCCGGCACCGATCTGGCACAGGCGCGTGCGGTGGCCCGCCGGATCAGAGCGGGGTCGGTCTCGATCAATGACGGGTTCGACTTCGAGGTCCCCTTCGGCGGATACAAGAAGAGCGGCAACGGCCGCGAGTGGGGCGAATTCGGCTTCCATGACTACCTCGAGATCAAGGGCGTACTCGGGTACGCACCGCCGGAAGGATGAGGGGCGCGCGATGCCAACCCTTGCCACGAAGAGGCTGAGCGACGCGGTAGGCGTCGAAGTGCTCGACGCCGACATCGACAGGCTGCTGACCGATCCCGATATCCCCGCGGCGTGCATGGCGGCTCTCGAAGAGCACGGCGTCCTACTGTTTCGCGAACTGCATATCGGCGACGAGGCGCAGGCGGCGTTCGGGCGCCGCCTGGGCGAGCTGGTGCAGTTCCCGCTCTACGCGAATCCCGATGTCATGCAGATCAGTTTCGACCCGGACAATCCGAACGCCGAATACTTCGCCAGCAACGATTTCTGGCACCTGGACGGGGCGCTGGACGCCATCCCGGCGAAGGCGTCGATGCTCAGTGCCCACGTGATCGCCACCGAGGGCGGCGAGACCGAGTTCGCCAGCACCTACGCCGCCTATGACAATCTCTCCGACACCGAGAAGCGTGATTTCGCCGAACTGCGAGTGATCCATACCTTCGAGGCCATCCAGCGGCTGACCTACCCGGACCCCACCGCGGAACAGCTGAGCGAGTGGGCCTCGCGGACGGTCCGCGAACATCCACTGGTGTGGGAGCACGAAACAGGGCGTCGCTCACTGGTTTTCGGGGCGACCGCTTCGCACGTCCTCGGCATGGACACCGGAGCGGGCCGCGCATTGCTGGCCGAACTCCAGCAGCGGGCCACCGCCCCTGATCATGTTCTGCGCCACGCCTGGTCGGTCGGCGACCTGGTGATCTGGGACAACCGCGGCCTGGTCCACCGGGCCTGCGCCTTCGACCGGCGCGAACCTCGCCGGATGCACCGCACCACCCTGCGGGGCGAGGAGGCGATCAAATGAGTTCTCGCACAGCCGTTGTCACCGGCGGCGCCTCCGGGATCGGCGGTGCGATCAGCACCCGGCTGGCCGCGGACGGCGCCCTCGTCGCCATCTTCGACATCGACGGTGCCGCGGCCGAGGCGGCCGCGGCGGAGATCGAGAACTCCGGGGGCAAGGCCATCGGCCTGCCCGTCGATGTCACCGACCGCACGGCCATCGATGCCGGTCTCGCCGAAGTACGCGCCCGCCTCGGCCGCCCGACCGTGCTGGTGAACAGCGCCGGACTGACCCTCGAAGGCCCGTTCCTCGACATCACCGCGGCGGCCTGGAACCGGGCCCTGGCGATCAATCTCACCGGGACGTTCGACTGCTGTCAGGCGGTGATCCCGGACATGATCGAGCAGGGCTGGGGCCGCATCGTCAATATCTCGTCGTCGAGTATCCACAGTGGCGCAGCCGGTTTGGCGGGCTATGTCTCGGCGAAGTCGGGCGTGGTCGGCCTGACCAAGGTATTGGCGCTCGAATTCGCCAAGCGGGGGATCACGGTGAACACCATCCCGCCGGGATTCATCGACACACCGATGCTGCGCCGGACAGTGGAGCGCGGGTTCATCGACGTCGACGCCCAGATCGCGCGCACCCCGGTCGGCCGGATCGGCACTCCCGCCGATGTCGCCGCCACCTGCGCGTTCCTGGTCAGCGAGGAAGCCGGCTACCTCACCGGCCAGGTCATCGGCGTCAACGGCGGGCGCAACACATGACCGCGACCGACGATCCAGCGCAACCACGCATCTCGCCTCTTCCGACGGCGGAATGGTCCACCGAGATGACCACCTTCCTGGCCGGCTTCCGCACCGCCGCCGCCACCGGGACCGAGCCGTCCGGCGGCCGCCAGAGCGGCGCCAATCTCCTGGGCACCCTGGCCAGGTATCCGGCGCTGGCGAAACCGTTCTTGACCTTCACCGGCCATTTCCTGTCCGGCTCCACGCTCACGGCCCGGCAGCGCGAGCTGCTCGTGCTCCGGGTGGCAGCGGTCCGGCGTTGCGGCTACGAGTGGGCACAGCACGTGATCCTGGCAGCGGGCGCGGGGCTGGGACCCGAGGAGATCACCCGGATCTCCGAAGGCCCGGCCGCACCGGGGTGGTCGGCGACCGATCGGCGGTTGCTCACCGCCGTCGACGAACTGCTCGCCGACGGCGTGGTGCGCGACGACACCTGGAACGCCCTGGCGACCGAGTTCGACGAACACCAGCTGATGGATCTGGTGTTCGTCGTCGGCACGTACACGATGCTCGCGATGGCCCTGAACTCGTTCGGGGTGCCCGCCGAAGCCGCGCTGGTTCCGTTTCTGCCCGCCGACGGGTGATCGTGGGTTAGGTGCGCCGATTGAGTACCGCGTCAGCGGCGACCCAGTGCTCATCGGCCACCCACAGGCGCGCGAAAGCGTCGACGGCCTCCTGTGCCGACACCCCGGCGACGACTCGCTTGATCTCGCCGGCCTGCGCGGTCGCCAGCGATCGGGCCGCCGCGCGCCAGCCCGCCTCGAAATCGGCCCGTGGCAGCACCCGGTCAACCAGCCCCAGTCGCTCGGCTTCGGCCGCCTCGAGAATGGTCCCGGCACCCGCGAGCAGCAATGCCCGACTCTTGCCGACCAGGGCGGCGAGCCGCTCGGCACCACCCCAGGCGGGCATGATCGCCAGGGCGGACTGGTTGAATCCGATCTTGATGTCGTCGGCGGCGATCCGGATGTCCGCGGCGACAGCGACTTCGGCACCGCCGCCGAGCGCGTGCCCGTTCAGCGCGGCGATCACCGGGGCGGGGAAATTCGCCAGCCGGTCGCAAATCGACCGCATCCGCCACGCCATCGCCGCGGCCTGTTCCTCGGTGCGCAGCGCGCTCAGTTCTTTCAGGTCGCCGCCGGAGACGAACGCTCGGTCACCGGCTCCTCGAATGACCAGGGCGCGGGCGCCTTTCGCCTTGTCGAGTGCGTCATCGAGCTCGTCCATGGTGCTCGGCGCGATGGCGTTGCGGGCCTGTGGTCGATCGATCGTGATGACCGCGACACCCTCATCCAACTCGAGGTCGACCATCTGAGATTCTCCCATCGCGAGATTGTCATTCTTGATTTCAGAGAATAACATCATCGCCGCAGGACCTCGGATCGGGCATTGGAGTCTCACGTGCGCAGCATTCCCGCCGACTTGATCGAGCATTACCGAACACAGGGGTGGTGGACCGGCGAACCTATCGGCGAGATGTTGACGCGCGGTCTCGCCGCCGCACCGGACACCGAGTTCCGGGTGCACTCGGCCGAGCGCCCCTGGTCGGGGACCTTCGGCGAGGTCGAGCATCGGGCTCGGCGACTCGCCGCCGGCCTGCGTGCTCGCGGAGTCGGTCCCGGCGACGTCGTGGCATTCCAACTGCCCAACTGGATGGAGGCCGCCGCGACCTTCTGGGCATCGGCCTTCCTCGGCGCTGTGGTGGTGCCCATCGTGCACTTCTACGGCCGCAAGGAACTCACCTACATTCTCGAGGCGACCGCACCACGGGTGTTCATCGGGGCCGAGCGGTTCGGGCGACTGGAGCACCAGGCCGATCTGTGCGCCGACATCCCGATCGTCGGCGTCGTGGGACGCGACTTCGACGAACTGCTCGCCGATGATCCGATGCCCGGATTCCTGGCGACCGATCCGGCGGGCCCCGCGCTGATCGCCTTCACCTCGGGGACCACCAGCGCACCCAAAGGCGTGGTGCACAGCCACGAAACCCTCGGTCACGAAACCCGACAGCTGGCCGCCTGGTACCCGCCCGAACGCGGCAAACAACTCACCGCGGCCCCCGTCGGGCACTTCATCGGCATGGTCAACGCCTTCCTGATTCCGGTGCTGGACGGCTCACCGGTGAATCTGACCGATGTGTGGGATCCGGAGCTCGTTTTGGCGCTGATGCACAGCGACGGACTCACCGTCGGCGGCGGCGCGACGTATTTCGTCACCAGCCTGCTCGACCATCCCGATTTCTCCGACGCGCATCTGCCCCGGATGAAGTACGCGGGTCTGGGTGGGTCATCGGTGCCCGCGGCGGTCACGCGTCGGCTCGACGATCTCGGCATCACGGTCTTTCGCTCCTACGGCAGCACCGAGCACCCATCGATCACCGGGTCGCGGGTCACCGCGGCATCGGACAAACGCCTGTTCACCGACGGCGACGTCCTCCCCGGCGTGGAGATCCGATTGGCCGAGGACGGCGAAATCCTCAGTCGCGGACCGGAATTGTGCCTCGGCTACACCGACGACGCCTTGACCGCCGCCGCCTTCGACGCCGACGGCTGGTACCACACCGGCGATATCGGCGAACTCGACGCGGACGGGTACCTCACCATCACCGATCGCAAGGCCGACATCATCATTCGCGGCGGCGAGAACATCAGCGCCCTCGAGGTCGAGGAGATCTTGCTGACCATGCCCGGGATCGCGGAGGCGGTCGTCGTCGCCGCGCCCGATGCCCGCCTCGGCGAACACGCCGCCGCCGTGGTGCGGCTGCGCACGGGCCACCTGCTGCCGACCATCGCCGAGATGCGGGCACATTTCGACCGGGCCGGTGTCGCCAAACAGAAGTGGCCGGAGGAGTTGCACCAGGTCGAGGACTTTCCACGGACCGCGAGCGGCAAGGTGCAGAAGTTCCACGTCCGACGCACCCTCGCCGACCGGCAACCGAGTCGATGAACGATCCGCTGCTGGACGACGGGCTCGCGCTCTCGGAATCAGGAGCGCCGACTAGACCGCTCATCGTGCTCGAACTCGACGACCTAGGCGCCGCGTCCCCCGAGTCGGTGCTCGCGACGGCCACTCGAATCCGGGAGTCGACATCGCTCGTCGTCGGGGTCCTGCGGCGGCCACCTTCCGCGGCCATCGGGCCCATCCTGGCCGCCACCACGCTGACCTTGACCGACCGACCGACCCAGGCCCTCCGTTCAGAGGTGGTCTGCGTGGCGAACATCGATGCCGCCCTTGCGACGTTGCGTGCCGCTGTCGCCCGCTCGCCGCGGGCCGCGCTCGTCTGCGGCCATCTGCTTCGCGCGAGAATCGAACGCGACACAACGCCCGCGCTGGCCGCTGAGGCCGCGGCCTACTCGATGCTGCTCGCCGGCCCCGAATTCGCTCGATGGCTCGTCGAGCGCGGGCCCGTGAAGCCCGCACCCGCCACCGATCGCCCCCTGGTTCGACTGCGGCGCAGCGCGGACCACCTGTCGATCGTGCTGGATCACCCGCAGCGTCGCAATGCGCTGAGCACGCGGCTTCGGGAGGAACTTCTCGCCGCCGCGCAGGTGGCAGTCGCGGACTCGCGTATCGCGACGATCGAACTCAGCGGCAACGGCCCCGCATTCTGCAGCGGTGGTGATCTGGCCGAATTCGGCTCGGCGACAGACATAGTCGCCGCGTACCTGGTGCGACTCGATCACGCACCGTGGCGGGCGCTCGATCGCATCGCCGACCGTCTCGTCGTCCGCGCCAACGGCCCGTGCATCGGTGCGGGCGCCGAGATCGCCGCGTTCGCGGGAACGGTCACCGCGACCCCGGATACGTACTTCTGTTTCCCCGAGGTGCGGATGGGCTTGATCCCCGGCGCGGGCGGCACCGTCAGCGTGCCGCGCCGGATCGGCCGCTGGCGCGCCGCATGGCTGATGCTGACCGAACAGCGACTCGACGCCTCCGCGGCACTGGACTGGGGCCTGATCGATCAGGTGACCGGTGCGGAGCGCTGAGATGCGATCAGATCCCCAGGCGGACAACCGAACACCACACGCCGTGGTGGACGAGTGGATCCGCACCCTGACCACCCATACAGTCCCCGACGACTTTCCCGCCGACCTGGACTGCCCTGTGCTGGCCTGGGCTGGTTCCGGTGCGATGGCGCTGACCGGCCACGATGCCGCGCCGGTCCTGTCCCCCGCACCCGCCTACAGCCTGCTGCGTGCAGCGCTGCGCGCGCTGTCGTGGATCACCGACGATCTCGGCGACCGCGTCGACCTCGACCCGGCGGTCGCGTTGACCGGCAGAGCGCGACGAGCGGGACTACGGCGAACGGGGCGCCGGTCGGCGAACGGCGCGAGCAGGTTGCTTCGTACCGCCGACGGCTGGTGCGCCCTCACACTGAGCCGCCCCGACGACATCGACGCCGTCCCCGCGATTCTCGGCGGCAGTGTCGACGGAGATCTGTGGACCGCGCTCGAGGCGGCAGCGGCACTCTCATCGGCGGCCGACCTGGTACAACGAGCACAACTGCTCGGCGTTCCGGCATCTGTGCTCACCACGCCGCGAAAAGTGCTGCCATGGCGCGTTTCTCGCATCGCCACACCGGTCGCCGCGCGCACACTGCGTGGACTCGTCGTCGTCGATCTGTCATCGATGTGGGCCGGGCCGCTGTGCGCGCGAATACTCGGTCTGGCCGGCGCACGGGTGATCAAGGTGGAGGGTGCGCATCGGCCTGACGGCACCCGCGTCGGTGATCCTCGGTTCTTCGACTGGCTGCACGCCGGACATGAATTCCGCACCATCGACTTCCGCTCCGAGGCGGGCCGGAAAGCCTTGGGAGAACTGCTCGATTCGGCCGATATCGTGCTCGAGGCGTCCCGTCCACGGGCGCTGGCTCAACTCGGACTCGCACCCGAGGATCGCCCGCACCGCGACGGCCAGATCTGGTTGAGCCTCACCGGTTACGGCCGATCCGATCCGATGCGGGTGGCCTTCGGCGACGACGCCGCGGTCGCGGGCGGTCTGGTCGGCCGACACAAGGGCGAGCCGGTCTTCTGCGCTGACGCGATCGCAGATCCGCTCTCGGGTATCTGCGCTGCGCTGGCGGTGGCCTGCGCACGCCACAGCGGCGGCGGCGTGCTGATCGACCTGTCCATGCAAGCCACGGCGGCGGCTTTCGCGGCCGCGCCGCCGATCACGCACGGACCGCACTCGGTTCGCGGACACGGCGACGACTGGATCGTGGAATGCGCACAGACACAGCGCCGCAGCACCGTCGCCGCACCCGCGCCACTGTGGTCGGGTGATGCCTGATGCTCATCCGACGGGCTCGGATCTTTGGGACCGAGCACTCCGATGTTCGGTGGCACGGTAGGTCGATCACCCAATGTGGAACCGGGCTACGACCACTTCCCGGCGAGGACGACATCGACGCGGGCGGCGGGTGGCTGCTGCCCGGCCTGCACGACCACCATGTGCACCTGCGTTCCCTCGCCGCGTCCGCCGATTCACTCCAGCTCGGCCCACTGGCGATCCACACCGTCGACGATCTGGCGGTTCGGCTGCGGCGGGCGGACGCGACCTTGCCGAAGGGGGTGTGGATCCGCGGCGTCGGCTACCACGAGTCGGCAGCTGGGGAGTTGGACCGATGGGCACTCGATCGCTTGATCCCGGGGCGTCCGGTCCGTATCCAACATCGCTCCGGCGCCCTCTGGACGCTCAATTCGCGTGCCTGCGCAGCGGTAGAGCTGGAGCGCTGCATCCAGCCAGGGGTGGAACGCGACCTCGACGGCCGGGTCAACGGCAGACTCTGGCGGATGGATGCCTGGCTCGGTGCCCAGATCGCCACCCGGCCCATCGATCTCACCACGGTCAGCGCGCGCGCCGCGGCACTGGGGATCACCGGCGTCACCGACGCTACTCCCGGCCTGCGGCAGACCGATATCGACGATTTCGCCCGTGATGTGGCCAGTGGCCGTATTCAGCAACGAGTTCACTGCATGGCACCGCCCGCCATCACCGCCCCGGGAATCCTGCGGTTCTCCCTGGGGCCGACCAAGATCCTGCTCGACGACACGGCCCTGCCGACCCTCGATCAGTTCATCGCCCGCATCCGCGAGATCCACGCCGCGGATCGATCGGTGGCGGTGCACTGCGTGACCAGGGTCCAACTGATTCTGACGATGACCGCCCTCGACGGCGCGGGCGTGCGTCGCGGCGATCGCATCGAGCACGGTGCGATCATCCCGGTCGAGGCGATGGCGTGGTTGCGTGCGAACCGGGTACCGGTGGTGACCCAGCCGCATTTCCTGGGCGAACGAGGTGACCAGTATCGGCGTGAAGTGCCCACCGACGATCGTCCGGATCTGTGGCGGCTCGGGTCACTGCTGGAGGCGAGGGTGGGCGTGGCCGCAGGCACCGACGCCCCGTTCGGTGGCGCGGACCCGTGGCGGCTCGTCCACGCCGCCGTCGACCGAGATTCGGATCGCGATGTGGCCGAGCGCCTTTCACTTCAATCGGCGGTGAGCCTGTTCATCGGCCGACCCGAACGGCCGGCCGCGCCGCGCACCATCGCACCCGGCGAAGTCGCCGATCTGACGCTGTTGGCGGTGGCACCCGAGGACGTGGCCGCGATCCTGCCCAACCCGCCGATCGCGGCCACCGTCGTCGACGGACGGATCATCTACGGCTGAGAGGTGCCTCGAGCGTCCGGCCCGGCCAGGATCGTCACAGCCGCCACCGCGGTCGGACCACCGATGGAGTGCGCCAAGCCGATTCGCGCTCGATCGACCTGGTTCACCGCATCACCGCGCAACTGCTCGAACAGCTCGACGCACTGAGCGACACCCGTGGCGCCCGGCGGATGCCCCTTCGACTTCAAGCCACCGCTCGGATTCACCGGTAGCGCGCCGCCGACGCTGGTGACTCCCGCTTCCACGAGCTTGTGGGCCTCGAACCGGTCGGCGAAACCGAGATCCTCGTAGCTCATCAACTCGATGCCGGTGAAGAAGTCGTGCACCTCGGCGACGTCGATATCCGACGGCGTCAACCCAGCCATCCCGAAAGCTTGCTTGGCCGCGCGGACCGTGGCGGGGAAGGTCGTCATGTCCCGCTTGTGCTGGTGCATCACCGAATCCATGCCGAGTCCCACCCCCTGAATCCATACCGGGCGATCGGTGTAGCGATCCACCACGTCCTCGGCGGCGAGCACGAGAGCTGCCGCTCCGTCGCTCTGCGGCGCGCAATCGTAGAGCCCGAAGGGGGTGACCACCGTCGGCGCCGCGAGGGCTTCCTCGATGCTGATCTCGAAGCGTAACCGCGCCTTGAGATTTCGAACGCCGTGCTTGTGATTCTTCACCGCGACCATGGCCATGTGCTCACGGGTGGCAGGCGATTCGTGCAGATACCTGGCCACATGCAGCGCGAACCCGGCAGGCGCGACCAGCCCGAGCGGATAGTCCCATGCCATATCACGGGTCATCGCCTCCCACTCCCACAGCATGTCCTTGGATGCAGACTCGCGCAGCTTGTCCGCGCCGACCACCAGTGCGACGTCGATAGCACCGGAGGCGATGCCGAGCAGGGCGTTGCGGACCGCGTCGTGCCCAGTTGCACAGGCGTTTTCGACGCGGGTCACCGGAATGTCGGGCAGGCCGAGGGTATCGGCGAGAATGCCGGAGGCGAACCCGTCGGCGGTTCCGAGCTCGCCGAACCAGGCGGCCTGGATATCGGACTTGCGCAAGCCCTTGTCGATGCTGCGCGCGCAGTCGGCGAAGGCCATCGGCACGAGATCTTTGATACCGAGCGCGAAATGCTCGGCGAAGGGCGTCATTCCGGCGCCGACGATGGCAACTCTTCTCATGCTGCCGACTCCTGTCGTTCGAGGGTTTCCGGTTCGAATGCGTAGCCGTAGTCCGGCACTCCTGACCGCACAGCCACGCGCCGCAGCACCATGCGACCACGGTCGCCGATGGCCACCGAACCCGGTTCGGCGCTGGTCACCTTCACCAGCGCGCGCACACCGACCTCGTCGAGTTCGACGATGACCAGCGAATACGGCGTCTTCAGCCCCGGCACCGGCACATGCACCGTCACCGACGTGTAGACGACGGCGGTCCGCGGCAACGGCACCAGGGTGTAGTCGGTGCGCAGCGCACCGTCGTCGTCGACCCGATACCGGGGCGGGAAATCCAGTTCGTCGGTGTCGGCATGCCGACCGGCGACCCAGCGAACTTTCGCCTCGAAGGCGCGCTCGTAGGCGGCAAGGGAGATCGGGATGTCGGCACCGGGCACGAACGTGGCCAGGGGTTTCCCGCGCGGCTCCGGTTCATGCCGATGCACCGGCACCACGCCGGCCGAGACCGTGACAGCGGACAGACTCCCCTGCTCCACGCCGACCAGCGGGCCCGCCTGCCCCGCTTCCACCATCGCCGCCAGCGCGAACAATCCAGAACTCGCGCCCAGCGTCGGCAGCGGCGGCGGGGTGCCGACACACAGATCGGCGGCCTGTTCGTGATCGACGCCTGCCACCGCGACGGGGGTGTCGAGCCAGGACGCGGCCAGTGACCCGAGCAGTCCACGTTCACGCAACAATCGGGGGTCGCCGTAGTCGTGCACGACGCCGGTGGCGTAGCGAGCCCGGACCGGCAGGCTCCGGGCGACACGCGCCACGGTCCGCACCTGCAACCCCCGTTCGCCCGTGACCGCGGCGGCCGCACCGGCCGGATCGAGGTCGACGCCGATCACCAGAGTCCGCGGCCGCGCCGAGCCGAGGGCGTCCAGGGTCGCGGGTGCACCACCGAGGCGTTCGGTCACCTCGAGTTCGGAATCCAAGCCCAGACCCGCCAGCAGCACCGCGGCATTGCCGCCTTCCAGCAGCGGGAGATCCCGGCTGACCAGCACCACGTGCTCCACCCCGACCCCGGCGGCGATCGCGGCCCGGCCCGCCTCGACCGCGAGTGTGATCGCGTCTTCGTCGTCACCGGATACGCGCTGTTCGGCGGTACCCCAGCACGGCAGATAGGTACCGACCGAAGCGATCAACGGCATCGTGCTCTCCCGACCTAGATGGTAATCTTATTCTCATATTAGAGAATGAGTTCTGATCGCAACCCCGATTCGATCACATTGCGGTGTCGCAACCCGACACTACCGCAGCTTCAATGAAGCGGAAATGCCCTCTTCCGGCAACCCTAACCGCATGTCATTGCCCTCTCTTGCGCGTAAATCAGCCGCGAGAGTATGGTTCTCCCATATTGAATGGAGAGTCTCCTTGATCGAGATGTATCCCCCATCGCCATCGCCGATCACCGGCGGCGTCACCATCGCACAGCGCCTGCGCGCGAGGTTCTTCCATTACGCCAAGGCGGTGCTGCCCGACATGACGATCGCCGCCTGCGCCGTCCTGGTCTCCGCGGAGGCCGGCCATCTCACCGCCGTGCCCGCCCACTGCGAAAGCGACCCGAAGCTATGACCAGTGCCGGGTCCGACCTGGTGCGGCTACCGCACGACTTCCCGATCAGCTCCCACACCGTCGATATCGACGGTGTCCCGATGTCCGCGCTGCTGGCCGAGGCCGCCGACCCCCGTGCCGTCATCATCGCGGTACACGGGGGCGTGACGACCTCCGCCTACTTCGACTGCCCCGGACATCCCCGGCTGTCGCTGCTGCGGACCGCACCCGCGCTCGGGTTCACCGTGCTCGCGATCGACCGCCCCGGCTACGGCAGTTCGGCGCCGCACGCGAGGGAAATCGCACCGGCCGCCCGACGCGTCGACCTCGCCTATGGCGTCGTGGAGCGGATCCTCGGGACGCGGCCCCGCGGCGCGGGGCTGTTCGTCCTCGCGCATTCGGCCGGGTGCGAGTTGGCTGTGCGCATGGCCGCCGACGAGCGCGGCGAGACGTTGCTCGGTGTCGAACTGGCGGGCACCGGCCGAGAACACCATCCCGATGCCATCAGTAGCCTGACGGCAGGGGGACCCGGTCGAGGCGACCGACTGCGCGAACTGCTCTGGCAGCCCAGCCATCTGTATCCCACCGAGATCTTCGGCGGTGCGGCGATCGCGTCACCCGGCCCCGCCTATGAAGCCACTGTGATGCCACGGTGGGCGACGCACGATTTCGCGCGCCTCGCCGCGAAAGTCGGCGTTCCGGTCCAGTTCACCGTGGGCGCCTACGAGAGGGTATGGCGCACCGACTCGATTGCGCTGGGCGAGGTGGCCGCCCTGTTCACATCCGCGCCGCGCGTAGTGCTCAACGAGCAAGCCGACAGCGGCCACAACCTGAGCATGGGGCACTCGGCGACCGCGTATCACCTCAGGGTCATGTCCTTCATCGAGGAATGTGTGATCGCGCGCCGATGACATTCTCGGTCAGCGGGATCTGCCCCACGACAACGGTGGTCGTGGGGCAGAGGCGCTCACCCCTTACAGACCGAGGGATTTAGCGATGATCACCTTCATGACCTCGCTGGTTCCGGCGTAGATGCGGGCCACCCGCGCATCGGTGTAGAGCCGTGCGATCGGGTACTCCGTCATATAGCCGTAGCCACCGAACAGTTGCAGGCAGCGATCGACCACCCGGCCTTGCATTTCGGTGGTGAACAGTTTGACGCGGGCGGCGTCGGGGCCGGACAGTTCGCCCTCCACCAGATCGAGGACGGCACGATCCACCATGGTCTGCGCGGCCTCGAGCTCCGCCGACATCGCGGCGAGTTCGAACTTGGTGTTCTGAAACGACGAGACCGGTTTCCCGAAAGCCTTGCGCTCTTTGACGTAGTCGATCGTCGCGGTGATCGCGGCCCGCGCCTGGGCGACCGAGCCGACAGCGACCGTCATCCGTTCCTGCGACAGATTGTTTCCGAGGTAGCCGAACGCCGCACCGTCGGCACCGAGCCGATTCGCCGCGGGAACCCGCACAGCGTCGAACGACAACTCGACGGTGTCCTGCACCTTGCACCCCATCTTGTCCAGCACCCGCCCGCGCTCGAATCCGGGCATACCGTCCTCGACCACCAACAGTGTCAGACCCGCGCGCCGGTTGTCCGGGTCGGTCGAGGTCCGCGCCACCACGATCACCAGGTCGGCGAGCAGGCCGCCGGTGATGAAAGTCTTCGCGCCACTGAGCAGATAGTCGTCGCCGTCGCGAACGGCAGAGGTGCGCATGCCGGCCAGATCGGAGCCGGTCCCCGGTTCGGTCATCGCGATGGCGGTGAGCAACGTACCGCTCGCGAGGCCGGGAAACCAGCGTTCGCGTTGCTGCTCGTCGGCGTATTCCAGGAAGTAGGGCAGGATGACGTCGAGTTGGGTGCGCACCGTGCTCAGGGTCACCAGTGCGCGCCCCGCTTCCTCCTGCAGGACGGCGTTGTAGCGATAGTCCCGCAGCCCCGCTCCCCCGTACGCCGACGGGATGGCGACGCCGAGAATACCGAGCGCACCGAGCTTTTCGAAGATCTCTCGCGGCATCTGCCCGGCCTTTTCCCACTCGGCGTAGTGGGGAACGATCTCCTTCTCGATGAATTCCCTGGCCAGCCCGCGGAAAGCTTCGTGGTCCTCGGTGTAGATGTCTCGGCGCACCGATGTCTCCTTGTGGTCAGGCTGCCAGTTCGACGATGGTGGCGTTGGCGGTGCCGCCGCCCTCGCACATCGTCTGCAGGCCGTAGCGAATTCCGTTGTCGCGCATGTGATGAACCATTCGGGCGAGTAGGCCCGCTCCCGAACCGCCGAGCGGATGACCCAGCGCGATCGCACCGCCGAGCGGATTGACCAGTTGTGGGTCGGCGCCGGTTTCGGCGAGCCAGGCCAGCGGTACCGACGCGAACGCCTCGTTCACCTCGAAGACGCCGATCTCGGAGAGATCCAGACCGGCTTTGCGCAAGACCTTCTCGGTCGCCGGGATCGGACCGGTCAGCATCAGCACCGGGTCGGCACCGGTGACCGCGCCCGCGCGGTAACGCACCAGCGGTGTCACCCCCAGCTCGCGGGCGCGCTCCGGTGTCGTCACCAGCACGGCGGCGGCACCGTCGGAGATCTGGGACGAATTGCCCGCGTGGATCACGCCGTCGTCCTGAAAGGCCGGTTTCAACCTGGCGAGGGTCTCGGGGCTCGTCCCGCGGCGCACGCCTTCGTCGGCGGTCACCGTGGCACCCTCGGTGTCGACGGGCACGAGCTGTGCGTCGAACGCGCCTCGATCCTGGGCGACGGCGGCCAGCTCGTGCGAGAGCGAGGCGAACTCATCGAGCCGATGCCGCGTCAGTCCCCACTTCTGAGCGATCAGCTCCGCGGAGATGCCCTGGTTGAACGAGAAATCCGGGTAGCGCGCAAGGGCTTTCGGGCCATACGGGGACCCGCCGGCTTTCGCCGATCCCAGCGGTACCCGGCTCATCACCTCCACCCCGCCCGCCACGACGACGTCCTGTTGACCCGACATCACCGCCTGCACAGCGAAATCCACTGCCTGCTGGCTCGAGCCGCAGGCCCGGTTCACCGTCGTGCCGGGGATGCTCTCCGGCCATCCGGCGGCCAGCACCGCGTAGCGCCCGATATTGCTCGACTGGTCACCGACCTGGGAAACACAGCCCCAGATCACGTCATCGATGACGGCCGGGTCGATCCCGGTGCGCTCGATCAACGCGGTGAGCACTACCGCGGACAGGTCCGCCGGATGGATCCCCGACAGGCCGCCGTTGCGTTTGCCCCACGGCGTGCGCACCGCTTCGACCACTACTACCTCACGCATCGCGATCTCCATTCGAACTAGTCATGGTTGTCTTCGGTCTGCCGGGCGAGCGCCCAGCGGCCGGTGAACTCCGGTTCCCGGGCGGCGGCGAACGCCGCGAACGCCTCCGGTGCGTCGGCGGTCGCGAAGTTGACCCCTTGTGCGCGAGCCTCATTGGCCAGTGCGTCGCGCAGGGTGCGGTCGGCGCCCTCGTTCAGCAGCGCCTTGGTCTGGGCCAGCGCGACGGGTGGTCCCGCGGCCAGCCGTTCGGCGAGTTCGACGACGAAGGCATCGAGCTCCGGCTCCGCGACGACCCAGGTCACCAGGTTCAGTGCGTGCGCCTGCGTGGCGTCGATCGTCTCGGCCATCAGCGCCAGCCGCTTGGCCTGTTGCAGCCCGACGAGTTTGGGCAGGAGCCAGGACCCGCCGAGATCGAGCGACAGCCCGCGGCGGGTGAAGATCTGCGAGAACCGCGAATCCGGTTCCGCGACCACCAGATCGCAGCCCAGTGCCAGATTCCAGCCCGCCCCGACCGCCACCCCGCGCACCTTGGCGATGGTGGGAATCGGCAACTCGTGCAGCAGCAGCGCGACCTCGGTGAGCGCGCGCAACTTGTGGATCGGATGACTAGGGTCGGGTGTAGAGATATCCGCACCCGAACAGAACGCCCCGCCCGCACCGGTGAGCACGAGCGTGCGGACGCCGCGATCACGGCCCGCCGCGTCCAGCGCCACGCGCAGCGCCGCCCACAGTTCCCGGTTGATCGCGTTCTTGCGACGCGGGCGATGCAGGGTCAGCGTGCGCACCCCGTTCCGGTCTTCGGACAGCAGTACCTGCTCGTCGAGCCCGTCACTGTCCTTGCCCCCCACCGTCATCAGGGCACGGCCGAGGTAATGAGACCGTGCAGGCGCAGCAGTCCGATCTCGTCATCGGTGAGGCCGAACTCGGCGAGCACGGCGTTCGTGTGTTCGCCGAGCGCGGGCACCGCACCCATAGGCGGTTCGAACCCGGTGATGATCGGCGGCGGTAGCAGCGCCGGGATCGGCCCGACCGGGGTGTCGATCCGACGCCAGCGATCACGGTCGGTCAACTGGGGATGGACCAGCACTTCGCTCGGGGTGTTATAGCGGGCGTTGCCGATGCCCGCGGTGTCGGCGGCCTGCTGGAGGAAGGCCAGGTCGTGGCGGGCGCACCAGGCGCTGATCTCGGCGTCGAGCACCTCGCGGTGGCGAACCCGGTCGGGATTGGTCCGAAACCTCGGATCGACGGCGAGGTCTGGTCGCCCCAGCAGTTCGCGCGCGAACCGTTGCCATTCCCCGTCATTGGTGGTGCCGAGCACCACGGTCTGCCCGTCACCGGTCGGGTACGCGCCGTAGGGCGCCACCGCGGGCGAACTCATGCCCAGTGGCTGCTGATCGACGCCAGAGTGCCGGGTGTAGATGAGCTGGTAGCCCATCACCTCGGCCATCGTGTCGAACAGGCTGACACTTACCGCCGCGCCCCTGCGACCTCGCTGTTCCCGCGCCGACAGCATGGCCAGGATCGAGATCGCCGCGTACAGACCGGCGCAGACATCGGCGACCGGTGGACCGGGTTTGGCGGGCGCGCCCGGTAGCCCGGTGACGGCGCACACCCCCGATTCCGCCTGTGCCAGTAAGTCGTACGCGCGTTTGCCCGAGAGCGGACCACCGGCGCCGAAGCCGTCGATCTCGACCGCGATCAGGTCGGGATGCTGTTGCGCCAGGTCGGTCGGTGTGATGCCGAGCCGAGCGGTCGCGCCGGGGGCCAGGTTGGAAACGAGCACGTCGGCGTGGTCGAGCAGCAGGTGCAGCACTTCCATTCCGGCCGACGATTTCAGGTTCAGCGCCACCGATTCCTTGCCCCGATTGACCCAGACGAAGTGCGCCGCGAGGCCGTCGACCACATCGTCGTAATGGCGTGCGAAATCGCCGCCGTCCGGGTTCTCGACCTTGAGCACCCGTGCCCCGAGATCAGCCAGGGTGCGGGTGCACATCGGCGCGGACACCGCCTGTTCCAGCGCCACCACGGTGACACCGGCCAACGGCGCCGGGTCCGTCGCCGCGTGTGCGGCCATCACATCACCATGCCGCCGTCGACCGGCAGCACCTGCCCGGTGACGAAGGAGGCCGCATCCGAGGCGAGGAACACGAAGGCGCCCGCCACCTCGTCCGGTTCCGCCCAGCGCCGCAACGGGATTCGGTTCAACATCTGCGCGGAGAACTTCTCGTCGGTGCGCAGGGTGCTGGTCATCGGGGTGGCCGCCAGCGGGGCGAGCGCGTTCACCAGGATCTGCTTGCGGGCCAGCTCGCGCGCCAGGGATTTCGTGACGCCGATGATCCCGGCCTTGGCCGCGGAGTAGTTCACCTGGCCGAGCGTGCCGACGATGCCTGCCGAGGAGGTGACGTTGATGATCCGGCCGGTACCGTCGGTCGCCAGTTTCGCCAGCGCGGCCTGGGTGCAGCGGAATGTACCGAGCAGGTGGATGTCGAGCAGTCGCAACACCGATTCCTCGGTGGTCTGGGCGAACATGGCGGGATCGGTCACGCCGGCGTTGTTCACCAGAATGTGCAGGACTCCCCCGGCCAGCTCCGCCGCCGCGGCGACCGCGACATCCGCGGACGCTCTGTCGCGCACGTCGAGGGCCGCGCTGCGGGCGATGCCGCCCTCGGCCACGATCTTCTCGGCGACCACGGCCGCGGCGGCGCCGTCGACGTCGGTGACCAGCACCGAGGCGCCCGCGGTAGCCAAGGCCCGCGCGACCGCGGCACCGATGCCACCTGCCGCGCCCGTGACCAGTGCCGATCGACCGGTCAGATCGAAAAGTGTTGTCTTGTCAGTCATTCAGTAGCTCCTCGGCATTCCCAGCGTGTGCGATCCCAGGTAGTTCAGGATCATTTCCTGACTGATCGGCGCGATCTTCATCACGCGCGCCTCGCGGAAGTAGCGGGCGACGTTGTACTCCTCGGCGTAACCCATCCCGCCGTGGGTTTGCAGCGCGCGATCGGCGGCGGTGAAACCCGCCTCCGCGCACAGATATTTGGCGGTGTTCGCTTCACGACCGCACGGCTGGCCGTTGTCGTAGAGCCAGGTGGCCTTGCGCAGAACCAGCTCGGCGGCGTCGAGATGGGTCAGCGAGTCGGCGAGAGGGAACTGGATGGCCTGGTTCATCCCGATCGGCCTGCCGAAGACTTCGCGGTCACCCGCGTAGCGCACGGCCCTGTCGAGGGCGACCCGGCCGATGCCGAGCGCTTCGGCGGCGATCAGCATCCGCTCGGGATTCAGTCCGTCCAACAGATACTTGAAGCCCATTCCCTCTTCGCCGACCCGATCCTCGACCGGAATCTGCAGATCGTCGATGAACAGTTCGTTCGAGGTGACGGCGTTGCGACCCATCTTGGCGATCGGCCGGATCTCGACTTTGGTGCGGTCGAGATCGGTGAGGAACAGCGTCATCCCGTCGGTCTTCTTCGCGACGTCGTCGTAGCGGGTGGTGCGGGTGAGCAGCAGGATCTTCTCCGACTCCATGGCCTTGGAGATCCACACCTTGCGCCCGTCGACCACGTAGTGATCACCCTCGCGCCGGGCGAAGGTACTGATCCGGGTGGTGTCGAGGCCCGCACCCGGTTCGGTGACCCCGAAACATACGTGCAGATCACCGCTGACAATGCGCGGTAAGGTCCGCCGCTTGAGCTCCTCGGATCCGTGCACCACCACCGGATGCATGCCGAAGATCGACAGATGAATCGCGCTGGCGGCGTTCATCCCGCCGCCGGAGCGCGAGACCTCTTCGAGCAACAGCGACGCTTCGGTGATCCCTAGACCGTGCCCGCCGTACTCCACCGGAATCGTGATGCCGAGCCACCCGCCCGCCGCGATCGTGTCGTAGAACGCCGTCGGGAACTCGTGCGCCTGATCGCGCTCCATCCAGTACTTGTCGTCGAACTTCTTCATCAGCTCGGCGACCGAGTCGCGGATCAACTGCTGATCCTCGCTCAGCGCGAAACTCATCCCGCCGGACATAGGCGATTCCCCCATCAGTCCGAGGCAGGCAGCGCTTTGGCCGCCTTGACCGTCATCGGGTCGCCGTCGCAGCTCAACGCACCGGTGCCCGCCGCGATGCACAGCACCTCGACGTGCTCGGCGGCGTCCACATACCGCTTGCCGATCAACGTGACCGGCGCACCGTCGGCCACGACAGGCCGGGCGCTCGCCGCGGGAACCATCGGACTCGCGCCGCAAGCGATTGCGGGCGTCCGGTTGGCCGGTACCCGGATCACGACGACCCTCGTACCGCAGACGGTGCTCGCGAGTTGATCACCGGGACGCAGTGGCACTGCGGTCATGGTGGATCTCCCTTCCTGAGGTTAACATCGCTCTCTCTCAATGAAAACTAGCTTCTCTCTCAGCGAGAATCAATGATTCGTTGACTATCCGACCAACCCGTGGAAATCTTACAGTTCAAATGTGAGAATGTGATTCTCCGAATCGAGAGGAGGACGGATGCGCCTACCCCCGCTGCCGGCGGACCAATGGGACGAGCAGGTTCAGCGCGCCCTGTCCGGTCTGCTTCCCCGGGACCGGCAGAACCCGGCAGGCGCCGGAAACGCACTCGCCACCCTGGTCCGCCACCCCGACCTGACCAAGGCCTACCTGAGTCTCGGTGTGCACCTGCTGTTCCGGTCGACGCTGCCCGCGAGGGTGCGCGAACTGGCGATCCTGCGCGTCGCCCATCGACGCGGCTGCGCCTACGAGTGGGCACATCACGTGGAGATGGCCGGCGAGTCCGGCGTGACGGCCGCGGATATCGCGGCGGCGCGGGGCGGCACTCCCACCGACGAGTTCGACCGCGTGGTCTTCGACGCGACCGACGAACTCGATACGACATCGAACCTGTCCGATGCGACCTGGGCCGCCCTCGGCGCGCACCTCGACGAGCGGCAGTGCATGGATCTGGTCTTCACAGTCGGCGGCTACGGCATGTTGGCCATGGCTTTCAACACCTTCGGCGTCGAAGTCGAACAAACGGAAAGGTAACCCCTTGTCCCACTTCACCAAACCGACCGCGGGTAGCTGGACGGAGCATTATCCCGAGCTCGGCACCGAGCCGGTCGACTACACCGACTCCATCGACCCGGACTTCTACGAAGACGAGCGCAGTGCCATCTTCAAGAAGACCTGGCTCAATATCGGTCGTGTCGAACGACTTCCGCGGGTAGGCAGCTACTTCACCAGGGAACTGCCCTCGGTCGGCACCTCGCTCATCATCGCCAAGGGCACCGACGAGGTCGTGCGGGCGTTCCACAACATCTGCCGTCACCGCGGCAACAAACTGGTCTGGGACGACTTCCCGAACGAAGAGACCTCGGGCACGTGCCGCCAGTTCACCTGCAAATACCACGCCTGGCGCTACAGCCTCGAGGGCGAGGTGAACTTCGTTCAGCAGGAGAAGGAGTTCTTCGACCTCGACAAGCAGCTCTACGGCCTCAAGTCGGTGCGTTGCGAGGTGTGGGAGGGGTTCATCTTCGTCAACCTCGACGAGGACGCCCCGCCGCTCACCGAGTACCTCGGCACGCTCGTCACCGGCGTCGAAGGGTATCCGTTCCACGAGTTCACCGAGGTCTACAGCTACCGGGCCGAGATCGGCAGCAACTGGAAGCTGTTCATCGACGCGTTCGCCGAGTTCTATCACGCGCCGATCCTGCACATGAAGCAGGCGGTCAAGGACGAGGCCGACAAGCTGGCCGGCGTCGGCTACGAGGCACTGCACTACGAGTTGCAGAGTCCGCATTCGATGATCTCCTCATGGGGCGGCATGGCCCCGCCCAAGGACCTGAACATGGTCAAGCCGATCGAGCGCGTGCTGCGCAGCGGTCTGTTCGGACCGTGGGACAAGCCCGATATCGAGGGCCTGAATCCGCTGCCCGAGGGGATCAACCCCGCCCGCCACCGGGCCTGGGGCGTCGACGAGTTCGAGATCTTCCCGAACATGTCGCTGCTGTTCTGGGAGCCCGGCTGGTACCTCACCTACCACTACTGGCCGACCGCGGTGGACAAGCACATCTTCGAGGCGAACCTGTACTTCGTGCCCCCGAAGACCGCGCGCGAACGCCTCGGCCAGGAGCTGGCCGCGGTCACCTTCAAGGAGTACGCGTTGCAGGACGCGAACACCTTGGAAGCCACCCAGACGATGCTGGCCACTCGCATCGTGTCCGAGTTCCCCCTCAACGACCAGGAGATCTTGCTGCGCCACCTGCACAAGGTCGCCAAGGACAAGGTCAAGGAGTACCGAGATGCCACTGCTGCCCACTGAATTCGCCGATCTGGAGCGGTTCGCCGACTGGGTGCTGCCCACCGAGCCGCAGCGCTACGCCAAGCGTCTCGCCTCGAGCATGCCGGCGATGCAGGAGTTCTACGACATCGCTTTCCCCCGCCTGGAGGACGCGATCGCCTACTGCGACAAGTTCCCGCTCGACGACCTGCCCGACGACGCCCGCGCGCTGCTGCACCTGATGCAGTCGCTGGTGAACGTGTCCTTCCCGATCGAGGTCTGGAAGCAGGCGCGGGTACCCGACTCCGGCGCCGCCATGGTCCACCTGATCCGGGAGCCGGTGGTCTGATCATGCTGACGCTGTTGGCCGCCGGGTACCTCGACATCGACACCGGCGAGATCGTCCGACCTGGAGTAGTCCGGATCGAAGGTGATCGGATCGTCGGCGTCGGCGGTGCCCCCGAGGGCGAGATCATCGACCTCGGTGACGCCGTCCTGCTGCCCGGCCTGATGGACATGGAGGTCAATCTCCTGATGGGCGGGCGCGGCGAGACCGGGCTGGCCTCCAGCGTTCAGGATGATCCGCCGCTGAGGATGATGCGTGCGGTGGGCAACGCCCGCCGCACGCTGCGGGCGGGGTTCACCACCGTGCGCAACCTCGGATTGTTCGTCAAGACCGGCGGCTATCTGCTCGACGTCGCGCTCGGCAAGGCCATCGACGCGGGCTGGGTCGACGGCCCGCGCATCGTGCCCGCCGGGCACGCGATCACCCCGACCGGCGGACATCTCGATCCGACGATGTTCGCCGCGTTCGCGCCGCATGTGCTGGAACTGAGCATCGAGGAGGGCATCGCCAACGGTGTCGACGAGGTGCGCAAGGCGGTCAGATACCAGATCAAGCACGGCGCGCAGCTGATCAAGGTCTGTGTCTCCGGCGGGGTCATGTCGTTGACCGGAGCGCCAGGGGCGCAACACTATTCGTCCGAGGAGCTGCGGGCGATCGTGGACGAGGCGCATCGGCGCGGGTTGCGGGTCGCCTCGCACACCCACGGCGCCGACGCGGTGCGCGCCGCGGTGGAGGCGGGAATCGACTGCATCGAGCACGGCTTCCTGATCGATGACGACGCCATCGCGTTGATGGTCGAGAAGGGCACGTATCTGGTGCCGACCACGCGCTTGGCCGACGCCATGGATGTGTCCAAGGCGCCACCGGAACTCCAGGCCAAGGCGGCCCAGATGTTCCCGCTCGCCCGCACGTCGGTGCTGGCGGCCTACAAGGCCGGGGTGAAGATCGCGGTGGGCACCGACGCCCCCGCGATCCCGCACGGCCGCAACGCAGACGAGCTGGTCGCGCTCGTCGACCGTGGCATGAGCCCCTTGGATGTGCTGCGTGCGGCGACCGTCACGGCCGCCGAGCTGATCGATGTCACCGACCGCGGCCGACTGGCCGAGGGACTGCTCGCCGACATCATCGCGGTCCCCGGCGACCCACTCCAGGACATCACCGTTACTCAGCGGGTGCGGTTCGTAATGAAAGGCGGAAAAGTCTTTGTCCAGAAATGACGATGTGATCGAGCTCGAACAGCTGCTCGCACGGTACGCGGTCACTATCACCAAAGGTGATATCGAGGGCCTGATCTCGGTGTTCACCCCCGACGGCAACTACAGCGCCTTCGGCGACACCTATCCGCTCGACGAGTTCCCCGATCTCGTCGCCGCCGCGCCGAAGGGGTTGTTCCTCACCGGAACGCCGGCGCTCGAGCTCGACGGCGACACCGCCAGCGGCACCCAGCCGCTGTGCTTCATCGAGCAGTCGACCCACGACATGCGCATCGGCTACTACAGCGACACCTACGCGCGCACCGACGAGGGCTGGCGGCTGCGCACCAGGGCCATGACCTTCATCCGTCGCAACGGCGACCACGATTCCGGCCGCCCGCACGCCTTCGAACGACCGAGTGCGTGAACCGCACCGATTTTCGGGCCGGCCTGCGGTCCTGGCTCGACGACAACGACCTGTCCGCAGGCCCGGACCACTCGCTCGACGCGCAGGTCGCGCAACTGGCCAGAGTCCGGCGCGCGCTCTACGACGCGGACTGGATGCGGTACGGCTGGCCCGCCGAGGTAGGTGGCCTCGGCGGGCCTGCGGTGCTGCGCGCGATCCTCGGCGAGGAGGTCGCCACCCGCGACCTCGCCGAGCCCGGCATCTATTCGATGATCGAGGTGCTCGCGCCGACGATGATCTCCTACGCCACCCCGCAATTGGCGGCGCAGATGGTGCCGCGGCTGCTCAGCGGTCGCGAGCAGTGGTGCCAGGGGTTCTCCGAACCCGGCTCCGGCAGCGATCTCGCCTCGCTGAGCACCAAGGCCGAACCCCGCGGTGACCACTGGGTGGTCTCCGGGCAGAAGGTATGGACCAGCCTCGCCCAGTACTCGGCACGCTGTGTCCTGTTGACCCGCACCGGAATCGGCCACGACGGGATCACCGCCTTCTTCGTCGATATGGACTCCCCCGGTATCACCGTGCGGCCGTTGCGAACGATGCACGGCATCGACGAGTTCGCCGAGGTCTACTTCGACGACGTCGTCGTACCCGCCGACCGCATGCTCGGGCGACCGGGCGACGGCTGGCGGGTCGCGATGGATCTGCTCCCGCACGAACGCTCCACCTGTTTCTGGCACCGAATCGCCTATCTCTACACGCGTTTCGACCAGCTGCTCGCCCAGACCCCCGGCGGCGATGCGGGCGGCGACGACGCCGACCTCGGCGCCGCCTACCTCGCCCTGCACACCATCCGCTGCCGGTCGCTGGCGACGCAGGAGCGCCTGGCCGCGGGCGGCAAGCTCGGGCCGGAGACCTCCATCGACAAGGTGCTGCTCGCCACCGCCGAGCAGCAGTTGTTCGACACCATCCGCGACCTGTCGCCCGGTGCCATCGAGCTCGCCGATTCGCCGTTGCGCGCGGAATACCTGTACTCGCGCGCCGCGACGATCTACGGCGGCACCGCCGAGATCCAGCGCAATATCATCGCGCGCCGACTGCTCGACCTGGGGAAAGAGTGAACCGTGGATGCTGCCGAACTCGACCTGCTGGCTCAGACCTTGCGCAAGACGATGCGGGACGCCTCGGGTGCGGATCTCTACACCGCGCTCACCGACCTGGGTTGGCACGACATGCTCGTCGAAGCACCTGATTCCACTGTGCCCCTTGTCTTTCGGCTGCTCGGTGAGACCGGTGCGCACGCACCGCTGCTCAACGACGTCATCAATGCCGCCGTTGGTAGGCCCACCGACGGGCCCGTCGCCCTCCCCTTCGCCGGGGGCGCCTGGGTTCAGTGGGAACACAACGGCTCATCCCTTCCGGACTCCGCGCTCCTCGACGCCGACTTGCCGATCCGACAGATATCGACGGGCGCCGAGATCCCACTCGCCGCGGGCCGTCGGGCGCTGGGCTGGTGGCTGACCGGCGCGAGCCGGGCGATGCTCACCCTCGCCCGCACCCATGCCGTCGACCGAGTCCAGTTCGGTCGTCCGGTGGCCTCGTTCCAGGCCATCCGTCACCGACTCGCCGAGACCCTGGTCGCCGTCGAAGGCGCCGAGGCGACCCTCGTTGCCGCCGCCGACGACCTCGGGTGCCTGCTCGCCAAAGCCGCTGCGGGCCGGGCCGCGCTGACGACCGCCCGACACTGCCAGCAGACCCTCGGCGGCATCGGCTTCACCGCGGAACACGATCTGCATCGCCACATCCGGCGGGTCCTGGTCCTCGACGGACTGCTCGGCAGTTCGCGCGAACTCATCCGCGAGGCGGGCGCGACCGTCCGTGCCGCGGGTTCGGCCGCACGACTGGTGCAGCTGTGAGCGAGCGCGTGGAGCCCGCCTGGAAACAACGTGCGGTGGAACGCTCGATCAAGTCCACCCGGATGCGGGCCGAGCAGCGGGTACAGCGTTTTCTAGACGCGGCCCAGGCGATCATCTCCGAGAACGGCAGTACCGACTTCACCGTGCAGGAAGTGGTCGAGCGGTCACGTCAGTCGCTGCGCAGCTTCTATCTGCAGTTCGACGGAAAGCACGAACTGCTGCTCGCGCTGTTCGAGGACGCACTGCTGCGCACGGCCGAGCAGATCCGCGACGCGGCCGAAGCCGAAGCCGACCCTTTGGCGCGACTCGCGGTCGCGGTACGGCTGCTGTTCTCGCTGTGCCGCTCCGATCCGAGCGACCGCCACCCCCTGTTCACCGATTTCGCGCCGCGACTGCTGGTCACTCATCCCGCCCACGTGAAAGTCGCGCACGCGCCGCTGCTGTCGCTGTTCGTCGACCTCGTGACCGACGCCGCGTCGGCAGGCACGCTGCGGCCCGGTCTGAATCCACGCCGGGTCGCCGCCATGACGATGCAGACCGTCATGTTCACCGCCCAGTCCAGTGGCGCCCAGGATGATTCGACGATGCGCCCGATCACCGCCGAGGAAGTCTGGGATTTCTGCGCGTCCGGCGTCACCGGCGCGGTGAGAATATAATTCTCATACAGGTAGAAGATGAATTACAATCGGGTATGGCCGATCTCTGGAACAACCTGCTCGCGAGCCTAGATCTCCGCGTGTCACCGCCCCCCGGTAGCACTGCCGAATCCGAAGGCGCCGTCGCACCCGAAACCGCCCCCGGCACAAGGGTTCCCGGTGAGCCGCCGACCGCGTTCGAAGGCCCCAATCTGCCGTTGAACTACCGCAGGCTCTTCGGCGGCCAGATCCTCGGACAGTTCGTCCGCGCAGCCGAACTCGCCTGTCCGGACAAGCAGGTCAAGTCCGTGCACACCCTGTTCGCCAGGGAGGGCAGCTACGACGAGCCGGTCCGGTACGAGGTCTCCAGCCAGCACCAGGGACGGTCCTTCGCCACATTGTCGATCCTGGCCAGGCAATCCACGCGCGTGCTCGCCAGTGCCGCGGTGTCGATGCACGTCGCCGAAGACGGCCCGCAGGCGCAGCATATCGAGGACGTCGCCGCGCTTCTCGCTCCCGAGTACCGGGTCACCTTCGACCTGCTGCCATGGGAAACCCGCGCGTTCGACGATCTGAACTCCACCGCGGCCGCACCGCCGGAGTACGAGTTCTGGATGCGCACACCGACGGTCGACCCCGAACTCGCCCCCGCGCTGACCGCCTACGCCAGCGATCTGAACCTCATCGGCACCGCGCTGCGTCCGTTCGACGGGGTGAGCCAGCGGGGCAACGGCACCGCGTTCACCTCCGCCGTCACCGCGCACACCCTGTGGTTCCATCGCCCGTTCCGCACCGACGACTGGTTGCTGCTGCGCCAGCACAGTCCGCTGTTGGCGCATGGACGGTGCTTCGGCCGTGGTGACGTGCTCACCGCGGCGGGTGAACTCGTCGCCTCGTTCGCGCAGGAAGCGCTCGTGCGGTTCGATCCCGAAGCGGCCCAGTCCGTTTCGGCACCGGCCGCCTCGGCGGGGCAGGCCGCACAGCGCGGGTGAGCACCCGAACCCGTCGCGGCGAGCAACCTCACCGCGACGGGTCGACGGCCGGGGCGGCGCTCGCCCCGGCCAGCAACTGTTCCGCCGCGGTGTAGGGGTCACGGTGACCGGCCGCCACGGCGGCGGCGAGGTCGGCCAGACCGGCGTGGCCGCGCAGCCGCGACTGTGCCAGGGACAGGATCTGCGCCCGCGCGCGGGCAGCGCCGCGCGCCGGGGTATCGGCTCGGTGGTGCGTCTCGATCGCCTCGATCAGCTCCTCGACTCCGGTGCCGCGCGAGGCGACCAGAGTCAGGATCGGCAGTCCGGTCTCGATGTGCAGTTCCCGCGCGGTCTGCGCGGCGCCGTCGCGGTCGGCCTTGTTCACGACCAGGATGTCGGCGACCTCGAGCAGGCCGGCCTTGGCAGCCTGAATCGCGTCGCCCGCACCGGGATTGAGAATGACGACGGTCGGATCGGCGACCGCGGCGATCTCGATCTCGGACTGCCCGACGCCGACTGTCTCCAACAGGATCAGGCCGTAGCCGAGCGCGCCGAGCAGCCGGATCGCCGCGGGCACGGCGGCGGCGAGCCCACCGAGATGCCCGCGGGTGGCGACCGATCGGATCAAGACGCCGGAATCGTTGATATGCGCCGACATTCGGATGCGGTCGCCCAGGAGCGCACCCCCGGAGTAGGGCGAGGACGGGTCGACGGCGAGCACCGCCACCCGCAGCCCCCGCGCGCGATAGCCCGCGACCAGCACCGCGATGGTGGTGGACTTACCCGCCCCCGGCGGGCCGGTCACCCCGATCACCCGCACCGGGGCGGGTTCGAGCTGCGCGAGCACTTGTTCGCGCTGCGGGCTCTCGACCAGGCTCAGCAGCCGCCCGGCGGCGCGGATGGAGCCCGCGCGCGCCGTGGCGATCAGCTCGGTGATGTCGTTCGACAGTGGACTGTTCATCGACCATTCCCCGACACCTCGGCCGACTACTTCTTTCCCGCGGTGAGTCGCTCGATGGTGGCCTGGAAATCCGCCGTCTGGAACGACAGGTCCTCGGCGGTCGTCGCGTAGTCGAGACTGGCCAGCACCGCCCGTTCCAGGTGCAGATTGAGCAGCCGCTTGGTGCTTTCCACCGCCTGCCTCGGCAACTCCAGAATGCGCTTCGCACAGTCCAGCGCCTCGGTCACCGGATCGGCGACGACGTGGTTGACCAGGCCCATCTCCCTGGCCCGTGCGGCCGGAATACGCGCACCGGTCAGCGCGAATTCCTTGGCGAAGAGCAGGCTGGTGTGCAACGGCCAGGTGAGCGGACCGCCGTCGGCCGCCACCAGCCCCACCTGCACGTGCGGGTCGGCGAGATAGGCGGTCTCGGCGATGTAGACGATATCGCTGAGCGAGACCAGGCTGCAGCCGAGGCCGACGGCGGGACCGTTGACCGCCGCGATCACCGGAATCCGGCAGCGCGCCATGCCGAGCACGATATCGCGACCGTGCGCGATCGTCTTGGCACGCAGGTCCGCGTCGCGGCTCAGCTCGGCCAGATAGCCGAAGTCGCCACCGGCCGAGAAGGCTTTGCCGCTGCCGGTGAGCACCGCGACGCGGGCCTCGCGGTCCTCGCTCAGTCGCGGCCACAGGTGCGCGAGCCCGGTGTGCAGATCGTCGTTGACCGCGTTGAGCGCGTCGGGCCGATTCAGCGTGATGATCCGCAGCGGCCCCTCGGCGCGGACGTCGATTTCGGCAGGCAGGTCGTACATGGTCATGCTCCCAATCCGAGAATGCGCGAGGCGATGATGTTCTTCTGAATCTGTGATGTCCCGCCCATGACGCTCTGCGCACGGCTGTAGAGGTAGGCGCTGAGCAGTTCCGGATCGCGGGTGCCGCCGACCGTGAGGGCCGCGTGTCCGACCGACTGTTCCACCCAGGTCATGAGCAATTTGTCGAGCGAGCCCTCCGGCCCGTGCGAGATACCGTCGAGCTGTTCGGACAGTCGTCGGCGCACGTGCAGGCGCAACATCTCGGTCTGCACCGCGGCCCAGGCCAGGTCGGCGGGCAGCGGACCCGAGGTCCTGGCCGCCATTTGCCGCACGAGCTTGCCGTATCGGGTGGCGTAGCCGAGCGTCGACGGCTCACGTTCGTGCCCGACCACCGTCATCGCCAGGGCCCACCCGTCACCGGGCGATCCGACCATCTGGTCGGCGGGCACACGCGCGCCGTCGAAGTGCACCTGTCCGAATTCGGTGGTGATCCCGCTCATCATCCGCAGCGGTCGCTGCTGCACGCCGGGTTGCTTCATCGACACGACGAAGGCCGAGATGCCTTTGTGCCGTGGCACTTCGGAGTCGGTGCGGGCCAGCAGCAGGCACCAGTCCGCGACATCGGAATAGCTCGTCCAGATCTTGTGTCCCTGGAGCACGTAGGAATCGCCGTCGAGGGTGGCCGTGGTCCGCAGCTCGGCCAGGTCCGAGCCCGCGTCCGGTTCACTGAACCCCTGGCACCAGCGCTGTGTCCCGTCGATCATGCCGGGCAGGAAGCGCTGTTGCAGTTGCTTGCTCGCGTGCCTGCCCAGGCCCTGGATCAGGTAGCCGAGGCTGGGCCGCGGCGGCGCACCGGCCAGGGCGAGCTCCTCGTCGAGGATGACGTCGTAGACCGGGGGCAGTTCGTGGCCGCCGTGTTCTCGCGGCCACGACAGCCCGAAGAACCCCGCTCCGTGCAGCGCTCGGTGCCATTCGCCCTGCTTGGCCCAGTACTCGTCCCCCGAGGTCGGGAACCGACCCGCGACACCGGACAGCCACTCGCGCAGGCGTTCTCGGAACGCGGCTTCCTCCGGCGAATCACGAAAGTCCACGGTCGATCTCCTCCAGGCTCGTGCGGAACAGCTCGGTGGACGTCAGCGTCCGCCGTAGATACAGGTGCGCCAGGCACTCCCAGGTGTTGCCGATCCCGCCGTGCACCTGCACCGCGGTCTCGCACACGGTCAATGCCGCTCTGGCGCAATAGAGTTTGGCGATCACGGCGGCCTGCACGGCCCGCTCCGGGTCGAGCGCGTCCACGGCCCACGCCGCGTGCCGCAGCACGCTCACCGAACCCTCGATCAGCGCGAGACCCTCCGCGAGCAGATGGGCCACGGCCTGGTAGGAGCCGATCGTCTTGCCGTATTGCGCACGGACTTTCGCGTAGTCGGTGGCCAGCGCGTGCGCGCCACGCGCGGTGCCGACCAGATCGGCGCAGGTGGCCACGAGCGCGAGCGCTCGCCACTGGGTGACCTGCGCCGTGGACAGTTCGCCGAGCAGTTTCGGAACGCCGGTGAGCGCGGCCTCGGCCCGGGTCTGATCGGCGCCGGTCGACGCGGTGGTGACCGAGCTGGCCAGCATCGACTCGCCCCGCACGATCAGGGCGCTCCGGGCGCCCCGCGCGTCGATCGCGCGGTCGTCGACGGCGACGGTCCAGTGCGGTACCGATTCGGAAGGCGACCAGAGGTCGTCGGCGAGGAGCGGGCCGAGGAAGGGCACGTCGACCAGTCCGCGGCCGAATTCCTCGGCGACGATGGCCACTTCGACGCCGGAGGCGCCGTCGGAGCGCAGAGCGCGCCAGCCCGTGCTCGCGACCGTCTGCTCGAGCCGGACGATCCGCTGTTCGTCGGCCAGGTCGTTGACCGAGCCGGGGCCGAGGTCATCGGCCAGTTTGGCAGCGGCGTCACGCAGCTGCCGCTGTTCAGAGGTCAGCCGGACGTCCATGGCGCTCCTTCAGTACTCGGCGCAGCACCTTGCCGGAGGGCAGGCGCGGGATTTCGGGCACGAACACCACTCGGCGCGGCCGTTTGTAGGAGGCGAGACGGGTGCCGACCAGAGCGATGAGTTCCTCGGCATCGACCGGTTCCGCGGTCGCGACGGCGGCGACGATCGCCTCGCCGTCGGCGGGATCGGGGACACCGAACACCGCGCAGTCGGCGACCGCCGGGTGTCCGTGCAGGACGGCTTCCACCTCGGCGGGCGCCACTTGGAAACCGCGTACCTTGATCATTTCCTTGAGCCGGTCGGTCAGCCGCAACCAACCGTCGTCGTCGAGATAGCCGACATCACCGGTGCGGTACCAGCCGTCGGCGTAAGCCGCCTCGGTCGCGTCGTCGGGCAGGTACCCGGCCATCGACGACGGAGAGCGAGCTTGGATCTCGCCGATCTCGCCGATCTCGACTTCCTCGCCGCTGGTCGTCGAGACCACCCTGACTTCGACGCCGGCCACCGGGCGACCCACACTGTCCAAGCGCGCACCGTCGAGCGGATTGCAGGCGATGACCGGAAGTTCACTGGCACCGTAGGCGGGCACCCACGCGACTCCGGTA
This sequence comes from Nocardia sp. XZ_19_231, assembly GCF_015355705.1. Lineage (NCBI taxonomy): Bacteria > Bacillati > Actinomycetota > Actinomycetes > Mycobacteriales > Nocardiaceae > Nocardia > Nocardia sp. XZ_19_231. The sequence continues at coordinate 106,870 of NZ_JACUZI010000005.1, read as the reverse complement.
CGGCGCGTGACGGTCTCGGCGACGCTCGGCGTCACCGGCGTCGCGCCCCACATGATGTAGCGCAGCGAGGACAGGTCGTAGGACTCGAGGTCGGGATGGGAGGCGATCGCGAGCGCGATCGGCGCCACCGCCATCTCCACGGTGATCCGGTCGGCCTCGATGTGGTGCAGCATCCGGTCCAAGTCGAACCGGCGATGCAGGCGCATCCACGCACCGGTACGCAGCGCCAGCACGATATTGAGCAGCCCGAGGACGTGCGAGGGCGGGGTGGTGATCTGAATCCGATCGTCGCCGGTGAAGCCGAGCGCCACCCGCCAGTGTTCCACCGCGGCCGCGAACGACGCGTGGGTGTGGCGGACCGCTTTCGGCAATCCCGTTGTGCCCGAACTGAACACGAGCACCGCGTCGTCCTCCGCCACGGGTACGGGGAAGGTCGCGGCGCCGGGCGTGATCGGTGCGTCGAGTGAGAGCATCGGCATCAACTCCGCCAGCACCGGTTGGTCGCCGACGGCGAAGGCGGGGCGGGTGACGGCCAGCGCGTGCTCGACATCACCGCGCTTCCACGCCGGGCTGATGAGCACCACCGCGCCGCCCACCAGCCAGATCGCGCGCACCGCGAGCACGAATTCCGGCCGGTTCGACGCCATCAGCGCCACCCGATCCCCCTGGCGCACACCGCGTTCGGTCAAGGTCTCGGCCAGGCCCGCGGTCAGCCCGTCCAACTCGGTGAGGGTGTAGTGGTGATCGTCGAAACTGAGTGCGATCCGGTCGTTCATCTCGCCTCCGCGGCCGGGATTGAGAAGATCCCATCTTGCGAGAGAGAATAGTATTCTCTTTCCATAAGAATCTTCATACCAGAAGGAGCCGGTCCATGGCGAGAAGTCCCCTGTTCCAACGCGCGACGGTGACCCGGATCATCAAGGAGACAGCCGATGCCCGCACCTTCGTCCTCGCTCCGCACGAGGGCCCGGTGTCTTACCTCGCCGGTCAGTTCTGCACCTTCCGGGTGCGGGTCGACGGCGTCGAGCTGTTCCGGTCGTATTCCATGTCGAGCGCGCCCGAAACCGACGCCGAGCTCATGACGACGGTCAAACGGGTCGTCGGCGGCCGGGTATCGAACTGGTTGATCGACAACCTCGGAGAGGGGGACGTGATCGAGATGAGCAGGCCCGCGGGCAAATTCTGTCTGCGCGAGAGCGAACGCCCCCTACTCGGCTTCTCCGGTGGCAGTGGCATCACCCCGGTCCTCTCGCTGGCCAAGAGCGCGCTGGCCACGACCGATCGGCGGGTGCGCCTGCTCTGTGTCGATCGCGACCGGGCGTCGGCGATCTTCGACGCGACCCTCGACGATCTGGTCGCGCGCTATCCCACCCGGCTCGAGGTGCTCCGGCATCTGGATGCCGACAGCGGGTTGCTCGATCCCGCTGCCGTGCGCGCTTTCGTCGGCGCCGACACCGTGGGCGACAGCTACATCTGCGGGCCGGAGGCCTTCATGGCGATGGTGGAGACCGCGCTGCCGGGGCCGGGCGCCGTCTACAGCGAGCGATTCGGCGCGGCCGAACCGATTCTCACGGCCGAACCCGAACCTGCCGCCGCGCCGGCCCCCGCCGCCACAGCAGGCACGGTCACGGTCATTCTCGGCCGCAAAAAGGTGACGGTGCCCCGCAATGCGGGCGAGACGCTGCTGGAGAGCGCGCGGCGCGGCGGCCTCACTCCGCCGTTCTCCTGCGAATCGGGCAACTGCGCGACCTGCATGGCCGTGCTCACCCATGGTTCGGCGACGATGCGCGTCAACGACGCGCTCACCGACGACGAGGTGGCCGAGGGCTACGTGCTCACCTGCCAGGCGATACCCGACACGGCCGAGACCACGGTCCGCTACGAGTAGCGGCGACGCACGCGACAACGGACCCCGCGACCTGTCCAGGTCCCGGGGTCCGTCTCCCCCTGGCTCGAAGGATCTCCGAGTTCGGTGGGTGTTCAGTCGTTGTGCTCGCCCAAACGGGGCGGCGGACCGTAGGCGGGCTCGTACCCGGCGATCCGAATCGGACTGCCCACCAGTCGATGTGGCCCCGCGTGTATCAGCAGCTCCGGCGTGGCGTCCAACGCCTCGGGCAGGGTCCGGACAGCAGCCGCCGGGATGCCCAGCGGTCGCAGCCGTGATTCCCAGCCCACCGCGGTGTCCGCCGCGAGCGCGGTGGTGACGGCGGCGAGCACCTCCTCGCGCCGACTGGCCCGCTCGGCCATGGTGGCGAATCCCTCGACCGCCGCCTCCTCGGCGAAGCGCTGCCAGAAACCGTCGTGGGTGATGAACAGCGCCAGGTATCCGTCGGCCGTCGGAAAGATCTGCGCGGGAACGTAATACGTGTGCGCGCCGAACGGGCGACGCTGCGGCGCCTTGCCGTCGTTGAGATAGGCCGAGGCGTGGTAGTTCAGCTGCGAGAGCATGACATCACGCAACGACACCTCCACCTGGCCGCCCACGCCCGACACGATCTTCGCGAGCAGACCCAGCGCCGCGGTCAGCCCGGTGGAGTTGTCGGCCGAGGAGTAGCCGGGCAGCGTCGGCGGGCCCGCCGGATCCCCGGTGAGCGCCGCGATGCCGGTGGATGCCTGGATGACGTAGTCGAAGGCCGGGTCGTCACCGGCGTCCAAGCCGAATCCGGTGATCGCCACACAGACGATGCGCTCGTTCCACTGCCGCAGCGCCGCATAGGTGAGGCCGAGGCGGTGGATCGCCGACGGCTTCAAATTCACCAGCAGCGCATGCGCGTTCATCACCAACTCCCCGAGCTGGGACTGGCCCTGTTCGGTGGTCAGGTCGATGCTGATGCTGCGCTTGCCCCGATTGAGGCTGGCGAAATAGCTGTCCCCCACCTGCCGTGAGATATCGCCGCCCGCCGGTTCCAGCTTGGTGACCTCGGCGCCCAGATCGGCGAGCATCATGGTGGCGTACGGCCCGGCCAGCATGGTGCCGACCTCCAGTATCCGAATGCCCGACAGCGGACCGGCGGTCGCGTCCGGCTCGTCGCGCCCACCCGGTGCCCCGACGCGCTCGCTCCGCGCCCCGATCACCGTAAGTCCTTTGCCAGGGAGGCGATCATCTCCCTGGTGCGCCGTTTGGAGGCGACCAGCTCGTCGCGGGTGTCGCCGATCGGCAGCAGGCGCACCGACAGATCGGTGGCCCCCGCGTCGCCGTAACGGCGCAGCCCCGCGGCGATGGCGCTCTCGTCACCGGCGAGGCAGATGTCGCCGATGTCGCGGGCGTCGCCGGTTTCGAGCAGACGCTGATAGTTCGGCGAGACCTCGGCTTCGCCCAGAATGCGATTCGCCCGCGCCTTCGCCTCCTCGACCTCGGACGGACGACACAGACAGACCGGGAGACCCGCGACCACCCGCGGCGCGGGACGGCCCGCCTCGGCCGCCGCCTTCGTGATGCGCGGAACGACGTGGGCCCCCACCGCACGCTCGTCGGCCATCCAGAGAATGGTCCCGTCGGCCTGTTCGCCCGCGATGCGCAGCATCACCGGACCGAGCGCGGCGATCAGCACCGGCACCGGAGCCACCGGCCCGAGGTCGAGCGGATTGTGCACCGTGAAGGTCGCGTTCTCGACGTCCACCGTGCCCGGCCCGCGCAATCCCGCGTTGAGCACCTCGAGGTAGTCCGCGGTGTAGGCGGCAGGCTTCTCGTAGGGCAGCCCGAGCATGTCGGCCACGATCCAATGGTGTGAAGGCCCGATACCCAGCGCCAACCGTCCGCCGGCCGCGGCCTGGGCCGACAGCGCCTGCCGGGCGAGGGCGATGGGGTGCTGGGCCTGCAACGGCACCACGGCGGTACCCAACTCGATCCGGCTGGTCGCCTGTCCCATCAGCGCGATGGTGATCAACGCGTCGAAATCGGTCGGGATCTGGGGTATCCACGCGGTGTCCAGCCCGGCCGTTTCGGCCCACGCGATGTCGTCGAGCATCCGCGACAGTTTGCGGGCCGCATCACCCTTCTCGGGCCCGATCATCACTCCGATACGCACGAATTCCTCCGTCTTCCACTACTTTTCGCGCGACCATGATGGTCGACGCCGTTGCGACCGGCTCGACCCTCAGGTCGGGGACGGGGTATTCGTGAGCGCCCGGATCTCGGTGACAAGGGTTTCCAGCGAGGTGCCGGTCGGGAACACCGCCGCCGCACCGACTTCGAGCAGCCGCGCGACATCGGACTGTGGAATGGTGCCGCCGACGATCACGGCGATATCGCCCGCGCCGGCTGCCCGCAGCGCCTCGACGGTGCGCGTGGTCAGCGACACGTGCGCACCCGAGAGAATGCTCAGCCCCACGACGGCGACATCCTCCTGCAGCGCGATCGACACGATGTCCTCGATGCGTTGACGGATGCCGGTGAAGACCACTTCGAACCCGGCATCGCGCAGCGCGCGGGCGACGATCTTGGCCCCGCGATCATGGCCGTCGAGGCCGGGTTTGGCGACCAGCACGCGAGCGGTCATCAGAAAACCACCGGCTGCTGGAACTCGCCCCAGACACTCTTGAGCGCGGCGGTCATCTCCCCCACCGTGCAGTACGCGTTCGCGCACTCGATCAGGTAGTGCATCAGATTCTCGTTTCCTTCGGCGGCCGTGGACAAAGCGGTGAGACAGGACCGGACCGCCACGGCATCGCGTTCGGCCTTCACCCTGGCGAGCCGTTTCAGTTGCAGGTCGCGGCCCTGCGCATCGAGTTCGTAGGTCGCGATCTCGGGTGCGGGCTCGTCGGAGACGAACCGGTTCACCCCGACAACCGGCTTGGTGCCCGCCTCGACGTCTTTGTGGAGTTGGTAGGCCTCATCGGCGATCAGCCCCTGGAGGTAGCCGTCCTCGATCGAACGGACCATGCCGCCGTGCCGCTCGAGGTCGTCCATGATCTCGATGATGCGAGCCTCGGTCGCGTCGGTGAGCGCCTCGACGAAGTAGGAACCGCCCAGCGGGTCGGCGACCCGGGTGACCCCGGTTTCGTAGGCGAGGATCTGCTGGGTGCGCAGCGCGAGCGTGGCCGACTCCTCACTCGGCAGCGCGAAGGGCTCGTCCCAGGCCGCGGTGAACATCGACTGCACCCCGCCCAACACCGAGGCCATCGACTCGTAGGCCACCCGCACCAGGTTGTTCTGCGCCTGCGGCGCGTACAGCGAGGCACCGCCGGCGACACACCCGAAGCGGAACATCGACGCCTTGTCGGTGGTGGCCCCGTAGCGCTCACGCACGATCGTGGCCCACCGTCTGCGTCCCGCACGGTATTTGGCGATCTCCTCGAAGAAGTCACCGTGGGTGTAGAAGAAGAACGAGATCTGCGGGGCGAACTGGTCGATCGTCATCCGGCCGCGTTCGAGCACGGTGTCGCAGTAGGTGACACCGTCGGCGAGGGTGAACGCCATCTCCTGCACCGCGTTGGCACCCGCGTCGCGAAAGTGCGCGCCCGCCACCGAGATCGCGTTGAACCTCGGCACCTCGGCAGCACAGAATTCGATGGTGTCGGCGATCAGCCGCAGCGACGGTTCCGGCGGCCAGATCCAGGTGCCGCGCGAGGCGTACTCCTTGAGAATGTCGTTCTGGATCGTGCCGGTGAGCTTTGCGCGAGGCACGCCCTTCTTCTCGGCCGCCGCCACGTAGAACGCCAGCAGGATCGCGGCGGTGCCGTTGATCGTGAAGCTGGTGCTGATCTTGTCCAGTGGCATGCCGTCGAAGAGGACTTCGGCATCGGCGAGGGTGTCCACCGCGACGCCGACTCGGCCGACCTCCTCGGTCACCTCCGGATCGTCGGAGTCGTAACCGCATTGGGTCGGTAGATCCAGGGCGACCGACAATCCGGTTCCGCCCTGGTCGAGAAGGTAGCGGTACCGACGATTGGACTCTTCCGCCGTGCCGAATCCGGAGTACTGGCGAAACGTCCACAGCCGGCCCCGGTAACCGGAGGCGAAGTTGCCGCGCGTGAAGGGATAGCCGCCCGGTGCGGGCGGTTCGGCAGCTCGGTCCGCCGGTCCGTAGACCGGCGAGAGCGGGATGCCGGACGAGGTCTGTATCGGATCGTTCATCAATGAATACGGTACTTGCAAAAAATGAGAATGCCAATACCATCGAAAAGGAACGCTGCTTCAACCAGCGGCATCACCCAGCACTGAGGAGACCGATGTCCAGCGAGAACGCCGTACTCACCGACCGCACTCTGGTCATCTCCGGCGGCTCCCGCGGGATCGGTCTGGCGATCGCGCTGGCCGCCGCGAGACAGGGCGCCAATCTGGTTCTGCTGGCCAAGACTTCGCAGCCGCACCCCCGGCTACCCGGCACCGTGCACACCGCCGTGACCGAGGTGGAGTCCGCGGGCGGAAAGGCTGTCGCCGTGGTCGGCGATGTGCGCAACGAAGCCGATGTGCAGCGTGCCGTCGACCTGGCCGTCGAGCGATTCGGCGGCATCGATATCTGCGTGAACAACGCCAGCGCGATCGGCGTCGAACCGACCGAGAGCCTCTCGGCCAAGAAATTCGACCTGATGCAGCAGATCAATCTGCGCGGCACGTTCCTGCTGACCAAGGCCTGCCTGCCGCACCTGCGCTCCTCGACGAATCCGCACGTCCTCACCGTGTCACCGCCGGTGAATATGAACCCGTACTGGCTCGGCGCCCATCCCGCCTACACACTGTCCAAATACGGGATGACCCTGCTCTCGCTCGGCTGGGCGGCCGAGTTCGCCGACGCGGGCATCGCGGTGAATTGCCTGTGGCCCCAGACCTATATCGCCACGTCGGCGGTCGCGAACATGGCCGACGGCGAAAGCCTGATCTCCTCCGCGCGCAGCCCCGAGATCATGGCCGACGCCGCGATCGAGATCCTGTCCCGGCCTGCCCGCGAGACCAGCGGGAACTGCTACATCGACGCGGAAGTACTCACCGCGTCCGGGGTCGAGGACCTGTCCGGGTACGGCGGTGGCGCTACTCCGACACTCGACCTCTTTCTCGACTGAAACGGCTGGAGGAGAACCGTGCACCCGACCATTCACATCAGCGTCCGACCGATCCTCGACTACTACGGAAAGTGCCAGAGCTGCGGCTATCCCGCGGGCGCGGCGGAGATGGTGCGCAAGTCGCTCGACGGCCGCGTCGAACTCCTCGTGGTGGCGACGTGTGAGCTGCCGTGCGGCTGGTCCGGGCCCGCGACCCGCACCACCATGACCGGTGGCGCGGTCGCAGACGACACTGCCGCCTGAGCGGATCTAGCTCTCGCGCAACACGATCGCCATCGTCGGGCAGGCCGACGCCGCGGAGTGAACCTCGGATTGTGTTGCACTACTCGGATTCTCGTCTACCACCACGGCCAGATCCTCGGCGTTCACCTCGAACACCGTCGGCGCGATACCCGCGCACAGGGCATGGCCCTCACATTTGGTCTCGTCGACCGACACCCTCATGACCGTTCTCCGTCTTCGTTGTTTCTCGGGGCCGCGCCGACCACCACGGTCGGCGCGGCCGGGGTGACTACTTGAGCATTCCGCCCGCGTCGATCGGCAAGGGCACACCGGTGACGAAGCGAGCCTCATCCGAGGCCAGATACAGCACCGCGTTACTGACGTCCTCGGGCTCGATCCAGGCCACCGGCAGCACGTGGAACATCCTGGCGATCGGCTCGAGGTCCGCGGGGCCCGGGCTCTCCAGATCCGGACGGAACAGCTTGTAAGTGCCCTCGTTCATCACCATCGGTGTGTTCACATGCGTGGGGTGCACCGAGTTGACGCGAATGGAGTGCTGCGCCAATTCCACCGCGAAGGTCCGCATGAGCCCGACCACACCGTGCTTGGCAGCGACGTAGTGGCCGATGTTGGGGTAGGCCTTGAGCCCACCCACCGAACTCGTCAGGATCACCGAGCCGCCACGTTCACCGGCGATCATATGCGGGACAGCGGCTTTCACCGACTTCCACACCCCGCCGAGGTTGACGTCGATCATGTCGTCCCACAGGTTCTCCTGCAGGTCGATCAGCGCGCCGCCCTCGTTGCCGATCCCGGCGTTGGCGACGATGATGTCCAGCCGCCCGAGTTCGGCGACCGCCCCGTCGACCGCGGCTTTGAGTCCGTCGTAGTCACGAACGTCCACCTCGGCGGTGACCACTCGCCTGCCCTCGCCTCGGACGAGATCGGCGGTGGTCGCCAGATCCTCCGGGGTCGACATCGCGAACGGCACGTTGTCGAGTTGCTTGCAGACATCGATCGCGATGATGTCCGCGCCTTCCTGCGCCAATCGCACCGCGTGACTGCGGCCTTGACCGCGCGCCGCTCCGGTGATGAATGCGACCTTGCCTTCGACCCGTCCGGTCATCGTTACCTACCTCTGTCGTTGTTGTCGTGGTCAGGAATGGGGAGTGAAGTTGATGTGCAGTTCGCTGAGTCCGCGGAGCAGGAACGTGGGCTCGTAGCCGTAGGTGCGCGCACCGACAGGACCGTGCTTGTCGGCGTCGATCTCGATGTCGAGCAGGCGGTCCAGGATCCGCTCGATCGAGACCCGGCCTTCGACGCGCGCGAGCGGACCGCCCGGGCAGGTGTGCACGCCGCGGCCGAACGCGATGTGCTCGCGGAAGTTGTCGCGGTCGAGGCGGAACTCGTGCGGATCCTCGAATCGGCGCGGATCCCGATTGGCCGCGCCGGGGCAGAACATCACCAATCCGCCGGCCGGGATGTCCACCTCACCGACGGTGGTCGCGCGGCGAGCAAGCCGGAACCCGCTCTTGACCGGTGCGTCCATCCGCAGGGTCTCCTCGATGAAGTTCGGGATCAGGCTGCGGTCCTCGCGCAATCGCTGCTGCACGTCGGGGTGATCGCCCATGAACCGCACCGCGGCACCCAGCACTTTGGCCGTGGTCTCCTGCCCCGCGGCGAACAAGAAGGTCGCCGACCGCGCCACATCGAGGACCTCCGGTGTGGTGCCGTCCGGATACTTCGCCAGCGCCAACGACGTCAGCACGTCCTCGCGTGGCTCGTTTCGGCGATCCGAGATGTAGGAAACGAATTTCTCGTCCAGCCAGGCCAACGGGTTGCTGGAGAGAGCTTCGTTGTCGATCGCGCCGGGTCGGGCGCCCGGCTGGGGGGCGCCGAGCACGACACGGAATTGTTGGTGATCGACTTCGGGAACGCCGAGCATATCCGCGACGACCAATAGTGCGAACGGCTTGGCATACTGGGAAAGGAATTCACAGTGGCCCACATCGGCGAATTCGTCGAGCTGCTGGTCCGCCAGCCGCCACATGAATTCTTCGTTTTCTTTCAAGCGAGCCGGCGTGAGCAGACGATTCAACACCGACCGCGCGAAGGTGTGCTGCGGCGGGTCCATCGTCACCATGTGCTCATACATCGGCAACTCGGTCCGGTGCTGGTCGATCAGCTCGCTGATATCGTCGCCGACCGGCGTGAACGGCAGTGGCGGAAAGGGTCCGCCGACCGCGACGGCCGAAGAGAAGATCGACGAATCCTTCAGTACCTCAGCCGATTCCTCGTATCCGGTGACGGCGTACACACCGTAGTGCGGTTCCTGGGTTACCGGGCACTTCGCCCGTAGATGATCGAAATAGGGATGTGGATCAGGAATTAGATCCGGGTCGGTGAAATAGTTCACGGTATCGAAATCGGTCACGGAGAACTCCTGATGATCGGGAAGCCGCGACAAAGGCGCGTACTTCGATGGTAACAACAGTATTCATATTTGAGAACATCATTCCCGCAGGGCAGCGCGGAACCCGGCGCGGTCGAACGCGCGGGGAATTAAGGCAGGTAGACCCGGCTCGCCAGCCAGCGTCCGTCGACCAGTTCCATCGTCATCTGGACGCGGCTGTGATCGACACGGGGATCGGCGGCCGCGATATTGGTCACCGTCTGATCGATGAACAACAGCACTTCGACCTTGGTCTCGGATTTCGATTTCACCGCGGCGTCGAGCACCGTGCCGGTGCCGGTCGCCTTGTTCTCCAACAGCAACTGCCGGAGTTGTCCGCTCGACCGGGTGTACATGTCCTTGAACTCGCCGGTCGACCCGTCGAGCACGGCCGCGAAATCACGATCGAGGTGGTTGGAGTCCACGCTGGTCAGGGTGACGGCGTAGGCCCGCGCCGCCGCGAGCCCGGCTTCGGCGGCGGCATCGGTGTCGGACTTCTGGTCCAGTTTCCAGCCGAAGAACCCCGCCGCCAGCAGCGCCACCACGGCGGCCGACACCGTTACGGGCACGGCGATCCGACGGGCGATCCCCACCAGCCGGTGCAGGGTCGTGGGCCCGGTGTGCTTCGGCTCATCGGCTACCAGGGTCTCGTCCGGATCCGTCGACGACTTCTCTGCCCTCGGTTCGAGGATCTCGGTGTCGGTCTCGGTCTTGGTGTCTGTGTCGTTCATAGTGCTTCCTTGCGTGGTGGTGTGCGGTGCGAGTCCCTGAGCCCGCTCACCGCGGTACCGGTGTCGGCAGCTCCGGTCCGGCGAAGGTGAGCGGGATGGACCATGGTCCGAGTGGAGTCGGGATCGCCTGGGTGTCGGCGGCCTGCCCCGGCGGCGGTGCTCCGGGGATATGTGCGCCCGGTGGCCGTGGCGCGTTGCGCGCGCCACGGATGAGAACGGACGGGTCCTCGTTCGGGCAGTAGGTGTAGAGGTACGGCTCGGGAAAGTCGGGCCGCGACGGCGAATGCCGCGGCAGGTTGTAGTCACAGGAATAGCGGGGGTAGAGGTTGACCAGCCCCCAGAGGCCGCCGTCGTGGAACGCCGCGGTGAGGTTGCCCAGCGTCGATCCGGGGCGTTCTGTCGGGAAGAAGAACTCCTGCAGCGCGGGCACTCTCGAGTTGGCCATGTTCGCCACCGTGCCGAGATTGCCGAGCAGGTCGACCACACCGCGCGAGTTCTGTGCCATCACCGCGTCCAGCGCGCCCAGCGTTCCCGGGGCCGCGCCGAGCAGATCGACGAACCCCCCGGTCTTCGCTTCGATGCCCGCCATCAACTCCGCCGCGTCACCGGCGAACTCACCGAGCCCCGGTGCGGCATCGGCGGCGGTGGTGAGCACCGTCCGGCTGTCTCGCAAGAGGCTCACCGTCTGGGGCAGCACCGAATCCAACGTAGAGACGAGGAAGATTCCGCCGTCGATGATGTCGGCGAGCTTGCGCGGACCTTGCTCGCTCACCCCGAGTTCCTCGACAATCGCCGCCAGCCGCGCCGGATCCACCTGCGCGAGCGTGGTATCCAGCTGGGCGAGGGTCTGCCACAGCGGTACCGGCGTCGAGGTCCGCTCGACTTCGATCTCGGTGCCGTCGGTCAGGTAAGGGCCATCGTCCCCGATCGGGCGGAAGTCGAGATACTGCTCACCGGCCAGCGACAGACTCGCGACCCGAACCGCGCCGTCGGCGGGCACCAGCGCATCCGCGTCGATGGCAGCGGTGGCCACCAACCCGGTGGGGGTCAGCTCGATCGAGGCGACCTCTCCGATCGGTACCCCGCGCAAAGTGACGTTCTGCCCGGCCAGTAGCCCACCGGACTGCGCGAGGTGCACCCGAACGGTCATGGTGGCCGCCGTCGGGTCGACACCGAGCGCACCGAACATCAGATACGCGATGCCGACGACCAGGGTCACCAGCAGCGCGCCGCTCGACAGCGGCGAGCGATACCTGCTGCCGAACCTGGCCGACGCGACGACCACGCGAGCGGGCACGCCGAGCACCTGTCGAGTGCGCTCCGGGGTGTTCATCGGCCCGCCCCCGTCACGCGCTGCTGCAGCTTGAGCAAGGTGTAGGTCAAAGTGCCGACCAAGGCCTGCCAGTCGCTCGCGTCCGGTACCCGGCTTCCCGGATCACCGGGATGCGCCGGGTCGGGCAGCGCACCGATCGTCACGTCCTGCAGATCGGCGTTCACGTGCGCGGACGTGCCGTTGGTGACCTTGATGATCGGTCCGAGGATCGAATTCATCGCCGCCAGACTGGCGTTGGGATCGGTCGAGGCCGCATTGAGCCCGGCGGAGAGGCGGTTGATGTCGGCGACCATGCCGACCGCGGCGGTCCCGTCGATGGCGGGGAACTTCGCCAGTTCCCTGCTGATCTGATCGACCTGCCGGATCAGCGCCAACGCCTGCTGGGAACTGTCGGTCATGATCGTGAGCGCTGGACCCGCGACGTCGACCAACTCGCCGAGCGGGCGACGCTGAGCCTGCAATTGCCGGGTGAGCTGGTCGACCTCGACGAGTGCCGTGCGGATGTCGGCTGATCGCGCGGCGAGGGCCTGCACCACCCTCGTCGATCTGTCCAGCAGCGCGGCGAGATTCGCGCCGCGGTCGCCGACAGCCTGTCCGAGGCCGTTGACGATGTTGGTCAAATTCCGGATCACACCACCGTTCACGAGCAGCGACGCCGTTGTCAGTAGTTCCTCGATGGTGGCCGCGGCCTGGGTGGACGACAGCGCGATGGTGTCGCCGTCCTGGAGAAGTGGCCCCCCGGGCGCGGCGGCGTCCGGTGGGGTGAGCGCGACGAAGACATCCCCGAGCGGTGTCGCGGTGCGCAATTCGGCCCTGGTACCCACCGGCAGGATCACGCCTTGCTGGATGCGCATCGTGACCACCGCGGTGTAGTCGCGCGCCGACATCCGCTCGACCTGGCCGACGTCGGCGCCGAGCACCCGTACCTTCGCCTGCTCGGGCAGGTTCAGCGCATTGGCGAAACCGGCGTGAATCGTATAGCTGGTGCCACCGACGCCGGGAGCGGGCAGGGGCAGATCACCGAGGCCCACCGAGCAGCCGGGCACGGTCGCCAGCACCACACCGGCGAGCAACAGAATCCACGCGGACGAAAATCGTTGTCTCATCGCGGCAACCTCGACATCGCCTCGAGCATGTCGGTGATGCCGAAGTCCGGCCCGAAGTCCTGCAACGTTCCTGTGCTGCAACCGAGTTGGCGCAGACCGAGAATGTTGCACACCTCCTTCACCAATTGGCCGTCGAAGAACACCTTGTCCAGCAGTGCGTGCACCCGGACACCGCGGTAGTCCACATCGATGGCGTTGTAGGCGTTGTTCAGCAACAGCGGCGTCACGTCGATGAACTCGGCGACCTCCTCGCGGTAATCCGCGAGCGCGCGGGTCACCGTAGTCGCGTTGTTCACGGTGGAACGCAGGCTTTCGCTGTTCTGGGTGAGAAGGTCGTCGGTCTGCTGCATGATCTGCACGATCTGCGCGCCGGTGTCGCCCGCGCCGATCCCGAGCTCGGCCAGCACCGCACTCAATTGACCTGTCGCACTGCCGAATTCCCGGATCACCTGATCGTTGTCGGCCGCGGCGCGAACCAAGATCGCCAGATGTTCGACGATGTCGGTGATCGCCGCCTGGGTTCGGGCTCCCTCGTCGTCGCCGAGTCGAAGTGCGCCGGAGAGTTCGTTCATGGTGGCCCGCAGCTCCGGACCGCTCCCCGAGGCGATCTGCGCGGACACATCGAGCAGCCGCGCGATCGGACCGGTATCGGGACTCGCGCCTGCCAACTGCGCGGCCATCCCGTCCGCGGCGCCGAGCAAGCGGTCGAAATCGATGGGGGTTCGCGTGCGGTCGAGGCCGAGCTGCGCGTGATCCGCCAGGGCTGCGCCGCCGCGATAGGCCGGTGTGAACTCGACGTGGCGATCGGTCAGTACCGAGGTCGAGACGGTGACCGCGGTCGCGTCCGCCGGGATGAGTACCTCGCCCTCGACACGCATGGTGACCTCGACATGAGAACCGCGCGGGGTGATCGCGGTGACCTCACCGACTGGCATCCCGAGGACGGCGACGGCATTACCGACGTAGAGTCCGGCGCCGTTGTCGAATCGAGCCGTCACGGTGATGGCCCGATTCGTGTCGTTCGGGCTGCCCGCGCAACCGGCGAGCGCGCCGAGTGCGAGCACCAGCGCGATCCTGGCCAGTGTGACAAGTCTTTTCATTTGCAGTCCTGGAAATAGGGTGCCAGCGCGACCTGGTCTGCTCGACCGCTCAGCGCGCACATCCAGGAGTCGATCATCGGCCCGGCCGGCGCGGTGAAGTCGACCTCGTTGGCAGTGCCCGAGGCGTTCGCGAAGTTGCGGATGGGGACGGGCAGGATCTGCAGGATGTTGCGCAGCAGGTCGTCGTGGCGGGCGAGGCTGCCGAGCAATCCGTCGAAACCGCGCAGCAGTTCGTCGATTTTGGGCCGGTCCTCGACGACCAAGACCCTGACCTGATCCGCCAGCCGCCGCGTCGAGTCCATCAGGGTCTGTAGCGCACCGCGGCGGGCGAGGATCTCGGTGACCAGATCGCGGCCCCTGGTCACGATGGCCGAAAGGTCGCCCTGTTGAGCGTTGACCACGGTGGTCAGCTGTTGCACGCCCGTCAGAAGCGCGCCGAGCTCGTTGCGGCGGCTGCCGAGCAGCGCGGCGAGCGAGCGCAGATTGCCCAGCAGTCCGGGCAACACAGTCGGCACGCCGTCGAGCTGGTTGGCCAGTGCGTCGAGGGAGGTAGCGATGCGACCGGCGTCGATCTGTTCGAACGTCGCGGTGGCGTTGTCGAGCGCTTGTTGCAGATCGTAGGGAACGGCGGTGTGGGTCAACCCGATCCGATGATCGGCGATCTCGCCCTCGCCCGCCGGCGTCAACTCGACATAGCGGGCGCCGAGCAGGGTGGTCAGTTTGATGGCGGCGCGGGTGTCGGCGCCGAGCGCGGCGGATCGGTCGACGCTCAGGGTAACCAGCACCCGGTCACCGGCCAGCCGCTGACCCGCGACCGTGCCGACCGCGACACCGGCGACGGTCACCCCGTCCCCGACGCGCAGGCCCGCGGCCTGCGCGAACTCGACGTCGTAGCGCTGCTGCCCGACGCCGAGGGAATTGAATCCCACCGCCCCGGCGACGACCGCGAGCAACAGTCCGAGCGCGATCAGCCCCAGCATGCTCTTCGACGGATGTTTCGATGTCATTGCCTCACCTGCAGATCGGTGATTGTTGGATGGTGCCGGTCGGCGAGGCCAGCGCGACGATGGTCGGCACGAGGGTCGCGAGCGCGGGCAGAAAAGTCACTCCCATATTGCACAGGTAGGTGTTGAGGTAGGACCCTTCCTGGCTCGCCCTGGCCAGCCCCTTCAGCAGGGCAGGCAGGTTGAAACCCAGGTAGGCGAAACTGTCCTTGTTCTGCTCGAAGTGCTTGGTGAATCCTGGTTCGCGCGTGAGGAATTCGTTCAGCTGCGGCCGCACGTCGTCGACGACGGTAGCGAGGCGACCGGTCACCGACGCCACTGTCGTCAGCGACCCCATCAGCTCGTCACGGTGGCGCGAGAGCCCGTCGATGATCGACCGTGATTGTGTGAGCAGGGTGCTCACCTGGCCGCTGTGCGCCGCCAGATCTCCCACCACCTGGCTCAGGTTCGTGATGACCGCGCCGAGCACCTGATCCGGCCCGGCGACGGACTCCGCGAGGGTGGAGATCTGCGCGATCAGCAGAACCAGCGAGGTGTTGTCGCCCTGTAGCGCGGTGATCAGCGCACCGGTCACATTGTCGACCTGCTGCGGATCCAGACCGCCGAACAGCGGCTCGAACCCGTTGAGCAGCACCGAGATATCGAACGAGGGTTCGGTGTGCGCGAGCGGAATCTCCCCACCGGGCGACAACTCCTGTGGCTCGCCGAAGTCGGCCAGCGCCAGGCCGAGGTAACGCTGGCCGATGACGTTCTGATAGGTGATCGAGGCCTTCGTATTGCCGAAGACCTTCTGTTGCTCCTCGACTCGGAACCGCACCTCGGCGCGATTGCCGACCAGCGCGATCCCGTCGACGCGGCCCACCCGCACTCCGGCCATCCGCACGTCGTCACCGACACGCAAACCGGTGACATCGCTGAAGACCGCGGAATACGTTCTCGCCGTGCCGTCTACGCCTCGGTGCAGCGTGACGAAGGTGACCCAGATCAGTCCGAGGGACACGATCAAGAACAGGCTCAGCCCGATCAATGAACGACGAAAGCTCATCGGCCGCCCCCGAACGGCAGTGGAGCGTCGGAGAGCAGTTGGGCCAGTACCGATTCCGCGGCATTGGCCTCCCCACCCAGAATCCGTCGGATCAGATCCTGTATCTCCGGACTCAACTGGGGCACCGGATACGACCGCGGATTCATGCTGGGCGACAACTCCTGCTCGGGGATCGCAGTCGGCGCGGTGGCGCAACTCGGCGCGGCCAACTCGCCGTATCGAGGACAATCCGCGCGGGTATAGGCGGTGTGTGGGCTCAATCGGAACTGGAACTTTCCGGTGCCCATCTGGGTGTCGGAGTTCCAGAACTCGGCGAACCAGAGATCCGAGATCGTCTTGATCCGGACCACGATCGGCGCGAAGCCTGCGGCGCCCTCGCCCACCACATCGAGTACCGGCACAAGATCATTCGTCACCGTGACGATCTGATCGGTATGTCGGGTCAGGCCGCCGCCCACCGCGGACAGGGTGTTGTTGCCCGCCGAGAGCAGGTTCAGAAGTTCCCCCTCGCGTTCGGCGACCGTGCGTAGCGGAAGCACCGCGGAGTGCAGGGCATCGAGCAGATCAGGGGCCGCCGCGTTCAAGCCGTGCACTGCCTCGGCCATCGCGCCGAGGGTCGACGGACCGCCGTCGGGTGTGAGAAGTGCGTCGAATTCCCTGGTGATCCGGTCGAGTTGCCCACCGGCGCGCACGATGTCGCCGCCCCGCCGATCGGTGGCCTGAGCCACTGCGGCGAGCAGGCCGACGGTGCTGTCGGATCCGACTCGACCCGTGGCGGCGATGATCTCGCGCAGCTTGGTCAGTGCGGTCTGGAGTTGGACGGTCGCGAGACTGCGGTCCTGGGCGATCTCGGTATCGGCGGTCAGCGCGGGGCCGGGCCCGTTGTCCACCAACTGGATCGAGGACACCGCGAAGACATTGCTCGGCACCACCCGCGCGGTGACCGTGCGCGGCACACTCGACGCGTAGGCCGGGTCGAGCAGCAGTTCGACCCGATTCGGACCGCCGTCGGTGGCGAGCGTCACCGCGGCCACGGTGCCGATCAGCAGACCACGGAACTTCACGTCGGATCGGTCGGGGAGGCCGTCACCGAGCTGATCCAGCATGGCGACCACCTCAACCTTGGCGTCGAAGCGGCCCGTCGACTTCATCAACAGCGCGGTGACCACAGCCACCGTGAGCCCAATGAGCAGCACGCCACGCAGCAGCAGCGAGAAGCCGCCGGGACCGCGCCCGTCCTTCTCGAACAGAGTCGCCGACATCTACCCTCCCAGCCGTGCGCTGGAACCGATGCCCCAAAGACCGATCGTCAGCAACAGATTGACGAGGATCATCACCGAGATGGACGCCCGCATCGCCCGACCCGCGGCCGTGCCGACACCCTGGGGGCCGCCGGCGGCGTAGAAGCCGTAGTAGCACTGGATCGTCGAGGTGAGGATCACGAACAGGATTGCCTTGATCAGCGAGTACACGATGTCGGGGCCATTGAGCACCAATTGGAAGTAGTGCTGATAGGTGCCCGCCGACAGGCCGCCGGACAGGCCGACCACCACTTCGACTGCCAGATAGTTGGCCGCCAGGCACACCAGATACAGGGGAAACATCGCGACCACCGACGCGAGAATCCTGGTGCTGACCAGATAGGGAATGGCGCGAATGGCCATCGCTTCCATCGCCTCGATCTCCTCGGCGATCCCCATCGCACCGAGTTGCGCGGTGAACCGGCAGCCCGCCTGGGCGGCGAAGGCCAGCGAGGCCATGATGGGCGCCAATTCCCTGGTCGACGCGGTCGAGGCGATCAGCCCGACGGTGGGTTCCATGCCGAGCAGGTGCAGCGCGTTGTAGCCCTCCAGGCCCACGATCGCGCCGCCCGCCGCGCCGAGCACGATGATGACGCCCGCGGTACCGCCGCCGACGACGATCGAACCGTTGCCCCAGGTGATGTCGGACAGGATGCGCAGAAATTCCTTGCGGTAGTGCCGCAGCATCACCGGGATCGAGAACAGGGCCCGAAACAGGAACGTCCCCATGTGGCCGAGACGCATGGCCCCGGAGCCCAGCCGGACCGCGGCCTGGTAGATCGGCCTGACCCCCGGCGGATAGTACTGCGCGGCCATTACAGCCCCTGCCGTGGCAGCAAGATCATGTACAGCTGGGTGAAGGCGACGTTCACGATCATCAGCAGCAGGATCGAGGAAACCACTGTCGAGTTGACCGAATTCGCCACGCCCGCTGGTCCGCCTTTGGTCGTCAACCCTTTCTCGCAGGCGACCACGGCGACGATCGCTCCGTAGACAACGGCTTTGATCATGGTCAGCACCAGATCGTCGACGGTCGCGAAGGAGGAGAAGGTCGCGACGAAACTTCCCGGTGCCCCGCCCTGGACGAAGACATTGAACAGGTAACCCGCGAGAAAGCCGACGAAGCAGACGATTCCCGTCAGCGACACCCCGATCAACACTCCGGCCGCCAGCCGGGGCACGACCAGACGGCGGATCACCGAAACGCCCATGATCTCCATGGCGTCCAACTCGTCGCGGATCTTGCGCGACCCGAGATCGGCGCAGATCGCCGAGCCGACGGCCGAGGCCATCAGCAGCGCCGCGACCATCGGCGCCCCCTGTCGGATCACCGCGAGCCCACTCGCCGCGCCTGCGAGCGAGGTGGCGCCGACCTGTCCGGCCAGCAACCCGAACTGGATGGACAGCGTCACCCCGATCGGCAAGGCGACAAAGATCGTCGGCAGGGCCGCTGACGATGCCATGAACGCGGCCTGTCGGACGAACTCCTGGAACGCGAACCGGCCGGTGACCACATCGATGGCAAGAAACCGCAAGGCACGCGTACCCAGGACGAATTGGCCGCCGACCGTTTCCAAGGCGGCAATCGGGTGCCGGCGGAGGTAGCCGCGCGCCCAGTCGGCTATCTCACGCTCGGCCGTTGCCATAGTCAACTCGTGGGGACCAATCCAGCAGTGGCCCGTGGCGCGCTGACGCGGAACACTTCGGTGGGGCCGACTTCTTCGGCGGGAAATCCCGCCGTTGCCAAGGCGCAAGCTTTGAAAGCGCGCGCAGCGCGGCTCACTCGATGGTGCGTGATTCTCACCCGATCCTCGAGTTCGGCCGGAAGAGCACCGCCCCACAGCGACAGCTCGGCCGAACGGTGGTCGAGGCAGTCCAGAATCCCGTCGCGAACACGACAGTCCTCGAACATCTGGGTGGGTACCGCCACAGCATGCGGCCACGTGTCGTGTTTCGGTGCGGCGAGCGACTGTTCGATATCGAGGACTGTCGCACCCAGGATCTGCAACGGGCGGTCGTCGGAGTGGTCGTCGACCAGTACGGTCACCTCCCACCCGGCAGTCGTCCGATCGAAGAGCCAGCCCCCGGCGTAGCGAACGACTTCCAGGGCATTCGGCGCGACGATGGCCAGGCGATATCGCAAGGGATGTCGGCGGGCGTGGGCTCTCCAGTGCGCGGAATCAACAAATTGTGCGGCCATGGGCTTCCCATCCAAACTTCGAATCTGAAGATCTCGACAGGTACGCCCCCGCGCCCGAAATGCGACCGCTCGGAGCCCCTGCCGACCACACGGTAATCCGGTTACTCCCAATGTGACAGCAGTCTCATCCAACTAACTTGTGATCTACATCACAGCGATTATGCATTGACGTGCGGTGCTGAAATTCGTTTTATCGCAGGTCAGTCGGGTTATGAGCACGGGTATCGGAGATACCAAGCGGTATCTAGCGGTCCGGCCCGTAGGGACCGGCCAGCGACGGATACACCGGGAACGGCGAGCCTGCCGTGCCGTCGGTCGCGCGGACGCTCTCCGGCGGAGCCACGCTGTTGCTCGTCAAGCGGTCGATCGCTCGCTCGAGCGTGGGCAGAATCTCGGTCACGTCGAGTTCCCTGTCGACGAATCGACCGGTCAACGCGTAGATCATATTGGTGACGATCAGTCCGATATCCTCGACGTAGGCGGGTTCGTAGCCCTCGAACAACAGCGCGGCGACCGGCAGCACGGCGCTGACGCCCTGTGCGTCCAACTGCCGACCGCCGATACCCCGACGCGCACGGTGGTAGGCCTCGAGCATTCTGGGATTGCGTTCCCACGGCTCGAAGACGTGTCGTATGACGCGGACCAACCCGTCGCGCAGCGATTCACCCGCAACAGGCAGTTCCAGCTCGGCGTAACTGTTGATCGCCATCCAGCGGGTGACAGCGGCGACGATCAGCTCGTCACGGGTGGCGAACTTCTTGTACACCGTCGCGAGCGAAACCTGGGCCCGACGAGCAACCTCCTTGAGCTGCAGCTCGTCGTACCCGTCCGACATCAACATCTCCATCACGACGTCGATGATCCGGACCGAGGAATCCGTTTCCGGTGACCGTTTCACCCCCCTAAGGTATCGCCGCTGGTCGATCGCCCTGCTCCCACTCCCTGGCTGATCGACTCGACGCCGCAGATCTGGCCGTATTCGTCTATGAACCGGCCACGCCGATCTCGACGGCACCACCGCCACCAGCAACCCGCCAGCTCGACCGGACCGTCGAAATCATGACTCCCGTGTCGCCGGCCTCACCTGCGCACGACGTAGGGCGCGATCGAGCCGAGCTTCTCACAGGTCTCCTCGTCGAGGGATTCGCGCTAGGGATACCGGAGGCGGTCACAGGTTCGGTCGTCGGCGAGCAGTCCCTGGACCATCGATGCCAGATGCTGGACACTCCCGCGTTCCCCAAGACCGCGGCCGCGCAGCCCGGGATCGCGGCCGATACCGCGATGCCGTCCAACTGCTGAAGGATGCGACCCGAGTCGGCGACGGCGTCGCGGCCGCCGACCTGTCGGGCGAGACGTGAACTGACGCTTTCCCATTGGACGGGTGTTTCAATCCCGAAATCCGGAACCGCCACCGTCTCAACATCATCGACACATTCCGGTTTATTCGCCTCCACGACGGTCAACCCTGCACTCATGACCAACCCACGTCATCAGGCACCGAGCACACCGAACACGGATCTGACCAGCACCACCATCATGCTGGCGACCTGCGCGTTCGTTCTGCTGAGCCTGGCCACCTCGACCGAGACGCCGACCGTCGCCCTCGTCGGCGCCCTCAGCCTCGGTGCCGCGATGACGATGTCCTCCAAAATGCTGGGCCACCACAGCCTTCAAGTCACCTCCCCCCGTTGAGCGTTACGAACACCAGGAGCTGATCCGCATGTCCACCACCGCCACCCGCCCCACCTACGAACACGCCGAACCCCTGTTCGAACACCTGGCGCTGACCGACCCGCACAGCCCCGAACACACCGCCCTACGCGAGGAAATCATCGAAATCTGCCTCCCCCTCGCCGAGCACATCGCCCGCAAATACGCCGGCCGCGGTGAAGCATTCGACGACCTCCTCCAAACCGCACGCCTCGGCGTAGTCATGGCCGTCGACCGCTACGACGTGAGTACCGGATCACCGTTTTTGGGGTTCGCGGTCCCCACCGCCATGGGCGAAGTACGCAGACACTTCCGCGACCACATCTGGCCCCTACACGTCCCACGCCGCGAAAAAGAACTACAAGGCAAAGTCCGGGCAGCGACCGACGAGCTGACCCGCCGACTCCACCGCTCCCCCACCGCCCAAGAACTCGCCACCGAACTCGACGTCCCCGTCACCGACATCGCCCGCACCCTCGTCGCGGCCAACGCGTTTCAGACACGCAGCCTCGACACCCCCGCACGCGAGACCGACGGCGATCCCAGCATGACCATCGCCGACACCTTCGGCGACGAAGACCCCCGCTACCAACTGACCGAAGACACCATCACCGTCGCACCCCTGCTCGCACAACTGTCGACAGAAGACCGCCAACTACTGATCTGGCGGTTCTACGACACACTCACCCAAGGCGAGATCGCCGAACGTCTCGGTGTCTCCCAAATGAGCGTGTCACGCAAACTCACCAGACTCCTGAATGATCTGCGCGCCCAGACCACCGACGACCAACTCACACTCGCAGGCTGAACGCCCACCTTCGCCTGCTCGGTTTGCCCGCTTGGCGACAGCGCACCCACCCCCGGTAGGTGCGGCTCGAGAG
The DNA here is from genome assembly GCF_015355705.1 of Nocardia sp. XZ_19_231. Classification (NCBI taxonomy): domain Bacteria; kingdom Bacillati; phylum Actinomycetota; class Actinomycetes; order Mycobacteriales; family Nocardiaceae; genus Nocardia; species Nocardia sp. XZ_19_231. Next base: position 84,783 of record NZ_JACUZI010000005.1, on the reverse strand, counting down.
CGTCCGCGAAGGCCTCCCATGGAATCGACCGCAGGGCCATGGGAGTCCTTCGCAGCGACTGATTGCCGGAGACCGCGCTGTCCTGGGGCAATCAGTCGCCGGTGGAATCAGTCGGCTATCGGGATATCGATAGCCGCAGCACCGTGGAAGGCGGACAGTGTCACCACGGTGCCGGGTTCGGTTTCGCCGGCGTACAAGGGATCCTCGGTGGCGAGGATGACCGCAAGCCGGTGGTCGACGGGGACTCGATAGTCAGTGGCCTGCAAATGCAGTTCGACCGCGGTGGGATGTTCCGGTACGACGTTGCTCACGGTGGTCGCGGCATGGGTGATGATCTTCAGGTTGCCGGTGACCACGTCCAGGTCGAAGAGGTAGGCGACGACGGTGGCTGCCTTGGTGGTGGGAGTCACCGTCAAACGAATTCGCGGGATACCCGCGATGTGGTGCGGCGACTGGAGCGGGGCGCTCGTCCACACCGCTCCGGCGGATCGGTCGACCTCGGCGAGCTTGTGACGCACGGGCATGAGCAGCCGCTCACGGAAGCCATCCATGACCAGTACATTCACGGCACGGACATTCGGCTCACCGGACCGGATACTCCGACTGAAGTCCGAAGGCGGGTCGAGAACCAGCGCACCATCGCCGGATCCGCTCGCAGGTGCGGCGAGATAGTAGGTGCGGATCGGGTTGGACGACCAGCCTTCGACACCGACGAAGGAGGAGACGGTGAAGCTATGCATAGTTTCCGTGTGCACGACACCGTCGTCATCGATGCCGTTGTCGACACCGTTCAGATAGTGGTCGAGCCAGTCGTACGCGGCCTCGGTGGTGCGGGTGTACACACCGAGCAGCAAGCCCGGAATCTCCACTGCCCCATGATCTCCGATTGCCAGATCCAGGCGCTTGGGGCCGGGGAACTCGGCGAAGTAGCTCAGCAGCTGGTTCTGGGGAAAAATGGTCTCGTGCCAGTAGCTGGTGAAGAAGGTCGGCACGGGGCGACGCTCATCCGGGAGGTGGGCGGGTGACCGCCGTCGCGCGTACTCCAGCACACCGTCGATATTGGTGTTCGTCCGGAAGTCCTCGAGTACTTTCACCAGTTCGGCGCTGGGGTTCGTGCTGATCGCACCCAGCGCTTCGGCGGCGAGGATGTGGCGGGTCCGGTTGTCGTACAACGCTTCGCCGAGATCAGCCCATGTACTCAGGGCGACAACCGCTTTCACGCGCGGATCGGCTTGAGCGACCAACTGGCCGATACCTGAGCCGTAGGAGATGCCAGCCATGCCGATACGCTCCGGATCCGCCTGGATTTCCGGGTGATCAAGCGCCCAATCGATCACCAGCGAGCCGTCTGCGACGTCTTCGGGACCGGCCACCGTCAGCTCACCACCGGAACCGGGCAAGCCGCGCTCGGTATAGGCAACGACGGCGTAGCCGCGCATGAGCAGCCGGATCAGCGCCCCGGAGTACATTTTCCAGCCCGCCGGGTCCAAGCCTGCGGGAAGCACGACAAGCGCATGGGGGCCGTCGCTGGTCGGCCAGGCGGCCATCCCGTCGAGCAGATCGCCGTCGTAGCCGGGAATCTGGACCTGAGCGAACCGGCACCGCCCGCGGACGGCGGCGATGTCATCGACCAAGTAATCGGGGACACCGGCCGCGTTCCCGGTGAGCAGATCGGAAACGACGGCCGACGCGGCGGCTTCCTGATCGGGGGCGAGCAGACGCAGGCGGTTCGGGCGAGCTTCTGGCATGGCGATCTCCTGTCGAATTGGTGTATTTCACGGCAGCAGAACAGTTTCGCGACAAGCAAGGGAGCCACTGCGGGATCAGATCCGAGCCACCCCCGCTCGCCAGTTATGCTACATCGACATCAATCGCCTATGTGTTGTGTTGCAACAGTTGGCATCCCGATCTCCCCGCTCCGCGCTAGATGACTGATCATGTTCTGCCCCAACGCTTCACAGCAACGACCAGCCCCGGCGCACTGGGTTACTACCTTCTCTCCGTGGCCATTTCGACAGCCGCTGGACCTTCATGCGAACGTCGTTGCTGGCGCTCGCCCACCGCCGAGCTCTCTGCCTGCCTGGCGGGTAGCTCGATCCATGCGGCCTTCGGGCTGCCCGCGCACGGGGTGGCGGGCTTTCGTCGTAGCCATCTGGAATCGCTTGCCACACAGAAGATGTCACGCAGGATCGCTCTGCCCGGCCGACTCGTGCTCTACGACTCGATCGAGCTGGAGCATCTGATCAGCCAGGACCAGGAGTCGATGGACTCGTTCATCGAGCAAGAGCTCAACGGACTTCTGGGAGCGGACACGAACGCTGTGCGTTTGCGCAAGACCCTGACCTGCTATCTGGACTCGATGTGCAGTGTCGAGGCCACCGCGCGCGAGCTGGGCGTGCACCGAAACACCGTGCGATACCGGCTCGAACGTATCGAGCAACTGCTGGGGCATCAGGTCGCAAGCCGGCGACTCAAGTTGGAAGTCGCGCTCAGATTGGCTGCGGCACTGTACAACTGACACCGTCTTCGTCGCCGTCGCGGCTCACCCCGATCCTTACGACTCCGAGGTTTTCTCGGGGTTGTCCATCGTGGAACTCGCTGGGACATTGTCTGCGGCGTGGCTGAGTTGCTGGGATATTTCCGGCAGGTCGATTCCAATTCGCCGATCCATGGCCCGGGCGAGGTGTTCGTCGGCGGCCTGACGTACCACCGGTCGCAGTTCGGCCAGGGTGCGCGACAGGTGTTGCAGTTGGGCATGCGAGGGCTGATCGAGAACAGGCCCGAGGAGATGGGTGCGGAACTGCTGTACGAAAGCGAAGGCCATACGATCGAAGCCGGCCTCCAGTTCCCAGCTCAGCGCGAGCAACGCGCGCAATGGAATCCCCGCCGCCACCAGCGCCGTGGCCGTGTCGAGCAGGCGCCCGCTGTAGTAAATGAGTCGATCGCCCTCGACACGCAAGTGTCCCAGCGCGATCGCCTCGGCCATGATCTCCGGCGTGACCTGGTCTCCGAAGCGGTCGAGCAGCTCGGTGAGATCGATATCGATCTCACCGTCAGCCCACGCCGTCGCGGCCGCCGATTCGAACCCGAGCAGCTCGGAGACCCCGCCGCCCGACTCAGCGCTTGTCAGCAGGTCCGCGATCCCCTCGAGGCTGTGACCACGAGTGAGCAGATCGCTGATCAAGGTCAGCCGCTCGAGATGACTGTCGTCGTAGAACGCGTGGCGACCACGCCGCACCGGCGGCGAGAGCAAACCTCGTTCCTGGTAGTAGCGCACCGTGCGCACCGGGACCTCGGCGGCCTGCGCCAACTCCGCGACCCGATACTCCCTTTCACTGTCCACCATTCCCACCTCCATCCACTGATAGCGAGGCGATCCTATCCAACTGTCCCAGAAGCTGCTGTGGCGGTCGCGAGCAAGCAGAGGGTCAGTTTTCCTGACATGAGCAGGCAGATCGACATTTCTATGGCCAAATAGCACCTCGATAGTTACAGTGTTGACTGTAACAATGGGCGGCGCCGGAGGTCGGCAAGCGGGGACGTCGATTGGCACGCCACAGGAGGTCGGAAACCATGCTGACGAGCAGCCCGTGCGCGGAGGAGGTTCAGATAGCCGGGGTGTCCGCGGCCCTACGTCTGCGCCACGACCACAACCTTTCCCAGCGGTTGCTGGCGCAGTGGGGTGGCCTGGACGACAGCCGGCGAACGGTGTTGCCGTGCGGGGTGTCGTGGCGGGAAGCCGACGAGGTTATCCAGGTTTGCCTGGATCTGACCGTGGCCGCGATGCAAGGTCGACCACTCGGCGAGCCACCTGCTCAGCTCAGCGCGCGAATCGGCGATTGGGCCGCGGAGGGTGTGCCACTCGAGTCCGTGCAACAAGCCACCCACACGGGTTTCCGGTTTGTGCTGAATCAACTGACCCGACGCGCCACCAGCGCCGACGGCAGGGCTGTCACGATGGCCGGACAACGAGTTGGCGAGGTCCTCGAACAAGTTACAACCAGCTTCACCAGCGCCTATCTCCGTTACGTCCGCGCCGAAACGAGCGGGCGCACCGATGACTCCGAAGCGCTGAGCTCAGCTCTGATAGCCGGGTCAGCGACGCCCGCGTGGGCCAGGGGCCGCGGGTTCGAGATCGGTGAGGCCTACGCGGTACTCGCGCTGGCCGCCGCATCCGAACATCCGCACGATCCCGCCCTCAGCAAGATCGAGGCTCGTGGGTGGTTGCGCCGACTACGCGAGGAACTCGCGTCGTGTGCCGGCATTTCGCCGCTGGCACAGCTGAGCGAAGGCGGCGGAACGGTACTGATCCCCGATGACAGCGACGACGGCACCGCTGCGGAGAACCTGTTCGACCGCCTGCAGGCCGCGGCCGCGACACCGCTGCGGGCAGCGCTCGTCCATGCCCCCACCCGCCACATCCCCGGGGCGGCGAAGGAAGCCCACGAACTGCTCGATCTCGCCGAAAGGTTGCACCGACCCGCAGGCCGGCTGTATCGCATGCGGGATCTGGTGGTGGAGTACCAGATCACCCGTCCCGGGCCCGGCCGGCAGCGACTGGCAGCGATTTTGGCCCCCCTGCACGATCAGCCTGATCTAGTCGAGACGCTGACGGAATACCTGCGCTACAGCCGCAACCGCAGACATGCCGCGAAGACCCTGCACATTCACCCGAACACCCTGGACTATCGACTCCAGCGCGTTGCCCAGATCACCGGCATGGACCCCACCCACGTCGACGGGTCGTGGTATCTGCAGTCGGCCCTCGTTGCCCATGTCCACGAATCCGGTAGTGGCAACCCGCACCACCTGTAGGGAGAGCGTCGAGGACTGTCGGGCACGACATCGTCGAGCCGCCGCTCAGGGGCTTTGTCGAGCGCGGCGCATCGCTTCGAGCCGATCGAGCAGTGCCTCGAGGGATTCTTCGAACTCATCGGCCGCACGGTTGTCTGCCAGATGGCCCTGCAGGCGATAGACATGGGGGTAGTCGGCCAGATCTGACGATTCGTGCTTTCCAGGCTCGGCGGTGGCGATCGGGCTCAACTCGACCCCCATGGTCGCCACCTCGAGAAGGAGGTGGCCGAGCAGGAACGTAGCGAAAGACCGATAGACCTGGACTGCCTGACGGTCGTCGAAGCCATAGTGAAGCATGGTTTCGAGGAAGGATTCCATCCAGTTCAGACTGCGCAGCGGCGGGCACAGCCAGGGCGCTTGCGGTGGACTCGCGGCCATCAACGGGAAGACCTCGGGGTGCTCGATGGCGACGCGGCGTACACCATGCGCCAGGCGCTGCAGGTAGCCCTGCCAACTGCCGCCCTCGTCGTCGGGCTCCATCAGGTTCTGATCGTAGAGCTGGTCGACGAGATGATCGACCACACCGGCCAACAGGTCGTCCCGCCCGGAAACGTACCGGTACAGGGCCATGGCCTCGACGCCGAGCCACGAGCCCAGACGGCGCATCGTGAGATGCCCCAGGCCTTCCTCATCGATCAGTGCAATCGCTGATTCCAGGATCAAGACGCGATCCAGCCGCGGGGAGCGGCGAGCGCCCCCGTCCCGTGGACCGTTGTCGCGCAGCTCGGCGCCCGAGTCGATCGTGTCCTCGCTCAGGGCTGAGCTCCTGTCAAAATCTTCGGGCCCTGGTCGTCCAGCAGGCCGCTATAACCCCAGGATACCGGGATGTTCCGGCGGATTTCAATGCACCCCGTCGCGTAATGATCGTCACAAGGGTTTACAAGATAAACCGGAATATGTTTATCTTGTAAACGGCAGCCGTGGAGCTGCCGAGCCCCGGGTTTCGCTCGCGTCACACGGGGGAAGTGCTGGGCCTACGGAAGGGAAAGTCGTGTCTGACAACGACAGCGGAGTAGAGGCCGGAGTCAAGGGCGTCGTCGAGGGCGTGAAGGGCAAGGCCAAGGAGGTCGCGGGGGCCGCGGTGGGCAACGACTCGTTGCGACGCGAGGGCCGTGCACAGCAAGACAAGGCCGATTCTCAGCGCGAGGTCGCGGAGAAGGAAGCCGAAGCCGAGAAGGCACGACTTGAGGCATCAGCCAACGAAGCACGTCAGCGCGCCGCTGAGCAGGACTGACAGCTCGTGCCAGCTGGGCCCGGCCGGGAGAACCGGCCGGGCCCGTCGGCTCAGTAACAGGGGTCGTGGTGTCACGAGCCGCTCGGTTCGGAAAATGAGGAGTGACGTGATGGAAAAACCCGCGATGCTGCGAATGGACAGCACGGCGCGAACGACGCCCGGGTGCTCCGACCGACAATGGGCTGCGCGCGAGGCGGTGCTGAAATGGGCACACAACGAAGACCTCCTCGACAACCCGCTGCCGGTGCTCGGCGCCTTCGTCGTCGGGGCATCGGTCTGCTGGCCGGGTGAATCGCTCACCGAGGACGAAGTAGTTCGCGCGTCACTGTGGTTGACGAGAATGGGGCTGTTCAACTCCATCGATCTCGACCCGGCATTCGGTCACCGCGCAACCATCTACCGCCCTCGGATCACCGCCGAAGGAATCCGCGTCGCTCGCGGCCCCGGTGGAGTTCGCGGTATTTCCTGGCCAGGCATCACGATGCGCCCGCCCGGTCGGCCGATGCCGCCGCCGTGCGATCTCACTCCTCCCCCGCAACAGACCGGGTAGACGACAGCTGCCGGGCGCCTCGTTCTCGACCCACAATCTCGACGCGACTGCTTGACAAAGGCGAGTTCCCTTGTGCTGGAATCGCTGTGGGCGACCTGCTCGGCGAAATGCTGCTTTCGCTGCTCATGACCTGCCGGGTCTCCCTGATCAGCACCCTCGCGTGTGACAAGCCCGGCGATCCTCGACCATGCTCGACCGCATGCTGATTCGCACAGGTGGCTCCGCCGACGCTGCGGCCATCGCCGCTCTCCATACCGCCAGTTGGCGCATCGCCTACGCGGGTATCTTTCCTGACGAGTACCTCGACGGCCCGGTCGACGCGGATCACGCCACCCGCTGGCGCACGCTGTTGTCCGAGCCCGTCACTGCGGGTGTGTTCGTCGCCGAGAAGGATTCCACCGTCGTCGGTTTCGCCCATTTCCGTCCGACCGAAAACGGCAGGGTCCTGCTCGACAACCTCCACGCGCACCCTGATGCGCACGGCGTCGGTATCGGTACCGGCCTCATCGAGTCGGGCCTGGCCTGGTCGGCCGCTACCTACCCCGACCGCCCGGTCTACCTGGAGGTCCTCACTGCGAACACACCCGCCATCAAGTTCTACGAGAGTAGAGGCTGGCACCGAACCGGTTCCGGCACCGTCGCATTCGAGGCGGGATTCACTGTCCCCGAATACGAGTACACCTGGCAGCCGACGGGGTGAGCGGCGTCTGACGGCGGTGACCTTCACGCCAACTTTCGGGGATGCGGTCCGAGTCCCACATCGGCCACCACCGGCAGCGCTACCCGCCACAACGCCCCGCGCACCTGCTTCTCCCCGAGCCCGTAATACTCTGTGGTCCAAGCAGTCACAGCGGTCGCCGCCAGGCCAGGCACCGGCTTGACCGGTCTGGCGGCGGTCGGCCCATGAGCTGGTCGGACTCCGATTCGACCTCCCGACGTTATGTCGTCGGGGTGCTGTGGGAGTCGCGACTGGCGGGGGTCGAATCCTGTTCGCCGACGTGGCGGTGGAGGAAAGCGATCTGGTCGGCGACGACAGCTTCGTGTTGGGGTCCGTCGTAGATGTCGAAGTGGTCGACGCCGGGATAGAGGCGTAGTTCCGCGCGCGGTGCGCGACGGGCGGCGCGAATCGCTGGGCCCGGTGCCGCGACCTGGTCTTGTTCACCGACGCAGACCAGCCACGGGCAGTGCAGGTCACGCGCCGCGCGTGCCGGTCTGAATGGTCGGCCGAGCAGCCAGCGGGCACTGACACGGTTGCGCCAGCGGGAGTCCTCGCCGAGCGAGACGACACGACGCCAGCCGTGGTCGCTGTCGGGTGCGTTGATGAAGGCAGGTTCGTGTGGCTGCCCGACTGCGGGCAAGTAACCTCCTCGCACGGCTGTCAGCAGAGTTCGCAGCCGCACCGTGAGTGGCCCGCGATAGGCCTGCGAGATGATGTCGAGGAACGGTACTTGGCTGATCGCGGCAGCGATCGCGGGATCCTCAGCGGCGGCAGCCAGCGCGTTACCGCCGCCCATCGAAGAGCCGAAGGTGACCACTCGCAGCGCATCGACTTCGGAGCGGGTGCGCGCGTAGGCGATCGCGGCTCGCCAGTCCTCGAGTTGGCGGGCGGGCACGAACAGGTCGGGTTCGCCGCCACTGTCACCGAATCCGCGGTGATCGAAAACCAGCGCGGCGAATCCCGCGGCGGCGAAGCGTTCGGCGAACGCACCGAGCCGGTCGCGGCGGGTTCCGGAAAGGCCGTGTGCCATGACGATCACTGGACCGGGCCTGCTCACGCCGCCGGCGGGATACCACCAGGCGGCGCACCGGTCGGCGCCAGAGACGAAGGTCAAGTCCTCACGTGTACCCATGACATCGAGTCTGTCCCCGCCAAGATGGCGGCGCTGGCAAAAAACGGTCATCGCGTTCGGCAGCTTGACGTACTCCGGTTATGCCGGGTCAGTGCACTGACGGAAGAAGCAGCGCAAGGACACTGAGTACGATGGTCTGGTCTTGGACTACGTCGCCAGCCGACTCAACCGATGAAACGGCCATCATCCCGTGCAGGGTGGTAGAGCAGCCGCACCGACCGTCGGTATCGGTCGCTCAGGAAGCGCCGAGAGCCTTGTAAGTCCCGAGGATGCTGCGAATCGAGGGAGTAACGAGTAGTTCTCGGTCCAAGGACACCCACAGGTACCCAGCGTGGGTGGAGAGGCGGATGGGGCCGGTGGCTTTCACATCAACGGCGAAGTGCAAGCGTCTCACCGGTTTTCCCGCTGGGGACAGATAGTCGAAGTCGCCGACATGATGTCGGATTCCGGTGACGGTCAGACCCGTTTCCTCGCGGACTCCCCGCGCCAGCGCCCCGGCAACCGACTCTCCAGGTCCCACGGTGGCGCCAGGCAGTTTGTGGGTAAGCCGGATGGGACCGGTGCTGTTCACTTCCAGGAGCAGCACCTCTCCCCCACGGTCGATAATCGCGCCGACGCGCAATCCGAACCCGTCGCGTTCGCCGCGCGGTAGGACCTCGTCGTACATCGGTGTCGACATCGATGGATTCACCAACCTTTGGTCGAGAACAGTAACCGCGCGTGCCGTAGCCACCCGAAGGTGGCTTCGGTGTCAATTGTGCCTGGTGCCGGGTTCATTCGGAGATGATCGACTCCGAATACTTTCATACGAATGCGTCGAGTTCTACGGCGCGGCGTCGAGTCGGAGCGGTTCCATGTGGACCGCAACCGTTGCCGCTATCAAAACTGCTGGGCACCCTCGCAGCTACCGTGACATCAACTCCAGTCGGCGACCTCCCAGACGGAGCGGTGCTGAGGGGTCAGGCCGCCCGGTGCCCACTATCGTCACCCACCGACGCGCGGCTGGATTCACCACCAGCACACTCCTGCTGGCGCGTCGTACCATCCTCGAAGAAGGAGCTTGCCGTTCCTCGATGATCGACAATGTCGCGGCCTCCGCTCAGTTGAACGTGCAGCCGGTGATCGGCTTATCAGCCAGGCGATCGAGCAGGTAGGTGATCGCGTTGTCCGGTCCGAATCCGTCGATCAATTCGGGTCCGAAGTGGTTGGGAATGGTAGCGCCGGAAAGGATCGGCGGCAGGTTGTTGGTGCGGAAGGTGACCGTGGCACCTTCGGCGCACCAATCTTCGGCGAGTTGGCGAGCCTGGCCGTAGGGGACGGTGTCGTCGTTGAGGCCGCTGGTGATCAGCACCGGTGTCGCAGGAGCGACGCTGCCGATGCGAAGTTCGGCGAGGGCGGGAGCGGCCTCGGGGATGTCGCGCAGATGTTCGATCAGTGGGCGACCGTCGTTGGTGAGCGAGCTGGTTTTGAGGAACGGATGTTTGAGGATGATGTCGCCGACGCACTCATTGCTGAGGGTTTCGAGCATGGCTCGTCCGGCCGGGCTGGTCACCCGGTCGACAGCCGCGTTCAGTTCGGGGTAGCGGGCGAGTAGTCCGTTGATGGCGAATCCGATGGCGCCGCCGATGAGGGCACCATCGATGCGGGCAAGGATCGCGGCGAGATCGGCGGTAGGTCCACCTGCCCAGGTGCCCTTGAGATTGAGTTCAGGTGCGTAGCTGTGGTGCAGTTCCGCGGCGCCCGCGGTGGCGCCGCCGCCCTGGGAATAACCCCAGAGGACGAGCGGTGTTTCCGGCCCGACTCCGCCGAGGTTGTTGGCGGCGCGAGCGCCGTCGAGGATGGCGTGCCCTCCTTCGATCCGATTGGCGAAGGTATGGATGCCGGGAGTGCCGAGACCGATGTAGTCGGTGACCAGGACGCGAGCTCCCAGTGCACTCCAGGCCGCCGAGGACGGCAGTTCCTGGTTGGCAGACAACGACAGCGAGGGATCGGCGGACAAGGTGAGCCCGGTGGAGAAAGCGACCGACATGGCGCACTGATCGCCTTGGCCCGCGGTACCGGGCCCGATGACAACGGTGGGCCGTGGCCCCGAACCCTGCCATGGCCCCTGGGGCTCGATGTAGGTTCCGGTGACTGCGGCGGGAGACCCGTCCTGATACTGCGTCGTGTACATGACACGCGTGGCATCGACGGGCCAGCCCGCAGCGGTAGGCGCAGTCGCGAGGATACTCATCGGTTCGGTCTTGACGATCGCGCCGGGCGTGCTCGAAATCGACGCGGGCGGGGTGTAGAACGCGCTCACCGGAGCAGCGGCGGCTTGGGGTACCCCGATGCCTCCCACGACTACGCCGATGGCGGCGACACATGCCGTGGCCACCACCCGAACCGAACCGGGAAGCGCATTCGCCTTTGAGCGCAACCCATGCTTCCTATGCATTCAGATACTCCCCGTGAATTCGGTTCGGCACCGTCGCCGAGTGACTCAGGTCTCGATAGACGTCAGAGATGGTGTCCATCACGTCAACGCGACTTCGGAACGGTAACACGGTTACTCGTCAGTACGGAACCCCTTGATCGAGTCCCCAACTCTGCGGCGGTGGATCAAGGCTCGAGGTCGGCAGTAGCGACCTGGAATCCGGGCATCCTTCAGTGTGAATCCGCGTCGAGGCGATAGGCGCGCGCAATGACATGGGCCGTGTCTGCGCAGTATCCCCGGCGTTAGCGCAAACCCTTCCTCACCTGTCACCGAACCGGTCACGGGCAACGGCGTCATCGCGATCAGCGACATCTAGGAAGGTCCCGATTTCCGCTGCTGTCTCTACTGGACGTTCGAGGTGTGCCAGATGCCCGGTATCGGGTAGGTCTACGCGGCGAATGTCGGGAACCATCGCCGCGATGATGTCGGCGATGACGCGAAAGTCCTGCACATCGTCCGTGCCGGTGATCAGTAGCACCGGCATGTCCAGATCTGGCAAGCACTCGACGTGGGGCCGCGCCGGTGGAATCTCCCGATCGGCATCCACCCAGACGCGGCAGGCATCCGCGGCGATGGTGGCCCGTAGTTGGGCGGCCAGCGCCGGATCGCGGCGGGCGGTGGCGAACAACGGGTGGTGAAACCACATGTCCCTGACGCGTTCGAGGTCTCCACACCGGGCAGTCCTGGTCAACTCCAGCCAGCGCCCCCGCCAAGTGTCCGACCAGTCCCAGTCGGCGAGTCCTGGACTGATCAGCACCAGTCGATCGACCCGATCCGGATAGGTGAGTGCGAAGTCGACGGCGATCCGGCCTCCCATGGAGGCACCGGTCAACGCAGTCCGCTCGATGCCCAGTTCGTCGAGCAGCACAGCCAAGTCATCGGCATGGCGAAACCTCGCGGTCGTTCGGTCCTCTGATTCGCCACAGCCACGTAGGTCATACCGCACACAGCGATTGGTCACCGTGAGCGGCGACCACATCGGGTCCCACGTCGAATGATCTCCCCCCGCACCGGGCACGAGGACATGCGGTGAACCCTCCCCGGTAACTTCGGCCCATAGTACGACGCCCGAATCTGCCTGGATCCGATGTACTTCCGGCACGTCATCTCCTTGAACATGGCCCGCGCGGTGTTGCCGGCCGAGGAAGCTCGACGGCGGCGGGCGCACGAGTGTGGGTGCGACGCAAACGCAGACCTCGATCCAGTCTTGACTACAGCCTGAGCCCCGCTGTAGCGGCTTGCGCAATCTCGTTGTCCCGCAAACGGATCGCCGAAAACGCATGTCGGAGACAGAGCTCGAGGCTTGAAAGTCTCCGTCGAGCCCTAGCGGCCTGGGCCGGGTCGAAGAACGTCAGCCGATCGTATTTACCTGCGAGGACGGTGGTCCCGCACTGGGATTCGATCCATGCTTGGTGGCGCAGTTCTGGGCGCAAACAGTGACCCTACTTGCGTTAACAGGCGGGGAAACGAGTCTCCTCCAGCATGGATAGTTGGATCGTATCCGCCATCGCCTGATAGCCGGCAGGGTTGGGGTGTAGGCGGTCCGGACTGGCATAGACGTCTTGTAGGACAGTCGGATTGGCAGGGTCACGGAGGGCAGCGTCGAAGTCGACGATGCCGTCGGCGAGGGTTTGGTTACGTATCCAGGTGTTGATCTGCTGACGGTCGGTCTCGCTGCGCGGGGCCAACACGACGCCGTTGACAACGGCGTCGGAGGCTGGGAGCAGTGTGCCGATCCACACCTTCTTGCCATGCTGCCTTGCTGTGGTGATGAGCTGCTGATATCCGGCGATCATCGTTGCCGCGGCGGCCTGTGGTGGCAGACCGAGGTCATTGATTCCCTCTTGGAGAAGGACTCCGCCGACTCCAGCTTGTTCGAGCACGTCTCGCTCGAACCGGGAAAGGCCACTGGGGCCGAGAAGTAGCGGTTCGCCGCTGGTCAGGAGTCGATTGCTGCCGATCCCGGCGTTGACGACCGAAAGGGGAATGCGAGCGGCGTCGAGGCGCCGTTGCAGCAAGTCCGGGTAGCGTCCGTTGGTGTCGGCCACCGCACGGTCAGCGGGGACAGCAACCGCGGTGGTACCGACGAAGCCATCGGTGATGGAGTCGCCGAACGCGACTATGGCTCGGGTCTCGGCGGGTGCGAGCACATCCAGGGCATTGACATAGAACCAGGCGTTGGTCGTGGAGGTGAACCGCGCGGGGTCTAACTGTCCTGTCAGGTCGCCACTACCGGCGGGGGAATAGTAGGAGGTGGCGTTGGCATTCCAGTGTTTCGTCGGCGGACCGACTGAATCGGCTATGTGGATACTGATCGCCAGCGGACTGAACGACGCGACGGTGAACGGCACTGGGTCGCTCAGCGCATCGGCTCCAGCAGCGAGCGTGATCGAAGGCTTACCGTCGAAGAGAACCGGTGCGATGTTCGCTGCGGCTGCACCCGACACCTGATCACCGACGCTGACCGTGTCGAAGGTGACAGGTGTGAGCCCGAATCGGTTCGTCAAACGGACACGTACCTGTGTTCCGCCCAGATGTGGGGTAATGACCATACGAAAGGTTTGATTGTTCACAGTCAGCGGAACAGGCCCACCGGATGCGTCCAACGGTGTGACCGAATCAGTGGGGCTGGCCGCCCAGGACGCTACGAAATGCTCTCCACCGCAACCGGATTCTCGAGCTTGCGCGAGGGCGGGTTGTATCGCGATGGCGGGTTGTATCGCGCCCAAGACCATGGTGCCTGCTGTAGCGGCGATAGCGAAGGGCACGCGCCACGCCGATGAGATCCCTTGCCGAGGGGGGTGAATTGTCATGTCGGAGAATTTCATCATCGAATTCCTGCTTCACGTCGTGTGATTCGCCGGGCTGCTTCGCACGACATGGCATTGGTCGTGTCTGAATTGCCATTGAGCCGGGCCGCTGCCGCATTCCCTGTATCCACCGGTCAGATGAGGGTGCCGATATCGCGGGTGACGATATTGTCCAGTGCCCGTTCGGCGACCGCGGCGATGGTCATCGACGGGTTGCAGGCCGCGGTATTACCGGGCATCAATGCGCCGTCGAGAACGTAGAGTCCAGGTTGATCGTGTACGCGGCCGTCGAGGTCGCAGACCGCGCCCATGCTCGCCCCACCCAAGGGGTGCCAGGTGGACGGGAACAGTGCGTTGGTATCGAGGAGCATGCCGTCAGGTCCGGCGATGCGGTGCACGGCGGGGTTGATGTGAGTGTTCTGAATGTAGCTGTCGCCGTTGGCGGGCCAGTGCAGGATCGCGTCGTCGCGACCCGAGTCGTAGGCGAAGGCGCCGCGGCTGTCGCTGACTCCGTAACCGACCATCATGGTGCTGCGCGGGTCGAGCGACAGCGGCGGCAGGGACGCCTGGATGACGGTGTGCGCGGAATGCGGATCGTCCCAGTTCTTACTGCCGTAGACCACCGGACCGCCCTGAGGTGCACCGAATTCGGCCGACGGGTCGGTCCAGACGTAGATTCGGTCGGCATTGGTCCCCCACCCCTGGCCGAGTCCGTCGGGTAGATCGGGGATCTGCCCCTTGGCGCCCGCGCGAACCAGTAGGCGAGTCGTGTTGAGGCTGCCCGCGGCCATGATCAGGGTGCCCGCGGTGAGGATCTTGTTCTCGACCACCGCGCCGGTGGTGTCCAGGCGCAGCACATGCACGATCCACCGGCCGTCGGCGGCGCGTTCGACGTCTGTCACCTCGTGCAGCGTCTCGACCTTCACCAGCCCCGTGGCCTCGGCGGCCGCGATGTAGGTGACGTCGACCGAATGCTTGCCGCCGTTGTTCACGCCCATCGCGCCATCACCGTTGGTGTAGGACGGTTTCATCTCCCCGCGCAGTTCGGCGAGCGCGAAATCCCAGTCGATGGGCATGGGGATCTTCGACAGCGGCATGCCGGCGCGCTGTACACGCTCGGCGAAAACCCTTGCTGCTCGGTAGCTCTCGCTCGCGACCAATTCGTCGGGAGCCTCGGCCAGTTTCAGCATCTTGGCCACTCGCGGATAGTGCACCCGATCCATCAGCGCCCAATCGAGTTCGGCCGGGAAGTGGGTGTCGAAGACTTCCCTGGTCGGCTGGAGTGACATCCCCTGGTAGACCAGGGAACCGCCGCCGACGCCCGCCGCACACAGGGCGGTCATGTTCACTCCCGGCACGGCTTCGACCAGGCCGGTGTAGGGCTCGAAGATCATAGGGCGGCCGAACAGGTTCGGACTGGAGCGATACCAGAGAAGTCGTTTGTCCGGAGATGAGGCCCGGGGGAAGGTTTCGGCGTTGGGGCCGGTGGGCCAGCGCAGTCCACGTTCGAGCACCGTCACCGGCACCCCCGCCTGCGCCAGTCGCAGGGCGCTGACGCCTCCACCGAATCCCGAGCCGATGACCACGACCCTGTGCTCTTCGCGCGTCAGCGGAACAGTGCCGGGCTGCGCGGCGACCGGGGCAGCCGAATTGACCGAGCGTGCGCCGAGAGCGAGGGCACCGGCCGCGGCAACACCGCCCAGCAGGGAGCGGCGCGAGAATGCGGGCATCACGAGATCCTTCGTATTTGTCTGACCAAGCAGGCAGAGCGGGTTTGGTTGTTCGGGACTTCTTGCTTTCCGCGGATCAGGTCCGCGGCGTGGTGTCGATCAGCGGAAAGTACGGCCGGTGAACGGCTGTGCGGGAGACTGCCGAGCACGAAGGTGATCTCGTAGTCGAGGCCGAGACCATCGATCCCTTCATGACCACTGCTCGAGCCATCAGGTCGACTCGCGACAGCGATGACGGGTTCGCGGTGTTCCTGCACGTCGCGCCCAGGTCGGCGCCGCGAGATCGCAATCGGTTGAGTCTGGACGGCCGATACCTGCTCGAGTATTCGCAAACGGGGTGGCCGGAGGCGTGTTAACGGCGTCGGCCCCGACCGCCGACGCCGCGGCCGTACGGCGAATAGTCACCACTGCGCCGAGCCGTCCTGCCATCGCGAACTCGCGCTGACTCAACCGACACATACGACACGCTCCATGTACGCCACCCGCTTGCTTCATTGCTTCGGTGTGCTCGTTTGCTGTCGACCATGAGGTGCGTCACAGCAAAGCCGTCGTACAGTAACATGGTTACTCATGTCGCGTCAGGTGTAGCGCCCCACCTGCATCGTCGACTTGTCCGATGGGCCGGTTATGTAGTTTGAGGTCAGCTCCCCCGTAGCCTGCCGCAGGAGATCGGGTGAGCAGACTCGTGAACCGTCTATCGCCCTTGCGAGTTGGCTTGCTCGTGATGCGTCCACCCACCTGGTCGCCGTTCGCGGCTCGACTCAACAACAAGGAACCGCTGCAACATCGACCGCACCGCCTGATCCTTCGCGGGTTTGCGCCGTCGGGCGGGCTGCGGTCCGGCGGCATCGGCGAGCGCGTGCAGGTGCTGGGTTTCGGCTTCGTCGAGTTGTAGCGCACGCGCGAGGCTGTCGAGGACCTCGGGGGACACGCCGGTGAGGTCGCCGCGCTCCATCCGGGCGTAGTAAATCGACGCTCATCCCCGCAAGCATCGCGACTTCCTAGCGGCGCAAGCTGGGAACACGGCGCTGCCCGGCCCGGTCACCAGTCCGGCCTGCCGCGGAGTGATCCGTGCGCGCCTGGTCCGGAGAAATTCGTGGGTCTCGGTCCGGTTGTGCATACCGTCGACGATAAGGTGACTACGCTGCCCGACTTCGGCGGCTCGACCGCTGACCGCACCGTGATCGCCACTGCCTACGCGGCGTTCTTCGGCGGGCTGTTGCTGTTCGGCGCGCGAGTAGGCCAGCGCGTCGGCCACCGCCATAGCATCCTGGGCAGCATTGCGTTGTTCGCAATGGCGGTGAAAGCGCCGCGTTGGCCCCGTCGTGTCAGTACACCCGGAAGTTTGTGACGCTCGGGGTGTGGGGGAGGTCGGTGGTGAGGGTGAATTCGACTTGGCCGGGGCCGGTTACGAATCGGAGGTTGCCTACTACGGGGGCAGACCAGAAGAAGGGTTGCCAGGCGCCGAGGGAGGTGGACGCTTGGCCGGTGGCGCCGGTGTCGAGGTTGCGCCATTGGACTGTGGGGGCCAGGGTGCACCAGGGAGCGGGGACGCCGAAGACCTTGAGCCAGCCTTTGAGTTGGAGGTCTACAGTGCCGGGGACATCGCCGTCGGGGTAGACATTGCCTACTGCCCAGACGTCGCCGGAGCAGCCGAGGCCGTGGGCGCCCGTGGTGGTCATGGGGAGCTCGACGGGGATGTAGTTCGAGGCTGCGGCGGGGGCACTGGTGGCGATGAGGGCGGCCACTACCGCGCCGGCGCAGAGGGAGATTTTGGCAAGTTTCCGATGAGACATTTCAGCCTTTCAACTGCGATTGCTGCAAGGGCGATTGCATGAGATGGCTTCGTATTCATTGTTCCATCGGCTAACCGATTACAGTCGTTACCCCGACGCTTGGCGCGGCGAGCGGGTGAGGACCAGCGACCGGTCAGTATCGGGTGGCTTCTGTGGCGTCACGCCAGAGTCCTTGCCACCCAATACATCCCGTATTTGCCGATGAGGGCGATCGTTCGAGAGATCTGCCTCGTCCAGCGACCTGAGTGCCGGGAATAGAGTTCAGCGGGTGACTTTCAGAATCGCGGCATACGGCGTCTGCCTCGAACAGGATCGGGTGTTGCTTGCTCGCCATGTAGCCGAAAGCGGCGAAACCACCTGGACGCTCCCGGGTGGCAGGGTCGAGCACGGAGAGGATCCCTTCGATGCGGTAATCCGCGAGCTTTCGGAGGAGACCGGGTATGACGGCGTCGTCGAACGACTGCTCGGAGTGGATTCAAGGGTGATCCCCGCAGATGTCGCCCACGCGGGCGTGGAACACCAGAACATCGGGATCTTCTACCACGTCCGCGTCACCGGCGGCCATCTCAGAGCCGAACTGAACGGAGCGACTGTCGAGCCGACCTGGACGCCGACCCCCGAAGTCGCCTACCTCCGCCGATCCTCGCTTGTCGATACCGGCCTGGCTCTGGCACAGACCCGCCCCGCAACCGGTCACGTCACGTCCACTCCGGTCGGCGGTCTGATCCAGCACTGAATCACTTCCGGTTCCAGCCGGGGCTGATACCGCACACTGTCGTAGCAAGGCAGGACTGGTGCTGTTCGAACCGGCCTATCCGGCACCTGAAAATCGCCAGCCCACCATATCTTGGGCCGTTGATGTGCACGGTAAGCCGATGAGCGTGCTATCCGGCGTGGTCGCAGATGATCCGGGGCCGGTGCGGGTGTGCGGTGAGGACCAGTTGTCGCCCGGTCGCACGCAACCGATGAAGGAACCGATTCGGTCAGCCTCGCCGGGTCAGCGGCCGCTGCGCGGTTGACTCAACAGCGCGCGCCCGCGTTCCGGGGTGAGGCTGTACGCCAGCACCGGGTCGGCGAGCAACGCGACCGGGGCGATGTGATCTGGCGTACGGGGCTGCCAATCCGCCATCGCGGCCTCGAGCGCATGCCACAGCGCCGCCGGGTCGGAGTGGTGTTGCGCGAGCGCCTTTCGTACCGCGGCGTCGAATGCTTGGTTGCCGTAGGAGAGCTGGTAGCCGGGCCGCTCTACCCGGGCCCGGTGCCCGTCGATGGCACGTTTGATCTCGCCACCGGGGTCGTCGACGATCTGGGCAACGTCGAGCGCGGAGGCATACCAGGGTTCTTTGTGTGCGTGTTGCAGGAACATGCATGGCACGAACTCGTCGGTGAACAGTGGACCGGTGAAGAATCCCTCCGGAACGGGTGCCAGCGGTAGCACACGCGAAAGGATCCGGGAGGCATCGTAGGGGGAAGAGGTGCTGAGGAACATCTGGAGCTGAGTTTGTAAGACCGTGGCACGTGACTGGCCGAAACGCTGGGCTTTCTCCAGGGCCGCCATGGCTGTGTCGATGTCCCCGGAAAGGGCTTCGCCTCGTGCCTGTTCGGCCACCAGATCCCAGATGTCACGGGTTTTGCCCGCCGGCTGACGTATTTGATGAAGGCTTTGGTACTCCGATTCCATGAGGGCAGTGAACGACGGATACCGCTGCGGGAACTCCCCCCAGGAAAACACGCTGTAGGCGGCCCATTCGCCGTTCTCGTCGCGGTCGGCCGGGTCGAGGAACAGGACTCCGACGTCGGCGTGCAGCGAGATCAGTAGTCCGCGACTGAACGGGTTACCCGGTGCGTCGACTGGTGGCTCGGTGATCAGGTCGGCCCAGGACTCCCAGGTTGGTTCGAGGTCACGCAGCCATCCCAGATTGGTGGTGTCTCGCATCTTCCGCACGAATTCCCCGGCATGGCGCCATCCATCGGTGGTCAGCAGGAAGCTGCGATAGGAGGGTGGCAACCGCAGGCCGAGGTGCTGCTCGACCGCGGCGATGTCGGCCTCGGTGGCCGGGGCGTACCCCAGCCAGCGCTGCTGCACCACCTCGGGATCCAACTCATCAGGATCTCTGCTGGCGATCCATTCTTCGCTCCACAGCTCCAACCACGGTCTCCAGTTCATTCCATGAACGCTATGACCAGCCGCCGACAGGTTCGGCATGGGTGCAGGCCGAGATCATGATGAGGAGAGGTATTGGCCCTTCTTCGACATATCCGCACATGCCGCTGGGCGCGCGGTCACGAACGTCCGCTTCTGCCGATTATCGAGTGGTGGACGCTGATCAGCTCTGGGATCATCGGGTCGGCGTTCGACATCAGTGCCGGTGGGAGGAAATCGCGGATGACCACGGCGCGGCGGTTTTGGATCGAATTCGACCCGCACGAGTGCACCGACGCCCGGTTTTGGCAGGGTGTCGGTGTGACCGGCTTCGACGTGCGGGATTGCTTGTCGATGGTCGCCGATCTGTTCCCCGATGGACTGTTGCCACCCGTGCACCGAATCACCGTCGACGTCTCGCTGGCCGAGCCACTACCGGTGAATCCCAGCCATTTCGGCGTTTCAGTGTGGCGCGGCGTCTGGTATCCACCCGTGAACCTCGGAATCGGGCCGACCCACGACATCGACCGACGGGGAGCACCCTGCGACTACCCGGCGCCTGTCACCGCAGCGCACCGCCGCGTGCGGGCTAGCGCGAATCCGCGCACGGAAACCACATGGTGGGACGAAATCCCGCATATCGATGGCCTGCTGTGGCCGCTGATGGGCATGCACCGCGCCGAGCGCGGTGAGGGAATGCGGCATTACGCCCTGCCGCTGCGCCGGGCCTGCGCTGCGGATCCGACCTACGGGGCCTTGGTGCGCGAGGCCCTCGACTTCATGATCTGGTGGCGGCCGACACCGGACGAGTGGTTCGACCCGACCGAAACCAGGTTCGCCGATCAACCTGACCTGGACAAGTACCTGCGAGCCTTCCGAGACTACTTGTTCGGAACTCGCCCGGAGCCGATCTATCCTCCCGGCAGCGAACCGTTTTCACCCGAGGACGCGTGGCCACGAGCCATCGGTCGTTTGGTCGTCACTCGCCCGGGACCGATCGACGCTCCCGGCATCGAACGGCTTTCACCCGACGCGGAACCACGACTTCCCGGGAGCGAATAAAACCCTCTCAGGCACAGAACATCCCGTGATCGCAGCTGGGCGCGACCCGATTCAGGGCTGCACGCGACGCGGCTCGAGACGCACGCTCATGCCGCTGGGCGCGCGGTCACGAACGTCCGCATCTGCCGAATTCAGTGCATTCCTGATCAGGTTTTCGGCACGTGGGCGCTGATGCCGACCCGTACGCACATATCCTCGGCGAACAGCCCCACTCCCCTTCGCAGTAGCGGAACGGGCGCGGGATGAGGCCGATCGGCCCCATCTGGATCGCTCGTCGAGCGTCCGTCCTGCGCCGAGTCTTGAATAAGGAGAGCTGCGCCCGAAGACCAACGGGGCCAAGGCCAACACCTGTGCGTGCAACGCCCGCTAATGCCGCGACCCGCGCGTTCGCGAACGCACCGATCTGCCGAATACAGGTCGTCGGCGGGCGTCAGCGATGATCATCCAGTGATCCGGCGGTTTCCCAGCACGGAAAGGGTGTCGTGGCAGGCCACGAAACGTGGAAGGTCGGGTGATCCCGCGTTATGGAACAGCGTGCCGTTCCCGAAGTCGGGTCCGGGCCCGGCGGCTCGCACCGGGCGTGCCGACTTATCTGAAGTCCTTACAGTGCAGCACTTTTCGGGGAGCGGTCAGTACACCTGGATAGTCGTGACGCTCGGGGTGTGCGGCAGATCGGTAGAGAGGGTGAATTCCACCTGGCCCGGGCCGGTGACCAGGCGGACGTTGCCGATGACCGGGTACGACCAGAAGAAGGGCTGCACGTTGCGGAGGCCGACAGAGGCCCAGCCGGTGGCACCGGTGTCGAGGTTGCGCCATTGCACCGTCGGAGACAGTGTGCACCACGGGGCCGGTACTCCGAATACCTTGAGCCAGCCTCTGAGTTGGAGGTTGACCGTGCCGGGGATCTCACTGTCGGTGGAGCCGCTGCCCACCGCCCAGACGTCACCGGAGCAGCCGAGACCGTAGGCGCCCGTGGTGGTCATAGGGAGGTCGAACGTGTAGGTAGAGGCTGCGGCGGGGGCGCTGGTGGCGATCAGGGCGGCGATTACCGCGCTGGCACCGAGGGTGAGCTTGCCGAGGTTGATGCGGGACATCTTCTGCCTTTCAACGGCGATTGCTGCAGGCGCTTGCGTGAGATGGCATTCGATTTCGTTGTTCCATCGGCTGACGGTTTACCCTCGTTACTCGACTGAACGGAGCGGCATGGGGTAGCTCGCGGTAGTCGAGCTGGTGCCTCGTCAAGCAACGTTCGGTAGGTAATCGGGCAGCCGGATCTTGGAGTTGACGGCGAACCCCGGGCCGAGTCCTTTTGTAGGCGGTCGGAGGGTTCGACTACGGCGGCGATCAGAGCCGAAGTCGAATGTCCAAACCGAATGGTGGACAGCGCTTCTCAACGGGCACTATCCCCTTCGGTGACGCAGTCGGCAACGACGTGCTGAGGTTGCAGGGGCCGCCAGGTCACCGGCACCTGGCGCATCAGCAGCGCACAGTCGAGCTCTGCGCTGCCCGGCGGGAACCGGTCCGGGTCGTCGAAGATCGTAGACCGAACCGATTGGATGTCGACGGGCTCGACCTGCCATGCATCGGTTCGGAGCTCGAGCCCGTCCAGGCGTTGACCGCCTCGCGTGGCCGAGAATCCGGCCGAGCCCTGCCTGAAGAACTCCGATGCCTGCGCCAGATCGGCGAACAATTCACTGCCCTGGAATCGTTCGGCGGTCCGGACGTCCGCATCGACGGAGATCGTTTCGTCACGGGTGCGGTAGGCGACGTGCAGGTCCTCCGCTGTTTCACGGACATCGAACCGCGCGGAGCTGTGCTCACCCGGAAAGAGTCGCCCACCGGCCAGGACATTGATCAGCGAGTTACTGTCGCGGCGCGCGATATACACACCGGTCGAGTGTCCCTGGGGGCCGTCCCACTCGACCGCGATGCGATGTGCCGCGTTCTCGGTCCGCAGTCCGACCCAGCCGGGTAGTCCACTGGGCCGGAACTGTCCGAGGCGGATCAGGCAGATGCCGGCGACCGCCCAACCGTTCACCAACTGAGGCCGCATCGTCGGCGGCATCAGGCTTGCGGCGATCTCGGGGTCCACTCGGTAGTTCACAAGCAGGCGTCGCTCTATGACGCTCGACATCCGCGGAGGTCTCATCCGGGTTCCCCGTTCTCGGTGTTGCGCACTCTGCGCTGCCTGACGATGACCTGCTCGGGGCAGATCGTGCTCAGAAACCTGCCGACGCACAACGCAAGTCGCTCCTCGACCAGCGAGTAGAAGATGCGATTGGCGTCTCGCCGCTCCCGGACCAGTCCGGCTGCCTTGAGCACGCCCAGATGCCGGGAGATCGAGGGACCGCTGATCGGAAACCTCGCGGCGATGTCACCCGCGGTCAACTCGCCGGAGCGGAGGTCCTCCAAGATCTGGCGGCGCGTCGAATCGGCCAGTGCGCGGAACACTCCCGCTTCCTCGGCAAGGTCGATCTCGGTCATGTTTGCAATTTAGCACTCTAGCTAAACAGCGAACAATGACCGCGACAGGCAGCGCGGACAAGATCACCCACCATCAAGCCCCTCGAACAACGAATTCTGCGTGCTGCACACCGAATTCCCCACGCTGCTGTCCCAGCGGCCGACAAGCCCAGGCCGTCGCCGAAAGCGAGTGAGCGGCGTCAGCTGTTCTTGAAGGGGTTGAAGGTCTTTCCGATGAGGTAGCCCAGGCGGATGGGCAGGGGCTTCATGGCGGCGGCGGAGATCTTGTTGACGATGCCCGGGACACACACGGGCCTGCCTTTCATCACAGCGTCCCAGCCCTCGGTGACGACGGCTTCGGGCTGCTGCCAGAGGATCCGGGGCAGATGGTTGGCTTTGTCGCGAGTGCCCATGACGTCGTGGAATTCGGTGTGGGTCAAGCCGGGGCACAGGGCGGTGACGTGGATGCCGTGCGGTTTGAGTTCCATGTCGAGGGCTTGCGAGGCGTTGAGGACGTAGGACTTGATCCCGGTGTAGAGCAGGCTGGCGCCGGGTGGAGCGAACGCGGCGACCGAGGACAGGTTGACGATGCGGCCCCAACGGCGCTTCTTCATACCGGGGATGACCAGATGGGCAAGTTCGGTCGGGGCGGTCACCATCAATTGGATCTCCCCGGCCACGGCGTCCCATGGGGTGTCGGCGAACGCGGTCTTGCCCGAAAGGCCTGCGTTGTTGATCAGGACGTCGACATCCAAGCCCTGCCGGTCGGCGTACTCCACAATCGCGGCGGGTGCGGTGGGGTCGGTGAGGTCGGCGGCGAACACCTCGCAGCGAACATCGTGGCGTTCGCTCAGCTGCGATGCGAGCTCCTGTAGGCGATCGGCGCGGCGGGCCACGAGCAGCAGCTGGTAGCCGTTCGCGGCTAGGTGGTGGGCAAACGTCGCGCCGATGCCGGCGGACGCGCCAGTGATCAGCGCAGTGCGGGGAGATGTGGTCATGGGTCCTTCGTTCGGATGGGGCAGTCAGGTGAGTGATGTTCAGGCGGGTGGGCCGGGCAGCTCGCGGGGGCCGGGAGTGAAGTCGTGCCGGGCTTTGCCGATGTCGCCGCGGTAGGAGCCGACCGGGCCGGTCAGCAGGAAGGGGCGGGGGACGCGACGCTGGGCGTCGGTGAATCCCCAGGTGCCTATGCCCAGGTAGACGCCGGGCGCGGCACGCCGCACCTCGTCCACCATGTTGATCGACCCACACATCGAGGCGTAGGCGCGATAGATGAGCGTGTAGGCCGGAGCACCGTCGTAGCGGGACGGGGCCAACAGCGTGCGCATCGGGTAGCGCTGCCGGACCTGGCCGAACTCGCCGAAAGTGTTGTAGCCGCGCCCGCCGTTCTCGTCGACGGGCCGGAATGCCTTGCACAGCCACGGCCCGAGCGGGTTCTCGACAGACACCTTGCCTGTCACCACGGCGAACAGGTTCGGCTGGGCCAGCAGAGCGGCGGTGTACTCACCGTCGATCTCGGCGATCGTGGGGGCTTCCAGGGTGGTGAACAGGGCGAGCAGGCCACTGGTGTCGAGCCGTCGCAGCTCGGCGGTCGCGTTGTCGGTGTCCATAGGAACCAGCCTTATCTCGTGATCTCTTGAACGTCGCTCAAGAAGCCTAACGCGTTCTTGAGTGATGTTCAAGATAAGGTGGTGAGGTGCCAAGGAATCGACGCCCGCAGGACCGCGAGGAGAAACGCGAGGAGATCATCGCCGCCGCGCAGCGCCTGTTCATCGACGACGGCTTCGAATCGGCGTCCACGGCGCGGATCGCCAAAAGCGCAGGAGTCACTGCCAATACGATCTATTGGTACTTCCAGGACAAGGACGAGTTGCTCATCGCGGTCCTCGACCGCATCCTGGCCGAGGCACTCGCCACCTACGCCGAGATCGACGGCCTCTCGTTGAACGACCGGCTGCTGTGGGTGGTCGACCAGCTGGAACAGCTGCACGGGCTCGTCAACACCGTGCACGCCCGCGTAGCGGCCTCCCCCGCCATCGACGTTTGGCACGCCGGTTTCCACCAGGTGGCCGACGCGCTGTTCGCCGACAACCTCCGCGCGGCCGGAGTCACCGAGACCGACCTCGCCGCCATGTCCGCCATCGGCACCTTCGTCATCGAAGGACTCCTCACCCATCAGCGCGACGAGGCGGATAAGCGAGCGGTCATCGACTTGCTCGTTCGGAGCCTCACTGCTGCCTCCGGTCGACCCGGACCGAACTGACCAGCATCGGCGCTCCACACACCGAACTTGCTTTCCTGCCACACGGACCCGTCAAGACGGCGTCCGGCGATGCCGCTGGTCGCGCCGGGCACGGTCCGACGTCTCACCGATCACCGTCGTGGCAGCCTCGGGGCTCGGATAACTTCTCGACCTCGACCGACTTCGCGGCCGGCCACGTCGCCCGCTTCAAACGCCACTCGTCGACGGGTTCGACGATCTGGCCCTCGGTGGCGCCCGAACCGACGACCGACCTGTCAAGACCCGTACCTGGCGCGGCTCTGCACGTCCTCGATTTCGTTCAAGCGCGGCAAGATCTCGTGGGTGCCAGCTTTTGCGGATCGGCGTTGCGGAGAACGCCATGATGCCGATCCCCCGGCTCAGGTTGCTGCGGTGACCGGTGCAGCGAGTTGTTGCTCGTGCACCATGCGCTGCAGTTCGTCGATCGTTTCGTTCAGTCCGGGCCCCAGCCGCGGTCCAGGGCTGAAGGTCGCGGGAAGCTGCCGCATCCCCTGGATGAGGCCGATCGTTTCGTAGTGAACCGCGCCGTCGGGATCGCAGTGGAAGTCCGGCATGCGATCGAGAACCGCGACCAGCATCCGCTTGAAGACCGTGCGCGCCACATTGGACCCGATGCACCGATGGATGCCGAGCCCGAAACTCAAGTGCCGGTTCCCTTTCCGATCGAGCACGACTTCGTCAGGGGACGGGAAGACGGCGGCGTCACGGTTGGCCATCGCCCAGGACAGCCATAAGCGCTCCCCCTCCTTGAACTGCTGCCCGGCGACCTCGCAGTCCGCGGCGATGGTTCGGCCGTCCCCCGGAGCCGGGGTGAAGTACCGCAGAAACTCCTCGGTTGCCGGGTTCAGCAGCGTGTCGCGTTCCCGGCTCAAGGTTTCCCGTTCGGCGGGGTGCTGCGACAGCCACTCCAGCGAGTGGGCGGTGAGCGCTGTCGTGGTATCGAATCCCCCGCCGATGAGCAGGCCGAGAATGCCGAGAAGGTCGATCTCCTCCGGCTTCTCACCAGCGATCTCCATGCGAGCCAGAGCATCGATCAGGCCGGGGCGCGGATCTTCGCGGATCTCGTGCAGGTTGGCGAGCAGGTCCATGCCCATCGCAATGTTGAGGTTCTGGACCCGTTCCCGATCGGGTGAATCCGGCGGGGTGTAGACCGCGGCATGGGCCGGCTCGTTGTAGACCGCCCACTTCCGCAGGGGAACACCGAGCATGGCGAGCGTGAGGACGGCCGGAACGATGTTCGCGAGGTCGTCGACGAAGTCGATCTGCCCGGACTCGATCTTCTCGTCGAGGCAGGCTCGCACTATCTCGTCGATGAAGGGCTCCCACCGCCGGACCGCACTGGGAGACAGGTAGGGATTGAGAACGGCGCGGAACAGGCGGTGCTCCGGATCGTCCATCTCGAGAATTCCGTTGCGCAGCGGGATGACCGGCTCGCTGTAGGGAATGGTGATCCCCAGATAGCCCCGGCGCTCGTTCTTGTAGTCCCGATCGTTCGAAACATGGGGGCAGCGAGCGAGTTCGAAGACTTCACGGTTGCCCGCCGCGACCCAGTGGCCGTCGTGGGTGTCGGTCCAGGCTATCGGGCACAGCTGGTGCATCTCGTGCGTGATCGCCTCGAACCTTTCCCGGTATTCGGGATTGTGGCGGTCGAAATGAAAGCTCTGGCGCTTCCGGCTGGATTCTGTCGATGGGTGTCTTGCGTCCACTGCTGTTTCCTTTCGAGGGGAGCCCGGTCAGTTCGCGCGATCGATCGGCACGACCTCGGGGAACTCGACCCCGTCGGGAAGGACGAGTTTTCCGTCGGTATTGATGTAACCGGAGTCCTTACGCGGCATCGGCAGCGCGGGATCGGGGCAGGGCTTGTCGGTCCCCTCCCCGCAGATGCCCCCGGTGAAGTACGAACGCTCCTGAATATCGGCGGGCCAAGGATCCGCGTGCTGGCCGAACCATTGCGCCGGAACGTTGTAGAAGAGAAAGAAGATCGCGCTGACGGCGGCGAAGATCGCCAGGGAACGGATGAGTTGCTGCCGGACGATGCCCCCTCTGACCTGATCGAGTCCACGCTCGGCGAGCGTGCGCCCGCGATCATCGGTGAAGTAACGCAGACAGGCCAGTCCGGCTTGGACCGCGCCCCACATCACGCCCTCGTAGATCGGCCATTGGTAGTAGTGACCCGCGTTGAACGACACCGACTGGATCGCGCCCGGGTAGGTGTAGAGCCCGAGCGGCAGCAGCATGCAGGCTTCCATGACGAAATCGAGGACGAAGCTGAAGGCGAAGGTCACGCCGATCAACCCGACGTTGCTGATCCCGGGCCAGCGCGCCTTGACCTTCCGCATGAACCAGCAGACGCCGATCGTGATGAGTAGCACGCCC
Organism: Nocardia sp. XZ_19_231; assembly: GCF_015355705.1. NCBI lineage: Bacteria > Bacillati > Actinomycetota > Actinomycetes > Mycobacteriales > Nocardiaceae > Nocardia > Nocardia sp. XZ_19_231. Next base: position 57,161 of record NZ_JACUZI010000005.1, on the reverse strand, counting down.
CACGCATAACCCGGGATATTCATCAGCAGCGGTTCGGCGACTTGGGCGCCCGGTTCTTCCGGCGATACCCAGCCCGGAACATAGGGAGTCCAAGAACCCCTGTTGAACAGCCAGGTGTTGTAGGTGCACCACGTGTTCAGGTAGTTCAGGAACGGGTCCTGGAAGAACATCAGGCCCATGGACACCAGCAGTATGCCGTCCAGGGTGATCCGGCGCTCGCGCCGCCACGGCCTGATGATCCACCAGTAAACGGCGATGGGCAGACCGATGATGATGGCGGCCGTCCAGATGGTGAGGATGGTCTTCATGAGCATCGGCGGATCGCTCGCCCCGGTGGGTACCCGCTCGAAGTAGGGGCCCGTGATCCATCTGATCCACACGTAGACCTGAAGCGCCAGGAGTAGCGAGCCGATGATCGCCCAGATGTAGACGGCCCTGGTCGGCTGCCGGGTTCCGGCTCCGAGAGTTGTTGTGGTGTCGATTGGTTCGGTGACCTCGAAGGTCTTCTTGTCCGACAGTTCGCTCATACAACTGCCCCTTCTGGATTGCGTCCTTGCAGCGCTTGCAGGTCCGATCGCCGACAGCGGCGACTCAGCGATGCGCTCGATAGCACCGGCACGCCGCAACGGAAGCCCACCTTCCACGGCGAAGTCCGTATCCTCTCGGCAGTCGGCCCTTCACCAAGATACCACCGGGTATCTACTATGACGACTAGATTCTGAGATGCCAGCTAGGATCTCTTACGTGGCGATCGAGCGTTGAACGAAAGAGCAGCGATAGGAATGCACCCGCGCGCGCGTCCTGAACGCCGCCGAGAAGGTGTTCGCCGAAAACGGTTTCGCGGCAGCCACTCTCGATGACATCGCCCACACCGTCGGCTACACGAACGGCAACTTCGTCGCCGAGAACATCGAACGCGTAGGCGGCAGCCTGACGATCCTTGGCGTCAGCAACAACGGCTATACCGTGTCCATCCGGAATCGTTATCGCGTCCGCTACGGCGTTGAAAGCGCGGGACCAGATCTCGCCACAACGAAGGGCTACCTCGAACGGTTCTTCGGCGAGGTCGCGCCTATCCTGCGCGCCGAGATACCCAACACGCTCTGGACGCCGGTGCCGGAACCCGGCGACCTGCCGATCACCGCATGACCGAACCATCGTCGTCCCCCGACTCAGGGGAATACAGTTTTCCGGTGGCGTCCGCACAGGAGTGGAAGCTGTGGACGAGTTTCTTCCCGATGGAGAGCGAACTGTGGCAGTGGCTCAGTCGCAGACTCCGTGATGACAACGATCTCTCCGAGGCCGACTGGCAGGTACTCGACGCCCTCGGCAACGCACCCGGGCATCTCATGCGCGCCTTCGAACTCGCCGAACGCACCAATTCCAGCAAGAGCCGACTACATCAGCACCCCGCACTGACCGGCCCCTGCCCAACCTGTCACCGGATACAGCTGTGCTGCAACAACACTCGCCTGCACGTCTATACAACGGTTGGACGCGACACAACCCCCAGGGGCCGCGCCGCGGCCACTTACAGAGCCAGGATGCCCTCTGCTGTTTGCGGTTTTACCCAGTTTTCGTCAGTTCGATGGTGCGCCGGTGAGGGTGGTCAGCATCCATTGGGCGGCATCGGCTTCGGTGTCGAAGTTCGCCCGCACGTCGAATCGTCCCCGCTCGTAGGCACCGACCTCCCAGCCGTCGTCGGAGCCGGGGCGCAGGAACCAGAAGTCGGTGGGTGGTGGACTGGTCTCGTGGACCTCGGCGATCTGGAACGACTCGGGAGGCAAGCCGGCGGCGGTGAGGGCGTCGGCGAGTTCATGGCGATTCATGGTGGTCACTCCGCTCAGGACGGTCGTTCTTCGACGAGGTAGCCGTTCTGCAGCAGCCAGGTGACGCTCAGGGCTGGACCGGCTTCGGGGAGGTAGTTCGACTCCAGTTTGTACTGGGTGCCGCCGCCGGGCTGTTCGAACCAGGCCGCGATCGGGCCCGCGTCGACCTGGAACGGTTTGAGCACGCAATACAGGTGGTAGTTGCTCAGCGGTGTGCCGGTCGGGGTGTTCAGGTTCTGCGGCGGTAGGGCGCGGGCGGCAAACGAGTCCTCTTGCGGTGCGAGGAATTTGCCGCCCGCGTAGCCGAAACGGTCGACCCGTTTGCCCGGTGGCAATGCCTGCGGGTGGCGCATGGTGTGTCCGGCACGCACGACGAATCCGTCCTCGGGCGGGTAGATCCACCACCCCTGCTCGGTACGGTATTTCGCGACGAACTGGTCAGCGTTCAGGGCCCCGAACCGCTGATATCCAGCCAGGAGCGGACCGACCGGTGGCTGCGTCGGCAGTGGGTCGGGACCGAGATACTGGCGGTCGTCATCATAGAAAGTGGTGGTCGCCGGCGCGGTGTCGGGAGTGCCCGAACTGCACGGTCCAGCCGGCGCGGCCGCACCGATGGCCGGTGCCCCGGAGAGCAACGCGACCAGGGTGGAAGCTACGGCGAAAATCGATCTCGAGCGCATGCGATTTGCCTCCTCGATGGAGCCGGAACCCATAGGCGCTCATTACATCATCTCGCCGCGCTGAATTGAGGCTGCGCGATGGCGGTTCGCTCGACCGAGACCGGCTGATCCTGTGATCAGTCGGCTCATCACTCACCATCCGGGCCGGAAACCGCGCCACCCGCACGATCGTCGAATCGACCGAAACCACCCGATCGAAGTTCCCAGTCGCGTCCACTAACGCGGTCAACGCGACCAACACCCGATCCCAGGTGCCGTCAGCGGCATAGCGGCGGTGCCGTTTCCACACGGTCTGCCACGGACCGAACACCTCGGGCAGGTCCCGCCACGGCGAACATGACGCCCGACCCGACGGCCTATCGGAGGAGAAACGGAACTCGATTGGGAGACATGACCTTGCAGCCGAAGACTCCGCCGTCCAGTGCGCGCATTCAATGCGCCAATCGGGCGGCCATCGTGGTCAGGTTGTCGGCAAAGGTCAGCACGAATTCGACGCACAGGTTGATCAGCTCATCGCGGCTGATGCCCATACCGCCGTCGAGCCAGGCCAGGACCAATTCGGCGGCGCCGCCGGTGATCATCAGAGAGACCGCACGGACCAGGGTTTCACTGCCCGCCGGCGGGTCCAACAGTGCGCGTTCCTGTTCGGCGACGACGTCGGCGATCGTGCGCATGGCGGCGGCGCGGCGGCGCATCAGGATTTCGCTGCCGTGCGCCTCGGCGAAAGCGACGCGTGCGCGGCGGGGGTCGTCGACGACGGAAGTGAGGATGGCGGTGACGGCTGCCCGCGTTTTGGCTGCGATGTCATCCGGTGCGGCGGCGAGTGCGTCCAATGAGCTGCGGATCGCGGTTTCGATGATCTCGTCGTGTACGGCGGCGGCGAGTGCGTCGAGGTCGTCGAAGCTCTCGTAGAAGAACCGCGGACCGACCTTGGCCTGTTCGCAGACTCCGCGCACGGTGGTCGCAGCCCAGCCCTGGGTGCCGATGATGTCGAGGGCAGCTTCCATCAGCCGCTGGCGGCGTTCGTCGCGTCGCTGTTCGGCCGAGGTGCCGCGATAGATGCCGGTCGCTGCCCGTGTCACAACCCTCAGTATGCCGCATCAGAAACAGGAATCAATCGTTTACGGAAACGACTGATTCCTGTATGTTCCAAGTCACACCACATCGCAACGGTGCGAGAGGACAACGAACATGATGTCGACCCTGGGCCGACGGGCCAAATCCGCCGTATCCGCCATTGCCGAGCGATATCCTTCGCGGACCCGCGCGCTGGCAGACCCGCTGCCCGGCAGCGGATTACGTCCGATCATGGGCGATTACGGTGTCCCGCTCATCGGGCACGCCATACCCGCGATGAGCGACAGTCTCGATTTCGCCCGCCGCCGCTTCGACAAGTACGGGCCGGTGCACTGGGCCGGAATTGTCGGGCGACGCGTTGTCATGGTCGCCGGACCGGAGGCCACCGAAGAGGTACTCGCCGACCGCGACAAGGTGTATTCCGCGCAGCGCGGCTACACGTTCTTCATCGGCCCGTTCTTCCACGGCGGCATCTTGCTGCGCGACTTCGAGGAACACCGCTACCACCGCCGGATTCTGCAGCAGGCCTTCACCCGGCCGCGGTTGGTCGGCTATCTCGATATCACCAGCCCGGCCATCGAGCGCGGTATGCGCGACTGGACTCCGAATCGCGATTTCCAGCTCTATCCGGCGGCCAAACGCCTGCTGCTCGGCTTGTCCTCGGAAGTGTTCATGGGGGCGAATCTTGGGTCCGAGGCCGCCGGGCTGGAGCGGGCGTTCATCGATGCGGTGCGTGGCGGCCAGGCGCTGGTGCGCACCAATCTGCCCGGCGGTCTGTGGGCACGCGGACTGCGCGGGCGCGCAGTGCTCGAGGATTACTGTCGTCGCGAACTGCCTGCCAAACGCGCGGGAAATGGCGAGGATCTGTTCAGCGTGTTGTGCCGCACCGCGTCCGAGGAGGGCCATACATTCACCGACCAGGATATCGTCGACCATCTGATCTTCGTCCTGCTCGGCGCGCACGACACCAGCACGATCGCGGTGTCGATGATGGGCTATCAGCTCGGATTGCATCCCGAATGGCAGGACCGGCTGCGCGCCGAATCGCAGGCGTTGGGCAAGGAGTCACTCGACTACGCCGACCTGGACCGGCTTCCGACCCTGGATCTGGTCTTCAAAGAGATTCTGCGGATGTACTCCCCTGTCGGGCAGCAGGTCCGCGAAACCGTGCGGGATACCGCGATTCAGGGTCAGTTCGTTCCCGCTGACACCTTGGTGATGATCGGCTCGTACTCGGCCATGCGTCAGGCCCGCTGGTGGAACGACCCCGACGTGTTCGATCCCGAACGGTTCACGACCGAACGGCACGAGGACAAGGCTCACCGCTATACCTGGGCCCCTTTCGGCGGTGGCGCACACAAATGCATCGGACTCTATTTCGGCGGTATGACAGTCAAGGCAATCATGCACCGCATGCTGTTGCACTACCGCTGGACCGTGCCCGCCGACTACACGCCGCCGATGGGCTGGGCGACCGGCCCTGTCCCCCTCGATGGCCTACCCATCCGACTCGAACACCTCGGCGCCTCGGTGTCCGCGTGAAGATCGCCGCCGACCGCACCCGTTGCGAGGGCCACGGCATGTGCGAAGCATTGCTGCCCGACATCTTTCGAGTCGACGACGAAGGCAACGTGACGGTGCTGACGGACCAGGTATCCGAAGCCGAACTCGACGACGTGCGGCTGGCGGTCGACAGCTGCCCGGTGGAGGCTTTGCGCATGTCCGACTGAATTATTGTGACCGAGCTGCTGGCGACGGCCCTGGGTATTAGCAACCATAGTTGCGTGTCCGGAAAATCTTGCTCGGTCTCGAATCCGGGCTCAACTATGCCGCCGGGCACAGAAGCCCCGACGCGCCCGATAACACCGGCTTCTTTCATTCCGCCGGAATGCACACCGCAGTGTGGGATGCAACATGGCGGATGGCACGGAAGAATGCGTGTTCGGTGTTCAATAGCTCGTTGGATGGGGCGCTGGTGTCAGCGGGTATCGGCATCGTGCGCTCTGGCGCGATCTCAGCGCACCCGCGACCCCATCGACGGGACAGGACGTAAGCACCGACCAACGAGTCCAAACCTGTTGGCGATGACAAATACGACCCTGACCTCGAAGAACCAGTGATCGAGCCGGGCAAGCCGAACACGCTGAGGAGTTTGCTGAGGACTCGCGCCCCCGAGGCCATAGGGCGCTGAGATCCTCGAGCAAGCCCGCCGCGACCGCGGCCCTCAACATGCTCGCTGAAATGATCTGCCCGTTGTCGCGGCCGTTGGGGGCGGGTTCGTGTGGGACGTCGCGTCATCGGGCAGCACTCCCCCATACCCGCAATGTAGACGTGGAATGTGGTGTCGCCACATTGACAGTACTGCCACGCGAGCGGTTGAATTAGCCTAGGGGTTGCAGCGTAGTTCTACGGGTACTGATGATTGTCAATGGCCGTTACTTCAGCAACGTATCGAGGCACGCTCGACCGATCAGAACGAACGTGAGGAAACCCGCTAGGGCTCGGCCTCCGGTCCGTCCCTCGAAACGGAGGAGGTGCGTAATGCGTTTGATCACCTTGCTCGTGCTCGTATGGCTGATCATCGGTGCGATCGCGGCCGGACAACGCGGATATTTCACCGACGCAGAACAGAACTGCGCCGATGTCGGGACGATTGCGGTGACCGTGATCGCGGGGCCACTGAACTATGTCGGGGTCAATCCCAAGGTGACCGACTGCCATGTGCCACAACCCAGCCCCTGACCCGCATCAACGAGAGCACCGAGATTGCAGTTCCAGCGCGGCCCAGCCGGGACGAGCTCATTTCGGGGTGGTACCGCGGGGATGGCTGGTGCGCCCGACTCGGCGACACGACCACCCGGGTTACCGTGCAGATGATCGAACGCCGTGGATCGGAAACGGGAGCATGGCGTGGTGATATCGACCGACCCCGCTAGCCGTGCACACACGATCTGATTGGTGGCCGAGACGATGACTGAACGCAGCTTCAGCAAGGGCGACAAGGTCGAATGGAATAGCCACGGCAGCACAGTCATCGGCACGGTCGAAGAAACGATCACCTCCGATACCGAAGCCGGCGGCCGCACGGTCCGGGCATCCCCAGCCGATCCGCAGTACAAGGTGCGAAGCGACAAGAACGGCAGCGTTGCGGTGCACAAACCCGACGCTCTACGTCGACATGATGATTGACGGCCGAAGGCTGCCAGCGATCGGGCGCGTGGTGGCCCGCCGCTGAACAACAACACGCCCCCGTCGGGATGAAGATTCGACCACCACCTCGAGGAACTCCTTGGCTCGCTACCTACTGGCCGCAACCCCCATCGCCGGCCACGTGTTGCCCATGCTGGGAATCGGCGCAGATCTGCAGCGACGCGGCCATGACGTATGCCTGCTCACCGGCGACCAGTACAGTGACCGCGTTCGCCGCGCCGGAATGCGCCTGGCGACGCTGCCCCGCGACGCCCAGATCCCGCCCTCAGCATCGGCGCCACCGAGCCGGTTTGCGCCGACGATCCGCCGCTATATGCGGGGGCGGGCAGAACTCGACTCGGTGTTCATCGCGCCCCTGGCCGCGCAGTTCGACGCCATGCACGCGGTCCTGCGTCGCGAGCCGGTCGATGCTGTGTTGGTCGACCTCGCCTTCACCGGCGCCCTCGCCTGCCTGCTCACAGCGCATCCGCGTCCTCCGATTCTGGTGTGCGGCGTCAGCCCGTTGACGTTGTCCAGCGCTCAGACCCCACCGTTCGGGATGGGATGGCCACCGCAACCCTCGGTGAATTACACCAAGATGACCCGGTTCGTTCATCGTGTCCTGTTCGCCCGCACGCAGAACCGACTCAACCGTGCCTTGCGCGAGGTCGGTGCAGGACCCTCACCGGTGTTCCTCACCGATTGGCCTCGACTGGCCGACAAAATGCTCCAGCTGACCGTGCCCGGCTTCGAATACCCGCGAGCTGACCTGCCCGACAATGTCAGCTTTGTCGGCCCGATGTTTCCGAACTCAGCCAGCGAACCCAGTGTCGCGCCCTGGTTGGATCAGCTGAGCACCGCACGCACCATCATCCACGTCACCCAAGGGACCTGGGACAACACCAACCTCGATCAGCTCATCGGCGCCACCCTGCGCGCGCTCGCCGACAGGGAGGACTGTTTCGTCATCGCCACCACCGGCGGCGGGCCGATCCACACACTCCGCTGCCCCATACCGACGAACGTCTTCGTCACCGATTACCTGCCCTATGAACAACTGCTGCCGACCGTCGACGTCGTGATCACCAACGGCGGATACGGCGGCGTACAGCACGCGCTTCGCTACGGCAAACCCGTGATCGTCGCTGGAGAAACCGCGGACAAGGCCGAAGTCGCGGCACGCGTGGGTTACACCGGTACCGGAATCGACCTCGGCACCGCACATCCGACACCGACCGACATCGACACTGCGGTCGATCGGATTCTGTCCGACCCCAGCTATCGAATCGCAGCACACCGACTCAGCCTGGAATTCGCCGCAGCAACGCCGCTCGACACGATCGCCGACGCACTCGCTGACGTCAGTGCCCACCCGATTCCACGGGCCGATGCCGAGTGATCGGCCAACGCGAAAGCATGCCGATCACGCGATCGAGTGTGTCGTCGTAGCGTTCATCGGAATCCAGAATGCCCCCTCGACAGCCGGTCCACGACATAGTCTGGACTGATGGCACGACTGCCGGAAAGTAGGACCGAGCTGGTTCTGGGTCCGTTGCTGCGTCACGTCGGCGAATGCGACGCCACCGTCTGGGTCGAGACGTCCGCACCGTGCACTGTCGAGGTCCTCGGCCACCACGAACACACCTGGACCATCGCCGGACACCACTACGCTCTCGTCCTGATTACGGGACTGGCGGCCGGTTCCGTCACGCGGTACGAGGTCAGTCTCGATCGGGAGCGCGTCTGGCCGCTGCCCGACGCCCCGCACCCGTCCGTCATTCGCACGCTCAGAGGCGACGCCGATCTGATCCTCGCCTTCGGCTCGTGCCGATTCGCCACACCGACGGCGACGCAGGACGACGACAACTTCGACGCCGACGCTCTCGACGCTTATGCGCGGCGAGTCATGGAACGCCCACCCGAAAATCTGCCCGACGCATTGTTACTGCTCGGCGACCAGGTTTACGCCGATGAGCTGTCTCCGGAGATCCTGCGTCGCATCGACGAGTTGCACGACCTCGACCAACCGCCGGGCGCCCAGATCCGCAACTTCGAGGAGTACACGTGGCTCTATTCCGAGTCATGGTCCGACCCGCAGGTGCGCTGGCTGCTGTCCACGGTTCCGTCGTCGATGATCTTCGACGACCACGACGTCATCGACGACTGGAACACCTCGAGATCGTGGCGTGACGAGATCGAGGCCACCGATTGGTGGGAGGAACGCATCGTGGGCGCGTTGTCGTCGTACTGGATCTACCAGCACCTGGGCAACCTCTCGCCCGCCGCCCTGGCCGACGACGAGCTCTACCAGCGGATCCGATCCGAGGGCGGCGACTGCGCGGAGTTGCTCCGCGATTTCGCCTCCGCAGCGGACGAAGAAGCCGATGGCGCCAAGGGAGCGCTGTGGTCGTATCGCCGCGATCTCGGCACCACCCGGCTGCTCGTCATCGATTCACGGTGCGGTCGCATACTCGGTGCCGACACGCGGTCGATGGTCTCCGAGCCCGAGTTCTCGTGGATCGAACGACAGACCGAGGGCGACTACGACCACCTGCTGTTGGGGAGCTCGCTCCCGTGGCTGCTGCCGCGCGCCGTCCACGACCTGGAGTCGTGGAATGAGCGCTTGGCCTCAGGGGTGCGGGGCCGACGTGTGACCGCATGGTCCGAAAGATTGCGGCGCTCAGCGGATCTGGAACACTGGGCCGCCTTCCGAGATTCATTCGACCGGCTCGCCCGGCTCATCGCCCGCGTCGGGCGCGGACAGAGCAGCGGCCCGGGAGGACGGGCGCCCGCCACGATCTGCGTGCTGTCCGGCGACGTTCACCATGCCTATGCCGCGCAAGCGCAGTTCCCCGACGCCGTGAGGTCCCGGGTCTACCAGCTGACCTGTTCGCCGATGCACAACTACGTTCCGACCGCCATGAAGGTGATCTTCCGGGTCTCGTGGAGTCGGGCCGCCGAACGGGTGACACGTTTCCTCCTGAACCGGGTGTCCACCGTTCCCCCCGTGTCGGTCGAGTGGAGTCGGGTCACCGGCCCCTTCTTCGGCAACCAGATAGCGACTCTGCATCTGCGCGGTCGGACCAGCCGCCTCGTGTTGGAGCAGGTGAGCACCGACGGCGGCCGTGCACATTTGACGACGGTCGCGGATGTGGTGCTGTCGACCGAGACAGACGACTAGCCCCGAAGCGTCATACGCCGAGATCCATGAAGGACCAGGTCGCGGAGATCTGAAACCTGATCTCCTCGGTGGGGCTCACCCGGCCTTTCCCACCCGCACGACTGGGCCCTCACCGTCACCGGGATGGTTGCGTTGCCAGGCCACAGCCTCGAGCAGGACCACCGCATGAGGTTCGGCACCCGAAAGCGGCGCCGACTCGGTCGGTTGCCAGTCCGTCATTACTGAGTATGCTCATTATTGATTCCTCTCATTAATCTGCCTCGGTCCCGATCATCGAACGACAAGGAAAGTCCTCATGCGAGCGTTCGTCGTCAATCAGTACAAGGGCCCGCTACAGCAAGCGGATGTTCCCGAGCCCGTCGTCAGAGAGCGCGACGTGCTCGTGCAGGTCAAGGCCGCCGGGCTGAATGTTCTCGACGAGAAGATCCGGGCGGGCGAGTTCAAGCGAATCCTCCCCTACGAACTGCCGCTGACTCTCGGCAACGACCTGGCAGGAACGGTGATCGATGTCGGGGCGAAGGTGCAGGGGTTCAAGCTCGGCGACGAGGTCTATGCCCGCCCGGACAAGGGCCGCATCGGCACCTTCGCCGAGCGCATCGCGATTGCCGAGGCCGATCTGGCGCTCAAGCCGACCTCGGTCAGCTTCGAGGACGCTGCCTCGCTGCCGCTGGTCGCCTTGACCGCATGGCAAGCCCTCGTCGAACGCGCAAACCTGCAGCCGGGGCAACGGGTCCTCATCCACGCCGGAGCGGGCGGTGTCGGATCGATCGCGATCCAGCTCGCCAAGCACCTCGGTGCCACGGTCGCCACCACGGTCAGCACAGGCAACGTCGAATTCGTTCGCGCGCTCGGCGCGGACGTAGTCATCGACTACCACAATCAAGACTTCGAACAGCTACTCGACGGATACGACCTGGTCCTGGACAGCCTCGGCGGCAAGAACCTCGAGAAGTCGCTGCGAGTGCTACGCCCTGGCGGCAAGGCGATCGGCATCGCCGGACCACCTGACCCCGCCTTCGCCCGCGAGCTCGGCGCGAACCTCGTTCTCCGGCTGGCGATCACCGTACTCAGCAGTGGAATCCGCCGTCAGGCAAAGCGGCTCGGCGTGACCTACGAGTTCCTGTTCATGCGCGCCGACGGTGCACAGCTTCGCCACATCGCCGCCCTCGTCGACGACGGCGCCCTACGCCCGGTCGTAGGCCGGGTGTTCGACTTCGCCCAGACCGCGCAAGCGCTGCAGTCCCTGGAGGACCGTGGCACCCGCGGCAAGTCCGTCATCAGAATGCCCTGACCGAGCCCGGATCATCGAACTAGGAAGCGGGACAACATCATGAGCACACACAGGGATGTCATCACTTCCTACAAGGATGCACCCACCCGCACCATCGCGGCCGATGGAATGACCTACGCCTACCGCGAACTGGGACCCAAAGGCGGCATCCCCGTCGTCTTCTTCGTCCACCTGGCCGCGAACCTCGATAACTGGGACCCCCGGATCATCGACCCCATCGCGCAGCAGCGCCATGTCATCGCCTTCGACAACCGTGGTGTCGGGGCGTCCACGGGCCGCGTGCCCGACAGTGTCGAGACGATGGCCGACGACGCCTACACCTTCATCACCGCGCTCGGCTTCGACGAGATCGACGTCTTCGCCTTCTCCCTCGGCGGTTTCGTCGCCCAGGAGCTGGTGCTGAAACATCCTGCGCTGGTTCGCAAACTTGTGCTCACCGGCACCGGACCCAAGGGCGGCAAAGGCATCGACAAGGTCGCCGGCATCACCTACCGAGACATCGTGCGCGCCACCGTGTCCCGCTCCGATCCCAAAGAATTCCTGTTCTTCGCCCGCAACACCGTCGGCAAGTCGGCCGCGCGTGCGTTCATCCACCGACTCGCCGAACGCACCACCGACCGCGACACACCCGTCACAGTGACAGCACTTCGCACTCAGTTGACCGCGATCAAGAAGTGGGGACGCTGCTCCCCCGACAACCTCGCCATGATCACAACGCCCACCCTGATCGCCAACGGCGACAACGACCGCATGGTGCCCTCAGTCCTCTCCAAGGATCTGCACCGACGCATCCCCGATAGCGAGCTGATCATCTACCCCGACTCCGGGCACGGCGGGATCTTCCAATACCACGACGAGTTCGCTCCCGCCGCAATCGAATTCCTCGCCCGATAGATCGAGCCTCGCGTAAACCCTGCACATTCCTTAGCTACAGAAAGAACCGAACATGCCTTCCCTCAACGGAGCAGTCGTCCTGGTCACCGGAGCCAACGGCGGCATCGGAACCCACTTCGTCCACCAAGCCCTCGCGCGCGGTGCCACCAAGGTTTACGCCACGGCCCGCACACCGCGCCCATGGGACGACGAGCGCATCGTCGCGCTCACCCTCGACATCACCGACGGCGCCTCGGTCGCCGCGGCGGTGCTCGCGGCGCCGGATGTGACCGTGCTCGTCAACAACGCTGGCGCCACACCGCCGAGCGCGAGCCTGCTCGAGTCGACCGAAGCCGACATCCGCGCGAATATGGAGACGAACTTCTTCGGGCCGGTCTTCCTCGCCCGTGCGTTCGCGCCGATCCTCACCGCCGGGCCGGAGTCGGTGCTCGTCGACGTGCACTCGGTGGCGAGCTGGTACGGATTCGGCGGCGCCTACAGTGCCTCCAAAGCCGCTCTCTGGTCGGCCACCAACTCACTGCGGCTCGAGCTCGCACCCCGCGGGGTCCACGTGACCGGTGTCCACATGGGCTACGTCGACACCCCCATGGCCGCACACGCCGACGGACCCAAATTGTCTCCGGCGGAACTGGTGAGCAAGGTCTACGACGCCGTCGAGACCGGTGAGTACGAGGTCATCGCCGACGAGGTGACCGCCAAAGTCAAGGCGGCTCTGAGTAATCCGATCGAGGCGCTCTATCCGCAACTCCGTGGCGTCGAGGTCGGTGTCGTCGACACGGCACAATAGCCTCGTCGACAGTAGACCTACACAGCAGCGAAGGACTCCGAGGTGTCACCCGTCCCCCGACAAGCCGGCAGGCGCGAGCGAAACAAACAGCAGAAACTCGACCGGATCACCGCCGCCGCCCAAGAGCTCTTCGCCGAACGCGGCGTCGACGAAGTCACCACCCAGGAGATCGCCGACAAAGCCGACATCGGTGCAGGCACCCTGTTCCTCTACGTCAAGAACAAGGGCGAACTGCTCCTACTCGTACAGAACACCACCTACGCCGAGGCGCTCGCACGCGGCACCTCGGCGGCCGAGTACATCCCCGAGATACTCGACGCGGTCATGGCGATCGTCGGCAGCATCGTCGAGTGCAATCGCAAACAAGTCGACAACGGACGAACCTATTTGCGGGAGATGGTCTTCGGTGATTTCGAGGAACCCCACCATCGCGACGCGCTGGCCCTGACCATGCAGACCGAAATCGCCATCGCCGACGTGCTGAAGCGAGACCAACGCATCACCCCCAGCGACGCCGCAACCCTCGCGCACATAGTCTCCGCGATCATGTTCGTCACTATGGCAGCGACGATCAACAGCACCAGCTCGATAGAAGAAATCGTGCGACAGATCAGAGACCAGGTCCGGGTCCTGCTCCCGCGGTGACGATGCTGCCGAAACTCGCTGACGCGCTGAACGCTGTTCTGTTGCATCGCAAACAGATGGCAGTCGATATCGAGGAGATGTTGGCCGATCACCCTCCTTCCCAGGTCCTGGCCTCGATGCCGGGCATCGAAGTCAGGACCGGCGCCCGCATCCTGTTCGGAGTCGGCGACAGCACCGCACCTTCTACGACCGCAAACGAGCCGAGGGCAAAGGCGCAACGCCGCTGCCGTAACAACGACTTCCGGCTCACCACCGGCACCCAGTGGGCAGATGTATCAAGCACCACCACCGGTCGGGTGGCCGCGGCGACATCCATAGCGAGCCTGGCTGGACTCGGCCCAATCGCCCTGACTCGCACAACAATCAGCACACCGACCCTCGAAGAACTCGCCACACCTGCCGCTGCTGTATTGGCCTTCCTGTTCGCAGGCACGCAATCCATACCGGCATTCCGCGCGGGGCACCGTTCGGCTAGGTCGGTGACCTGCTTACACGTGCGTTCTCCAGGTACTGCATCACCCAGCCTGCGCTGGCGCCGTGAACGACCACGGACAGAACGATCGTGAACGCTGCGATCGCCCATAGCGCACCAGCTTCCGAGCGGAGGTCCGCCTGGGTCAGGCCGTACGCGAGGTAGTAGATCGAACCGATTCCACGGACGCCGAACAAGGCCGTGATGACGCGCTCCTTGGGCCTCATCCCGGCACATCGCTGCAGTGCAAGCCACCCTGCGACAGGCCGAATAACGAAGACCAGGAGCATGCCGACCGCGACTCCCTGCCAAGAAAGAGCGGCAAGCAGGCCCGTGGTGAGTGCCGCTCCGAGCAGGAGTAGTACGACCAAGGTGAGAACGTGTTCCAACTGTTCGACCAGACTGTGCATCTGTTCGTGGTATTCGCTGCCGCGCTCGATACGTCGAATAGCGATCGCGCACGCGAACACCGCGAGAAATCCGTAGCCGCCGACGAGTTCGGTGAGCCCGTAGACGGCGAACACCGCAGCCAAGGCGACGATCGGTTCCCCGCGGTCGGCGAGGCGTGCGTCCTTGATGGGGAATCGGAACAAGCCACGACCGAGCAAACTTCCGACGATCCCGCCGACGAGGGCACCGACCGCGATCTTGCCGATGAGTTCCCAGGTGAACCAGCCGACGATCCAGGTCTGGACCGAGCCTTTGGTCGCGAGAAATATCGCCAGATAGACGAACGGGAAGGCCAGGGCGTCATTGAGGCCCGCTTCCGAAGTGAGCGCGAAACGGACTTCGTCGTCCTCCTCGGCTGAACCGGCACCGCCGGGCGTCGGGCCCTCGACCTGCACATCCGAGGCAAGCACCGGGTCTGTGGGTGCCAGCGCAGCTGCCAGCAGAGCTGCCGCGGCAGGAGTCAGCGCTGCCGCCCACCATCCGAACACCGCTACCGCTGCGATGCACAGCGGCATGGTGATCAGCAGCAGGCGCCAGGTCGAGCCCCAGGTGCGCCACTGTAAGGGCCGGTCGATCGCGAGCCCGACACCCATCAGGGCCACGATCACACACAGCTCTGCGAGATGCTCGATCACGGTGGGATGAGACAAGGGTGACACCGCTTGCAGGCCGCTGGGCCCGATCACGAGTCCACCGATGGCTCCGACTCCCAACATGAGCATCGGCGCGGTGATCGCCCGATCTTTGAAGAGGCGAGGAAGCGTCGCGGCCAATAGCAGTGCGATTCCGGCTGCAAGGTATAGGCGTTCGATATTGAAAGTGGTCATCGTTGTTGCTGCATCATCGCGCAAGTCACCTATCATTCGGAAACAACCCGGATCTACCCGGTCGGCGCGGTCCGAAACTGCGTCGATAGCCGTGGCGGTGCATTCTGGGAGGGCGGGTGCCGGCGGCTGAGTGGTCACCATCTCCTGTGCACGGTCTCCGAATGCCGGGCATGTCCCCCACCCGCCGGCGTTCGTTGCTCGCGCGGTCGGCTCCGCACGACCAGTATTTGTCGTTGGGTGTACTGCCCGAGCACGCGGTCGAGTAGGGATGCACGGCGGCGGACAGCACTGCCCCCGAATCGGGCCTCCGCTCGAGCGGGTGAGGCTAGTGGACCTTGCGGAACCGGGCGTCGAGAAACGTGAAGATCGCGAACGCGGCCAGGCCTACCGCGACGACGAGCAGCAGCACCGTGCCGTACGGCTGGACCGCCAATGTCTTGAGCGCCACGTCCAGCCCGGTCGCCTTCTGCGGCTGGCTCTGCACGGCGGCCACGATGACGAGCATCCCGGCGCCGGCGTACACCCCACCGAGCGCCACGTACCCGAACTGCCCGAGCCGCACCACGACCCGTTCCGTCGACCGGCTCGCCCTGCGGAAGTCCTGCTCCTCGTGGAACCGCCTCGACCAGCCGTGGTAGGCGACGAACAAGCCCGCGACGACGATGGCAAGCCCGATGACGATCACCACCGGCTTGCCCCACTCCTTGCTGAGCAGGCTACCGATGAGACCCAGCTGCGCCTGGTCGGTCGAGGAGGCCGGCGACCCGTTCGCGAGCTTGGCCGCGCTGTAGGCGAGGTAACCGAACAGGACCGCCTCACCGAAGTTCATCGCGCGGAGCATCTTCTCCTTCCTGCTGTTCCGCACGCCGGTGAAGGTCTCGAGCAACTGCCACAGCACAGCGAAACCGAGCCCGACGGCGATGAGCCAGAGCACGAACCCGCCCCAGGGGTTTTCCGAAAGGTTCTGCAGCGCACCGGTCTTGTCCGCTTTCCCGACCCCGCCGCCGTCGAGGTCGCCGAGCGCTACCTGAACACAGACCCAGGCCACGAGGAGATGGACTACGCCATATGCCACCAGGCCCACCCGCGCCGCCACCTGGAACGGCGCGCTCCTGGCCACCTCGTGATGGACCTGATTCGACTTCCTCATAACCACACCATGGGAAAACCGTAACCGCGCGGGCCACTCCACGCTACGAGTCGAGCAGCGTCCGCATGATGCGGTCGAGGTGGGCGAGGTCCTCGGGCGGCAACGCGGGCGGCGCGGGCGGGGGCTGATGTGTGCAGGCTCAAGATCGTTGCCCGGCTGCGTCATTCGTCCGGGACGCTGAATTGCGGTTCGTTGTCTCGACGGCAGCCTCGGCCTGCTACCCGTCGAGGTGGATCGACGATCCCGAACTCGCGGCGTTCGCCGCGGGCCTGCCGCTACCGCCGGGCGCGCAGGTGGTCACCGGCTCTCTACTTGCGCCGGTGGACCTCCCAGCGAGACGACCAGTTCAATCCGGCGGCGGGGTCCTTCTCAGCTTCGTCCCGCGCGGCCGAGATAGAGCCCCCGTTGCGACATGTCAGCGTTGGACACGGTGTCGTGGCTGCCCAGTAGTCGACCGAGCCGATTACGCAGCCCTTCCGGCATCGTGGTGAGCAGCGCGATGGCGATACCGCTGATACGCGGGACAACTCGCAGCCCGCCCCGTCGGTGAGCCAATGCGTGGACCACCGCGCGTGCGACGTCCTCGGGCTCGACGTAACCGATCACCCGGGTGAGCCGGTTCGGGGTGAGCCCGGCGATCAATTGTGTATTGACGAAGGCCGGGCACAGGGTGCTCACCCGCACGTCGAACGCCGCCAACTCCTGATGCAATGCCGCGCCGAGTCCGACGACGCCGAACTTGGTCGCCGAATATGTCGCAACGCCGGGCGTTCCGACCAGGCCGAGCACGGAGGCCACGTTCACGATGTGGCCGTGGCGGCGACCGGCGAACCGCCGACCGGCGAGCTTCGATCCAATGATCACCCCGCGCAGATTGATAGCCATCTGCCGGTCGGCCAGATCCATCGACTCCTCGAGGAACGAGCCGGTCGGCATGATTCCCGCGTTGTTGACCAGCCCGTCCAGACCTCCGAGCTCCGTTTCGGCCCGATCCAGGAATTTCTCGAACGACGCCGGATCACCCACATCGAGCCGGACACCGATCACCTCGGTACCCGTGGCCGCGGTGAGTTCCGCGGCCGTCGCCGCCAGCGCGTCCTCGTCGATGTCGCCGATCACCACCCGCGCTCCCGAGGCAGCCAACGCCGCCGCGGTGGCTCGCCCGATTCCTCTCGCACCGCCGGTGACCGCCACACGTGTGCCCTGCAGGCGCATACCCATTTCGACTCCTCATCTGTCCCCGTCTCACGAGGTTAGGAAGCGAACCAGCACCAATCCATGATGTAAGCGGCCATAAGCTGTTCTTTCCGGCCATTCTGTCCCAGGATGGAGACATGGCGGTCCACCTGAACATGCCGCGGTCCAGCACCAGCGCCGCGATCCTGGTGCAACTCGGCCTCACCCACGGTTTGACCATCGCGCAATGCCTCGACGGTTCCGGCATCACCCTGTCCGTCCTGGACGACGCGAACGGCGAGGTCCGCGCCGCACAGGAATTGCGGGTCGTCCAGAACCTGGTCACGCGTCTCGGGCACATCCCCGGCCTCGGGCTGTCCGCGGGGCAGCGATATCACCTGGCCACACACGGTATCTGGGCGTTCGCGGTGATGACGAGCCGAACTGTGCGCCAGGCGCTGCGTATCGGTATCGAGCACATGGACATCGCGTATTCCTTCGCCCGCTGGCGCATCCAGGAAACCGCCACCGGCGTCACGGTGACGCTGGACTACTCGGCGGTGCCGGCCGAGCTGCGCCAATTCCTACTCGAACGCGACCTGGCCGAACTCGTCACCCTCGAATGCGAACTGCTCGGCGCGGCGGTGCCACCGACGACCGTCGAACTCGCTTGCCCCGCGCCGACCTATGCCACGCTGTTCACCGAACTGCTCGGTGTCGCCCCCCTGTTCGACGCACCGATCAGCCGGCTCACTATCGCGCGGGAGATCTTGGAACTTCCCATGCCCCAGGCGAATCCACATGTCGCCGCGCTCGCCGAACAGCAAGCCGCCGGCGTCATGCAACGCCGACGCCGACGCGACGGCACCCCGGCCCGCGTCCGCGCCGCCCTCCTGAGCCGCGGCGTCACCGCCGCACAGGAGGACATCGCCGCCGACCTCCGCATGAGTGTGCGCACTCTGCGCCGACGTCTCGACGCCGAAGGCACCTCCTACCGCGGCCTGGTCGCCGAGACACGTCACCTCCTCGCCGAAGAACTCCTCACCCTCGGCACCACCGTCGACGAAGTCGCCCGGCGCCTCGGTTACGCCGACGCTTCCGCGTTCAGCCACGCCTTCACTCGCTGGACCGGCACCACACCGGGCCGCTTCGCCCGCTCCCTTCGATGACCCGAACCAGCTGTTCGCGGCTCGATCATCCCGAGCCGATCGACGACGGCCCTGGTGCCTGCCGCCGCGCCGGGCAGCGCGCAGCGTCTTCGTCGAGCCGCTCAGCCGACCGTGGAGAGGGCAGCGACGAGTTCGACTCGGCTGGTGATCCCCAGTCGGGGATAGATGCGGTAGAGGTGCGAGCCGACCGTGCGGTGGGACAGGTAGAGCCGTTCCGCGATCTGGCGGTTGGTGAGTCCCTCCGCCGCCAGGTTGGCGATCTGGAGTTCCTGGGCAGTGAGTTGGTCGCGGGCGGTGAAGGAACGGTGGGCGCTGGCTTCGCCCGCGGCGCGCAGTTCGTTCCGTGCCGCTCGAGCCCAGGGGTCGGCACCGAGAGAATCGAAGATGTCGCGGGCCTCGCGCAGCGGTTCGCGGGCTTCGGCGGTGCGGCGTAGGCGCCGCAATCGGCGGCCGTGATGGAGTTGCAATCGGGCACGGTACAGCGGCCACGTGCCGGCCTGACCGTGGAGTGCAGCGGTGTAGGCGGCATCGGCATCGGTGTCATCGGCGAGGACGGCGCGGCTGTATTCGTCGACGACGAGCAGCATCGAGGCGGGTACGCGCTTCGCTAGCTGCGGCAGGTCGGCCAGCAACTCCCTTGCGACACCGGCATTTTCGGAGGCAACGGCGGCGTCGGCGAGTTCAGGGGCCACCCACCAGCGTTGCATGGGGTGGCTCACCGGGTCGATCGGATCGAAGACCCGCGCCAGCGTCGCGAATGCATCCTCGGCTCGCCCGGACAACAGCAGGAGCATGCCGCGGGTCTGCTGCGCGACGATCTGGATACAGCGCATCCCGGTGGACAACGGGCTGGCGCCGATCGCGCGTAGATGCTCGGCAGCCAGTTCGGGTTCGCCACGCAACGCGGCGACCATGGCCAGATTGGCACGCCCGGTCACCGCATAGAACTCCTGGCCGTTTTCCTCGGCGAACGTGCGGGCCTCCTCGGACTCGGCACGGACCTTGTCCCAGTCGCCGAGCCAGATACGAGTCCAGTTCCCGGCGCCGAGAATGCCCGAGAGCAATCCGAGCTGCCCCTGGCTGCGGCTCACCGCGGCGGCGTCGTCGATGTATGCCGTGCCCCGACCGAAATCGCCGAGGAACAGCGCGGCATAGCCGAGCAAACGCAGTGCGGCCGCGTCAGTGCGATCGGGATCGACATGTGCAAGGTGCTCGAGGATCCCCGAGCCGCGCTCCCACGGCAGGCTGAGCGCGCCGACCGCGAGGACTCGGGGGTCATGTGGGGGCAGGCCGAGGGAATCCAATTGGGCGGCAATGCCTTTGCGTGAAGCGTCGTCGGCATCCTGGGACGAGCATCGCGCGGCGGCACACCACAAGATCCCCGCTGCCAGATCGGTGTTTCCTGCCGCGTGCACATCGGCGGCGATGCCGACGAGCTCTCGGATGCGGCGATCGGAGTCGCCATAGCGCTGAAATGCGACGACTTCCTCGACCGCTGCCAAGCGCGCCCGTTCGATAGGCCCCAAAACGCTGAGGTCGGCCCGGTCCAGCAGGTCGACGGCCTCGCGCCGAGCGCCGGTCTCGCTCGCCAGTTCTGCGGCCTGCAGGAGCAGGGCGGTTGTGTGATCGGGTCGCTCGGCTAATTCCGCCGCACGGTCCAGAGCGGCGACCGCGGCCATGACGGCCCCACGTGCGCGCGATCGCTGGGCATAGTCTTCGAGCTGCGCGGCGATGGCGTCGTCGGTACCGAGCGTGGCGGCGGCACGATGCCAGAGTTGTCTGTCCGGGAAGTCCGAGAGAACCTCTGCCAGGATCGAGT
Source organism: Nocardia sp. XZ_19_231 (assembly GCF_015355705.1). Classification (NCBI taxonomy): domain Bacteria; kingdom Bacillati; phylum Actinomycetota; class Actinomycetes; order Mycobacteriales; family Nocardiaceae; genus Nocardia; species Nocardia sp. XZ_19_231. The sequence goes on along the minus strand of NZ_JACUZI010000005.1, from coordinate 36,525 downwards.
GCGCTCCGAGCCGTTGGGTCAGCGGTGCCCGGACATAGGTGGCCGAACGCATCAGCGGATGCCGGAAGCGCAGGAGGGGACCCGCCATCTCGATCAGGCCCGCGTCGATGGCTTCTTGCAGATGCGCGGGACCGACCGAGACACCGACGAGGGCGGTGGCCGCCCGCAACAGCCTGCCCGCGTCGCAGGTGACATCGGCGGCGAGAACAACGAGCAGGGTCCGGGCCGGGTCGCTGAGCTCGGCCGACCGTGTGGCGAAGGCGGCTTCGAGCCGGGCGGTCAACGGGAAGTCCTCGATCACCCGCTCTGTGGTCTGACGCATCGCACGCGGTAATTCGATGAGCGCCAACGGATTTCCGGCGGCTTGGCTGAGCAGTTTTTGTCGCACGGTGCTCGACAGCGTGGGCGCTTGCGCCGCGAGCAGGGCCGCGCTGGCCCGTTCGTCGAGCGGTTCGACCACAATTTCCGGCAGCCCCGCCAGTCGCGCGGAATCCTCTGATCCGGCGCGTACGGCGCCGAGTACGAGGACTGCGTCACCGCCGATCCGGCGCGCGAGGAAACTGAGCACATCGGCGCTACAGCTGTCGAGCCAGTGCAGGTCGTCGAGGATCAGGACCGTCGGACGAACGGCGGCGGCCTCACCGACCAGTTGCAGTGCGGCCAGCGCCACGGCATACAGGTCGGGGGTTCCGTCTTCCAGTCCCAACGCCGCGCGCAGAGGGCGTTGATGAGAAACGGGAAGCTTGGCCATCTCCGAATGGAGGGGACGCAGAAGCTGGTGCAGCCCCGCGAACGGAAGGCCTGCTTCGTTCTCGACACCGACCGCGGCGACGACAGTCAGGTGCTGGCCGGTTGCTGCCTCCCGAATTATGTTCAGCAGAGCCGACTTTCCGATACCTGCGGGCCCACGCAGGATCAGCGCCGAGCCGTTTCCGGCGACCGCTCCATCCAGCAGGTCGCCAAGCAACGTCGAATACCGGTCTCGGCCGACCAGTACCGTCTGGGAACTCTCACCGATCACCGCGCGATTCTGACAGAAACCGCACGGTTTCACAACGCGACGACGCAGGTAGATGCAGTAAACCAGGGGCTGACTGAGTCATCGGCCGACACCATGACTCAGTCGTCCGTGCAGTCATTCGACTGATTCGCAAGTGGGGGTTCGCTCGTAGTTTTGTCGGCATGACCAACACCTTCACCACCACCGACGGCGCCGAGATCTTCTTCAAGGACTGGGGCACCGGTCAGCCGGTCGTCTTCAGCCACGGCTGGCCGCTGAGCGCCGACGCCTGGGATGACCAGGCCCGCTTGGTCGCCGAGCGCGGCTATCGCGCTATTGCCCATGACCGCCGCGGTCACGGCCGATCGAGCCAGACCTGGGACGGCAACACCATGGACCGCTATGCCGACGACCTGGGCGAGCTGATCGAGCACCTGGACCTGCACGACGCGGTACTGGTCGGCCACTCCACCGGCGGCGGCGAAGTCGCTCGCTATCTGGGTCGACATGGTAGCGGTCGGGTTGCCAAGGCGGTGCTGCTGGGCGCGGTGCCCCCGGTGATGGTCAAATCCGGCACCAACCCCGACGGCACTCCCATGGAGGTCTTCGACGGCATCCGCACCGGCGTCGCCGCCGACCGCTCGCAGTTCTACTGGGATCTGAGCGAGGCCTTCTATGGCTTCAACCGGCCCGATGCGACCGTCTCCGAAGGTACACGCCGCGCGTTCTGGCGACTCGGCATGCAGGTAGGAGTGCGCGCCGCCTACGAATGCATCGCCCAGTTCTCCGAAACCGATTTCACCGAGGACCTGCTCGGGATCGACGTGCCGGTGCTGGTCGCCCACGGCGACGACGACCAGATCGTCCCGCTCCACGACTCGGCGATGAAGTCGGCCGAGTTGATCAAGAACGCGACGCTGCGGGTGTATCCCGGTGCGCCGCACGGCCTTCACGGCGAATTCCGCACCGCGTTCGAAGCCGACCTGCTCGCTTTCCTCGAGCACTGACCACCTCAGCACACCTTCAGAAGCACACCCACCGTCATTTCAACGACCGCGCCCGCAACGGCAAGTCCGGTACGCCGAACCGGAAGATCGTGCCGTGGTTCGTGTTCCCCGATGCCGATGACAACAGCCCGGTCGCCGCGTTCGCACACAACTTCTCCGCTCACCCGAACAGCTCTCTCTAGGAAACCACTATGCGTATCACCACAATCGTCAAGCTCACCGCCGTCGCATTGGGTCTCACGGCCACCGTCGCCAGTGCGGGTTGCGCCAGCGCCCAGCCCGCCCCGGCCAAGCCGACCATCGTCCTCGTCCACGGAGCCTTCGCCGAGTCCAGCAGCTGGAACGGCGTGATCGACCAACTCAACCAGCAGGGGCTGACCAGCATCGCCGCCGGCAATCCACTCCGCAGCGTTTCCGGTGACGCCGACACCGTCCGCAGCGTGGTTGCCTCGATCGACGGACCGGTCGTTCTGGTCGGGCATTCCTACGGCGGGCAAGTCATTTCCCAGGTCCACGATTCCAAGGTCAAGGGACTGGTCTACGTCGCGGCTTTCGCTCCTGAAGAAGGCGAGACCATCGGGGAGCTCTCGGCCAAGTTCCCCGGCAGCACGCTCGGCGACACTCTGAACAAGGTGGCGCTGCCCGACGGCAGCACCGACCTCTACATTCAGCCCGCCAAGTTCCACCAACAGTTCGCAGCCGATGTACCCGCGGCCCAGGCCACCTTGGACGCCGCCACCCAGCGCCCACTCAACGATCGCGCCCTCAACGGGAAGTCCGGTGCGCCGAACTGGAAGTCCGTGCCATCCTGGTTCGTGTTCCCGGACGCCGATTACAACATCCCGGTCGCCGCGCACCGGTTCATGGCCGAACGGGCGGGCTCCCGGGCAACGGTGGAGATCAAGGGCGCCTCGCACGCGCTCACCGTCTCTCAGCCCGCCGCCGTAGCGAAGGTCATCGTCGAGGCCGCTACCGCGAGCCGCTGATTTCCTCGACCCTGCTGTGCCGCGTGGCCCATTCACGCGGCACAGCAGCAGGATTCGACATCTTCGCGCGCCGTGGTCGCCGCAGCACTCTCTTCATTCGTGACCGAGTTGTCAACCTCGAGCCGATCTAGGTCAGAGGGTTTCCACTGGAGCGAACGCCGAAGGTTTGCACAGTCGACGTCGCTCCGTCTCCTATCAGTCGGTCGCCCCGATGTTCACCGGCCCTTGTCGCGATGGTGCCGCCGCGTGGACCAGTCGCTGGCATCTTGGCTGTAGCGGATCAATAATTGGGCGAATTGCGTCCGTTCGGTCAGATCCCATTCCGCGGTGATCTCCTCGAAGGCCTGGCGTTGCTCGCAAGCAAAGCGATACCGCTCCGCCTCGCCGACGTCGGTGAGCTCCAAAACAGTGCGCCGACCATCTGTTTGGGAAGCGGCCCGCCGCAACAATCCGTCTGTGATGCACGAAGCGATCGTTCGGCTGGCGACGGGCTGGGTCACACCCATCTCGATCGCGATGCCCCCGACCGTCATCTCTGCAGCGGCGTCCGCGATCACGTTCAGGACCAGGTTGCGCGTGAGATCACCACGACCACCCGAAGTTCGCCGTCGCAATCGCGACAACGCCGGCCCGATCTGGTCGAGCAGGCTGCTCCCATCGCCCGGCTGCGGGACCGCACTGCTCATGCGAACAGTCCGGATCGATTGCCATCAATATGCATACCTTGAAGCATTTCCATAGCTTGTAGTATACATTGACCGCAGGGGTCAACCAAGGATCGAGGCGCGCTATGTCTACGACAGCCATCACCAATGCACAGGTCTTCGACGGCGAGAAGGCACTGGGTATCGTCACTGTCCTCGTCGAGGACGGCAAGATTCTCCGCGTCGGTGGTGATGTCCCCGACGGAGCTGAGATCATTGATGGCAGTGGAGCGACACTACTGCCGGGCCTGATCGACGCCCACGTGCATACCAGCCGGGACGCGTTGGCTTTGGCCCTGAGGTTCGGGGTGACCACAGAACTGGAGATGCAAGGCACCAATACTCGTCACAACCGCGCAGGCATCCGCGACGACGACACGGTCGCCGACGTACGCTCCTCCGGTTTCGGAATCACTCCGCCGGGCGGGCACCCGAGTGAGCTGTTCCCCGAAGGCTTCCGCCCCGGCCCACCCCCTGGGGTCAAGCCTGTCGGCGAGCCTCCGCTCATGCCGTTCTCCACCACCCCAGCCGAAGCTGTCGCGTTCATTCCGCAACTCATAGAACGCGGCTCCGACTACATCAAGTTCATGGTCGACGACGGCAGCGTCGAAGGGCACCCCGGCCTGCCGATGCTCGACCAGCCAACCTTGAACGCCGGAGTGGCCGAGGCAAAGCGACGCGGAAAACTCACCATCGCCCACGCTCTGACTATTGACGCGACCCGCATGGCCATCGAAGCAGGAATCGACGGCCTGGCTCATTTGTTCATGGACCGACCGCACACCGACGAGATCATCGATCTGATCAAGAGTGCCGGGGTGTTCGTTACCCCATGCATCGTTCTCAACGCCTCCATGATGGGGATCAACGGCAGCGAACTCGCAGACGATAAACGCGTCGCCTCGCGCCTCGATCCCGACTGGGACAAGGCACTGCGCTCGAGCTTCGGCCACTACCCTCGAGGGCGGATCGAAGACGTCCTAGCCACCGTCAAAGTGCTCAGCGACATCGGCGTGGACCTTCTAGCGGGCACTGATGCATCACTGCCGCTGCCCTTCCTGGGCGGACTCGCCCACGGCGCCAGCGTCCACCACGAACTCCAGTATCTGGTTCAGGCTGGCCTCTCCCCCACTCAGGCACTGCGCGCCGCAACCGCCACCACCGCACGCCGATTCGGACTCGACGACCGCGGACGGATCGCCGATGGCCTGCGCGCCGACCTCCTCCTCGTCGAGGGCGACCCGACCACTTCCATCTCCGACACCCTCAACACTCGGGCGGTCTGGCGCCGCGGCACTCGCCTCGCAGCCTGACCGACGCCGCACAACCGCCGGCAAAGAATCGCTCCCAACACGCGTTTCGTGTCCGCGCTCATGGTGGTGAGTACATTGCTCAACTGCTGTCAGCGGTTTTCGATCGTCACTGTCCAGTGGGCCTGGTTCTCGAACGAGCCGCACGCCCGCACTCGCCAGTCGCTGGGCCAGCGCGTCGACTTCAGCGGCGGTATCGACGGCGAACGGAGGGCGTGCACCAGGTGTGCGATGCCGAACGCGCTGCGACGTACATGCACATTCCAGGATCGGCACCGCACAGCGCCCGAAGTGCGCTGACGCCTCGACGCGGACAGCTTGCCCACCAGCAAGGACGCTCGCACCGTACACGGGTGCGCCCACCTGACCGCCAGGAAGGGCTGCGCATCCCGGAGATATCGGCGGTCAACTGAGCCGGGTGCTGCAGCCCGGGTCGCAGGTTCGATTACTGCCGTGAGCAGGGCGCCGAGCCCACTCGCCGTGTGATGCAAAAAACCTATCGTGGTGGGTGTAGACATTCTCGAAGTTGGCGTATACAGTCGCTGTCGTTCCACAAAATCAGATGGGCCGGGCAGGTGAGCTGCCCGGGACAGTTCGACCGCCCCGCCTGGCGGAGAAGAGAATCCGGTGCAGTCGGCCGGACCACCGGCGGGGTGATGAAGCAAGACAAGTGCAGTACCAGCAAGTGAAGTAAGTGCAGTAAGTGCAAGCGCAGTACCAAGTAAGTAAGTGCAGTACCAAGTAAGTGCAGTAGATGCCCGGGCAGGTGAGCTGCCCAGGACAGTTCGACCGCCCCGCCTGGCGGAGAAGAGAATCCGGTGCAGTCGGCCGGACCGTCGGCGGGGCGATGAAGCAAGACAAGCGCAGCACCCGCAAGTGAAAGTAGGTGCAGTACCAGCTAGTGCAGTACGGCAGGAAGAGCCCGACGATCCAGGAGGTGGTTTGCCACTGAGTAGTCCTTTACCAGTTCCGCATCCTGGGAAGTGTCGGATGCGTGTCTCAGACCGGGCCCCATGGCCGGTGAACACAGTTGAACTCAATCCCTAAGTCGTAAATCAAGGCCCCGGCGCACAGCGCGCCGGGGCCTTCCGGCGTTGAACCGAGAGGCCTTGTGCAGCACCCGAAAACCCACCCCGCCGACGATGCCAGCGCCGCGGACAAACTCGACGACGACACCTATCCCGCCTACAGCATGGGACGCGCCGCGGAGATCCTCGGCGTCACCCAAGCATTCCTGCGTGGCCTCGACGCCGCCCGGCTACTGACTCCGCAACGCTCCGAGGGCGGGCACCGCCGCTACTCGCGCTACCAGCTCCGTATCGCCGGGCGTGTGCGCGAACTCGTCGATGCCGGCAACGCCCTCGACGCGTCGTGCCGGATCGTGATCCTGGAAGACCAGCTCGCCGAAGCGCTGCGCATCAACACCGGCCTGCACCACGAACTCGACGACCGCGGCACCGATCCATCGTCCTGACCAGCTGTGCAGATGACCCGGGCTTGGGCGCGCAGCTCGAGGGCCAGAGTGGTTTGATGGCGAACCTCGACACCGCCTGCGGGAGCGTGATGTTCGTGTTCACGACAGTCGAACGCGCCAGCTCTTGTTGAACCGGCGCGTTCTCGATCTCTGCATCTTCCCGGAATGCCGGTCTAGACTCGCACGCCCACTTCGGATCTCGAGATCGCGGTTGGTCGATGAGCATCGAAAGGGATTGCGAATCAAGTGATTACAGCGTTTGTCGGGGAGAACGCGCGGCCGCGACCAAGTGTGGGCTTACTGGACTGCGCCGGGGCCACGCTGCGATGATGCGCATCGCCCCGATTCGTTTCCGGAAGGAGTTCGGCCCATGCAAGGCGATCCTGAAGTGATCGAGTTTCTGAACGAACAGTTGACCGCGGAGTTGACCGCGATCAACCAGTACTTCCTGCACGCGAAGATGCAAGAAAATTTCGGCTGGACCAAGCTCGCCAAGTACACCCGCTCCGAGTCCATCGACGAGATGAAGCACGCGGAGCTCCTGACCGACCGGATCCTGTTCCTGGACGGTCTGCCCAACTATCAGCGGCTGTTCCATGTTCGTGTGGGGCAGACCGTGACCGAGATGTTCCAGGCCGACCGAGAGGTCGAAGTGGAGGCCATCGACCGGCTGCGGCGTGGGATAGAGGTGATGCGCGCCAAGGGAGATATCACCTCCGCCAATATCTTCGAGTCGATCCTCGCTGATGAGGAGCACCACATCGACTACCTGGATACGCAATTGGAGCTGGTCGAGAAGCTCGGCGAACCGCTCTATATCGCGCAGCTGATCGAGCAGCCCAACACCTAAGCAACCTCGTCGAGGTTCTCGGCACCGGATTCGTACTCGCGGTGCAAGGCGGTGCGGGCGAGCAGCGCTTGGATACGGCGCACGCACGATCCGCAATCAGTGCCCGCTTTGCACGCCGAGGCGATCCTTCGAGGTGTGCACGCGCCGTCGGCGATGTGTCGGCGGACGTCCTCCTCGGTCACCGCGAAACAGTTACAGACGTACACGGGCGGCCTCTCCGGACAAGCTCGGGATGGAAGTAGCCTTCCCGATGTTCGGTGAGGCTTGCCTAATATTAGGCCACAGATGCCGGGTTTGTACAGATCCGTCACGTGGCCGCGCGATACAGTGACCACAGGTCCCTGCGCCGGGTCCTGACCGACCGACCAGGCCGCGGCCGGAGTCGGACCGCTTAGCGGGCACAATTGACAACCTTCAGCAACGCAGCGCCGACATCCGCCGGGTCGGGGATTAGGCCACCACCATCAGCCCGTGGATCCGAAGCGGTTGGGCGCGCCTGTCGTTGGTCCCGAATCGCAGGGCCCAAAGGCAGCTCGTGGCCGCGAACCTTGCCTACGGCAACGGCACCGACCAGCGCACAATCGTGCCGCCATCCGGACCCCTCGCGATGCCGAAGCTGCCGCTCGATTGCGCGGCACGCACCGCGAGGTTCGCGAGTCCGCTCCGCTGCTCGATTTCGTCGGGTATCCCCGCGCCGTCATCGGTCACTTCGATGGTGACATCGTCACCGACTCGGAGGTAGACAGATACCGTTGTCGCGCCGGCGTGGCGGACCACGTTGCTCACCGATTCACGCAGGACCGCCTCGACGTCCTCCGACAGCGGCGGCGCGAGTACCGAGACCGGACCAGCCAGCCGCACAGTGGTGCGAAGCCCGCTGTCGCCGACCATATCGGCGATCACCGCGTGCAATCGTTTGCGCAGGGTCGGGGCGTCGGCGGCGGTGCTGCTGTGCAGATCGAAGATCGAGTGCCTGATGTCCTGCACTATCGCCTGGACGTCCTGGATGGTTTCGGTGAGTCGGGTTGTGATCTCGGGGGCGCGGGACCGCTGTGCCGTGCTCTGCAACGAAAGGCCGACCGCGAACAGCCGCTGGATGACGTGGTCATGCAGGTCGCGCGCGATTCGGTCGCGATCGGAGAGCACGTCGAGTTCGCGCATGCGCCGTTGGGTGCGAGCCAATTGCAGCGCCAGCGCGGCCTGTTCGGAGAAGGCCGCCATCATCGTCTGCTCGGCGGCGTCGAGCGGCTGTGCGCCTGCGGGGCGCACGGTGGCCAGGATGCCGGTGACGGCATGGTCGGCCCGCAGCGGCAGGATCAGCGCCGGACCGAATTTCGACGGGTTGTCGAACAGCGGGGTGAAGGTGAGTTCGTCGACAGCGATGATCTCTCCACGCCGGAAGGTGTCGCCGGAGTGGGGCTCGTCGACCGGGATGCGCTGCCCGATGAGTGCCTCGGCACCGACGCCGGCGGCGGCGACCACCACAAGTTCGGTGACATCGGCGTGGGGAATCTCGAGGTCTTCGGGACGAGCGAGGAACGTGCACGCAGACCGGGTGAGTGTCAATGCTCGCTCGGCGACGAGGTCGAACGCGGCGTCCGGCTCGCTGCCCGCGAGTAGTTCGGTGGCGACATCTCGAGTCGCCTCGAGCCACTGCTGGCGGACCTGAGATTCCTCGTATAGCCGGGCGTTGGCGATCGCGATACCTGCCGCCGCTGCCAGCGCTTGGACGATCAGTTCGTCGTCTTCGGTGAACTCTTGGCCGCCGACTTTTTCGGTGAGGTAGAGGTTGCCGAGTACCTCGTCGCGGACTTTGACCGGGACGCCGAGGAAAGTGCTCATCGGCGGGTGGTGATCGGGAAAGCCGACCGATGAGGGGTGCTTCGAAAGATTGGTCAGCCGTATGGGTTTCGGTTCCTGGATGAGAAGTCCGAGTACGCCGTGACCGCGCGGGAGGTCGCCGATCATCATGCGGGTTCGGTCGTCGATGCCCTCGTAGACGAATTCGGCGAGTTGGTTGCTGGTCTTGTCGTTTTCTCGGACGCCGAGCGCGCCGTATTCGGCGTCGACCAGTTCGATGGCGGTGTGCACGATCGTGCGCAGGGTGTTGTCGAGATCCAATCCGGTGGTGACGACCAGCATCGCCTCGATCAGGCGGTCCATTTGATCGCGGACACCGACGACCTGCGCGATCCGATCGTGGACCTCGCCGAGCACTTCCCGCGGTCGCGCCTGCGACGGGTCCGCTGTCACCGGTGTCCGGCCGGGCCGGTCCGTGTCGGACGGCGTGCCTTTCATGGTGTCCATCTTCGCACGGGGCGGAGTGCGGGTTTGTCCCTCATTCTTGCAGTTTGGGTGTGTTGAGCTTCGAGACCAGCACCGCGGCCTGGGTGCGTCGCTCGACGCCGAGCTTGGTGAGTAGCCGCGAGACGTAGTTCTTCACAGTTTTCTCCGCCAGGAACATCCGGCTCGCGATTTGCCGGTTCGTGAGTCCCTCGCCCAATAGGTCGAGCAGCGTCCGCTCCTGGTCGGTGAGGCCCGACAACGGCCCGGTCTTTGCCCCGGCCTCTTCACGCAGCTTCGCCATAAGAGCCGCGGCGGCTCGATTGTCGAGCAGGGATTTGCCCGCGCCGACCTCGCGAATGGCTTCGATCAGTTCCAGTGTTCCGATGTCTTTGACCACGTAGCCGCGGGCCCCGGCCAAGATGGCGTCGAGCATGGCTTGCTCATCGGTGAATGAGGTGAGGATCAAACAGCGCAGGTCCGCGTTCTGGTCCAAGAGCTCGCGACAGAGCTCGATACCGTTGCCGTCAGGAAGCCGCACGTCCAGGATGACAACGTCGGGACGCAACGCGGGGATACGTGCCAGCGCTTGTGACACGCTGCCGGCCTCGCCGATCACGTCGAGGTCGGGCTCGTAGTCGATGAGGTCTTTGATGCCGCGTCGCACGATCTGATGGTCGTCGACAAGGAACACCTTGATCATCTTGTGTACCTCCAGACGAATAACCCCAGGATACCGAGTGAGCAGAGTCGGGGCATCGGAGATCGGCCCCCGCTTCGATGACCGAAGTCCCTTGACTTTTCGGGGCACGCTTCGAGCGCGCGGTGGCGCTTGCCGCTTTGTTGCCAACGAGATTTTCGGAGGGCGCCCCCGCACTCGCAAGTGGCACCTGAAGTCCTGTCAAGAGGGGTCGTCTTGCTCTTCTTCGAGACGTCGCGATGGTGGGAACGTGAGATCGAGACGAGAAAGGACAACAAGGATGGAGCACGGGCCGATCGATGACCGCACCCTGAGAGCCGCGCTCGCGCTCGCGGGGCGGGCGCCGTCGGTACACAACACCCAACCGTGGCGTTGGCGGATCGGGGAACGCTCATTTCACCTCTACCTCGATCCGACGCAAGCCCTGCTGTCGCCCGATCCCGGGCGGCGCGATCTGGTAGTGAGCTGCGGCGCGGCCTTGCATCATTTGCGTATCGCGTTCGCGGGCCTTGGATGGTCGGCCGTGGTGCACCGGTTGCCGACAGCGTCGGACCCCGATCACCTCGCGTCGATCGACCTGGTTCGGCATCGACCGGTCCCGCTCGATATCGCGTTGAGTGCCGCGATCCCTGACCGGCAAACCGACCGCAGGCCCTACGGTTCGTCGCCGATTCCACCTGGTTACCTCGGGCTGGTCACCGAACGCGCCGCAACGCTGGGGGCCACCGTGCGGCATGCGGCCGAGGGCTCCAGCGACCTCTTGGTCGAAGCGATACGTACAGTGGCAGTTCGCTATCCAGGGGACAGCGAACCCGAGACCCGCGATTCAGGGATGCTGGAGTCGGCTGAAACTGCACGCGAGCCAGACTTCGCCGAGCTGCTGGTGCTGGGCACCTCGGCTGATGATCGTCGGTCTCGCCTGCGTGCCGGAGAGGCATTGAGTGCCGTGCTGCTGACCGCGACGAATGTAGGCCTGGCCACCTGCGTGCTGACCGAGCCATTCGACCTTCCTGACATGCGTCACAGAGTTCGCGAAGGTGTGCTCGACAACAACGCCTGCCCGCAGGCGATCATCCGAATCGGCTGGGCTCCCGTGTGCGCTCCACCGCTGCCTGTCACCCCGCGTGTTGCGATCGAAGACTTGATGGACCTTTGCGGGATCGCAGAGGTGGACTCGAAATAGGGTCGAATGCCCGCAGGCCTACAACGCCCGGTCGAGGATCGACCACGCCACGGAGGCGGCCCACGATCGCAGGTAACCGATAGTCGTTCCTAGATGCCCAGGCTGGTGCGTAGCCGCCACTCTCACCGGCCGCTAGGTGAAGTGCTCCACGACCAGTCGGTGATCTCGGGTAGATCCTCGCCGGTGCGTCGGCTGTGTTGTTCGTTGCGGTCGAGCGCGATGGTCACCGATTGATCCGGCCGACGATCTCCTGCTCGGAGTCGCCCCGCCAGGCGAGCAACGCTGCGCGCAACACCTCGTCGATGGGCGCGACGGTGTCCAAGACGACGGCTTCTGGCCACGCCGCCGCGGTCTGCGACATCAACTCGGCGATCAGTGGCGTCGCATCGGACTCGCTGATGCCGCGCTGAGTTATGCGTTCCGTCGCGACGGACTGAGGTACGACGCAGCGAAGTTCGATCAGATCTGCGCTGAGTTCGCGGGCGAGTGCCGTGGCGCTGCGCCGTTCATCGGGATCAGTCCAGCTCGCATCGATGATCACCGATACCCCGTTGGCCAGCTGCGTGTGCGCGTTGGCCAGCAGGTTCGAATACACGGTTGCCCTGGCCGCGGCGGAGTAGGCGCCTGCGTTGTACTCCCCGCTGGGGCCGGTGATAGAGCCCTCTGTCCGGAGTTTGCCGCGCAGGTGGTCACTGGAGATGACCGTGGCACCGGTGCGCTCGGCGAGTTCGCGGGCCACGGTGGATTTTCCGGTTCCGGGTAGACCGCCGACGAGCACCAACCGGATCGCTCCCCGGTCGAGATGGCGCAGGGCGATATCCAAGTGTCGTATGGCCTGTTCGGCGGCCTCCGGCACACCCTGCTCGAATCGGATGCAGTCCACTTTGGTGCGCACGATCGCGCGGTAGGCGATGTAGTGATCGCGCAGTGACGCGGGGGCCGGATCGGCGGTTGCCTCGAGGTATTCGTCCAAGAATCGGTCGGCCAGCTCAGCGTGCCCCCGGAACTCGAGATCCATCGCGAGAAAGGCGACATCGTCGAGACAGTCGAGGTGGCGCAACGTGTCGTCGAAGTCCAGGCAATCGAGCACCCGGAATCCGTCCGGCAGTTCGAAGATGTCCTCAGCGAGGAGATCTCCATGTCCGTCGACGATCCGTCGGTCTCGAATCCGGTTGTCCATCAGTGCCTCTCGTCCATCGAGGTACCGCATGGCCGAGGCTTCGACACGACGGACCCGATCGGGGTCGAGCAGGTCGGTGGGCGCCACCAACAGGCCGCGCAGCACCGAAAGCCACCGACTACGGAGCGACTTCGCGGTCGCCGCACGATCGATATCGGCGCTCCGCCCAGCGACTCGATGAAACTCGGCGAGCATTTTCACCAGCGCGGACAATTCGGTTCGACTCTCCGCTGGGTCGCGCAGCATATTGGACAGACGCCGATCCTCCGGCATCCGACGCATCACCAGAACCGGTTCGTCCTGCCCGCCCAACGGGTCGGTGAAGTGGCCGACACCGAGATAGACGTCGGGCGCCATCCGTCGGTTCAACTCGAGTTCGCGTACGCACGCCTGTTCACGGAGCTCGTGCGTGCTGAAGTCGAGAAAGTCGTTGGCGATCGGCTTTTTGGTTTTGTAAGCGCGGTCGCCACACAGCAGGACCAGCCCGGTGTGGGTTTCCCGCAACTGTGCGTGCGGCGTGAACTGTGCGGGCTGGTCGATCACAGTCATACGGACGCCCCTTCAGGTGTCGATGGATCGGTCCGGCGTCAAGTCCGCGAGATCACGACCTTGAGCGCTCCGGTTTCCTGCGCTCGGGTGAATTCGTCGTAGGCGGCCGGGAATTCGTGCAGGCCGAACCGCGCCGTGATCAACCGTGTCGGATCGAGCTGCCCGCTCTGTACGAGCCGGATGAGGGTGGGCGTCGAAGAGGTGTCCACGAGTCCGGTGGTGATGGTCAGGTCCCGGATCCAGACCTTCTCCAGGTGCAGGACCGCTGGCGCGCCGTGCACACCGATGTTCGCGATATGGCCGCCGGGTCGGACCAGGTCGACCGCGAGTTCGAAGGTCTCCGGGATCCCGACGGCTTCCATCGCCACATCGGCGCCGAGGCCGCCGGTGCGCGCGGCGACGACACCGCGCACATCGGTGGTGCGACTGTTGATCACCGTGGTCGCGCCGAGTTTGTGTGCGGCCTCGAGGCGGCTGTCGGCGATATCGACAACGATGATCTGGCTGGGGCTGTAGAGCTGCGCGGTCAGCACCGCGGCCAATCCGATGGGACCAGCACCGATGATGACGACGACGTCACCCGGCGTGACGCGGCCGTTTCGGACACCGACCTCGTAACTTGTCGGCAGGATGTCGGCCATCATCAGCATCTGCTCGTCGGTGAGACCTGCAGGGATACGGTAGGTGGAGGTGTCGGCAAAGGGGACGCGCACAAGCTCGGCCTGCGTGCCATCGATCAGATGGCCGAGAATCCAGCCACCGCCGCCGATGCATTGGCCGTATCTGGCTTCCCTGCAGAATCTGCACGTCCCGCACGCGGAGATGCAGGAGATCAGGACTCGGTCACCGATCTGGAGGGTTTGCACCGCGCTGCCGATTTCGGTCACCGTGCCGACTGCCTCGTGGCCGAGTATCTGCCCCGGGGTCACTTCCGGTACGTCGCCTTTCAGGATGTGGAGATCGGTGCCGCAGATCGTGACCGCGTCGACACGAACAATGACATCGGTTCCTCGCGCAAGGACGGGGTCGGGTACTTCTTCCCAGGCGATTTTCCCTGGTCCATGAAAAACCATCGCGTACATGTTTCTCCTTGTCGGTGAGGTATGCCGCGGCTTCGCGCTGGTCGAGTGACGCGACCGGTGTCTCGCGGTCGTGGTGTGGATCGAGCACGGCGCCGGACTCTCACTGCAACGGTGCGTCTCGGTTGTCGGGATCCGGTTGCCCGGTATCCCACGTAGTAGCGACGCGACGTTCGGCGCGCTCTTTGATGCCGAGCAGCATCTTGCGTTCCATCACGAGGCTGCCGGGTTCCATGATGAGTCTGTTGAACAGGCGAACCGGTACCGTCGCCGTAGGGGATGCGATGCGATTTCGGCTCACCAGTCGGGTGCCATCAGGACCGGGGTAGAGGCCGAAGGCCCATACCCAGTGACCGTCGGTCGAGGCGAGCACAAGTGTCTGCTCGGGCACGAGAACCTCGACGCGCAATTGTGGGCCGTTGTCGCGGAGCGCGAAAGTATTTCCGACAGTGAGGGTTTGGAACTGCGGCAAAATGGAATCGGCACTGTGCATGTCGAGGCCGAACAGGTTCTCGATCCAGTCGTAGGTGTAGGCGCCACCGCGGCCCGGGCCGAATTGGGCCAACCAGGGCCAGATCTGTTCCGGACCGGTGGCGATGGTGATTGCCCTGGTAGCCAGGGTGTCGGGGGCGCTCAGCAACTCGTCGCCGGGCATGGTGCGCTCGATTTCGTCGGGTGTCGCGCCCCACGTGAGGCATCGGTTTCGCAGGATCACTTCATAGCCGACGATGAGGCCGGCGAGGTAGGTACCGGCTCCGATGGCACATGCGGTCGCTGTTCTCATACCCGTTCCCATCGATCGAATTCCAGTTCCGATCTCGCAAGATTGATAGTCAGTGGGATCAGATGCGATTGGACGCCTGCGTGATCGAGTCCAACTCATCGGATGCGACGATCGAGAGGTCCGAAGTCATGTTCTGAGCCCGTGGACGACCATCACCGGACAATCAGCGTGCTGCACCAGCCAATTGCTGGTCGAGCCGAGTAACAGACCCTTGAATCCCCCTCGGCCTCGGCTGCCGACGACGATCAACTGGGCTGATTTCGACCAGTCCCCCAGATATCGGCGTGGTCCATCGGCGACGACGGTGCGGGTGACCCGCACGTCCGGGTACTTCTCCTGCCAGCCGGCGAGTCGCTCGGCCAGCAGTGTGTGTTCGGACTCTTCGAGGGCGGCGATGGGAACGTCGAGATAGGACTGACCGGCGAACTCGCCGACCGTCAGGTCGCTCCATGCATGCACCGCGACGAGTTCGGCGTTGCGTTCGGACGCCTCGGCGAATGCGACGGCAATCGCCGCCTCCCCCACGTTGCTGCCGTCGACACCGACGACGACCGGCTGGTCGTCGCTAGGCGGTGCGCCGATGTGGGGCACGACGACGACGGCGCCGCGCGCGTGGGCGGTCACCGCGAGCAACGTCGATCCGAGATGCGCGATGGCGCCGATATCGGGGATCGCACCGAGAACAACGAGATGCGCGGCTTCCGAGGAGTCGATGAGTAGTTGTGCGGGTTTCGATTCGGCGAGTTCGGTGGTCACCGTCAACTCCGGAGCGATCGCGTGTGCCGATCGCATGGCCCCGGTGAGGATCTGTTTACCGTGCGCGTGCATCTTCGCGACGGCCTCGGGCTCGATGACGTTCAAGCTACCAACGAACAAGCGCATGGTGGTGATATCGAGACCGTGCACAATGTGGAGTCGACGTCCCCGCCGGGCAGCGGTCTTCGCGGCCCACCGAACCGCCGCGTCGGATGCCTTTGAACCGTCGGCGCCGACGACGATCGCTGCCGATGCCAGTTGATGGGTGTTGTCGGTCTCCTGAGCGGTCACGGGCTACACCCTTCTGTTTTCGCTGATGGAGCTGTTAGGTGACGAGTCATCGCCGTCTCACACTCGCTGTGCGATGCGATCGAGTTCGGTGCGCGCGAGCCGTTCCGCCCACGCGTGCGCACGCTCCAGTTCACCGTCTCGTAGTGGCCCCTTCGTGCCTTCGACAAGGAAATCCATCGGATCGGCTGAAAGGGCATACCCCAAGTGCTGCAAACGTTTACCCGCTCCGCGGGCCGCCGAGCCCGGCAGCCATGACGGCTGGGCCGTTTTCGTGCCGAAGGCCGCGGCCGCCCGGCCACGAGGAACCGGAAGCGCCGCGTCGAGCCACTCCCTGATCCCGATATCGACCACCACCCCCATGTCGGTCTGTGCGTCGGCCGCACGTCGGGTCCGTAGGCGGCTCAACCCGAAAACGTGCGTCGGGCCGCCTACTACCAGAAGGTCGATCATCGGATCTGGCGTCGCGGCGGCCGCCGCCACACTCAATATCTCGACCTCGGCGTGCTCGCCGAGGCCCTGTGCAATCGCGGTGGCGATCGCGGCGGTATTTCCGAACATGGATTCGTAGACAACTCGTGCTCGCATCAAATGCTCCTTAACCTGCGATAACGCTGTGAAATGGACGTTACGACCTGGCCACGGCATGTCATAGTGCCGAACCGCCCCAAGCCAGAGGACTTTCGGGCAAGTCGTATCGGGCTACCACTGAAGTGATCGCCGTGGTGTGCGGATCACCGGCTGAGAAGGCAGGCAGTGGGTCGGAGTAGCGGTGAGCCGGCGCGCTGGTTCGTACGCGTTTCGGGCCGATCCGGGGCCGATCGGCCCGGTCCAGCAATGACCTTGTCCCCTGACCTCAAGAGCCGAACCAGACGATGCTCGATTCACAGAGCGCGATCGTCGGAGTATCGCGACGGCAAGAGGAGCGACGATGAGCGCAGACAAACAGGAGACGACCGAGCACGGTCCACGACCGGTGCTGGCCGCGGTCGACGGGTCGGCGAACTCGTACCAGGCCGCAGCCTGGGCAGCGGCCGAAGCCGCTCTGCATCACCTGCCACTGCATATTCTGACCTCGGGCGCGATTCAGACCGGGTTCGGTCCCGGCATGTCACTGGGCGAGGCAGACCTCGAGTGGTTGCGGTTGGACGCCGAGCGGGTCGTCGGGGAGGCCGAACGAGTCGCCCGCGCCGCCGTTCCCGACGAGGATCTCGCGATTACCACCGAGGTGAGTTTCGAACTGGCGGCACCATTGCTGATCCAGCGTTCGCGCTCGGCGCAGATTCTGGTGGTCGGCAGTCGTGGGCTCGGCGCCTTCCAGCGCGGCCTGCTCGGCTCGGTCAGCCGGGCGGCCGCGCAGCATGCGCACTGCCCGGTGGCGGTGATTCAGGGCATGACCGCGATGGATCCGGTGTCGGCCGCGCAGCCGGTACTGGTCGGGGTCGACTGCAACCCCAACAGCGTGCCCGCGATCGCCCTCGCCTTCGACGAGGCGTCGCGCCGCAAGGTGGAACTCGTCGCGTTGCACGCGTTCAGCGACGCCAGTGCGCTGGACCTACCCGTGTTCGACTGGGAGCTGGGCAGGCAGTCGGCCGAGGAAGATCTCGCCGAGGCACTGGCCGACTACGTCGCGCGATACCCGGACGTGCCGGTGCGGCGGATCGTGGTCGTGAATCGGCCCGTCCGTAGCCTGCTCGACGAATCGGCGTCGGCACAGCTGCTGGTGGTCGGCAGCCATGGCAGAGGCGGATTCTCCAGCATGTTGCTCGGGTCGACGAGCAACGCGTTGCTGCACTCGGTGGAGATCCCGACGATCGTGGTTCGCAGCCAGCAGTGATGGAACCCCTCCCCCACCGGGCAGTTCCAGCCCTGACATCGAGTTCCATCACTGCGCTTTCGAGATACGAGTTCAGCCCAGTCGGTGTAGGACGCGATACCCGATGCCACCGACGTCCACGGGAGAAAAATTTGCTGTGATCAGGGACGATGACACGGATGGTTCGGCTGAGTGGTGCCGCGAACGGTGAGCCTCACCATCACGGATGGACAACGCTCACAGCGGCGTGCGGAAGCTCGAGAGCATCACCGATCCCGGTGGACCATTCGCGCACGGCCTGCCAGTCGCGCAGGTCGCCATAGCGTGCGCGGCCGAGCACGCGGTACATGGTCCTGGCGCGCCACGAGACACCCTCACGTTCGTACTGGCCGGCGAAGGCGGTGTAGTCGCGCAGGTGCAGCGTGCTCATCGTGGCTGCGATCTTGCGGGGAATCCGTCGTCCGACCCAGCGCCCGATCGGTCCGCGTAGCGCGGGCCCGAGTCCGACGCTGAACAACCAAATATCTTTGTGCGCCAACGTGTCCAGGTTGTAGCGAAGGTAGGCGGAGGCTTCGGGCAGTAGGTCCATGTCGTGGATCGCGCTACCGATGACGACGGAGTCGATGCCCGACAGGTCTGGTGCGTGTTCGATGTCGTGCAGTTCGGCTCGCGCGCCACGGGCGATGAGATCACTCCAGACGAACTCGGCGATGTCGCGGGTCGAGCCCTGCGCGGTGGCGTACAGCACGGCGATGCGGGGTGCGGGTGTCATGGTGTCAGCGTCGCTCGAGGTGGATGCCGCCGGCGGAGCAGTGATGCCCGCAATCAGGGGACCAATGGCACCGGTTGGTGAGATGGTGACCAACGAGAGATTCACCGGGACTTTCGGCTCTGTCCGCAGGCTGTGCGACAGCGAAACGATCGAATGATGACCGACAACCCCGCCATCGCCATTACCGGGCTGACGAAATCCTTCGGCCGCACCCAGGCACTGGACGAACTCGATCTGACCGTTCACACCGGCGAGGTACACGGATTTCTCGGACCCAACGGGGCGGGGAAAACAACGACGATTCGTGTCCTGCTCGGGTTGCTTCGCGCGGATTCGGGGACGATCCGCGTACTCGGATCCGACCCGTGGAGCGATGCGGTCGCCGTGCATGCCCGGCTCGCCTATGTGCCGGGGGAGGTCACGCTGTGGCCGGGCATCACCGGCGGTGAGACCATCGATCTGCTCGCGAAGCTGCGCGGCGGAATCGACCCCCGCCGACGCGGCGAGTTTCTCGACCGATTCGAGCTCGACCCGACGGTGAAGGCTCGCGCCTACTCCAAAGGCAACCGGCAGAAGGTCGCTTTGATAGCCGCGCTGGCCTCGGACGCGGAGCTCTTCTTGTTCGACGAACCGACCGCGGGCCTCGACCCGTTGAAAGAGGCCGAGTTCCAGAGCTGTGTCCGCGAGGTGGTGAGTGAGGGGCGCACGGTGCTGCTGTCCACTCACCTACTCGCCGAAGTCGAGGCGCTGTGTGATCGGGTCAGCATCGTCCGCAACGGTCACACGGTGGAAAGCGGATCGCTCGCCGAGTTGCGGCATCTGCAGACGACCTCGATCAGCGTCGAGACCGATCGACCCGCCACCGCGCTCGCCGCCGTGCCGGGGGTGCGCGGGCTGACCGTGGACGGCAGTCACGCTCGCTTCGAGGTCGAGACCGTGCACTTCGACGGTGTCCTGCGGGCGCTGGCCGATCTCGGCGTGATCGCGATGACCAGCAGCAAACCAACCCTGGAGGAGATCTTCCTGCGCCACTACGAGGTCGCGCCGAGCGCAGCGGTGGGAGTGTGATGAACTCCGTCACCGCTGTCCCGCAGGCTGCGGGCGTCACGACGCTGGTGCGCTTCGCGCTGCGCCGTGAGCGGTGGGCGCTGCCCTGGTGGCTGCTTGGGATCGGCGCCTTGATGGCGCTGCAGTCGGTGAGCAGTCAGAATTTCTACGACTCGCCCGCGAAATTGGCGCAGTTGCGCGCCACCATGAGCGCGAACGCCGCGATAGTCGCGATGGGCGGACCGACGCGACTGTTGGAGACCGTCGGCGGCGAAGTCGTCTTCGAGATCTTCGCCTATCTCGCGATCGTCGTCTCGCTGATGAACATGTTCGTGATCGGCAGGAATACGCGCTCCGACGAAGAGTCAGGACGTGGGGAGCTGATCAGGTCGGCGCGGGTGGGGCGGCACGCGCCTCTCGTAGCGGCCCTCGTCGTCGCCGCGATCACGAATGTCGTTGTCGCGCTGGTTGTTTTCGTCACCGCGACGGTGACCGGCTTGCCCGTGGCGGGTTCGGTGCTGGTCGGATCGGCGATCGCCGGTCTCGGATTCACCGTCGCCGCGGCGACGACCGTCGCAGCACAGGTCTTCCAGAATCCACGCAGCGTCTACGGGGCGATCAGCGCCCTGGTCGCGTCGGCGTATGTCCTGCGCGCGATCGGCGATGTGGGAAACGACGCGGTGGCCTGGGCGTCACCGATCGGGTGGGGGCAGCGCACCTATCCCTATGTCGACGATCGTTGGTGGCCGCTGGCGCTGTTCGCGGCGATGTCGGTGGTACTGATCGCGGTGGCGGTCGAGCTTTCGAGGCGTCGTGATTTCGGTGCGGGAATGTTCGGGTACAGGACGGGCCGCGGCACGGCGTCGCGCCTGCTCGGTTCACCGGTCGGCCTCGTGTGGCGGCTGCAACGAGCAACCGTATTCGGTTGGTGCATCGGAGCTTTCGTTCTCGGACTCGCCTACGGGTCTTTCGCCGACAGCATCGAGCAGTTCCTCGCGGACAACCCCGAGATTGCCGGCTACCTGACGGGAAACGCGCGTGATGCGGTCGATTCCTATCTCTCGCTCACCCTGTCGATCATCGCGCTGCTGGCAGCCGCCTACGGGGTGGCGGGTGTGCTGCGCGCGCGGTCCGATGAGAATTCGGGACAGGCGGAGGTGATTCTGGCGGCGCCGGTCGGGCGGGTGCGGTGGCTCAGCGGATATCTCGCAGTGGCGATGATCGGCAGCGCTCTCGTGCTGGTCGCCGGTGGGTTGGGCGACGGGCTCGCTTACGGCGTGACTGTCGGTGATCCACTCCAAAGCGTGCGGCTGGCGGCATCGGCGCTCGGATATGTCCCCGCGGTGTGGGTGATCGTGGCGGTGACGGCTGCCGTCGTCGGCTGGGCACCGCGCGGCGCTGTGGCGTTGTCCTGGCTGTTCTACGCGTATGTGGTCGTCGCAGTGATGTTCGCCGAAGCTTTCGAGCTACCCGAGTGGTTCACTGTGGCTTCCCCTTTGCGATACACCGCACTCCTGCCGTCGGCGGAATTCGATCCGAGAACGAGCCTCGCCCTGCTGGCGGTGGTCGCGGGTGCGACCGGAATCGCCTGGGCCGGATTCAGACGCCGCGACCTCGGACGATGAGGACCCGCGGTCGATTCCCTACTGTTTCGAGCAACCCGATCAACGAAAACAGTGAAGGGCGTATGCCATGGCGGCTCAGGAGACCGGCAACTCACGTCAACAACATCGGCCGTGATCGTCGGCGGTACGTCCCTTCATTGCCGACCTCGATGCTCACCAGGGTTGCGTGTAATTCGAGGCGGGACGAGACGGCCGATAGACCCCGATAGTCCGGGACTTTCGGCAGCGACCACGGGTGGGTGACGCCGCCGAAGGTCACCAGAGCCGACTACCTTCGCATCTCGCCGGACGGCGGTCGGCAAGAGGAGGATCATTCAAACGATAGAAGCGGTGCCCGCTGTCGGGGCCGGTGAACGGTGTTGCCCGGGTGGCCCGGTCTCCACCGAGGACGGAGCATCACGATGAGTCAGCTCGGCCAGGTGGACTCGGGATTCATGACGGTGGAGGACGTCGATCGGCATGTCAACCTCGGGATCGGCGCGGTAGCTGTCATGGCGGGTCCAGCGCCGACGCGCGCCGACTTCGTCGCGGAGATGTCGCGGCGACTATCGGTCAACGCTCGGTTCCGTCAGAAAGTACGCACGACCGTATTCGACCTCGCCGCACCCAGATGGGTCGATGACCCCGAATTCGACCTGGCCCATCACATTCGCTGGGATGCGTTGCCCGACCCGTGTGACGAGCCGACGCTGTGTGAACTGATCGCCACCATCATGGAGGAGCGCCTGGACCGCGACCACCCGCTGTGGCAGTGCACGGTGATCGAACGCCTCACCGACGACCGCTGGGCGGTACTGGTGAAGGCACATCACAGCATGGTCGACGGAATCTCCGGCATCGCGCTGTTCGAGGCCTTGTGCGATCAGCCGACCGCGTCGGCGTCGGCGGGGCACACAGCCCGAGCACCCAAGGATGACCGCGCGCCGAAAGGATGGTTGGACTCGGCAGCCAGAGGATTGCGTCTGCCGCTCGACGCACCCCGGTTCGTGTTCGACACGGTGCGCGGTCTGGCTCCCGTCGCGCTCGGGGCGGTACTGCCCGGCGTCGAGTCATCGCTGAACGGCCCGATCGGGCGGCAGCGCCGGTATGCCATCGCGCGGACCTCACTCTCGGCTGTTCGTGACGTCGGCGCCGCCTTCGGAGTGACGGTCAACGACGTAGCGCTCACACTGGTCACGTCGGCGTTCCGTTCCGTGCTGCAGCGCAGGGGTGAGGAGCCGACAGCTGACAAACTTCGGATCCTGATGCCGGTCTCGATACGGTCTGAGGCCGCGAAAGGCGTTCTCGACAACCGCGTTTCGGTCATGCTCCCCTATCTTCCCGTCGATCTCGACGATCTGGTCGATCAGCTCGACGCGGTGCACCACCGAGTGTCCGAGCACAAGAAGACCGGCGAAGTACACGCGACGCAGGTTGTGCTGTCGATAGCCAAATCGCTTCCGTTCGCTCCACTATCGTGGACCATCCGGCTCGCCTCGCGATACCCCCAGCGGGCGATCGGCGCGGTCGCCACCAATGTTCCGGGACCCACCCGACAGCTCTACCTGCAAGGTAAAGAGGTGCAGGAGATTCTGGCGTATGTCCCGATCGCCATGCGCATCCGCACGGGAATCGCAATCCTCAGCTATGGCGATCAGTTGATGTTCGGCATCACCGGCGACTACGACAGCACCGCGGACATCGATATGATCGCCGATGGGATCGAGCATGCGATGGCGGAACTGCTCGCGCGCACAAAGATTTCACGGAGCCGGCGAGTGGAAGCAGCACCGTACACAGACTCCGGCCACGGCTCCCGCAAGCCGAAGTCGCCGACCGAACGATAGCCGCCGCATCCCGTCCGGACCGACTTCACCAGCCGGGGTCGGTGTCCAGAGGGACAAGGGCGCGATCCGAAAGGGATGCAAATGCGACGGCGCTAGACGTAGGGCAGATACCGCACCAATTCGCAGTCGACATCGAGCATGTCGACACCAACAGGCCACCGGCGTCGACCGCAACAGCTCCGTTGTAGGG
This sequence comes from Nocardia sp. XZ_19_231, assembly GCF_015355705.1. NCBI lineage: Bacteria > Bacillati > Actinomycetota > Actinomycetes > Mycobacteriales > Nocardiaceae > Nocardia > Nocardia sp. XZ_19_231. The sequence continues at coordinate 13,116 of NZ_JACUZI010000005.1, read as the reverse complement.
CGTGCGACGTGCATCCGGCGCTGCAGCCACGATCAACGAGGTCTCGGATTCAACGGAGGTATGCCGACCACGTCTTGGCCTGGATGAAGCGAGTGCTGCAGTTCCATCAACGTCGCATCCGTCAGACTGTCCGGGCCCAGGCCCGCCGCACACGCCCAATCGAAATTTTGCGTCGACCATGCTCGGATCGGCGTCGGATAGTGCCGTGTCCAGTTCACTGGGAGCAACCAGTCTTCGCTGGACCGTGCGCGCCGCCACAGCCGGCCTGCACCTTTCTCGAAATCAGCCTCGAAGCTGTCTGGGTGTTCGGGGTCTCGGCGCACCTCGGTCGGGGTGAAATCGACCAAGACACTTGCCTGCATACGCTCCGAGCTGACGTTGTCCCGGAACCACTCCATGTTGCGCTTCGATCGTTCGACCCGACGAGCCATGTCCTCCGCGTGCACGTTTCGAGGCATTCTGACGGGGCCTGTCCACGTGAACGTCGAGTCCGGAAGTGTTTCCGAGACGGCACATTCGACGTACGCAGCACTGCCCTTCTGGCAGTCCTGCTTCAGGACGGTCCCAGTCTCGATGTCGATTGTCAGCACCTCCGGCGAACTATCGCGGCCGGTCTTCAATTCAACTGCCCAGCAACGCCGTTCGATGAATTCGACCTCTTCGATAGGACGAATGGGGCGGGTGAGCCCTGGCCGCGCCCAATGCTCGACCGGACGGGACACGATCAGCTCCCGGCCGGGATTGTGTATCCGAGTGTTGAGCTCGTTCGTTTCAATCGGATCGTCCTGACCGGTCTGAAACACCCAGCACTTTTGGCCGTCGGAAATGAAAACCGGCTTTCCGTCGAGAGACTCCATGCGAGTCTTTCGACCTTGACGGAACAGACGGACCTCGCCGAGCCCGAAACCCACGTATGACGGAGCAATCCCGTGGTGCGCGTCGTAGACGACCCGCGGACCGATATCGGCGTGGGCGGCGCGCGCGACGCCCACGACTGTCCGCTGCGGGCCGTCGACAATCTTCAGCAGCACCTCGACCCAATGCGTCATACGTACAACACCCCGCCGATGACGTGCGACCGATCCGGGTAGGCGCGAGTATCTGCCTGCTCCATCAAATCTGTCGGGACATAGCGAGTCATATCGTCGAGACGCCGCACGTTTTCGTCGTAGAGATTCAGTCGGGTGACCAACGTCAGTCCCTCGTAGTCATCGTGCGTGAAACTGAAATGCAGACGCCCGTGTGGCCACTCGCCGATGAACTCGGCTTGCACGTCGTGCATGCCCCAGTGCCAATCGGCGTACTCACTCGTGTGCCAAACACCGTCAGCCCTCGACCGAGGGTAGTCGTCGAGTCCGATGCGGATCGTCTTCGCGTCCAGGTGAATCCACGATTTAGATTGTTGGAGAACATATCCTGCCGGAGTGGGTGTATCCCGGTAGATGCGCGACCATCGGGCGTGCTCGACACCCAGACGGACCGAAACTTCGTCGAAGTCGGCTGCGACGACAACCCCGCCCACCTCGATCGGCGAAGTGCCTCCGCCTGGGTGGGCCGGGAGTAAAGGCGGTCCAGGTTGCGGGCTGTGGAGCGGAGGCTCATCGGCAGTACGAGCGATGTCGTCACGCACCCGTGCGGGTCTGAAGCACCACACTCCGGACGATCCCGCTGTCAGCAGATGTGTGCCCGCGAAATACTCGACGTGATGGACTCCGTCCACGGTTACGCAGGCCAGAACATCCGTTCCGCAGTATCGAACCCAGACACTGTCCTCATGGGAAGCAACCGTCAAAGTGGGCGATGGGGAGGGTATCTCCGGCCAAGACACAATCCGATCGATCTGTCCGGAATTCGGTTCGAGAAGTACGGCGATGGGCTGGGTTTCATCGATCACCCACAGCCGACCGGCGGCGAAATGAATGTAACGTGGGCGCAAGAGTCTGTGCTCGGACGTCGGGGCGCTCATGCGCCTTTCTGCAAAATCATGACGGCGACACTACCCCACCTCGTTCGACTTGGCGGTCCAACTCCGCAGTGCCCAGACCTGGCCTGATCTCCTGCATCGCGGCTCACAGGCGGACCGACGTCGCGCGATACCGGTAGCCATCCTGGTGCGAGTCGGAACCGTACTGCGCAACAAGATCCTCGTATTCGAGGTCGACTCGCTGACCTGGAGTCAGGACGCGGAACCCAGTCGCCTCAATCTCGGAGTAGAACACCCAACAACCGCCAGGAATCTCGGCTGCGTCGAGTACACCCCAGCCTTCCTCAGCGTGAAATTCACGGACGATCGCGCTGGCCCGGAGCGGCGGCGGTTTCTCGAACGTGGTTTCAACATCGAGGTCCGAGTCCGTGATCTCGGTGATGGCGCCGTCGGGATCGATGTTCCACGCTTTGGCACCGGTGAATGTCGGTTCTCGCCCCGGTAAGCTCTGCAAGCCGAAAACGGAGATACCGGCCGCGACGACAGCCAATGCCGTCAGCGCATATCCCCATCGCCGAGAATTTCGAGAACCCATGGCATGGACGCTACAGGCCCCTCGACCTGCGAACCTCTGCGCGTGAACGCCAGGCCGTACCGGGCAGGCGATGGCCAAAGCCGGTCACCGAGAACGCGCGATCAGCAGCAGTTGAGTGCGTTCGTCGGCTGGTGCCCCGCGGCCCTCGGGATCGCGCGGGTCGCGGCATGAGCGTGCGTCATATGTCGACAGCCCCGCCCGATCCAGACGGAGGTGGCTTCGTGGCTGTCAGTCACTCGAGCCAGGGCAATCCCATCCGCTCCGCGTGGTGCCGCCCAGCAACATCTGCATCAAGGTATGCAGGAACATCTCGCGTCGGGTGAGCGCGTCGGGTGGGGCGCTGCGGCGTCCGTCGCTGCGGGTGTGGATTTCGAGGTCGAACGCGTTGAGTCGCACGCTGAGGGCTCCGAGGCGGATGTTGGTTCCGCCGACGGTTTCGGCGAGGCGGCGGTATTCGTCTTCGAGATCGAGCACGATCTGTTCGATCCCGCGATAGAGCGAGCGCAGGATCTCGGTATGACCCGATAGCACTTGCCCGGACCGGCCCGGCCGAGGATCACTACAGGTTGACATTGGCGCGTACACGGCAAGCGTTACACAGGCGACCTGCGGGAACCCCCTTCGCCCCAAAGTGTCTCGCGAACGATCGTTCGCGATGCGGAGGATCAGGCTGAGGCGGGTCAACCGAATCTCCGTCCAGATCGCGACCGATACTGTTGAGCATGGGTAATGAGCATGAGGTACACCGACCCGGCACCACTTCGGCTCACCGCTTCGAGCAAACCTTCGGTGGGTGGGCACTCATCGTCGGCGGCACGCTGTTGTTCGGCGCTCTGCTCCTGATCGCGCTGCTTCCACCAGCACCAGCTGCTCACTCGGAGCTGGCGCGATGGGTGCAAGAGCACTCATTCCAGCTGTCCATGAGCGACGAGCTGATGTTCTTCGCGAGCGTGTGTTTAACACCTGCCACCATCATCCTGCTTCGGACGGTCCGGCTCTCACGGCCTGTGAGTTCATTGATCGGGTGCAGCAGCCTTCTGCTAGCTATGACACTGCTCGGACTGATGGTCGTCATTGCCGGTCGACTGGTCTATCCGGTATTCGGCATCGCTATGTCAGACGACTCCATCGCGCTCATTGTGAGCATGCTCTATGGCACCCTGCACTGTCTGCAGCTGTTCGCGGCGGTGGGGCTCATCGCTCTGGGCTTTGCCCTACGGGATGAAGGTGTGTGGTATCTGCTCCCTGTCGCAAGCTTCGGTGCGGGCGGACTCCAGATTCTCGGCGCCTTTCCTTGGCTGACACCCGCCTGGCTCAACGTCACGGCAACGGCAGCACTCCTTTTCTGGACGATCGCCGTCGGGCTGTGGCTGCGAACCACTCGGCCCTGATCGCCAGCAGAGGAGTCCGGTTCTTCCTTCTCGCCTACTGCACCCTAAGAGCGTGTCTCATGTCGCTGACCGGGCTTTCACCAGTTTCTTGTAGCAGGTCAATGCCGCTGCCAGGGTGAGGAACCCGCAGTAGTGAGTGTCCTTGCGGTCGTAGCGGATCGAGAGCCGGTGATACCCTCCGAGCCAGGTGATGGTGCGTTCGATGACCCAGCGGTGCCTACCGAGGTGTTGACTCGACTCGATTCATTTGCGAGCGATTCGGACGCCGATGCCTCGATCCCGCACCCAGTCCCGCAGTTCGTGGTAGTCATAGGCCTTGTCTGCGTGTAACTTTCCCGGCTTGCGCCGACGCGGACCGCGCCGGGAACGGATCGCCGGGATCGCTCGCACCAACGGTCGCAGGGCGGCGGCGTCAGGTGTGTTGGCCGCCGAGACCGCGACCGTCAACGGTATCCCCGTCCGGTCCGACAGTACGTGCAGTTTCGAGCCCGACTTGCCCCGATCGAGGAGGATTCGGCCCGGTCATCGGGCCCCCTCTTTGCTCGAACCGACGCACCGTCGACCACGACGCGCGACCAGTCGAGCAAACCCTCGCTGCCGAGCTCGTCGAGCACGGCGCACTGTAGGCGCCGCCATAGACCCGCCTCGGTCCAGGCGGTGAACCGGCGGTGCGCGGTCGGGACAGTCACCCCGAACGAGGGCGGCAGCATCCGCCACACACATCCGCTGGTCAACACATAGACGACCGCGGTGAACACGGCCCGCTCATCGGTCGGTGCAGTGCCGCCACCTTGGCGACGTGGGGTGAACACCGGCAGCAACGGCTCGACCAGCTCCCACAGCTCATCGGGCACCAAACGCAACGACAAATTTGTCGGTCACGACCGAACATCATGCACGACAGCCGATTCCGGCCATGCCGCGACTGCTGCCTACGACATGAGACATCCTCTAAAGGACATACTCATCGTCAAACGACCGCAATAGCCGATTACGCTGACGCCGGCCTGCCTCCAACGTTTAGGCCGCGGACGCCCAACGCTGCGACGCCTGGGACCGGCTCGTCCAGCCGCCGCCGACGACAACACAAGCAAGACCTCCGATGCTTTTAAGTGTCAAGCAGCGACCGGTTCCGGGATAGTCGTGATCGGTTGACCGAATGCCTTGCCAGGGTCGAATTCCTGTCCGTTTTGAAGGCAGCAGAAGAGGTGGCCGAGCATCTTGTTCACCAGGTGCCGCAGGGCGGCGGAGTGCCGGTTCGGCCCGCTCGGCATTTGCGTGGTGACCTCACCGTCCAACGCGGACAAGCTGATCGACTACACCGTGCCGCGGCGGTGATCCGGGCGTTCCCCGATCGTTCTCCGCGCTCCGGTTAACACCGGGCGCGCGCCGGGACATCTTCGGGCAGAACCCGCCGCGCGCCGAACCCGGGAATCCGCCGGACGGGGTCGAATCACTGGAGGCAGTCGTGCCCACTCCACTCGTCCGGAAAACCGCTGTGGCGGCCGCGCTGGCCGTCGCCCTGCTCTGTCTCACCGCCTGCAACGACGAGGTCGGCACCGCGAAACCGGCCAGCACGCCGGTGGCCACCTCCGCGGGCACGCCGGCCGGCGCCCCCGCCGCGGGCCGCGCGGGGCAGTCCACCGTGCGCACCGTCGGCAAGACCGGCTGGTACGACAATTTCGCCATCACCGTGGACAAGGCCACCGTGGTGCCGGACGAGTACGGCGGCGCCGAGGTGACCATCGACATCACCTACGCCAATACCGGACTCGCCGACCGGATGCTGGGGCTGACCCCGACGCTGCTGGTCAACGGTGAGCTGGAGGGCGGCGCGACCTTCGACAGCCCGACCGTCGCCGCGGGCGGCAAGGGCAAAGGCAAGGCCGAGGTCCCGGTGCGCTCGCTCGACGACGCCGAGCACCTGATCGACACCATGACGATCGTCTACGGCACGGCCACCGACAACCAGACCATCATCGCGCTGAAGAAGGACGCGAAGGTCCAAAGCGTGGAACCGCGCAGCTTCCCGACCTCCGCGAAGCTCACCCAGGGCGAGACGACGGTGACCGTCACCGGCGCGACCCTGCACCCGAGCTACAGCACCGGCGAGCGCGGGAAATCCGATGTGGCGCTGCACATCACGCTCACCGGCGGCTCCGGCATCCCGGCCGGCGGCGCCAACATCTACTACCAGTACTTCAGCGTGCGCACCCCGGACGGCCGCACCGTGCCCGCCGACTTCAAGGGCCCGATCAACGAGTTGCTCGGCGCGCGCCAGACCATCGACAAGCCGGACAACTTCGTGGTCTTCGCGGTCGACTCCCCCGGCACCGGCGCCTACACGCTGGTCTACAACGCGCTCGGCGCCGAGGGCGAAGCCTCCGCGCCGACCGCCGCCTTCACCCTGAACTGACCCAGGGAAAGGCGAACGGCGGTACCGCACCTCGTCGTGCGGTACCGCCGTTCTCGTTCCTGACCACTTGATGCAGACGAGCTAAGTCGAACTCATCGCCAGTGTGCGCAGGACTATCGAAGATCAACGAAACCGGATCCTCGACCTGGAGGCTGACCGGCCAGGCTGTCGCTAGAGCTGATCGGAAAACGATCTTGGGCTCAAGGGGTCACTGGAGCGCACCGGTTTAGTTCCGCGACAGCTCAGGTAGACGACGCGACGGCACCCCCTGTCTTGCCCCTCATTCTCAGTACTCAGGGCCGTCTGGTCCGGACCGCACCCGACAACGCTCCATCGAAGCAGTGCTGCGCACCGTTGCCGGTTTCCGTGCTGATCGACGAAGCACTGTCCGGATCGACGACCGTCCGAGAGCTGTGGGGGCACCATCGCGACCACCTCATTCCGCTGGTCAGAACCGAGGGCACACCGTCGAGCCTCACTTGAGGCTGTTCTCGACCTCCGTCACAACGGTCGTTGAGCGCCCCAGAACTAGAGGCTGGCGGCCGACAGCCGTGCGCTGTCAGGCCGGTGCGATGCGTGGTCCCCAGTAGTTGAGGTGAGCGGCCGAGTGGGCGAGTACGGTGCGGTCGGGAATGATGTCCCAGATTCCGTATTTGTCGTGGGGGAAGTCGCGCAGGAAGTTGTTGAGGTCCACTGCGGTGGCGAACAGGCGGGCGGGATCGATCGGTCCCAGAATACCTGAGTTCACCCAGTCGACAATGTGTTCGGCGATCCCGGTGATCATGGCGACCGGGTCGGTGAGGGTGAATTCGGTGGCGATGTCGTAGGCCTGTTTCAAGTAGGTGCCCGCGATGTTGGCATTGCCGTAGATGTCTCCGGGCAGGCAGTAGTCGAACCAGTCGATGGGGTGGGTTTCGGTGATGTTGTCGCCCGAGATGCCTTGGTAGGCGAGGGAATTGCCGAGATGGAAGGTGCGGCCCAACCCGCGATGCGGTGAGGCGAGGGCGTGTACCCAGTGACAGTCGTCGCGTCGGCCCTGCAGTGAACCGGACACGATGTCGCGACCGACCAGCGAGACCACTGCCCCGCCCTGGCTGTAGCCGAGCAGGCCGAACGACCCGTCGTGCGCGTTGATCAATCTGGTCAGTTCGGCGATGCCCATGTCGCGGGAGGCGCGGTAGGACGGTCGGCCCAGAGCGTCGAGCAGGGCGTCGCCGCCGCCGGGGACGGGTCCGAAACTGGCGGGATAGTTCACGTATTCGATGTCGAACCATTGCGGGTCGAGGGCGTTGGTGATGCCGGTCAGCATGCCGATGGGGTCCGACGGGCTGATTCCGCCCGGGTTGGCGTTGGCGGCGGCGACGGCTTCCCACGTGCCGGGCACGCAGAACAGTGTGTGCTTGGCGAGGGTCAGGTCGGGGATAATCAGGGTCTGCCCGACGGTGATCGTGTTCGGGTCGGCGAGCTTGTTGGCGGCCGCGATCAGCGGAAACCGCGCGCGGTCGCCGTAGAACCGCTCGGCCAGACCGGACAGTGTGTCGCCTACGACCACTGTGTGGGTGGCGGTGAGCCCGGGAACGATGAGCACCTGACCGACCCTGATCACGTTCGGGTCGGCGATCCGGTTCGCGATCGCGATCACCGGATACAGCGACGAGTCGCCGTAGAAGCGGCTGGCCAGCGCCGACATGGTGTCACGTGCAGCAATCGTGTAGCGGATAGCCATGATCGACCTCTCGTTCTTGGGATCAGCATCGACGATTCCATTACCACGCAGAACTGTCCCGAGTGGTGGAGTACTCGAAAATTGCGCCGATATCGACACCGTCGTGGTCGGACGGGGCCGCGACAAGCAGCCGGGCCCTGCGGGGAGACAGCCGCGGCACGGCGATCGCCAGTGGGGTCTTCTGCCGCACATTCCCAATTCAGGGGGATCGGCATCGAACCCTTCCGATTGGGCCCTTCGCCGAGGATCGGACCTTCCTCTGGGCTTCGGACCTTCCTCTGGGCCTGGGCCAAACATGGCTTGCGCGGTCTGCCCGGCACCGATCACGCGCTCCTACGGCGGGAGCCGGGCCAGGCCATCGAGTTCGCGAGCCCACCCGAGTACCGGATCACCGTTTCTGGGTTTCGCGGTCCCCACCGTCATGGGTGAAGTACGCAGACACTTCCGCGACCGCATCTGGCCGTTACATGTGCCGCGTCGGGAAAAGGAGCTCCAGGGCAAAGTCAGAGTGATGACCGACGAGTTGACCCGACGACTCCACCGCTCCCCCACCGCCCACGAACTCGCGACCGAACTCCATGTCCCGGTCACCGATATCGCCCGAACCCTGCTCGCGGCCAACGCGTTCCAGACGCGCAGCCTCGACACTCCCGCTCGTGAGACCGACGGCGATCCCAGCACGCCCTATATACGTCAATACGAACACTGCTGATCCGCGTCCCACAACCACCGTGTCGAGACGATCGGTAGCGCCGACGTCGAAGGCCGACACAAGACATCGCGGCGAGATCTCTCGCGCAACGGCTCGAAGCAGTACTGCACCCGAACCTGCGCACACCGGGCCAGCGTCGCGGCTTACCGGAGCCGGAACAGCCCACGCTGAGCATCGGCGACCAGTCCCTGCCAGACCGGCTCCAGGTTTCGTACGAGCCAGCCTTCGACGAACTCGTTCGGGCGCCTCCGAAGGCGTTCCTCGCGATGCAATCTACATCGCCTGCGCGCGGTTCGGGCAGCGGCGGCCAGCCTCTTGGCTTGCAGCTGTCGCACGATTTCGCCGGTTGCGAATTCGGCGCCGAGCGGCAACGATTCGATGCGGCGGACGGCTCAGGTTAGCTGGTCCTCGGGGTGTGGCTTGCCCCTTCACCAGGCTCGCGTCGGCGGGTCACCGGGCCGCCTGCGATCGCGCCGGAGCAACTTCTCGCCGGATTCACCGACCCCTCCGTGACGAGCCGCCGCAGGGCACCCGCACACAAAATTCCTGCAATAGCGCACGACACATAATCGGCGTGAGCGTGCGTTCAGTGGAGCGGGCCCGCGGATCGTCCGACGGGCCCGCCTGGTCGATGTCAGACGCAGTGTGCGGGCGGGGCCGGGCTCCAGCTGCCGATGCACCCCGCAGCGATATACGCGAGTAGATCGATTACGGCCGAGCCGGTCTGTAGGACGACCGGTTCGGCTGCGGCGGTGTGGCTGATGGTGGGCTGCGTCGGTGTTTCGGGCACGGCGATGGCGAGTCCGGTGGAGGCGGCGCCGAACGCGGCGACCGCAATGGCAAGGGCAGCAAAGCGTTTCATTAGCATGCGAGTGAGCCTAATGTGAAACACAGGTATTTAGACATGGATCGAGACCCCCTGATCTCGGGGGGTTGCGACGGACCGACTTGGATATCGTTGTCCAGATGCGCTGGGTCGGGGCGCCGAAAAATGCGACACCACTGAGGAATACGCACAGCGACTGTCCCGGCGAGTCTCGACCGCTCTCGATCAGTTGACGGCCACGGAGAGCGCCGGCTTGTCGCCGTCGGCGGCGTATGCCAGCGCGTAATAGTCGACGACCAGCTGCGCCACCGCGGTGCGCAGGCCGTCCTCGGTCTCGAGAAGTGGTGCTGAACCAGCCCGACAGTCACCCCCGCCGCAGGGCTCAGCGTCACGCAGGAACTCATTGCGTTCGCACGAAAATATTTGGCGCCGAACATGTCCGAATGGACCCTGCACCGGGAACAATGGAGTATGCGGTCACCACTGATGGTGTGGAGGCCCACGCGTTCACTCCACCCTAACGAAGGTTGGTGAATCCACCGATGTCGACACCGATGTATGACGAGATCCTGCCCCACGGCGAGACGCTTGCACTTCGCCGTCGATGTGAAAGCCACCGAACCCATCCACCTCTCCGCGCATGCCGGGTAACCGTGGGCGGCCTTGGACCGAGACCTGCTCGTCACGCCCTCGATCCGCGAAATTCGTGCACCGGCCTGACCGCGTCCTTGCACGACCGCTTCCACGACCGGCGTGCGAGTGGTGCCCATCGAGTACTCGTTTCCGGCTGGCCGCGCAGGTCAACGCCCCGCCTGAGATCGACAACCTCCCAATCATACGAGGCCGGTTCGAGGCCCGCGCACACGAACTCGACCGCCTCGACACCCTGCTATCAAGCGGTGCGGGGCAGGTGGTGGTCTCGGCGGGATCGACAAGAGCACCCTGGTCTCGTATTGGGCCGCGACCCGCCCCCACGGGCACACCCCGATCCTGTGGATCACCGCCGACACCGCCCCGGCGGTCGAGCAGGGTCTTGCGCTTTAGCTCGGCTTCGTCCGCGTCGGCGACACCGTGGTCGTCCACTCCATGGATCGCCTCGCCCGCAACGTCGACGATCTCCGCGGGCTCGTCCGCAAGGGCGTGCGCGTCGAGTTCGACAAGGGCAGCACCCGGTTGGCCATTTGCTCGAGAGCGGGTCGGTGGCGTCCTTGTCGGTGAAGACGTGGTCGACGTCGATAAGGTCATTCGCGCAGTGCAACAACCAAGTTCAAACGGCGTGAGGAAGGCTCACTTAATCATCGGAATCGACCGGGGTGGCGGCGAATCCGGTGTCACCGACGATGACGACGCAGGGCCGCTTTTCACGGTCCAGGTCGTGGAGTGCTTCAGCGAGGTGCGTCGACATCAGCGTCACCCACCACTCCCACGCCGGTTCCGGTGCCGCACCCCGCTCAGCTTCTTCGGCGATGCGGCGATAGTAGGCCCGCAACTCGACGTCGGTGACAGCGAATTCCACGGGTGCATAGAGCAGTTCGCCGTGGCGGCGGATGATCTGCAAGCGGCCGTGGGGGCCTCTGTCTATCTCCGCTCCCCAGTCCGCGCCAGCCGTGGTGACCGATTCGGACAGCTGTTCGATAGTGGGGTCAGCCACGGCACCCGCCTCCTGGATACGCTGTGATGATCGTTCCGTCCCCGCCCACAATAACGGTGGGTTGAACGGTCTTCTCGATCCGCCCGTTGACATGGTTGACCAGGTAGATCTGCCCGGAATAGCAGTACTTGCTGCCACCGGCCGGGCCGCTCTTGTCCGGGGCGGTCAACGACTTCTCGATCGCCATATCTGCGATGTCACGCCAGTTCTTCCCCTCGATGCTGGCCAGGTTCTGCCATTCATCGAGGTGGCGGGCCTTGATGTGGAAGAACCCCCAGTTCGCGGTTCCGCACTGCAGGCGCGCTTGTGGATAGGTCGCGACCACCTTGGTTTCTGATGACGACATCCCGCAGGCTGCCCACACCTGACTCGCGTTCGCTGACCCAGCCCCGGCGAACGTGCCCGCCGTCGCGATCACACCCACTACCGCCGCAACCATCAAAGAACGAAACATCTAGCTTCCCCCATTCTCGACCGGAGTCGAACAATGCACCTTTCGCGGCTGGACCCTGCGCCGTGCCCGATACCAGCTGTGCGCCAACATCACTCGGCGGTACATACGGGTTGGACGCGACACCACCTCGAACCGTTCCATCATGTGATGGAAGACACAGTAGGGTTCCTCTCCGAAGACTGGAACTGATTTTTCTCAGTCCAACGTCCGGGGAGCAGTTCACACGATGCCACCCTTTCGCTTGTGCCCAACACTGCTACACACTGCGCGGCCCACGATCCCCACGCATGCGGCGACCATGCAGCCAGCCACGCCTCCGGCCTGGTGCACGTTCACCTACCGCCTTCGATTGTCTTCAACGCGCGTTGGCAGCGGTCGCCGCTACATTCCGCCACGCCAAGACAGACCAGCAGATCCGATACTCGGAACTGGGTCTCCCACACGGTCGGATCGTCGGGGTCGAGCCCAGCGTCGAGTAACGCTTGCCGGTCGATCGAATCGCTGCCCATGCCCTGTTCGACGTTGGCGGACATGCACCGGTTCCGCAGGCGAAGGTTCAGAGAGGGCGTCGCGCAGTGGCCCCGGCGAACCCACAAACAAGGAAAGTGCGAGATTCCGCAGACCCCTCAGACCGGATCGTTTGGCGGACAACCCGCACTCGAGCGGGCGGTCGCGCATGCGCCTCTTGGGCCACCAGTCGACCGGTAGACGGCCCGGCAACGACGGGCCTGCCGAAACCTGCCCGTCACGGCCGTGCAGTGGCCGGACAACGGCCGCTAGCGCCGCTCCTACCGCGACCAAACCAACATTCGGCATCGTCGGTGCCCACGCCCGAGCGGAGCGCACACCTGCGTGTTTGAGATCGCTCCGGGGGATCTTGCTTTCCGCGACTACCACAAGTCACCGGTTGTGCAGGCCAGGTACTCGATCGACATTTCTCCCGGCGAGAATCGGTCGGGTAGCCGTAGTCGGGGGTTGTCGGATCGCTTTGATTCCACGATCGATTGGCGCAAGGGGTGGTGGCGATGGTGGGGCGCTATCGGTGTGATCGGTGTTCGGTCGGCTGGCGCGACAGTCCGTCATACCCAAGCTCGCCGGGCGCGCGGTTCGCGCCGTCCCTCAGCGCGGTGCAGCGGCGTGTCACGCAAACTCACCAGACTGCTGGCTGACCTGCGGGCCCAGACCACCGACGACCACCTCGCGGTCGCGGCCTAAACTCCCACCCGCGCCTGCACTGTCTATCCGCTTCGACCGCCTACCTTCAGCCGTTGCTCGGATTACCGCGCGCCCCGACTGTCCCTGGCCATGAGAAAGTCCCCACTGGTGGCCACGTGTAGGTCACCACTGGTGGCCACCTAAAAGTCCCCACCCCCTTCGGCGGGTTGACCGTGTGTCGACCCGGAGCACAGGCCCTGGGCGGT
>NZ_JACUZI010000004.1:0-729612 GCF_015355705.1 Nocardia sp. XZ_19_231 | reverse complement strand
CCCTCTCGGACTTCAATGGAGCTCCCTGGGTTGGTGCTCGGTGACAGTTGGCGCTATCACCGTCACCGCCCAGGGCCTGTGCTCCGGGTCGACACACGGTCAACCCGCCGAAGGGGGTGGGGACTTTAGGTGGCCACCAGTGGTGACCTACACGTGGCCACCAGTGGGGACTTTCTCATGGCCAGGGACAGGGGCAACCCACCACGGCACAACACTTCTGGGAATCGCCACACTCGGGCGCGCCATCAACAACCTCGGAATCAACATCTTGGGCTTCTACGAACCGATCATCGGGATCTCCAACATTCAACAAGTTATCGGCTCCCCGTTCTACGCCACGCTCAACGCCCAGGGCGATACGGTTCCCGGCGTCGACTACACGGCAGTCGGATCTCGCTACGACGAAGTCACTAACCCCTACGACCTGACCTTCCTCAACGCTGGAGCGGGCGCCACCGTTCGCAATATCACCCTGCAAGAGGGATGCGAACAGGACCTGTCCGACCACCTCACCATCATGTATTCGCCGCGCGCGGCTTCCATCACCCTCAATGCCCTCGATTCCGTCAACCACCCGAAGCTGGACTGCACGTTCAACCCGTGGTTGATCGGTGGCACCGGCAAACTGTGAGACCGCGATGAGTCCCACCCAGCTCGAGTCGCCCGCGAGCCCTCCGCGGGCGACACAACACATCGTCGACGGGATCCTGAGCGCTATCCCTCCCCGCAGTATCCAGGGCAACGTCTTGCGGGAGGAGATCCGAGCCGTTGTCGTGGAGTACTTGGAACAAGCCGGTGGTGCGCGCACGCTCGATTCACGAGCGGCACTTCACCCCGCCGCTGCGCGTTGGGCCGCCACCGGGGTGCCGATCGAAACCGTCCAACGCCTCGTCCACACCGGCTTCCAGCTTCATCTGAACGACAACGCCACAAAATTACTGCGCCACAACAACATCAACCACATCATGGACGCGATGCACACGGTGAATTCGACCGTTTCCAAGGCATACCTCGAGGTCGCATCGTCGGCTACTCAACGCAACGGACACCAAGCCGTCGCTCGCGCCCTACTCCGCGGACGCCACGCCACCAGCGTTGCCCGAGAATGCGGCATTCCACTCACCGACCAGTACACGGTCCTCGCAGTAGCCGCTGACAATTCTGCCCGAGGCGCGGTCTCACCCGGCAGCTTCCTCGAAATGCTGTCCGCCCGTGTGGAACAACCGATGTCCGCACTGCACAGCGACCTCGGGGGCACAATCCTGATCCAAGGCTGCCCCGACACCAAGGAAATCGGTGAACTTGTCAGGCGGACAGCACTTGTCGTTGTGGCGATCGAGGTAGACCGAGACCGGATCCCATCGGCTACCGAAGACGGACACGAACTGCTCGACGTTGTACGCCGACTCCATCGACCGCCCGGCCTCTACCATTTCGACGACCTTGCTATCGAGTATCAGCTGACGCGCCCCGGCCCCGGCCGGGACCGTCTCGAGACCGCCCTCGACGCGGTGTCGGCAGATCCGGAACTGGTCGCGACCCTCCGCGCGCATATCAACAATGGTTTGAATCGTCGACTCACCGCACGAGATATGCATATCCATCAGAATACGGTCGACTATCGCCTGAAGCGGATCTACCGTCTCGCCCGCCTCGATTCCCACGATCCCGGGCTCATCTGGAAATTGAGGGCAGCGCTGACCGTGCGCGAATATCTCGGTCTGGAGGAACACAAGAGGGAACCCGTCACCCACGCTGAGTAGCCGCGCTGCGGGTTGTCCGGGGTGGGATCACGGGCCGAAGGTACCGATGCCTTCCTAGGCGTCGGTTCGACGTTGGGAGGGGCCGAGCCGATGTACGGTGAGCGACGCTGCCAGCATGCGCGAATCCGTAGGATCGGCCGGGTCGAGACCGGTGAGTTCGGCGATGCGGCGCAGCCGGTACGTGAAGGTATTCGGATGGACGTGGATGCGGCGCGAGGCTGTTTTGCGATCAGCTCCATGTCGTAGGTGGGCCTCCAACGCTTCGAGCAGATGAGGGCTCGCGAGCAGCGGAACCACGCGCTGCGCCAGCCGTTCTCGCGCAGGACCCGGCCGGGTGAGCTGGTACTCCAGCAACAGATCGTCGAGCCGGTAGCAGCCCCCGGGGTGACCGCAAAGACGGGCCAGCTCGGCCAGCTCGCCCGCGTCCTCGGCCGCCGCCGGAATACCGTCGCGGCTCACGCCGGAGAATTCCGCCAGATACACCGTGACCCCGAACTGCTGCGACAGCCGAGCGGCCAGCTCGCCGAACCGCTTGGCGTCGACGACATCGGCCTCGGAACTGTTGCCCACCAACGCGATTCCGCTCGCACCATCGAAAGTCGCGGGAGTGATCGCGCCGGTGAGCTCGTAGAGTGCGCGCTGCAGCAATCGAATCCGGCGCCGGGCCACCAGGTTGACCGCGCTACCGGTGCGCGCCGGTTCGCTCACATGGATCGCCAGCACCGTGTACCGGTCAGCGAGGATGGTGTCCGCCCGTACGGCGAGTTCTTCGGCAGGCAGCCCGCGCACCAACGCCGAGCACAATTCGCGCCGGGCCTCCCGCTCGGCGTGGTAAATCGACTGTTCGACCTCGGTGTAGGTCTCGACAACGGCCATATTGATGCGCCGCAGCAATTCGAGCAAGCGGTTGAAGACCTCGACGAACTCATCCATTTGCGTGGGGTCAGCGACAGCTGCGGCTTCCGCGAGCACCGCCTGTGCCGATCTATGGATCGCGCTGATCAGCATCGACAGCGGCAGTCTGTCCTCGGCATGGCGCTCGGCGACCGGGGCCACGAACGCGGTGACCTCGGCGCGGGTGAACTCGCGGTCGGCGCCGATCGCTTCGAGTACCGCCCGACCACAGGCGTAGATCGTCGGCAATACCTCGGCGGTGAAGTGACCGTCGGGCAGTTCGGCAGGTGCCGTGGCATCCAGGCCCTCGGTCAGCATCCGCTCGGCGATCTGTGGCCAACGGCTGAGCAATCGAGCCGTCAGCGGGAGCGAGGCAGAAACGGGTTGTCGCACGAGCATGGCTCAGATTGTGTCTTCACACAGCACGACAGGGGACAGTCTGGTGAATACAGTGAAGAACTTGGTTGCGATGACAATCATCGGAGCGCTTTCTCGGTTCACGAGTGCAGGTCGAGCCCGGGCAGCGGCTACGAAGGATTCCGGTTTCGGCTCGCCGGCAGCCCTGCGCTCACACCTGTATTCACCGGCTACATAATCGGGCGTCGGTTGATCCACGGCATCGCCTCTTCGAGTTGCGCCGCCAAGCGCAGCAGCATCGCTTCGCCGCCCAGTTGCGCGGTGAATTGCACACCCATCGGAATGTTGTCGGCGGTCCAATGCAGTGGCAGCGACAGGGCTGGTCGTCCCGTCACATTGGCCAACTGGGTATACGGAGTCCAACTCAAGTTGCTGTGAATGAGCCGATCGGTCAGCGCGGAATGCCGCAGAAAGCCCGCAGTCCCCGACTTCAAGAGCAGCTCCCCGGCCAGGCGCAGTGACCGCTGTGTGTCGAGCGAGCCGATGCGGGGCGGAAGATCTGCCAGCGTGGGTGTCAACAGCAGGTCATAGCTGTCGAAGTAGCTCGATAGCCGCCGCGCGTGATCATGGCGACGCATGACGGCATCGACGTATTCGACGCTGCTGTAGGCCCGCCCCAGCGCAGCCATCAGACGGGTGTCGAATTCGAATCCTTCTTCGCCGCAACCAGATCGACGCTTGGCATCGGCGACTTCCCACGCCAGGTAGGCAAACCAGGTCAACAGGAAATCCTGGGCCAGCCCTCGGTCGTCGACCGGTGGATTGTCCAGGATCTCGACTCGGTGATGGAGATCGGTGAGCACCTGGACTGTGGCGTCGACAGCCGCTCGAGCCTCGGGATGGGGCGAGGAGTTGATCGCCGAGGAGACGCAGACTCCGATTCTCAGCCGCCCCGGGTCGGCACCGACTTGCGAGAGGAACGTCTCGGCCGGAACGGCAGGAAGGTAGGGACCGCTGAGTTCGCCGCCTTTGAGGACGTCGAGCATCGCGGCGGTGTCACGCACCGAGCGGGACACGACACCCTGGACCGCGGCCCCGTGCATGGCTTCGCCGACATCGGGCCCCGACGGAAGCAGCCCTCGCCCCGGCTTGAGGCCGACGAGTCCACAACAGGCGGCGGGGATGCGGATGGAACCGCCGCCGTCGTTGGCTCCGGCGACTGGAACGATTCCGGCGGCCACCGCCGCGGCCGAACCCCCGGACGAGCCGCCAGGCGATCGATCAAGATTCCACGGGTTGCGGGTGGGACCGAACAGTTCGGGCTCGGTGACGCCTTTGGCGCCGAATTCGGGAGTGTTGGTCTTTCCGAAGATGACCAGGCCCGCATCGATCCATCTCTGCACCACCGTCGAGTGCTCTAGGGCCGGGGTCCGCGCCAGCGAGCGAGACCCGCTGCTACTGGGCAAGCCGGCGTAGTCCTGCGCGATGTCCTTGATCAGAAACGGGACACCGGCGAAAGGGCCGACCAATTCCTGGGCGACGCGGCGATCTGCCTCGGCGTCCATGAATCGGATGATCGCGTTGAGGCGGCCGTTCGCCGTTTCAGCCTGCCGCCGCGCGACGTCGAGTAGCTCGCGCGAGGTCACCTCGCCGGCTTTGACAAGTTGAGCTAGACCCAGTGCATCGAAGCTCCGGTATTCGTCGGTCCGCATACCGCGCGATCATAGCCGTACCAATCGGTTAGACAAACCGATTGGTACGGCATCTATTCCGATGTCGGCGTGAGATCGGGTCCGACCGTGTCAAGGCCTCCCAGGTCGGGGCATCATCGCGATCGCCGCGTCGAACGCGGCATCGACACGAGTGCGATCTCTGGTCAGAAGCAAGTCCAACTGCAGTCCGCGTATCTGCCCCAAGACGAGGGTGGCAAGGCTGCGCGCCTCACTCGCAGGCCAACCATCGGCACATAAACGTTCCTCGATCGGAGTCAGCCAGTCGTCGACGATCGACGGCGCCAGCGCGTCCGCCTCGGCAGGAATGCGCGCCACGCGGCCGACCAGTTGGAACAACAGAATGAACTGACGTTGTTCCTTGGGCTCACACAACCTCGTCCACACCATGCGCACCAGTTCGGCAGCCGACGTCGCGGTGTTGAAGTGCTCGTCCTGCTGCCATGACCGCACGAAGTCGCTGCGGATCTTTTCCCCGATGTGCAGCAGGAGCTCGTTTTTCGAGTTGAAGTGACGCAGCAGCGTCGCGTGCGATACCCCGAGTGCGGCGGCGACAGGCCGCAAGGACACGTCGTCGATGCCGTGATCGAGCACGTACTCCGTGGCCGCGGCCAGCAATTCGGGTCGGCGATGCCGGTACCGCAGCGTGCGCCCGTCCACTTGACTGTCAGTCATCGGTATCGATGGTAGAGCTCGAACCCGTCGATGCGGGTACTGCGCGCCATACGACAATATTGTCCGGACTATCCATCGATGAAGCGCTCCACGAAACGAGATGTCTTCTCGTGCGGGCGTGGTCAGGGGCGGAGCAGGACTTTGAGGGCTTCGCGGGCGTCCATGGCGCGATAGCCGTCGGCGACCTCGTCCAGACCGATTTCGCGGTCGAAGACCTTGCCGGGCTCGACCGTGCCGCCGAGCACACCCGGCAGCAGTGTGCCGATATAGGCGCGGGCCGGGGCGGGACCGCCGGTGAGGGTGATGTTCGGGCCGAACAGCGTGCCGAAACCGACTGGCGCGTCGGAATATTGGGGAACACCGACGCGACTGATCACACCGCCGGGTCGCACGACACCGATGGCCTGCTCGTAGGCGGGCATGTGGCCGACGGCTTCGATGACGACGTGGGTGCCGTCGCCGCCGGTCAGCTCACGCACCGCGGCGATACCCTCCTCACCGCGTTCGGCCACCACCTCGGTCGCGCCGAACTCACGACCGAGATCGGTGCGCTGCTTGTGGCGACCCATCAGGATGACCCGCTGCGCACCGAGCTGCCGGGCCGAGAGGACGGCCATGAGCCCGACCGCGCCGTCGCCGATCACCGTGACGGTCGTGTCCTGATCGACCCGCGCCTTCACCGCGGCGTGGTGACCGGTGCCGTAGACATCGGACAGCGTCAGCAGCGAGGGGATCAGCGCGGAGTTCTCCTCGACCGGAACCGCGACCAGCGTGCCATCAGCCCACGGCACTCGCACGGCTTCGGCTTGGAGCCCGCCGACCGGTCCCCCGCCCCAGAAGCCACCGTGACGGCACGAGGTCTGCAGTCCTTCGCGGCAGAAGTCGCAGGTGCCGTCGGACCAGGCGAAGGGGGTGATCACCAGGTCGCCCTTGCGCACCGTGGTGACGTCGGCGCCGATGTCTTCCACGACACCGATAGCTTCGTGCCCCATCGGGCTGCCCTGGTCGCTGGCGGCCATGGAGTGATACGGGTGCAGGTCCGAGCCGCAGATACAGCTGCGCACGATCCGCACCACCGCGTCGGTGGAGTCGATGATGACCGGGTCGGGGACGTCGATGACGCGGACGTCGCCGGGGGCGTACATGTAGGTCGCTCGCATGGGAATCCTCAGTTCTGGTCAGGGTTGTTTGTGGATCTGCGGATCGAGCCGCAGGGTGACTCGGGTGGCGTGCTCGCCGACGACGGAGCCGACGATCTGCGGCCCGTAGATGTCGTACTTGTCGTGATAGGCGGCGTCGATCCGAGCGTGGGCACTGGATGTGGGGTCCAGCGGAGTGAAGGTGACATCGCGCTCGACCCCGTCGGCGCGGACACGCCCGATGCCCGCCTTTTCGGCTCGGCGGAACCATGGGTTGGCGGCATCGTCGGTCATCGTGTGGCCCCTTCTCGCGTGGACGTTCAGGGTTGGGTGCGATGGGTCTCGGCGCGCCGGTATTCGTCGTCGGTGACGTGCTCGCCCCACACGGTTTCGGCGACGTCCGGGTCGCCGGTGCCGTCCCAGATCGCCAGGTGGGTCATGAAGTGGTCGGTGACGGCGCCGTGCCAATGCCACTGCCCGGGTGGGGTGTGGACGGTGTCGCCGGGGCGCATCACGATCACTTCACAGTCACGGGATGCCACGATTCCGATGCCTTCGGTCACGTGCAGGGTCTGCCCCACGGCATGGGTGTGCCAGGCCGTGCGTGCACACGGGGTGAAATGGACGGCGTTGACCCGTGCTCGGGACGGTTCTCGCCCCTGGTAGATCTGGTCGAACCACACCTCGCCGGTGAACCACTGCTCAGGGCCCTTCCCCGACGGCTGTTTCGTCAATTTCTCCATCAGCACGACCCTTCCTGCCCTCGGTTGCTATTTCTCAGTTACTACCCACAGGGCGAGCATCTACCGGTTCGCCATGGCGCGGCCCGCCCCGGCGGTTCCTCGGTGGTGATCGTCATGGAATCGAGTACACGCCGGTTCACGCGAGCGCGACAGTGACGGCTCTTCCAGGTAACCGCAGTACCCCCATCGACCACCGCAACGCGTTTACCGTGGAGAACATGGACGACCACCACGCACAGGTCCGCGAATTCCCGACTTCTCGCCGGGCCCGCCTGACGCCCGATCGGGCAGGACTACCTGTCTTCGGTGGCAATCGGCGCGTCCCCGGATTGCGTCGCGAAGAGGTAGCGCTGCTGGCCGGGGTGAGATGTTGGTTACACACTCTCTAGGTACGAGGTGTTGGTTGAGTGCTGCTGTGCAGGCAGTCACCGACCTGGTCAGGTTCATAGCGTGTGGAATGAACCTTGCAGGACGCAAAGGAGCACGAAAATGACCGACAACGAGTTGGGCCTGTTCCTGCGCAGCCGACGCGAGGCGGTCTCACCTGCCCATGTCGGTTTGCCTGCCGGGCCGCGACGCCGCACGCCCGGTTTGCGTCGTGCCGAACTCGCCACCCTGGCTGGAGTTAGCGTCGGGTACCTCATCCGCCTCGAACAAGGCCGTGACCGTCGCCCGTCCCCGTCAGTGCTCTCAGCCATCGCCAACGCACTACATCTCGCACCAAGCGAACGCATCCACCTGTACCGACTGACCAAAACGGCTGACGCGGGCTTCAGCTGCATGGGCAACGCAGGCCCTGCACGGTCCGTTCGTCCCACGGTCCGCGCCATCCTCGAACATCTGGAACCAGCGGTCGCGGTGGTCGTGAACCGCCTCAGCGATGTTCTGGCCTATACCGAGGGCTACCACCGCCTGATGGCACCGACCGGCGTGCTCGACGATCCGTCCACAGCCAACCTCGCCTCCTTCATCTTCGGAGACTCCCGGGCTCACGACTTCTACCCGGACTGGGAACACATCGCCGACCTCAAAGTCGCCGACCTCAAACAAGGCCCCTTCCGCAATGATCCGGCCACCGCCGCCCTGGCTGATCAACTCGAGATCGCGGCCGGTGAGCAATTCACGCGCCGTGTCGCTACCGTCCCCAACCTCCCCGCCGCGACCGGCACCACCCGCGTCGAACACCCTGAGACCGGTTCGCTGCGCTTGGTGTACGAAACCCTCGATCTCCCGGCCGAGGACGACCAGCAGTTGTTCGTCTACCTCCCGGCCGACGAAGCCACTGCGACCGCGTTGGACAAGATCGCGGGCCGCCACCCCGGCGCGCTGCGGGCGATCTCAATCTAAATCAGGCCAGGCACACATATCGCAGCAAAGGAACGACTCGGTGCCGGACTCAGGACGAGCATGGGAAGGGCGATCTCGCGGCTACTGCCATACGGAGTGCGGAGGTGGTATGCCTCACCGGGGTGAGATGTCGGTTACACACTCCTCAAAGCCCGAGCACGAGAGGAGAAGACAAAGTCACCTCTCCCGTCCGCAGATCGGTCTGCGTCTACATCGCTATCACCGAGCCCGTCTGAAAATCCTGTAATGCCGATGAAGTGGCGATTTCGCCAGGCGGGACGCGTTGAAATCAGGTTTCGAACAATACGCAGGCCGAGCATGACGTGTCACGAGGGTGTCGACTACTAGCCAGCCGACGCCAAAGGTGGTGGCCTTGCGGCCGACCACTGCTTGCCGTGCCAAGGCTGCCAGAGACTGAGGATGGCGCGCATGAGCCGGTCGACGACCGGGTTGGTGGTGGTGTTGGCGACACCGAAGATGTTTTGGCCGTCGGCGAATTCCGCACAGGGGCGGCCGACGCGGTGCATGGGATCCAGAGTGGCAAGCGCCATATTGCGTTCGTAGGGTACAAAGGCGCTTACCTCGTTGATCCACGACCATGCTTCGTCGTGCGCACCGACGGGATCGGGCTGCGCACGCAGCCGCAGTGCGGCCACGCGGCAATCGAGGGCGTCGAGTTCAGAAGTGGCGGAGTCGATCCCGGCGGTGCGGATCGAGGAGGGCTGGGCGGCCACGGGGTTTGCTTCGGGCGGGAGTGGTAGCAGGTTCACGCGTAGAGCGCGTCGATCTCGACCGCGTGTCGTTTCAGCACGGCGAGGCGTTTGAGAGAGAGCTTCGGGGTGAGTTCGCCTGTCTCCTGCGACCATTCGCCGTCGAGGATGCGAATCTTCTTGATCTGCTCGGCCTTGGAGACCCTGGCATTGACCTGGGCGACCGCGGCGTTGATCTCGGCTATCAGGTCGGGATGCGAGATCAGATCCGCCACGCTCGTTCCCCCGTCGAGTCCGTGCCGCTCGCGCCAGCCGGGCAGCGCGTCGCGGTCCAGGGTGATCAGGGCCGCGATGAACGGCTGGGCGTCGCCGATCACCATGCACTGGCTGATCAGCGGGTACGCACGCAGGCCGTCTTCGAGCGGGGCCGGCGAGACGTTCTTGCCTGCGGCGGTGACGAGGATTTCCTTCTTGCGGCCGGTGATGGTGACGTAGCCGTCGGCGTCGAGGGCTGCCAGGTCGCCGGTGTGGAACCAGCCGTCGGTGAAGGACTCCGCAGTCGCCTGCGGGTTGCGCCAATAACCCTGGAACACAACGGGTCCGCGCACGAGGAGTTCACCGTCATCAGCCAGCCGCACGGTGTGGCCGTCGAACGGGCGACCGACGCTGCCCAGCCGCTGGCTGCGCGGTTGGTTGCCGTTGAGCGTGATGGCCGCGGTGGTTTCGGTAAGTCCGTACCCCTCGGCAATATTGACGCCCACGCCACGGTAGAAGTGCGCCAGCCACGCACCCAACGGTGCGCCGCCGGAAATGGCGTGCGCGCATTGGCCGCCGAGCGCCGCCCGCAGCTTCCCGTAAACGAGCTTGTCGAACAACAGATGTTGCAATCGCAGCAGCAGGCCCGGACCGCCGGCGTCGAGGGACCGGCTCCAGGCGATGGCGACGTCGGAGGCCCGGTCGAAGATCGCGCCCTTACCGTTGTCGTGCGCCTTCTGTTTGGCCCCGTTGTAGACCTTCTCGAAAACCCGCGGCACCGCGACGAGTCCGGTGGGCCGCAGGGCGGTGAACTTGGCGGGCAGGTCGGTCCAATCACTGGTGTGGGCCACGGTGAAACGGTGTTCCACGGCCGCCAGCGAGGTGGCGTGCGCGAGGATGTGGGCCAGCGGCAGGAACAGCAGCGTGCGACCGTTCGGACGCAGCAGTTCGGGCACACGGGCGGGCGCGCACTCGGCCATGGCGGCCAGATTGCCGTGGGTCAGCGGCACACCCTTGGGCTTGCCGGTGGTGCCGGAGGTGTAGATGACCAGTGCGTCCGAGTTCGCGCCGAGTCGGGCACGGCGGGTATCCAATTCGTTGTCGGGCACCTCCGCGCCGCGAGTGATCAGCTCGGTGATCGCGCCGCCGTCGATGTGCAGGGTTTCCCGCACGGGCAGGCCCGCGATGGCCTGCTCGGCGATCGCGAGGTGTGCGCCGGTTTCCACGACCAGCAGCTCCGATCCGGAGTCTTCGACCACCCAGCGCACCTGATCCGCCGCCGAGGAGGCGTAGATGGCCACGGTCACGCCGCCGGCGAACCAGATGGCGTAGTCGAGCAGAATCCACTCGTAGCGGGTATCGCTCATCAGCGAAACCCGGTCGCCCACTTCGAGTCCGGCCGCGATCAGGCCCTTCGCAACGGCCCGCACCTCGCGGGCGAATTCAGCGGCGGTCAGCTCCGACCAGCCGCCGTCGGCGGTCGGGATCAGGAACAGCACGGCGCCGGGGTGGTTACGTTCGTTGCGCAGCACGGGATCGCCCATGAAATGGTCATCGGCGATGGAGTAGGTGGCGGGGACATTGTATTCACGCATGGCGGTGAGCCTTCTCGAAGTCGTTGTGCAGCAGTGGTATTCCGGCGCGACGTAAGGCCGACAGGGCGGCGTTGTGGCCTGCCATGCCGTGTGCGCCCGCACCGGGCGGCGCGGCGGCCGAGGCGATGAACATGCCCGGCACACCGGTGTAATAGGGGTCGAGGGCGACGCGCGGCCGGGTGAGCAGCTGGAAAGGCGTTGCCGCGCCGCCGATAACATCGCCGCCGACGAAATTCGGGTTGGTGGCGATCAGATCCGCGGTCGTGGTCACCGAGTGTGCGACGATGCGATCCCGGAAGCCGGGCGCGAACCGTTCGATTTGGCGCAGGATGGCTTCGGTGGCGTCACCGGTGAATCCGTGTGGCACATGGGCGTAGGCGTAGATCGGGTGCAGATCGCCTTGGGACCGGCCCGGGTCCGCCAGGTACTGCTGGCCCACGATGATGAACGGCCTCTCGGGCATGCGCCCGGCGTTGGTCTCGCGCTCGGAGACGACCATCTCCGCAAAAGATCCCGCGACATGGACGGTTCCGGCCTGACCGCATCGCTCGTCGGTCCACGGGATGCCGCCCTGTACTGCCAGATCCAGTTTGAACGCGCCGGGTCCGTAGCGGTAGCGCCGGTAGGCGCGCTGAACACGGTGCGGCATCCGGTCTTCGAGCAGGTCGGCGACAGCGTGCGGGCCCAGATTGAACAGCACCATATCGGCTGGCGTCAGCTGCGACATGGCGGTGACGCGTACACCTGTCTCGATCTTCCCGCCGAGCGATTTCAGCAGTGCCGCGAGGGCTTCGGCGATGGACTGTGATCCTCCTGAGGCCACCGGCCAGCCGTAGCGCTGGTTCACCGCGACGAACATGACGCCCAATGCCGCCGAGGTGGGCGCCGTCAAGGGCCTGAACGAATGCGCGCACGCGCCGCCGAACAGCGCTTTCGCCTCCTCGGTGCGCCACAGCCGGGCCAGTAGCGACGCCGACGCCAGTGCGGGGATACCCAAGCGCGTTAGGCTGATCGGATGCCGTGGCAGGTGCGCGGGCGGCTGGAACATCTCGTCGATGAGATCGTCGATGCGCTCCGACAGCGGCTGGTAGAACCGATGCCAGCGGTGAGC
The DNA here is from genome assembly GCF_015355705.1 of Nocardia sp. XZ_19_231. NCBI lineage: Bacteria > Bacillati > Actinomycetota > Actinomycetes > Mycobacteriales > Nocardiaceae > Nocardia > Nocardia sp. XZ_19_231. Next base: position 717,293 of record NZ_JACUZI010000004.1, on the reverse strand, counting down.
GTCGACGCCCAGCCCGAGGGCGGTGTCTTCCACAGACCGTACGAGCACACCAGCCCGCCCCCCGACGAGCGGGTGCGCCAAATCCACGGGCGCGTAACGCCAACGGAGCCCGAACTTTTCGAGCTCGAGTGATCGCAGCAACGGTGAGGCCGCCGCGAAGGGATGCACCGCCGAGCAGTGGTCGTGCAGCAGCCCCGGCAGCGTGTACTCACCGCTGGCGGTGCCGCCGCCGAGGGTGTCGGTGGCCTCGAGCACGGTCACGTCGACACCGTGGCGCGCCAGCGTGATGCCCGCGGCGAGCCCGTTGGGGCCCGACCCGACGACAATGGCGGTGGTCATGCCGCACCTTTTCCAGTGGCGTGCACATGCACCGGAATCGTTCCGTCCCAGGGTTGTCCGGTGAGCATGTCCGACACTTCCACATGGCCGATCTCGAAGGTGCCGGTGGCGGCGTCGATCAGGCGGTATTCCTGCCGCTGCCGGTGCATGGGCTGCGATTCCAGCACGATCACCCGCAGTTCACCCGGCTCGAATCGGCAGCGTTGCTGCACGGCGGTGATGAGTTGTTCGTTGTGCAGGTGCCCGTCGCCGAAGTTCCATCCGATCGCCGACCCCGCCACTATCTCGCCCTCGACCACCCGGTAACGCTCGTGGTCGGCGCCCCCGGCGCGGGGGATGAGGCCGTAGAGGGCGCGGCCGTGCGTGTGCATCGAGCGGAAGGCATACTGCCGGTGGTCGAAGTATTCCGCCGCGGTCTCGTCATAGAGGCGCGTGAGCTGCTGCGCGGGGAACTGTGAGGACTTGACCAGGCCGCTGTCCCACTTCTCCAACGCGCTCGGCGCGAACAGCCACAGGCCGGTCGGCCAGTTGCCAGCGTAGTAGCGCATGGACATCAGGAACGAGGTGTGCTTCGGCACGAAGTTGCCGTATGCGACCAAGGCCACCAGCGCGGCGATGAACAGCAGCGCCCACGGCCCTGTCAGGTCACTGAGGCTCAGGGAACCGTGGTCCACGAACAGGATCCACGTACCCATGATCATGAAGACGTTCCACTCCAGCGGCACCCCGATGGGCAGGCTGGTCAGGATGTTCAGATGGAATACGGTGAACAGGATTGCCGCCGCGATCGCGAGCTTGCTGCCGTGCGCGAGGTAGATCACCGCAGGCATGACGATCTCGAAGGTGGTGCCGGTTCCGTGCGCAAGAAACGCCGAAACCTTCGACGGCCGTAGGTCATTCGGGAAGTCGCGGTATAGCTTTCGCTTGAGTGCGGTGCTGCGGACGATCGGGTTGTTGCTCATCATCACCGCCACGACGTACGGGAAGTGGTGATTGAACTTCGACACCGCCGCACCCCACCAAATGGCCAGCATCACGAGTTTCGCGCCCACCAGCCCGTCCGTGCCCGGCAGCATCAGCATCACGAGGAAGCTGCCGTACACCTCGGTGCGCGCGGCCAGGAAGATCGCCTTGTCGCGCAGCCCGGTCAGCGCCAGGAGTACCAGGATGGGCAGCAGCCGCGCCGGGGCCAACGCAGGCACCTCGCCAAGGGCGGTGGGTTCGGTGGCGGGGGAGGTCAGGGCGAAGACGGCGGCCGCCAGCACGCCGACATACAGCGCAACATCCAGCGGTGTGCGGGTGCTGCCGCGTGTGCCGGGTACCCGCTCCGGCCATGGGGGCAGCCGGATGGTGCCGGGTCGAAGCCAGTACAGCGGCCCGCCGATCGGCGGCAGGAAACGCAGTGTCAACGGCCCGAACCCGCAGCCGAGGCCGAGCACCTCGAACAACAGCGTCCACACCACCAGCTTCTGGAGGAACAGCGGTTCGCCCCACCAGTCGAAGAACTGCGTCGGTGTGCCGAGACCTGGCGTGGCCCAGCCGATTCCGATCGCCACCGCGACATAGAGAACGATCTTCACTACGTACCCGAGCAGGACCGCATCCGGGGTGCCGGCCCCCGCGGAGGCCCAGTCCAGCACGATCGGCCGCAGCCGCTGCATGCGGGTGCCGCGCCGCCAGCTTTCGTAGTCGAGATCGGGCAGACGCGGAGACAGGAAAGCCATGAAAGTGTAATCCTTCGGGAAGAATGGAATCGACGTTATCGCGACCGGCGGGACAGGTCGTCCACGCCGGTGACCCGGCCCATCACCAGTAGGGTCAGCCGGCGGGTGCGAGTTTCTGGACCGCGTGCGCCACCTTGGTCCGAGTACCGACCAGCACGTGCGGGAATCCGGTGCGCGGCCGAATCACCTTGCGCCACAACTGATCCGCGACATCATCGGCGGTCCGGTGCACGCCCGGCGTGCGCACCGATTCAGCCACGGGGGCGTCGTCGATCATGCTGGTGGACACGTACAGCGGCATGATGTCATGAACCGCGATGCCGTGGGAGCGCCATTCCAGGTCGAGCGCTTCGGTCAAGCTGCGCACCGCCGCCATGACGCGGCCGATCCCGGCGGCGGTTCCGGTGATGAATATGGCGCGGCGGGACATGCGGACCTTCCTGGGAAACAGTGGCGGTGGCCACATGACACCACGCGATATCCGGGCCGACCAGCGCCCAGCCGGAGGTCTGTGCGCCGCGCACAGAGGATGGCGCGCGATTCATCCGCCGCGCCCAACCCCGTGTGCCGGCAGGAGGGTGATGGTCGGCCGGATGCATCAGCCGGGCGGCAGGAGGGCCACGGTCCGGTGCCACCGGCAGATGCCTAGCGCGTACCGCAGGTCGAAGGTGTCGCCGGTGAGGTCCAGCCCGTATTTGCGGGTGATCTGCTGGATTCGGTACTGCACCGTATTGCGGTGCATCAGCAGTCTTGTCGCGGTGCGGGCGTAGCTGCCGTTCTCGGCGAGGAACATCTCCAGGGTCTCGCGCAGCACCGCGGTCTTCGCGTCGTCGCGGGCCAGCGGACCGAGTACGCGGGTGGCGAACACCGCCAGCTCCCGGGGTTCGTCGACGAGCAGGGCGAACGGAGCGATCTCCTCGAAGGCCACCGCGGCGGGGGCGTTCGAACCAGCCGACTGTGCGAGGGTCTTGCCCCGTGCGGCGGTGCGCGCGCTGCGGCGGAAGCCGCGCAGGCCGGAATCGGCCGCGCCTAACGCCATTCGTACCGGTAGCCGCGCCTGCGTCAGGTCCAGCCGCAGGTCGGACAGATCGGGGAACTCGCGCCGGACCGGGAGCCACAGGCGCAGTTCATGATCACCGGCGGGCAGGGCGAGCACCGGGTCGATCACCTCGACCGCCTGTGTGAGCAATTGGGCTGCCTGCTCCAAGGCCCGCGTCGTCTCGGCGACGGTGCACGGCGGTGTGGTCCACAGCTCGACGGCCAGGTGGCGTTGGTCGAGCCGATATCCCAGTGCCGCTTCGGCGGCCGCGACATCCGGGTCGGCCTCCTCGAGCAGCCGCCGCACCCATTCCCGCCGGGCCGCGTGGCGGCTGTTGAGCCAGCGGTCGCGTTCGGCCTCATAGACCGCGCCCACCTCTTTGGTCACATGGTCGAGGTAGGCGGCGCCGAAGCTCATCATGTCGGCGATCTGCGCCATCTGATCGGGTCCGCCCGCGTCGAGGATGCGGCCGATGCTGACCTCCAGCAGTCTGGATTGACCGAACCCGTAGGCGCGCAGCAGGGCCGTGAGTGGCACCCCGCCGCGAGCCAGCCGCCGCGCGTACACGATCGCCGTGGACGGCGGATTGACGGTCACGGGATCGACGCCGTTGGCCAGGACGTGGACGACCGTGACAACGTTTTCGGTGATGCTCGCGGCCAGCAGATCGCCGAGTTCCGGGTCGGTGTCGAGACCGTCGATGGTGAGCTTGGTCTGGCGGATCAGTTCGGCGGCGACGGCCTCACGATGCGGCTGCAGCGCCCGCCCCAGGCATGTCAGGGATTCGAATGCCACGGCGCACCACCTTTCCGCTGTTCGGCCGCGCCGAATTCGTGCTGTGGGTACAACGCCTACGGGCGGCGGCGCGCGTACTCGCCGGGCGCGACCGCAGCGAGATCGTGACAGCCCGGCCCGCCTTCATCCCCGGCCGCAGCGAGTTGCTCGGACCACCTGTCTGACATCCCTCATCCATCGCCCGTGACCTGAACGAAGCAACCATGACCACCTTCCCTCGCACCGCCCTGATCGCCGGCGCGTCCGTCGGCAGCTACCAACTGCTGCTGACCTGGCTCCAGCCTCGATGCTATTGCTTTCTTGACTGACATCCAAGAAGAGGTCTACTGTAACCCCGAGTGCTTCTTGGGTGGTATCCAAGAAGGGTGGTGAGCGAGAGGACGCGAGTCATGGAAATCAGTGGTCCTGCAGATCGGCATGCGGCGGCGGTGCAGCGGCGTGAGGTCTCGTTCACCTCAGGTCAGGACGAGTGTGCGGCATGGTTGTACACCACACCCGACCTGAACGGTCCGCGCCCGATGGTGATCATGGCCCACGGGCTCGGGGCGGTGCGGGAGATGCGCCTGGATGCCTACGCGGAACGGTTCGCCGAGGCTGGGTGGTCGGTGCTGGTGTTCGACTACCGCCATCTCGGGGCCAGCGGCGGATCACCGCGCCAGCTCCTCGATATCGGTCGGCAACGCGCCGATTGGCATGCCGCCCTGGCGTTCGTACGCACTCTGCCGGAGGTCAACGTCGACCGGATCGCGTTGTGGGGCAGCTCTTTCGGCGGCGGACATGTCCTTCAAGTCGCTTCCGAAGACACCCGAGTCGCGGCGGTCGTTGCCCAATGTCCCTTCACTGATGGACCGGCGTCGTTGCGCTCGCGTATCCGGACCGGCCCGCTGAGCGCGGTAGCGCTGACAGTGGCAGGCGTCCTCGATACGGTCGGTTCCTGGTTCGGCGCGAAGCCGATCCTGTTGCCGATGGCGGGGACGTCCTGGATGCCCGCGTTCGTGGCCTCACCCGACGCCCTCACTGGTGCTTCCGCGCTCCTGCCCGCGGGGACTCGGCTCTCGCGGCGCACCAGCGCGTTGTTGAAACGGCTGCCCTCGGTGCGGGCTCAGGTGTCGAAGAACATCGAGCTGGCCGAGAGCGACGCCGGGGAAGAACCCCAGACCGGTGTCGGTCGCGACAGCATGTGGGGTGTCTTGCGCGGCCCGGACGGTGAATTCGATGCCGCCAACGCTCTGGCCGCGCGGCTGGTGCTACGTCTTCCGCTCGATCGGCCCGGTCGCGCGTTGGCCCGCTTCAGCACTCCGACCCTGCTGTGTGTCTGCGACAACGACGAGGCCGCGCCCGCGAAGGCCACGAAGCGTCATGCCCAGGGCCTGGCACACGTGCATGTCGAGAACTACCCGTGCGATCACTTCGATATCTACCTGGGCGAGCACTTCGAACGTGTCGTGCGTGACCAACTCTATTTCCTGGCAACACAATTCGACTACACCGCCCGCAACACGCATTAGTCAGCCACCCCCGGGCTCGTCGGCGTGCGGAGACAAGGCACTCAGTCAGCGACTGCGGCAAGACTGCGAGCGCTGTTCAGCAACGTCTCGATCACCGCGCGCCGCTGAGCCTGCTCCGTCGGATGCGTCAGCAAGCCCTCGACAACGAAAACACCGATCGTGACCAGCGGATCGACTTCGTCAGCGGGCACGCCGAGCTCGATCAGCTCTGCTCGGAACAATCCCTCGGCCAGTGCGTGGAACTGCTCGTGCCATTCCCGAATGGACGCGGACTCCTCGGCGCGGGTGTGCACCGTGCTCACCAACCGGCCCAGTTGCTCCAATTCCTCGACGAGCCACAACAGTCGATCAACCAGCTCCGAGCCCAGCACTTCGCTGTAGGAGGCCATCGAGTCGGCCAGGACTGCATCCAGGACCGCAATCAATACCGCGTCCTTGTCCTGGAAGTACCAGTACAGCGTGTTCGACACCACTCCGGCGTCGCGGGCGATCCGCGTCATCGATGCCGCGTTGTATCCCTGCTCGACGAACAACCGCCGGGCGGCTACAACGATCTCGGCGCGTTTCTCTTCCCGATCTTGCGGACGTCTGTTGCGAGGCATCTCCAGTCCCGACCTAGTTCCTGCCACGATGCTATCTTGGCCAGCCTCCAAGAACTGCTTGGGCAGGGAAGCGTCGGGTAAGCGATCCGACGAACATCTTCTTCTGCCGCTTACCACGTGACCTGACCAGCCTCTCCGACACCGCCGTGCCGCCCATGCACAGCCCGGCCGACCGGGCTGGTATCGGTCCTCGGCGCGGCGTTCTTAGGTGTTCTCCGCGCTGCTCAGACGAGGTGAGGTACGTAGTGCGCGCTGCTGGCCGGGGTGAGATGTCTGTTACACACTCCTTGTGCGCCGACGCCGGATACTCAACGCAGTGCGAAGGTCACCTGACTGCGCAGCAGTCCCCCTCACTGTCGGTTGACGCCCGCTGTCGAAGCCGTTTCCAGTTCGCGGAGGCAAGCGCCGAGCCCTGGTAGGACCTCGTGATGGAGGGTCTCCTGCTCGCGTCCCTCACCGTTTTCTGCGATAGACGCGGCCAGCAATCGCAACTGAGCGGGACCGTGATCAGCCATTTTTGCCGCCAAGGCACGGCCAAGGGCCATAGCGTCAGGAGTTTGCTCGCGATGTGGGCCTGCGGCCCAGAATCCGACATCCATCCCGATCGGATTGACGTGACGGCCGACTCGTTCAGCCAGGTTGGCGACGATACCGATGCCGTCGGCATCAAGGTCACACCAGGCGGCCAGCGGAACGCCGTCGAGCCTGGTCAGCAAGGCGACCAACCCGTTGCTGGGATATCCCTGTCCCCACACGCACAGCCACCGTTCGACGATGTCGGTGTGGCCACACACTTGCTGGAAAGTGTCCTTGTTCTCCACGAAGAGCACGCCGTGTATCCCGGAGGTGTCGAGTGTGCCCAGTAGTCGCATGCCCTCAGCGGGAAGGCCGATCCATGGCCTGCTGGCGCTGGCGTCGGCGACTACCGTACCGACTCGCCACTGCAGCGGTCCCCGCATCAGGACAGCGACGTCGGCGTCTTTAACCGCCGTATGGAATGGCATCCGGATCAGGTTGGCGAACGCGGTTTCTCGTTCGGGTGTCCATCGTTTCGTGTTGTGGAAAGCGAATCCGGCTAATGCCTTCGAGGTGTGCGTGATCCCAGCAGCGTGGTCGGGTAACCAAACGCAGGCGGCACGGACGGCGCAGTCGTACACCGACCACGCTGCAGTCGCCGCCTGTGACGCCGGCGGGACGCGCAGCGGACCAGTCGCCGGCATTGCGGCGAGCAGCGCGTGCTCGTCAGCGAGTTCGGGCACGGTGCGCAGGCAGTCGAGCAGTTCGCTACGAGCGGTGTCGGGGTCAGCACGACCGGTCAGTTCCGTGATGTGGTCTTCGGCGACCGCGGCCCATGCCTCGGTGAGCCGGAACGAGTGCGGTCGATAGTCGAATCCATCGACGGTGCACCGAACGACACCGACACCGGATCGCACAAGTTCGATGGCGGTATCCCAGGCAGAGTCTCCGAATTGGGACTGCATAGTGTGCCATCTGCGGCCGGTACCGGTGCGCAGGATCCAGACCAGGTCCCGCGATCGGATGGTGGTCGGCAGTACCAGCGCTCGTGGTTGATCCTGGGCCAGTAGATCCACACGGGCGACTCTGATTCTGCCGCGTCGGTCCCGTGGAATCCTGCTTTCGCTGGGATTACCTGTGTCGCCGGATTTCGGGACGGTGTACGCGGTGACACCCGCCGGCATCTCCGGAAGTGGAACGGGAATTCGACCGGCGGATTCGCCGAACAGAAGGCCGTAGTGATTGTCACGGCCAGTCATCATGGCGTCCTGTTGTGAGCCATTCGGCGGTAAGGATCACTCGTTCGCCGTTAGCGTCGAAGGCCCAGACTCGGGTGGGGTTGTTGTAGGCGTTGGCGGTGTTGGTGTGGGTGAACCACGTCAGTGCGCCGCACACATCCGATGCGTCGGCGACGACACTGTCCTGACAGGTGCCGAGAATGGTGACGTGTTGCCGCTCGGCGACGCGTTTGAGCGCTCCCAGCACATCCTTGCGATTGACCTCGCCGAGACTGTTACCGAGTTCGTCGAGCACCAGGACTCGCCCGCTGGTATCGGCGTCGGCGAGCAGTGCGGCCAGCACCAATTGCACCGCGTAGACCTTCACCTGCGCGCCGTTGGCGACCTCTCGGTAGGACACAAACGGGCCGCGCAGCGAGCGGCGCCAGCGGGGTGTGACCTCCCATAACCATTCGCCGGGGCCTGCGGGGCGGACATTGTCGAAGATCAATTCGGCACCGCAACCGCCGCGGTCGATGTCGAGCTGGTTGAATGCGGCGCTGACTCGTTTGAGCACTCCTTCGACGCGCTGGGCGATCATGTCCTGGACGACTTGCAGCCTTTGTTCGGCGTCGGCGAGTCTTTCTTCCAGATCCTCGTGAATGCGGCTGCGTTCCATGCGCTGCTGCTCGATCCGATTGCGCAGCACTCGGTCGGCACCGGCTTGGCCGTCCAGGCGGGTGCGCAACGGGAACGCGATGTCGGCCAACCCGACCGAAGGTGGCTGGGACAAAGAGTCGGCGGCGAGGGTCCGGCGCCGCTCGGCCGCCTCGCGGAAGTCTGCGGGAAGGTCGGCTGCTGAGGAGTCGTCGATACCGAACAGGCTCGTGGCACGGGCGAGTTGTTCTACGGCGCGCACTCGGACTTGCTCAACCGGTTGCCGAGTGTCCGCGGGGATGGCGCTGACCAGGTCGGTCGCTTGCTGCAGGTCGCCGCCCCAGACTTCTCGCCACCGCTCGATCGAGAGGTTTTGGCGGTCCTGCTGCCGGGCGGCAAGGTTCTTGTGCAGCTCCCGTTCTTTCTCCCTCAGCAGCGTCACCTGCGTGCGATTGAGTTGGACTGCCGTGTTGTGTCCGGTCAACAGTTGGTAAGACTCTTCCCACGCCTTGATCTGTCCGGATTCAGCGGCGATGGCCTCCCCGATCCGGCGGTCCAAGCTCTCGACTTCGCGCGCCAAGCTCTCGACCTCGACAGTGAGAAATCGTGTTCGCCCGGCGGCCCGCGCAGCCTGGAAGCGGAGGTCGGCGAGCCGCGCTGCCGCGTCGGAGACCTCGGTGGCTGCCACCATGTCGTCGCGCGTCTGCTCGGTTTCGGCGACGCTGCGGCGCATTCTGGCCAGCAGCGCCTCACGGCCGGTGAGGGCTTCTGCGAAGTCGCCGATAATGCTGGCCTGCAGTGCGGAATCGGTGACTTGGACCGGATTGATCCCGGGTGTCAGGCGTTGTTCGAGCTGTCGGAAGAACGTGGCGATGGGCAGCGGGCATCGTACGCCCGCATAGGTCACCGCGTGCCCCCCGTCGGTGTAGATCAGTTGAGCGCCGGGAATTTCGGCGACGGCGTACCGAGCGGCCGCGCCAGCGTCTCGGTCAACGATTACCGCATCGCGCCATGGCCACAAGCGCGGCTCCCACTCCGCACGCGTGTCTTCGGTCAGCTCCACGATATCGAACAAGGCGGTGGCGTCGATGGCCTGACTGTGGAGGATGTCAATAATGAGCCCGGCGTCGCCGCCTCGTCCCTGCTCGGCGCGTTGCAGTGCCTCACGTGCCGCGGTTACTGCGGATTCCGCCAGTTTCAGCTGTTGCTTGTGTTCGGCGTGGTTGTCACGGGCTAGTTCCAGGGCAAGTTCGCACTCATCGGGATCGCGGCCGTCCCAATTGTCGATCATGGGTCGCAAGGCGATCAGCTCGGCGTCATGGCCGGCCTGGATGGTTGCTTTGGCTGTCCGGTCCTGCTGCAGGCCTTCTCTGTGTTGGCACGCGCGGTCTCGCGCGGCTCGTGCCCGCTGCTCATCGGTGGTCAGGTCGGATCGAGACTCCAGGTCAGCCAGTTTCTGGGTGAGTGCCGCGGTGTGGCCCGCTGCTTCGGCGTGCCGTTTCGCTAGGTCACCGATCCTTTCCGCCATCTCGCCGTCCCTGCGCAGGACATCAAGATAGCGCTGCGCTGTGTACTGGTGCCAGTGCGACAGTGCACCGGCCAGTTCGGAGCGTGCGGCGTCGCGGCCGGCGATGCTGTCGAGGTCGGTTTGCTCGCGTGCGCGCTGTTCGTCTTCCTGGGTGAGGGATTCGTCTCGCTCACGTCGTTGGGCAAGGACGGTGCCGCGCAGATCTCGCTCCTCATCGATGTGTGCCTTAGATCCGGCCAAAGCGATCAAGGAGTCGGCGATGTCTCGTGGCGCCATTTCGGTCATCTGTTGGCTCAAGAGTGAGGCGACAGCGGGACGCAGCGGGGTGTCGAGGTAGCTGAGGCATCGGGGCGCGTCGCCGTAGAGCAGTTCTGCCATCTTCCGTGCCGATAACGTCCCGTTGGTCTTGAGGCCCTGCCAGATGCCGTCTGCCTGCAGGAAGCGCTCATCGTCGGTCTCGGCGTCTGCCACCTGGATCCCGGTGCCCCAGCGGGCCTGCATATACGGTGTCGAGGTCGACAGTCGGACCCACACTGTCATGGCGGTGTCCGAAACCCGGTCCTGCTCGGCGAACACACCGACGATGTAACCGCTCGACGCAGGTCGAATGTCGTGTGTCGGGTCCACTCCTGCGGAATCCGGCCGGAACAGCACACCAACAGCGTATTTGCCGGCGTTGGAGTCCAGCCGCCATTGTGGATCGCCCATGAGGATTGTCACCGCGGCGAGGAAACTCGTCTTCCCGGATCCATTCGAGTCCTGCTTGGGTCCTTGACCGGACACCGCAATGAAGGTGCCAGGAATCAGCGGCACAGCGTGGTTGGTCAGTCGCGCGACGTCGAAAGTCTGTATCGCGAGCAACTGCCGGTCTCCGACGATCCCGCGGCTGGCAGTGCGCGGGATCGACAGCTGTGTGGTCATGGGGCAGGCTTCCGATCGGGATCAGCGGCGTGTGTACGCAGCCGTCGAATGGACATGGCCAGGTCGCCGTGTGGTTCGGCCAGCAAAATCAGTTCCTCGAACAGCACGGTCGTCGCGCCTGGCGTGAGGCGCAAGAACGCCCAGCCGGGGACAATGCCGCCATTGACAGTTCGGATGAGCCCGGCGGACCGCAGCGCCGACAGTGCCGCTTTGACCACGCTGGGCCGAACTGCTCCGGTCTCAAGCACCGAGGCAGCTACCGGATGCTCGCTCAGCCAAGGGTTCTGCGTCCGGTGACGTCCTTCGGCGCGCGGTACGGCGACGGTAAACAACAACACCATGGCCAGCACAGCGCGGTGTTCGGGTTCCAGGATGCCGATCCCGAGATCGGCCAGTTCCCCGGCGACGGGGTCCGCGTAGCCGGAGAGATAGCCATTGCCGACCTGGAGGAGCACCCGGCCTGATCTCGCAAGCACTTGTTCAACGACCTGCCGCAGCGCCGGCTCCAACAGTGCTCGCAACTCGTTCGCTGGGACCGGTTCCTGTGCGGTCTCCACCGCCGCCACGGCCGCGAGCACTTCGGCCTGTCGTGCCTGAGGTAGCGCCTCCCAGCCGTCGCCGATCACGGGCGGGTTCCTTGGGGGCCGGGCAGTGTGGCGTATTCGCGCTGCAGCAGTGCGACGTCCTCGGCACGCCACAGGCCGATCGCGGGACCGAGCCAGACGGCCGTGCCGGTCTGGTCCAGACGGAGATAGCCGCACGCGCTCAGCCGGTTCAGCGCCCCTGTCACCTGGTGGACACCGAGATTCGACAAGGATGCCTTGATATCGGCGACGGTCGTCACCGTGCCCGGCAGGAGCGGCTTGTCCGGATCGGGCCAGCACAGTCGAACACAGGCGGCCAATACGAGCACCGCACCTTCGCTCGTGCCGGGCGGTCCGCCTCGTTCATCGATCGCGAGTGGGCTGTCATGCAGCCAGCCCGCCACGATGCCTGTCTGACCGTCTGCGGTCGTCACTTCGATGAGGCGGCGGCCCGCCGTGTGGGCCGCCGCTCGCAGTGCGTCGATCTCGTGTCGGTCCACAGGTGGTGAAACGACCTGCAGTGCCCGCAGTCTGGCCAAGGTGATCGCCTTATCCATCGGCGTCCTGGAATCTGTCGGGGTCCCCGGGCGGGAGACGCCGTAGCTGGATCGGTGTCAGATAGGTAACCGGGCTCGACGGCTCCACAATCATGGTGACAGCCATGTCGACGTCGACGGGGATTGCCGGATCGGCGGCCGCTACCAGCAGGTTCGACACCATTCGCGCGGCACCGGGCCATCCCGCCGCAGCGATCGTCGATGTGAGATCAGTTTCGGTTCGACCCTGCAGGTATAGCCGCATCTCGGTGTCGAGGCGATGACGGGCGTTGTCCCGACGTATTCGTGCTCGCTCCACGGGATCGTCGTCGGCAGTCAGGTCGATCGATTGCGCTGGCCGAGTCCGGATCTCCTGGGGTCGACGCGCCCGGACCGTGTCGAGCAGATGGTGCGGGTCGATTCGGACGGCCGGTAAGTCGAAGACAGTGCGTGCAAAAACGGCGGCCAGGTCGTCGACCGTCGAATACTGGGCCGCTGACCGGTACTGCTCGGGCAACAGCATGGAAAAGTCGCGGTTAGCGGTCACCTGGCGCAGGAGTCGCTCGACCAGGTCGTTGGCGGCAGCCGAGTAGCGTAGGGCCTGGGTAATCAGGTGCCCTCCGGCGGCGCTGAGTTCCGGAAACCGATCCTCGACGACGCCAACCAACTGCCGTGCCTCCGACAGCAGTCGGTCGGCTGCCGGGTGGCCACGACGTTGGCTGATCAACTCCTCGACCGGCCGAGTCCGCAACTGTAGGAGTTCTCCGGCGCTGATAGACAGACCCCGGCGCAACGTCGCGAGGCGAGTCGACACCTCGTCCTTGGTGAGTGTTCCATCGGTGATGTCCCGCCGTGTCTGGTCGAGAAGCAGGACGAGTTCCTCGACACCGCCGCCGTGGCGCAGCCGCTCGTACACCAGCAATGCTGCCACTCCGGTCGTACTAAACAGCAGACGCCGCTGAAACGGATGGTCGACCGGCGGGGCAACAGCCCCATGGCCTTGAACAGGCCCAGCCTGCCTTCAAACGACCCCGGGCCTGCGTCGCCGCACGCGACTTCCAGCTCCGTGCTGGTCAGCCCTTCGCCGGTGGCGTCGAGGTCGCCGCAGGCGGCGTATACTGCCTTCGCCCACTCAAGTAGGCCAACGTCATCGACCACAGCGTTGGAGTGACGTGCTATCGGAGCGGTGAAGGTCGCCAATCGCCGGAGGAAGACCTCGTCCGGTTCAAGATCCGGCACCAGATGGAACAGATCAGGCTCGTCCGTCAACGCCCCCCCAACCTTCGTCACTTGGCTTCCGGATCGCCCCTGGAATTCCCGGTGGTGGCTGGAAACCCGCCACGAAGACTAGCATCGGACATTGCTGGGGGCTCAGAGGTTCACGAACCCGACTGCGGTGGTGCAGGCTTCGGACTTGGCCGTTGCCGACAAACCAACGGCGCCGGAATCCGACTAGCGGCCGGATGTCGGCGGCCGGCCACTGCCATGGTCTGCGAAGGCAAGCAGCGGGTGAAAACCGAAGCCGCGCTTGAACGTCGGTGTCGTGTGTTGATTGTCCGAGTGCGCGTCCACCGGAGTCACATCCGAGTCCACGACCAGCGGATCAGTGGCGGTGATGTCGTCGTGTTAGGGTGCCGCTCACCAACTGCACACCAGGTCGGCGACCGTGTGGTGGCGTGAGCGGAACTGATGGCGGACAACGCATTGCGCGTATCACCGGCCAGGGTATTGATCAGCCGGGACACCGTTGGGGCCAACGCCACGGATCCGAACACATCCGGCTCGCACCGCAGCATCGCCAGGTCGGCGGCGCAGTCGACGCCGATAACGCCCGAACCAACCTGTGGCTACGGTCGCAAGCCGCAACAACGCGGCCGTTCCGGTCTGTGCCACCACCCCGGACCATCCCGTCAACTTTCAGCGACGGGTTTCCATCCCGTGGACTGCCTAACTAGAAACGCGCTACCACTACTTCGATATTCAGCCCCTCAGCGAGCTGAATTATCTTAGTTCAGAGTATCTTTCGCAATTTCATGGCCGCCATAGTTGGCTAAAGCTCGCTCGGCCAGGGACTTTCGCGGTCAGCTGACGGTGCTCGTACGGACGTTCTCGGACACGATCAATATCGACGTAAGCACCACGTCCATTTCGGTCCGGTTGAAGATTCACAGCTCAGCCCATACAGAGTGCAGAGGTGTCACCGCTCACCGGGGTGAGCATCGACTACTACGTGCGCATGGAGCGTGGCAACCTCGCGGGCGCCTCCGACAGCGTGCTCGACAACATCGCGCGCGCCCTGCAACTCGACGACGCCGAGCGCGCCCACCTGTTCGACCTCGCCCACGCGGCAGCCCCGGCGCCGGCCAGACAGCGCCGCGCCAAACCCACCGCCGGCGTCACCGCGTCCATCCAGCAGATGCTCGACGCCATCACCGACGCCCCGGCCTGGGTACGCAACGCGCGCCACGACATGCTCGCCGCCAACGCCTTGGCAAGAGCGCTCTACGCACCGCTGCTCGCCGATGACCGTCGACCAGCCAACACCGCCCGATTCGTCTACCTCGACCCCGCCTCCCAGGACTTCTTCGTCGATTGGGAACGCGCCGCCGACGACATCGCCGCCATGCTCCGCTCCGAGGCGGGCCGCAATCCCCACGACAAGCACCCCATCGAGCTGATCGGCGAATTGTCTACCCGCAGTGAGGTATTCCGCACCCGATGGGCCGCGCACAATGTGCGCTTCCACCGCACCGGCAACAAATCCTTGCACCACCCCACCGTCGGCCGCCTCGACCTCGAATTCGAGGCGATGGAGTTCCCCGCCCACCCCGGCCTCACCCTGCTCGTCTACACCGCACCCGCCGGCACCCCTGCCGCGGACGGACTCAAACTCCTCGCGAGCCTGGCCGCCACCACCGACCGGGCCGACGACTCCACCTCGAAACGATGAGCCCAGACCTCGAAGACCCTGAGCTGCCAGACAACTCGCCATTCGCGCAGTTGGCGCGGTACACGCCCGGAGTCGCGGTCGTGATCCTCGCTGTCACGACATTTATGGACTCGACGGTGTGCTGATGGCTCGATGAATGATGTTCATAGACAGCAGGATCGCGCACTGCGATAAGGGCGCGCCGTTCGTCGGATGGTCTGCGGACACAAACGAGCGGGTGGCACCCGGTAGGGCGCGCACCCGCTCGACGGCAGTGACAGAATTATCGGTCAGCTGCGGAAAGCGTCCTTGACCTTCTCCCCCGCGGCCTTGAGATTGGCCTTGACCTGGTCGCCCTTGCCCTCGTTCTCGAGGTGCTTGTCGTCGACCGCGCTACCGAACTTCTCCTTCGCCTGACCGGCGAGTTCTTCAGCCTTGTTATTGGCCTTGTCAGCTGTGCTCATTGTCTAACCCCTTCCAGTCGGCTCCGACCGCCCTGTTTCTGTCGGCCAGTCAAGTGACGAATAACCGGCCTGAGCCGAAGCAAACACCCGCGGGCACTTACCGCTACCGCCGGCAACCTCGGTTCACCCCCTGAGCTGGGACTCAGGCGTGAGGTTCGAGTTGAAATCGCTGGGAGCGGATTCTGTTGGCCTCGCATGCGTTCGTCGAGTTGGGCTTCCGTCACCCGTGGCATGCATTCGCGTGTCGCGCGCTCTAGTGCGCGAACGGACGTAGCCGGTCGAAGTATCCGTTGGGCTTGAGCGCGTCGAGATGTCCGAGCGCGGTGGTGATGTCATCACTCAACGCCCTGGCCATGTCCGCGGAGAACCCTTCCCGCACCACGACGCGCAACACCGCGATATCGGTGGCGTTGTCCGGCATGGTGTACGCGGGCACCTGCCAGCCGTAAGAACGCAGCGCGTGCGAGACGTCGAACTCGGTGTAGCCGGGGTCGCCGGACAGCCGGAAGCTGATCACGGGGATCGCCGAGCCGTCGGTGATCACCTCGAAGTGCTGGCTCTCTCGCAGCTGGTCGCCGAGCCATCGCGCGGTCTGCGAGAGGGAATGCATGACCTTGCCGTAGCCTGCGCGGCCGAGCCGCAGGAAGTTGTAGTACTGGCCGATGACCTGGTTGCCTGCCCGGGAGAAGTTGAGCGTGAAGGTGGGCATGTCACCACCCAGATAGTTGACCCGGAAGACGAGGTCGTCGGGCAGATACTCGGGGCTTCGCCACACCACGAACCCGATGCCGGGATAGGTCAGCCCGTATTTGTGGCCACTGACATTGATCGACACCACGCGCGGCAGCCGGAAGTCCCACATTAGATCGGGATGCAGGAAAGGCACCACGAAGCCGCCGCTGGCCGCATCGACGTGCACGGGGATGTCCGGTCCCCCGTCGGCGGCGAGCTTGTCGAGTGCCGCGCAGATCTCGCGGATCGGTTCGAGTTCGCCGGTGAATGTCGTGCCCAATATGGCCACGACGCCGATGGTGTCCTCGTCGACGTTCTCCAGCACCTGCTCGGGTGTGATGACGTAGCGGTCCTTCTCCATCGGCAGATATCGCGGCTCGACGTCGAAGTAGCGACAGAACTTCTCCCACACCACCTGCACATTGGAACCCATCACCATATTGGGTGTGCGGCCCTTCCACCCGTCGCCGACCTTCGCGCGCCACCGCCACTTCATGGCCAGCCCGGCCAACATCACCGCCTCGCTGGATCCGATCGTCGACACCCCCGTGGCGCTGGACGGGTCGTCGTCGCGCAGACCCTGCGCGTGGAACAGGTCGGCGACCATGCACACACATCGCTGCTCGATCGCGGCGGTCGCGGGGTATTCATCCTTGTCGATCATGTTCTTGTCGAACGTCTCAGCCATCAGCTTCTCGGCCTGAGGGTCCATCCACGTCGATACGAAAGTGGCCAGATTCAGCCTGCTGCTCCCGTCGAGCATCAATTCGTCGTGGATGAATCGATAGGCGACATCGGGATCCATACTGTCATCGGGCATCCGCAGCGCGGGTACCGGATCCATCGACAGCCGCCCGGTATACGCCGGGACGATCTGCGGAGCGTGAGTGCGTTTGCGCGACATGGAGATCCCTTCGAGTAGAGACACAGGACGCGCACGGAGCAACGCCGGTTCGCGCGTTCTACAAGGCTCCTTCCAACACAGCAACCACACCCAGGCGCCGGATGTATTTCGAATGATGCCGTCGGCGAGCCCCCGCCGCTTCACCCGATTCGGATGAAATAGCGTGCGTGTCTCACCAGCAACGCGGGGCTAGCCGGAATCGCGATCTAAGCCAAGAAGTGCGACGGCACGAATAGCCAAATACAGTTCGCTCGCCTGTGCCGGATCGGCGCAGCTACGCCCGGTCAATTCCTGGATCCGGCGCAGCCGGTGGTGAATGGTGTTGCGGTGGTAATGCAATCGGCTCGCGACCTGGGTGCTCGAACCATTGCAGTCGAACCACATGGCGAGGGTATCCAGCAGGGTGCGCCGCTCATTGGGTTCGGCCAGTTCGAGGATCGGGCCCAGAATGTGTTCCGCGAGTTCGCGGCCAGGGTGGGGAGCTTGCACCAGCAGCAACGGGATCGCGGCTGAACCGTAGCTGTTCACCGAGTTCGTGCCCGGGTCACCGCATCGCCGAGCCAGTTCGGCCTCGCGCGAACCCTCGCCGGCGTGCGTCGGGTCGGCGAAAGGGCGGCTGATACCGATGCGCCCCACGGCCAGTTCACCCAGCAACTCGGGCAACCAGCGGCGCGAACCGGGTGCGGTGAAGCTGAGCAAGCCGATTTGTGCGTCGAGTTCGGTGAGCCACATCGAATGCACGTATTTTGACTGCAGACGTTTCTCGATACCGTCGAGCGGGCGCGCGATATCGGCGGACGCCTCAGCGTTGACCACGACAAACGTGCCCGTCACCGGCAATCGCAGGGCGCGAGCGGTCTCCCAGAGCGCAGCTTCCTCGCCCTCACCGCTCAACAGGGAACGCAACATCAATCGGCGATGCTCGCCGTCTCTGCGGGCGCGGTCGGCGACGTATCGCCCGTAGGACTCGGCGGCGGCGCTGGAGTACTCGTCGATGATTCGCCACACCTCCGAGGCCAACTGTGGCAACGACTCCTTGGGCCCCTCGCCGACTTCTTCGAGCAGATGCGCCCAGATCAGACGACCACAGAGCCGGTAGGCGTGCAGCAATGCCGCCAAGGGAACCCCGTGTTCGGCCTTGACCGCGCCGGCGGTAGCGGGGGCGCTGAAATCGTTGCTCCCGGCACCGGACAGTTGCTCGAGTATCGAGACGAGATTGTCGCGCACGACCAGGGTCAATTGCTCCTGAGCCAACAGTGTCGTCTCCGCGTAGGCGTGATCGCCCGCGCGGATGGCGTCGACCAATTCGGCGGTCAGCGCATCGAGACGCTTCAGCACGCGCTGCGCGAGCACACTCGACAGGTCCGAGGACTGAGTACCCACAACCGTCACGGCCCGAGGATAGGCCGCAACCCGCTGCCGCGCCTGACGATTCGACTGTGCACGAGCACAACCATGCTGCCCGCATGAGGCACCCCTCGCCCATGGTCGCGGCGGTGGGCCGTGCGGCACGATCGTGTCCATTGTGAGCCAGGGCTCACTGCCTGGCGCGGACGGATGGAGATCGACATGTACGACTACGTCATCGTCGGAGGCGGGTCGGCCGGAGCGGTCCTGGCCGCCAGGCTTTCGGAAGATCCCGCTGTCAGCGTGGCGTTGATCGAAGCCGGGCCCGCCGACACCGCCGATGAGATCCATATCCCGGTGGCATTCGGATCGTTGTTCAAGAGCCGGTGGGACTGGGACCTCGACACCGAACCCGAACCGGGACTGGGCGGGCGGCGGGCGTACCTGCCGCGCGGCAAGATGCTCGGCGGCTCGAGCTCGATGAACGCGATGATCTACATCCGCGGCCACAGCAGCGATTACGACCAGTGGGCCGCCGACGGTGCCGACGGGTGGAGCTATCACGACGTCCTCCCCTACTTCCGGGCAGCCGAGGACAACGAGCGCGGCAAAGACGCCTACCACGGTGTCGGAGGGCCACTGACCGTCTCCGACGGCCGCTCGCTCAATCCGCTCGGCGAGGCGTTCCTGGCTGCGGCCGAACAGGCGGGCTATCAGCGCAACGACGATTTCAACGGCGCCACCCAACTCGGTGTCGGCCGCTACCAACTGACCCAGCGCAACGGAATGCGCTGCAGTACCGCGGTGGCCTACCTGCACCCGGTCGGCGAGCGGACGAACCTGACAGTGTTCACCGAAGCGTTGGCGCACAAGGTGATCTTCGAAGGCACCCGTGCGGTCGGTGTGCAGATCAGCCGCGGCAACACCGTCGAAACGATCCGCGCCGACCGGGAGGTGGTGCTCTGCGCCGGGGCTTACGGCTCACCACAGCTGTTGCTGTTGTCCGGGGTCGGCCCGGCCGATCAGCTGCCCCTGTTCCAGATTCCCGTGCTCGCCGATCTGCCGGTCGGGGAAGGGCTGCAGGATCACCTGATGGTGATGCTGAACTACCTCACCGAGCACGAATCACTGATGACCGCACTGTCACCGCAGAATCTGGAACTGCTGCAAAGCCACGGGCGCGGACCGTTGACCTCCAATGTGGGAGAGGCGGGCGGGTTCGTCCGAACCGATCCGGGGCTGCCGGGACCCGACGTGCAGTTCCATCAGGCGCCGGTGCTGTTCTACGACGAAGGCCTCGGGGCTCCCGTCGCGCACGGTTTCGCACTGGGTGCGTGCGCGGTGAAACCGACCAGCCGCGGCCGAGTGACATTGCGTTCTTCCGCGCCCGATACTGCCCCCCGAATTCTGCACAACTACCTCGGCACCGACGAAGACCGCGCCGGGCTACTGGCCGGATTGCGGATCGCCCTCGATATCACCGGCCGACCGGCGCTGCGCGATGTCATCTCCAGCAATTTCGTTGTCCCCGACAGTGATTCCGACGCCGACCTGCTCGCCTTCGCGCAACGGACCGCCCAGACGCTCTACCATCCGACGTCCTCGTGCGCGATCGGCTCGGTCGTCGACGCGCGGCTGAAGGTTTTCGGTCTCGAGGGTTTGCGCGTGGTCGATGCCTCGGTGATGCCGAGTATCACTCGCGGCAACACCAACGCTCCCACCATCATGATCGCGGAAAAGGCCGCCGCGATGATCGTCGAGGATGCCGGTTCGGCGACAGGCGGCTCCCAGTGAGCACCACCGTCGACAACGATCAGCGCAACACGCATTCGGGGAGCGCGATGGTGGACTACTTCGCCACCAGGGCGGCACCGAAGCACACTGCGGATCTCAGACCTGCGCCAGGAAGAGTGAGCGACTCGATGTCGATCAGCACTACCCCGAAATCCCGGGTCCATGCTGTGGTCGGGGCAACCGGCACCGGAACGGCGGAGCGCGCGAAAGCCCTTGCCCAGCAATGGGATGTGCCGATTGTGGTCGGCGACCCGGATCAGTGCTATCTGGACTTGGCGACCACCACTCGAAGTTTTCTCGATGGGCAGTCCTCGGTCCGTCGAGTGTTCCTCGAGGAACGCACTGTTTCCGACGGAGAGTTTTCCGCGGACGCGGCAGGTCGGTCACTGTGTTACACGCTGGGACAACTCGCTGTCGAGCACCCTGTGATAGTGGTCGAGATCAGCTCGGCTGCCCTGTTGGGGGCGGTGTTCGGCGAACACGAGCAACTGCCCTTCGAGTTGTCGATCGAGCTGCTGTCACCGCCTGATTTCCCGGCGTATATGAAGCGGTTGACCGATCGCTGTCGGCAAATGATCACCCCACCACCGGGGCGCCCATCGATCTTGGCCGAGCTCAGCGCCGCATGGCGGATCGGCCCGCAGCGCAAGTTCCTCGCCTCGATCGCCGGTCTCGGAGCGCTGATCGACTGGTGCGAGCTCAGAGGTGTCAGCCCCGACACGTTGTCCGAGATGGCTCTGACCGAACCGATAATTCAGGAAATGACCATCGTGATGGCGTTCGAACACGCCACCACCGGCGATGCCCAAGACCAGACACTGCGCACAGTTTTGTCGAGCTGCGAGTGCTTCGCGCACGCACTGTGAAGGTGCGGACTCGGTCTCAGCCAACTGCTCAGAAGATGCTGGAGCGGTCGGGTAGATCGACATACCCATGGCTACCGAGGCAACCAACGGTTACAGTTATCACTGTAACAATCAACAGCACTGGGAGTCAGCATGAGGGACGGCGATACACCTGACACAGGAGGTCGGAATCGAGTTCTGACAAGCAGTACGTGCACGGAGGAGCTTCTGATCGCCGGGGTGTCGGCCGCAGTGCACCTGCGCCGCGATCACACCATTTCCCAGCGTTTGCTGACACAGTTCGGTGGCCGTTCCGCTACACCAGGAATGGCGATGCCGTGTGGGGTGCGGAGGCGAGAAGCCGACGAGGTGGTGCAGGGATGCTTGGATCTCATTGCCGCCGCCTTGCAAGGTAGACCGCTCGGCGATATACCGGCCCCGCTCACTGCCAGGATCGGCGACTGGGCCGCCGAGGGTGTGGCGCTCGAGGCTGTGCAACAAGCCACGCACGCGGGCTTCCGATTTGTTCTGGACCAGCTGGCGCGACGCGCGACCAGCGCCGACAGCAGAACGATGACGGTTGCCGGGCAACGCGTCGCCGAGGTCCTGGAACGAGTGACGACCAGCTTCACCAGTACCTACCTGCATCATTTTCGAGCCGAAGCGAGCGGGATCGCCGACGCCGCCGAGGCGTTGGGCTCGGCCCTGATGGCCGGGTCGCCGACCCCAGCGTGGGCACGCAGCAGCGGATTGACGATCAGCGAGTCCTACGCCGTCCTCGCGCTGGCCGCCGCTGACCGGCATCGCGGCGGTGTCGACCCCAGCGAACTCGACACTCGGCGCTGGCTGCAGCGACTGCGCGCGGAGCTGGCCGCCTGCGTCGGCGGTTCGCCGCCGGCTCAGTTGAGCGAGGTCGGCGGGACGGTTTTGATCCCCGATGACACCACCGATGGCGGGGCCGTGGATCAGCTCTTCGATCGCCTGCAAGCCGCGGTCGGAAGACCTTTGCGGGCAGCACTCGTTCATGCCCCGATCCGTCAGATCCCCAAGGCGGCAACGGAAGCCCACGAACTGCTCGATCTTGCCGAAGTGCTGCACCGGCCCGCGGGTCTGTATCGAATGCGCGATCTGGTGATGGAGTATCAGCTCACCCGCCCCGGTCCTGGGCGGCGGCATCTGGCGACGATTATGAATCCTCTGCACGATCAGCCCGAACTGGTCGAGACGTTGGCTACCTACCTTCGCCACGGCCGGAACCGTCAACCCGCCGCGCGTGCGCTGCACATTCACCCGAACACCCTGGACTACCGGCTACAGCGGGTCGCTCGAGCCACCGGCATGGACCCTACCCACGTCGACGGGGTGTGGTATCTGCAGTCTGCCCTCGTGGCCCACGCCCACGAAACCGGCACTGCCTGATAGGCATTCCGCTTCGACAAGCCATCGCCTGCTTCGGTGGCCTGGTGGGCCGACCCGTCGTCGGCTCACCGGGCTGCAAGTATCAACCCATTGCGGGTGACGGCAGTTCGTGATCGGGCGTGGGCTCGGGTGCGAGAATCTCCGACAGAAACCGCAGTTGATCGCCGAGCGCCTGCTTTTGCCATGGACCGTCGTAGACGTCGAAATGATCGAGAGGGTACTCGAGCACCTGAGCACGCGATTTCACCTTCTGCGCCGACCGTCGCGCTGCTGCCGGTGGCGCGACGCTGTCGTTGCTGCCGATCTGGAAAAGGATCGGGCAGGACACGCGACCGGCGAAGGTGGTCGGCCGATTCAACCCGATTTCGAGAGCGGTTCGGGCACAGACCTCATTGCGCCAGGTGGGTCCTGCGATCGAGGTGATGGTGTCCATCGCTTCCGCGGTGGTGATGATCATCGCCGCCGAACCCGGCAACCCGAGGACCGGTACATGATGCGGCGCCCTTCGTGCGAGCGCTCGCACGAGGTCGAGCCCGAGGTGGGAGATCGCTCGTGCCAGATGGCTGATCCCGCCTCGTTGGGCGACGTGGGCCAAGGTCACCAGACCATCAGTCGCGGGCGTCATCGAGATGACCGCGGCGATCCGTGGATCCTGGACCGCGACGGCCAGAACATGGCCGCCCGAATAGGACGTTCCCCAGACGATGATGCGGTCGGGATCCACACCCGGTAATTGCCGGGCGGCCGCGATGGCAGCGTGGTAGTCCTGCCGTTGCCGTCGAAACGACACATCTTGGCGGGGAGTGCCTTCGGAGGCGCCGAACCCGCGATAGTCGAACAGGAGGGTGTCGATACCGGCATCGGCGAAGGCTTCGGCGTAGCCGAGCAGCCCGGTGTCGCGCGTGCCACCGAAACCGTGCGCCATGACTACGGCGGGTCGGCCTGCAGATCCGGCGAGCGCGTCCGCGCGGGCGGGGAGGTGCCAGGCCGCGCACTGCGTGCCGCGGCTGAGGAAGGTGATCTCGGTGATCATTGTTTTCCGCTCGATCAGGAAGGCCGACAGAACGTAGGCCATTCATCGTGGGCTTGTGCGGCACAGGAAAGCTGAGTACTTCCCGTTGGCCGAAGCCTCGTCACTGGCCGGTCACGGACCCATCAGCGAAGGGTCGGCGTGGATCGCATCGACAGTTCCGCGACAGGCACCCGAAACCCTTTCAGTGAACATATGTGCACCGAAAGATACCCTGCGGACAGGTGGCGCAGCAAGCCGGCGCTGTCGTTGTGTCGAGACACCGCTCGCTCGCTTCTGCCGGGGTTTAACCCCTCGTACGACGGCAACTCGGGGTGCATGATCGGAAACCTTCGTTCGGTGGTAATCGACTGTAAGCATCCGGCCGGACTGGCGCGCTTCTACCGGGAACTGCTCGGCGGCACTGTCGAGGACACCGATGAGACGTGGACGGTCCTGACCGATTCGCAGGGGCGGCGTCTCGCATTCCAGCTCGCGCCCGAACATGAGCCTCCGCGATTCCCGGACCCACGAGGATCGCAACAATTCCACCTCGACATCGAAGTCGGAGACATCGAGTCGGCGCAGCGAAATGTGCTGAGTCTCGGCGCTACCCGTGTGACCGATGCTGTCGGCGAAGACAACTTCAGGGTATTCCGTGACCCCGCAGGTCATACGTTCTGCCTCGTATGGGGAATCACGGCAGCCGATAACTGAGCGGTCGAGCCGGTTCGGCGGGCACAACAGATGGCCGGCACCCGGCGTTCCACGGAATATGTGTGGCCACAACCCCCTTCGCGCGCCGGTCGGCATCACCTGACGTTCTCAGCCGAACGCGAACATCGTGGCGTGAGTACGACATCGGCTGGCAAGGTGAGGTGCATGGAGAACTTGCGAGACGCTGAGCGGCGGTTGCAGGCCGCGCAACTTGCTGGGGATGTGCAGGCGCTGGATCGTCTGCTCGATGACCGGTTGATCTTCACCTTCGGCGCAGACACCTACACCAAGACGGATGACCTGGAGCTTCACCGCACCCGGACGCAGGTGATGACGGCCCTGGTCGAGGAAGAGCTGAGCGTACTTGCCGACGGACGCACCGGGGTGACCTGGTTTCTCGGGACCGTCGAGGGGACCGTCAACGGCGAGCCTTTCGGAGCCAGGATGCGTTACACGCGTTCCTGGTTGCACGACGATACGCATGGCTGGCGGATTATCGCAGCACACGCCAGCACGACGGATTGATGGTCCTATCGCGCGAATTCGACATGTGTGTAATTGGATCCAGCTGTGGCGGTGGCCATCGGCGGAGACTGCGCCGCCGATAGATCCCAGCTGCGGGCCGAGCCGGGCATGTACGTGTCGTCAGTTCTGCTTCGAATCTGTCCCAGCCCCAGGCGAGATATGAGCTAGATCACTATTGCAGTTGACCTTAGGTCAGGGTGGAACCTCGTCGTAGCGGCACGAAGCCGACACGATATCGAAGGAGCAAACCACCATGTCGATCACCGTTTTTGGCGAGGAAGAGAACACTCTGCGGACGGCCGCCGCCGGACAAGATCGCCCGGAGTTGCAGAAGGCGATCGAGCAGATCGTCGAGTCCGGGTTCCTCGGAGTGTCGCTGCGCGTGCACGACGAGCGGGGCGAGTGGGTCGGCAGTGCCGGGGTGGCCGAGCTGGGCGGAACGGCGAAGCCCCCGATCGACGGGCATGTCCGGATCGCCAGCAACACAAAGACATTCACCGCGGCCCTGGTGCTGAAGCTGGTAGCTGTGGGCAAAATCAACCTCGAGACCCCGGTGGTGAACTATCTGCCCGAGCTCGGGCTGGACGAGCGGATCACGGTGCGGATGCTGTTGCAGCACACCAGCGGCGTGTTCAACTTCACCGGCGAGATGTACGAAGACGGGACGATCGTGCTCGGGATCCCCGCACCTGGCACCCCCTTGGGTAAAGAGTGGGTGGACAACCGATTCCACGCCTATCGGCCGCAGGATCTGGTGGAGCTCGCACTGTCCAAGCCCGCGCGGTTCGAGCCCGGCACGAGCTGGAGCTACTCCAACACCAACTACGTCCTGGCCAGGCTGTTGATCGAGAAGGTCAGCGGCCGCTCCTTCGCCGAGGAGATGCAGCGCCTGATCATCGAACCGCTCGGCCTGTCGGGCACCGTGGTTCCGGAGAACTCACCGGAGATTCCCGAGCCGCACGCCCACGCCTACTACCGGTTCGAGGACGACGGCGAGGAGAAGATCGTCGACGTCACCCGCCACAACCCCTCCTGGAACCCGTGCGGCGGTGACATGATCTCGACCACCCGGGATCTGCATACCTTCATCTCCGCGCTGCTCAGTGGCAAGCTCCTGCCGCCGGAGTTGCTGACCCAGATGTGCACACCGCGGCCGACGGGCATCCCGACGATGGACTACGGGCTTGGGGTCTTCGTGCGGGACCTGGGTCCGGACGGCGGCGGCATCGTCATCACACACAACGGCGGCCACGCGGGCTATGCGACGCTGATGTACGCCACCCCCGACGGCACCAAGACCATGACCGCCTCGCTGACCTGCGTAGACGACTCCGCGATGTCTGTGGCGGTGCCGTTCCAGACCGCCCAGCAAAAGCTCCTCGCCGAGGTGTTCGGAGGCGGTCAGGCCGACCCGGGTCTGTAGCACGACGACCGGGACGACGCCGCACTCCACTCACCCAGTCACGAACGGGCTCAAAGGAATTCTTGTCATGCGCACACAAGGCAGTCTGAGCAGATGAACAACGGGGTCACGATCGGGCAGGCGGCGGCGTTCGTCGGTGTCACGGTGAAGACGGTGCGGCACTATCACAAGCTCGGCTTGGTAGCGGAGCCCGACCGCGACAGCTCCGGGTTCCGTCGGTACGGGTCAGCAGAGTTGTCGCGACTGGTGCAGGTGCGAACGCTGGCCGCCGCCGGGGTGCCGCTCGCCGAGGTCGGGCCCATGCTCGCCGCCGACGCCGCGTCGTTTGCTGCCGCACTTGCCGACGTCGGGCGCCAGCTCACCGAACGAATCGAGGATTTGATCGCGCGACGTGACACGCTGGACCGGCTCGCCGATGGCGACCGGGCGTTGCTGGGCGACCGCGCGGTGGCGCTGCTCGAGCGGATGACCGGCCTCGGCTTCGCCATCGAGGAAGTAGCGAAGGCTCAGGAGGGCTGGGTGCTGGCCAAAGCCCTTGTCCCCGAAGGGTTCGACGATTACCTCACCCATGTCGAGCACGCGCTAGACGACCCAGACTATGTCGCCTTGATCAAGCGCGCCGCTGAAGCCGCGGCCTGGCAACCAGACGATCCCCGCATCACCGAGCTCGCCACCGCCATGGCCGAGCATTACCTCGCCAACCCCGAACACCTGAAAATTGTGACTGCCCTGCAAGCGCGCACCGACGCCGCGACTCGGTACACGCTGATCGCCCGCCACGGCGAGGATCGGGAATCGGCCACGACCCGAGCGGCCGCGGTTTTCGAGAACGAGCTCCGTGCCGCAGGCATTCAAATCCCCAGGCCGCACTCCCACTGAGTGCGAGCCACTTCCCGCCGAAGGCATTCAGGTGCTGCGCGGCGGCCGTTCCGGATCTTCCTTCGGCTGACCCGGCTTGCTATCGGGGTCGATCGTGTCCGCACGCTCCCATTCTGCGTCCAGGTCGGCGCGCGATTCCGCCGCGTCGCTGTGATGCACCTGGGCCTGCTGGGCAAGCTGTTCGGCATGCGCGGCTTTGGCGTCGGCTTCGGCCTGGGCCGCACGGCTTCGGGCGGCGATCTCCTCCGCCCGCGCCTCTCGCTGTCCGACCTCGAATTCCTGTTCCGCCGCCCGATCGCGGATTCCCGCCGCGTCGACCCGACGGTGTTCACGCCGACTCCGCATCAACGCCATAATGACGGCAGCAAGCACAATAACGACTACGACTGCGACGACGATAGTCACGACTACACTGGTGGTGCTCATTCTGCTACTCCTCGCATCCCCCGTGTTGTCCTTACTCCAGTGGAATACCCCCGATTGGAAAGACAAACGATCAGCTGGACAATTCCACCTGACACCGCATCCCGAAAATTGATGCGGATGGACCGAGTCCGAGCGGCAGGCGGGCGCCAACCCATACTCTCGAGCAGATGGACAGAGCGACGGCGGACCGCTTCCGCGCGCTCACGATAGTTTCGTTCGATGTAGCGGGGTATGCGGTCCCCATGACATCGTTTTGGTTCGCCGACGCACCGACGCCGACCAGAGCACCTCTCGGCGGTGACATCGAGGTCGACACCGTGGTCATCGGTGCCGGGATTGTCGGATTGGCCGCCGCGTCGGTGTTGGCCGAGCGCGGCCGCGAGGTCGCCGTGCTCGAGGCACGTCAGATCGGTGCCGTTACCACCGGCGCATCCACCGCGAAGATCTCGCTGCTGCAGGGAACTCGCGCCCAGGCCATCGCCCACCGGCACGGCACCGAAGTCCTGGCGCAATACATAGCCGCCAATCAGGTCGGTTTCGACTGGTTGCTGGAATTCTGTGCCAACCACGACATCGCTTCCCAGCGCGTCCCCGCGGTCACCTACGCGCAGAGTGCCGACGAAGCCGCGGCAGTCCGCGCCGAGTACGAGG
The DNA here is from genome assembly GCF_015355705.1 of Nocardia sp. XZ_19_231. NCBI lineage: Bacteria > Bacillati > Actinomycetota > Actinomycetes > Mycobacteriales > Nocardiaceae > Nocardia > Nocardia sp. XZ_19_231. The sequence goes on along the minus strand of NZ_JACUZI010000004.1, from coordinate 689,263 downwards.
CCACCCGCGCTGTCGGCCTGCCGACCCAACTGATCGACGAGCTGGAGCTGCCATTTCCCACCCAGGGCGGTGTCCGACTCAGGGAGCAGGCACAAGTCGACCCGGTCGCCGTCCTCGCCGCACTCGCGGCCGATAGCGAGGCGCATGGCAGTCAGATCTTCGAATCGACTCGCGCGCGGCGTCTTCGTCGACACAAGAACGGCGTCGTGATCGGAACCGACCATGGTGAGGTCTCCGCGGCGAATGCGATCGTGGCGACCGGATCACCTGTCTTCGACCGCCGCGCAATCTTCGGGCAGCTGATCGCCCAGCGGTCCTACCTGGCCGCATTCCAGGTCCCGGATCCGGTATCGCAGGAGATGTTCGTCAGCGCCGGTCGACCGATCCGTTCGCTGCGCTGGTGCCCGACGGAGGCCGGCGACGTACTGCTGGTCGGTGGCAACGGCCACGATGTCGGCCGCGTCGATTCCGAAGCCGATCACGTCGCGGAATTGATGGACTGGACGAATCGCTGGTTTCCCGGCGCACGACTCCTCCACCGTTGGTCTGCCCAGGATTACCACCCGATCTCCGAACTGCCCTACGTCGGCGCCGTGCAGCTCGGTGCCGACGACGTATTCTGCGCGACCGGCTTCGCCAAATGGGGCATCACCAACGGCGTCGCCGCAGCGCTCGCTTTGGCCGACCGCCTCACCGGGCGACAGCCCGCATGGCCGGGCGCCTATGACGGCTGGCACACCGGCGCGGTGAAGACGGTATTCGCGGGCGCGCAAGCGAATGCCGCAGTGGCCCGCCATCTCTCGACCGGATGGCTTCGTCTGCTCGATCCCGGCTCCGCAACGACGCCGGCTGAAGGAGAGGGAACTGTCGACCGTCATGGCCTTCAGCCGACTGCGCGGTGCACCGTCGACGGTCAGACTCACGCCGTGTCGGCGGTGTGCACCCACCTGCTGGGCATCATGAACTGGAACGATGCCGAAAAGACCTGGGACTGCCCCTTGCACGGCTCCCGCTTCGCCCCCAACGGCACCGTCCTGGAAGGTCCGGCCACCGCACCGCTCCCTCCGTTGTCTGGCTAGCGTCGCTTCTTCTTCACCTAGACCGCTTTCGACGCGACGCCTCGCGACCGCTAGCGACACTGTTGTTGTACGTCGCTCGGTCGCCGGGCGTCGCGGCGCATCGACTCAAGCAAATCACAGGCAACAACAGCATCACAGACGCGCACAACCATGGATCCAGGTGCTCCAATGTAGGCACACCAGCCGATCTTGATCGAACATGCTCCGGCGGGGAAGTACGGAGGGCCCGCCGACGCTCTGAGGAGGACGGCTTCTCATGGATCCCCGATTCCGCGACAGCGAAGACCTGTCCGTCCTTGTCGACGGTGACCCCCTCGACACCTGCACGCGACTGCGCGCAGAACTGCGCATGCGGCGTACGGCCGCGATCTTGACCGTGTACGGCGAGATCGACGCCTACACCCAGAACCGGTGGCGCTATATTCTCGACACCGCGCTCACCGCGGCCGAGGAATCCAAGTGTCTGGTCGTCGATGTCGACGCCGCCTTCTTCATCGGGTGCCGGTCGGTCCTGGACCTGGCTCATTGCGCTCAGCAGGGCGCTGCCCGAGGCATCCGGGTCAGCGCGGTCGATCCGGTGCCCTCGGTCCTCTCCCGGATCATCACCATGACCGGGCTCACCGAATGGCTGCCGGTATTCACCGATCTGGCTGACCCGCTCACCGCGGACCCACTCCGCCGACGGGCATGTGTACCAACGAGACCCACCGCCCGCACGCCCGGATCATGAGGATGGCACGGATGTCCCGTGACCCTCTATGCCGAACGCAGCGAGGGTGCCTGCTGACCGCTGGAACGGATGGTTCGAGGCTTGGCAAGTGGTGAGCCGCCGCCCATGACCTCGTCCCACCAGGATTGCAATGGGCTGGGGTCGGGCCAGCTCAGCGACGTCTGCTCTGGATCATCGTCGGAGTCGGCGAAGCGGGCGGGGCTGTGTTCGAGATCGTGAATCATGAGCCGATGTCCTCGTGTCGATACCTTCGAAATGTGCGGTGGTAATCACGATGGCTGCGATGTGAGTGCAGGCCCTGCGCGTGCGCGCCGGTCGGTGGGACCCACCGGCAAGCCACACTGCTGCTCGGCCGGTCCTGTGCAGTCAAGATCGACTGATATCCCCCATTTGAGCACGTCGATCCCTGTTTGTCTCGGGTCGTGATGCTGCTGTTACCTGTGGTTCGTGGGCGGCCGATGCACTACTGATCGCGGTGTCGGGCAGCAGCCCACTCCTCGGGTGTGCAGCCGGTGGCCATGAAGATCGTTCGGCGCCCGACTTCCACGGTGTGATCGGCAAACCGCTCGTAGTAGCGGCCCAGCAACGTCATATCGACAACCATCGCCTTGTTACCGTGCTCGTTGCTGGCGAGCACAGCGGTCAGCAGTTCGCGATGTAACCGGTCCATGGTGTCGTCCTGGGCTTCGAACCCGGCGGCATCCTCGGGATCGCCGGAGGCCAGTACCGCGGCGGCCGCCGTCGCCATCGATACCGCCGCCGCACCGATCCGGGCCACGATCGAGCGCATCGATTCAGGGACCGCGTGCTCGGGGTGCCGACGCCGCGCGATGTCGGCGATGTGCTCGGTGAGGGCGCCCATTCTGTGCAGGTTGGCGACCAGCTGGATCGCGGTGACTACTTTGCGAAGCTCGCCGGCCACCGGGGACTGCAACGCCAACAGCGCCACGGCAGTGCGTTCGCACTGATCGCGCAGGGCGTCGAGTTCCTGACAGATCTCGATGGCCCGCTCGCTCTGTTCCAGATCCGCGTTGAGTAGCCCACCTGTCGCCGCCGCGATCGCCGCCCGATCGCGCAGACACATCGTGTGTAGCTGGTTTGCGAGCTGCTCGAGATCTTCATGGAAGCGTGTCCGCATAGCTCATCATCACCCCTCGGAGTCTCGTAGCGCTCATATCGTCCCGGGACTCGTCGTCGAGCGCGCCGTGTCGTCATCGTGCCCACCGTCACGTTGCCCCGATGGTTCGACGACACCTCCGCCATTCAGCCCGGTTGAACGGCGGGGTCGAGAACTATTTTGACGGCCCCGTCGGTCTTGTGCTGAAACATCTCGTACGCCTCGGGTGCGGATGCGAGCGGGAGCCGGTGGGTGGCAAAGGTTTCCACGCCGAGCGGGTCGTCATCGCCCAGCAGCACCATGATGTCCTCGGCCCATCGCTTGACATTGGCCTGCCCCATGCGGAGCTGGATCTGCTTGTCGAACAGGACTCGCATCGGCAGTGGATCGAGCATGCCGCCGTAGACGCCGACCAGAGATATCGTGCCGCCCCGCCGCACGATGTCGATAGCCAGCTGCAGCGCCGCCAAGCGGTCCACACCCGCGGTGTTCATCAGCTTTTCCGCCACCGCGTCCGGTAGGAGCGAGGCCGACCATTGCGCGGTGGCCGCAACCGGGGAACCGTGGGCTTCCATACCGACCGCATCGATTACCGCGTCGGTGCCGCGCCCATGGGTGGCCTCGCGAATGATGTCGGCGACTTTACCGCCAGCAGCATCCAAGTCGATGGTCTCGACTCCGAATCGCGCTGCGCGAGCGAGCCGTTCGGGCACTCGGTCGACCCCGAAGATCTTCAGGCCACGCTGGGCTGCGATCCGACAGGCCATGTCGCCGATCGGGCCCAGACCCAGCACGGTGAGCGAGCCACCCTCGGGCACCTCGGCGTACTCGACGGCCTGCCACGCGGTCGGCAGCACGTCGGACAGGTAGAGGAATCGGGTGTCTTCCGGCCCCGAGGGTACTTTGATATGCGTGAAGTCCGCGTGCGGTACTCGCAGGTATTCCGCCTGACCGCCCGGGACCTGACCGTAGAGCTTGGAGTAGCCGAACAATGCCGCGCCGCTGCCTTGTTCACGCACTTGCGTTGTCTCGCACTGGGTCATCAGACCGTGGTCGCACATATAGCAGTGACCACAACTGATCTGGAACGGAACCACGATGCGATCGCCGACAGCGAGGTCGGTGATCGCCGACCCGACTTCTTCGACGATGCCGATCGGTTCGTGGCCGAGTATGTCGCCTTCGCTCATGTAGGCACCGAGTACTTCGTACAGGTGCAGATCCGAGCCGCAAATCGCGGTAGAAGTGACCCGGATGATGGCGTCGGTGGGGGCCTCGATCTCAGGATCGGGCACCGTATCCACGGCGACTTTACGTTTGCCTTGCCAAGTGACTGCCTTCATTGCTACCTCTCCTGATCGAGATTCGGGTAGCGATCAAACGATCAGCTCCATAGGTTGGTGCCTACCCGGTCTTCACAGGACCAATCCGGATTCGCGAGTTACTCGCCCGGATCGCGACCACAGCTACATCGTCGCGCCCGACCAGCTGATGCTGGGCCAGGACTTAGGTAGATGGATAGACCCATCGAGTATCAACCGCACCATATCTTCGTAGCCTTCGCGCATTTCGGCGAGATGGTTCCACGCTCGGTGCCGTTGGTTGGTGTCCTGGGTGTTGTGTAGCGCCCATTGAGCGCAGGCAGCGGCCTCGGCGACCCGACCGATTACCCCGCCCACCGAATCGGTGGCGCGCGGAACACCTGGGCGCGGGCGCGGAAGTCGGGCGGTGATCCAGACGTCGATGTCGTGCACGACCTCGACAATCTGTTGGCCGACACGAACAGCAGTGGGCTCGGACAGCCAGTCCCGATACAACGATCCGAGAGTGCGAGCCCATCGCGCCAACGGCAGATCACAGTCGCTGCGCCCATGGATCGCGGCCACCAACTCCTGTGGCGAGAGGAACGGCCCGTGTGGGGATGAGATCGAATAACGAGGAATCGGTGCACTCACCGGCGTGCACCCGACAGACCTGCCCCGGCATGACCGTCCGGGCTCTGTACGAAATTCAGATTTCCTTCACTGAACAAAGCAACTCCTGACCAGGCAGCGCGAGTAGACGCATGTCCGCCGGGCCCCGCACCGACGCACCGGGCTTTTGCAGATTGCGATACACGCCACAACAAGCTACCAGCGAGTAGACCCTGGCGTCCTTACCCAGTTCACACTCTCAACAAACCCTTATATCTGCTCGAGCTCGGCGCCTACGGTCCGACAGCTGGAATCCGATTTCGGCGTTGTTACGGTTCCACATTTAGGGGTAACCAGAAGACACAGCAACAGTTTTCGAGGAGAGGCAGTGATAACAATGTCTGCGCCCACCACCCCTGACGTCGATCCTGTAGTCACCGAGGCTCAGGCGTACGCCGAGAAGTTGCTGATGCTGTCCGAGGCATCGGTCGATCGCCACTTCGACCCGTTCGAGGACATCGACTGGGACGCCCCCGACTTCGACCCGAACTGCAAGCCCGAGCGTTGGGTCCTGGTGACCTCGGCTGACCCCATCGGTCGCCACCCCTGGTACCAGGCGTTGCCGCTGGAGCAGAAGATCGAGATCGGCAAGGTCCGTCAGGCCAACGTCGCCAAGGTCGGCCTGCAGTTCGAGGCCATTCTGATCATCGGCATGATGCAGCACATCTTCAACCTGAAGAACAACGACCCGGAGTTCCGGTACTGCTCGCACGAGATGATCGAAGAGCACAACCACACTCTGATGTTCCAGGAGATGGTCAACCGCGTCGCCGACGTGCCGGGTATGAACCCGCTGGTGCGTCAGCTGCGTCACCTGGCCGCCCCGGCCGGTGCGTTGTTGCCGAACTTCTTCTTCATGGCCGTGCTCGCCGGCGAGGAGCCGATCGACCATATCCAGAAGGACATCCTACGCTCGGGTGACGATATCCACCCGATCATGCGTGGTGTGATGGCGATCCATGTGGCCGAGGAAGCTCGCCATATCTCCTTCGCTCACGAGTTCCTGAAGAAGAACGTGCCTGCCCAGCCCGCGTTGAACAAGGCTGTGCTCTCGATCGCGATGCCGATTGTGATGTTCGTCCTCGGCCGTGCCATCGCGACGCCGCCGAAGTCGTTCTTCAAGCAGTTCGACATGCCCGCCGAGGTCCGTAAGGACCTGTTCTACGGTTCCAAGGAAGCCAAGCGGACCTTCGCCGACTATTACGTCGATGTGCGTGCGTTGGCCGAGGAGATCGGGTTGATGAACCCGGTCGCGCGCAAGGTGTGGAAGCTGCTCGGGATCGATGGCCCGTCCAGCCGGTATCGCTCAGAGCCCAAGCGCTCCGCCGAGCACGTCGGCTGAGACGACACCCACTCTCTGATTGCTGCTCGTACTGCGGGTAAGTCATTGCCACCGATTGCACCCGATGCGAAGCCGCCATCGACACCGGTGCTCGCGGTCAGCGAGCGTCGACCCGGTCGACGTAGGTCTGGCGATGGCGGCGGTTCGTCGTGACGACTGCGTCCAAGGCGTCGCGGGCGGCAAGCAATTCGACAATGTGGGCGTCGAGGCGATCGCGTTCCTCCAGTAAGCGCGCCCAGGTCTCGTCGGTCTGCTCGGCGCTCGGCGAGTCGACGCACGGGAGCAGCTCAGCGATGGTGCGGCTCGGCAATCCGGCGGCGTAGAGGCGCTGGAGCAGGCGGACCCGCTCGACAGCGCCCTCGACGTAGGTCCGTTGGCCGCTGGGGCTGCGCGTGCTGTACAGCAGCCCCTGTTCTTCGTAGTAGCGCAGCGAACGGACACTCACCCCTGCCTGCTCTGCCAGCTGACCGATCCGCACTGTGACCTCCATCGCAAACGCTTGCCTCTGACGTCAATGGTAGGTCTTACCGTCGAATCATGACAACCGAGACAACGCTGTTCGACTCCTATGACCTTGCGGGCCTTCGGCTCCCGAACCGGATCGCGATGGCGCCGATGTCACGCGTGCGCTCCAACGCCGAGGGTTTGGCGACAGCGTCGATGGCCACGTACTACGCACAGCGCGCGACTGCTGGGCTGATCATCTCCGAGGGCATCCAGCCCAGCTTGCTCGGCCAGTCCAGCCCGATGACGCCGGGACTGCACACCGACGCTCAGGTCCAGTCGTGGCGCCGAGTCACCGCGGCGACCCACGCGAACGGCGGGCGGATCTTCGCGCAGATCATGCACGGCGGCCGGATCAGTCACCCGGACACCACCGGTCGCCAACCTGTCGGCCCTTCTGCCGTCGCCGCGCGGGAGGTAATGGTCTTCACTCCGACCGGCCCGCAACCCGCACCGGTCCCCCGCGCGCTCGATACTTCCGAAGTCGCCCCTGAGGCGCTCTCGTACGCGGCGGCGGCGAGTAGGGCGATCGAGGCGGGTTTCGACGGAGTCGAACTGCACGGCGCCAACGGCTACCTGATCGGGCAGTTCCTCTCCCACAGCGCCAATCAGCGAACCGACCGATACGGTGGCTCGATCACCGGCCGGATCCGCTTCGCCGTCGAGGCGGTCGAGGCCACCGTGGCAGCGATCGGCGGCGACCGGGTCGGCATCCGGCTCAGTCCCGGTGCGGGGATCTGGGACGCGGTCGAGCAAGAAGTCCCCGAGCTCTACGGCGCGCTCTTGGCCGAGCTCGCCCGGCACGACCTGGCGTACGTGCACCTGGAGGCGACCGCGGACGAGGAGATCCTGGTCGGGCTGCGCCGAGCATGGCCCGGCACCATGATCATGAATCCCTCGAAGCCGTTGGGCGCCACCTTTACCGACCGCAAGGCCGCCGATCACTGGCTCGAGCTGGGCGCAGATGTGATCAGCTTCGGGCGGGCGTTTGTGGCCAACCCTGACCTGGTCGAGCGGCTGCGGTCCGACCTTCCGCTCGACGAGGCCGACGAGGCGACCTATTACGCCGGAGGCGACCAGGGTTACCTCGACTACTCCGCCTACCGGCATCTGCCTCAGCGGTGATGCACTGATCGGTTGCGATCGATGACGACAGCTGCCGGTCGCAAGCGACCGGCAGCCCGACATCACAGATCCGATGTCAGCGGGTTGCCCTCGGGGATCGTCCCGCAGCTCGACCCGGCGGACTCACCCGCGAAGCGGGCATCGATCCACGAGACGGCGCCGGCACTCCACGCGGCCAAGGTCGGAACGTGGCTGAGCTCGTCGTACTGCCGGTATTCGACGAAGGGGTTTCCGTCCGCGCAGTACTGCCGGGCGAGGCTGCGGACATCACCGGCGACCATGACACCGTCACCGGCGCCGGTCGACGGCTTGCTACCGTCCGTGCCTTCGAGAACTCCGTTGGCGCCTTGGGCGATGTAGAGCGGGATGGTCGGTGTCGGCGCGTTCGCGAGGTTGACCTTGCCGACCACTTCGACAAGGGGCGCGACGGTATTGGGGTCGAGGTACTCGGGCTTGACCATCTGCTGCCAGCTCAGGCCCGGGTACTGGAACAGCACGTTGGCGATCGATGCAGACCGGAGTGCGCCGACTACCTGCGCACCGTAAGCGCTCAGATAGGTCGAGAAATCGATGTCATAGGAGCGGGCGACACCGATGATCGCCATAGCGGCCACACCGGACCAGCCGACGCTGCCGCTGACATAGCGCAGGTTGTGCGCGGGATTGACCAGCAGACCACCCTGGGTCGCGCCGACGAGGTTCGCGTTCACGTCGGGGGCGTATTCCGGTGCCAGCGCCGCCGCCCAGTCGGTCGCTATCGCGCCGCCGGAGTAGCCGACCAGGCCGATGCGTGTCTGTGCCGTGAGCCCGGTGGCCTCGGAACGGACTGCTGCCCGGATCGAGTCGAGGGTGTTCATGCCGTACTCGGGGCCCGCCGCGAAATTCGCCTGCTGCCCTTCGGTATCGGCGATGATCACCGTGTAGCCGCGGGCGAGGAGGTCAGCGATCACCGTGGCCTCCGAGGTCAGCACCATGCCACCGAAGCTGACATCACCGGCGATCGAGCGCGAGGGACTGTGCTCCGGGTCGAGTGAGTCGTAGAAGGACTGGTAGGCGACCGCCCGTGTCGGATCCGCTCCGCCGGGCGGGATCAAGATGGAGGTGACGTTGGCACTGGGTCGATACCGGGCGTCGGTCGTCCGGTAGAGCAATTGCACCGCCGTGATCGGCGTGGGGATGCCGGCGAGGTGATAGGTCGTGGTCCGGCTGTCCAGGACAGTACCGGGTTCGACTTCGGCCAGCGACATGCTGTCGCGGTAGCTGTAGAACGGGTCCGATACCGCGTATACCGGCGGCGCGAACGCTGTTGTCGAGGCGAACGCCACCGACAGCGCGGCAATCGCCGACATCATCGGGGCGATCGAGCGTGCATTCTTCAAGAATTTCCCCTGAAATCTGATACCTGACACCGGATGAAATCCAGCAGCCGTTTCGAACGAGACCGAGCGCGGGATCGACATGAATACTCGACCACAACCGGACACAGATATCCGGTTGCTGGAACGTATTCTTGACACAATCGTCTCGCTAGTCAAGTACGCGAGTTCTAGTCACACAATGCGCGGAGCAACAGTCCCCAACATTTGCCCGCCACCGATGCGCGTTCCGATTCCGGCGTCTTGTTCAGCAGCGCTCCCAGCATTCCCACGGCCAGGAAGATCTCCTCGGCAGTGACGCCCCGGCGCACACTCCCGCGACGACTGTCGTCTGCGAGCTTCTCGTCGAACAAGGCGTAGAGGCGCCCGATAATGTCCACCAGGCGCGGGTCGCTGCTGTCCGCGAGACGAAACAGATCGAACAGGACCGCGACCTCGACTATCTGGTCGACGATCTCCGCCAGCAGTTCGTCCAGAGTCGAGTCGACATTGGCGACCATCGACTCCAACTGGCCGAGGTTCTCCTCGAAGACCGCGAGAATAATCGCCTCACGGCTCGGAAAGTGCCGGTACAGGCTGCCTTGACCTACTCCCGCCGTGCGCGCGATCAGGTTCAGCGGAGCGTCGAGCCCGTGTTCGGCGAACGTGGCCTTCGCCGCGACGAGCAGAGCGACGCGGTTTTCCGCGGCAGCGGCAGGTCCCCTGTTGATACGGCGTGGCGAGCTCATCCGGGCAACGTTACCCATCCGCCGATCCAGTTCGGCGCCGAACGGCGCCGTAACTGCTGTGGATGTGCACGCCCGGGAGTCCGACAACGCGAGCGGATCACCTGAACAGCGAGCCGTTCGCTCCCCCGGTGACCTACCGAAGCGCTATTCGAATACCGAGAATTAGCAGCCAGCGATATGTATTTCGAGTATTGAACAAATTCAGCCGACGCCAGACGGATTCCGGTACCACGCTGTACACGAAATATATATGCCGCCCGGCGTTGACCGATTCGAATGTAGCAGCGAGAACCTGCCCTACCAACTGAATTTTTCAAATTTGTTCGCCCTTCCAAGCACGAATGCACGATTCGTACGCCCCCACAATCCCCACCGTTGCACATCGCAGACCAGGAAATATCCGGACACGACAGTCCGGTTGCGCTAAGGTGCACCTATGCTGGTATCCGCTCCCTCCGACACCACATCCGGGCACCTCGCACAGCCCGACTACCACCTGACCGTGCGGTGAAGACGGCGATCCCGCGCACGGAACGCCACGGTCGCGAGTTGACGGCGACCACCGTGGCAGACGAGGCATCGGCGTTCGAATGGCTCGCGGCTTTCGCGCTGCGGATGCGGTCGGAGTCCGAGTCCGAACTGATCCTGGCCGCTGTCGACTCCGCGATCCAGGAGACGTTCCCGCACTACCTTGCCGATGTCGAAGTCCATCGAGAAGTCCGGGCAGCCACCAGAGCCCACTGGTTGGGCTTCCTCGCGGTGATCGGGCGCACGCAGTTCGAGGCGCGCCCACCCACCGAGGCCGTGGACGGCGCGCGGACCGTGGCCCGCCGCGGCTACGGCGTGGACATGCTGCTCAAGACCTACCGAGCCGCGCAGCGGGGGTTGTGGCGATACATCACCCAGGTGCTCCACCAGCAGATTCCCGATCCCGAGCTGCGCGGGGCCGTCCTGGTCATCTTCTGGGAACACAGCACGCAGTGGCTCGACACCTGCCTCGACGGCATCGTCGCCGCGTATATGAACGAGCGTGAGCACCACACCCGCAACTTCGATGCCCAGCGCACAGAGATCGTTCAGGCCATCCTGCGCGGGGAGCCGGCGCCGTCAGCCGATTCGCCCGACTATCTCGGATACCCGATGGACGACTCCCATGTCGCGCTCATTCTCTGGACCGACCGGGAGGTGCCCGCTCGACACGCGACCGGTCTGCTCCGCGAGCACGCCTCCCACATCGCCTACGCCCTCGGGGCGCCACCGCCGCTCCTGATCAGCAGCGGCGTCCACGGCCTGTGGGCCTGGATGGCAACCTCACATTTCCCGGACCTCGCCGATGTGCCGGTGCCGCCGATCGCGCACATTCATCTCGCGATCGGTACCCCGCGTTCCGGCCTGGCGGGCTTTCGACGCAGCCACCTGGAAGCCGGTGCCGCGCAGCGGATCGCGACCAGCGCGCGCAACGCGAGCGCGGTCACCGCCTACCGGGACGTCGACCTGGTCTGCCTGCTCACCGGCGACGGAGATATCGAATCCGTGCGCGCGCTCATCGAGGGCGAACTCGGCCCACTCGCCGATCGGAGCGAGCCGATCGCGCGCCTTCGCGACACGGTGCTCGAATTCCTGTGCGCCGGAGGCAATATCGACGCGACCGCGAGTCTGCTCGGAGTGCACGGCAACACCGTCCGGTATCGACTCAGACAGGCGGAGCGCCGCCTGGGTCATACGATCGAGAGCCGACGGGTGCACATCGAGCTCGCGCTGCGCTGTCTCCGCGTCTACGGCGACGAACTACTCCCAGCGTTGTAGGCCGACGGGCGGCCGGCGCCGTGCACCTGTGCGACGTGGTCGACCCAGACTGCGCGACGTTGCTCGTCGCTCATCGCCAACAGCCTGGTCAGCCTCGCGCCCTGCACCTCGTCGACCGGAGTGAAGATCTGCACCCAGGCGCCGTCGATCAGCGGCAGGGACAGGTTGGTGAGATGCAGGATGATCGATCCGATGGCCAGGTGTCGGGCCTCTTTGATCAAGCTGATCGGCACCGCCACATCGTTGCTCGCCCACAGCATCGCGAAAGCTAGGCTGTCGGTACACAATCCGTCGACCAGGCGCTGCCATGTCGGGTCGTCGAAGTGTTTGGCGTAGGCGCCGCGCAGGTAGGCCACCATCCTGCGCAGGTCATCAGCGTTGTGCGCGTAGGGGTTACAGCAATCGGGCGTCGTGAACACCCGGCGCAGCACGTTGTCGGCCGATCCCGGTATCCAGGTGGTACCGGTACCCGGATCGGCATAGGCGCGGGTCGTCAGCGGGCAATGGCCAGGTACTGCACCTCCTGGTATTCCTCCAGTCCGGTGCTGCCACCTTCTCTGCCCAGGCCGGAGGACTTCATCCCGCCGAAGGGTGCGGCCGGGTCGGAGATCGCGCCGGTGTTGACGCCGACCATGCCGGTCTGGAGTGCTTCGGCGAAATCGAGGGTGTCGCCGAAGTTTTCCCCGAACACGTAACCGGCCAAGCCGGAGTCGGTGTCGTTGGCCAGGCGGAGCGCCTCGGCCGGGTCGGTGAAGGTGCGGATCGCGGTGACGGGGCCGAATACCTCCGAATTCCACAGGCGGGTCCGGGTGTCGACGTCGGTCAGGACCGCGGGTCGGAGGAAGTGACCGGATCCGTCGATCTCGGCGCCGACGGTGTGCAGGTGTGCGCCCTGGCTGACCGCTTCATCTGTGAGCGCGGTGATCCGTTGCACCGCCGCGCCGTCGATCACGGGTCCGATGCGAGTGGATTCGTCGAGGCCGTCGCCCACCGGCAGCGCGGCGACGGCGGTGAGGAATCGTTCGGTGAACTCCGCGGCCCGCGATCGGTGAACCAGGAAGCGGTCGGCGGCGACGCAGGTCTGTCCGGCGTTGCGCAGTTTGGCGAGCACCGCGCCGTCGACGGCCTTGTCCAGATCGGCGGATTCCAGAACGACGAAGGGGGCGTTGCCGCCGAGCTCCATCGAGGCCCGCAGGACTCCCTGCGCGGCTTGCCCGAGCAGGGTGCGGCCGACGGCGGTGGAGCCGGTGAACGTGATCTTGCGTAGCCGCCGGTCGGCGAGAATCGGCGCCGACACCAGCGGCGCGCGTGAGGTCGTCACACAGTTGACGACACCAGGTGGCACTCCTGCTTCCACCAGGATCCGCATGAATTCCAGTGCGGTGAGCGGGGTCTGGGGCGCGGGCTTGAGCACGACGGTGCAGCCCGCGGCGAGCGCGGGGGCCACCTTGCGGGTGACCATGGCCAGGGGGAAATTCCACGGTGTGATCGCGAAGACCGGGCCGACCGGCTGTTTCCGGACAGCGATGCGGCGTCCGCCGCTCGGTGCCGGGAAGTAGGCTCCGCTGCCGCGGGTGGTCTCCTCGGCGAACCAGCGCAGGAACTCGGCGCCGTAGGCGACTTCGCCGCGTGCCTCGGCGAGCGGTTTGCCCATCTCCAGGGTGATCGTGCGCGCGATCCGCTCGGCGTCGGCATGCAGCAGATGGAACGCGCGCAGGAGGATGTCGCTGCGGTGGCGGGCGTCGGTGGCCGCCCAGGCCTGCTGCGCGGCGGCCGCGGCGTCCAACGCGGCCAGGGCCGTCGCGTCGTCGCCGTCGGCGACGGTCGCGATCTGTGCGCCGGTGGCGGGGTTGTGCACGGGCATCGTCGTCGCGCTGTCCACCCAGTGTCCGCCGAGGAACTGGGCGACCGGGAGGTCGGAAAGAGTGGATGTCATCGTGTGTGCCCTTCCGGTGCGAAGACGATCACCTGGCGCACAGCAGCACCGTCGGCGAGCTGATCCATCGCCTCGTTGAGGTCGTCGAGTCCGATGCGGGCCGAGATCAGTTTCTCGACCGGCAGCCGACCTGCCCGCCACATCTGCTCGTAGCGAGGGATGTCGCGCGCCGGCACGGCCGAGCCGAGGTAGCTTCCGACCACGGTGCGGGCCTCCGCGGTGAACATCAGCGGGGACAGCGTCACGGTGGCCGACGGGGCGGGCAGGCCGACGGTGACGGTGGTTCCACCGGCAGCGGTGGCCAAAAAGGCGGTTTCGAACGCGGCCGGGTGACCGGCGCACTCGATCACGTAGCGCGCTCGAATTCCTTGCGCCGCAACCTGTTCGGGTGTGTATGTTTCGGTGGCACCGAGGTCGCGGGCGGCTTCGAGCTTGGCGGGTAGGCGATCGACCGCCACGATGCGCCGCACGCCGATCGCGGTCGCGGTGAGCAGCGCGGCCATTCCCACGCCACCCAGCCCGACCACCATCAGGTCGTCCTCGGGGCCCGGGTCGGCGACGTTGAGTACGGCGCCGCCGCCGGTGAGCACGGCGCACCCCAACAGTGCCGCCACCTCCGGCGGCACATCAGGGCCGACCGCGACGACCGAAGCCTGGTCGATCACCGCGTGCGTCGCGAATCCGGAGACGCCGAGGTGATGGCGCACCGGCTGTCCGGCCCTGGTCAGCCTGCCGGGGTGGTGCAGGAGTTCACCCGCGGTGTTGGCTCGGGTTCCTTCGGTACAGGGCAGCGCCCCGCCGCGGGCGCACGCCGCACAGCGCTCGCAGCGCGGCAGGAACGACATGACCACCCGGTCGCCGACGGCCAGATCGTCGACCTGCTCGCCGAGTGTCACCACGATGCCCGCCGCTTCGTGACCGAGCAGCATGGGTAGCGGCCGCAACCGATTGCCGTCGACCACACTGAGGTCGGAGTGGCACACACCGGCTGCTTCGATGCGGACCAGCACCTCGGTCGGGCCCGGTTCGTCGAGTTCGAGGTCGTAGACCCCGATCGGGCGCGACGACGCGAAGGGCCGCGGCCGGTCGGGGTGGTCGAGGACCGCGCCACGGATACGCATCAGATCTCCGCCATCTGATGCTCGCCCAGCAGGCCCGACAGGTAGCGCAAGTGATCGCTGGTGTCGCCGAGGGTGTGCTCGATGGTGGTGAGCCGCGCGGTGTAATGGCCGACCGGATATTCGGCGGTCATGCCGATGCCGCCGTGCAGCTGGATCGCCTGTTGGCCGATATGTTTGCCGGAGAGGTCGATCCGCCGCTTCGCACGGGAGGCCACCGTGGGGTCGACTACTCCGTCGGCCAAGGACATCGACGCGTACAGGCTCATGCTGCGGGCCAGTTCCAGCGAGACGTACATGTCCGCGGCTCGGTGGGTGAGGGTCTGGAAGGTGCGCAGTGCGACACCGAACTGCTTGCGGGTCTTCAGATATTCGGTGGTGAGGCGCAGCGCCTCGGCCATCGCACCCACGGATTCGGCACCCAGTGCGGCTTGGGTGGTGATCACGGCTTCGTCGATGACCGCGCCGGCATCGAGGCTGGTGCCGAGCAGTTCGGCAGGCGCATTACGCAATTCGATATCGGCGCCGCGGCGCCCGTCGTAGGTGCGGTAGGCGGTGCGCACGACCGCCGCGTCACGGGCATCGACCAGGAACAGTGCGGTCTCGCCGGTGGGCACCACGGCCGAGACGATCAGCCGGTCGGCCCGATCCCCATAGGACACAGGGCTTTTGCGACCGGTCAGCGTCCACTGGTCTCCGTTGTCCAGCGCCAGCGTTTCCACCTGCGTGTACGGCCAACGGAGGCCGGGCTCGGCCTGGGCGAAGGCGAACAGCTGCTCGCCGTCGACGATGCCGGGCAGCAGGGCCGCGCACTGGTCCGGGGTGCCTGCCCGGCCGATCATGAGGGCGGGCAGCAGGGCACAGTCGAAGACCGGTTCCGGCGCCAGGGTGCGGCCGAGTTCCTCCAGGGCGAGCATGGTTTCGATGGGGCCGCCGCCGATGCCGCCGTCCTCGGCCGACACGGTCAGCCCGAGCAGACCGATCTCGGCGAAGGCCGCCCACACCTTCGGATCCCAGCCGGGATCATCGGCGATCACCTCCGCACGACGCTCGGGGGTGTAGTGGCGGGTCAGCACGCTGCGCACGGTGTCGCGCAGCATGGTCTGTTCAGGGGTGAAGGTGAAATCCATGGCGATAACTCACAGTCCGAGGATGGTCGAGGCGATGATGGTGCGCTGCACTTCGTTCGATCCTCCGTAGATGGAGGTCTTGCGGTAGTTGAGGTATCCGGCGATGGTGCGGCGCGCCCAGTCGTCGGTCTCGCCCACCCGGGCCACGGCGGCGGGGCCCGCGATGTCGACGAGCAGTTCGGTGACGGCCTGCTGCAGTTCGGTGCCTCGCAATTTGAGAATCGAGGAGACGGGGTTCGGGGCGCCCCCGCTCGAGCTCGCCGCAACCCTCAGCTGCACCAGCTCCAGTGCCAGCAGCTCGTTGTCGAGGTCGGCGATACGGGCGGCGAAGGCCGGGTCGTCGAGGAGTGTGCCGGTGCCGAGCCGGGTCTGGGCGGCGTATTCCTTCGCCAACTCCAGGCGGACCTTGGTCTGCCCGACCGCGGCGATGCCGGTGCGTTCGTTGCCGAGCAGGAATTTGGCGTAGGTCCAGCCCTGGTTCTCCTGGCCGACCAGCTGATCGGCCGGGACGCGCACGTTCTCCAGGAACACCTCGTTGACCTCGAAGCCACCGTCGATCAGTTCGATCGGCCGCACTGTCACGCCGGGGGTGTCCATGGCGAACAGCAGCATCGAGATGCCCGCCTGCTTCTTCGGCGCGGTGGGGTCGGTGCGGACCAGACAGAACATCCAGTCCGCGCTCTGGGCGGCGGTGGTCCAGGTCTTCTGCCCGTTGACCACGTAGTCGTCACCGTCGCGGACCGCGACGGTGCGCAGCGAGGCCAGATCAGATCCGGCGTCGGGCTCGGAGAAGCCCTGGCACCACCAGATGTCGAGATTCGCCGTCGCGGGCAGGAATCGCTGCTTGAGCTCGGGCGAGCCGAACTCGGCGAGTACCGGGCCGATCATGTTGGCGTTGAAGGTGAGCGGCTCGGGCACCGAGGCGAGCTGCATTTCGTGATGCCAGATGTGGTGCTGCACCGCCGACCAGTCCCGCCCGCCCCATTCGACGGGCCAGTTCGGTACGGCCAGCCCGGCGCTGTTGAGGATGCGTTGGGTGCTGACGTAGTCGTTCTTGCTCAGCTCGTGCATGTGCCGGTTCCGCTGGCGGATGTCGGCAGGGATCTCACGGTCGAAGAAGGAACGAAGCTCGTCGCGGAAGGCGAGCTCGTCCTCGGTGAAGGCCAGTTGCATGGTCCAGTATGTTACATAGAGTTCCTCGTGTATCAAATGGAAGCAGGGATCCGGCACATGAGCACTTCTTTCGCGACGGCCCGATCCGGCACCCGTCACAGCACCCAGCGCGGTCGGCTCGTCACGGCCGCGCGGACGAGCTTCACCGCGCACGGCTATCACGGCACCACGATGGACATCGTGAGCGCGGTCGTCGATGTCACCAAACCCGTTCTCTACCGGTATTTCTCGACCAAGAGCGAGCTCTACCTCGCGGTGATTCTGGAGTACCTGGCCGAGCTCACCGACCGGCTGAGCGAGGTCCGCGACGCGGCGAGCTCCGATTTCGATCGGGTGTGGCGCACCGTGGAAGTCTTGTTCGGCCTCGTCGAGTCCGGCCCGCATTCCACATCGACGCTGGTTTTCAATTCCGGCGCCCTCGGCGACCACGCCGTCGAGGCCCGAATCGCTACGGCCCTGGGCGAATTCGTCGCCGAGCTTGCCACTCATCTGCATCCAGACGACGACGGTCGGCATCGGACCCGTCTGCTCGCCTACGGCCTCATCGGGGCGACTCTGGCGGCGGCAGACGAATGGCACCGCACACGACAACCGATACCGCGGCGGTCGGCGCTGGACGCAATCGCCGGGTGGTACTGCGCGGGCGTGCGGCAGACGGGCAGCTACACCTAGGCCCGCAGCAAAGCGACCTGGACGCGGCTCAACCGCTCCACGTCACCTTGGAAACCCGCCACGGCGTCGTTGTACAGAAACGCCTCCCACAGCCGGACCAGGGCGTACGCGAGGGTGGCGCGGTCGATGGGCGGACGATACCCCTGCTGCTCGGCACGTTCGAGCAGACCTTCGACGATCGAGACCGCCGCCGGGTGCACCACCCCGTCGCTGCGGGTGATCACGCGCAATGCCGCCGTGGACTCCTGATCGAAGTAGGTGCGCAGCGAACCGTCCTCGACCAGCCAGTGAATGGCGCGGTCGAGGATCTCGACGAGCCGTTCGCCGCCGGTAGCGGTGCTGTGCCGTTCGGCGTAGGCGACCATGCGATCGAGCTGGCGCGCCAGCGCCGCACCGACCAGTCCGTCCCGGGAGCCGAACCACCGGTAGATACTGGTGCGGCCGAGACCGAGTTGGGCGGCAATGGCATTCGCGTCGACCCGCTTACCTGCCAGGAAGGCCTCGACCGCCGCGTCGAGCACGGCGTCACGGCTGGCCCCGGCCGGGCGGCCGGGCGCTCGAGTTCCTTCGGTGCGTGCCACGCCCGACAGCATAGGGCGCGCTGCGCTGTCCCTCCGCCGACCCGGCCCGGATCGGCGCGAGGTCTAGGGTTTGCGGCCGACGCCGGCGACGATGCAGTTGCGGACGTCGGAGAGCGGGGTGAGGTGGGGGCCGTCGGACCACCAGTCGTCGCAGCGGACGAGGCCGGGTTCGACCATCTCGAGATTGCCGAACATCGCCTGGATTTCGTCGCGGGTACGGAAGCGCCCACTGCCCATCGGGCTGTGGATGAACTTCTCTTCCATCTTCTTGGCGAGCTCGCTGTACTCGGCGGTCTCCGGGTCGTGGAAGTGGGCGATCGCCACGAACGAACCCGAGGGCAGTGCGTCGATGTAGGTCTGCATCAGGGCCGGGCCGTCCTCGCCCAGGTAGTGGTGCAGCGTGCCGATGTGGAACAGGGCCAGCGGGCGGGTGAAGTCGAGTTCGCGGCGCACTGTCGGGTTACCGAGAACTTCCAGGGGCCGGAAGATGTCGGCTTCGGCGATGCGGGTGCGGCTGTTGCTCGCCAATAACGCCTGCGCGTGCACGAGAACCGACGGGTCGTTGTCGACGTAGACGACCTTGGACCCGGGGTTGACCCGCTGGACCACCTGGTGGGTGTTCTCCGCGGTGGGCAGACCCGATCCGAGATCGAGGAACTGGTCGATGCCCGCCCTGGCCAGGAACCGGCAGGCGCGGATGAGGAAATCACGGTTGGCCCAGGCCAGATCGTTGACCTGGGGGGCGACGGTGCGAACCTGTTCCAGCACTTGGCGATCCACGTCGAAGTTGTCTTTGCCGTTGAGCGCGGCGTCGTAGACGCGAGCGATACTCGCACGGGTGGTGTCGACCCCGACCGGGACAGCGCTGGGGTAGGCGGCAGAAGAATGCGACATCGGTAGCGCCTTTCGAGCATCGGAGCCGAGGGGACGATTTCAGCCTAGAGCATCGGTTGCGTTGGCAGACAAGCTATTCCGACCCGCGCCCGACCAGAACACGGAGCCGGGTACCCGGAGTACCCGTATCGATGGGCTCCTATTCCTCCAGCGCCTGCCGGTCCCACGATCAGAGCATGATCCAGATGCTCGAACCAGACCCGGCGCCCGATTCGGTGGCGGGCAGGCGCTCGATCGCCGTGCTCGTCGTGATCCTCACCGGCCAGTTCATGGCGGTGCTCGACGGCTCCATTGTCAATGTCGCCATTCCGTCCATTCGCTCGAACCTCGATACCGACGGGGCCGCACTGCAATTGATCGTCGCCGGCTATGTGATCGCCTACGCGGTGTTGCTGATCGGTGGTGCGCGCCTGGGTGACCGGTTCACTCAGCGGCGCACGTTCATCGCGGGTCGGGTGGTGTTCACCCTGGCCTCACTCGCCTGCGAGTCGGCGTGGAACGACCAGTCGCTCATCGTGTTCCGATTCGCCCAGGGCATCGGCGCGGCCGCGATGGCGCCGCAGGTGATGACGCTGATCCAGCGCACGTTCACCGGAGCGGAACGGGCCAGGGCGCTCAGTATCTATGCGGCAACGATCGTCTCCGGCGGTCTGCTGGCGGGCCAGATTCTGGGTGGGTTAATCGTCGACGCGAACCGGGGCGGCACTGGTTGGCGTGGGGTGTTCCTGGTGAATGTGCCGATCGGGCTCGCCCTGCTGGTGTTGGCGCCGCGCGTGCTCCCGGTGACCGTCGCGCGCACCGATCGGACGCGCCGTGCGCAGGATCAGCCGCTGAGTGTGCCGATCGCGTGGTCATCGGTCCTGAGCTAGCGTGGCACCATGCACGAGCTCGGGCCCGGTGACATCGTCGCCGGTTATCGCATCGAGCGGGTGCTCGGGTCGGGTGGGATGGGCAGCGTCTACGCCGCCCGGCATCCGCGACTACCGCGACTCGTCGCGGTGAAACTGCTGCACTCCTCGTTCTCGGCGGATCCGGTGTTCCGTGGACGGTTCGAGCGCGAGGCCGAGCTTGCGGGCCGCCTCGATCATCCCAACATCGTGGCGATTCACGATCGGGGCAGCGAGGACGGGCGACTGTGGATCGCGATGCAGTATGTCGCGGGCAGCGATGCCGAATCAGCGCTGCGGACAGGGGCTTTGGCACCGGATCGGGCGTTGCGGATCGCGCGGGCGACGGCGGACGCGCTCGATTGCGCGCATGCGGCCGGTTTGCTGCATCGCGACGTCAAACCGGCCAATATCCTGCTGAGCGAGGGTGCGGGTGGCAGTGGTGAGCGGGTGCTGCTCACTGATTTCGGGATCGCGAAGGCCATCGATGAGGCCACCGCGCTGACCCGGACCGGGACGCTGGTGGCGACGCTGCGGTATGCGGCGCCCGAGCAACTCGACGGACGCGCCACGGGCCCGCAATCAGACCAGTATTCGTTGGCGTGCACACTGTTTCACCTGCTCGCTGGGCGGCCGCCGTATACCGCCACCAACGCGGGTGCGTTGGTGGGTGCGCACTTGATGCAACCGGTGCCGCGGATCAGCCCACTGGTGCCGGGTCTGCCCGACGCGGTGGACGTGGTGTTCGCACGGGCACTCGCCAAAGATCCCGATCACCGATTCGCCAGTTGCGCGCAGATGGTCGCGGCGGCGACCACGGCGCTGACGACAGGACTCGCTCCGACGCGTCCGGTGACCGACTCCGCCGGAGTCCTCGTGCCCGACGATCGAGGTCAACAGGTCACCCCGATGGGCAGACAACCTGTGGCGGCCGCCGGTGTCGCGGGCGGTCGAGGCTTCGATGTGAACAATCGGGCAGGCTTTAACGGAGCGGGCACTCGCCGAGGGAGCGCGGCATGGTGGGCCGTAGGCGCGATCGGGTTGGTCACGGCGCTCACGATCGTGACGGCAGTGCTCATGAGCCGAGGATCCGGAAGCACCGTTGCGGGGCCGACGACCACGACCATCGCGCCGACCACCACCACTCTCGATGCGTGGGCGGCAGCACGACCGACGATCGCGATGTTCCCCGACCTGCTGCCCGCGAGTCCCGACAGCGAAGGGTATCGGGGGCTGCGGTGCAGTTTCGCGACGAAGAGCCCGCAGGCCGTGTGGGACACGGGGTTCGACTGCACCGATCGCGAGGGCGTGCAGCTGCAGGTGATGGCGCACTCCGACGCCGAGACCGTCGGGCGGTTCGTCGCGACCCTGCCCGCCGGGGCGACCCAGCAGTTGCGGTCGAGGTACGGCAGGCCGCTGACCGTGCACAGTTTCAACGGTTCCACCGGACCATGGCTGCTGGTGCGCTTCGACGCAGCACCGTATTCGACTGTGCTGCTCCAGGTGTACTGGAAGGGCCACACCCATCAGGAGATGATCGACCAATGGTTGAGCACCGCACCCCTGTGACCGCGCGACTGGCTCTGGGCGCACTCGCGGTTCTGCTCGTCGGCTGCGGCACCGTCGACGGCACCGCGACGCCCGGCGAGATCGACGTCCGGTCCCTCGATGTCGGCAGCTATACGACGGTGCCCGCCGATATCGAGATCGGCCGAAAGCCCACGGACGGGCCGATTCTGGAAGGTCTGCGGATGGCGGGGGCGGTGGTGTTTCCGCACGAGGTCGATCCGGCGCTGACCCATAGCTGGGGCACCGATGTCTTGGATACGCCGCGACGAGCCTCGGATGCCTCGGCGATCTCCAATGTCAATCTCGGTGTGCTGGAACGGCATCGGATGATCGTCGGCTTCGACATCGCCGAGGGCTCCCAGGCTTTCGACAAGGCGAAACCCGCGATCGAGACCGACGCGCGGATCACCAGGGTCGTGCTGTTGCGTTTTCCCGGCGCGAAGATCGCCGCAGAGGCGGCGCGCGAACTCGAGGCGACCGATTTCGGGGTCAGCCCGGACAACCGGCCGGTGCCGATCCCGGGTTACCCTGCCGCACAAGCGCATTGGCGACCGGGCATCAAGACGATCGGGGCGACCTTCGCCCACGGCGAGATCGTGGTGAGCCTGTTCCTGCAGCATCCGTCACCGGACATCGATGCACTCGCCAAGCGCGTCGCGGCGGTCCTCGACGCCCAGATACCCCTGCTCGACAAGTTCACTCCGACCGCGTCCGACCGGATCGCCGACCTGCCCCGTGATCCCGATGATCTGTTGCGGCGCACGCTGATTCCCGGTCCGGCCAATCAGCAGATCGCCATCGCCTCGCGCGAGTTCGCGTCGTGGCCGGGCCGCGCCGGCTTGCACTACCGCCCCACCGAACCCGCCGAGCTCGGTGCGGCCTGGGATCGTGGTGGGGTGGACAGCGTCGCGCATTCCTACAGCACGACGCTGTTCCGGTTTCGTGACGACGCCGCGGCCACCACGTTCGGCAGCACCTGGCAGGACACGCGCAGCGCGGCCGCGCACCCTGTCGCGGCGCCGGACGGCTTGCCGCAGGCGCGGTGTGTGGAGCGCCGGGCGGGCAGCGCGCCGGCGCTGACCCGCTGCTTTGTGAGCTACCGCCGCTACGGCGCCTTCGTCAGTGGCGCCGAACCCGCGGGGGTTCGACGCCAGGCCGCGGCGCAGTACGCGCTGCTGGCGAACGCTCAGTAGTTCAGAGCTGGGCCTCGATCGCCTGGACGACCTCGGCGGCATCGGGGGTGGTGCGCGGGCGGAACCGGCCTGCGACCGTGCCGTCGCGACCGACGAGGAACTTCTCGAAGTTCCACTGCACATCGCCCGCCGCGCCCTCGGCATCGGCCGTCTCGACCAGTGCGGAGTAGAGCGGGTGCCGCTCGTCGCCGTTGACGTCAGCCTTGGCCAACAGTGGGAAGTCGACGCCGTAGGTGACCGAGCAGAATTCCTGGATCTCCTCGGCGCTGCCCGGCTCCTGACCCATGAACTGGTTGCTCGGGAAGCCGATCACGGTGAAACCGCGCTCGCCGTAGGTCTTCTGCAACTCCACCAGGGCGCTGTACTGCGGGGTCAGGCCGCACTTGGAAGCCACGTTGACCAGCAGCACTGCTCGCTCGCCCGCCAGCTCGCCCAGTGTGGTGTCCTCGCCCGCCAGGGTCTGCACCGCAATGTCTCGAATGTTCGCGCTCATCACATCACCACCAGATCTCGTCTATGTCGGTTCGATCGCCACCGTACCGGAGCCCGATCTGCGTGCAAGTATCCCGCTGGGCGGGAGAATCTGTAACACGTTCTTGTTTTGTCGCGCTATTGGCGGCACCATTCCAAGGATGGGCGGTAACGCCCGCACCCCGAGCACCGGAGGAAGCCCGTGAGCAACCAGCCACATCGGATCGATACCGTCCGCCCGCTGCGCGCGAGCGAGGTGACGCACTGGGATTTCGAGGCCGATGTGGTGGTGGCCGGTTTCGGCATCGCGGGCGTGTGCGCGTCGATCGAAGCCGCGCGGGCCGGTGCGAAGGTGCTCATCCTGGAACGAACCGGCGGCTGGGGCGGCGCGGCGGCATTGGCGGGCGGATTCGTCTACCTCGGTGGCGGCACACCGCTGCAGAAGGCGCTCGGATTCGACGACACCCCGGAGAACATGGCGGCGTTCCTCACCGCGGCGCTCGGGCCCGGCGTCGACGAGGCCAAGATCAACGACTACTGCGCGGGCAGCGTCGAGCACTACAACTGGCTCGTCGACTGCGGTGTGCCGTTCAAGGAGTCGTTCTGGGGCGAGCCGGGCTGGGAGCCCCCGCACGACGAAGGTCTGATGTACTCCGGCGGCGAGAACTCCGCTCCGTTCCTCGACATCGCCGAACCCGCTCCGCGCGGCCATGTTCCGGAGCTGGCGGGCAAGAAGATCGGTGAGCGCAGCGGCGGCTACATGCTGATGAAGCCACTCGCCGACACCGTCGCCGAGCTCGAGATCGACGTCGAGTACGACACCCGTATCCGTCGGCTCGTCGTCGACGAAGAGGACCGGGTGGTGGGCGTGCTGGCCACCACCTACGGCAAGCCCGTCGCCGTGCGGGCCGCGCGCGGTGTGGTGCTGGCGACCGGCAGTTTCGCCTACGACACCGAGATGATCGACCGCTACACCCCGCGGCTGAGCGGCAGGCCAGGTGCGGCCATCGAGGAACACGACGGCATCGGCATTCGGCTGGCCCAAGCGCTCGGCGCCGAGCTCGCGCACATGGACGCCAGCGAGGTGGCCATCTTCGGCGATCCGCAGATGATGGCGCGCGGCATCCTCGTCAACGGACGCGGTCAGCGCTTCGTCACCGAGGACACCTACCCCGGCCGGATCGGTCAGGCGACGCTGCTGCAGAACGGCAACCAGGCGTTCCTGATCATCGACGAGACCTCGCTCGAGGAGGCGCTCGCGACCGAGAGCGCCACCCCGTTCTTCCGCTTCCAGCCGAAGTGGGTCGCCGAGACGGTCGCCGAACTCGAGGCCGAGATGGGGCTGCCCGCACAAACATTGCAGACCACCGTCGCCACCTACAACCAGCACGCCGAGCAGGGCACCGATCCGCTGCTGGGCAAGAAGCCCGAATGGGTGCGCCCGATCAAGGGGTCGCTGGCCTGCTTCGACCTGCGCGGGCTCACCGCCGGGTTCACCCTGGGCGGGCTGCGCACCGACCTGGATTCGCGGGTGCTGCACGTGAGCGGTGAGCCGATCGAGGGCCTGTTCGCGGCCGGTCGCTGTACCTCGGGACTGTGTTCCTACGGCTACGTCAGTGGGGCCTCGCTCGGCGACGGCAGCTTCTACGGCCGTCGCGCGGGTAAAGCCGCCGCAGCGGGCTGAACCACGCACGACCCACCGTCGGCCTTCTGTCAGTACTCTGCTTGCAGCGTCACGCCAGACGACGAGTCCGGCTGGGCTCGCGGTCTTTTCACGCCCGTGAGCAGGCGCGCCGAACGACAGACGCAGTGCAGATCGGAGTTGGACAGTGCAAGCAGGTGGGACGTCCGCGGATTACGTGATCGTCGGCTCCGGATCCGCGGGGGCGGTGCTCGCGAATCGGCTCAGTGCCGACCCGGGCACCACGGTCGTTCTGTTGGAGGCCGGCCCGGCCGACGACGACAAATTCGCCCATATTCCGGCCGCGTTCTCGAAGCTGTTTCGTAGCGAGCGCGATTGGGACTATCTGACCGAGCCGCAGGCCGAGCTCGGCGACCGCCAGATCTACTGGCCGCGCGGCAAGACCTTCGGCGGCTCGTCATCGATGAACGCGATGATGTGGGTGCGTGGTTTCCGCGCCGACTACGAGGAATGGGGGCTACTGGCGGGCGAGAAGTGGAACTTCGCCGCCGCGGTGGAACAGTTCCGCAAGATCGAGAACGTCCAGGACGCGCAGTTCCCCGACGAAGGTTCCAAGGGACCGCAGCACGTACAGCGCCAGCGCAGCCCGCGCGCGTCGACGCACGCGTTCCTCGAGGCCGCGCGCCAAGCGGGCCACGACCTGGAATCGGCGAATCGGCCCGCGCCCGAAGGCTTCACCCAAACCATGGTGACCCAGCGTGACGGCAGGCGCTGGAGCACCGCCGACGGGTACCTGCGTCCTGCGATGAAGCGGCCGAACCTGACCGTGCTGGCCGAGTCGCTGGCCACCCGCGTGCTGTTCGAGGGCACCAAGGCCACCGGCGTGGAGTACCGCAACGGCGAGCAGACACTCACCGTGACCGCGAATCGCGAGGTCATCCTGTGCGGTGGCGCGGTGAACAGCCCTCAGCTGCTGCAGCTTTCGGGCATCGGCGATCAGGACGAGCTGAAAGAACACGGCATCGAGCTGGTCGCCCACTCCCCCGAGGTCGGCGCGAACCTGCAGGACCACCTCATCTCGGCGCTGGGCTACAGCGTGGAATCGGACTCGCTGTTCACCGCGGAGAAGCCCCTCGAACTGGTCAACTACCTGGTCCGCCACCGTGGCATGCTCACCTCCAATGTTGGTGAGGCCTACGGTTTCGTGCGCAGCGAACCCGACCTCGAGCACCCCGATCTGGAGCTGATCTACGCACCGGCGCCGTTCTATCACGAGGGTCTGGTCGAGGCCACCGAACACGGTGTGGTGCTCGGCGCGATCCTGCTTCGCCCGCGCAGTCGCGGCAAGATCAGCCTGGCCTCGGCCGATCCGACCGCCAAGCCGGTGATCGATCCGCGGTATCTGTCCGATCCCGAAGGTGCCGACCGGGCCGCGCTGACCACCGGACTTCGGGCGTGTGCCGGGCTCGCCGGGCAGCCCGCGCTCAAGAGCGCGCTCGGCGCGCTGATCTACCCGCCCGAGGCACCCGACGACCTCGAGGCCACCATCGCGCTGACCATCGAACAGTTCTCGCACACCCTCTACCACCCGATCGGCACCTGCCGGATGGGCACCGACGCCGCCAGCGTCGTCACCCCGGACCTGAAGGTCCGCGGTGTCGAGGGGCTGCGCGTCGCCGACGCCTCGGTGATGCCGCTGATCATCCGCGGCCACACCAACGCCCCCGCCATCTTCATCGGCGAACAGGCCGCGGATTTCATCCTGGCCGACGCCTGACCTAGGTGATGGTGGCGCGCCCGCGACGGCGCGCCACCACGTGCCTCATGCCACCGCGAGGCCCAGCGAAGCGGCCGCGAGCAGCAGATACGGCAGCGGGTAACCCAGATCCGAGTACCGGCGCGAGCGTGCGACCGTGAATTCGGCAGCGACGAAATACAGCACGAGCCCGGCCGCGGCAGCCACCGCCAGCGGCCGATAGGCCAGGCCGGCGAGCAGACCGAGCCCACCCACCGCCTTGATCAGGGCCAGCGGCGTGAGCGTCCACGGGGCGACGCCGTAGTGGCGCATGTTCTCGCGTACCCAGTCGGCACGAACGACGTCGATCAGCGCGGCTGCCAAGGCAGCCACCGCGGCGAGCACGGTGACGACAACATAGGTGGTGTGCATCGAATCAGGTCCTCCGGTTTCGGGGTGATCGGCCGCCTCTGCCATCGTGGAGACAGCCGCCGTGATCGGACAGCGAGTGCCGTCCATTCGATAGACGACCGGCGTGAGCGAAAGGTGACCGATGCGCGCGGACCGGAACCGAGCATCGGCGGGCGCGTTCGAACAACGGCGCGATCGCCTGCGCGGTGTCGCCTTTCGGATGCTGGGGTCCGGGGCCGAAGCCGAGGACGCGGTCCAGGAGGCATGGTTGCGGTTGGCCGCGACCGACGCCGAGATCGCCGATCTCGACGGCTGGCTCACCACGGTGGTCTCGCGGATCTGTCTCGATATGCTGCGCACCCGTGCTCGCCGCGCCGAGGTCGCGGCGCCGGACGCGCCCGCGCGGGCGGCGACCGGCGCGGGCATCGACCCCGAAGCCGAAGCACTGCGGGCGGATTCCGTCGGACGGGCCCTGCTGGTGGTTCTCGACGCGCTCGGGCCCGAGGAACGGGTCGCCTTCGTTCTGCACGACCTGTTCGCCGTGCCGTTCGCCGAAATCGCGCCGATGCTCGGACGCACTCCCGCCACCACCAAGAAGCTCGCCAGTCGCGCACGGCTGCGGGTGCACGCGCCCGCCCGGATCGAGCCGACCGAACTGCTCGCGCATCAGGCCGCGGTGACGGCCTTCGTGCGGGCTGCCCGTGGGGGCGATCTCGGCGGACTGTTGGCGGTGCTCGCGCCGGATGTGGTGCGCACCGCCGACCCATCGGCGCTGTCGCCCGGGATGGCCGTCGTCGTGCGCGGGGCCAGGGCCGTGGCGGAGGGCGCCCTCGCACTGCGCCGCCGGTCACGCGATGCGGTGCTGGTCCTCGTCGACGGCAGGCCCGGCCTGGTCATGGCGGGTGCGGGCGGCCCAGTCTTCGCGGTGACGTTCCTGGTGCGCGACGGGCAGATCGCGGCTTACGACGTGGTGGCCTCGCCACAACGTTTGGCCGCGCTCACGCTGTCGCTGCTGCCATGATCAGGGCTGCGACAATGACCGGATCCCGGCCATTGTGGCACTCGATGCAATGATGCGGCTGGTGCGGATTCGTCCCACTCAGAAGGCGGGGACGCGGGCGAATCCCAACGGCGGGGTCGGTACGGGGCCGGACCGCAGGTCGTGCCGGAAATCGGGCAGCAGCGGGAGCATGTCGACATTGCGAGCGGCATAGCAACGCACCATCGGCAGCGCGCGCGAGACCTCGGCACGCTCGACCGGCTCGGCATCCACGAACGCGAGTGCGTCGAGGCCGAGGCCGAGGGTGCCTGCGATCCGGACGATCGAGGCGGATTTGCGACCCCAGCCGACCTCGACCGCCGAGAACATCTCGTACAGACCGTGGCGGTAGAGCGTGCGCAGGGTTCTGGCCCGGTCACCGCGCGCGGCGACAGCATGCAGCACACCGCGCTCGCTCAGTTTCGTCAGCGTGCGCAGTGCCGGTGGGCGCGGCGTGGTGCCGGTCTCGTCATGGACGACACCCTCCCACAGGGTCTCGTCCAGTTCCCAGACCAGACAACGGACGGCAGGTCGCATGGCGCTGAACTCTACAACCACTCATAGCGAAGAACCAGACTTGTGACCGGTCACTACGCCGACCTCCAGTCGTGGGCCCCGTACCCAGAACCTGACAATCCATTCCGGTTTCCTTTGTAGTTCGTTAGGGTGAGGTTCGCTGGACAGCGGGGGGTACAGCCGAAACTGGCGAAGGGAAATAGATGTCCGTCCACAATCCACCCCGACCGTCGTTGACCGTCTCGGGCAGGCCTATGTCGTTGCCACTCAAGGACGTTCGCGCGCTGTCGCGTCAGATGGTCGGCCATTTCGTCGCCAACGTCGCACCGTGCGGCACGCTACCGGGTGACGCCATCTCCGGTGATGTGACCACGATCACCCGGATCTGCCTGGAATTCGCCGTCGGCATGCTCGATGGGCGCGACGTCCCCAGTCAGCTGCAGCGTCTGCAGGACGCGGCGAGCGCGTGGGCCCGTGAGGGCGTGCCGATCGACACGATCCACCACTCGATCGCCGAGGGCTTCAAAATGGGCCTCGACCTGGTGGTATCGAGCGCCTCCGGGAAGGACTTCGACAGTCTCGTCGGCGGCGTCAAGGTCGTGATGGAACTGCTCGACACGATCACCGCCCAGATCTCGATGGCCTATGTCCGTGAGCTCCGCGGTGTGGTCAGCGAACACCACACCGCCGTCCACACCCTCACCTCGGCGCTGCTCGGCGGTCACAGCACCTCGACGATGGCCCGCGAATGCGGCATCACGATCGCCGAGACCTACGCGGTCTTCGCCCTGTCGATCCCACAGCACCGCGAGGAAGCCAATCCGGCGCTGGATTCGAAGGTCGTCGCCCGCCGTAAGCTGCGCCGGGTGCAGGCCGAGCTGGCCAAGCGTTGCGGCGACTCGGCGTTGTCGCTGCTCAGCGTCGACGGCGGGACCGTGCTCATCCCGGCCGAGACGTTCGACCGCGAGGGTCTGACCGCACTGGTGGCCCAGCTCTCCCAGGCCGCACAGGTCGGCATCACCGCCGCGATGGTCGAAACGACCACCACCGGGGTCCCCGATGCCGCCGACCAGGCCCACGAATTGCTGGACATGGTGCAGCGGCTCGAGGTGACCTCGGGTCTGTACCGCTTCGACGAGCTCGCCCTGGAATACCAGCTGACCCGCCCCGGCCCCGGCCGCGAATTCCTCGGCTCGCTGCTGGATCCGCTGGATCAGTACCCCGAGCTGCTCGAAACCCTGCAGCGCCATATCGCCAACAACCTCAACCGCCAGCGCACCGCTCGCGTACTGCACGTACACACCAATACCGTCGACTACCGGCTCAAGCGGATCGGCCAGCTCACCGGGTTCGATCCCACCCAGCCTTCGGGGCTGTGGTACCTGCGCTCCGCACTGGTCGCGCGCAGCTACCGTTCCGTCCCTGTCTGATCCCGAACATGATGAAGGCGCTGTCCACATGATGTGGACAGCGCCTTCGTCGTTGTCAGCCCGAACGGGTCAGATCGAACCGCCGCCACCGACGAGCCACGGGTTGAACGCGCAGGTCAACTGCGGGTTCTGGACCGGGTC
The DNA here is from genome assembly GCF_015355705.1 of Nocardia sp. XZ_19_231. Lineage (NCBI taxonomy): Bacteria > Bacillati > Actinomycetota > Actinomycetes > Mycobacteriales > Nocardiaceae > Nocardia > Nocardia sp. XZ_19_231. The sequence continues at coordinate 658,945 of NZ_JACUZI010000004.1, read as the reverse complement.
GAGCGCACGAAGCGCGATCGACAAGGCACGCGGGGAGTACATCATCGTCAAGTGATCGGAGATGTCCTGCTCGCAGCCGTCCTGCAGCGTGATGTTGGTGACGTGCGCCCCCGGGCCTGCCTTGATGAAGGTCAGCTCGTAGGGGTTGGTGACCTCGTCGTACCGGGTACCGACCACGGTGTAATCGACGCCGGCGACAGTGTCACCTCCTGCGTTGAGGTTGTTGACGAAATCCGAGCCGATGGTCTGCTGGATACCCGCGTGCCCGACGAAGATCTCGATCGGGCCGAGGATGTCGATACCCAGGTTGTTGATCATGCGGCCCAGCGCGCCGATCCCGTCGAGGCTGGTGCCGTGATGCGTGGCGCCGAAGGTGATCAGCTTGTTCACCTTCGCCGCGCCGCCCTCGAACTTGGTGTAGTAATTCGCCATCGCCCCACCCTGCGAGTGCGCGACGATGTCGACCTCGGCGGTGCCGGTGGCCGCGAGGACCCGGTCGATGAACGCGGCGGTCTGCTCGGCCGAATCCTCGATGTAGCCGGTGCCCATCACGCCGGGCAGGAACGAACCGACGCCGCCACCCTCCATGATGTTCGAGCGACCGTAGTTGAACGTGAATGTGCAGTAACCGGCGTCCTTGATCGGCTGACCCATGTAGGCGTAGCCGTTGTAGGCGTTCATCCAGGTGCCGTGCAGCAGCACGACCGGGCGAGGGTGCTCGGCGGTCGGCTTGCAGTTCCAGTCGTTCGTCCCGGGCGCGGCGGCATCGGGATTGCCGAGGCCGTAGGCGAACGCGGCGAGGAACGCCGTCGACTCCGGCCCATATGCGCCGGGATCGGAGGAATAGCCGCCCGAGGAACCCGAGCTGGAACCCGAACCGCCGTAGCAGTCACCGGACCCGTTACCGGACCCGGCACCGCTGCCGGAGGTGCACGCCGAACCGGACCCGGCGACCTGGCGGCCTTCCGAGACGATGGCGGCGAGATCCTGCTCGGTCGGCGCCGCAGCGGGAGCCGCGCTCGCCCCCGGCCCGGTGAACACCATGGAGAGGGCGCCGACTCCGGCGAAGACCGCCGTGTGCAGCGTGCGCCTGCGACTGGGAGTTTTCATGTGTTGACTTGTCTTCCTGTGCGATTCGAATATTCGTCGCCCATTTCCTGCCGGGAGAACGAATGGCTTGTCGAAACCGCCCAAAACATAAGCCGCAGAATTCCTTACGAGACGATTGTCACGTCCGGTCTGGGCAGGTCACCACGCCTTCTCGAAAACTGCCATGACGAGGCACATTAAAATTTCCAGCTCTCCGGTATCCCCGGAATTCGAGCCACAAAGCCGCACTGTGTCCAACCATCAGGTTCCGCGAAAAGCTCTGTGAATTATCATCTCGCCGTTCAGCATTCGCTGCGCGCGGCGACCCCGAGGAGTCGCTCGTCGAGCCACACCATCGCTTCCGGATACCCGGTCACCGCACCGATGATGTGTTCACCGAGCACACCGCGATAGACCGCGGTGGCACCGAGTTCGCACTGCTCGGTGTAGAGATTGTGAGCGCCCTCCGCGGGGATCCAGAATTCCTGGTCACCGTTGTAGATGTAGAGCGGAGTAGCTGACCGAAGACCTTGCATCCGGGTGATCTCGTAGATGTCGGTGGCCAGTTCCGAACGCAGCGGGTCGGCGATATTGGCCCCGACGTCGATCGGCAGGTGCAAAATCCCCGGCACCGCGAACACGCTGGCGCACGTATCTTTCATGAACGAGGTCGTGACCCACCGGCCGAGATTGTTCATCGCAGCGAGGATTTCGGGGCGCTCGCGGCCGATCGCGAAGGTCGCGGCCATAAATATTCCGGATGCGAGGTTGGCATTCATACTGCGCGAGAGGATTTCGAAGTCAGCCGGCACGCCGCCCAGTGCCGCGCCGACGATCACGTCGGCCAGTTCCGGTGCGTAGGAGTCGATCAGCTTGGCCGCACCGTGGGTGGCGATCGCACCGCCGGAGTACCCGGTCATCGCGAAGCGGCTCTCGCCGTAGGACATCGGGTCGATACCGCGCACCGCTCTGATCGAGTCGAGTACCGCGTGCCCGGCGACATACGGTTCGGCATAGGCCATCCACGGGCCCTCGTGGTCGGGCACCAGGACCGCGTACCCGCGCAGGACCGCCAGCTGGGTGGTCGGCGGAAGGAATTCCGTCGCACTCGACTGCGATGTCAGACCGTGCGTCAGTGAGTATCCCGGGGTGCACTTGCGGCCGAGCGCGTCGATCGGAAGGTTGTTCACCAGCACGGGGCGGTCCCCCGGCCCGGTCCACTCGGTGGCGGGCACGATCAGGGTCGCGGTGGCATAGGACGGCCTGCCCTGCGCGTCTTCGGTGCGGAACTTCAGCAGCGTCGCCGAGCGGATGGGCACCACCGTCAACCAGGCCGCGGTCGCGGTGATGTCGCGGGATTCGATCAGATCACCAGGCGATAACTCCGCCAGCCCCGCAGGCCACTGGTCGAAGATCGGATCACCCACCGCCGAGGGCAACACCGCCGCGTGCAGCGCCGCGAGCTCGGCGGCCGGATCGGCGGCGTCGGGCTGGATCGGCGAGGGCAGCACCTGGTCGATCCAGCGCTGTAGATCAGGCAGGAATCCGGGTGTCCCCACCTGTGGCACCGGAAATTCCTGGGTCGGCGGCGGATTCGCGGCGGCGGTGCCTGCCGCGAACGAGAAGAGCAGCAGCATCGAACCGACAAGTACTCGAACAGATCTCATGGCACACACGCCTTCGGGTGGCAACGGATTCGTCGATGACGTGCCACCATGCGGTGCTTCGACCCCGCCGAAACTCCCCCACCGCGCCGTCGTCAGAGCAATTACGCTACGGGCAGGCGATCCCTGACTTCGGCGTTGTGCCCGAGTCGTGTGCGCAATGCCGCTGTATCGCAACAAGAATCGACCCGGCGCACCACGAATCGGTCCGGATCCGCTCGGGGCGCGCGGATCCGGACCGATCGAAACCGGACTCAGCAGGTGCTGGGCGCCGGTTCCCCCTGCAGCCGGGCGTCGAGCCAACTCAGCGCGGAAGGCAGTCCGAGCACAGCTGCGGTCAGGTGGTCCGGGGTCGGTGTCTGCTGGCTGACAACCTTGGACCCCGCAGCACACCACCGATGCATCGTCGAGGTGATCGCATCGACCGGGATGAGACCGTCGATCGGCGAATGCCATTCGAAGACAGGCATTGTCGGCGCACCGGGATAGAGCTCGAGGCTGTTCTCCTCCACCACGGCGCGCGCTTGGGGATCGCTCACCAGCGAGGTGGTGGCCGCGAAGTCCAGGATGCCGCGTCCCGCTCCGGCTCCGAGAATGTCGTTGGTGCAGGCATCACGGATCGACGCGCGGGCCGCCAGGCCGCTGGTATTCATCTGATCGCTGATCGGAAACCGTTGCGGGTATTCACGTTCCAGGCCGATCCCCGCGGCCAGCGCGAGCCCGAACACCGGATGCGAACCGAAGCCGAGCCCCTCGAGCATCGACACCAGGTTCATCGGCACCCCACCCATCGCCGCCCCCGCGATCTCCAGCTCGGGTGCGTACTCGGGCTGCAGTGCCGCCGCCCACGCCGTCGCCATGCCGCCACCGGAGTACCCGGCCATCGCCACCCGGCTGCCGCCGATCCGCAGCTGTTCGACCTGGCGCACCGCCCGGATCCCGTCGAGGGTCACCTGACCACCCAATTTCGCCGCGCCATAAGCGAAATTGGGCCCGAGGTGATCGGGCACGGCCATCGTCCAGCCACGCTTGAGCGCGTAGTTCCAGGCCACCGCCTCGCGCACCATCAGGTCCGGATCGTCGGTGTAGAGGACTTTGGAGACCGAGCACCGGGTGCCGAGCCCGTTGATGATGTGCTGATAAGACAGCACGGGGGCATCGGCGCGGTGATTGTTCGGCTGCAGCACCGTGGTCGTCGCGGCGATCGGGTCGCCCGCGGAGTTGGTGGAGCGGAACTGGATCAGGGTGATCGTGGTGTCGGGAAACATCGCCAGCGGCGGCATCGGCCGCACGCCGAGCACGTCTCCGGGCTGGTGATCGTCGAGGTCGGCCGGCTGGCTGTAGAAGGGGTCGGGGTCGGCAGTCGGGTACAGGGGTGTGGTGTGGCCCGCCGCGGCGGAGGCCATGGTGAGCACCGCCGCCGCCAGGCAGACCGATAGTGTCCGGCGTGGCCGAGCGCGTCCCCAGATCATGCGGCTGTCCCTCCCGTGTCGCTGCTGTCAAAAGCGATCCTCGCCGGTACCGTGGCTCCCCGTCGACGGGTCGCCGCGAACATCGGCGGAGCTCACAACCTGCTTGCCACATGGTTGTGACCGGAGGGCAGCGCGCGCCCATATGGGGGGCGCACCGCCGCGGCGACAGGTGGATTGTGAGATCTCCAAGCGAAATCGGAACGTGTTCCTCTCCATGGTGCAGGCCCTACCGTCGAGTAGGAAGGCGCTCACCAGTGCCGGGGCGAAAGGAGCACGCCATGATTCCCACCGACGAGAACATCGCCGCCACCCTCCACCGCATCGACCCGAACGAGATACCGACCCGGCGGATCACGGTCTACTTCGACGGCCCGACACCCGAGGACGCACTGGTCCTCGAATACGCCGCGACCCAGGCCGAGGCGTGGGAGTTCACCTCGGCGGCCGTGCACTCCGGCCTGCAGGTCACCGTCGACGGTCAGGTCGCCCCCGGACTGCGCCGGTTGCCCTGCCGGTCCCTGTGGCACTGACGATCGCGACACCGCTGCGCCGACCGCATTAGGCTGTCGGGGCGGGCGCTCGTCGGCCCGCGACGACAGAAAGGGCGTTCGTGACACGGTGGCAGTTCCGGCTCGTACTCGCCGCGGTAGCCGTGCTCACCGGTTGCGGCTCGGCCGACACCCCGGAGGTCGCGACCCCGTCCAGCACCGCCGCTCCGACGACAACCACCACCAAGCGGGTGCCCGCCACCATCGCACCGCCCACCACGACGGTCGATCCCTACGCCGGCCTGCCCCTCATCGACCACGTGAGCTGGACCGAGAACGTCGACGGTCCCCGCCTGCTCGTCGTCCCTACCCAGGCGGGCCGCAAAACGGGCGCTCCCGGCACCGACGAGCTGGCCTGGCAGGAAGTGCGCGCTCTCGACGCCGACGCCGACGCGCCGGGCATGCGCGACCAGTTCCTGTGCCACTGGGTGTGGGCGAGGATGGTCGCACCCGACAAACCGAGCTGGAATCTCGAGCCGTGGCGTCCCGACGTCGGCTATCAGGCTACGGTGGCGGCGAACTGCAATCCCGGAGGCCCCGAACGCTGATAGGAGCACCATGCGCATCGTCATCGCCGGTGGACACGGCAAAATCGCCCTCCTGCTCGCCCAGTTACTGACCCGGCGCGGTGACCACGTCCACGCGCTCATCCGCGACCAGGGCCAGGCCGCCGATATCGCCGCGACCGGCGGCGTCCCGGTGGTCTACGACATGGAGCGCGACACCCCCGCCGACCTCGCGGCCGCCCTCGCGGGCTCGGACGCGGTGGTATTCGCGGCGGGCGCGGGCGCGGGCAGCGGTGCGGCGCGCAAATACACCGTCGACCTCAACGGTTCGGTGCAACTCGCCGACGCCGCCGAGCAGACCGGCGTGGCGCGGTTCGTGCAGATTTCGACGATGGGCGCCGGCAGCCCACCCGCCGCGGGAACCGACGAGGTGTGGGCCGCCTATATCGACGCCAAGACCCGCGCCGAAGAGGATCTGCGGACCCGCGATCTGGACTGGACGATCCTGCGTCCCGGTCAGCTCACCGACACCGAAGGCAACGGTCTGATCACGCTCGGACCGCCGCCGATTCCGCGCGATTCGGTGCCGCGCGCCGACGTCGCCGCGACGCTCGCATCGATCTTGGTCGCGGACAACACTTTTCGCCGCACTCTCGAGCTGGTATCCGGATCGCAGCCCATCGACCCGGCCGTCGCGGCCATTTGATAACCAGAAATTAACTATCGCAGCATATTTCGCCCGATGGACACAATCGCCACCCCTCGGGGACATTACGTCGTCACCCGATGAACACTGTTAACCGCCGGTCACGCCACTATCCGAGCGCCACTCTCGGCGGGGGCGGTGCCACCACCCCCGATTCGCCGCTCAGAAGCCGGGTAATGCGCTGCATCGAGACGGAATCGATAGTGCAGATGTGCTTGCATCTGAAAGTGCCTCCGTCCTAAACTCAGGGCCGCAACACAATTCAGGGGATAGTCAGGGGAGGCCGCGAGCGGCACACCCGGGGTCAGGATTGCCTTGGGTTTGCCACTGCCTGAGAAGCACAGGGGCATTTGTCATGAACAACACCAAAGGCCGGTCCGGCCTCGCTGATCTCGCAGCGGCCACTCACGCCGAGACCACCCAGTGGTCGAGGGAAAGCGCGGTCGCCTTCGTCATCGACGCCGTGGAATCCACCGGCGCGGCGACCCGCAACGATTTCGATATCGACCGGATCGTGACCACCGCACACGACCTGGCCGACGATTGGGATCTGCAGATGCTGACCCCGGATACTTTCTGGCGAATCGCCGCCGGCTGCATCCGATACTGACCATCGAGTCGGTATCCGACGATCGACTGCGCGATATTCAGTGCAGTCCGATCCAGTTCTCGGTGTCGAATCCGCTCGGCCGTCGATCTTGTTCGGCCGTCACTCCCGCTCGGCGTAGGACAACAGGATCTCGCGCGAGCGATCCGGCCGTTCGGCCTGGACGCTGAGCTGATCCATCACTGTCAGATACATCGCGAGGTCCTGACGACGCTCGAGGTAGAGCGCGCTGGTGAGTTGCTCGAGGTAGACGATGTCGGGCAGTTCCGGCTCGCCGAAGCGCAGAATGCTGAACGAGCTGCCCGCGGCCGCGTGCCCGCCCGCCGCATACGGCAATACCTGCACCGTCACGTTCGGCAGCTCCGACAGTTCGGCCAGATGGCGCAGCTGGGCCCGGTGCACCTCGCGCCCACCGATCGGACGATGCAGCACGGCCTCGTCGATCACCGCCCACACCACCGGCGGGTCGATCCGGCGTAGGACATCCTGGCGCAACTGCCGAACCTGGACCCGACGGTCGGTTTCGGCGTCGTCGAAACCGAGGCTGACAATCGCCCTGGTGTACTCCGGCGTCTGCAGCAGGCCGGGCACCAGCTGTGCCTCATAGGTGCGGATCTGGCTGGCCGCTTGCTCGAGCCCTAGGTAGGTACTGAACCACGACGGCAGCAGATCGCTGTAGCGATGCCACCAACCGGGTTCACTTGCCTGCCTCGCCAATTCGAAGAACGAGGTACGTTCCACCGGATCGTGCACGCCGTAGAGCGTGAGCAGATCCCGGATGTCGCGTTCCTTGAAACCGGTGCGACCCAACTCGAGTCGACTGATCTTGGCGTGCGAGCCACGGATCGCATCACCCGCGGCCTCGCGGGTGATGCCTTTGCTCTCGCGTAGCTTGCGCAACTGGCCACCGAGCGCAATGCGCAACACGGTGGGGCCGCGGTCGACCACAGGTTGCACGCGACCGATCTCGTCGGGTTCAGCCGTCATGGACCCAGATCCTACCGATTACCCGGTGAGGTAGTCGAACTCTCCGGCCTTCGCGCCGCGGATGAACGCGTCGATTTCGGGCCGGGTGTAGAAAATTACCGAGCCCTGCGGGTCGCGCGAGTTGCGCACGGCGACCGAGCCGTCGGCGGCTTCGGCAACCTCGACGCAATTGCCGCTGGGGTTGCTGTAGGTGCTCTTGCGCCACGCACCGTCTCCCGGGCGTTCACGCTGATCATGCTGCATTCCGGACATACCGCACTCCTCCTTCTCGAATAATGCCCATCGGTACGAAATTTGCAGATGCACGCACAAACGTTCTTGCATCTGTGTTGCGCGAGGGGGACATTAACACGCCCGAGGCCACTGCGCACCGGTCGGTACTTACCCGATGTCAGGACCGGGAACACGCTCCGATAGAGCCGTCCAGCCCCCTGAATTCGTAAGCGCCGCAACCCCATCGCGAGCCGACACGGCCGAAACGAACGTGCAGATGTGCTTGCATTCGAAAACAGCGCGCCCGTAGACTCAGGCCGCAAGATCATCGGAAGGTTCCAGGCTCCACCGGCCGGGCAACCTTCCGTCGCCGGATGGGAGGGGACTTCGATGAGTAGTCCGTTTCAGCGTCACCTCGGTGCCGCGGTCGCAACGCCCACCGCGTGTAGCGACGAGCCGAACGGGCTCACCTACCGTCAGGCGCGCGAGATGCTGCGCCAGCACGATATCCACGGCCCACAATGTCGTCAGTGGCTGGCCGCCGCCGCGTATCTGTCCGCGGGGCTGGACGACGAATAGTCCGGTCGTAACGTCTTCGTGCTGGTCAGGTCGGTTCCGACAGGTCATGCTGGTGGGCGACGAACGATCCGGACAGGTGGTGCGCGTATGCGGATAGCGGAGATCCTGCGTCACAAGGGCACGGCGGTCACCACGGTGACACCGCAGACCACGGTGCGCGATTTGCTGGCGGCGCTGGCCGAGCACAATATCGGCGCGGTGGTCGTCTCCCCCGATGGCGTGGTGATCGCGGGCATCGTCTCCGAACGCGATGTGGTGCGTCATCTACACGCCCACGGGCCCGCGCTGCTCGATCGGCCGGTCAACGACATCATGACCGCCCGGGTTCGCACCTGTGGGCCCGAGGAAGACGTGTCCTCGCTGCGAGATGTGATGACCGAGCACCGGATCCGGCACATGCCGGTGGTGGAGTCGGACCGACTCGTCGGCATCGTCAGCATCGGTGACGTGGTGAAGAGTGAGATCACCGAACTCGCCGCCGAACGTGAACATCTCGTCGAATACCTCCAGGGCAACTACTGAGCCCGACACCACCCCGCGCTGCCGAAAAGCCCTGCGGCTGAGAATTCTTCGCGAGCCGCGCCACAAACGTGCGTATCGTTGAGACGTGCACCCCGCCCGGCCCGAGCTTGCCGCCGCCTCGGTGATCCGGCACGCGCCCACCCCGGTGCCCGCCTCGATTCGCGCGCGGTTCCCCGCCCTGGCAGATCCCTCGGTGGTGTATCTGGACAGTGCCGCGACGACACAGAAGCCCGACACGGTCATCACGGCAATCACCGACTACCACCGCGAACACACCGCCAACGCGGGCCGCGGGACCTACGGCTGGGCCACCTCGCTGTCCACGCGGATCGACGCTGTCCGTACCCGAGCGGCCGGGTTCCTCGGCGCGCAGCACCGCGACGAAATCGTGTTCACCGGCGGAGCCACCGCCGCACTCGGCGCGATCGCGCACAGTTGGGGCCTGGCCGAGTTGAACGACGGCGACGAGATCGTCTACAACCCCGCCGATCACGCCGCCAATGTGCTGCCGTGGCATCACCTACGTGACACCCTCGCCAGGTTCGGCCGGCGCATCGTGTTGCGGCCCTATCGCAGCACCGCGACCGGCGAGGCCGACATCGAGGACCTCCTCGCGCAGGTCGGTCCGCGCACCCGGCTGATCACCACCAGCCACCTGCATCACGTGTACGGCGGGCTCACCACCCTCGAGGAATTGCACGGCCGTATCGACCCCGAGATCCTGCTGTGCTTCGACTGCTCGCAGAGCGGTGGGCATCTGCCGGTCGACGTGAGCGCTCTGCGTGCCGATTTCGCGGTCTTCGCGGGGCACAAGATGTTCGGTGCGCCCGGGACCGGCCTGCTGTACTGCCATCGCCGGGTGCACGGCAGGCTGCGGCCCTTCCTGCCCGGCGGGCACTCCGGGGTGATGATCACCGACGCCGGCCTGGTCGGCACCGGGATGCCCGAACTGCTCGAGGGCGGCACCCATAATCTTCCCGGGATCCTTTCCCTGGCACCGGCTTTCGATCTGCTGGACGAACTCGACCGGTTCGCTGTGGCCGCGCACAACCGGGTGCTCACCCTGCGGCTGATAGATGGTCTGCGCGAGGTCCCCGGGCTGGATTTTCTTCCCGGGCCCGCGCACGCCGCGTGCGCGGTCGGCTACGGGATCGTCTCGTTCACCCTCGATACGCTCACCGCCGCCGACCTCGGGTTCGTGCTGGCAGATGCCGGGTTCCTGGTCCGGACCGGGGCGCACTGTGTGCCCTCGGCCGATGCCGGTAGCGGTTCGGTGCGGGTGAGCACCCACCTCTACAACACCCTCGACGAGATCGACCGATTCGTCGCCTGCGTGTCCCGCATCGCCGGGCACGGGCGCTGACCCGAGCTGTCCACCAAGCCCCCGACGCCGAGGAGGAACGATGGGCACGCCCACCGTGCAGCACTACGATCGCCGCGCCGCGTCCCGGGTACTGGCCCGACTGGCCGCCCCCGGACTCTTCGCCTCGACCGCCCCGCCGGCCCCGGTGCGAATCACTTTTCGTACCAGCGCATTACAACCGGAGTCCGGCGCCGCGCTGACGCAGTCCCAGCGGATGTATCTGGAACGGTTCATGCGACCGTGCCGCACCGACCAGGTGACCAGCGCGACCCACCGTCTCACTTGGACCGACAGCGCGGGCATCCCCAACACCGGGTACTTCCACACCGCGGGCTCAGGCCCTGAACTCGCGGTGATCGCGCGTGAAACCGTTCTCGCACTGTGGCATTCGCTGTCGGAGTCCGGTCTCCCGGCGCGGGCTGCGGCCCTGCTCGCCCACGATCGCGGTGTCCTTTCCGCGACCACCACCGATCACGATCCGCACGAGATCTTCCGGGTCGGCGTCGAGGCAACAGGGCGGGCGCTGGTCCAACACGGACTGATCGCCGCCGACACCCCCTATCGCGGAGTCGTCGAATTCGCCAGGGGGATGCACGATTCCGGCATCTTCACCGCCGTCGCGACCCGCTGGTTCTGGGAGTTGCAGGCCTCGACCTTCCGGCGCGGGATGATCCCGGTGCGCTTGGCCGCCCAGCCCGATGGGTCCGTGCGCTATACCGCCGATTCGATCGCCGTCCTGCGCACGATGAAGGACGCCACCATCGCCGACGCGCACGCGGTGATGGCGCGCGCGACCACCGAGGAGGGTCTCGAGACCGAGGCGGCCGTCGCGAAGTATCACGACGACCTGGACCTGATCTCCCGGCAGTACGCGCTACTGTCGGCCGACACCAGGCCCACCTGTCTCGCGGCTACCCAGCACGATATCGACGGTGTCGGGGTGCATGTGCTCGCTACCGTGGCAGACCGGTTCGTCGAGACCTTCGCCGCGCTGGCGGGCTCGGTGGAGGTGGTCGAGGACCTGACCGAGCAGCGCCCCGGCACCGACCCCGCAGGCGACGACGGTGTCTTCTACGTGCCCGATATGAGCTGCCGACACTGCGTGCGCACGATCACCGCTCTGCTCGAGTCGATGGACATCCCCGTCGTCGAGATCGACCTGGAATCCAAGCTGGTGATCGCCCGGATCAGAAGTCCGCGCAACCGGTTCCGTGTGTTCGAGGCCTTGCGCGACGGTGGCTACAACCCGGTCGACGACGTGCCGGCGCAGGTGCCCGGCGCGTCGGTGGGATGATCCCGCCTGCCGTCCCCGCCGCGCTGCATCCGCTCGTCGCCGCGTTCCTCACCGACCGCGACGGCGTGCGCGCGGCGCTGCGCCGCTACGGCTCCCCCCTGCATCTATTGTTCCCGCAGGTCTTCACCGCCAACCTCGCAGCGCTGCGTACCGTGCTCGACGCCGACGCCGTCCGATATCGACTCTGCTACGCGCACAAGGTGAATCGCTCGGCGGCGTTCGCCCGTACCGCAGCACACGCGGGGATCGCTGTCGATGTGGCGTCGGCGCAGGAACTGGGTTCGGCACTGTCTGCCGGATTCCCCGCCGACCGCGTAGAGGTGACCGGACCCAAGGGCGCCGCGATGCTGCGGGCCGCGTTGGCCGCGGGTGTGACGGTCAATGTGGACAATCTGTGGGAACTCGCGACGCTGGCCGAGCTGGCGTCGCCAGAGCAGATAGTGCCGGTGCTGCTGCGTGTTTCGGGGTTCTCCGGTAGCTCGCCGAGCCGGTTCGGCATCGATCTCGCCGATGTGGCCACGGCACTGGAACTGCTGGTGCGGCACCGAGATCGGCTGCAGCTGCTCGGGTTCGCCTTCCACCTCGACACCGCGGCCACCACGGAGCGGGTCAACGCGGTCGGCGACTGTCTCGAACTGATCGAACGCGCCTACGCGCACGGACTCGCGCCGACCGTGCTCGACATCGGGGGCGGGCTGCGCCAGGTCTTCACCGCCGACGCCGCGGGTTACGACGCCTACGACCATGTACTGCGGGCGGGCCTGCTCGGACGGGGCCCCGCGATGCACTGGGGCAAAAACACTTTCGGCTACCACCTCGCCGAGGGAATGGTGCACGGCGGGCCGGTGTTCCACAAATACGCCAATTCCGAACCCGCCGCCGCCATGCTCGCCGAACTACTCGCCGCCGCGCTGCCCGGACACGGTGGACGGGCGCTGGGGACGGTGCTCACCGACAATCTCCTCGACCTGTGGCTGGAACCGGGCAAAGCGCTGGTCGACCACGCTGGAATCACCGTGGCCCAGGTGGAATTCGTCAAACAGGCAGGTAACGGCGCGACGCTGGTTCATTTGGATCTCAGCCGCGACACCGTCACCGCCGCCGACCAGGAGGTGCTCATCGATCCGATCGTGCTGGCCGACGAGGTCGAATCGCGGCCTGTCGGAGTGTATTTCGCCGGGCACCTGTGCCTCGAGCGCGACCTGGTCACCCAGCGGCAGGTGCGGGTCGCGCAGCTGCCCTCCCCCGGCGATCCGGTGGTGTTCGCCAATACCGCCGCCTACCATATGGATCTGTCGGCCGCACAGGCCAGCATGCATCCGGTTCCGGCGAAAGTCGCTGTGCTGCATCGTTACGGACGGTTCGAGCTCTGCCCTGACGCCGACTATCGCCCCGGGGGCCGGTGATGGTCTACACCCACATCACCGAGCTGATCGGCAACACTCCCCTGCTGCGTCTCGACCCCGCCGTACACGGGTTACCCGACGTCGACCTGTACGCGAAACTGGAGTCGCACAACCCTTTCGGCTCGGTGAAGGACCGTGTCGCCTGGGCGATGATCCGCGACGACCTCGAGCGCGTCACCGCGGACGGACAGTCGTTCATCGAGGCGTCGAGCGGCAACACCGCCAAAGCGCTGCGGGTACTCGGCGCACTGCACAAAATCCCGCTGCGCGCGGTCACCAACCGGATCAGGGTGGGCGAGGTCCGCCAGTTGCTGCAATTGCTCGGCACCGAGATCGTGGAGCTGCCCGGCCTGTCCGAGTGCCCCGATCCCCATGCGGCCGATGATGTTTCGGCCGTCATCGAGCAGACCATCAGCCAGGGGCATGGCCGCTGGTATCACCCCTCGCAGTACACGAACGAGCGCAATGTCGCCGCCCACCACGACGGCACCGGCGCCGAGATCGCCACCGATCTCGCGGACGCGGGCATCGACCATCTCGACTATCTGATCGGCGGCCTCGGCACCACCGGCTCCACCCGTGGCACCGCCACGGCACTGCTCGCCCATCATCCCGGGCTGCGCACCGTCGGAGTGGTGTCGGACCGTTTCGACTTCATCCCCGGTATCCGCTCCGAGCGCGAGATGTGGGAGGTCGGCCTGTTTCGGCCGGATTTCTACGACGAGATCGTCACCGTCGACTCCGCCGCCGCCGTCGAGGCGACCCTCGACCTGGTTCACGGCTACGGCGTCCTCGCCGGACCGACCAGCGGCGCAGGCTATTACGCCGCTCTGCGCACCCTGGCCACGGCGCCGCGCCCCGAGGGCAGACCGCTGGTAGCGGTGTTGATCGTGTGCGACCGAATGGAACCGTATCTGTCCTATTTCGCCAAACGTCGGCCCGACCTGTTCGGCAAGCCCACCGCACCCGCGCCCCCGAGCCCCGACGACACCGCGCCGACGCTCTCACCCGCCGAACTCGCCGAACTCGACCGCACCGGCAGACCCACTGTCGTCGATACCCGGGGCGCGATGGCCTACCGGGTCGGGCATGTCCCCGGCGCACTCAATATCCGCGACGACCAACTCGACGAGATGCTCACCCAAGGTGTGCCGTTTCCGCGGTCACGGCCGGTGGTGTTCGTGTGCCCGGTCGGGGAGACCTCGCTGCGCTTCGCCGCACTGGCCCACCGCGCGGGCTATGCGGCGTTCAGCCTCGAGGGCGGCATCGTCGCGTGGCGCGATGCCGGATATGCCATGGAGCGCGGCGGCTGATCAGACGAGCACCCTGGTCGCACGTCGAGCCGTACTCAGCGAACGAGCTCGGCCGGCCGCCGCCAGCAGTGGCGCCAGCGGGCCGCGATACCCCTGCGCGAGCAGCCCGATGACCACGCGGAAGCGCGCCACGAAGTGCTGTGCGGTCGATTCGTCGAATCGGGCGATCGGATAGATGAACGACCCGTCGATACCGGCGGGCACGCCGAGCGGATCGTAGTGATCGGTGAGCCCGAACTCGAGATCATGCTTGGCCCTGACCACACCGGTCGGTATCTCGGTGATCGAAAGACCCTGTGCCGGTGGAGGTTCAGTGGCGGTGCGCGGCGCCCCTGCTCGCTGCAGGATGAGCGTCGCCTGGAACAGCGGGAGCGCGGCGTCCTCCAGCAGGCAGCGTTTGAGGCGGGTGTCGGGGGTATCGGGGTGGGCGTACGCGGCGAGCGCGACGCGGCGGACCTGATCGATGAGCTCCTCGACGTCGCCCGCGCGGTCGAGGCGCACCCGCATCAGCACGTCATCGGAGAAGTTGCCGACGAGATCGTCGAGCAGGCGGTGATCGCGTCCCGAAACAGCCGTGGCGACAGTGACATCGGAGCTGCGCGCGAAGGCGCCGACGGTGAGGGCGAACGCGGCCTGCAACACCATGAACAGGCTCGCCCGACCGTCGTGGGCCAACCGCAGCAGCCCGGCGTGGGTCGCGGCATCGAACGAGATCGGCAGCAGCGCACCGGCGACGGGGTCGATCGTCGGCGCGGGCTGTTCGCGGGCGGGTAGGGCGAGCAGGGCGGGACGGCCCGCCAGCGCATTGGCCCAGTACCGCAGCTGATGGGTTGCCCGGCTCCACTCGTCGGTGAACTCGCCGAGCTGCTCGTGCTTCCACAGGGTGTAGTCGATGTAGCTGATCGGCAGCGGCCGCCACTGCGGGGACGTGCCGGCCCGGCATGCCAGATAGGCGGTGACCAGATCGCGGATCAGTGGGCCCATCGAGCGGCCGTCGACCGAGATGTGGTGCACGACAAGGGCCAGCACCACATCGTCGGGGCCGAGTACGAACAGCCGTGCCCGCACCGGCAGTTCACCGGTGAGATCGAAGGGCCGCCCGGCCAGCTCGGCGACCGCGGGGCCGAGTTCGGCTGCGCTGACTGCGCATTCGGCCACATCGAGGACCACATCGCCGGGCTCGACTACCCGCTGCGCCGGGCCGAGCTCGGTCGCCGGGTATCGGGTTCGCAGCGGATCATGGCGGGCGACAAGGAGTTTCAGCGCTTCGCGCAGGGCCGCCACGTCGACGGACGTGCCGCGCAAACGCATGGCCCGCGCGACATTCCAGTCCGCCGACCGGCCCAGCCGCGCCGCCTGCCACATCCGCTCCTGTGCGGGCGCGAGCGGCACGTGCGCCGGACACGGGCGTGGAGCGAGCACCGGTGGCGTGGCAGGCCGCGAACGCCCCGGAGCACTCCCGGTACGCACCGTCGCCGACAACACGCCGCGACCGGCCTCGAATCCCCCCGACCTCATCCCCACGCCGGGGTCCAACACGCGTCTACAACCTCCACACCGTTCCGACAGGTGAGCCACGCTAATGACTGGATGTGAACGCGCAGTTACCGGATCGTGACCATGCTCGGTCGGCCGACCGCATCGCGAGTCCGTAGATTTCGCCGACTATCCACTTTCCGGGCGAAATCGCCCAAAAGCCGCGTTAGAGTAGCGACGGGAAGCTGAGCGAGGAGTTGGTTGGTGTCCATCGGGAAATTGGTGTCGTTCGACGGTTCACGGGGTTTCGGGTTCATCCGGCCAGATGACGGCGGGCCCGATGTGTTCGTCCACGTCAACGACTTCGGCCTCGACGAGGACGAGCTCCGTCAGGGTCGTCTGTTCGAATTCGATGTGACCGAAGGTGATCGGGGACCCAAGGCGATCAACCTGACCGGGGTCGGCCAGGCCACCGCGGCTCCGAAGACGCGTAAGAGCGGCGACCAGTTGGGTCCCGAGGAACTGCGTCAGCAGATCACCGAACTGCTGCTGGAAGCCTCCCCCGCGCTCACCGCGGCCGAGATCATCACCATCCGCGACCGGTTCACCACCTTCGCCGACGAACACGGCTGGCTCGACAGCTGACCTCGCGCCCGCGCTCCGCGCCGCGTGCGCTCCCCGCGGACAGTTGACCGCGACAGGCGCACGCCCGATGTCCGCGCACGTGTCGGTACCCCGTCCTACGATCGCCTCACACACCGATGAATCGGGCGTGCTCGCATCGTCGATACGGGTGAACACACCCGCGAGGAGGATCGGATGGATCTACCGGTGATGCCGCCAGTGCGCCCCATGCTGGCCAAGTCGACGCCGTCGTTGCCGCGCGAACCCGGACTCAGCTATGAGCCCAAGTGGGACGGCTTCCGCTGCATCGTGTTCCGCGACGGCGACGAGATCGAGCTCGGTTCCCGCAACGATCGCCCGCTCACCCGGTATTTCCCCGAGTTGGCCGAGCTGTTGAAGGCGGCGCTGCCGCCGCGCTGTGTCGTCGACGGGGAGATCGTGATGGTCACCGACCAGGGCCTCGATTTCGATACCTTGCAGCAGCGGTTGCATCCGGCGGCCTCGCGGGTCAACAAGCTCGCGGTCGAGACACCGGCCAGTTTCGTCGCCTTCGATCTGCTCGCCCTCGGCGATCGCGATCTCACCACCGAACCGTTCGCGCAGCGGCGCCGCGAGCTCGAATCGTTGCTCGACGCCGCGCCCGGCCGGATCCACCTCACGCCGATCACCCAGGACCCCGACGTGGCCCAGGACTGGTTCACCCGGTTCGAAGGTGCCGGCTTCGACGGCGTGATGGCCAAATCCGACGAGCTGACCTACCTGCAGGACAAGCGCGTGATGCTCAAGATCAAGCACGAACGCACCGCCGACTGTGTGGTCGCCGGGTACCGGATGCACAAGGACGGCGAGGGCGTCGGTTCGCTGCTGCTCGGTCTGTTCGACGACGAGGGCAATCTGCATCATGTCGGGGTGGCGTCGAGTTTCACCGCGGCCCGGCGCCGCGAACTGCTCGGCGAGTTGGCGCCGTTGCGCGAGAACGCGCTCGATGATCATCCGTGGCGCAACTGGGCCGACGCTGTCGCGCAGGCGAACGCCGACGGCAAGATGCCGGGCGGGGTGAGTCGATGGAGCGGCGGCAAGGACCTGTCGTGGGAGCCGTTGCGGCCCGAGTTGGTGGCCGAGGTGCGCTACGAGCACGTGCAGTCGGGACGGTTCCGCCACGGCGGGCGGCTGGCCCGGTTCCGGGCCGATCGCACCCCGGAGTCGTGTACCTACGCCCAACTCGACGAAGTGGCACCCGCCGAGCTCGACGCGATCTTCGGGGTCGGCCGATGAGCGCCGCGGTGGAACTCGACATCGACGGCCGCGCGCTGACGATCAGCAATCCCGACAAGATCTACTTCACCAAACGCGGGGAGACCAAGCTCGACCTGGTCAACTACTACCAGGCCGTCGCTGATCCGCTGCTCGGCGCGATCGGGGGCCGTCCACTGTTGCTGGAACGCTATCCCGACGGCGCTTCGGGCAAATCGTGGTTCCAGAAACGGGTGCCGAAGTCGGCGCCGGACTGGTTGCAGACGGTGGAGGTGTCCACCCCGAACGGCACCACCAGTGACGCGCTGGTGGCCCACGATCTCGCGCACATCCTGTGGGCGGTGAATCAGGGCTGCCTCGGCTTCCACGTGTGGCCCAATCACGTTCCCGATCTGCGGATCGCCGACGAACTGCGCATCGACCTCGATCCCTCGCCCGGCATCGGATTCGATGATCTGCGCCGCGCCGCGATGCGTACGCGCGAACTGCTGGCCGAACTCGGCATCGATTCCTCCATCAAGACCTCGGGTTCGCGTGGGCTGCACATCTACGCCGCGCTGGAACCGAAGTGGGACGGCTACGAAGTGCGGGCGGCCGCGGTGGCGCTGGCCAGGGAGCTGGAACGTAGGCACCCCGAGGAGATCACCGCACAGTGGTGGAAGGAGGAGCGCGGCTCGCGGGTGTTCATCGACTTCAATCAGAACGCGCCGCACAAGACCGTGTTCGGCGCCTGGTCGGTGCGGCCGAAGGTCGGCGGTCAGGTGTCGACGCCGATCACCTGGGCCGAACTCGACACCGTCGTCCCCGACGAACTCACCCTCGCGACCGTGCCCGCCCGCCTCGCCGAGTCCGGTGATCCGTGGGCGAACCGGGCAGCGCAGTCGATCGAGCCGCTGCTGGAGATGTCGGAGCGCGACATGGCAGCGGGGCTGATGGACGCACCGTGGCCACCCCAGTATCCGAAGATGCCGAACGAGCCACCGCGCGTGCAACCGAGCCGGGCCAAGAAGGACTGAGGTCTACTCCCCCGATCCCGAGCCCCCGCCGGCCGCTGAGGGCTACTCGGTGGTCCAGGGCGACCAGACCGCGGCGCCGCCCTTGCCCTCGCACACGAGCGCGTGGTTGTCGGAGGTGCGGCCCGACTTGTCCACCGCGGGATCACATTTCGCCCCCGCGGTGTAGTAGGACCCCGAAACCCGGAACGGCCCCGACCAGGTGTAACCGCCTGCTCCGCGCAGACAGAGCAACGTCGCACCGTCTGCGGCGACACCGAGTAGACCGGCCTTCTCGGCGGCACACTCGGTGCCCTTCTCGACCACGCTGCCCTTCTCGCTGCTTGCCGCGGGGCTCGTCACCGGGACGGCCTCGGTGGTCGTCGGCGTCGCGTGGGAGGTCACCGACACCGGCATCGGTGTCGTGGTCGACGACCCGGCGAGCGCCGGAACGGACACATCCAACCCACCGAAAACAGCGAGCCCGATCGCCACCGCCACCGCCACCTCGCAAATGCCGAGCAGCAACGCCAGCAACGCGATTCCCCGCCCGCGCGGATGCCCGAACGACAGCAGCCCGAATACGATCGCGATCGGAAACAGCAGCACCAGCGCGGCGGCGAGCGCCACCATCGCATACGGATTCACACGCGGCTGGTCACTGCGGCGACCGCCGCCCACACCCTCCGATGACACCTGCGGCCAGCGCTGGCCGTCCCAACGTCGATCATCGGACTCCTGCTCGGGGTCGTCGTCCCATTCCTCGTACCGTGCCATCAACCCCGGGTCCCTCTCCGATCTCCCCGGGCGCACAACGAAACAGGTATGACGCCGGGTTACGCGACGAGAATAAGGACTCGCAGCCCGATAGCACAGCTCAAACGCAAAATAGGGTCACAGTGACATAACGTGTGATTGTGCGGTAACCCACCTGGTAAAGAACCGGCTAACCCATTTGCTTCGCCCGACGGAACAGGTTCATGCTGGTAGTCAGGGGGACCACTGCGCGCATCCCTCAGCTCGCGAGGAGGACTCATGTCCGGCAGCACGCCTTCGGCAGACCCAGCCTGGCATGCCCAAGCCGGTGACCTCCTGGCCGACGACTACAACGTCCCCGGCATCATCATGTGCGCGATCGGGGTGGTCGGGCTCGCCTGCACCCTCGTCGCGGCAGGCACCGAGCACACCGGGTGGGCCGTGCTGGCCGGAATAGCGACGGTGCTCTTCCTCGGCGGCGGCGTCGCTGCGCTGATGTTCGAACATCACCGCGAGCAGAAGATCGAACAGGCGCTCGGCCGCACCGGCCACGCACCCGGCCACGCCGGACCACAGCGCTACGGTGCCGCGGTCGCGCTGCCACCCTCGCGGCGTGCGCTCGATCCCTAGTGTTCGCCCCGTTCCACCCTCGGTGTCGTTTCGGTGCGCAGGATGCTGGGGATCGTCTCGTTGATGATCGTGAGCAAGGTGTCCGCCAGCAGTTGATGCATCTGGGCCCTGGTCAGCGTGCCGCGGGTAATCCATTCGCGCCCGGCGACTTTCACCAGGCCCGCGTAGGCGAGCACCAGCGCGCGCAACGACGCACTGTCTGCCAGATCGGCGCGTCCGATCATCACCAGCATGCGTTCGGCGGCGGCGTCGTCGGCCTGGTCGAGGATCTGCTGCACCTCGGGGTCGTCACCGACGCCCTCGTGGCTGGTGACCTTCACCCAGGTGGTGCCGTGCTCGGCGATGGTGTCGAGCAGCCAGCCCACGATCGCGTCGACCCGCTCGCCCGCGGTGCCGTCGGGAATGGACACCCTGTCCTGACGCGGCAGGGTCACCATCCGACGCACCACCGCCAGATACAGGTCGCGCTTGTTGCCGAAGTAGTGGTTGATCAGGCCGCGCGCCACCCCCGCGCGCTGGGCTAGCTCCGCGGTCGACACCGCCGCGTAGGGCCGCTCACCGAACATGTCGATGGCACAGGCCAGGATCTGCGCGCGTCGCTCGTCGGGTTCGAGCCTGCGCCTGCGCGGCGCGTCTGCGGTATCGGTGTCCAGCGGGGAAATCGGGCTGCTCCGTCGGGTTCGTATCGTCGTCGCGCGGTTGCGGCGACGGCCCATCACGATACCCAGCGGGTCGCTCGCGCGGCCAATGCGACAATAGATGTCGTCCACCGCTCCCGCACGAAGGAATGTCGCACTCCCCGATGACCGAGAACATGATCGATCCGGATGAGTTGGCGACCTGTCTGCGGGTACTGGAACGCGCCGGGCAGTTGGAGAAGGAACATCCCGATTCCATCGCCGTGCAGCGCGCTGTCGGGCACATGTTCAAAAAGCTCAAGCACCGCCGCCGCATCGAGGCCAGGGAGCAGATCTCCACGAACGACCGCGCGGTCATCGCCACGACCGCCACCGGTTCCCCCCAGCGCATCGATGACGAGACCGCGGGCATCCCGATCAGCTCGGCCACCTCCGGTGCGAGCGCGGGCACCCTGCTCAAGGCGCGACCCTGCTACATCTGCAAGCAGAAATACACCCAGGTCGACGCGTTCTACCACCAGCTGTGCCCCGAGTGCGCGACCTCGAGCCACACCAAGCGCGACGCCCGCACCGATCTGTCCGGCAAGCGCGCCCTGCTCACCGGTGGCCGCGCCAAGATCGGCATGTACATCGCGTTGCGCCTGCTGCGCGACGGCGCGCACACCACCATCACCACCCGCTTCCCCAACGACGCGATCCGCCGCTTCGCCGCCATGGAGGACAGCGCCGACTGGCTGCACCGGCTGCGCATCGTCGGCATCGACCTGCGTGACCCCGCACAGGTCGTCGCCCTGGCCGACGACGTCGCCGCTCAGGGCCCCCTCGACATCCTGATCAACAACGCCGCCCAGACCGTGCGCCGCTCGGCCGGCGCCTACAGCGCGCTGGTCGACGCCGAGAACTCGCCGCTGCCCGCGGGCGTGCTGCCGGAGATGGTCACCTTCGGCAAGACCATGCAGGCGCACCCGACGGCGCTCACCGCCTCGCTCACGCCGTCGCTGTCGGCCACCGATGTCGCCGAACTCGCGTTGGTCGCGGGCTCGGCCACCCCGGAACGGATCGCGGCGGGCGTGGCCATCGACGCCGGTGGGCTCGTCCCCGATCTCGCGCACACCAACAGCTGGGTGCAGACCGTCGGCGAGGTGGAGGCCACCGAACTGCTCGAGGTGCAGCTGTGCAACTCGGTCGCGCCGTTCATCCTGGTGTCGCGGTTACGTCCGGCGCTGGCCGCCGCGGCGGGCAGGCGCAAGTACGTGGTCAATGTCTCCGCGATGGAAGGCCAGTTCGGCCGCGGTTACAAGGGTCCGGGGCACCCGCACACGAATATGGCCAAGGCCGCGCTGAACATGCTCACCCGGACCAGCGCGCTCGAGATGTTCGAGGCCGACGCGATCCTGATGACCGCCGTCGACACCGGCTGGATCACCGATGAGCGCCCGCACTTCACGAAGGTCCGTCTGGCCGAAGAGGGCTTCCACGCTCCGCTCGATCTCGTCGACGGCGCAGCCCGCGTCTACGACCCGATCGTGCAGGGTGAGGACGGCGTCGACCTGTACGGCTGCTTCCTGAAGGACTACCGGCCTTCGCCCTGGTGATCCACAAGCGTTGCCGAACCGGAATGATGATCATGATCCGATCGGCGAGCGGGTACATATTCTGAATAGGTGCCGTTCCAGGTGTTGGCCGACATTCTCGCCGTCACCCACGTCGCGTTCATCGCGTACGTGGTCGCCGGCGGATTCCTCGCGTGGCGATGGCCTCGCACCATCGGCCTGCACGCGATGGCCGTGGCCTGGGGTTTCGGCACCATCCTGATCGGCTTCCACTGCCCGCTGACCTACGCCGAGAACTGGGCGCGCAGACGAGGCGGAGTGGGCGAGTTGCCCGAGGCGGGATTCATCGACCACTACCTGACCGGGGTGATCTACCCCGACAGCGCGCTCGGCCTGGTCCGCGCGCTCGTGGCGGTGACGGTGCTCGTCTCCTGGCTCGGCTACGCGCGCCTGTACCAGCGCCGACTCAGTTCACGTGCCGTGTGATCTCCTGCGCCACCGCGGCGTGCTGTGCGTCGAGATAGAAGTGCCCGCCGCCGAAGGTACGCATGCTGAACGGCCCGGAGGTGACCGCACGCCACTGCTCGGCCTGAGCCACGGTGGTCGTGGGGTCCTCGGTGCTGACGAGCGCGACGACCGGGCAGCTCAGTAGCGGTCCCGGCCGATGCCGATAGGTCTCGACCGCCTGGTAGTCGGCGCGAACGGCGGGCAGTACCAGATCGGCGAGTCCCGGTTCGGTGCGCAGCAGTCGTACCGGGGCCGGGTCGTTCGCCAGCCGCTCCAGGTCGTCGATGAGCGCGGCGTCCGATGCCTGGTGCAGCCGGGCGGTTTCGACGAACTCCGGCGCGGGACGGCCGGACACGACGAGAGCGCGAACGGGTTGTCCGTCGGCGGCCAGTCGCAGCGCTGTCTCGTAGGCCACGGTGGCGCCCATACTGTGCCCGAACAGCGAACGCGTCGCTGCAGGCCGACGCGCGATGTCGGCGGCGATCCGGTCGGCGAGCAGATGCAGGTCGGTGATCATCGGATCGCCCAGACGGTCCTGCCTGCCCGGATACTGCACCGCCGTCACGTCGACGTCAGGGCCGATGTGTCGCGCCAACTCCCGATAGAAGGTCGCCGACCCACCGCCCGGCGGAAAGCACGTCAATCGCCCACCTGTCGCGGTACCCGGTCGCAGTATTCGAACCCACTCCGTCGCAGCCGTATTCACGCCCACATCACACTCCTCACCGTCGTCACCGCAACTAGGCTGGTCGATGTGACCACCGCGCAGCAGCTCGTCCACGCCTACGAGACGGGACTGGGACTGCCCCCCTCCGGCGACGCCGACGTGCCCGACCCCGGTGCGCGGTTGGCGGCCACCCTACCGGTGTGGGCGCTCGCGGCGGGTTCGGTCGCGGTGGCGAGCGCGGCCGCCAACCGCGTGCGGGCGGCGCACAGTCTGTCCGTCAGTCCGGTTAGCCTCGACGCCGACCGAGTGACCGGGGCGTTCAGCAGCGAACGACTGTTCCGTCGACACGGCAGCGCACCGGAGTTCTTCGCGGAGCTGTCGGGCTTCTTTCGCACCGCCGACGGCTGGGTCCGCACCCACGCGAACTACCCACATCACCGTGAACGATTGCTGCGGGCGCTCGAACTCGCGGCAGACAGTGACGCCGCCCAGTTCACCGCCAGGGTGGGCGCGATGAAAGGCGCCGAGGTCGAAGACGCCGCCGCAGGCGCCGGTGCCATCGCCGTGCGAGTCCGCACCGAGGGCGAATGGGCGGATAGTCCGATGGGCCGCGCCGCTGCGACAGGTCCCTTGGTCGCCGTGGAGACAGGTGACGCTCGTGGGCCGACAGCGGCAGATACCCCGGCCCCACTCGATCGACACGCGGTTGCTCGACTCGGCAGCGGCACCGCCTCCGCTTCTCCGACCGTCGAGCGACCGCTGACCGGCGTTCGCGTACTGGACCTCACCCGTGTCCTCGCAGGCCCGGTCGCCACCCGAACGCTGGCCCTGCTCGGCGCCGACGTGCTCCGTATCGACCCACCGCAACTGCCCGAGATCGACTGGCAGTTCTCCGATACCGGCCAGGGCAAACGCTCCACGCTGCTCGACCTGGGCACCGACCTCGCGACCTTCGACGATCTCCTCGCCGCGGCGGACGTGCTGGTCACCGGTTACCGCCCGGGCGCGCTCGCTGCGGCCGGGGTCAGCGCGGCCCGACGTCCAGGCTTGATCGAGGCGTCCGTGTGCGCCTGGGGTACGAACGGACCGTGGGGTGCGCGACGGGGTTTCGACAGCATCGTCCAAGCGGCATCGGGCATCTCGCTTCTCGAAGGCACACCGGGTCGTCCCGGCGCGCTACCCGCCCAGGCGCTCGACCACGGTTCGGGCTACCTGCTGGCCGCCGGTGTCATGGACGCCCTGCTGGCTCGCACCGACGACGGGCTCGCCCGGACCGTTCGAGTTTCCTTGGCCCGCACCGCGTCCTGGCTCCTGAACGCGGACGACCGCTCCCCCGACCACACCGTCGCCACACCGCCCGAGGAGCCAGCGACTGTCACCCACGGCGAACTGGTCACGGCCGCACCGGTCTTCGCCGAGTACGACGACTACCGCTGGCCCGCACCACCGTACGGATCGGCACAGCCGTTCTGGGTCGAAGCGACCGACCACTACCACCCGGCGTGACGCGTCGCCCCGGTCATTTTCCGGCCAGCGCCGAGACTGCGGCCGTCAACTGATCACCGTTGGCGACCACTTCGCCCGGATTGAGCAACCACAGCACCCCGAGCCCCTGGACGAGCGCGAAGTACATCCGTCCGATGGCTGCGGCCTGGGCGGCGTCGAGTTCGGGGTGTGCCGCCTTGACGTTCGCGGCGAGGTCGTCGAACGCGCCGGATAGCTGGTCCCCGAGTTGGCCCCGCGCGTCATCGGAGCGCACGATCCGCACGATGTTCTCCAGACTGGCCAGCATCGCCTCGTGGTTGTCGGCGAAGACCGCGGGCATCCCGTTCCAGAGCTGCGCGAGCCCTTCCAGTGGCGTTTTCCCCGCGCCGGCGGCGATCAGCCCTTCCATCGCGTCACCGATAGAGTTGCCGAGCGCCTCGCTCAACGCCTCGGTGACCAGGCGGTCCTTCGACCCGAAGTGGTAGCCGATCGCGGCCAGGCTCACCCCCGCCGCGGCGGCGATATCGCGCGCGGTCGCCTTCGCGACGCCGCGCTCCAGAATCACTTTGCGCGCCCCAGCCAGTAGATCTTCCCTGTTGCCCATGCTCCGCAGCCTACCCGATCGTCTCAGACGTTTGTTCTAGACAGACGTGCAAATCTCTGTTAGACATATGTCTGAGACATTCGTACATCAGACGGGAAACACCATTATGAGCATCACCAGCCCCCTGCACGTTCTCGTCTCCGGCGGCGGTATCGCGGGCAACGCGGTCGCACTCCAGTTGCTGCGCAACGGCATTCGCACCACCGTCGTCGAGCGCGCCGCGGTCCCCCGCCCCGGCGGCCAGGCCGTCGATCTGCGTGGCCCGAGCAAGGAGGCCGCCCAGCGGATGGGTCTGATGGCGGGCATCGCCGAGTACCAGCTCGACGAGCGCGGGATGTCCTACGTCGACGGCGACGGCAAGATCTACGCCAGGATGGCGATGGAGGACTTCGACGGCCAGGGCGCCGTCGCCGAAATCGAGATCACCCGCGGCGATCTCAATCAGGTACTACTCGACGCGCTGGCCACCGCCGACAACGGACGGCTCGACTACCGCTACGGCGAATGGATCGACGAGCTCGTCCAGGACGACGCCGGCGTGGAAGTCACCTTCGCCTCCGGGTCCACCGAGCGGTTCGACCTGGTCATCGGCGCCGACGGCATCCATTCGGCGACCCGACGACTCGTTTTCGGACCCGAGGAGAAGTTCAGGACCAACCTCGGTGGATACGGCGCCTTCTTCACCATGCCGAAGCCTGCCGATGTGGAGCCCGGCTGGTTCAGCATGCGCCTGGTGCCCGGTGCCATGCTCGGCATCCGCCCCGACGGCGACCCGGCCACCGCCAAGGCGATCATCACCATGCGCACCGAGGTGGACCCGGCATTGCGCCGCGATACCGACGCCCAGCGCGCGCTCATCGCCGAGACGATCGGCGACGCAGGCTGGCACGCTCCGGCGATCCTCGCCGCGATGGACTCCACACCCGACTTCTACTTCGACGAGATCGCCCGCGTCGACGTTCCCGAGCTGTCCATCGGCCGGGTGACGCTGATCGGCGACGCGGGCTACTGCGGCTCCCCGCTGAGCGGCATGGGCACCGCGATGGCCATCGTCGGCGGCTATGTGCTGGCCGCCGAAATCGCCGCCACGCCAGACGACCTGGCGGGCGCGCAGCAGCGCTACCAGGACAAGATCTCGCCGTTCCTCGACAAGGCCAAGGAGATCCCCGGCGGCGGTATGGCGATGATGATCCCGAAGTCCCCGCTGTTGACGCGACTCGCCAAGGCGAACGTGCGACTCATGATGTCTCGCCCGATGCGTCCGCTGACCAAGAAGATCTTCTTCGGCCACACCGAGGAATTCGCCCTGCCGACCTACTGATCCCACCCACAGACTGGCCGCGGACCCGGTGAGGTCCGCGGCTACTCTCGATGACGTGCCGCAGAAGATCATCCTCGACGTCGATACCGGGATCGACGACTCCCTCGCCATCCTCTACCTGCTGGCCTGCGACGACGCCGAGATCATCGGCATCGCCGCCACCGCGGGCAACGTGGACGGGGCACAGGTCGCGGCCAACACCCTGGCGATGCTCGACCTGGGCCGGGCACCCGAGATCGAGGTGGCGCTCGGCGCGGCCGAACCGCTGGCAATCCCCTTGCGCACCACCGAGGACACCCACGGTCCGCAGGGCCTCGGGTACGCCGAACTGCCCGTCTCGCCGCGTTCGCTGTCGTCGCGGTCGGCGGCCCAACTCTGGGTCGACCTGGTTCGCGCCGATCCCGGCGAGGTGACCGGCCTGTGCACCGGGCCGTTGACCAATCTCGCGCTGGCGCTGCGCATCGAACCCGAACTGCCGCGCCTACTGCGCCGTCTGGTCATCATGGGCGGCGCGTTCAACCATCCGGGCAATACGACCCCGACCAACGAGTGGAACATCCACGTCGACCCCGAAGCGGCCAAAGAGGTGTTCGACGCCTTCTCGGCGGCGCCGCCGGACCGCAGACCGCTGGTCTGCCCGCTGGACATCACCGAGTCCATCGAGATGATCCCCGAACATCTCGAACTCCTGGCGCAGGCGGCCCACAGCGCACCGATCGAGCACGTCGACGCGGGCGATCCCCCCGAATTCCGTTCGGCGGCGAGCAATCCGATCATCCGCTATCTCACCGACGCGGTGCGGTTCTATTTCGACTTCCACCACCAGTACGACCTGGGCTACCTGGCGCACATGCACGACCCGTTCGCCGCCGCGGTGGCACTCGACCCGACCCTGGCGACCACGCGCCCGGCCACCGTCGACGTGGAATTGGCGGGCACCATCACCCGCGCCACCACCGTCGCCGACTGGGCGGGCATCTGGGGCCGAGAACCCAACGCCGACATCGTGATCGGCACCGACCCCGCCGTTTTCTTCGAACGCCTCGTCACCCGCGTCGGCGCCCTGGCCCGCCGCCTCTACCCGGAGCAGTCATGACCGTAGACACCGTTGCCTATCTCGCCGACTTCCGCGCTCGCTACAACCTGCCCGCGATCGTCGATGTCCACACCCACTTCATGCCCGATCAGGTGATGCGCAAGGTCTGGGCGTACTTCGACGCCGCCGGGCCGCTGACCGGTCGACCGTGGCCGATCACCTATCGCGACGACGAACAGGTGCGCCTGAAAACCTTGCGCGACTTCGGCGTCCGCGCGTTCACCTCGCTTGTGTACCCGCACAAGCCGGAGATGGGCGCCTGGCTCAACGACTGGACCGCAGAGTTCGCCGCCCGCACCCCCGAGTGCCTGCACACGGCTACCTTCTACCCCGAGCCGGACGCGCCACGCTATGTCCGCGAGGCCATCGACAACGGCGCGCGAGTGTTCAAGGTGCACATCCAGGTCGGCGCGTTCTCGCCGTTGGACCCCCTGCTCGACCCGGTGTGGGCGATCCTCGCCGAATCCGGCACGCCCGTTCTCATCCACTGCGGATCCGGTCCCGCCCCTGGCGAATTCACCGGGCCCGCCCCCATCGCCGAACTCCTGCGGCGCTTCCCGACCCTGCGCTTGATCGTCGCGCACATGGGAACCCCCGAATACAGTGAGTTCCTCGATCTGGCCGAGCAGTACCCGCTGCTCTATCTCGACACCACCATGGTGTGGACCGATTTCAGCGAAGGCGGTGCGCCCTTCCCGCCCGCCGAACGAGAACGCCTGCGCCGCTTCGCCGATCGCATCCTGTTCGGCAGCGACTTCCCCAACATCCCGTATCCCTACGCCGAGGCGGTGGCCGCGCTGGAGCGCCTCGACCTCGGTCCGGACTGGCTGCGCAAGGTCTGCCACGACAACGCCGTGCGGTTGTTCGAGCTCGACTGATCAGGCGGGGATACCCATCCCTTCGGCCAGCAGCGGCCACGAGTTCTTGAACGCCTTCTGCCAGTAGCCCCACGAGTGGGTGCCCTGGGTCGACAGGTCGAAGGTCGCGGGGATGTCGAGTTCGTCCAGCCGCTGCTGCAGATTCTTGGTGCACCACCGGGTGGTGGCCTCGATGACGCCGCCGACGACGATCTGGTTGGCCAATCCGACCGGCCCCCACGTGACCAGGTGCGAGTCGCCGGGCTTGTCGAATTCGCCGGGCAGGCCGTTGCCGTTGGACACGTAGAGCTTCGTCCCGCGCAGACCTTCGGCGTTCACGACGGGATCGTTGGCGGCCCAGGCCGGATCGCCGGGAGGTCCGTACATGTTCGACGCGTCGCCACCGCCGGTCCCGACGACGACATTGACGAACTGCCTGCCCACCGGGTCACTGATCTGGGCGCAGCCGCTGTAGGCGGCGACCGAGCGGAACAGTCCCGGCTTGGCGATCGCGAGTTGCAGGACGGAGGTGGCCGTCATCGAGTTGGCCGCGATCGCGTTCTTGCCGGTCGTCGCGAACATCGTGTCGACGATGGTGGGTAGTTCGTCGAGGAAGAAAGTGCGCCACTTGTTCACGCCCAGCATGGGATCGGGCTCGCGCCAATCGGTGTAGTAGCTCCACGCACCGCCCACGGGCATCACCACGTTGACGTCCTTGCCGGCCAGGAAGTCCACCACGTCGGTGTTCTGCTCCCAGGTGGCCGTGTCCTCACCGCCGCCCGCGCCGTTCACCAGGTACAGCGACGGCCGCGGCACCGACGTGTCGGCGGGCCGCTGCACTTTGACGGAGACTTCGCGCCCCATGGCCGCGGAGTGGATCCGCACCGTCACCTGCCGACCGTCGATCGCGGTCACCTCGGCCCGCGACCCTTCGCTGGTCACGACTGGATTCACCACCGCCACAGCGGCTTCCGGACCCTGTGCGTGCACCTCGCCCGCGCTCATCATCGTCGAGCACACCGCGACGAGCACCGCCGAGACCGCACTGCGGCACTTCATCGATTCAACCTCCACACACCGAAACAGACCGCTCAGTGCGGTCGATCACAGTATCGGGCTAGGTCACATCGCCGTTACCGTCCTCATACCATTTCGTCACCAACGACCCGCTGTGATTGGTCACTGTCACAATGCGGCCCGAGCGATCAGCCGGTGATCTTGGACGCGTAAACAGCGAGCCGAATCCGGTTGTCGGTGCCCGTTTTGTCGAGCAGGTTGGCGACGTGACTCTTCACGGTGCTCACGCCGAGATGGAGCTGGTCGGCGATCGCCTGATTGCCGTGCCCGGCGCCGACCAGGCGCAGAACATCGAGTTCACGAGGCGTCAGATCGGCAGGCAGGGCCGGTGTTTCAGGGGCTGATTGCGCTGCGAGAGCCCGCCCGACCAGTCGGCGCAGGAGCGCGGGTGAGAACAGCAGATCTCCGTCCACCGTGCGCCGGATCGCGTCGAGCAGCACAGCGGGCTCGGTGTCTTTGACGAAATAGCCCGCGGCCCCGGCCGACAGCGCGGGGAACAAATGTTCGTCGTCGTCGAAGGTGGTGAGTACGAGCACCTTCGCGCGCGGTGTCGAGGCAAGGATCTGCCGGGTCGCCGCGACACCGTCCAGTCCCGGCATGCGCAGATCCATGACGACCAGGTCGGGGGTCAGCTCGGCGTACAGTCGCACCGCCTCGACGCCGTCGGCCGCTTCGCCGACAACGACGAGATCGGTGGTGTCCTCGATGAGCATCCGCAGGCCGGCGCGGACGAGACGCTGATCATCCACCAGCAAGACCGTGATCACGACGCCTCCACTCCCTTGGTGCTGTCCGGCAGCCAGGCGCGCACCGTCCAACTCTCGTCGTCGGCGCCTTTGCCGACAGTGAGGGTGCCACCCGCGAGTTCGGCGCGCTCGCGCATCCCGACGATTCCGTGTCCCGCGACGGCAGTCGCCTGGTGAACGCCGCTGACGACCTCGATCGAGATCCCGTCGTCGTGTCTGCCGATCCGGAATCGCACCGGCACACCATGATCGGCGTGTTTCATCACGTTGGTCAGTGATTCCTGTACCAGCCGCAGCAGGGTGAGCCTGCTGATCGCGTCGAGCCCGCCGAGGTCGGCATCGACCTCGGCCTCCACGGCGAACCCGGCGGCACGAGCCCGGGTGAGCGCGGCGTCGATCTCGGTAGCGACCGCGTCGGTGTCGACCAGGGCGACGGTGCCCAGAGCAGGATCACGCAGGGCGGCGAGCAGCCTGCGGATGTCGGCGAGCGCGTCGGCCGCAGTGCCACGGACGTCGTCGAGGACAGCGACGATGCGCGGATCAGCTTCTCGCACAACGTGTTCGGCCACCGAGATCCGCAGGATGATCGATGCCATGTGATGCGCGACCACATCGTGGAGTTCTCTGGCCAGTGCGGCGCGCTCGTCGAGACGGGTCCGCGCTTGCGCCTCGACAGCGCGCAGTCGCAGATTCTGCGCCAGGTCATGCTGTCCGCGCAGGTACAGCCCGAGCAGCAACGGCAGTCCCACATACGCCGCGGCCTCGACGAGGGTGGACGCCCGCCCGATCGAGTTGTCGTGCAGACCGACCCGCCCGAGCATCACCGCGGCTGCCCATCCCGCGGTCGCCACCGCCACGATCGACCACCGGTGCGTGCGCGCCACCACATCGACCAGGGCCACCGCGCCGAGGTAGGGCACCAGGCCCGATACGCCCCAGGCCTCCGTGCGCAACATCGGTACAGCCAGCGCCGACAGCACCAGCGAGACCGCGAGCGGCCATCGCGATCCGGCCGCGAACACCACGGCCGCCGTCATCGCCGGCAGCCAATAGTGCGCGGGTACGCGGTACTGGTCCGGGTAGGTGCTGGCCAGCAGCAACACCGGGATCAGCACCAGCGGCAGCCACCGCAGCAGCCCGCGCAGGTCGCGGCGGGCACGGATGTCGATCACGCCCCCACGGTAGGCGACCGAAAGGTTCGGACCGCACCAGCAGGCGGTCGGCGCGTCCGCGAGAGCGGCTCGATGTACCACGCGACCGGCATGTCCGCAAGGGCCGTGCGGGCGGAATCCGGTGGGTCCGGTCCGGCTGTTCGGCGGAGTCGCAGCCGCCGTCATCGCATGAAGCTGGAGGTTCCCGCACAGAAGGAGCACATGTGGTCTCGCGACGAGGATTTCTCACCGGGCTGGCCCTCACACCGGTGATGTACGCGGCCGGGTGTTCGATCCGCCCGTCGACACCTGGTCCGGGCGCCGGCTCGACCCGCCCGCTGCCTATCCCGCCACTGGCCGCCGCTGCCGTCGGAGCGGACGGCGTCCGCCGGTTCACGCTGCGGGCGCAGGCAGGCACCACCGAGATGATCCAAGGTAAGCAGACCCCCACCTGGGGCTACAGCGGGTCGATTCTCGGGCCGACGGTGCGCGCTCGACGCGGCGAGAAGGTCGCCTTCACCATCACCAATGAGCTGCCCGAGCCCACCTCGGTGCACTGGCACGGCATGCACCTGCCCGCGAAGTTCGACGGTGGTCCCCATCAGATGATCGGGCCGGGCGCGGTGTGGGCGCCGACGTGGACGGTGCAGCAGCAGGCCGCGACGCTCTGGTACCACCCGCATCCACACGGCGCGACCGAAAAGCATGTCCACC
This sequence comes from Nocardia sp. XZ_19_231, assembly GCF_015355705.1. NCBI lineage: Bacteria > Bacillati > Actinomycetota > Actinomycetes > Mycobacteriales > Nocardiaceae > Nocardia > Nocardia sp. XZ_19_231. The sequence continues at coordinate 626,528 of NZ_JACUZI010000004.1, read as the reverse complement.
GTGGGCTTTCCGGCTTCTTCCTGATCGACGACGATGCGGCGGACGCACTGGAATTGCCGAAAGACTACGGCGTCGACGACATTCCGGTGGTAATTCAGGATCGCCGGTTCACCGCCGACGGCGCACTCGACGAATCCGACGCCACCGATGTCGGCCTGCTCGGCGACACGATCGTCACCAACGGCATCGCCAACGCCCACCTGTCGGTCACCACCGACCGGGTCCGGTTGCGAATCCTCAACGGCTCGTCGGGCCGCCTCTACAACCTCGCCTTCGCCGACGGCAGAACGTTCCAGCTCATCGCCACCGACGGCGGCCTGCTCCCGAAACCATTTTCCACGAACCGGATTCAGCTCAGCCCCGGTGAACGTGCCGAGGTGGTGGTCACCGTTGGTGCGGGCGAGAACGTCACGTTACGGTCGCTGCCGATCAGCGAGCGCGCGGGCATCGACCGCGCCACTGAGTTCGGCTTCGACGACACCTTCGACATCCTGACACTGCGTGCCGCCGGATCGCTACGACCTTCCGCCGCGCTGCCCACGACGCTGATCCCGATGCGCGCCCTCGCCTCCGCGACCACCGCACCGACCCGCTCGTTCGACCTGCAATGGTTCATGATCAACAACCGCCGCATGGACATGAACCGCATCGACATGAGCATTCCCGTCGACACCACCGAAGTCTGGACGGTCCGCAACAAGGACAACTGGCCGCACAACTTCCACGTCCACGACGTCCAATTCCAGATACTCGCTGTCGACGGAACACCGCCTCCCCCAGCCCTTTCCGGCTGGAAGGACACCGTCTACACCGCCCCCGACATCACCTACACCCTCGCCATGCACTTCGCCGACCACACCGATCCCACCTACCCGTACATGTACCACTGCCACCTCCTCCACCACGAAGACCAGGGCATGATGGGCCAATTCCTGGTCCTCGCCCCTGGTCAGCAACCCGCTCCCATGCAGATGGACATGGGCGCGATGGGCCACGGCTGAGTCCGCGTTCGATGCGTCATCGCTTCAAAGATCGCTGATGTGGCTACAGTCGAGTCATGGGCATCGAGTGTTCTGGCATCGTCGCAACACCCCGGGCCGACGTCTTCGCCTGGTTCGCTCGTCGCGGTGCGTTCGCGCGCTTGGCTCCGCCGTGGCAACCGGTCACCCTGCTCGACGAGGCCGATTCGCTGGCCACCGGGCGTGCGGTGCTCGGTCTTCCCGGCGGGCTGCGCTGGGTCGCTGCGCACGACCCCGAGCAGTATCACCCGCCGGAGCGGTTCGCCGACGCAGTCGCGGCGGACGGGCCTGCCTCGTTGCCGGTCTCGCGGCTGTTGCCGTGGCGGCACGTCCACGAGTTCGACGAGATCGACGACGCGCACACCCGGGTCATCGATCGGGTGCAGACCCCGATTCCGGAGTCGGTCTTGCGGCCGATGTTCGACTACCGCTACCGCCAGCTGACCAACGATCTGGCCGCCCACCTGCGTGCGAGCCAGTCCGGTTGGCAACCGTCGACGATCGCGATCACCGGCGCGTCGGGGCTGGTCGGCTCCGCGTTGAGCGCCTTCCTCAGCACCGGCGGGCATCGCGTAGTGCGGTTGGTCCGCCATGGCGCACGTCATCGCGACGAACGACAGTGGGACCCCGCCGCGCCCGCCGCCGATCTGCTCGCCGACGTCGATGCCGTGGTTCATCTGGCCGGGGCATCCATCGCGGGACGGTTCACCGCCGCGCATCGGCGAGCGGTGGCCGACAGCCGCATCGAGCCGACCCGGCGGCTCGCCGAGCTCGCCGCCGCCTCGGGGGTCGACACCTTCGTCAGCGCTTCGGCCATCGGCTACTACGGATACGACCGCGGTGAGCAGACGCTGACCGAGCAGTCCGAGCGCGGTGACGGGTTTCTGGCCGATGTGGTCGAGCAGTGGGAGGACGCCTGCGAGCCCGCCGCGGTGGGCGGAGTCCGCGTCGTGCGGGTGCGCACCGGCATCGTCCAGTCTCCGCGTGGCGGGACCCTGCGGTTGCTGCGACCGTTGTTCAGCGCCGGGCTCGGTGGGCGGATCGGGGACGGCCGACAGTGGTTGTCGTGGATCGGTATCGACGATCTCGTCGACGTCTACCACCGCGCGCTCTGGGACGACACCCTGCGCGGACCGGTCAATGCTGTTGCGCCGCAGGCGGTTCGCAACAGCGACTACACCCGCGTGCTGGCACGAGTGCTCCATCGTCCCGCGCTGCTACCGGTCCCGAGTTTCGGTCCGGCCATACTTCTCGGCAGACAGGGGGCGCGTGAACTCGCCGAGGCCAATCAGCGGGTGACGCCGACGCGGCTGACGGAGGCCGGGCACACCTTCCGTACCGAGGACCTGGAGGAGACGCTGCGGCATCTACTCGGACGGACCGCGAGCTGACATAGTTCGGCGTCAGTCGTCAGCACCGAGCGACAGCGGGTCCGCCGACCCCGGTGTCAGGGGTGCCGCATCGACTGAGCATCGTTCGCCCGTCGACACCGAGTCGGCACATTGCGTCTCCGAGAGCATTCAGCGCAGGGCATCGACCGCGAGTGCGAGTCCGCCGATCCGCTCGACCGTCTCGGGCAGCATCACGACCTCCCACCCCGGCCCACCGACGAGCACCCGCGCGCCTGCCCCCGCACACGTCAGCACCGCCGAGGTCAACGCGGTCGACTCCCGTTGCGACCACAGCAGCACCGAGGCCCCGCTCGGATGCCTGGCGAGCGCGTCGGACAGCGCGACCGTCGGCACGTCGGCACCCAGCATGCGCGCACCGACCCCGGCCTGCGCCAGGGCGGCACGCAGCACGTCGAGCGGCAGCGAATGCGTTTCGCCGCTGGTGCAGGCGAGCAGCACGGGCGCACTGCTCTGCGCCGGCTTCACCTGCTGCATGACTGCCGCGATCGACCACGACAGCAGGTGCTCGACGTCGATGCAGCCCTCGCCGCCACCCTGGCGCGCGACGACATCGGCGAAGGCGGGGCGGCACAGGGTCTCCCAGGTCTGGACAACGCCATACGCCCGCACGTGCGCGTCCAGATGCGCGCAGACGGTGGTGGTATCCAGTGCGAACGCCGCGTCGAGCAGGCCGGCGCGGTCACCGAGCACCGGCGCGGGCCCGCGAGCCGCCGCCGCGGCTCCGGCCGGGCTCGCACCGCCGCCGATGAGCTCGAGCATGTGCTCGAGCACGGCGATATCGGTGTCGGAGTAGAGCCGATGGCGGCCGGGCCGGTCCTGGGCGGGACCGATGCCGTAGCGGCGGTTCCAGCTCCGCAGGGTCGCGGTCGGGATGCCGAGACGATCGGCCACCGCGCGCACCGTGAATCCGGCCGCGGCGGATTCGGGAGCAAAACCGGCGGACATCGTTCCATTCTGCCCGCAACGCCCTGACCGGCGCGTCACGGCCCGCCCTCCGCGCGTCGGCGGCGTACGCTGCCCGCCGAACCGACCTCCCGCCGAACCGACCATTTCATGCATCAATAGTGCATCGTTTGCTGCTAGCATGGTGAGAACACCACCTACCCGCGAGGAGTTCCTGTGCGCACCCGTCTCGGCCCGTGGACCACCACCCTGCTGATCGCCGTCGGCCTGTCCGTCGCGGGCTCCGCCACCGCGGCCGCTGAACCGCCCGCGCCGGTACCCCGTCTCGAGCTCGACCGCTATCTCGGCGAATGGCATCAGCTCGCGGCGGTGCCGCAGCCGTTCAACCTCAATTGCGCGCGCGATACCACCGCGACCTACACCCTCGACCCGAGCGGCGACGTCGGTGTGTTCAACCGTTGCCGCACCTGGACCGGCGGCGTCGACGAGATCCGTGGCACCGCGACGGTGAACGACCCGGCCACCAACGCGCAACTGCACGTGAGCTTTCCGGGTGTCCCCGGCCAGGACGGACGCGAGGGAGACACCAACTACATCGTGACCGCGCTCGGCCCGGACTATTCGTGGGCTCTGGTCACCTCGCCGAGCAGGCTGTCCGGTTTCGTCCTCTCCCGCACTCCGGCACTCGACGATGCCACCTGGCAGCAGGTCGACGAGGCGATCAGGGTCGCCGGTCAGGACCCGTGCATCTATCTCACCTCACCCACGACCGGCGGACGCGAGGGCGTGGCGCCCCTCTGCGCACGATGAGCGTCGCCATCGCCCTGTTCACTCGCGACCTGCGCGTGCACGACAATCCGGTGCTCACCGCGGCCGCGCGTAATGCCGACCAGGTGGTGCCGCTGTTCGTCGTCGACGAGGCGTTGGTGCCCGATCGCTGCCCGCCCAATCGCGCGCACTTCCTCGCCGCCGCACTGGCCGAACTCGACAAGGAACTGCGCGCACTCGGTGGCACGCTCGTCGTGCGCCGCGGCGCGGTGATCGACGAAGTCGAGCGAGTGATGAAGGAGACCGGCGCCGCGAGCGTGCACCTGGCCGAGGACGTCAGCGGCTACAGCAGCAAGCGCGAGAAGGCGCTGCGCCAGATCCCCGACATCACCGTGGTGTGCCATTCCGGTTCCATCACAGCCACTTCCGCCGAGCTGGTCCCGTCGACGGGGCGCGATCATTTCGCCGTTTTCACCCCGTACTTCCGGCGCTGGAGCGCGGCCCATCACCGCACCCCGCTGTCGGCGCCGCGATCACTGGCGGTGCCCCGGATCCGGAGCGAGGCGCTGCCAGAGGCGCAGAATCTGAGCTCGGGAGAGCCGTCACCACAGTTGCAGGTCGGCGGGGAGTCCACCGGGCGTGCCCTACTGCGGGACTGGCTCGACGGCCCGATCACCGACTATGCCCGCGACAACGACTTTCTCGCCGCCGACGCCACCTCCCGGTTGTCGCCGTATATCCACTTCGGATGCGTGTCGCCCACCGAGGTGGTGAGCCGGGTCGATGCGTCGGACGAAGGCGGACTCTCGTTCGTCCGACAGCTGGCCTGGCGCGACTTCCACCATCAGGTGCTCGCCGCGCGCCCCGGTGCCGCCTGGTCGGACTACCGCACACGTGTGAGCGCGGGCCCCGACGACGAAAAGGCCGTCGCCGCTTGGCGAGACGGGCGCACCGGCTACCCGATCGTCGACGCGGGCCTGCGGCAACTGCGCGCCGAGGGCTGGATGCCAGGGCGAGCGCGGTTGATCGCGGCCAGCTTCCTCGCCAAGTCGCTACACCAGGACTGGCGGGTCGGCGCGGCACATTTCCTGCGCTGGCTCGTCGACGGCGACCTCGCGAACAACCAGCTCAACTGGCAGTGGGTCGCGGGCACCGGCACCGACACCCGGCCCAACCGGGTACTCAATCCCCTGCGCCAGGCCGACCGCTACGACCCCGACGGCGTCTACGTGCGGCGCTGGCTGCCCGAGTTGGCGCATCTGCCGGGCGCGAGCATTCACCGTCCGTGGCGCGAGAACGTCGACGCGGCGCACTATCCCGCGCCGATCATCGACTGTGTCGGCAGCTAGCGCGATGTCGCCGAAATCGGTACTGCTCGCGACCAGTCCGAACCACCGAGCCTGCCGAACTCCGTTGCGTCCAGAACCTGTGCGGCACTTCGCCGCCTCGACGGAAGTGACGGAAACACCATGCGATCTCTGCCAAGAACTCTCGTTGCGGCAATGCTCCTCGGCTCGGCGCTCGGCCTCGCGGCCTGTTCCGACGACAACTCGAGCACCACCGCCGCCTCGTCCTCCTCCGCGCCGATGACGTCGGCACCGGCCGCAACCACCGGCACGTCCGCAGCCGCGGACCTGGTCGGGCCCGGATGCGCGGCATACGCCGCCCAGGTTCCCAGTGGACCCGGCTCGGTCAGCGGAATGGCCCAGGAACCAGTGGCCGTCGCCGCGTCCAACAACCCGATGCTCACCACCCTGGTTTCGGCGGTCTCGGGCAAGCTCAATCCCGAGGTCAACCTGGTGGATACGCTCAACGGCGGCCAGTTCACCGTTTTCGCGCCTGTCGACTCGGCATTCGCGAAGATCGATCCGGCCACGATCGAGTCGTTGAAGACCGATTCGGCCACGCTCACCTCGATCCTCACCTATCACGTGGTGCCGGGCCAGATCTCGCCGCAGGACATCGCGGGCACCCACAAGACGGTCCAGGGCGCCGACGTGACGGTCAGCGGCTCCGGAGACACGATCAAGGTCGCCGACGCGAACGTCATCTGCGGTGGCGTCCGCACCGCCAACGCCACCGTGTACATGATCGACAGCGTGCTCATGCCGCCCGCGGCGTGATGTCGACGATGGTCGCACCGGCGCGCAGTCCAGCGTCGCAGCAGAAATATCTCGGCGGCGCCCATCCGAACCCGAAGGCAGGCCGAAATCCCTCTCATGCTGAATCAAGCAGGGACCACACGATGACGGCCCGGCCGGGCTCCTCACCGATCCGCCTGCGATCGGTGACCGAGCCGGCTCCGGCCTGCCCGGCGGGTGCTCAACGCGACTATGCCGTGCAAGCGCGGCTGGTCACCTTGCTCGACGATGTCGCGGCAGGTGATCGGTCGGCGTTCGCCGAGTTCTACCGGGCCACCAGCCCACGGGTGTTCGGGCTCGCGCTACGCGTGGTGCGCAACCACGGCGCCGCCGAGGACATCGCCCAGGAGGTGTTCCTCCAGGTCTGGTCGCTGGCCGGGCAGTACGACGCGGCCAAGGCCAGCCCGATCGGCTGGCTGATGATGCTGACCCACCGGCGCGCGGTCGATCGGGTACGGGCCGAGCAGTCGGCCACCCGTCGCGACATCGTGTTCGGTCACGCCCACCTCGGCTGCGACCACGACATCGTGGCCGAGGAGGTCACCCAGCGACTCGACGAGCAGTCGGTGCTGGACTGTCTCGAGACCATGACCGAGCTCCAGCGCGAAGCGGTGGCGCTGGCCTACTACGGCGGCCGCACCTACGTCGAGGTCTCCGAGACCCTGACGGTGCCGTTGCCGACCGTGAAGAGCCGGATCAAAGACGGCTTGAAAAGGCTCGAGAATTGTTTGACCGGAGGAGGTTCCCGATGAACGAGATCGATCGGCGAACGCCCTGGTCGTGGATCGACGAGGCCTACCCGTATGCCATCGACGCGCTCGATCCCGCGCAGCGACAGGCGCTCGACGAGTGGCTCGAGGCCGCCGGACCCGACCGGGCGGCCGAATTCCAGACCGTCGTGCGCCGCATCCAGGAGACCATGGCGGAGCTGACGGTGTTCGACTCGGTTCCGCCACCGGCACGACTCGAATCCGCGCTGATGCGGGCGCTGGACCGCCACGACCCACAGGTACATCCGCTCGCGCGGCACCGCGCGCTCGGCAAGCGGTGGCAATTGCGATGGTTGACCGTCGCCGCCGCGGCGATCGTGGCGGTCGGCGCCGGTGTCGGCATCGCGGTGGTGATGGAGCGCGCGGACGACGGCACGGGAGCCGTCACCGCACAGCAGGTGCTCGACCAGCCCGACAGCAAGGAATCCTCGGTCGCCGTCACCGGCGGCGGCGCGATGACGGTGTATCAGTCGAAGACCCTCGGCGCCGCCGCTGTGTCGTTCGACGATATGCCCGCGCTGCCTGCCGATCGCAGCTACCAACTGTGGCGGCTGACAGGCGAGAGCGACCCACCGAAATCGGTGGCGGTGATGGACGGTCCGGCCTCGGTCGTCACCGCTGTCGACCTCGCCGACACCCTCGCGGTCACCGTCGAGCCCGCCGGTGGTTCGCCCGGGCCGACCACCTCCCCGATCGTCAGCATGATCGTCGGCTGACCCGCTGCGGCGGGCCGTGCCGACACTCGAAACACCAGGAGTGACAGCATGGTTCGCCCACTTGGTTTCACGCATCGTCATCCGGGCCGTCTCGCCGCGGCGGCCGCTGCGGCGGCCGCGGCAGCGCTCGTCCTCGGGGTCGGACACCTCGTCGCCGTGTTCGTCGATCCGGCCTCCTCCCCCTTCTTCGTCCTCGGCGCCACCGTGGTCGATCACACACCGAAGTGGTTGAAAGACAGCGCCATCCGCTGGTTCGGCGCCAACGACAAGTTGGCCCTGGCCGTCACGATGGGCCTGGTGATGGCCGTCGCTGCCGCGATGATCGGTCTGATAGCCCGCCGCAGCCTGGCCTCGGCGGCGGGCCTGCTGGGCGCTCTCGGTGTGGTCGTGGCGGGCCTGGCGCTGCTCCGCCCCACTGCCACACCGCTTTTCGTTGTCCCGGCGGTGGTCGGGTCGCTGGCGGGGATCGCGGCGCTGTGCGCGCTGTTCCTCGTGCCGTCCGAGACCGCCCGGCAGGCTGGGCCGACGCGGCGCGGCTTCCTGCTCGCGCTGACGGCGGTGGCCGCAGGTGCCGCGGCGGCGGGTGCGGCGGGGCGGGTCATCGGTACCCGACTGCGCGACATCACTGCCGACCGAGCGGCATTCGTCCTCCCCCGGGTCGCGGATCCGGCCCCGCCGGTCACCGCCGAGATGGACCGAGCGATTCCCGGACTCACTCGATTCATCACCCCCGCAACGAATTTCTACCGTGTCGACACCGCGCTGCAGCTCCCGTCGTTGACCCGCGCGCAATGGCGGCTACGCATCCACGGGATGGTGGACCGCGAAATACGTCTCGACTTCGACGAATTGAGCGCCAGGCGCGCCGTCGAGTCGCTCATCACGCTCACCTGCGTCTCCAACGAGGTCGGTGGTGATCTCGCCGGCACCGCGCTGTGGACCGGATATCGCCTGTCCGATCTGCTGGCCGAGGCGGGCCCCTCCTCCGACGCCGACATGATCCTGTCGCGCAGCATCGACGGATTCACCGCGGGCACACCACTGGCCGCCGTGCTCGGCAACCCCGATGCCCTGCTCGCCGTCGCGATGAACGGCGAAGCGCTGCCCGTCGCCCACGGCTACCCTGCCCGCATGATCGTGCCCGGCCTCTACGGCTACGTCTCAGCCACCAAATGGGTTGTCGACCTGGAACTCACCCGGTTCGACCGCGCCGAGGCGTACTGGACGCAACGCGATTGGGCACCGCGGGCACCGGTCAAAACCGCGTCCCGGATCGATGTCCCGGCGGCCTTCGCCCACCTCGACGCCGGAGCCGTGACCGTGGCGGGCGTCGCCTGGGCCCAGGGCCGCGGGATCAGCGCCGTGGAGATCCAGGTCGACGACGGCCAGTGGCAGCCCACCACACTCGCCACGGCCTACTCCCTCGATACCTGGCGCCAATGGACCTGGACCTGGGATGCCTCGCCGGGCACCCACTCTCTTCGCGTGCGCGCGGTCGATGCCACCGGCGAGATACAGACCGACGCCAGAGCCACGCCGTTCCCCGACGGCGCGACGGGTAGGCATTCGCGCGTTGTCATGGTGCGGTGAACCACCGCACGGACCGCTCAGGCTCCGATGCGGGCCCATGCGCCAGCCGTTCGATGATCGCGCGACGAGTCGGATCGGCCAATGCCCGAAAGACACTGTCGAGCCCTCGGTCCGGTTGCGTCTGTGTCGGCCAGCGTGGGATGCTGCGCAACGATCGGAGAGAGCGAGGTGAACGATGGTCGACAACCCTCGCGCCTCACCGGCTCGCCTCGCACCTCGGCGCAGCATCGGGGCCGTAGTGGCAGGTTCTCCGCTGCTGTCGCGCGGTAGGCGCCGGGTGGACGTCGTCCCCAAACCCTCGGTCCCGACCGCGCGCGCCATCATCGACTGCGCCGCCTACGTCGACGGCAAACGCTTGCCCGGCCGATTCACCCCCGAGACCGCCCTGGCCGAAATCCGTGCGCGCGGTACCGGTTTCGTGTGGATCGGCCTGTTCGAGCCGGACCTGCGGCAGATGGGCGAGGTCGCCGAGACATTCGGCCTGCACGAACTCGCCGTCGAGGACGCTGTCACCGGCAGACAGCGCCCGAAGTTCGAACGCTACGACGACACCATGGTCACCGTGATGCGGACCGTCGCCTATGTCGAGCACGATATGCACGTCGTCAGCGAGATCGTGCAGACCGGCGAGATCATGGTCTTCCTCGGCGCCGATTTCGTCGTCGCGGTCCGCCACGGCGAACACAACGAACTCACCGCGGTCCGGCACCGGCTCGAGACCGAACCCGATCGCCTCGCGCTCGGCCCCGGCGTAGTGCTGCACGCGATCGCCGACCACGTCGTCGACTCGTACGTCGATGTCACCCAGGCAGTCGAGTTCGATGTCGAGTCGATGGAAGAGGAGCTGTTCAGCCCGCGCAGCAAGCTCCCTATCGAGGCGATCTACCAGCTCAAGCGGGAAATCGTCGAGCTGCGTCGCGCCGTGCGCCCCCTGGCGGGCCCGCTGCAAACCCTCACCGCGCCGCGCACTCCCCTACCCAAGGAAGTGCGGCGCTATCTGCGCGACGTGGCCGACCACCACAGCGGTGTCGCCGATCGCATCAACGACCTCGACGAAACCCTCACCACCCTCGTCGGCGCCGCCGTGGCCAAGATCGCGGTCCAGCAGAACACCGATATGCGCAAGATCTCCGCCTATATCGCCATCCTGGCCGTCCCCACCATGATCGCCGGCATCTACGGCATGAACTTCGATCACATGCCCGAGCTCAGACAAACCTGGGGCTACCCCGCCACGGTGATCGTCATGCTCGCCATCTGCACCGCCCTGGTCGTCGTCTTCCGACGTATCCGCTGGTTGTGAGAGTCCGACCCGGTCAGGCGAGTCGACCCCATCCGGTCGCCACGAACCCGCACAGCGCGACGGTGGTGATCATCCGCTTCCAGAGTCGCACCATCGCGAGCTCGAGGATGATGCCGATGCGGTCGGCGCAGGTGGTGGCCTCCGCCAGCGCCATCCGGTCATAGACCAGGGCTGGGTCACTGAGGATCTCGTCCAGCCTCAGCCCTGATATCGCCTGATCGGACGTCAGGCCCAGTTCCGGCAGCCAGGTGAGCCGCCAACGACCGTCGCCCCCGAGAATCGCCCGCTCGGGCGTCCTGTCGCTGCTCATGGTCCGATTCGTGCGGAAGATCGTCATCACTGCCTCCTCGGCCGTCAGCTCTCGACGTCCACTTCCGAGGATCCTTGAAAATCGGCCCAGGCAACAGCTAGCAAATCAGTAAGAATCGGGCTATCATCACAAACTCCCACGTGAAAGCCAAAGATTACGGGCGATCACCCTAGGTACGACTCGATGCCGCCGCCAACAGCTACCGATGGGCACCGTTGCGGTGTCTCAACTCCGGTCGAAGGCCGTGAGGATCTGTTCGGCGGCGAGAGCGGGAGTGAGCGTTCCGGCGCGGACAGCCGATTCCACCTGCGCGCGAACATCTTTCACATTCGGATTGTCGGCCAGGCGGCGCAGGATCTGGTCGTGGACCATGGTCCAGGTCCAGTCGACCTGCTGGCGGCGGCGCTTCTCGGCGAATTCGCCCGCCTCGGTGAGCACCCGGCGGTGATCGAGGACGGTGCCCCAGAACTTCTCCAGGCCAATGCCTTCCAGGCCGCTCATGGTGAGCACCGGTGGCTTCCACAGGGCGTCGTGCGGGTGGATCAGGCGCAGCGCGCCTGCCAATTCGCGGGCCGCGCCTTTGGCCTCGATCTCGTGCTTGCCGTCGGCCTTGTTGACCGCGACGAGTTCGGCCAGTTCCAGCACGCCCTTCTTGATGCCCTGCAACTGATCTCCGGTGCGAGCCAGAGTGAGGAAGCAGAACACGTCGACCATATTGGCGACGGTCACCTCGGACTGGCCGACGCCGACGGTCTCCACGAGGATGACGTCGTATCCGGCGGCTTCCAGGAGAACGATCGTTTCGCGGGTCGCCTTGGCTACGCCACCGAGCGTGCCCGCAGTCGGGGACGGCCGGATGAACGCGTCGGCTTCCAGTGACAGCCGGGCCATGCGGGTCTTGTCACCGAGGATCGAGCCGCCGGTACGGGTCGAGGACGGGTCGACCGCGAGGACCGCGACTCGATGCCCCTTGGCCAGCAAGTACATACCGAGCGCGTCGATGAACGTGGACTTGCCGACGCCGGGAACACCGGTGATGCCGACCCGGTTCGAGACGACGCTGCCCGGTTCCGCCGCCACCCGCAGCAGCAGCTGCTGCGCGAGTTCCCGGTGATCGGAGCGGGTGGATTCGACCAGCGTGATCGCGCGGGCCAGCGCCGAGCGCTGCCCCGCCTCGACCTCCTCGGCGAGCGCGTCGACATCAATCATCCGGCGAACGCCCACGGCGGTGCGCCCCTCGTTTCGTGGCGAGCCGACGCCCGCGGTGGTCCCGAGCCGAGGGTGCGCGTCGGCACCCCCGGCTACCTGTGCGGCGTCGCTCATTCGGCTGTGCCGCCACCGATCTCGTGTCCGAGCGCCGCGCCGAGCTTCTTGAGCAGGTCGATGGCCGCGTCGGCGATGACGGTGCCCGGCGGGAAGATCGCCGCGGCGCCGGCCTCGTAGAGCTCGTCGAAGTCACCGGGCGGGATCACGCCGCCGACGATGACCATGATGTCGGGACGACCGACATCGGCCAGTGCCTGCCGCAGGGCGGGCACCAGCGTGAGGTGACCAGCGGCCAGCGAGGACACACCGACGATGTGCACGTCGTTGTCGGCCGCCTGGCGCGCCACCTCTTCGGGCGTCTGGAACAGCGGGCCCACGTCGACGTCCATGCCGAGGTCGGCGAACGCCGTCGCGATCACCTTCTGGCCGCGGTCGTGACCGTCCTGGCCCATCTTGGCGACCAGGATGCGGGGACGACGCCCCTCGGCCTCGCCGAATTCCTCGACCAGCGCGATGGCGGCGCCGATATTGGATGCCTTGCCTGCTTCGTCGCGGTACACACCGGACAGAGTACGGATTTCGGCCTGATGGCGGCCGTAGACCTTCTCCAGCGCGTCGGAGATCTCACCGACGGTGGCCTTGGCGCGCGCCGCGTCGATGGCGAGCGCGAGCAGGTTGTTCTCCATGCCGCCTTCGGTCGCCGAAGCCGCACGGGTCAATTCGGCCAGTGCCTGCTCCACGGCGACCGAATCACGTTCGGCGCGAAGCCGTTCCAGCTTCTCGATCTGCTCGGCACGCACCCGCGAGTTCTCGACCTTGAGAACCTCGACCGCGTGGTCCTCTTCGACCTGGTACTTGTTCACGCCGATCACCGGCTGCTGGCCGGTGTCGATGCGCGCCTGGGTCCGCGCGGCGGCCTCTTCGATGCGCAGCTTCGGAATACCTTCCGAAATCGCCTGCGCCATACCGCCGTGCGCCTCGACCTCGGCGATGTGGGCGCGAGCCCGCTCGGCGAGCTGGTGGGTGAGCCACTCGACGTAGTACGAGCCGCCCCACGGGTCGATCGGGCGGGTGGTGTTGGACTCCTGCTGGATGAGCAGCTGGGTGTTGCGGGCGATGCGGGCGGAGAAGTCCGTCGGCAGGGCCAAGGCTTCGTCGAGCGCGTTGGTGTGCAGCGACTGGGTGTGCCCCTGGGTCGCGGCCATCGCCTCGATGCAGGTGCGCGCCACATTGTTGTAGGCGTCCTGCGCGGTCAGCGACCAGCCCGAGGTCTGCGAATGTGTCCGCAGCGAAAGCGATTTCGCGCTCTTGGGTTCGAACTTCGACACCAGCTCGCTCCACAGCAGACGCCCCGCGCGCAGCTTGGCGACCTCCATGAAGAAATTCATGCCGATGGCCCAGAAGAACGACAGACGCGGTGCGAACTTGTCGACATCCATGCCCGCGGCGATACCGGCGCGGATGTACTCCACCCCGTCGGCGAGGGTGTAGGCCAGCTCCAGATCGGCGGTCGCACCGGCCTCTTGGATGTGGTAGCCCGAGATGGAGATGGAGTTGAACTTCGGCATCTTCGCGCTGGCGAAGGCGAAGATGTCGGAGATGATCCGCATGGAGGGCTTGGGCGGGTAGATGTAGGTGTTGCGGACCATGAACTCTTTCAGAATGTCGTTCTGAATGGTTCCGGCCAGCTGATCGGGCGTCACGCCCTGCTCTTCGGCGGCGACGACGTAGAGCGCCAGGATCGGCAGCACCGCACCGTTCATGGTCATCGACACCGACACCTGATCCAGGGGAATCTGGTCGAAGAGCTGGCGCATGTCCAGGATCGAGTCGATCGCGACGCCGGCCATACCGACGTCACCTTGGACGCGGGGGTGGTCGGAGTCGTAGCCACGGTGGGTGGCGAGGTCGAAGGCGACCGAGAGCCCCTTCTGGCCCGCCTGCAAGTTGCGGCGGTAGAAGGCGTTGGAGTCCGCGGCGGTGGAGAAGCCGGCGTACTGGCGGATCGTCCACGGCTGGTTCACGTACATGGTCGGGTACGGGCCGCGAAGGAACGGCGCGACGCCGGGCACGGTGTCGAGGGGATAGCCCTGTGCGACAACAGCATCCCGGTCGGCCTTGGTGAACACCGGCGGAACGTCGATGCCCTCGGGGGTCGACCAGACCAACTGCTCGGCAGTGGTGTGGTTGGCCGTCGCGGCATCGGCCACGAAGGTGCGCACCTGCTCGGCGTCGACGTCGGCAGGCGCGGGCGCGTGGTCGGTCAGCGGCACCTCGGCGAAGCTGCCGATGACGTGCTCGATGTCGGATGTGGTCATCAGGCTCCCACCTTCTCCAGCAGCTGCGACAGGACCGCGACCGCGTCGATACGCAGGGCCAGGTACCCGTCGGGACGCTGCGTCCCGCTGAATTGCTCGACCGCCTTCTCGGGTCCGGCCAGCAGCACGGTCTCGATTCCGGCGGCGCGCAGGGCGGCGGTGGCGGCTCCCGCCTGCTCGCCGTAGCGCTTGTCCGCACCGCACAGAACCGCGATCCGCGCACCGGATTCGGTGGCGGCGGCGGCAATTGCGTCGACCGTGAGCGGACCGGGGTTGACCGACTCGATACCACCCGAGGCGAGCACGTTCGCGGTGAAGATGGTGCGCGCGTTGTGTTCGGCGACCAAGCCGAGCGGCACGATCAGCGCCTTCGGGCGGGCGCCGTTGGCAGCCAGGTAGGCATCGGAGCGGTTGCGTAGCGCCTCGAAGGCAGCGCCGTAGCGCGCGTTCGGGCCCGGTTCGCGGGCCTGCTCCGACAGCGGGGTCTCGGCGAGGTTGGGGAACTCGTTGACCCCGGTGACCGCGGTCCGGCGATGGGCCACGTCGGCGGCGCGCGTGGCGGCGGTCTCGGCGATCCTGGCCGCGAGCACTCCGGCGTCCAGCGCGGCGAGGTAGCCACCGGCGGACTCGAGCTCCTGCATGAATTCCCAGGCCTTGGCGGCGAGTTCGTCGGTCAACTTGTCGACATACCAGGAACCGGCGGCCGGGTCCTGCACGTGCCCGAGACGGGATTCCTCGAGCAGCAGCAGCTGGGTGTTGCGAGCCAGACGCTGGGAGAACGTCGTCGAGACGCCGAGTTCGCCCGCGGGCAGAGCCGCGTCGAAGGGCAGCACGGTCACCGAGTCGGCGCCGCCGACGCCGGCGCCGAACGCGGCGAGCGTGGTGCGCAGCAGGTTCACCCAGGGGTCACGCTGGGTCATCATGGCGGCCGAGGTGATCGCGTGCTGCGGAGCGGCGCCGAAGGCGGGAGCACCGGAGACCTGGGCGACTCGGGCCCACAGTCGGCGAGCCGCCCGGAACTTCACGATGGTGGCGAATTGGTCGTCGGTGGCCGCGAAACGGAACTCGAGCTGACCGAACGCGTCGGCGATGTCCACCCCGGCGGCGGTCAACAGGCGCAGGTAGGCCAGACCGGCCGCGACGGCGGCGCCCACTTCCTGCGCGTCGGCGGCGCCGGCGTTGTGGAAGGCGATGCCGTCCACCGTGATCGCGCGGACCGTCTCGGGCCGGGCGATCGCTTGCACGGCCAGTGCGACAGTCTCGGCTTGATCGAGGTCTTCGGCACCGGTGAAGGCACTGGTCAGCGGGGCCGCGCCGAGGCCGACGCGGATCTGCGCGGGATCGGCGATCGAATACGCGTCGAGCAGTCCGTACACCTGCTCGGCGGCGGCGCCGACGGCCGCACCGGATACCAGCGTCAGCGGGGCCAGCTCGAACAGCACGCCACGCAGTGCGACGGGGATGTCGTCGACGGCGACACCGTAGGGGCCCGCTCCGAGCGCGATCGCGCTCACGCCGTTCTCCAGACCGGTCATGATCGCCCGGTTGGTAGCCTCGGCGTCGTCCTCGCCGGCGAACGCGCCGACGAACCAGCCGCGCTGCGGATCACGCGAGGCGTCGCCACCGCGGACATAGGGGAAGGCGCCGGGCAGCGGCTGCTCGGGCAGCTCGTCGCGGCGGGTGTAGAGCGGGGCGATCGTCAGCCCGTCATAGGTGGTCTCGTCGAGCAGATGTTCCGGTTCGGCGGGGAGCTCGGAAGCGTCGACCCGTCGCGCTTTCGCCAGCACACCCGCCACACCCTTGCGCCACGCGGCGTACTCGGGCACCGGATCCGGTGCGAGCCCCGCCCCGGACTCTGAACCAATCGGCATAGCTGCTGTTCTCTCTTCCATTCGACGACCGCACCCCGGTGTGCTGCCGGTCCGTGAAATCCCACAAACGGGCCCACAGCGAACCCGGATGTATCCGGTTCCCCGATGATGCTATCTGTGACAGGGTGTCCACCCACTCGGGCCATCCCCTACCGGCCGGTACGCTTACCCGGGTGTCGCGACTGATCCGCTCCCCGCGCCTGCTCATCGCCATGGCCGGGCTCGCCGCGCTGTTCGTGGTGGCGATGCTGGTTCCGTTGCCGGGCCCGCAGCAGATCCGAGACTGGGCCGGCGGCGCCGGGCCGCTGTTGCCGTTGCTGTTCTTCTTTTTCTATGCGGTGGTCGCCGTAGCCCCCGTTCCGCGCACCGTGCTCACCGTGACCAGTGGCGTGCTGTTCGGTCCGATTCTCGGTTCGGTGATCGCTCTCGGCGCGACCGCGGTGAGCGCGACCTTGGCGCTGCTCGGCGTCCGCGCGGTGGGCCGGGACCGAGTCGCCCGACACCTGACACATCCGGCGGTGCGCGGCATCGACGAGCGGCTGGCTCGGCGCGGCTGGCTCGCGGTGGCCGCGCTGCGGATGATCCCGCTGGCGCCGTTCTCGATCGTCAACTACTGCTGCGGCCTGTCCTCGGTGCGGGTCCGGCCCTATCTCGTCGCGACACTGGCCGGTTCGGCGCCGGGCACGATCTCGACGGTGGTGCTCGCCGGTTCGCTGGCAGGCGGCACTCACCCGATCGCGATCGCCGTCTCGGCGATCTGCCTGTCGCTCGGCCTGATCGGGCTGATCGTCGACGCCCGGTTGCCGGTAGACCCCTCCCCGATCGACGCGGACGCCGAACCGGTCGCCGTCACCCCCTGACCGGCGCGCCTCCCCCGCCGCGTAGCGATTCGACCGGATAATCGCTGGTCATGGCGATGACAGTGGGCCGACGATCTGCACTCGCGCTGCTCGCCGGGCTGCCACTGCTCGCCGCGGGAACGGCCAGGGCACAATCCTCGCTGGGCCCCGGCGTCGGCATCGACCCGCCACGCACCCCGATCCGCTACACGATGACGGCTTTTCGGGCCGACAGCGACACCACGCTCGCGGTGTACGAATCGAGCGACGGTACCGATTTCTCGCCGGTCAGCGACCACGCGTTCACCCCACCCACCGGCCTGGTCCGCGATCCCAGCGTGCTGTTGCACACCGACGGCGCCTATTACCTCACCTATACGATCGCCGGTGACGCCACCGCGATCGGTCTGGCACGCAGTCGAGACCGGATCACATGGACGTTCCTCGCCAACGTCCCGATTCTCGTGCCGGGACGGCTCGAGGGTGCGTGGGCGCCGGAGTGGTATGCCGACGCCGCCGGCCGAGTCGGCATCATCGTCTCGCTCACCTGGGGTCGCGGTTTCACTCCGCATCTGCTCATCCCCCTCGATGCCGGACTCACGACATGGGCGCCACCGTTGCCCCTGTTGGGTCTCGGTCCGAGCAGACCCGGCTCGCTGGGATACATCGACACCACACTGCAACGACTGGACGGGCGACTTTTCGCGTTCGCGAAGAACGAGGACTCCAAGCTGATCGAACTGGCCGTCGCCGATCGCCCGCTCGGCCCCTTCACTTTCGTGGCCACGGGCGACTGGGCGGGCTGGGGCGGTCCACGCGAAGGGCAGTCGGTGGTCCCGCTCCCCGACGGCGGCCATCGCATCTACCTCGACGCCTATACCGACGGTCGGTACTACTTCAGCGACAGTTACGACGGGTTCCGCACCTGGTCGACGCCGACCGAGCTGCCCGGCCTGTCCGGGGTCGTGCGGCACGGCACGGTGCTACCCGAATTCGGGCCGTCCACCGCCTGACCAACAGTGTCGACCTAACGTCCATTACCTCACGACGCCTGATTGGCGTCGGAAAAACGACATGAAATGAAAGTGATATTGTTCACAGCAGTGGATAGTGACTAAGTAATATTTCACAAATCTATACAGTTATAAGCTGTAGACTCGCGGATAACCCAGGGTTCGCCGGAAGCATCCGGTGCGGTATCCAGAGCAACATCGGTGACGCTTCTGCGGTCACCCAGTCCCTGTTCGTTCGTGCCGTTCTCGGCCTGTTTTTCCCCCTTGAGGTGACCCGGTATGGAATACACACATCTGTCCGAATTCCGGATTCGCTCCGGCGATCTGTCGATCTGGACTCCCGCCACCATCACTGCCGATACATGGACTGACGACCAGCGTCCGCTGGCCAGCGTGCACGAGCAGTATCTCGGCTTCCTCGACCCCGAAGACCCCCGTCCGGGTCGCGGTCGTTGGATCGGCACCATCTTCGAAATGGATGCCCCACTCGACGAGCAGGCGTGGGCGACCACATTGCAACTGTGGCACGATCGCCACGAGGGCTTCCGGACCACCGTCGCCCCCACCGGCGACGGCGGCTACCACCGGGTGACCACCGCCCCGGGCACCGTACGAGTCACCGGCGTTCCGGTCGCCGAGCCGACCGACGGTGACGACATCAACGAATACCTTTGCGAGCTACTGGAATTGCGCCTGTCGCCGCTGATCTGGCCGCACCTGCTGGTCGCCACCGTCGCCCACGAGACCGCCGACTTCACCGTGTTGGTCGGCGCCGATCACTCGGTGCTCGACGCCTACTCCCAGGCGGTGCTCATCCTCGAGCTGCGCACCCTCTACGCCGCGGTGACCACCGGCGGCGAGATCCGCGACTCGGCCACCTTCGGCAGTCCCGCCGACTATGCCATGATCGAGCGCGCCGCGGCCGAGGAGCTGACCCCCGACTCGCCTGCCGTTGCGCTGTGGCGCGAATTCCTTGGCACCCCAGGCTCTCCCATGCCCCGCTTCGCTGCCGACCGGGTCGCCGTGTTGGACGGTGAACACGCCCAGCCCAGTGTCTCGCGCACCCTGCTCTCCCTCGCACAGCTCGAAGAGGTCGAAGAAGCGTTGGAACGGGTCAAACACCGACTCTCGGTGACCGTGTTCGCCGCACTGGCCGTCGCCACTCGTGAGACCTTCGGCGAGAACCGATTCCGCACGGTGATGCCGATCGTGACCCGACCCGACCTGACCTGGCTCGAGTCGATGGGCTGGTTCGTCAATGTCGTGCCGGTCGATGTCACCCTGCCCCCCGGCGCCGACATGGCGGTGGCGCTGGAGGAGACCCGCACCGCGCTCAAGCGCTCCCGCCACTGCAACGACGCCTCCTGGGGACGCTCGCTGGCGATGGTCGGCTCGCCGGAAGGCCCGACCTACGGTGCCTCGTTCCTCGACATCCGCATCCTGCCGGACTACGAACTGGTCGCTGACCTGCGCGGACGCACGCTGCGCGCGGTGTCGTACTCCACCGACGAGGTGTACTTCTGGATCGTGCGCGGTCCCGATGGTCTGTACGTGTCCACGCGCTACCCCGCGGGCCTGCCCGCCGAGGTGATGGACACCTTCCTCGCCGAATTCGCCAGGGCCATCTACGCGGTGACCACGATGGCGGCGCCGGTCGCGCCTGCCATCGATACCGCGGCGGCGGCGCTGAGCGCGGGCTGACAATGCGCGCACTGCTGGCCTTCACCGGAAGCCGCGGCGATGCTCAACCCGGCATCCTGCTGGCTCGCGAGCTGCTGGCTCGCGGGCACTCGGTGACACTCGCGCTCTCGCCCAATCTCGTCGAATTCGCCGTCACCCACGGCATTCCCGCGGTCGGTTTCGGTCGGGACAGTGCCGAGTTGCTGTACACCCAGCACAGCGATCAGCGGTTCCGCAGTCCGGACCCGCGTCAACGAGTGCGCGCGGTGCTGGCCCTGCAGCGGCGCGGGGTAGCCCGCGCGCTGCGGGAACTCCACGTCCTCGCACCCGGTCACGATGTGCTGGTCACCGGGATGGCGGGCGAGGAGACCGCGGAGAAGGTCGCGCGAAGAGTCGGATTGCCGTTGGCCGCGGTGCACTTCTTCCCGATCCACCCCAATCGCTCGGTCCCGGTGATACCCACCGCGTGGGGGGCCCGGATTCCCGGTGCGCTCAACCATCGCATCTGGTCGGCGCTGAGGTGGGCGCGTGACACCGCGCTCGCCTTGCCGTTCGCCGAGTTCGGGGTCGTGGAACATCCACTGCCGGAACGGGTCTCGATCCAGGCATACGATGTCGATCTGTTTCCCGGGTTGGCGGCCGAACTGCCGGATCGACACCCGATCGTCGGGTTCGCCGTCGACGTCGACGGACACCTCGGCGGTCCGGTGGACGCCGAGCTCGACGCGTGGCTCGACGCCGGGCCCGCACCGGTGTACGTCGGCTTCGGCTCGATGGCGGTCGGCGATCCGGCGGCGCTGATGACCGTGCTGCGTGCGGTGTGCGCGCGGCGTGGGCAGCGTCTGCTGCTCGCCGCCGGGTGGGCGGGCATCGAACCCGTCCTGACCCCTGAGGTGGCGATCGTCGAACAGCTAGACCACGCCACGGTATTCCCACGTTGCGTCGCCGCGGTCCATCACGGCGGCGCCGGAACGACCGCCGCCGCACTGCGAGCCGGTGTGCCGCAGGTGATCTGCGCGATCCAGGCCGATCAACCGTATTGGGGTCGTGCGCTGGCTCGACTCGGCCTGGCGGGCACCATGCGCTCCGCCGAGCTCAGCGAACGTCGGCTCACCGCACTGCTGGACCTGGTGGCCGCACCGGATGTGGTGTCACGGGTGGCCGACTATGCGAGCCGGTTCTCCGGCGACGGCGTATCCAGGACTGCCGATGAGGTGGAATCCCTTGTCCGCCTACCGTTTCCGACCGCTACCCTCGACCACGCCGGGAGGCTCGGATGAGCACCGAAATCGCCGTCCGCACCAGGGGACTCGGAAAGTCCTACGGTGACTTCACCGCAGTCGGCAGCGTCGATCTCGACATCGCGGCCGGCTCGGTGTTCGCGATGCTCGGCCCCAACGGGGCGGGCAAGACCACCACGGTGCGGATGTTGGCGACACTGCTGCGACCGGATCGTGGCACCGCCGAGGTGTTCGGCTACGACGTCGTCTCCGAGGCCACGGCCGTGCGGTCGATGATCGGGCTCACCGGTCAATACGCCTCGGTCGACGAAACCCTCACCGCCGGAGAGAATCTACGCCTGTTCGGTCGCCTGCTCGGGCTGTCACGCAAGGACGCGGCCGGGCGCTGCGACGAACTGCTCGAGCAGTTCGAGCTCTCGTCGGTGGCACGCCGTAGTGTCAGCGCGTTCTCCGGCGGCATGCGGCGACGACTCGACCTGGCGGCGACCCTGATCACCGTGCCACCGCTGATCTTCCTCGACGAGCCGACCACCGGCCTCGACCCGCACACCCGTGAACGCATGTGGGGCATCGTGCGTGGCCTGGTCGAGCGGGGGGCGACGGTACTGCTGACCACTCAGTACCTCGATGAGGCCGACGCGCTCGCCGACCGGATCGCGGTCATCGACCGGGGCAACCTCGTCGCCGAGGGCACCCCGTCCGAGCTGAAATCCTCGATCGGTGACCAGGTTCTGCGCCTGGACATCCCCGACACCGCGGACCTGCGACGCGCCGAGGCACTGATCCAGGACCTCACCGGTGAGGTCCCCGACGGGTCGTCGACCGGCACCTTGACCGTCGCCCTGTCCGAGGTCGCTCTCGGCGCCGACATCGTCGCGGCCTGCCGCGACGCGGGCATCGCCCTGCGCGGCTTCGCGGTGGACCGACCCGATCTCAACGAGGTGTTCCTGGCGTTGACCGGACACACCCACACCGCCGACCGAGCCGACGTGGCGTGAGCGCCCTACGCGAGAAATCGAGGCCCGCAATGACTCTCGCCGTCGAGACCGCCCCGACTCCCACTCGGGTCGTGCGCGCGCCGCGCGTGACCCGCGTGGGCCCCTTTGCCGCGCTCCAGCATTCGTTGATGATGGCGTGGCGCGGACTGCTGACGTTCCGGCACAGCCCACAGCTGCTCTACGACGCCATCTTGCTGCCGATCGTCGGGCCGGTGCTCTTCGGCAGCATCTTCGGCACCGCCATCGCGGGCAGCATGGCGGCCTATCTGCCGATCATGATTCCGGGCGTACTGGTCCAGATCGTGCTCACCTCCTCGGTCGCGACCGGCGTGCAACTCTCCGAGGACATCCACTCGGGTGTTTTCGATCGCTTCGTCGCCATGCCGATCGCCCGCTCAGCACCGGTTGCTGGAACGTTGCTGGCGGGGGCGGTGCGCTATCTCATCGCCGCGACCACGGTCGTGATCGTCGGCTTCTGCATGGGCTATCGACCCGAGCACACCGCCGGATTCCTAGCCGGCGCCCTTTTGGTCGTAGTCGCCACAACCGCCATCAGTTGGTTGTTCGCCTTCATCGGTGCCACGATCGCCCGCCCGGCCGCCGTGCAGGGCATGTCGATGCTGGTTCTGACCTTCCTCGGCTTCGCCTCCAACGCTCTGGTGCCCGAGGAAGCCATGCCGACCTGGATGCGCCACGTGTCCGACCTGAATCCGGTGTCCTACCTGGTCTCCGCAGTGCGCACGCTGGCTGCCGACGGCACCGTCGGCGCCGACGCCCTGTGGTCACTGGTCGCCTCGGTAGTCGTGGTCGCCGTTTTCGCGCCGTTGACCGTGCGCACCCTCCGTTCCCGATGAGGAGTACCCGATGACTGTCACTTCCCCTTCCGTCACTTCCGCCGCAGCGGTGGCCGCGGGTCCCACCGGCCTCAACCGGATCACCGCCGACGACGACCTGTTCTTCAAACTGCACAGCCTCTACCCCAACGCCCTGGTCAATCAGCTGGCCTACCGGTTCGACACCCCGCTGGGCCGCGATCTGCTCGAACGGTGGCACGCCCACCTGGCGACCGGTTTCATCGCCCGCCGGGTCCGCACCACCCGGTTCCCGATCGCCCGCGCGCACTGGGAGCCCGCCACCGAATCCCTGCCGCTGCGCTGGTCGGACACACCGATTTCCGACGACGGGGTACTGGACTGGTTCCTGGAGCAGGCCGCCGTCGAATTCGACCCGGAACGCGGACTGGTGTGGCAGCTGGCCGGCGCGCCGACCGAATCCGGTGGCACCGTGGTCACCCTGGTCGCCTCACATGTCGCGTGTGACGGCGGCGCCATGATGCACGCGATCGTCGACTCGCTGGACCGGCTCAACCGCGGTGAGTCGCCCGACCGCTCGGCCAGTGCGGGCAGACTCGTCGGCCCGGTCGCGACCACGGGTCGTTTCGCCGCCGACCTCACCGATGCCCGCGGTCAGTTGCGTGCCGTGGCTCGCGGGGTGCGCGCGGCTCGCCGCTCCCGCGGTGTCAGCGAACCGGCCCGCAATCCCCGCCCAGCCGCCCCGCGTCTACCGCATGCCGACACCTGGCAGGCCGCCGAGTCGATCGTCCAGCTCGATCTCGCCGAATGGGACGCCGTCGCCGCCGCACACGGCGGGACCACCAACGGTCTGCTGATCGGCGTCGCAGTCGGCCTGCTCGGCCGCAGTGGCCGGATCGCCGACGGCGCCGAGGTCCGCGTCGACATTCCGCATTCGATGCGCGAGGCCGACGACCGCCGGGCCAATGCCACCACCGGACTACCGATCAGTGTCGGCTACCGCGTCGGCGAACGCGCCGATCTGCCCGCCGTGCGCACCGCTCTCAAGGCGGCGGGCCTGGCCTACCGCGATCCCGCGACCATCCCCCCGATCCAGCACCTGCAACCGGTGCAGATGCTGCTGCCGAAGGTGGTGCTGCACAGGTTCGCCCGCACCGCCAAGGCCCCGGAGTGCCTGTGCACCAACATGGGTCGCACGGCGCAGAACATCGCGGTCCTCGGCTCGCACCGTGCGCGCGACGTCATCATGCGTCCGGTGGTCAATCCCGGTCCGGTCGAGTTGTTCCGTCAGGTAGAGGTCGGCGTCAATCTCGCCTTCTCCTGCGATGACGACACCGTGACGCTCGTGGTCACCGGCGGCGACCCCGACCGTTTCCCGACCCGCGCGGCGCTGCGCGAGCTGCTGGCCGCGGAGTTCGCCGACTGGGGGCTGACTCCGCGCTTCTGGTGAGCGACTAGGAGGCCTCCTCGGCGAATTCCGCAGCGGCATCGACGTTTTCGATGCGCAGGGCGAACCGGAACCCGCACGACGCCTCCAGGGAAGCAGAACCTCGCTGCGGACGGTTGCGCACCTCGATCCGCACATCGATGTCGTCGAAGCCGACATGGAATCGCTCCGCCATCCACAACTGCGTGTGCCATGCCGTCTGGCCGGCCAGGACATCACCCGCGCCGGGGCGGAACTCGCTGCGCCGCACACAGATCGGCGTGTACCCATCGGTGTCGGGCGCGAGGTACAGCACCACCGGGCCGTGCATCTCGAGCAGCAGCCGCAGCACGCGCAGGGCATCATCGCTGGCCTCGACCGCACGGTGGCGATGATCTACCTTGCGTCCGTTGGGGTGTCGAACCATAGTGCACTCCTCGCAGTTTTCTCGCCGGTGATCGCGCTCGGGGCACACTATGGTTGCGAAAGGTTGGTCCAGGGTTGGTACCGGTCTAAACATGCGAAGATCACCCGCGCGTGTCACCCGCCACGGAATCGCCGCGCGTCTTCGGCGTTGACTACTGATATGGCACTCGAATCGGTTCGCTTCTCGATCCTGGACCGCTCGCGCGTGCGGCGCGGGCAGGACCACGCCGACGCCCTGCGTGAGACAGTCGCGTTCGCGGCGCTGGCCGAACAGTGGGGCTATCACCGGTTCTGGGTCGCCGAGCATCACAGTGTTCCCGGTGTCGCCGGAACCGCGCCGACCGTGCTCGCCGCCGCGGTCGCGGCGGCCACCTCACGAATCCGCGTCGGCACCGGCGGGGTGATGCTGCCCAATCATCAACCACTCGTCGTCGCCGAGCAGTTCGGCGTGCTCGCCTCACTGTTCCCCGGACGGATCGACATGGGCCTCGGTCGTTCGGTCGGATTCACCGACGGTGTGCGCCGCGCACTCGGCCACGATCTCGACGATGCCGACGATTTCGACGCGCGCCTGCTCGAGGTCCTCGACTACTTGGAGGCGGGCAGGCAGGGCGTGCACGCCGCCTCCGCGGAAGGCGCCGACGTGCCGACGTTCCTCCTTGCCACCGGTTCCGGGGCCGAGCGCGCCGCGCGATTCGGGCTGCCGCTGGTGATCGCCCCGATCGCAGGCACGCAGTCCATGGTGGAGGCGATCGAGCGGTACCGCACCCTGTTCCAGCCCTCCGCTCGGGTGCCACGGCCGTACGTCGTCGTCTCCGCGGCGGTGGTGATCGCCGACTCGACCGAACAGGCACACCGACTCCTGCTCCCCGAGGCGTGGTCGAGTGCCTACTCGCGCACACACGGCAAGTTCCCGGCGCTGATCCCACCCGAGGAGATCGACCCGGCGACGATGACCGACCGGCAACGCCACCTCTTCGAGCAGGCACTCGGCCATCAGATCCACGGCACCGAGGACGAGGTGGCAGAAGCGTTGGAGAACCTGGTGAGCCGCACCGACGCCGACGAAATCCTCGTCCACACCAGCACTTTCGATCGTGCGGCGCGGCTGGATTCGCACCGGCGGCTGGCTCGCGTCGTCGGCTCGGGAAGTTAGTCCGGCAGACAAACTTCGCGCGGATACCTGTGCTCCGAAGACAAGCCCGCTCCGCGCACCATTTATTCGACGGCGTAAACAATCGTGAGGTCACTCACTACGCGAGCACCGTTCCGCAGCACAGCACGGCCGCGTCGACGACCTGTGTGACCGATAGCTCAGTCATTGCCGATACGCTCACGAAGGTCGCCTGTCCTCGCGATATGTGCGCATTTACCGGATTGCCGTGGTTTCCGTAACATGTTGTCTCACACAATAAATCGTGCCGTGCGGTGTGCTGGATCACTGCTCACAGCACGCGTTCGAGACCGGTAGGGTTCGGTTCCACCGGCGATCAGAAATCGTCCGGGACACCATTCTTCGACCGCATCCGGGAGCTCACGTGTCGCATTCGCGTTTCGAATCCATCGGGGCATATCTTCCGTCGAACATATTGTCCACCACCGAATTGATCTCCCGGCTGAAAACGCCACCGGCATTCGATCTGGAACGCATCACCGGCGTGAAAGAACGCCGTGTGCGCGACACCCGACCGGAATCGGTCGAGGACTCGTTCACCCTCGCCGTGAACGCCGCGCAGGACTGCCTGGCACGCTCGCGCTACGCCCCGGGCGAGCTGGAGGTGATCATCTCCTGTTCGATCACCCGCAGCAACGACGGCACCCGCATGTTCATGGAGCCCTCCTTCGCGTCGACGATCGCCAAGTCCCTCGGCGCCGAGCGGGCCATCACCTTCGACGTCTCCAACGCCTGCGCCGGAATGCTCACCGGCACATACATTCTCGATCGGATGATCCGCTCGGGCGTGGTACGCAACGGCATGGTGGTCAGTGGCGAGGCGATCACCCCCATCGCCGAGACCGCGGTGAACGAGATCTCGGAGAAGTACGACCTGCAGTTCGCCTCGCTGTCGGTGGGCGATTCCGGGTGCGCGGTCGTACTCGACCGGGCGGTCGACGACGCCGACAAGATCCACTACGTCGAATTGTTCACTGCCGCGGAACATTCGCACCTGTGCCTCGGCATGCCGAGCGACAAGTCCTCGGGCGTCGCGCTCTACACCGACAACCGCAAGATGCACAACGAAGCACGGTTTCTGCTCTGGCCCGACGCCCAGGGCAGCTTCCTCGAACAGCAGGGCCGCGACTTCGCCGGTGAGCAGTTCGACTACATCATCCATCACCAGTTCGGTGCTTCCGCGGTGCCGTACATCAACGCGGTGGCCGCCCGCGAGTTCGGCGCCGAGATGCCGCCGGATCTGAATGTGATCGAGAAGTACGGAAACACTTCGACCACATCGCATTTCATCGTTCTGCACGATCAGCTGGCCGACGAGAACATCGCGGCGGGATCGAAACTGCTCATGGTTCCGGCCGCGTCCGGCGTAGTAGCGGGCTTCCTGTCCACCACCATCTCCTCCCTGAAGGTCTGAGGTTTCTCCATGGGCATCCGTATCCGTTCCACCGGAACCAGCAGATCCACCGACACCCACAGCGTCGTAGAGCACAGCGGCCGCGCCGCCCGGCAGGCCCTCGAACAAGCCGGTGTCCGCCCCGACCAGGTCGGCGTGCTGATCAATACCGGCATCTTCCGCGACTCGAACACCGTCGAACCGGCGGTGGCCGCGCTGATCCAGAAGGCAGCGGGCATCGGGCTCGACTACACCAGGCCCGATCCGCGGACATTCTCCTTCGACCTGATGAACGGCGCGGTCGGCGTCGTCAATGCCGTGCAGGTGGCGGGCTCGGTGTTGGCGACCGGCAGCACCGAGCACGTCCTGATCGTCGCGGGCGACACCCATCCCTCGATGACCAGGTCGAGCGCCGACGCCGAGTTCCCCTACGCCACCGCGGGTGCCGCGCTGCTGCTCGAGCAGGTGGACGGCCCCGAGGGCTTCGGTCCCGTGCACATCGCCACCGCGCCCGGTACGCCCGCGGGACAGGCCTATGTCGACACCGCCACCATGGGCACCGTCGGCCGCGCACTGATGACCGTCGAACGCGAACCCGACTTCGAGGACCGAATCCTCACGGTCGCCACCGAGGTCGCACGGTCCGCGCTCGCCGACTTCGAGGGCGCCTTCGTCGCGTTGATCGCGTCCACCCCGAGCCCGCATTTCCCCAAGCGGCTCGCCGACGCGCTCGGCATCGACCAGGACGCGGTGCGGGTGCCCGACCTGTCCGAGGGCGACCCGCACACCGCCGCGTTGCCGCTGGCCTACGCGCGCGCGAGCGCCGAGGGCACGCTCGTCGGCTACACCCATGTGCTGTTCGTCGCGGCGGGCGCCGGCCCGTCCGCGGCCGCGACGCTGTACCGACTTCCCGCGGACACCACCGCGTGAGGACGGCGACCTACTGGCAGACCATCGATCGATTTCGGGAACTCGCGCGCGAGGAGCCCGACCGCGAGGCGGTCATCCATCCCGACGGCTCGACCGCCGACGGGCTACCCGAATACCGCAGCATCACCTACCGCGACCTCGATCGCTGGTCCGACGCCATCGCCGAACATCTCACCGACTCCGGGGTCGGCAGCGGCACCCGCACGATCGTGCTCGTGCTGCCGAGCCCGGAGCTGTACGCGATCCTGTTCGCGCTGTTGAAGATCGGCGCCGTACCGGTGGTGATCGATCCGGGTATGGGCGTGCGTCGCATGGTGCACTGCCTGCGTGCGGCCGAAGCGGAGGCGTTCATCGGCATCCCGCAGGCGCACGCTCTGCGGGTGCTGTTTCCGCGCAGTTTCCGGCGGGTGCGCACCACCCTCACCGTGGGGCGCCGCTGGTTCTGGGGTGGACCCACGCTGGCCTCGTACAACCGCACCCCGACCGGCGCTCTGCCCGAGCGCGTGCCCGCCGATCCGGACGAGTTGCTGATCATCGGCTTCACCACGGGTAGTACCGGTCCCGCCAAAGCCGTCGAGCTGACCCACGGCAATCTGGCCGCCATGGTGGAACAGGTACACGCCGCCCGCGGGCACACGCCACCGGACACCTCCCTCGTGACACTGCCTTTGGTCGGCGTCCTCGACCTGCTACTCGGGTCGCGATGCGTGTTGCCACCGCTGATTCCGAGCAAGGTCGGCTCGACCGATCCGGCACACGTGGTCGACGCGATCCAGCGCTTCGGAGTGCGCACCATGTTCGCCTCGCCCGCGGTGCTCATTCCTCTGCTGGAACGGCTGCGCGCACACCCGGTCGACGTGAAGTCGCTGGCCAGCATCTTCTCCGGTGGCGCTCCCGTTCCGCACTGGTGTGTCGCCGGCTTGCGTGAAGTCTTGCGCCCCGATGTCGAGATCTACGCCGGATACGGGTCGACCGAGGCCTTGCCCATGTCGACCATCGAATCGCGGGAGTTGCTCGACGGTCTGGTCGAGCGCGCCAAGAGCGGCGAGGGCACCTGCATCGGTCGACCCACCGATCGAGTGCGGGTCCGGCTGCTCGCCATCACCGACGACCCGGTCGCGACCTGGGACGACACCGACGAACTCGGCGCACGGGAGGTCGGCGAGATCGTGGTCGCCGGCCCGAATGTGAGCACGCGCTACTACTGGCCCGCGCACGCCAACACCGCAGGCAAGATCACCGACGGCGAGCAGATCTGGCATCGCACCGGCGATCTGGGATGGCTCGACGAGCAAGGGCGAATCTGGTTCTGCGGACGCAAGAGTCAGCGGATCACCACCGCGCACGGCCCGATGTTCACCGTGCAGGTCGAACAGGTCTTCAACGCGGTGACCGGAGTCGCGCGCACGGCACTGGTCGGCGTCGGCGCCCCCGGCACACAGCGACCCGTGCTGTGTGTAGAGCTCGAACCCGGCGCCGACGCAGTGGCCGCACTCACCCGATTGCGCACCCGCGCCGCCGAATTCGACACTCTCGCCCCGATCGCCGACTTCCTCGTGCACCCGCGCTTCCCGGTCGACATCCGGCACAACGCCAAGATCGGCCGCGAACAACTCGCCCCCTGGGCCACGAAGAAACTGGACTCGCGACGATGAAGATCCTGGTCACCGGCGCGTCCGGATTCCTCGGCGGCGCCATCGTGCGCGCGCTGATCGCCGAGGGCACCCACGATGTCTCGATCCTGGTCCGGCGCACCAGCATTCTCGATGATCTCGGCCCCGCCGCGGCGCATGTCACCGTCGTCTACGGCGATCTCGCCGACGCGGCCTCGCTGAGCAGAGCCACCAGCGGGATGGACGTGGTGATCCACAGCGCCGCGCGGGTCGACGAACGCGGCACCAGGGACCGCTTCTGGACCGAGAACGTCCGTGCCACCGAACTGCTCCTCGACGCGGCGCGACGCGGTGGCGCGGGCCGGTTCGTCTTCATCTCGAGTCCGAGTGCCCTGATGGAGCGAGACGGCGGCGATCAGGTCGACGTCGACGAGTCGCTGCCGTATCCGAGCCGCTACCTCAACCACTACTCCGAGACCAAGGCCGCGGCCGAGCGTGCCGTACTCGCCGCTGACACAGCGGAATTCAGGACAGTGGCGCTGCGCCCGAGAGCGATCTGGGGCGCCGGGGACCGATCGGGACCGATCGTTCGGCTGCTCGACCGGACAGCCGCGGGCTCCCTGCCCGACCTGTCCTACGGTCGCACCATCGAGGCCTCGCTGTGCCACGTGGACAATATCGTGCACGCCTGCCTGCTGGCGCTGACCTCGGACGCGGTGGGCGGCAAGGCCTACTTCATCGCCGATGCCGAGAAGACCGATGTCTGGGGATTCCTCGGCGAGGTCGCGACCCGGCTGGGGTATCAGCCGCCTTCCCGCCGACCGAACCCTCGCGTACTGGCGGCGGTGGTCGCCGCCATCGAAACCGTCTGGCGCATACCGGCTGTGGCGAATCGCTGGTCGCCTCCCCTGTCGCGCTACGCCGTCGCCTTGATGACGCGCACCGCCACCTACGACACCGGGGCGGCTCGCCGCGATCTCGGCTACACGCCGGTCGTGGATCGAGACACCGGTCTGACCGATTTCCTCACGTGGCTCGACCAGCAAGGCGGCATCGAAGCACTCGCCGAAGATTTGCAGTAAACCCGGCGCGACCGCGCACCCGCAACGACCGACTCGCAGAAGGTAATCATGAACGGCAGCAAGGTTTTCCGTCGGCCGGTGTCGACTACCGAGCGCATGTATTTCCCGATGCGCGAGCTGGCACCGCCCTTCCTCATGCAGCTGGTCGTTCCCGGTGAGGGCAACATCGAGCCGGAGTCATTGCGCACAGCGGTATCGACGGCCGCGGCAGTCACTCCCGGCGCGCGACTGCGCCGCCACGGCGCCGAGTGGATCGACAGCGAGATCGCCCCGGCGGTGCGGGTGGTATCCGACCATCGGCTGAGCTCCCCCGCGCTCGAGACCGACCCGGTCCTCACCAGTGAGATCGGGCCGAACCCCGACGCCACCGTCGAGGTCCTGTTGCTCACCGGCGCATCGACGACGCTGATCTTCCGGGTCTTCCACGGCGTGATGGACGGCGTCGGCATGGTCGCGTGGGCGACCAATGTGCTGCGCGCACTGCGCGGCGAGGACCCCGTTCCCCACCTCGATCCGGTCGCCGACCAGGAGCTCGTCGCGCGGGTCGGCGCACCGGGCAGGCCGACTCCGATGGTCCCGCGCTACCGCGCGGCCGTCGGGCGAGGCAGGCAGCATCGTGATCTCGCACCTCATCTTCTGCGTCATCGGCGCATCGATGCTGCCGGCCCCGGCGCGCTGGCCCGCGTCTGCGCCCTGCTGGCCGCCGAAACCCCGGGCATCTCGCGCATCATGATGCCCGTCGACCTCCGTCGCCACGACCCCGCACTGCGCTCCACCGCCAACCTCGCGCTCCCGCTGTTCCTCGATATCGAACCCGGCCGCGGCTGGACCGCGATCAAGGATCAGATCAAGGCGGGACTGCGCGAACGGCGCGAGCTGAATCAACTCGCCAACACCCGCATCACGCTGGTACCCGACCCGATCAACCGCGCCGTGCTGCGCACCACGAACTGGCTCGGTGCCCGCCTCGGCCGAAACCTGGCCTCGGCCACCGTGTCCCACATGGGTCGCTTCACCGCAGCGGAACTCGCGGTCCCCGGCTTCCACCCGACCGGACTGTTCGTCCTGCCACAGCACAGCATCGCCATGCCCCTGCTGTTCGGGCTGACCGAATTCGACGGCCACACCCACCTGACCGTGTCAGCACGCAACGGCGCGGGCATCGAGTCCCGCCTCGAGGCCCTACTCGACCGCATCGCCGCCATGCTCGAAGCCGAACTTCCCACACCGAGTCCGGCAGACCAGCAGTAACCCCGCCGCACGGCCCCGGCGCCCAGGTCGCTACCGCGACTATCCTGAACCTCGTGGGCATCATCGGCGAACTCTTCCCAGGTAAGAAGCTGCAGAACGAAGGCAGCGGCGACTCCAACGGCCAACCCCACCTCGACTTGGACCTCGAGGCGGGCGTCCTCCGCCTGTCCGGCACCGCCACCCCGCACCCGACCGACGACGACGACGAATCCGACGCCTGACCTGCCATCTCAGCGACATCTGGAGCAAGCGAATCGGGAATTACCGGCAAGCTCTGGGTGCTAAGCGGACCTCGGCAGCCGGTCGTCCGGGACCAAATAGGTGATGCCGAGATCGCGCAGGACGATGCCGGGCTCGCTCGCGTGAACCGGACCGAGCGCCTTCACCAGCTCCACCGACGTCAGATGATCGGCCGGGTGGACGCCGTCGGTGGGATGGAAATCGACTGTGGCCGTGGCAGTTCCCGCTGCGGTGGTGGTGACCAGGCGATAGCGCAGCGGAACGGCGCCGGTGCCTCGGGTGTGGATCGAACGGTAAGTGATCCGGTCACCCAGGGTGTAGACCGCACCGGCCTGCTCGGGAGTATCGGAGCGTGAGCCGGAGAAGGCGGCGTCTTCCAGTACGCGCAGACCGGAGAAGTAGTAACCGGGCACCATCTCGTCCGGCACCGTGTTCCACGGATACACGCCGTCGTCAGGTAGCTCGAGCTCCTCGATCAGTTCGATCCTGGTGATCTCGCGCGTCGCCGCGGCGAGCGAGCGGGTGAGCCGGGCCGCGACCGCCGACTGGAAGCCGCCGGTGGCGTGCAGGGTGGACGATCCGTTGCGGCAGGCATCCCGCACCTCGTCCAGTGGGAGGGCTTCGAGGGGCAGCGCGGTCACCACGTCGCGGCCCGCGCCGAGCTGGGTGACTACCGCTTCGACGTCGGCAGTCAGGTGGACAACCACCGCGGCCGCGGAAGGCGGCACGACAGAGATATCGGGGTGTACGGCGATCCGGTCGGCGAGCGGCCCGGCGCCGAGCACCGCGACCGGAAGCGGGGAGGTCATGCTGTCTCCAGACGGTATCGGGGGCTCAGATCGGGCGTCGCGACACCGGCAGGCGCCGCACAGAGTTCCGGGATGACGTCGAGCATCGCCTTGACCGAGATGTCGGTGACCGCGGACCAATCGCCCTCGTACGACTCGTCGTCGAGTTCGTTGCGCATCTCGATCCGGGCGGGGCTGCCGTCCAGCGTGATCACATGCCCGCCGGCCAGGCTGCGCGGATGATCCGGCCCGAGGTGGGCGTTGCCCGGTCCGACGTGCCAGCATTCGGCGTTGGTCATGAACAACCGGTCGCCGAGGTAGCCGCGGTAGCTCATGTGGATGGCGCCGACAGTGCCCGGCTCGATCACACTGCCGCCGGCCTGCACCCGGGTCCGCGCCGGCACCGGATAGACGTGCCGTTCCACCCGCACCTCCTCGGCGCCGGCGCCGAACAGCGTGTGCGCGACGTTGGCGAGCACCGCGTCGAAGTAGAAGTGCTGCATGAGCGCGATGGCGTGGTTGGAGTCGACCGCGCTCAGCGGCATGCCGAAACCGAGGCTGGCCAGCCCGCCCCACATGCCGTCCGGCGCGGCCGAAAGATCGCCGACCTCGAGGAATTTCACCTCGCGCACCTCGTCGAGCAGCCCGGCCAGGCGTAGCAGCAGTTGCTCCACCATGAGTCCGGGGTGCAGGCCCGTGCCATGCAGCGATACCCCGCCCCGCAGGCAGGCGGCCTGAAGTCGCTCGCCGGTGGCCCGGCGTGGGATCGCCCGGTCCACCACCGGCGCTGCCAGACGCTCCAAGACCGGGCCGGTGAATCGGACCGGGCCCGAATCCACCACGCGCATCAGCTTTTTCAGCGTCGACAGTGCCTTGGGCAACTGCGGCCCGAAGGCGCCTCCGGTCACCCGCATCTGCGCGACAGTGCGCAATACCTCCAGGGGCGAACGCGATTCGGACAGCCAGGTGGGCATGGCCGGATTGTGATAGGACGCCGCGGACACCACGTTCTTGCCGGACTCGAGCAGGTCGAGCACGTCGGCGTCCGCGCCCTGCACCAGGGACGGTGTCGTCGGTGTGTGCACGACGCAATCCGCTTTCAGTGCAAGGATTTCCGCTTTGGACGTGGTCGCCTTGATGCCCACCGGCGCCAGCCCGGCCAGTTCGCCGATGTCCTTGCCGTGCTTGTGCGGGCTGAACACCTTGACGCCGACGACCTCGAAATCGGGGGATCCCAGCGCCGTGCGCAGTGCCCGCCCACCCATGTCGCCGGGACCCCAAATGATCAACCGATACGGACGTGTCACAACCGCCTCCTTGCCGTTGGCGGTATGTCTAACACGCCAAGCCGTGAGATATATAGGCTTTGATTCTCTTATTGTCTCGTCGCGCGATCTGCCGTAGCTTCTCCTTCGAGTCAAGACCTGATTTCTTCGAAGTTCTCTCACGATGCGGCAGCGCCAGAGGTATCACTGTGCAGAATCAACCACCCGTAGCCGAACTGCTGGAGTCCCTGGCCGAACTGCTGGAGAGCACACTGCTGCCGGCCTTGCCGCCCGCTCTGCAGCACCGTGCGCGGGTGGGGGCGAATCTGGCCAGGATCGTGCGTCGCGAGATCGACCTCGCGCCGGCGGCGACGCGACATGAACACGAACTCCTGGGCGCGGCCGACGACGAGCGCGCCTTGTGGCAGGCACTTGTCGAGGTGGTGCGCGCCGACCTGGCGATCGCCAAACCCGGTTACGACAGCTGGGAGGGCGAGTGACCACCGATCTCGTCACAGGTCTGGCCGAGTTCCTGACCCGGACCTGGGCCGCGCCCACGCGAGTAGACGAGCTGGAGTACCTCTCGGCCGGCGCGCGCCGGCGCAACGTCGGCTTCACCGCGCACGTCGAAGGGGAGCGCGCCCGCAAGCTGGTCGCCACGCTCGTGCCGGCCGCCGTGCAGATCATGTCGGTCGAGGATGAGGCGGCGGTGCGCGAGCTGGCGCGCACGCACGGCGTGGCGGTGCCCGCGGTGGTGGCGGTCTGTGCGGATCCGACCGTGGTAGGCGAGCCGTTCGTTGTCAGCGACCACGTAGCCGGGGAGACCTTCCCACGCAGGGTATTACGCCTCATCGCGGCCGCGGACAACGCCGAGACGGTGGCCCGCGAATGGGGCGAGGCGATGGGCAGGCTGCACACCATCGATCCCGCCGCCGCTCCGCGCACCGTGCCCGCCGCGGGCGCCGATCCGGCCGCCGCCCTTTTCGCCGCGGCCGAGGCGGACGTGCGTGTGCTGCTCGGCGACCGGCCGGTGTTCACGCTGGCGCTGCGCTGGCTCGAACATCGGCTCCCTGGCCCGCCGCCGCGCACCGCGCTGCTGCACACCGACCTGCGCAACGGCAATATCGTCGTCGCCGCGGACGGTGTGCGGGCCGTGCTGGACTGGGAGGGCGCTCAGCGTTTCGGCGACCCGATGCGTGACGTGGCCTGGCCCGCACTGCGGATGTGGCGCTTCGGTGCGGATGGACGGGAGTTCGGCGGTTTCGCCGACCGCGCGAGCTTCCTGCGCGGCTACCAGGCCGCGGGCGGTGACTTCGATCTCGACAGATTCCGCTGGTGGAAGGTGATGGGCACGCTGGCCTGGGGCGTCGGACTGGCCACCCAGGCCGCCGCGCATGTAGACGGCAGCGTGCGCGACATCGTCATGGCCGCCAGCGGACGTCGTGTTTCGGAAATCGAGTGGGACCTGCTCATGCAGATTCGCCCCGAGGCGAAAGTTTAGGAGAGACAGTGGATTTCGAACTGCCCGAAGATCTGGCCGGATATCTGACCGAGCTGGATGCTTTCATCGAGGCCGAGATCATCCCGCTCGAGCAGCAGGCCGACAACATTCGTTTCTTCGACCACCGCCGTGAGGACGCCCGCACCGACTGGGACCGTGGCGGCCTGCCGACCGCGGAGTGGGAGCAATTGCTGGCCGAAGCGCGTCGTCGTGCCGATGCCGCGGGCCACTACCGCTATGCCTTCCCGCGCGAGTTCGGCGGGCGCGACGGCACCAATCTCGGGATGGCCGTGATTCGCGAGCACCTGGCCGGAAAGGGGCTCGGTCTACATTGCGACCTGCAGAACGAGCACGCCATCGTCGCCAACAATGTGGGTCTGCTGCTGATGCTCGAGTACGGCACCCCGGCCCAGCAAGCCCAGTGGGTGGACGGGCTGGCCGCGGGCACCAAGTTCTTCGCCTTCGGCATCACCGAGCCCGATCACGGTTCCGACGCCACCCACATGGCGACCACCGCTGTCCGGGCGGGCAACGACTGGATCATCAACGGGGCCAAGACGTGGAACACCGGAGTCCACATCGCCGACGCCGATCTGATCTTCGCCCGCACCGCGGGGCGACCCGGCGACGGACACGGCATCACCGCGTTCCTGGTGCCGATAGACGCGCCCGGCTTCCGGGTCGAGGAGTACCTCTGGACCTTCAACATGCCCACCGACCACGCGCGCATCTCGCTGACCGAGGTGCGGGTCCCGAGTTCGGCGATCTTCGGGCAGGAGGGCCTCGGGCTCGGAGTCGTCCAGCATTTCTTCAACGAGAACCGGATCCGCCAAGCGGCCTCCAGTCTCGGTGCGGCGCAGTACTGCATCGACCAATCCGTGGCCTACGCCAAGGAGCGCAGGCCTTTCGGCAAGCCGCTGGCAGTCAACCAGGCCATCCAGTTCCCGCTGGTGGAACTGCACACACAGTGCGAGATGCTGCGCGCGCTCATCCACAAGACCGCCTGGTCCATGGACACCTACGGCACTTTCGCTGCCTCCGAACAGGTTTCGATGTGCAACTACTGGGCCAACCGGCTGTGCTGTGAAGCCGCCGACCGGGCCATGCAAGTGCACGGTGGTCTCGGCTACTCGCGGCACAAGCCGTTCGAGCACATCTATCGCCACCATCGGCGCTACCGGATCACCGAGGGGGCGGAGGAGATTCAGATGCGGCGGGTGGCCGGGTATCTGTTCGGGTTCATGGACCGAACCGCGGTCAAAGGGGTGTGAGTCCGCGGCCCTACCCACCGAGGAAGGCCGTCCAGGCGAACACCGAGGCGGTGAGCGCGTTTTCCCATTCCGATTCCCGCTCCCGCGGCTCGTTCGGCGAGCCTGAAGGCGGAACCGCGCGCCGATTCGCCGACCACACGGCGATCCGATCCCACCACCGGCGCCCACTCCAGTGGATGTCGTCGCCGCCCATCGCTACCGTCGCCATCACGGCGCCGAGGATGCGTCGGCTGGCGGATGTGCGCGTCGACCACGAAGGAACGCCGCCCCGGTCGAACACCGCGGCGGTGCGCCGGGTGTCCTCGATGTCGATGGTCATGCCGCCGACCTTCCTGTCTCGCCGAGCAACCGCAGCATTTCAGGCGGCAGTCGCAGATAGTCGGGGTCGTCGTGATCGCGGGACGCTTCAGGGCGGGTTCCAGATTCCCCGCAATCCCACCGCGCCGACAGGTTTGTTCTCACCCGGATTCGATCGGCGCCCGGTGAATTACTCGCACCGATGCGCCGAATCATTGCGCCTGGATAGCGCGATGGCGATAGTTCTCGGCACGTCGTCGAGTAGGAGGCCGCCATGACCGCGACCGAACCCCCACGTTCCGGCGCACAAGCCGTCGACCGTGCCGTGTACGTGTTGAACTGCTTTCAGGGCGGCGACCCCGAATTGTCGCTGAGCGAATTGGCACAGCGCGCCGGGCTCCCGGTGAGCACCACCTTCCGACTGGCGCAGGCGCTGGTGCGCGGCAGGCTGTTGGAGCAGGACCCGGCGACCGATCGCTACCGGATCGGGCACGGACTGGCATGCCTGGCCCGTCCCGCGCTGTCGCGGCTCGGGCTCGACGACGCGGCGCCACACCTGTACGCGTTGGCCGCCGGCATCAAGATCACCGTCAGTCTCAGCGTCGCCGATGCCGACGAGGCCCTCACGGTGTTCCAGGCACGGCCACCGATCCACTTCTGCCACAACCAAATTCCGCAGGAGCGTAGGCCGTTGAGCACCAGCGCCGTCGGTCACGCGCTGCTCGCACACGCCACGGCGGGACTCGACCGCGGCAACGGCGAACTGTTCGACACCATTCGCCGTCGCGGGTACGCCATCGAGGAGATCGACAGCGAGGAACCGATCCGCGCGATCGCCGTCCCGGTTCTCGGGCCGGATCGACAGGTGTGGGGTGCGCTCGGTGTGCAGGCGCGCGCGGTACGCCTCGATCGCGATCTCGTTCGTGCCGTGCTGCCCGCGATGCACCAGATCGCGGTGCGCATCGGCCCCTATTTCCATACCGCGGCCGCAGGTGAGGGATTCGACGCACCATGATTTCCACGATGTGAAAACAGTATTGCCGAGTCGTTATCTGTTGGCGCACTATTGAATCGAGGCGGCGTCCCCTATGCCGATCACTTTCACGAAAGTCGCACCATGATCGAATCCCCCGCGCTCGTTCGCCGTCGTACGGTGGACTTGATGCGCCTGTCCCCCGGATTCTGTCGCAGCTGAAATAGCGGCGACATTCTCCCGTCGTCGAACTCCACTTTCTCTCATACCCCGTTAATCCGCCCTTCGTGTGCGGATCGTCGCGGCGTGCGCCCGTTGTGGCCCGCCGCGTGGTCCTCCACGCCGCAGAAAGAATTCGCGAAACATGTTGTCCACTACCTTCCGACGACGTCCGCTGCGTGCGCTTGCCGCCGCGCTCGTCGCACCCGCCGTCCTCGCGGTCGTCACCGCGTGCGGCGGCACCGATGCGGTGACGACCGCCGACGGCAAGACCGTGCTGCGCTACCAGGGACAGACCGGACAGGTCACGCCGTACGAGCTCGCCGACAACCTGGGCTACTTCACCGAGATCAGCTTTCAGTGGGAGGGCGACACCACCAGTGGCCCGGCCAATATCCAGGCGGCCGCCACCAAGCAGGTCGAATTCGGTAGCGCGTTCAACGGCGCGGTGGTCAAGCTCGCCGCAGGCGGCGCGCCGGTACAGGCGGTGCTGAGCTCCTACGGCTCCGATGCCAAGTCGTTCACCGGCTACTTCGTTCGCGACGACGCAGGCATCACCAATGCCCGTGACCTGATCGGCAAGAAGGTCGGCGTCAATACTCTCGGCGCGCACCACGAGTTCGTCACCCGCGAATGGCTGCACCAGCAGGGTCTGAGCGAGGCCGAGATCAAGCAGGTCCAGTTGATCGTGGTGCCGCCGGTCAACACCGAGGAGGCCTTGCGCAGCGGTCAGATCGACGTCGGCGCGCTCGGCAGCGTGTTCCGCGAGACCGCCGTCGAGCGCGGTGGCCTGCGCCCGCTGTTCACCGACAAGGACATCTTCGGCGAATTCGACTACGGCACCTACGTTTTCCGCAAGGACTACATCGCGCAGAACCCGGAGGCCGTCAAGGACTTCGTGCAGGGCACCGCGCGTGCCACCCGCTGGCTGCAGCTCACCCCGCGTGATCAGGTCGTCGCCAAGTTCACCGAGATCATCAACAAGCGCGGCCGCAACGAGAACCTCAAGCTGCTCGACTACTGGCGCAGCCCCGGTCTCCCGGTCCCCGGCGCGGTGATCGCGGACAAGGAGATCCAGATCTGGATCGATTGGCTCGAGCGCAACGGCGAACTGCCCAAGGGCAAGATCACCGCCAAGGACCTGTTCACCAACAAGGACAACCCCTACGCCAACGGCACCTACCAGCCGACCAGCGGTCCGACCGGAGAGGTGGTGGCCGCGAAATGACCGGCACCCCAGCCAAACTCGCGCTGCGATCGGTGAGCAAACAGTTCGCCGTGCGCGGCACCGACGAGAAGTTCACCGCGATCGACGACATCTCCATCGAGGTCGGGGCAGGCGAGTTCCTCGTCCTGGTCGGGCCCAGCGGCTCCGGCAAGTCCACGCTGCTCGACCTGCTGGGTGGGCTGAGCAAGCCCAGCTCCGGGCAGATCCTGCTCGACGGCACCCCGATCACCGGCCCCGGTCTCGACCGCGGCGTGGTGTTCCAGCAGTACGCGCTGCTGCCGTGGCGCACCGCTCGCACCAATATCCAGTTCGGCCTCGAGGCCAAGGGCATCGCTCGCAAGGAGCGCAAGGCGATCGCCGAGCACTACCTGGAGCTGGTCGGCCTGGCAGGCTTCGGCGACCGGTACCCGCACGAGTTGTCCGGCGGCATGAAGCAGCGCGTGGCGATCGCCCGCAGCCTGGCCTTCGATCCCGAGGTACTGCTGATGGACGAACCGTTCGCGGCGCTCGACGCACAGACCAGGGAGTCGCTGCAAGACGAGCTCCTGCGGATCTGGCGCACCACCGGCAAGACCATCCTGTTCATCACCCACGGCATCGACGAAGCGGTGTATCTGGGCCAGCGCGTCGCGGTGCTCACCTCACGCCCCGGCCGGGTGAAGGCCGTGATCGATATCGACATCGACCGCAGCGGCGATACCGATGTCCGCTCCAGCGAGCAGTTCCGCGACTACCGCCACCGGATCTGGACGGAACTGCAGAGCGAGGTGAGCCGGGCCCAGCGCCTGGAACTCGCCGCCGACGGCACCACGGCCGCCACGGCGGTCGCGTCCACCGACAGGAGTCCCGCCCATGTCTAGCGCCGTCCCCCTGCTCGTGCGCCCCGTCGAGGTCGCCGCGGCACCGGCCGCACCCCCACGTACATCCACCGCGGTGCCTGCCGCTCGCTCCGCGCTCGCCCGGGGGGTCAGCGCGGCAGGCAGCACTGCACTTCGCATCGCCAAACCACTGCTCGCCTTCGCGCTGCTACTCGGCACGTGGGAGTTGGCGCCGCGGTTCGGCCTGGTCGACGAGGTATTCCTCCCGCCGTTCTCCACGGTGGTGCAAGCCTTCGTCGAACTGGCGGGCAACGGCCAGCTGGCCGAACACACCTCGGCCAGCCTGACCCGATCGGTCACCGGCTTCTCGTTCGCCCTGGTGATCGCCGTCCCGGCCGGCATCGCCATCGCCTGGTACAAGCCGGTGTCGGATTTCCTCAATCCGGTCCTCGAACTGTTCCGCAACACCGCCGCGCTCGCGCTGCTTCCGGTGTTCGTGCTGATCCTCGGCATCGGCGAGACCTCGAAGATCGCGCTGATCGGCTACGCCACGTTCTTCCCGATCCTGCTCAACACCATCACCGGCGTGCGCACCGTCGACCCGCTGCTCGTGAAATCGGCGATCTCGCTGGGCTTCTCGCCACTGCGGTTGTTCCAGAAGGTGATCCTGCCCGCGGCGATTCCGTCCATCTTCACCGGCATCCGGATGGCCGCGGCGGGCTCGATCCTGGTCCTCATCGCCGCCGAGATGATCGGCGCGCGAGCCGGTCTGGGCTATCTCATCACCGCCGCGCAGCAGAACTTCCAGATTCCGCAGATGTACGCGGGGATCGTGGCTATCTCGCTGATCGGTCTCGGTTTCAACTTCGCCCTCGTCGCCCTGGAACGCCGGCTCTCGCGCTGGCGCACCTCACCGACCAATGCCTGATCAGGAGATCACCATGTCCGGCAGAACCTTTCACCTCAACGCCTTCCTGATGGGCGTCGGCCACCACGAGGCCGCGTGGCGCCATCCGCGCACCGACGAGCAGCGCGTGCTCGATGTGCGCCACTTCCAGGAACTGGCGCGCATCGCCGAGCGCGGCAAGCTCGACTCGGTGTTCTTCGCCGACACCCTCGCCGTGGGCCCGCGGATCGAACGCAACACCCTCACCGTGTTCGAACCGATCACTCTGCTGTCGGCGATCGCCGCGGTCACCGAGCGGATCGGCCTGATCGCCACCGCGTCGACCAGCTACAACGAACCGTTCAATCTCGCACGCAAGTTCGCCTCGCTCGACCACATCAGCGCGGGCCGTGCCGGATGGAACATCGTCACCTCCGGCAATGTCGACGAGGCCTACAACTTCGGGCTCGACGCGATCCCCGAGCACGCTCGCCGCTACGAACGCGCCGAGGAGTTCGTCGACGTCGCCTTGGCCCTGTGGGACAGCTGGGAAACCGAAGCGATCGTGCTCGACACCGAGACCGGCGTCTTCGCCGACCCGAGCCGGGTGCACACCCTCGACTACGCGGGCGAACGGTTCCGTGTGCGCGGCCCACTGAACTCCCCTCGCGGACCGCAGGGTCGTCCGCTGCTGGTGCAGGCCGGGTCCTCGGAATCGGGCAAGGAGTTCGCCGCACACCGCGCCGAAGCCGTGTTCACCGCACAGCGCACCCTCGACGAGGGCGTGCGGTTCTACCGCGATCTCAAGTCACGCTTGGCGAAATACGGTCGCGCACAGGATGACCTGAAGGTGCTGCCCGGTCTGGTGCCGTTCATCGCCGATACCGTCGAGGAGGCCAGGGCCCTCGAACAGGAGTTCACCGACCTGATCTCGCCCGACTACGCACTGCGCCAGCTCTCGTCGATGCTCGGTGTCGACCTCACCGCACACGCGCTGGACACACCGTTACCGCCGCTGCCCGCCGAGAGCGAGATCGAGGGCGGCAAGAGCAGATTCACGCTGGTCAAGGAGCTGGCCGAGAACGAGGACCTCACCGTGCGTCAGCTCATCGGCAAGCTAGGTGGCGGCCGCGGTCACCGCACCTTCGCCGGGACGCCCGAGCAGGTCGCCGATGAACTGCAGAGCTGGTTCGACGCCGGTGCCGCCGACGGCTTCAACATCATGGCGCCCTACCTGCCCGGTGGACTGGCCGATTTCGTCGACCGCGTGGTACCGATCCTGCAGCAGCGCGGCCTGTTCCGCACCGACTACGAATCCACCACGCTGCGCGGCCATTACGGTCTCGCCCCGGTGGAAAGCCAGTTCGCCGAGCAGGATTCACGGGTGAGCGCCTGATGCGCGCCCGACGACTCGATATCGAGTTCATGCGGGTGGTGAGCAGTTCCTGTCGGCAATGACGACTCCCCCGACCCGGCGACAGACTTCACACGAAGGACCACCGACATGACCACCATCGAAAACCCCCGCCTCCGCACCGCTCTCGAGATCACCCAGGTCGCAGGCCACATCGGCGCCGAGGTGACCGGCGTCGACCTG
Source organism: Nocardia sp. XZ_19_231 (assembly GCF_015355705.1). Lineage (NCBI taxonomy): Bacteria > Bacillati > Actinomycetota > Actinomycetes > Mycobacteriales > Nocardiaceae > Nocardia > Nocardia sp. XZ_19_231. Next base: position 583,180 of record NZ_JACUZI010000004.1, on the reverse strand, counting down.
CGCGAGGAACTCACCGACGCCCAGGTCGACGAGCTCACCGCGGCGCTGCACCGGCACAAGGTGCTGTTCTTCCGCGACCAACAGATCGGGCACACCGAACAGATCGCGTTCTCCCGACGCTTCGGCGCGGTCACCCCGTCGCATCCCTACGACGACGACGCACCCACCGAACACCCGGAGATCCTGGCCGTCGACAGCCGCCTCTACGAGAAGAAGTTCGGTCGCAAGAAGTTCAGCTACACCAACAAATGGCACACCGATGTCTCGCCGCTGATCAATCCGCCCGCGGCCTCGATCCTGCGTGCCGAGATCGCACCGGAGATCGGCGGCGACACCCAGTGGACCAACCTGGCCGCGGCCTACGCCGGTCTGCCGGAATCGCTGCGCACCTTCCTCGACGGACTGCGCGCCGAGCACCGCTTCGGTGGCCGGATTCCGCCGTGGGAGGCGCGCAGCGAGTACGCCCGCAAAATCGCCGCGGCACCGCTGGTGACCGAACACCCTGTCGTGCGCGTCCACCCGGTAACCGGTGAGCGCGTGCTGTTCGTCAACCCCGGCTTCACCACCAGGATCCTCGGCCTGACTCCGCCCCAGAGCGATGCCCTGTTGCAGTTGCTGTTCGACGAGATCTCGCACCCCGCCTACACCGTCCGCTTCCGCTGGGAAAAGGGCAGCATCGCCTTCTGGGACAACCGCGCCACCGCGCACCTCGCCCCCAGCGACCTCGACCACCTCGACGTCACCCGGGTCCTCTACCGCACCACCCTCGAGGGCGACATCCCGGTCGGCGTCGACGGCGCGACCTCCACTCCGATCGCCGGCGCGAAGTTCACCGGCGCCTGAGAACCGTTGCGGTGCCCGCACCTTCGTGTCGGGCACCGCACTCCGGCCCTCGGTGGCCACGACCGTGCGCGCGGCGCGCGCCGACACACACAGGAGCACACATGACCGAACCGTGGCACACCAGTACCGACGTGCTCGTCATCGGCGGCGGTCCCGCGGCATCCTGGGCCGCGATCCACGCCCGTGAAGCAGGCGCCGAGGTGATCCTGGTCGACAAGGGCTACTGCGGAACCAGCGGCGCCACAGCACCTTCCGGCACCGGCGTCTGGTACGTCGCACCCGAAGCCGCCGCCCGCGCCAACGCGAAGGCGAGCAGGGAGGCACTCGGCGGTCATCTCGCCGACCACTATTGGATGGATCGCGTCCTCGACCAGACCTACGCCAACATGAACCGGCTCGCCGTCGAGGGCCGCTACCCGTTCCCGGTGGACCCGGCCACCGGTGCGCAGTTGCGCACCGGTGTGCAGGGGCCGGAGTACATGCGCCGAATGCGGGCTTGGCTCAACCGGCTCGGTGTGCAGGTCCACGATCACTCGCCCGCCCTGGAACTGCTCGTCGACGAGACGGGCGCGGTGCGTGGTGCGGCAGGCTATCAGCGTCAGCTGGATCGGGACTACCGGATAACCGCGGGCGCGGTAGTGCTCGCCACCGGCGGGTGCGCGTTCCTCTCCCGCGCACTCGGTACCAATGTCGACACCGGCGACGGTGCGTTGATGGCGGCCGAGGCGGGCGTGCGGTTCTCCGGCATGGAGTTCTCCAACGCCTATGCCATCGTGCCCAAGGGTTCCACCATCACCAAGACCGCCTACTACGGCTATGCCACCTTCTTCGGCGAGGACGGCCGGGTACTCGAGGAGGCCGGGTCGACCAAGGGGCGCTCGGTGATCGCCCGAACCCTGTTGCAGGAGAGGGTGTTCGCGCAGCTCGATCGCGCGGACGAAACCGTGCAGGCGCAGATGCGGGTGGGGCAGCCGAACTTCTTCTTGCAGTTCGACCGGCGCGGTATCGATCCGTTCACCGACCGGTTCGAGATCGACCTGCTCGCCGAGGGCACGGTGCGTGGCACCGGCGGCATCGATGTGGTCGACGATCACTGCGCGACAACGGTTCCCGGCCTGTACGTCGCGGGCGACGCGGCCACCCGCGAACGAATCTGTGGCGGTTTCACGGGCGGTGGTAGCCATAACGCCGCGTGGGCGATGTCGTCGGGAAGCTGGGCGGGTGCGGGCGCCGCGCACTATGCCACGACAGCCGGCCGATCCAGTGGTGCGGTGCACGGGATCGGTGGAGTCGGCTTGCGCCCCCACGAGTCGCGGTCGGTCACCGCGACCGAGGTCGTCACCGCCGCGCAGGACGAGTTGATCCCCTTCGAGAAGAACTATCTGCGCCACGGCGACCGGCTGCGCCCCGCCCTCGCCCGGCTCGACGAACTGTGGGATGCCGCGTCGGCGGGTCTCGGCGGCGGAACCGGCGACGAACGGGTCAGGGCCCGGCAGGCCGCGGCGATCACCGCGGTCGGGCGCCTCATGTACCGATCCGCGTTGGCGCGCACCGAGACTCGTGGGATGAGCAAACGCGCCGATCATCCCGACCTCGATCCGGCACAGCATCACCACCTGCATTCGGGTGGGCTCGACAAGCCGTGGGTCGACCCGGCGGGCACCCGCAACTCGGGTCTGGCGGTGGCGTCGTGATCGAACTGCTGCGCGCACAGGACTGCATCGGCTGCGACAAATGCGTGACGGCCTGCCCCACCAATGTCTTCGATCGCGTCGACGGCGGGATCCCGGTTATCGCACGGCAATCGGACTGCCAGACCTGCTTCATGTGCGAGGCGTACTGCCCGACCGACGCCCTCTACGTCGCGCCGGAGGTCACGCCACTGCCGCCGGACGCGGCGTTACCCACCGAGCACATCGGCCGGTATCGCGAGAAACTCGGTTGGGGGCACGGGCGCACCGCGGGCGCACAGGTCGCGGTGGGGCCGCGACTCCCGCACGGGGCGCCGCCCCCGCGCCTCAACCCCTGAGCGTGGGCGGTATCGGGTGGCGCAGCGGGCCGAACAGTGGGTCGTCGAACACGCTCTGTTCGACGACCGGGTCCGGTTCACGCAGGAGGCCCGCGGTGCTGACATCGGACCAGTCGTATCGTCCGTCCTCGCACTGCAATTCGACCATCGAGACCGCGGAGATCGTGTCGTCGAGGGCGAAGTCGGCGAACCCGTCCTCGGCGAGCGCGGTGCGGATCTCGTGCACCGGTGTCGGGTGGGTCGCGTGGGCCAGCGCCAGGTAGGGGCGCAGCGGCTCACCGTAGTCGGGGATCCGTTCCCGGATCCACACCTCGGTCAGCGCGTCGGTCAGGTCCGCACGCACCCGGAGCAGTTCGTCCGAGACGGTGATGGGCAACCGGATCGACTCGGCGGTGACCTCTGGGGGTCCGAACGCGAGTTGGAACGGCGCGAGCTGGGCGAGTAGATCGCGCGCGCCTGCCACCAGGGCCGCCAGGTGCACCCCTTTGACCGCGTCGGCGAACCCGATGCCCTGCACACCGATCCGCAGCCGCGCGGCGTCGACCTGCTCGAGGCCGGGCAGGCGAGAGAGAGTGGGCGCGAAGATCTCGAGCAGTTTGTCGGCGACCGGCTGGCTCGGCGTGATCTGCCAGTTGTAGAACGAACGACCCGGTGTCCACCCCGGACGCCACCACCACCGGCTGGCAACGGTCATCTCGCTCGCGATCATGGTGCGCAACCTCCCGACCTCGGCTGACACGATCGGCATCGATGCGATGCCGGCTACCTCACAGCGACGGTATTCCCGGTGTGATCGGCGAGCAACCTGACGAGACCGTTCCGTTGCGCCTTCGACGCACTACACTGACTGCCATGCCCGTTCGTCGGCTGATCACGCTTTCCGCGTTCGCCCTCCTGCTTCCCCTCGCCGTTTCCGCGTGCACCATGACCGGACCCGGCTCCACCTCCGAATGCACCGTGAGCGGCTGCACCGTCACCTTCGACCGGGGCGTGAGCGCCAAGGCCTCGGTCCTCGGTATCGACGCCGAACTCGTCGCCGTGAACGGTGACATGGTCACCCTGAGCATCGGTGGCCAGCAGATCACGGTTCCGGTCGGCCAGTCCCAGGCCAGCAACGGCACGAATGTTCGCGTCAGCGAGGTGACCGATGACAAGGTCGTCGTCGTCTTCGCGACCGGCCTGAACCCGAACTGATCATCCGGGCACGTTCGACCGACCTGCCGGTGCACTGACCACCCAGGGCGCGTTCGGTTGATCGAGGATCCAGCGCCAGCTGCCGTCGGGCTGCCTGCGTGCCACCTCCACGGTCGCGCCGGGGCCACCGGGCAGACGCGACGATGTCAGAGCCAGATCGCCCGCGAGTAAGGCGGGTGCCTGGTGACCGGGTTGGAACACCGGTCGATCGGCGACCAGTCGCGCATAGGCTGCCCGGATCTGGTCCACCCCGGTCGCGATGACCCCATCCGGCAGTGCGAGCACCGCGTCGGACTCGTACAGCTCGACGAGTCCGTCCACATCACCGGCGTTCAATCGCTCGACCACCAGCCGGCTCAGATCTTCCGGGCGCTGCGCACGTTCTCGCACATTCTCGGCCATCGCCACCCTCCCTCGACTCGGGTTGTGCGACAACGGTAACGCCGGGGTACGACACGAATCGGGCGCGCGACTCGGAATCAGGGGTGTTCGTGCATCGTCACCGCGAATCGGTACCAATTTCCGTCATAGGGCGTATAAACGGGCTGATATCCCGCACCGCCGTGATCCGGCGGCGGAGTTCCCGGCGGGAAGTAGGCCAAACCGCCGACAATCGCCATGTCATCGATAGTGAACTGGCATCCACCGTCGTCGGGCCTGACGCCAGTGGTCCGAATGACACCGAACCATCGCCCCTCCGATTCCCGGCAATGCCGCGCGGCATCGGTCATCGCCTCGGACGACAGCCACCACCCCACTTTGTCCGGCACCCCGAACCACACCAGGCCCAGCCCGACGATCACCACCACCGGGGCGACGACGACGGCCCGATACTCCCGATACCGAGCACACCCGATCGGCGCCAGAATCGTCCAGGACACCCCGCAGGCCAGCAGCATCAATACCGCCACAACCCAGCCGAGAAGGTCGATGTGCGTGGCATCGACCACGAGCATCACCGCGATCGCCACCGTCGCGACCCCGGTGGTGACCCACATCGCCACCGCCCATCGCCGTGGCACCTCAACCGTCGTCTGCGTCCCCACCGTCGTCATCAGCCCACTCTACGAGCGGCTCGCGCCCCGATGAACGGCGAAACCCCCGAAAGCCAACGGCCTCCAGGGGTTTCACAGAAACAGCGTGATCTCAGCTGATCACAGCGGCGGGAATCCCGACGATCCGGTCGCCATCCAGTTCCAGAACTCGGTGACGCGGTTGAGGACCAACGCCATGATGTCGAGGGCAGTGCTTCCCATTGTCTTCCTTCACATTCGAACGAACACTTCGCGCCTTCACCATAGCAACCGGCCTCGAGTGAGCAACGTTGTGATAACAGACAGATGACGACGCCCACGCTGGTTTCCGACAACGACCCCATACCGGTCACCGGCCCCGCGCTGCGGATATATCCGGCCGACAATCCACGGATGCACCGATCGCCATATAACGAACGGCATATATGAATTGCGGCAGGTGAACGCAAGGGAAACAAACTTCGACGACCGCCTCCGCCAGTGTGATCGTGCATACAAGAATCGTCCCATCCGGAATGAACAAAATATCTGGAGACAATCACGTACCCGAATGCACCCACGCCCAACACTGAAGCACGACAAGAGAACCCGTCATGCGCTGACATAAAGCAGCAGGCGACAGACTTTTGTTCAATGAAACCGTGATGCCCGTCACCGTATTCCTCTCAGCAGAATCACATATACGATCACTCTCGCCGAGGCTTCACGGAAATGTATTACCGCCGAAGTTCGACGCATCAGGTGACACAGTGCGGTGTTCTCCCGAATCCCACCCTTCCGCCGCTTCGGCATGCATTCGTCACGAGGTGAACCGGTCATGGAATACACCCACCTGTCCGAATTCGAAATCCGTTCAGGCGTTTTGTCGATGTGGACGCCCGAACTCGCCGCCGACGCGTGGCAGCTCGATGATCGTCCACTGACCAGCGTGCACGCCGATTACTGCGCGAGCGTCGATCCCGCCGATCCGCTGCCCGGTCGCGGCCGCTGGATCGGCACCATCTTCGAGATGGACGCCCCGCTCGACGCCCCCACCTGGCGTGAGACGCTGCGACGCTGGCACGCCAGGCACGAGGGTTTGCGCACCACGGTGAGCACCGCAGCCTCGGGCGAACCTCGCAGACTCGTCGCCGCACCCGCCACCGTCGGCATCGCCGAGCAGCCAGTAGCCGAACTCACCGACGGCACCCGGATCAACGAATTCCTTCGTGGCACGCTCGAAGAGCGTCTGTCGCCTCTGGTGTGGCCACACTGCCTCGCGGCCACGATCGAGCACGCTGACACCGGCGATTTCACGGTGCTCGTCGCCGCCGATCACTCGGTGATGGACGCCTATTCCCAAGCCATTCTGATCCTCGAACTGCGCACGCTCTACCGCGAGGTCGCGGCGGGCGAACAGGCGCGCGAGTCCGTCACTTTCGGCAGCGCGGCCGACTTCGCCGTTCTGGAACGGGCGAGCGTGGCCGAACTGGATCCGGCCTGCGCAGCGGTCGCCACCTGGCGTGAGTTCCTCGCCGACGGTGCGATGCCGCGCTTCGCCCCGCATGCCCAGCGGCCCGCTCCCGCGGACCTACCCCAGCCCAGCGTGTCGCGGCGGCTGCTCGATCTCGGCGAACTCGAGCAGATCGAAGCGATCCTCGACCAGGTGCGGCACCGGATGTCGGTAGCGGTGTTCGCCGCGTTGGCCGTGGCCAATCAACAGCGGTTCGGCACGAACCGGATGCGCACCGCGATGCCGATCGCAACCCGCCCTGACCTGCGCTGGATGGAATCGATGGGCTGGTTCGTCAACGTGGTGCCGGTCGATATCGCCCTGCCCACCGGCGCGGGCATCGCCGAGGCCATGGATCTCGCCCGTGCCGCGTTACGTCGTTCGCGCACCGCCAACGACGCCTCCTGGTCGCGGGTACTCGACCTGCTCGACGTCACCGAGACACCGCGGTTCGGCATTTCCTTCCTCGATATCCGGGTCCTGCCCGGCTACGAGTTGGTCGCTGACCTGCGTGGGCGGACCTTGCGCGCGGAGTCGTACTCACCCGACGAGGTGTTCCTGTGGGTGGTGCGCGCGGCCGACGGGCTGTACGTGTCGACCCGGTACCCGGCGGGGTTCCCCGCCGAGGTGATGGACGAATTCCTGACCGCGTTCGGGCAGGCATTGTCGTCGATCACCGCCGCGGTACATGCGGGTCCCACTGCCGACGCGCTCCGTGTCGCCGTGCAGGCGGGATGAGCGGATGCGGTCACTGTTGGCATTCACCGGCAGCCGCGGCGACGCCCAGCCCGGCATCCTGCTGGCCCATGCGCTGCGCGAGCGCGGTCACGACGTGACGTTGGCGCTCGCGCCGAACCTCGTCGCCTTCGCCCATGATCACGGTGTTCCCGCGGTTCCGTTCGGCCGCGATACCGCCGATCTGCTGCACGCGCAGCGCACCGACCGACGCTTCACCAGCCGCGACCCACGCGCCCGGCTGCGGGCGCTGTTCGACCTGCAGCGACGTGGAGTGCCCGAGCAGATGAAGGACCTGCGTGCGCTGGCACCCGGACACGATGTGGTGGTCGCGGGAATGGCGGGCGAGGAAGCCGCCGAGTCGGTGGCGCGGGCGGTCGGACTGCCGTTCGCGGCCGTGCACTTCTTCCCGATCCAGCCCAACAGCGCGGTCCCTGTCGCACCGGCGCGCTGGGCCGCCCGCCTGCCGGGGTTCGTGCACCGATGGGGTTGGTCGGTGTTGGCCCGGGCACGAGCCGCGGCCCTCGCCCCGGTCCTGCCCGTCATCACCGGGCCGAATCCGGCCAGCGTGCGAATTCAGGCCTACGACCCGCGGCTGTTCCCTGGTGTAGACGAACAGTTGCCAGGTCCGTTCGTCGGGTTTCCGGTCGATTCGAACGGATTTCTCACCAGTACAAAGCTTTCCGAGCCTCTGATGCCGTCACCGACTCTGGATGCGTGGCTGGATGCGGGATCCGCGCCGATCTACGTCGGATTCGGCTCCATGGATGTGGGCGATCCGGCCGCGTTCGTCGCGATCCTGCGCGAGGTGTGTGCCCGGCGAGGTCGTCGGCTGCTGCTCGCGTCGGGCTGGGTGACGATCGGTCCGGGGTTCGAGGATGCCGTCGCGATCGTCGGTCAGGTCGATCATGCCCGGGTGCTGCCTCGTTGTGTCGCGGCCGTGCACCACGGCGGCGCCGGGACGACGGCCGCCGCGCTGAGAGCGGGTGTGCCGCAAGTGATCTGCCCGGTCCAGGCCGACCAGCCCTACTGGGGCCAGGCGTTGCGGCGACTCGGCCTCGCGGCCACGATTCCTGCGAAGAAGCTCACCGGCGAACGCCTCGACGCACTACTCGATCTGGTCTCCCGTCCCGACGTGGTCCTGCGCGCGGCATTCTATGCCGCCGATTTCGCCACCGACGGTGTCGAGCGAGCCGCCGATGCCGTCGAGGCGCTTCTGGGTTCGCCGGTCGTCCCTGACCTGCTTCATTCCGCCGGGAGGCAACTGTGAATACCGATATCGCCATCCGCACCACCGGTCTCGGCAAGTCCTACGGCGATTTCACCGCCGTCGGCAGCGTCGATCTCACCATCGCGGCGGGCACCGTCTTCGCCCTGCTCGGTCCCAACGGCGCGGGCAAGACCACCACGGTCCGCATGCTCGCGACCCTGGTCCGTCCCGATCGCGGCACCGCCGAGATCTTCGGCTACGACATCGCGCGCGACGCCACCGCCGTGCGATCGATGATCGGGCTCACCGGCCAGTACGCATCGGTCGACGAAACCCTCACCGCCGGTGAGAATTTGCGGCTGTTCGGCCGTCTGCTCGGACTCTCCCGCCGAGATGCCGCGCGCCGCAGTGTCGAACTATTGGAAGAGTTCGAACTGTCGAAGGTCACCGACCGGCCGGTGAATCAGTTCTCCGGCGGCATGCGGCGGCGGCTCGATCTGGCGGCCACCCTGATCACCGATCCGCCGCTGATCTTCCTCGACGAGCCGACCACCGGCCTCGACCCGCATACCCGCGACAAGATGTGGGGAGTGATCCGGCGACTCGTCGCCCGTGGCGCGACCGTCCTGCTCACCACGCAATACCTCGAAGAAGCCGACGCATTGGCCGACCGGATCGCCGTCATCGACCGCGGGACGATCGTCGCCGAGGGCACCGCGGCGCAGCTGAAGTCCTCCATCGGCGACCAGGTGCTACGCCTGGAACTCGCCGATGCCGCCCAGTCCGCCCATGCGGAGGCCATCGTCGTCGAGCTCACCGGTGAGGTACCCGAGGGGTCCTCGGCGGGCATGCTCACCGTCGCGCTCACCGATGCCGGCACCGCCGCCGATATCGTCGCCGCCTGCCGCGCCGCGGGCATCGCGCTGCGCGGTTTCGCGGTCGACCGTCCCGATCTCAACGAAGTATTCCTCGCTCTGACCGGCACCGACCGCGTCGCCGCCTGATCCGAAAGACCGAGGCCACCGTGACTGCCACCATCACTGAAATCGCCATCGCGCACACCACCCCCCCGACGATCGACCGCCGTCCCCGGATCACCCACGTCAGCCTGCGCGCCTCGCTGTTCCAGTCGCTGATGATGGCGTGGCGCGGTCTGCTCACCTTCCGGCACAGCCCGCAGTTGCTCTACGACGCGCTGCTGCTGCCGATCGTGGGGCCGCTGCTGTTCGGCAGTATTTTCGGCACGGCCATCGCGGGCAGCATGCAGGCGTATCTGCCGATTCTGATTCCCGGCGTGCTGGTGCAGATCGTGCTCACCTCGTCGGTGTCCACCGGAGTGCAACTGTCCGAGGACATTCGGTGCGGGGTCTTCGATCGGTTCGTCGCCATGCCGATCGCCCGGTCGGCACCGGTCGCCGGGGCGCTGCTGGCCGGGGCCACCCGGTATGTCATCGCCGCGACCACGGTGGTGATCGTCGGATTCGCGATGGGTTATCGCCCGGATCATCCGGTCGGGTTCGTCGCCGGTGCGGTGCTCGTGGTCCTTGCCACCACCGCGATCAGCTGGTTGTTCGCGTTCATCGGCGTCACCGTGTCGAGACCCGCTGCGGTGCAGGGCATGTCGATGCTGGTGCTCACCTTCTTGAGTTTCGCTTCCAACGCGCTGGTGCCCGAGTCGGCGATGCCGACCTGGCTTCGATACGTCTCCGACTACAACCCGGTGTCCTACCTCGTGTCCGCGGTACGCGGGCTCGCCGAGGACGGTGTCGTCGGTACCGACGCACTCTGGTCGGTGGTGGCCTCGCTTGCGATCGCCGCCGTCTTCGCACCCCTGACCGTCCGTACCCTGCGTGCTCGCTGAGGAGTTCTGATGACGCTCACTGCCCCGGCCATCGTCACCGCGCCCGTCGCCGTCAACCGGCTCACCGCCGACGACGACCTGTTCCTCAAGCTGCACAGCCTCTACGGCAACGCGCTGGTCAATCAGCTCGCCTGGCGGTTCGACGAGCCCCTGGCCCCCGAGCTGCTCGCCCGCTTCCACGCCCACTTGGCCCGGGGATTCCTGGCCCGCCGCGTGCAACCGACCCGGGTTCCGTTCGCCCGTCCCTACTGGCTTCCCGCGACGGAAGCGCTTGCGCTGGGCTGGGATCCGGTGCCCGTCGCCGACGAGGAGATCCTCGACTGGTATTTCGCGCAGAGCCGGGTCGACTTCGATCCTGAGACAGGACAGGTGTGGCGGCTGTCCGCGGCGCCGACCACGGCGGGTGGGACGCTGGTGTCGCTGGTGACCTCGCATGTGGCATCCGACGGCGGTGCGGTGCTGTTCGCCGTCGGCGACGCACTGGCCCGACTCGATGAGAGGCCGCACTTCGCAACGGGTTCGGGCCAGCTCGTGGGAACACCACCGCAGAACTCGTTGAGCGCGAACATGATCGATGCGGGCCGACAGCTGCGCGCGGTCGCGAAGGGAATTCGCGCGGCGATCGCCACCCGTGGCGTCACCGAGCCGGACCGCGCCCTTCGTCCCGCGCTCCCGGAGCTCCCCCTACCGACCCAGTGGTCGCCGGCCGACCTGGTGGTTCGGCTCAACCTCGCCGAGTGGAACACCGCCGCCACAAGGCATTCCGGCACCACCAACGGGCTCCTGATCGCGTTGGGCGCCGGCATCCTCGGTCGCAGCGGGCGCGTCGGTGACACCGCCGACATCCGCGTGGACATCCCCCATTCGATGCGCACACCCGACGACCCCCGCGCCAACGCCACCACCGGTCTGCCGATCTCGGTCACCTACCGCACCGGTGAACGCATCGACCTCGCCGCCATCCGCTCCGCCGTGAAGCGGGCTGCCACCGCCTACCGAGACCCGGCCACCACTCCGGCCCTGCAACATCTACAACCGTTGCAGATGATCCTCCCCCGCTTCGTCCTGCGCCATTTCGCCCGCACAGCCAAAGCCCCGGAATGCCTGTGCACCAACCTCGGTGAAACCGCCAGCGGCGTAGCCGATTTCGCGGGACACCACGCGTCCGCCGTGCTCATGCGCCCGGTCGTCTGCACCAACGACACCACCATGTTCCGCCGAGTCGAGGTAGGCGTGAACCTCTCCTTCTCCACCGACGGCCACACGGTCACCTTGGCCGTCACCGGCGCCGACCCCGACCGCTTCCCCACCCGCGCTGCCCTGCGCGAGCTGTTGTCGGCGGAGTTCGAGTCGTGGGGCCTCACACCCAGCTTCTGGTGACTTTCGAGGTGGTCATCGACCGTCTGCCACCGCACGGACGGCTGCCCTGGCGGCGACGAGGACGGGGTCCCACACCGGTGAAAACGGTGGTGCGTAGCCTAGATCGAGGGCGGCGACCTGTTCCACCGTCATTCTCGCGGTGAGTGCCACCGCCGCGATGTCGATTCGCTTGGCGGCACCATCGCGTCCGACGATCTGCACACCGAGCAGCCGACCGGTGCGGCGTTCGGCGAGCATCTTCACCGTCATGGGCTCCGCGCCGGGGAAATACCCCGCGCGGCCGGTGGATTCGATGGTGACGCAGTGGAACTGGAGCCCGGCACGCCGAGCATCCTTCTCTCCCAAGCCGGTTCGCGCCACCTCCAGGTCACACACTTTGCTCACCGCCGTGCCGACCACACCGGGGAAGGTGGCATACCCGCCGCCGACGCCCGATCCGATCACCTGCCCGTGCTTGTTGGCGTGGGTGCCGAGCGGGATGTGCCGGAGCGTGCCCGACACCAGGTCCAGTACCTCTACACAATCACCACCGGCCCAGATGTCGTCGTACCCGCGCACGCGCTGGGCGAGATCGGTGAGCAGACCATCGCTTTCGCCCAGCGGGAGCCCCGCCTGACGCGCGAGATCAGTCGCCGGGCCTACGCCGATCCCCAGCACGACCACAGCGGCCGGATACTCGGCATCGGCGGTCGTCACCGCACAGACCTTGCCATCCGCCTCGGTCCGCATTCCGGTCACCTCGACATCGCGGATGATCCGTATTCCCATCCCCTCCATGGCGTTTCGTACGAGTGCACCCATATCCGAGTCCAGCGTGGACATGGGTTCAGCGGCTCGGGTGATCATGGTGACCTCGAATCCCCGACGCACCAACGCCTCAGCCATCTCGACACCGATATACCCCGCACCCACCACGACGGCCTCCCGTCCGGTCGCCGACTCCAGCCCGTCGATGAGCGCCTGCCCGTCGTCGAGGGTCTGCACGCCGTACACGCCCTCGGCGTCGATACCGGGGAGTGGCGGGCGAACCGGCGTCGCACCGGTGGCCAGCACGAGTTGGTCGTAACCCGTCCACCCCTGCGCACCGGTGTCGAGATCGCGAGAAAGCACCCGCCGCCCCACCGGATCGATCTCGAGAACCTCGGTCCGCATCCGCAGATCGATATCACGAGCACGATGTTCGGCCACCGACCGCGCGATCAGATCATCGGCACCGGCAACATCGCCGGCCACCCAGTACGGAATCCCGCACGCCGAATACGAGGAGTGGTTGCCCTTCTCGAACACCACGATCTCGAGCTCACCGACATCGCGCAATCTCCGCGCCTGCGACGCCGCCGCCATCCCCGTCGCATCCGCACCGACAACCACCATCCGTCCGCCCATCCCACCACCGTACGAGAGCACGTCGTGGTTTCGGCCACCAGCACCGCGAGTCACCAGTTCTGAAGGTTCGGCGGACCCGCTCAGGACGGACGCCGAGTTCCGTTCTCGCGGACATACCGAATTCCGAGAGCGTCGCGTAGAGAACGCTGTCAACCGCCCTGCGGGTCATAACATCTACTTCCGAGTCGAGTCGCATACTGCGACGTTGCGGCGAACTCGAAACGGGGGCTAGATCGTGCGCCGCTCCCATTGCACTGCGTCCAGGCGACTTCCCTTGCGCTCCAACCACTCCCAGATGAGGTCAGCGACCGATTCAGCGTCTTGCACAGTCGTCGATGCCAACTCGTCGAGGGAATCGGGTGAGCGGATCTCGAGGTAGTAGTCGGTGTCGCTGTGGCGGTAGGTCTGGATGAATTCGGGGTGGTCGGGGCGGGATACCGTCATGAACGGGCCGCCGCGACTGTATTTCAGTTTGCTGATCCAATAGCTCAGTTGGGTGCGGGTGAGTGTGGTCAGGGTGCGCTCGCCGACCGTCACGTCCAGGTTTCTGTGGATCGTCGGCGCTGTGTCCGGTAGTATGTCGGCCCACTCGAGGCCGGTATCGTCATTCTTCATCCGGATACCCCCAGTCGAAAGCCACGCGGGCCTGCGGGACGAGTGCTGTCACCCGGCGAGTGAGGCGATCTTCGAAAGCCCCACTCCAGCGGAAAAATCCACTGAAGATCACCGGGTAGTCCGATTTCGCGCGAACGAACAGGCCGTCCGCGGTCTCCTCCATCCAGACGAAGACCTCGTCCTCGAGTCGCTCGTCCTTGAAGACCTCGACGAGCAAGTCGGTCATCCCCACCCACTCGCGTTCATTCGCGAGCCCCCGAACAGTCAGGGCGACATCGATATTCACTGACACCGGACGAGACTATCGTCAGGCACCGACAACTATCCTCGGCTGCGCGTTCAGGATTCGCGGGCGGCGATCGCGGCTTGGATTCGGCGTAGCGTGCGCAGGCCCTTCTTCGCGGCGACGCTCACCATGCCGTCGAAGACTGTGGAGCCACGATCGTTGGCCATGAGCCGCTCCAGCGTCGGCACGGCGCGATCGTCGCCGGTCGAGCCGAGGGCGACGGCCGCCCAGTACCGCTTGTCGGGGTCGTCGCCTGCGGCCGCCTCGATCAGCCTCGGGATGATGTCCGGGGCGAATTCCGACAACGCGCTGGCGATGTAGCCGATGCGGTAGTAGCGGCGATTCTCGAATTCGTCCCAGAGTGCGGCCAAGGCCGCGTCGCCGCCGATCATGCCGAGCGCTTCGGCGGCGCGCTCGCGCATTCCGCTGATCGAGTCCTGCAGCAGGGGCGCGAGCACCGGGACGACCGATTCGTCGCCCAGTACGCCGAGGGCGATCACTGCCTGGTCTCGGGCGATGTCCTGTGGGTGATCCAACATCGCGACCAAGCCGGGGACCGCGTCCTTGATGCCGAGGGCCGCGCAGCCCATCGCGGCCCACGCCTGGCAGTTGTAGCGGGTGTCGGCGAGGGACGCGAGCAGAGGTTCGCGCAGGGTGTCGTCACCGAAGACCTCCGCCCGGTTCAATGCCCTGCTGTAGAGCGACCGGTGGTAGTCGGGATAGTCACGCACGAGTGCGCGCAATGTCTCCTTGGCGGATGTGTCGCCGTCCTCAGCCCGCACGAGCAGGAGCCGCAGATTGTCCTCGCGGGTCTCGAGATCGCCGTCTTTCAGGAGTCGCACATCAGCTGGGTTCACCGCCCAACGGTACCTGGCGATTCGCCGGATACTCGACACGCCGCAGGTCACGGCACCGGGCCCCTTGGTACACCAATCAGCACCAGACCACGCGAACACTGGACCAACAAATCCCGCATTGCTCGGAGGTCGTCGCGGATGTCGATGTCGAACGACAATGCGATGCCGATATTCACCGACAGATCGGAATACTTGGCAACTTCTACCCCAATCGATCAAGGAATTCGACTTCTGCCCCGCGCCCGACGGGATCGCCGTCGAGTGCGCTGCACCCGCGGCGACACGAAATCACAGGCACACACCTCGGCGAAGCCACGATGCTGACCCGGTGACGCACGCGTTCCGGAATCGCCAGAATCACCGTTCACTTTCGGCTAATGTCCGGAACCGGGCCACCCGCTCGCGCGGACATCGCGAGGCTCACACGGATGTCGGCGGCATCGGCCACTCGCGGTATCCGCTCCGTTCTACGAAGGAGCAGTATGTATCCGGGCGCACACGTCGACCGATTTCCCGACAAGGTTGCCATCGTCATGGCCGAGAGCGGTGCCACGCTGACCTATCGGCAACTGGAGGAGAACTCGGTCCGGCTTGCCCGCCACCTCCACGATGCGGGGCTGCGCAGAGGCGATCATGTGGCATTGCTGTCGGTGAACGACCCGAAGATGTACGAGGCGTATTGGGCCGCACTGCGTTCGGGGCTCTACATCACCGCGGTCAACTGGCATCTGACTCCCGCCGAGATCGGCTACATCGTCGACGACTGCGGGGCGCGCGCGCTCATCGTGTCCGCAGCGCTGGCCGCGACCGCCGAGCAGGTCGCCGCGAATGCGCCGCAGGTGGAGATCCGGTTGGCCTTCGACGGTCCGGTCGAGGGATACAAGTCCTACGAGCAGGCGCTCGCGGCGGCCTCCCCCGAACCGTTGGCCGATCAGCCGCGCGGAGCCGACATGCTCTACTCCTCGGGGACCACGGGCAGACCCAAGGGCATCAAGCTACCGCTGTCCGATCGTCAGGTCGGCGATCCGCCCGGTGACACCTACACCGCGATCTTCGGCCCGCTCTACGCCTTCGAACCCGACAGTGTCTACCTCTCACCCGCACCGCTGTATCACGCGGCGCCGTTGCGTTTCGGTGGTGTGGTGAACGCGCTGGGCGGCACCCTCGTGGTGATGGAGAAGTTCGACGCGGAGTCGGCACTCGCCACGATCGAACGGCACCGGGTCACACACAGTCAATGGGTGCCGACCATGTTCGTCCGGATGCTCAAACTCGACGAATCGGTGCGAGCCCGCTACGACGTGTCGAGTATGCAAGCCGCCGTACACGCCGCCGCACCGTGTCCGGTCGAGGTGAAACAGGCCATGATCGACTGGTGGGGGCCGGTGCTGCACGAGTACTACGCCTCGACCGAGGCCAACGGCGCCACCTTCATCGACAGCGAACAGTGGCTGCGTAAACCGGGTTCGGTCGGTACCGCGGGCCTGGGTGTGATCCGGGTGTGCGGCCCCGACGGCGGCGAACTGGCGGCCGGCGAGATCGGCACCATCTATTTCGAACGCGAAGAACTGCCGTTCAATTACCACAACGATCCCGCCAAGACCGCCGAGTCGATCCACCCGAACCATCCCACCTGGACCACTACCGGCGATATCGGTTACCTCGACGAGGACGACTACCTGTTCCTCACCGACCGTAAGGCGTTCACGATCATCTCGGGCGGAGTCAATATCTATCCGCAGGAGATCGAGAACGCACTGGCCCTCCATCCGAAGGTGTTCGATGTCGCGGTGATCGGCGTGCCCGACGAGGAGATGGGCGAATCGGTGAAGGCGGTCGTGCAACCGGCGGCCGGGGTCGCGGCAGGGCCCGCACTCGCCGAGGAACTGCGCGAATTCCTCGAGGAGAGGATCGGCGCCTACAAGGTGCCACGCACGGTCGACTTCTCCGACGACCTGCCGCGCACGCCGACCGGGAAGCTGGTCAAGGGCAAACTCCGCGCCCGGTATCTCTGACCGATGGGGCCGCCGCCGATGCCGAATCGACTGCGGCCCCTCCTCACGCCGAAGCGGCACCCTACGCAGCGATGTCGGCCTCATGACATAAGCTGGCCCCGGCACCGCGATATTCGTGCCTGGATCTGTGCTCGACGGAGATGCCCGCAGTTTCGATCTAACTCTAGGGTCGAACAGCACGCTTTTCTGCTCACGATCCGCTGACAAGCGGTGTTGCGCTCCACCCGTGGCGATTGTGCTGTTCGGTTCGATAGATGCCCTGAACGGACCACCTCGCACGAAGGATCGGTATGAAGAGCGGAAAACGCGCGTGGATCGCAGCACTCTCGGGAACCCTCGTGGTCCTCGGCGCTGGGGTCGTGGCCACACCGACGGTAGGGGCCCAGCCGCCGCAGTTACAGATGGCGGGGGGTGACATTCTCCACGCCGACGGTTCGGCGACGGCGATCACGATTCCCGGCACGGCCGGCCCGATACCGGCACGGTCCACCCGACTCGTCTACACCAGCAACGACACCCACGGCGCGCCGAACACGGTGGTCGGCACGTATCTGGAGCCGAGTCAGCCCTGGACCGGCCCGGGCCCGCGACCGCTGGTGGCATACGCGGGCGGCGCACAGGGGCAGAGCGCCGAATGCTCGCCCTCGGCGATGCTGGGGCAGGTGGTCCGGTACCAGCCGCCTGCCGACGTGGTCTTCGAATACGACATCATCGCGATCTATCAGCTCCTGGCGAGCGGGATGGCGGTGGTGATGACCGACTATCACGACTTCGGGGTACCGGGAGTGCACAACTTCCTCAACCGCAGGACGCAGGCATACGCGGTGCTCGATTCCGCGCGGGCCGCACTGCGGCTGCCCAATTCGGGGCTCGGCCCGGACTCACCGGTCATCATCTACGGCTACTCCCAGGGTGGGATGGCCTCCGCTGCCGCCGCCGAACTGCAGGCCGAGTACGCACCCGAACTCAACGTGCGAGGAGTGCACGTGGGCGGGCCGGTGGTAGGGCCGCAGGATTTCATCGCGCGCAGCAACGGCAATCCCGGCGTCGCGCCTGCCATCGCGTGGGTGCTCAACGGCATCGCCGCCGACTACCCCGAGACGCGCCCGGTACTCGACGCCGAGCTCAACGACACCGGTAAGGCGATCCTGCACAGCTCCGCCGGCACGTGCGGGGGCGGTCTCTCCGAGATTCTCGTCCAGCCCCAGGACACGTCGCGGTGGACGACCAGCGGACTGCCGCTCACGGCCGTGATCGACGGTTCCCCCGAGTTGAAGCGGGCATTCGACGAGCAGCGGATCGGCGGGACCGCTCCTGCGGCGCCGGTGCGCGTCTACTCGGCCCGCTACGACGACAAGGCCACCTACCCCGCCGCGCGCGATCTGGTCGCGCGATGGTGTGGCGGCGGGGCAACGGTACTCCTGGATGCCGACAGCACGGTGCCCGCGATGTCGGGCTTCTTGGGCACCCATGATCTGGGCTTCTTCCCGTCGCTGACGAGTTCGCAGCCCTGGATGGTCGATCGCCTCGCCGGCGTGCCCGCTCCGGTGAACTGCGCGTCGCTGCCCTAGCCGCGCCGCTCTCCATCGATCCTCGGGATCACGCATCCGAAACGCGAAAATCCCCTGGGAACCCGAAGGCTCCCAGGGGATTTCGTTCAGACGCGAAGGAGATCAGCCGTTGTTGGCGGCCTTGAACTCGCGGCGACGGCGGTGCAGGATCGGCTCGGTGTAGCCGTTGGGCTGCGTGGTGCCTTCCAGGACCAGTTCCTTGGCGGCCTGGAACGCGATGTTGTCATCGAAGTTCGGGGCCAGCGGGCGGTAGGTCTTGTCGTTCGCGTTCTGGCGGTCGACGACCGGGGCCATCCGCTCGAGGCTGGCGATCACGTCGGCCTCGGTGACGATGCCGTGGCGCAGCCAGTTGGCGACCAGCTGGCTCGAGATGCGCAGGGTGGCACGGTCTTCCATCAGACCGACGTCGTTGATGTCGGGCACCTTGGAGCAGCCGACACCGTGATCGATCCAGCGGACCACGTAGCCCAGGATGCCCTGGGAGTTGTTGTCCAGCTCCTGACGCTTCTCCTCGTCAGTCCAGTCGGTGGACTGGGCGAGGGGGATCTCGAGGATCTGGTCGACGGTGGCGCGGGGGCCGCCCTTGGCGATCTGCGACTGCTGCTTGAACACGTCCACCAGGTGGTAGTGGGTGGCGTGCAGGGTAGCGGCGGTCGGCGAGGGCACCCATGCGGTGTTGGCGCCGGCCTTGGGGTGGCCGATCTTCTGCTCGAGCATGCCTGCCATCAGGTCGGGCATGGCCCACATGCCCTTGCCGATCTGCGCCTTGCCGGGCAGACCCTTGGCCAGGCCGGTGTCGACGTTCCAGTCCTCGTAGGAGGTGATCCAGGTCTGGGCCTTCATCTCGGCCTTGCGGACCATCGGCCCGGCCTCCATGGAGGTGTGGATCTCGTCGCCGGTGCGGTCGAGGAAGCCGGTGTTGATGAACACCACGCGGTCCTTGGCGGCCTCGATCGAGCCGGCGAGGTTGACCGTGGTGCGGCGCTCCTCGTCCATGATGCCGACCTTGAGGGTGTTGCGGGTCAGGCCGAGGACGTCCTCGATCCGGCCGAACAGCTCGTTGGTGAACGCGGCCTCGTCGGGGCCGTGCATCTTCGGCTTCACGATGTAGACCGAGCCGGTGCGGGTGTTGGCGCGCGAGGCGGTGCCGTTGAGCGAGTGCACGGCGATCAGCGAGGTGATCAGGCCGTCCAGGATGCCCTCGGGAACCTCGTTGCCCTCGGCGTCGATGATCGCGTCGGAGGTCATCAGGTGGCCCACGTTGCGCACGAACAGCAGCGAACGACCGTGCAAGACCAGCTCGGAACCGTCGAGCGCGGTGAACACGCGGTCGGGGTTCATGGTGCGGGTGAAGGTCTTGCCGCCCTTGGAGACTTCCTCGGCCAGGTCGCCTTTCATCAGGCCGAGCCAGTTGCGGTAACAGACGACCTTGTCGTCGGCGTCGACCGCGGCGACCGAGTCCTCGAAGTCCATGATCGTGGTGAGCGCGGACTCCAGGACGATGTCCTTGACACCGGCGGTGTCGGTGGAGCCGATCGGGGAGGTGGCGTCGACCTGGATCTCGATGTGCAGCCCGTTGTGCTTGAGCAGGATCGAGGTCGGGGCCTCGGGATCGCCCAGGTAGCCGACGAGCTGCGACGGGTCGGCCAGGCCGATGTCGGTGCCGTCTTCCAGTCCGATCTCGAGTTCGCCGTCGACGATCTTGTAGTACGCCGAACCGATGTGCGAACCGGTGATCAGGGTGACGGCGTCGTCGAGGAAGTTACGGCCCCACTCGATGACCTTGTCGCCGCGCACGCGGTTGTAGCCGCTGCCCTTCTCCGCGCCGTTGGCCTCGGGGATGGCGTCGGTGCCGTAGAGCGCGTCGTAGAGCGAACCCCAGCGCGCGTTGGCGGCGTTGATCGCGAAGCGCGCGTTCATCACCGGCACCACGAGCTGCGGGCCCGCGGTGGTGGCGATCTCGGTGTCGACGTTGCCGGTGCCGATCTGGAACGGCGCGGGCTCGGGCCGCAGGTAACCGATCTCGGTCAGGAACTGCTTGTAGGCGGCCTTGTCGTAGCCGGTGCCCTGGTTCTCGCCGTGCCACGCGTCGAGCTTGCCCTGGAACTCGTCGCGCTCAGCGAGCAGAGCGCGGTTGCGCGGGGCGAGGTCGTTGATGATCTGCTCGGCGCCTGCCCAGAACGCGGCGGAATCTACGCCGGTACCGGGGAGCGCCTCGTTCTCGATGAAATCGTGAAGAACGCTCGCCACCTGGAGCCCGCCGACCTGAATCCGCTCTGTCATCTACTGCCTCACTTTGGTGAAAACCGGGTGGGATAAGTCGATGTCATGTTACCCGTGGGTAGAGGTGACACCTCGTGTGGGTTCGAACGCCCTGCGGGCTCCGTCCATTCCGCCACGCCGAGCCGCCGAGGTCGGGGGCATGGGCGCGGCGGATCACCCCTTGATTGTAGGTGCGGGGACAATTAATGTACTGATCGGAACATTAAGGCGGGAGGCGGACCGAACGGAGGCGCCGTGACAACCGAACCGGTATCCCCCGTGCGTCGTCGCGGACGTCCCAGGGCCACCGAGCGCGCGGACACGCGGGAGCGGATCCACGACGCGGCACTCGAGCTGTTCGCCGAACGCGGTTTCCATGCCACCGGCGTCGCCGAGATCGGCGCGAAAGCCGACGTCCAGCGGGGTGCGCTGTATTACCACATCGGCTCGAAGGAAGACCTGCTGTGGGCGATCCTGCGTGACTACACCCGGCTGCTGCTCGCCGACGCCGAACGCATCGTCGAGGCAGGCACCGACCCCGTCGAGACCGTGCGCCTGCTGATTCGCAGCCATGTCGAACTGATCATCACGCATCGGCGCGCGGTGGCGGTACACCTGCGCGACGCCGACGCGCTCACCCGTGAACACGCGGTCGTCCTGCAGCAACTGCGCGATCGGCTGCAGCACCTCTGGCAAGACGTCATCGACGCGGGCCACGCGGCCGGGCAACTGCGCACCGCCGACCACATCGTCACCAACGGCATGCTCGGCATGCTCAATTCCCTCGGCTACTGGTACCGCGAGCGCGGCACCCACTCCCCCGCCGAGATCGCCGACATCCTCACCGACACCGTCCTGTCCGGGCTGCGCGCCACGGGCGACAACACGAAAGGCTGACCATGGCTTGGGATTTCGAGACCGATCCGGAGTACCAGCGCAAGCTCGACTGGGTGGCGGAGTTCGTCCGCACCGAGGTCGAGCCCCTGGATCTGCTCTACCCCAACCCCTACGACCGGAGCGACCCCGAGATCCGGGCGCTGATGCGGCCGCTGCAACAGCAGGTCAAGGATGCGGGCCTGTGGGCCTGCCATCTCGGTCCCGAGCTCGGCGGGCCCGGGTTCGGTCAGCTCAAGCTGGCACTGCTCAACGAAGTACTCGGCACCTCGATGTGGGCACCGCTCGTCTTCGGTTGTCAGGCACCGGATTCCGGCAACGCCGAGATCCTGGCCCATTTCGGCACCGAGGAGCAGAAGGCGAAATATCTGCAGCCCTTGCTCGACGGCGAGATCGGCTCCTGCTACGCGATGACCGAGCCCACCGGCGGCTCGGACCCGACCGCGTTCCGGACCACTGCGGTACGCGACGGTGACGAGTGGGTGATCAACGGCGAGAAGTGGTTCAACTCCGCCGCCGAGTTCGCCACCTTCCACATCGTGATGGTGGTGACCGATCCCGAGGCCGAACCCCATCAGCGGTTGTCGATGTTCATCGTCCCCGCCGATGCGCCGGGCCTGGAACTGGTGCGCAACTTCACCGTGCCCGGGTTCAGCGAACACGAAGCACACCTGCGATTCACCGATGTCCGGGTGCCCGCCGATCATCTGCTCGGCGCCGAAGGCGCGGGGTTCGTCGTCGCGCAGACCCGCCTGGGCGGCGGCCGGGTGCACCACGCGATGCGCACGGTCGCGTTGGTACGCAAGGCTTTCGACATGATGTGCGAGCGCGCGGTCTCGCGCCCGGCCCGCAAGGGCGTGCTCGGTGGCTTCCAGATGACCCAGGAGCGCATCGCCGACAGCTGGATCCAGATGGAGCAGTTCCGCCTGCTGGTTCTGCGCACCGCCTGGCGCATCGACCAGGCCCAGGACTATCGCGCCGTCCGCAAGGACATCGCCGCCATCAAGATCGCCATGCCGACCGTCATGAACGACATCGCCCGCCGCGCACTGCATCTGCACGGCGCGATGGGCGTGAGCACTGACCTCCCCTTCCTCGACATGACCACCTACGCCGAGGTCATGGCCATCGCCGACGGCCCGACCGAGGTCCACAAGATCACCCTCGCCAAGGAAGTGCTCAAGAATTACACACCGGCGGATCCGGTGTACCCCACCGGCTTCCGACCCAAGCTCATCGAAGAAGCACGCGACCTCGTCGCCCGCCGCCTCGAACGCGAGGTCGGCAACCTCTGATCGTGGGTCACTGAGAAGTCCGGACGGTCATCGCCGTCACCGGTGAGGGTCGAGGTGTGGTCTCAGTCCACTCGTCGCACGTCGGTGGTGTCGGCGGTGACCACCGCACCGGATCGATCGCGGGGAGACAGCTCGGCGAGCTGTCTCCCGTCACGGTCCACCAGCGTCGAGCGGGGTTCGTCGTCGGCGAAGGCATGGCGTTCTCCCCACTGCCGTAGGGCGACGATGGTGGTGAACAGGTCCTGCCCGGCGCGGGTCAGCTCGTAGACGTGCCGCTTGCCGCTCGGGGTGGCGCTGGTGAGCAGGATGCCGTCCTCGACGAGTCTGCGGAGTCGGTCGGCGAGGATGTTGCGCGCGATGCCGAGCCGCTGCCGGAACTCGGTGAACGAGGCCGGTCCGTCCATGGCGTCCCGCACGATGAGCAGGCTCCATCGATCGCCCACCAGGTCCACGGTTCTGGCGACCGGGCACGTGGGGTCGGTCCATTCACGTTGGTCGCCCGATGCCGGTGCCATGGCCACCTCCCTGTGGGTTGCAATTCGAAACCATTCTGCCTTACCGTGAATTGGTTTCATTTTGCTACCAATTGGAGGTCGGATGACATCGGGAGTCACGCGAACGCAGCGGTTGGTGCTGGCGTCGGTGTGCGCGGTGGCGGTGTCGACGATCTACGCGATCCAGCCGGTCCTCGAGTCGGCGGGCGCCGAACTGGGGCTGTCACCGCAGTCGTCGGGGCTGTTGGTCGCCGCTGGGCAGATCGGGTACTTCGCGGGGCTGATTCTGCTAGTACCGCTGGGTGATGTGGTGAATCGGCGTCGGCTCATCGGCGTTCTGCTGGCGCTCACCGCGGTAGGGGCCGCGATCACCGCCGCCGCGCCGAACGGTGTTTTCGCGGTGGCCGGGCTCGCGATCGCCGGACTGTTCGCGGTCGTCGTGCAGGTGACGGTCGCCTATGTCGCCGCCGCGTCGGCGCCGGGTGAACGCGGCCGCAACATCGGCGCCGTCACATCGGGTGTGGTGATCGGCATCCTCGGTGCCCGAGTCGTCGCGGGAGTATTGGGCGACACGCTCGGCTGGCGATCCGTCTATGTCCTGCTCGCCGTGCTCTGCGTGACGCTCGCCCTCGTCACCCGAGGTGGCCTCGACCCCGACGTCAGAACATCCGGCGCGCGATACACCCAGATTCTGCGGTCGATGGGACACCTCGTGGCGACGGATCGACTGTTCCTGAGCCGGGGCCTGATCACCTTTTTCCTGTTCGCTTCCTTCGGTACCCTCTGGAGTGGCCTGGCGCTACCGCTCGGCGCCGAACCCTGGTCTTTCGGCACCACCGAGATCGGGTTGTTCGGAGTGGTGGGACTCGCGGGAGCTCTCGGCGCTGGACGAGCCGGTAGGTGGGCCGATGCCGGTCGCGCCCCAATGATCACCGGGTGGTCGCTGCTCGCGCTGGCCGCGTCCTGGCTGCTCATCGCTCGGACCGGTTCGACTCTGGCATCGCTGGTCATCGGCATCGTCGTGCTCGACTTCGCCGTCCAAGCGGTGCACGTGAGCAGCCAGCATCTGCTGACCACCGCGCACCCCGACCGCGCGGGCAGCGTCATCGGCGCCTACATGGCCTGCTACTCCCTCGGGTCGGCCCTCGGGGCGATCACGACCACGTGGGCGTACACCTCGTGGGGGTGGTGGGCCTCCTGCGTGACCGGCGCGTTCTACGCCATGGCCGGTTTCGTCGTGTGGGGTTTCGCGACGGCTGGAACACGAGGTCGGCAACCGGTGAAGGTCCCCGATCTACGGGCGAGAACGAACTAGCCTGCCTCGCATGGGCGGTGTCAGCAAACCCGGAGACAACGGCACTGAACTTCCACCTACGGGGACCGCGCAGGACGTGGTCCCGGTACATCCCGTCGCCGGGCGGCGCTCGGTCAACAAACCGGTGTTCGGGCTCGCGGCCGGCACCGTGCTCGCCTTCGGGATCTGGGCGTTGGCCGCACCGGAGAGCGCCGAGACCGTCGTCGGCACGGTCAAGACCTTCATCTCCACCTGGTTCGGCTGGTGGTACTTCGTGCTCGCCACGGCCATCCTCGGCCTCGTCGTTTTCCTCGGCGCCAGCCGCTACGGCCGATATCGGCTGGGGCCGGAGGAATCGCGGCCGGAGTACAGCCTGTTCTCCTGGACGTCGATGCTGTTCGCGGCCGGTATCGGCATCGACCTGATGTTCTTCTCGGTCGCCGAGCCCGTTTACAACTACCTGCATCCCCCGCTCGGCGAGCCCGCCACCAACGCGACCGCACGCGACGCGGTGGCCTGGACGATCTTCCACTACGGCATCACCGGCTGGGCGATGTACGCGCTGATGGGTGGCGCGCTCGCCTACTTCGCGTTTCGGCACAACCTGCCGCTGACGATCCGTGCCGCGCTCTATCCGATCTTCGGCAAGCGTGTGCACGGCCGGTGGGGCGACGCGATCGACGTGGCTGCGGTGCTCGGCACCATCTTCGGCATCGCGACCTCGCTCGGTATCGGCATCGTGCAGCTCAATTACGGCCTGAACCAGCTGTTCGGGATTTCCCAGGGCAAGGCCGCCCAGATCGGGCTCATCGCGCTGTCGGTCGCCATCACCACGATCTCGGCTACCACCGGAGTCGACAAGGGCATCCGGCGATTGTCGGAGCTCAATGTCATCATGGCGATCGCGCTGCTGATCTACATCCTGGTGGCGGGCAACACCTCTTTCCTGCTCAACGGCCTGGCCCAGAACGCGGGCGACTACCTGTCGACCTTCCCCGACCGAACCCTCGACACCTTCGCCTGGGAACGCAATCCGGAGACGGCGAACACGCCGACGACCTGGCTGGACAGCTGGACATTGTTCTTCTGGGCTTGGTGGGTGGCCTGGGCGCCGTTCGTCGGCCTGTTCCTGGCGCGCATCTCGCGCGGGCGCACGCTGCGCCAGTTCATCTTCGGGGTGCTCGTGGTGCCGTTCAGCTTCACCCTGATGTGGATCTCGATCTTCGGCAACAGCGCACTCGAGGTCGCCAGGGACGACACAGCCTTCGCCGAGAAGACCGCGGCCCAAGCCGAACTCGGCTTCTACTCCCTGCTCGAGAAATATCCCGGCGCGACGCTGTTGCTCGGCATCGCGACCATCACCGGGTTGCTCTTCTATGTGACAACCGCCGATTCGGGATCGCTGGTCATGGGCAATTTCACCTCGAAACTGCCCGATCCGATGGCCGACTGCGCCACCGGCACCCGGATCTTCTGGTCGGCCGCGATCGGTGTGCTCACCTTGTCGATGCTGTTCGCCGGTGCGGGCGGGTCCATCACGACCCTGCAGAACGCCACCATCATCATGGGGCTGCCGTTCTCGTTCGTCTTGGCGCTGATCGGCATCGCGTTGTTGCGCGCTGTCCACAACGAGTCCTTCAAACTCGACAGCTACCGCACCTCGCTGCCCAAGGCATTCGCCGCGGGCCGTGGCCCGGCCGAACTCAGCAGTTGGCGTCGCCGGTTGCTCTCGACCATCAACTACCCGGGGGCCGCGGCGACGCGCAAATTCATCACCGGCACCGTCGATCCGGCGATGCACGATGTCGCAGCGGAATTCGAGCACATGGGCGTGACAGCGACCATCGACGATTCCCAGTCCAACGAGGGTCTGCCGTCGCCGCGTCTGCTGGTCGATCAGGCCAGTGAGCCCCGGTTCGAGTACGGCATCTGGCCGGTTTCGGCACCGGCCCCGACCTACGCCGTGCTTGCGCAGCGGTCCGACGATCGCTACTTCCGCTGCGAGGTCTACCTCGCCGAAGGATCGCAGGGTTACTCACTCAACGGCTACAGCCGCGAGCAGATCATCGGCGACATTCTCGACCAATACGAGCGCCACCTGGGTTACCTGCACCTGCGCCGCTCGGCGACAGATCACCACGAGCCCGAGGCCGGCGACAGCACCGACAGCGATCTGTGAAGGGATCCATCATGAGCGAAACCCTCTATATCGACGGCTCCTGGCGCCCGTCGGCGTCCGGGCAGACCCGCGAGATCCGTTGTCCGGCAGACGGTTCCCTCGTCGGCATCGTCGCAGAGGCAGACCGAGACGACACCGTCGCCGCGATCGCCGCCGCCCGCAGGGCCTTCGACGACGGGCCGTGGCGCAAGACCACCGCCGCCGAACGAGGCGACCTGCTGCTGCGCGTCGCCGACGCCATCGACGACAGGCGGGCCGAGTTCGCGCGCGCCGAAACCCTCGACACCGGCAAGCGGCCCTACGAGTCCGATATCGACATGTCCGATATCGCGAACTGCTTCCGGTATTTCGGCAAGCTCGCCGCCGACGACGCGGGCCGCGTCGTCGACGCGGGCTCGCCCGACATCGACTCCCGCGTGGTCTACGAACCGGTCGGTGTCTGCGGATTGATCACACCCTGGAACTACCCCCTGTTGCAGGCGGCTTGGAAGGTCGCCCCGGCGTTGGCGGCCGGCAATACGTTCGTGCTCAAACCAGCCGAGCTGACCCCCCATACCGCGATTCTGTTGATGCAGGTGCTCGACGATCTCGCCGTGCCAGCCGGGGTAGCGAATTTGGTGCTCGGTGCGGGCGCGAGCGCGGGTGCGCCGCTGTCGGAGCATCCCGATGTCGACCTGGTCTCGTTCACCGGCGGGTTGGCCACCGGCAAGATCATCGCG
Source organism: Nocardia sp. XZ_19_231 (assembly GCF_015355705.1). Lineage (NCBI taxonomy): Bacteria > Bacillati > Actinomycetota > Actinomycetes > Mycobacteriales > Nocardiaceae > Nocardia > Nocardia sp. XZ_19_231. The sequence goes on along the minus strand of NZ_JACUZI010000004.1, from coordinate 555,535 downwards.
CGCGAGGCGGCCGCCACGGTCAAAAAAGTGGCGCTCGAGCTGGGCGGAAAGAACCCTAATGTCGTCTTCGCCGACGCCTGCGACACCGATGAGCGGCTCGCCGCGAGCGTCGACAACGCGCTCAACGCCGCGTTCCTGCACTCCGGCCAGGTGTGTTCGGCGGGCGCTCGCCTGGTGATCGAGGAATCGGCACACGACCGTTTCGTCGACGAGTTGGTGCGCCGCGCCGAGCAGATCCGGCTCGGATTGCCTTTCGCCGAGGGCACCGAGACCGGGCCACTGATCTCGGCGGCCCACCGCGACAAGGTGAACGCCTATGTCGACCAGGCCCGCGCCGAGGGTGCCGTCATTCGCACCGGCGGTGCGTTCGCCACCGGCGACGCGGGCTCCGGCAACCTCGACAACGGGTGGTTCTACCTGCCGACCGTCATCGACGGCGCCACCCGCGCGATGGCGTGTGTGCACGACGAGGCGTTCGGACCCACCGTGACCGTGGAAACCTTCACCACCGAGGACGAGGCCGTCACCATCGCCAACGACACCGAGTACGGTCTCGCGGGCGGGGTGTGGTCCGGTGACGCCGCACGTGCGCGTCGCGTCGCGGCTCGTTTGCGGCACGGCACCGTGTGGGTCAACGACTTCGGGCCGTATCTGCCGCAGGCCGAGTGGGGTGGTTTCGGCCGCTCGGGGGTCGGCCGCGAGCTCGGTCCTTCTGGGCTGCACGAGTATCGCGAGGCCAAGCACGTCTACGAGAATCTCCGGCCGGGCGTCACCGGCTGGTTCGCCGATCGGGAGGAACAGCGGTGACCACATACGATTACGTGATCGTCGGCGGCGGTTCCGCGGGGGCGGCCGTCGCGTCGCGACTGTCGGAAGACCCGTCGGTGACCGTCTGTCTGCTCGAGGCGGGACCGTCCGATGTCGACGACCCGGCCATCCTGCGACTCGATCGCTGGATGGAACTGCTGGAATCGGGCTACGACTGGGACTACCCCATCGAGCCCCAGGAAAACGGCAATTCGTTCATGCGCCACGCCCGCGCCAAGGTGCTCGGCGGCTGCTCCTCGCACAACAGCTGCATCGCGTTCTGGGCTCCGCGTGAGGATCTCGACTCCTGGGAACGCGAGCACGGCGCCACCGGCTGGGGCGCCGATTCGGTGTACCGGCTGTATCCGCGGATCGAGACCAACGACGCCCCCGGCGAGCACCACGGCCGCAGCGGCCCGGTGAACATCATGACGGTGCCGCCCAACGATCCGTGCGGTGTGGCCTTGCTCGACGCATGCGAGGCGGCCGGTATCCCGCGCGCCGAGTTCAACTCCGGGCACACAGTTGTCAACGGCGCCAACTTCTTTCAGATCAACCGACGTTCCGATGGCACGCGCTCGTCGTCGTCGGTCAGCTATCTGCATCCGAATCTGGACCGGCCGAATCTCACCGTCCGGACCGGCGCCTGGGCCAAGAAGATCGTGATCGAGAACGGGCGGGCCGTCGGGGTCGACATCACCGACAACGCGTTCGGCCGCACCACCCGGATCACCGCCGACCATGAGGTGATCGTCTGCGCCGGCGCCATCGACTCACCGAAGCTGCTGATGCTGTCGGGCATCGGACCCACGGTTCACCTGCGCGAGAACGGGATCGAGGTGATCGTCGACTCTCCCGGTGTCGGCGCGAACCTGCAGGACCACCCGGAGGGCGTGATCGGTTTCGAGACGACGCGGCCGATGGTGGACAGCTCCACCCAATGGTGGGAGGCGGGCATCTTCACCACGACCGAAGACGGCCTCGATCGGCCCGACCTGATGATGCACTACGGCAGTGTCCCCTTCGACATGCACACGCTGCGACAGGGCTACCCCACCGCCGAGAACACCTTCTGCCTGACCCCGAACGTCACCCATGCCCGCTCACGCGGCACCGTGCGGTTGCGCTCGCGCGACTTCCGGGACAAGCCGAAGGTGGACCCGCGCTACTTCACCGATCCCGACGGCCACGACATGCGTGTGATGATCGCTGGCCTGCGCAAGGCGCGCGAGATCGCCGCGACAGCGCCGCTGTCGGACTGGGTGCAGCGTGAACTGTATCCGGGGCCGGACGTGCGCACCGACGCCGAGCTGGCCGATTACATCCGCCTGACCCACAACACCGTCTATCACCCGGTGGGCACGGTCCGCATGGGTGCGGTCGACGACCCGATGAGCCCTCTCGACCCAGAGCTGCGAGTCAAGGGTGTCGACGGTCTGCGCGTGGCCGACGCGTCGGTATTCCCCGCGCACACCACGGTCAACCCGAACATCACCGTGATGCTCGTCGGCGAGCGCTGCGCGGAACTCGTCGCCGCCGACCGAAAATAAATCAGCCGACATTTCGGACGCGGTATGCCACCATGATTTCACGCAGGTGATTCGCATCGGGCGAGGAACCGACGAGCAGCATCGAGAGGAGGAGACGGCCGTGAAACAGCAAGCGCCACAGCGCGATTCGGAACATACTTATCGCCGCGCGAATTCGGCCCACAGCGCCATGCGCCTGGGTATCGATGGCTCCGGCCGTCTCCGGTTCGCGGCCTGACCGGCCCGTTTCCCTTTCTGCTCCTGACGTTCGTTCTCTTCGAAACATGGTGATTCCCATGATGATTCGTCATGCCGTCGACCCGACGGCGCCCGCCTCCGACACCTGGATACACACGCGGGTGCTCGTACTGAATGCCAGCTACGAGGCCCTCGACGAAATCACCGCCGACCGGGCCGTGACATTGCTGATCAGCGGCGCCGCCGAGACCGTGATCGAGCGGGCGCCGCGGTTCCTCATCCGGTCGCAGCATCTGGTCATCGGGTTGCCGGAGACGATCCGGTTGGTGCGCTACGTCTACCTGGCGCACGTAGCGCCGATCGGTGACGACAGCCGCGCCACGCTGGCCGGGGTATTGCGTCGCGACAAGCACCGGTGCGGTTACTGCGCCGACTGGGCCCACACCGTCGACCACATCCGCCCGCGCAGCCGGGGCGGACCGAATACCTGGAGCAATCTCGTCGCCTGCTGCGCACCGTGCAATGCGGGCAAGGCCGACCGCACCCCGGAAGAAGCGGGGATGCGGCTGCTGTGGGAGCCCAAGGCTCCCGACCCGCTCGCCCGCAAACAGCGCCGGATCTGGAAGGAGTACGCGCCGTGACCACCACCGACCTCGCACTGACCGAACTGCTGGCCCTGTCCGATTCGGGGCAGTGGCACCGCGCCGCCTGCCGCGGTGACCCCAACCACGAGGCGTGGTTTCCGTACCCGTCGCAGGACTTCGACTACGCCCGCCGGATCTGCGCCGGTTGCCCGTTGCTCGCGGGGTGCACCGAGTACGCGGCCCAGACCGGCCAGTCGGGGGTGTGGGGCGGTCGTGAATACGACCGTGGTCGCGTGATCCGTCCATGACCGGCCGGGGCCGGGTGTCGCCTGACACCCGGCCCCGTGTCCGTTCGGCATGCCGGGCTCTTGTCGGGGCTGTGACCTGGGGTGATGCAGACGGGTATGCGCTGTGCCGTGTTATCGCGTGATGTCCTTAAACTTGCCGCGTGGGTACGCATCGCAACGGGACCAGTTCTCGAAGTATCAGCAAGGGTCCGGTTATCGCGGCATCGGCTCTCGTGCTGGTGATCGTGGCCGTGTTCGCGTGGTTCCAACTCAGCGATCGCGCCGATTCGACAGACGTCGCGGCCGCTGCCGAGTGTGTCGAAGGGGCCGCGTCGCTCGACGTCACGGTCGATCCGGCCATCGCCGGTCCGGTTCGCGCCGCCGCCGAACGGTACAACGCGAGCAAGCCGCGGGTGCGTGACCACTGCGCGCGGGTGGAAGTGTCCGCACGCCCATCGGCCTCCGTAGGCGCCGGTCTGGCCGATGTCGCGGCGTGGGATCCGGCGCTCGGGCCGAAGCCGGGGCTGTGGATCGCCGACTCGAGCCGGTCGGTCGAGCTGGTCCGGGTGCCCGGTCTCATCGAGGGCACGCCCGCCTCCATCGCTACCAGCCCGATTGTCCTTGCCGTGCCCGATGCCCTGCGCCAAGCGCTCGAACAGCACCAGATCGCTTGGGCCGACCTGCCGCGATTGCAGCAGGGCTCGCTCGACGAAGTCGGTCTGACCGGGTGGGGCGGGCTGCGGATGGCGCTGCCCGTCGGTGACGCGACGACCGCCGCCGCGGCGGCTATCGGTTCCTCGATCTCGGGGACCGAGCCGTTGACCGAGCAGGCCGCCGGGTCCGGTCAGGTCGTGGCCGCCATTTCCGGACTCGCCGCCACCGCGCAGGCACCGGCCGACCTGATGACCGCCATGTCGGCGATCAGCGCCGATCCCACCGACGACGCCGTGCACGCGGTGGCCGCGACCCAGCAGCAGCTCGGTACCGGCGGGCTCACCGCGTTCCGGCCGGTCGGCATCGCACCGCTGGCCGACTACCCCGCGTCACTGCTGTCGGGTCCGTGGGTCGACAAGACCCAGAATCTGATCGCGTCGCGGTTCATCGACTTCCTGCGCGCACCGGAGCAGGCGGGCGCGCTCGCCACCGAGGGCTTCGGGCCCGCCATCGGCTCGGCACCGGCGAATCCGGCGCGCACGGCGCTGGAGAAGGTGCAGTCGACGCTGGCGAACCCGGTCCTCGGCGTGAACGCCACGGTCTTACTCGATGTGTCGTCGTCGATGGGCACCGCGGAGGGGTCGACCACCCGCCTGTCGAACTCGATTGCCGCCGTCGCCTCGACACTGCAGGTGATGCCGCCCGACTTCGGGCTCGGCCTGTGGACGTTCGGTAAGAACATCGACGGCACCACCCCGTACAAGGCGCAGGTGGCCACCGATCTGCTCACCGACGCCCAACGCAACGCGGTCGGCTCGGCGGTCACCTCGGTGAAACCGAGCCAGCTCACCGCGGATCAGGCCTACCCGAGCCTGCTCGCCGCCTACCGCGCCGCGGTGGCCGGGTACTCCCCCGGTCGCACGAACTCGATTCTGCTGATCACCGACGGCCCCGACGACGACTCGACGCTGACCGGCACGGCACTGGTCGAGGAGATCACCGCGGCGACCACATCTGCCAAGCCCATCCGCATCGACGTCGTGGTGATCGGCGGCCAGGGCACCCAAACCCTGCAGACCCTCGCCGACCAGACGGGCGGCACCTACACCCGCATGCCGACGAGCAACGACCTCGGCTTCGGCACCGCGGTGGTCAAGGCGCTCACCACGCCCTAGGTTTCGACGCCGGAGCTGCCGCCGTCACGGCGAAACCTGCACCAGTGCACCGGATTCCATCGCTACCCAGAGGTCTCCGGCCGCGTCGACCGTGAGTCCGTGCGGTTCGGCGCCGGGTAGGTCGAGGTGGGTGATCTCGCCGTCGGTGGTGATCCGGCCGAGACGGCAGCTCGCCCACTCGGTGAACCACAGGGCACCGTCGTTCCCTGCCACGATCGCGTGCGGGCGAGCCTCGGTGTCCGGGAGGGTGAACTCGGTGACGGTTCCGTCGAGGTCGATCCGGCCGATGGCACCTGCGCCGATTTCGGTGAACCACAGTGCCTTGTCGGGGCCAGCGGTGATGCCGACGGGTGCGGCCGCGGGCGTGGGCAGCGGGTGGACGTGGAGCGCGAGATCGTTGTCGATCCGGGCGATCGCGTTGCCCTGGTTCACCGTGAGCCACACGGCCCCATCGGGCCCCGGTGTGATCATCGAGGGCATGCCGTCGACCTCGACACGGGTGATAGTGCCGTCCGTGCCGAGTCGCCCGACCCGACCCGCCTGCAACTCGGTGAACCACAGCGCCCCGTCCGACCCGACGCACGCGCCGTAGGCGCCTTCCATGGACTGGCTCGTCACCGCACCGTCGACGGTGATGCGGCCGAGTCGTCCACCTCCGAACTCGGTGAACCACAAGGCATTACCGGCCCCGGCGACGATCACGGTGGGTTGTCCGTCGGACTGCTCGAGCGGATAGGTCCGGACGAGCCCGTCGGCGAATCGTCCGATCACGCCCTGCGCGACCAACGTGAACCACAGCGCCCCATCGGGCCCGACAGTGATTCCGTAGGGCGCGCCGGGCACCTCGATCACTCGCACGATTTCAGCCAAAATACTCAATCCCCTTCTACATTCCCCGGAAACGACGGCGCAACGCCCGATCGTGCGACACCACGACCACCGCACTGCGGTAGTCGTTGAGTGGCCAAACAGGCTCCAATCGCAACTCGTGTAGCTTTAACATACAAAACCGAGCCGACTAACGCAACGGGAGTAGTTTTTGGAACCGCAACGACGCCCCGGCGGACGGAGTGCCCGGGTCAGGGAAGCTGTTCTCGACGCGACGACGGCCGAGCTCGCCGAGCAGGGCTATCAGGGCCTCACCGTGGACGCGGTCGCCCAGCGAGCCGGGGTACACAAGACCACCGTCTACCGGCGCTGGCGCGGCCCGGAAGGCTTGGTCGCCGACGCGCTGGAACGCGCCGCGCAACAGTCTTGGCCGATCCCGGACACCGGCTCCCTCACCGGTGATCTGCGCGCACTCACCGAACTGGTGCGCGCGAGCTTCGCCGATCCCGAATCCGGCACGGTGGCAACGGCTTTCGTCGCAGCCGGCATGCAGCACCCCGATGCCGCCGCCGCGCTGCGCGGCTTCTATGCCGCCCGTCACGACGAGGCGGCACGGATCGTGCGACGGGCGATCGTCCGTGGCGAGGTCGCACCCGACATCGACGCGACCGAGATCATCCGGCTGGCCATCGCACCGCTGTTCCACCGGCTGTTCATCACCCACGAACCGATCACCGTCGAGCAGGCACGCCGAGCCGCGGATGTCGCGGCCGGCGTCGCGAGGACAGACGCGTGAATCAGCCTGTTGTCACGCCCGAACGGCGTACACCTCGTGCAGTTCGGTGCCTGCCAACGAGGGATCCTGGCGGCTTCGTGGGGTGAGGCCGTGGAGTTCGAGGACCTCACAGAATTCGGCGAGGCGGCCCTCGTGGTCGTGCACTTCGGCGACGACGGCGCGGATGCGGGACCAGTCGGATTCGGTGATGCCGAGCAGGACATCGAATTCGGCTCGTTCGACGTCGATTTTCAGTACGCCGATCTCGGCGGCCGGGTCCTCCTGCGCCAGGATCGCCGACACCGTCGTGACCTCGACATCGATCTGCTCCCCGTCGTGCAGGCCACGGGTGATGAGGGTGATCGCGTCGTCGGGCAGACCGCTGTTGCGCAGGAAGGTTTTCGTCGCGTCGTCGTCGGCCTCCCGATCGGCGTACAGGCTCGAGTTCGCGGTGGCTCGGGGGTACCAGGTGAACGGCAGCACACCGGGTGCGGCGCCCACCGCGACCTCGAGGGCGACACCGTCGGGCACGTGTGCCGACATGTTCCGGTGCAGGCACTCGTAAGTGGCGGGGGCGGGTTCGGCCGCGATCACGCGCACGCCGGGGTGCGTTTCGGCGAACACCATCGCGCTGAGTCCGATATTGGCGCCGATGTCGACGACGAGGTCACCGGGTCGCAGGGTGGCGGCGGCTTGTCGGTAGTACCCGTCGGCGATCATCTCGTTCCAGAGCATGCGCGCTTCGGCGGGGCTGGTGCAGGTGACGGTGCGGCCGTCGTCGAGGCGTAATTGCTGCGGTGTCGTCGTCATCAGTGCATGAATCCTTCGAGGATCGGGCCGATCACGGCCAGCGCGGAGGGGTGGGTCAGCTCGAGATGGCGTGCGTCGAGAACAGTGTTGTGAATGCGGCCCGTGACATGGGGTCGCCATGTCTGAGCGACGGCTTCGGTGTCGTCACGATCCTTGCCCGCGGTGAAGAAGATCAGGTCACCGTCGAAGGTCCGGGGCCGGTAGGCGTCGGCGAGTTCGCCTGCGGTGGAGAAGCTTTCCATCACCCGGTCGACCCGGTCGGCGGTGAACAAACCGGTGTCGGCGATCTGATCGCGGACCACCTGCCAGGCCTGCTCGGTGGTGCTCGCGGTGACGGTGTCGCCGAGGTCGAACAGTTCCCGCCAGCCACCCAGCAGATCAGCCATCAACTCGCCCGGTGCGGAACCGGTGTCGGGCGTGATCGGCGGGGCACCGACCGCGCTGTCCATTATCGCCAACAGCGCGACCTGTTCGCCCTGATCCTGCAGTCGAGTCGCCACCGCATGGGCGATCTCGCCGCCCAGCGACCAGCCGAGCAGGTGGTAGGGCCCGCTGGACTGGGTTCGGCGGATCTCGTCGACGTAGCGGTGCGCGAGCTCATCGATCGACGTGGCGCCGGGTTCATCGGCGACGACGTGCGGGTCCTGCAAGCCGAATACCGGCCGGTCGCCGCGCAGATGCCCCACCAGTCCGCCGTAGAACCAGGCGAGCCCGCCCGCCGGGTGGATCGCGAACAGTGGTGCGGCATCGCCCGCGGGCCGCAGCGGCAGCAGCACCTGCATGCCTGATCCGCCCTCGGCCTCGTCGACTCTGCGGGCCAGGGCCCGCGGTGTCGCGTCGTCGAACATCCACGGCAGCTCGATCAGGACTCCACGGCCGTGGAGTTCCGCCACCGCCATGGTCGCCAGCAGCGAGTTGCCGCCGAGGTCGAAGAATCCGTCAGCGGCCCCGACCCTGGCCACGTTCAGAGTGTGCGCGAACACTTCGGCGATCGCGATCTCGGACGGTGTCCGCGGCGCGTCGTATTCGTGCTCGGCCGGTTCGAAGTCGGGTGCGGGCAAGGCGTTTCGGTCGAGCTTGCCGTTGACCGTCACCGGCAGCGCGGACAGCACCACGATGGCCGAGGGCACCATGTAACCGGTGAGCAGCTCCGCGGCGGTGTCACGAACCTGCGCCGGGTCCAGTTCGTGCCCGTCGACGGGAACGACATAACCGATCAGCTGGTCGACGTCCTTGGCATGGCGGTGCACCGCGGCCGCCGCCTGGGCAACGCCGGAATGGCCGAGCAGCGCCGATTCCACCTCACCCAATTCGATGCGGAAACCGCGCAATTGGATCTGCGCGTCGGCACGTCCGAGGTAGTCCAGTTCCAGTCGGTGCCCGCCGCGACGCCACCGGCCGACGTCACCGGTCCGGTACAGGCGGCTACCCGGCGTGCCGAACGGATCGGCGACGAATCGGCCCGCGGTGAGCGCGCCCGCGCCGTGGTAGCCGCGCGAGAGCTGTCCGCCGCCGACATAGAGGTCACCGGCGACACCGGCCGGCACCGGCCGCAACCGCTCGTCGAGCACGTACACCGCCATACCGGGCAGAGCACGGCCGATCCCGCCGGTGCCGGCCTGATCGACTTCGGCATAGCTGACGTGGACGGTCGTCTCGGTGATGCCGTACATGTTCACCAGTCGCGGCGAGCCCGCCGGGTGGGCGAGCAACCAGCCGGTCAGCCGGGCCGGGTCGAGCGCTTCGCCGCCGAACACGATGTAGCGCAACGCCAGCTCGTCGCCGCCGGCGCCACGGTAGCGGCGCTCCGCGTCGACGAATCCGTAGAACGCCGACGGCGTCTGGCTCATCACGGTGACCTGTTCGCGCGCCACGAGCTCGACGAAGGCTTCGGGTGTGCGGGTGGTGTCGTAATCGACGACCACCAGACGCCCACCCGAGAGCAGTGCGCCCCACATCTCCCAGACGGCGAAATCGAAAGCGTAGGAATGGAACAGCGTCCACACATCGTCGACCCCGACGTCGAAATTCTCCGCGGCGTTCGTGAGCAGGGTGACCACATCGCGGTGGGTGACCGCGACACCCTTCGGCCGACCGGTGGAGCCGGAAGTGTAGATCATGTAGGCGATATTGTCCGGGCGCGCGGCACCGTCGTGCGCACTCTCGGCGACCGCGTCGTCGTCCAAAAGCAGTATCGGCCCGCCGAATTCGGGTACCTGCGATGACATCGCCGCGGCGGTCAGCATCGCCACCGGTCGCGCGTCGTCGAGCACGAAGCGCAGCCGCTCGGCCGGATACGCCACATCCAGGGGCAGATAACCCGCACCCGACATGACCACTGCCAACAGTCCGACCGCCAGATCAGCGGTGCGCGGCAACGCCACGGCCACCAGCGTTTCGGGACCGGCGCCGGCCGCGATCAGCCGGGCGGCAACGGCCTCGGCGCGCCGATTCAGTTCCGCGTAGGTCAGGACAGTCGTCCCATCGGTCACCGCGACCGAGTCCGGGGCGGCAGCCACCCGCCGCGCGAACAGACCACCGATCGTTTCCTCGGGAACTTGCGCGCCCGCCTCGCCTGCCGCCTCGAGAACCTCGTGGCGCTGCGCCGGTTCCATGAACTCGATGTCGCCGATCACGGCCTGCGGGTTCGCGGTCACCGCCTCCAGGATCCGCAGATACCAGTGCGCGAACCGCTCCATCGACTCTTCGACGAAAAGATCGGTGGCGTAGGTCAATCGGCCGAGTGTGCCCCGCGGGTTGCCGTCGGCGTCGAAGCGTTCGACCAGCTTCACGTTGAGATCGGACTGCGCCTGTTCGATGTAGTCCTCGACCGGGTCCACTGTGATCCCCGGCAGTTCGAGAACCACCTGATCGAGGTTCTGGTAATCGATCGTCACCTGATAGAGCGGCAGGTGTGCGGTCGAGCGCGTCGGGTTCAGCGCCTCCACGACCTGTTCGAAGGAGACTTCCGCGTGCGCGAGCGCTGCCAGGTCGGCGGCCTTGACGTCGGCCAGGAGTGCGTCGAAGGGCTGATCGGCCGACACCGCTGTACGCAGGACGACAGTGTTGACGAACATGCCGATCAGATCGTCGAGTTCGCGTTCCCCGCGCCCGGACACCGGTGTGCCGACCGCGATATCGCCGGTGCCCGCCAGCCGCGCGAGCAGCACGGTCAACGCGGCGTGCGCCACCATGAACGGCGTCGCGCCGGCCGCCCGCGCGACCGCGCCGATCCGCTCCTGCAGCCGTGCCTCGATAGCGAAGTCGACGATCCGGCCCCGCATGGACGCGACCGGCGGGCGGGGCATGTCGGTGGGCAGCTCGAGCAGTTCCGGCAGCCCGGCGAGAGTGCCTCGCCAGAAGTCCAGCTGCCGCGACAGCAGCGACTCCGGATCGTGCTCGTCGCCGAGCAGAGCATGTTGCCACAGTGCGTAATCGGGGTACTGCACGGTGAGCGGCGGCCATGCGGGCGAGCTCGCGGTGGTCACGGCGTGATAGGCGGCCGCGACGTCGCGAGCCAGGGGAATCATCGAAAGGCCGTCCGCGCAGATGTGGTGTACGGCGATCACCAGGACGTACTCGTCGGCTCCGAGGTCGAACAATTCGGCCCGCACCGGCGGCGCCGCGGTGACCTGGAAGCTGCCCGACAGCACCGCCGTGGCGGCCTTCGGCAGCACCGATTCCTCGATGGCGACCGGGATCAGGTCGGGCACGACCTCGTCGGCGTCGACGATCACCTGTTGCGGAATACCGTCGACCACAGGGAATTTCGTGCGCAACGATTCGTGGCGCCCGATCACCATCGCGCAGGCGGTGCGCAGCGCCGCGATATCGAGCCCTCCGCTCAGCCGGATCACCAGGGGCACGTTGTAGGCACCGACGGAGGCGTCGAGCTGGTTGAGGAACCACATCCGCTGCTGGGCGGGTGAGAGCGGCACCGGGCCGCTGTCGGGTCGCCGCGTCAGGGTGGGACGTTCGACGTGGTCGTGGCCGGTGAGCCGGGCGGCGAGGTCGGCCATTCTCGGGTACTCGAACAGGTCGCGCACCGACACTCGGATGCCGAGTGCCGAGCTCAGTCGCGCGGTCAGCCTCGTCGCGGTCAGCGAGTTGCCGCCGAGGTCGAAGAAGTTGTCCCGCAAGCCGACTCGGGGCAGGTCGAGCACTTCGGCGCAGACCTCGGCGACGAGGCGCTCGGTCGGATCGCTCGGTGCCAGGTAGCCGACGGCGGCGAAGGCGGGCATCGGCAGTGCGCCACGGTCGAGCTTTCCGGTGGTGGTCAATGGCAGCTGTCGCAGCACCACGCAGATGTCGGGAACCATGTGGGCGGGCAGTCGGCGGCGGGCCGAGCCGCGCACCTGCTCGGGGTCGACGGTGTCGCCGATGAGGTAGCCCACGAGCCGGTCCGTGCCGTGGTCGTCGGTACGCAGCAGCACGACCGCGTGGGTGACCGTGGGATGTTCGGCGAGGACGGCCTCGATCTCGCCGAGTTCGATCCGCTGGCCACGGATCTTGACCTGATGGTCGGCACGGCCGACGTAGTCGAGCGTGTGATCGGCCGTCCAGCGGACACGGTCGCCCGTCCGGTACATCCGGGTGCCCGGGTCGTAGGGGTTGGCGAGAAAAGTCGTGGCGGTGGCGGCCGGTCGGCCGAGGTATCCGCGCGCCAGCTGGATACCGCTGACGTAGAGCTCGCCGGTCACCCCGATCGGCACCGGCCGCAGGTGCGAATCCAGCACCACGGCGGAGGTCCCGCGAATCGGGCCACCCAGGGTGATGGGATCGGGAGGCGAGAGCGGCTCGCTGATGGCGACCATGATCGTGGTCTCGGTCGGTCCGTAGCCGTTGAACAGTCGGCGCCCCGGCGCCCAGAGGGCGGCGAGTTCGGCCGGTACCGCCTCACCACCGGCCACCAGTACCGCGAGGCTGTCGAGCCCGTGCGGTGACATGGTCGCGAGCACGGTAGGTGTGAGGAAGGCGTGGGTCACCGCGTTGTCCCGGATGATGTCGGCCAACTCGGTGCCTGCGTAGGTATCGGGCGGTGAGATGACCAGCGTCGCGCCGTGCGGGTGGGCCATCAGGACTTCGAGCATGACTGCGTCGAATCCTGGTGCGGCACACTGTAGCACCCGCGAGTCCGGGGTTACCTGGTACCGATCCCGCTGCTCGGCGGCGAAATTCGCCATGCCCGCCTGGGTGACCGCCACCCCCTTGGGTCTGCCGGTGGTTCCGGAGGTGTAGATGACGTAGGCCAGGTCGGTGTCGCGGACCGTGCGCGGGACAGCGCGCGCCGGTTGGTCCGCGATCTGGCGCACCGCGGCCGGATCGTCGACGACCAGCCGTGCCCACTCCCCTTCCGGCACTCCGTCACTCACCTCGTCGACGGTCAACACGACGCGGGCACCGCAGTCGGACAGCATGACCGCGAGCCGCTCATCCGGGTTGCGGGGATCGAGCAGCGCAACCGCTGCCCCGACCTCGGCCAGCGCCCAGATCGTCGTGATCAACGACGTCGAACGCGGCATGACCACGCCGACGGTGTCGCCCGTGTCGACGCCGCGCTCGATCAGCCAGTGCGCCAACCGATGTGCTCGGATATCCAGCTCGGCGAAGCTCACCGTCTCGAACCCGCTCGTCACCGCAACACCGTCGGGGTGGCGGGTCACGCCGTGCCGTAGGAGATCCGTCAACGCCTCGGGCGCCACCCGCTCCGCGCCTCTGGCCGGAACCAGCGCCGCGTGCTCGGCCGCCGACAGCAGGTCGATGTCGCCGACGCGCCCGTTCGGGTCGGTGGCGACGGCGCGCAGCACGCGCTCGATACGGTCGGCCAGCCCGGCCGCGGTCGCGTCGTCGACGCGAGCCGCCTGGTACCGCACCCGGATGTGCAAGGTGTCGGTGTGGTGGGCCTGCACGGTGATCGGGTAGTGCGCGGCATCGGTGCCGACCACGTCGGTGACCCGGACCCCGTCGATGTCGGCGTCGCCGAGTCCGCTGCCGTCGACCGGATAGGACTCGTACGCCACCAGGGTGTCGAACAGTTGTCCGCCGCCGACCGCGGCCATGATGCCGGACAGTTCGATGTGATGGTGGTCGAGCAACCGGGTCTTGTTCGCCTGCAACTGTTCCAGCGCCGCCGCGATGGTCCGGTCACCGCGCACGTGGACCGGGACCGGCAGCGTGTTGATGAACAGACCGATCATCGACTCGATGCCCGGCACCTCGGCCGGCCTGCCGGAGACCGTCTCGCCGAACATGATCCGCTCGCGACCGAGTTGGTTGGCCAGCACCGTCGCCCAGGCGAACTGCACGATCGTCGACATCGTGGCGCCGCATGCGCGGGCGAGTTCGGTCAGGGCGGTAGTGACGTCGTCGTCGAGATAGATGGTCAGGTCGGTCGGTACCTCGACGGTTGCCTCGCCGACCGTTTCGGCGATCAGGCTGGGTTCGGTGAAGCCCGCCAAGGTCTCGCGCCAGACCTCGACCCCGGCGGTGGTGTCGCGCCGGTCCAGCCAGCCCAGGTAGTCGCCGTAGGACGGCGCGGGAGGCAGCAGACTCGCATCGGCACCGGCCGCGTAGAGCCCGACCAGATCACGCAGCAGCAACGGCAGTGACCAACCGTCGAGCAGTAGGTGATGCGCGGTCAGGATCAGCCGGAACTCGGCGGGCGCGACGGAGACGAGCACGAATCGCACCAGTGGCGGATCGGCGGGGTCGAAAGCCCTCTCGCGTTCGGACGCGAGGATCTCCGGCAGCGTCGCCTCAGCAGCCGCGACGGTGCGCCAGTGCGCGGTGGCATCCACCGGAACGACCTGTGCGACAACACCATCGATCGTTCGGGTGAACGCGGCCCGCAGGTTCGGATGCCGCCGCAGCAGGTCCGTCGCGGCCTGCCGAAGCCGGGCCTCGTCGACCGGCCCGGTGAGGGTCATCTCCGACTGTGCCGTGTACACATCGAGTTCGCCCACGGCCAGCTCGGCATGGAACAGCAGTCCCGCCTGCAAGGGCGCCATCGACCAGACTGCCTCGATCGGCCCGTAGCGTTCGGTGAAGATGTCCAGGTCCTGCTGGGTCAGCGCGACCAGCGGGGTGTCGGACGGGGACAGACCCCAATCGTGTTCTCGTGCCGATATTTCCGCGATCTCGCGCAGTGCGGCGGCCCACTCGTCGAGCAGTTCGCGGACCTCGCCGTCATCGAGAAGCCTTGTGGCGTAACCGATCTGCGCGGACATAATCGGGCCGTCGGGGGTGTCGACGATGCTGGTGTCGATGGACAGCGTCGCCGCGGCGGGCATGTCGGGATCGAAGGCCCCCTGATGGTCGAAGTCCTCCCCGGCGGGAATCCAGGCGACACCGGACAGCGCCGCGAGATCGACGCCCGCACGGCCCAGGTTGTTGAAACTGATCTGCGGTTCGGCCGACGCCGCCAGTTGCGGGGCCGTCTGCGCGTGGAGGTACCGCAGCATGCCGTAGCCGATGCCCTTGTCGGGCACGGCCCGCAGCTGTTCCTTGACCGCCTTCACGGCGGCGCGCGGATCGGTGCCGTCGATGTCGAGGTCCACCGGGTAGGCGCTGGTGAACCAGCCGACGGTGCGCGAGAGGTCGGCGCCAGGGGCGAGCTGTTCCGCGCGCCCGTGGCTTTCGAGCAGGATGCGCGCACCGCGGTGCTCGACGCCGCGTTCGGCGCGCCAACGACCCAGCGCCAGCAGGAGACCCGCGAGCAGGGCGTCGTCGGTGGTGGCGTGCGCGGCACGTGGCACCGCACCCATCAGGGCGGTAGTCAGTTCGACTGGAAGCGTCAGCGTCATCCGCTCGACCGTGGCGTGCACGTCGACAGCCGGGTCGAGCGCGGCCCGCCCGAGCAGCGGTTCGGGACGGGACCCCATTCGCTGCCACAGTGCCAGTTCGTCGACACGACTGTCGGCTGCCGCCGCTACGGTCTGCGCCCACCGGCGCATCGATGTGCCGACTTCGGGCAGCTCGACCGCTCGTCCCTCGCCGAGCTGCTGCCACGCGGAGACGAAGTCGGGGATCAGGATGCGCCAGGACACACCGTCGACCACCAGGTGGTGGATCACGATCAGCGCGCGCCCCCGCGACACCACGCCGGGCTCCGGCACCACACAGACGACCTGCATCATCGCGGCATCGGCGGGGCTCAATCGGGCTGACGCTTCCTCGAGCGCGTTCTCGACGAGCGCCGCGAAACCCACACTGCCAGGCATGTTCTCGGGGCCGAAGGTGCGCACTGACACCATCCGCTCGGCATCGATCGCGCCGCGCGGCAAGACCTCGAGGTGCGCACCGGCCTCCCCGGCACTCAACCGTGCGCGCAGCATGTCGTGTCGGTCGAGCACGGCGCCGACCGTGGCGACCACGTCGGTCTCCCGCGCATCGCCGGGCAGCTCGACCAGCAACGACTGCGCGAACCGGTCACCGGCCGGACGATCCAGGTACCAGGAAACGATCGGGGTCCGTGCTACCTCCCCAACACCACCGCCGGGCAATTCTTCGAGGGTCACCCGTCCCGTGTCCTCGGCCACGGCGGCCAGTCCTCGAACTGTCCGGTGCTCGAAGATGTCTCGTGCCGTCACGACCACACCGGCCGTCTTCAATCGCGATGCCAGCTGGATCGACATGATCGAGTCACCGCCGCGCGCGAAGAACGACTCGTCGGCCCCCACCGAGGCCACACCGAGCACATCGGCGAAGATCCTCGCGATGGTCGCTTCCAGTTCGGTCGCCGCCGCCGTGACCACCGAATCCAGCACCTCAGCATCGGGTTCGGGCAGTGCGCGCCGGTTCACCTTGCCTGTCGACGACACCGGCATCTCGGCGAGAACCATGAACACAGCGGGCACCATGTGTTCGGGCAGCGCGCCCGAGATCTGCTCGCGGATCGCGGTCGTATCGATCGTTCGACCGTCGTCGGCCACCAGATAGGCGGCCAGCAGCGGTTGTCCCGCAGGGCCGCGCCTGCTCACGGTGACCGCGGTAGCGACGTTCGGGCAGGCCACCAGCGCCGCGTCGATCTCACCGAGTTCCACGCGCTGACCGCGGATCTTGACCTGGAAATCGGCGCGACCCACGTATTCGATGGTGTGCTCGGCACTCCAGCGCACCAGGTCACCGGTGCGATACATCCGGGTGCCCTGCGCACCGTACGGGTCAGCCACGAACGCGGCAGCGCTCGCTCCCAGCCGATTCAGGTATCCACGCGCCAGCGCCTTACCCGACAGATAGAGCTCACCGACCACGCCGACCGGTACCGGTCGCAACCGAGCGTCGAGCACGACGGCGCGCACCCCAGGGATCGGGGTGCCGATGGTGATCGGATCACCGGGTGCCAACTCGGCGCTGACGCAGACCGCGATCGTGGTCTCGGTCGGTCCGTACACATTGTGGAAGCGACGGCCCGGCGCCCACGCGGCGACGAGTTCGGCGGAGAGTGCTTCGCCGCCGATCGTCAGCATCTTCAGCGCGTCGAGGCCCTCGGGCCGCAAGGTCGCCAGCACGCTGGGTGTCAGGAAGGTGTGCGAAACCCGGTGTGTACGAATCAGTTCGGTCAGTTCCGCACCGGCGAACACGTCGGCGGGCGAGACGACCAGGGTGGCACCGGCGTCATAGGCCATCAGTGTTTCCATCATCACCGCGTCGAACGCGGGCGCGGAGACCTGCAGGACCCTCGACGCTCGGTCCACCTGATAGTGCTGGTGCTTCGCCGCCGCGAAGGCCGACAGACCCCCGTGCGTAACGACCACGCCCTTCGGCTTGCCCGTCGAGCCGGAGGTGTACACCAAGTAGGCGGCATCATCCAGGCGCGCCGCCGTGAAGTGGTGATCCGTTGACGCGGTAGCCAGTTCGGAGATCACTTGCTCGTCGTCGAGGCACACCCAGTCGACGGTGTCGGGCAGCGACGAACGCGCCGCGCTCAGTGTCACACCGAGCGTGACACCGGAGTCCTGGGCCATGTGCGCGAGCCGATCCGCGGGGTAACGCAGATCCATCGGCACGAACGCCGCACCGGTTTTCGCGATTGCCCACAGCACCACGTGGAAGGCCACCGAGCGCGGGACAGCCAGCGCCACATAGGTTCCCGGTGTCGCGCCTGCCTGGGCGAGCAGCACGGCGAGCCGGTCGGATCGCCGGTCGAGTTCGCCGTAGGTCAGGGTTTCGTCGTCACCGATCAGCGCGGTCGCCATCGGGTCGGCGGCCGCGGCGGCGAGCAGGGCGGGCAGTGTTTTCGGCTCCACCGCTGCCTCCCGCCCGAAGGGCAGCAGCTGTGTGGCCTCCTCCGGGCTCAGCAGGTCGATGGCCTCGATGGTCGCGTCCGGCGCTGCGGTGATCGTGGCGAGAACGCGCAGGAGGCGCTCGGCGAATCGAGTCGCGGTGGCCTCGGTGAACAGGTCGGTGGCGTAGACGATCTCGCCGTCGATACCCGCTCCGTCGGCACGCTCGTTCAGCAGCACCGTGAGGTCGGTTTTGGCCTGTGCCACACCGGGATCGAGCACCTCGACGCCGATATCGTCGAGTTCGAAGCGCGTGGGATCGGCATTACGGAAGCCGAGCATCACCTGGTAGAGCGGTGAATACGCGGTCGACCCGGCTCGGTCGAGCACCTCGACCAGACGCTCGAACGGCACGTCAGCGTGCGCGAGCCCCTCCAGATCCGTGCCGCGCACCTCCGCCAGGAATTCCCGGAACGACAGCTGCTCGGCGACGCGAGTACGCAGGACCACCGTGTTGACGAACATTCCGACCAGATCGTCGAGCTCCGGGCGCCCGCGACCGCTCACCGGGGTGCCGATCGTGACGTCGTCGGTGTGAGCGGTGCGCGAGAGCAGGATCGCCAGCGCGGCGTGCAGAACCATGAACACCGTGGCGCCTTCACGGCGGGCGAGGTCGACGACAGCCTCGTGCAACTCCGGCTCGACGGTGAACCCGACACTGCCGCCGTCCATCGTCAGAACCGCGGGCCGTGGACGGTCGGTCGGCAGTGCCAGCAGTTCGGGGGCGTCGGCGAGAATTCGCTGCCAGTAGGTGATTTGGCGCCCCGCCAGGGAAGTGGGGTCGTCCTCGGCACCGAGCAGCTCACGCTGCCAGACCGCGTAGTCGGCGTAATCGACGGACAACAGCGGCCACAGCGGCGGCATCTCGGTGCGACGAGAACGGTAGGCGGCGAACACATCTCGGGCCAGCGGCGCCATCGACGCACCGTCCGCGGCGATGTGGTGCACCACCAGGATCAAGACGTGTTCATCGGCGCCCGTGTGATAGAGCCGCACGCGGACCGGGGTGTCGGTGGCGATGTCGAAGCCCGACTCCACCGCGTCGCGCAGGCGCTCTGCCAGCAGCGCCGGGTCGTCGAGGGAGGCGAGTTCGATATCCGTGGCACCGGCCGTGCCGGCCTGGACGAGCTGGTGCGGTTGCCCGCCCACCGCGGGATAGATCGTGCGCAGGGTCTCGTGGCGGGTGATCACATCGGTCATCGCCGCACGCAGTGCCGCCACGTCGAGCGGTCCGGTCAGCCGGGCCGCGAAGCCGATGTTGTACGCACCGGAGGCGGGGTCGAGCTGGTTGAGGATCCAGATGCGCCGCTGAGCCGCCGCCAGCGGAATCTCGGTGAGCTCGTTGCGGTGTACCAGTGGCACGCCGGCGTAGCGGTCGCGCACCGCGATCCGTTCGGCCAGCGCCGCGATGGTGAGTGCCTCGAAGATGTCGCGAACACCGACCCGCACCCGCAGGGCAGCTTCGGCCCGGGCCGCGATCTGGGCGGCCGACAGCGAGTTCACGCCGATGTCGAACAGGTCGGCGCCCACGCTGACCCGGTCGGCGCCGACGATCTCGGCGACGATCTTGGCCAGCACTGCTTCCCGGTCGGTGCGCGGGGCGAGGAATTCGTCCGCGTCGTCGATGTCCGGGCGAGGAAGCGCGGCGCGGTCCAGCTTGCCGTTCGCATTGAGTGGCAAGGTGTCGAGTACCAGCACCGCGCCGGGGACCAAATAGGACGGCAGTAGCCGGGTGAGCGTCCGGCGCACCTCCAGTCCGTCGAGTGCCGCGCCCGGCATCGGCGTGACATATGCGGTGATCCGGTCCTCGGTGACGATCGCGACCGCGCGGGCGACCGCGTCGATCGAGTGCATGGCAGCTTCGATGTCGCCGGGTTCCACGCGCTGGCCGTGGTACTTCACCTGGAAGTCGCTGCGGCCGAAGAACTCCAGGGCGCCGGTGGGCGTCCAGCGGGCCAGGTCGCCGGTGCGGTAGAGCCGCTCCCCCGGCGCGCCGAACGGGTCAGCGAGGAATACCCCACAGGTGAGATCGGGGCGGTCCTGGTAGCCGCGGGCCAGCTGCGCGCCCGAGACGTACAGGTCGCCCACGACACCGGCGGGGACCGGCCGCAATCGTGCGTTCAGGACATAGGCAGACATCCCCGAGACCGGGTACCCGATCGGAACATTCTGCGGCGCAGCGGGATCTGTCGTGCAGCGGTAGGCGGTCACGACCTCGGCTTCGGCGGGACCGTACCAGTTGACCACCTCGGCCCGATCGAAAACCTGTCCGGCGCGTTCGGCGGTGCGCTGGGCCAACGCTTCACCCGCCGGGAAGAGGTAGCGAACCGAGGGCAGCTGGGTCGTGCCCGGGTGCTCGAGCAGCACATCGAGCATCGACGGGACGAAGTGCACGGTGCTCACGTGTTCGTCCACGATGACCTCGGCCAGGTAGGCGGGATCGCGGTGGCCGCCGGGTTCGGCGATGACGATCTGCGCGCCGGTCCGCAACGGCCAGAACAACTCCCACACCGCGATGTCGAAGGTGATCGGGGTCTTGTGCAGCACCACATCCGAGGCGTCGTGCGGGAATTCGCTCTGTGCCCAGGCCAACTGGTGGGTGGTGGCGGCATGGGTGAGTGCGACGCCCTTCGGCGTGCCGGTCGAGCCGGAGGTGAACAGCACATAGGCGGTGTTGTCAGCGCGCAGCGGTGCGCGGCGTTCGTCGTTGCCGACGGGTCCGGCGGGTTGGGTGCTCAGGTCGAGCTCGTCGAGCCGGACTCGAGACAGCTCGTCGGGAAGGGAGCTCTCGTCACCCGTGACGGTGACGACCAGCAGCGGTCGGGCGACCGCCAAGACGTGGGCCAGGCGTGCGGTCGGGTAGTCGGGATCGAGCGGAACGAAGGCGGCACCGGACTTCACAATGGCGTAGACGGCGGTGACCAGGTCGATCGAGCGGTGAATCGCCACCGCCACGGTGGTTTCGGGGCCCGCGCCGAGATCGATGAGGTGGCGAGCGAGGCGGTTCACGTCTGCGTCGAACTCACGGTAGGTGAGGACGCGACCACCGGGCACTCGGATGGCGGCGGCGTCCGGGGTGCGTGCTACCTGCTCGTCGAAGGCGTCGACGAGCGTGCGGTGCGGGCTCACCAGTGATGCGTCGTGCGGGCGCAGCAGACGGGTGCGGGTCGTTTCGTCGGTGAGGTCGATCTCGCCGACGATGGTCTGCGCGTCGGCGGTGACAGCGTCCAGCACGCGGACGAGCTGTTCGGTGAACCGGCGTGCGGTGGTGTCGTCGAACAGGTCGGTGGCGTAGGTCAGGCGCAGATTCATGCCCGTGATCTCGTTGTGCGGGCCTCGATCCTCGGTGATCATCAGGAGCAGATCGCAGATCGCCGCGTCGGCACCGACATCGATGCCCGCGATCTCGAGCCCCGCCACGTCGAGCTGGGCGGGCGGCATGTTCTGGTAGGCGAGCATCACCTGGAACAACGGTGAATGTGCCGTCGAGCGAGCCGGATTCAGCACTTCCACCAGCTGTTCGAACGGAACGGCGGCATGATCGAACGCTTCGATGTCGGTGCGCCTGGTCAGTTCGATCAGGTCGGCGAACCGCTGCTCCGGGCGGACCCGGGTGCGCAGGACGAGCGTGTTGACGAACATGCCGACGAGGTGGTCCAGCGAGCGGTCGCCGCGACCCGCGTACGGGATCCCGATGGCGATGTCGTCGCTGCTCGACAACTGCGCCAGCAGGACGGCCAAGGCGGTGTGCGCCACCATGAACGGGGTCACCCCGCTGCGTCGCGCCGACGCCGCCACGGCTTCCGCGACGTGAGCAGGAACCTCTGCGTGGACCGTCGCGCCGCGATGGGACTGTTCGAGCGGGCGCGGCCGATCGGTGGGCAGCGCGAGCACATCCGGGAGCCCCGCGAGTTGGGTGCGCCAGTACAGCAGGTCGCGGCCCGGCGCGGAGTCGGGTGTGGCGAGCAGTTCGCGCTGCCACAGGGCGTAATCAGCGAATTGCACTGGCAGCGGAGCCCATTCGGGCGTCGCGCCGACCCTGCGTGCGCGGTAGGCCTCGATGATGTCGGCGGCCAGCGGCGCCACCGAGTAGCCGTCGCAATTGATGTGGTGTACCGAGAGTGCCAGCGCGTGAGCGGTTTCGGTGATTCGGAACAGCGCCACCCGCAGCGGGGCGCCCACCGCGACATCGAATCCGACGCCGAAGAACCGCGTCAGCTCCTCGATCAGGGCTTCCGCCGACACCGGGTGCACGGCGAGATCGCACGACGCGACCACGTCCTCGGCACTCAGCACGACCTGCGCGGGGGTGCCGTCGTGGGCCGGATAGGTGGTGCGCAAGATCTCGTGTCGTTCGATCACATCGTGCAGCGCGGCCCGCATGGCCTCGATATCGAGGTCACCGTCGAGGCTGATCGACAGTGGCACCACGTAACTCGCGGACTCGGGGTCCAACTGGTTGAGCAGCCACATCCGGCTCTGCGCGGGCGAGAGCGGGATGCGCTCGGGTCGCGCCGCCGCCACCGGGCCCGCGACATCACCGACCGCGCGCCGGCGTTCGACCCACCGAGCCAGCTCGGCCACGGTCGGGGCTTCGAAGATGGCGCGCACGGGAATCGTCACGCCGAGGACTTCGCCGATGCGGCTGAGCACCCTGGTCGCCAACAGCGAATTGCCACCGAGGGTGAAGAAATTCTCGTCGGCGCCGACCCATGGTGTCTGCACCAGTTCACCGATCACACCGGCGATCGTTTCCTCGACGATCCCGCTGGGAGCCCGGTAACGGGTCGAGCCGACGCGGGTGTCCGGAGCCGGGAGGGCGCGGTAGTCGATCTTGCCGTTGGGCGTGAGCGGGACCGCGTCGATCCGAATCACCTGGGCGGGCACCATATACGCGGGCAGGCGTCCCAGCAGGTATGTCCGCAGCGAGTCGGGGTCGATCGCCTCGTCGCTCACCGTGTAGGCCACCAGCACCTGCCCCTCGGCGACCTGGTGGACTCGAACGATCGCGGCGCCGATGCGGTCGTGTGCGCGGAACGCGGCTTCGATATCGCCGAGTTCGACGCGCAGGCCGCGGATCTTCACCTGGGAATCGCGGCGGCCGACGTAGCGCAGCCGGCCTGTCGTGTCCCAGCGGACCAGGTCGCCGGTGCGATAGAGGCGAGCGCCCGGCACCGAGCCGAACGGGTCGGCCACGAAGGCCGCGGCCGTGAGGTCCGCGCGGTCGTGGTAGCCGCGGGCGAGTTGGATGCCACCAAGATAGAGCTCACCGGTGACGCCCGAGGGCACGGGGCGCAGTCGGGCGTCGAGCACGTGTGCGACGACATTCGCTTCGGGCGTGCCGATCCCGACGACGGGTCCGTCGAGCTCGCCGATTTCATAGGCGGTGACGCTGACGGCCGCTTCCGTCGGGCCGTACAGGTTGTCGATGCGCGCTTGGCTGACCTCGCGGAACCGGGCAACGGTCTCCGAGTCCAAAGCCTCACCGATGCAGAGCACTTGGCGGATCGTGGCGAGGTCGTCCGGGCTCGCGAGGTCGAGGAACGCCGACAGCAGCGAGGGTACGAAATCGACCACGGTCACGCCGTGACGGGCGATCAGCCCGGCTACGGCAGCGGGGTCGGTGTGATCCTCGCGCCCCGCGACGACCAACGCGGCGCCGGAGGTGGGAGCGGTGAACAACTCCCACACCGACAGGTCGAAAGTGGCAGGGGTGCGCAGGAGCAACACATCGTCGGTGCCGATTCGGTAATACGCTGTGAGCCAACGCAGTTGGTTGACAACCGCCTCGTGGGTGAGCGCGACGCCCTTCGGAATGCCAGTCGACCCTGAGGTGAAGATGACGTAGGCCAGATCGTTCGGGCGTAGCGGCCTGATCCGATCGGCATCGGTGACCGGCGCGGTATCGGTCGCGGCCGAGCTGAGGTCCGACAGCCGCCAGACCGGCGCCCGCGTCGGCAGGTCGATGTCGTCACGGATCAGCACGCCGTCAGGTCGTGCGGCGGTGAGCACGGTGCGCAGCCGGTCGACGGGGTGGTCCGGATCCAGCGGGAGGTAGGCGGCGCCGGTCGCGTGGATGGCGTAGAGCGTGGTGAGTAGATCGACCGAACGGCGCATAGCCACGGCCACCAGACTTCCCGGCCCGATACCGTGGCCGATCAGCACTCGCGCCAGCGCGTTCACCTCGGCGCCGAACGCGGCGTAGGTGAGCACGTCGTCGCTGTCGCCGTCGATGACCGCCGTGCCTTCCGGTGTCGCCGCGACCTGCTTCGCGAACAGATCCGCAATCGTCGAGCCGTCCGTGGGGACGTCCGGACCGGATTCCCGCAGCGACAGTTCGTCGAGTTCACGCGGGCTGAGCAGCGGCAGGTCGCCCACGGGCAAGCCGGGATCGGCGACGACACCGCGCAGAACGGCGAGGAACCGCTCGAAGATCGGCGCGATCGTAGATTCGTCGAAAAGATCGGTCGCATAGCCGAATTCGACCTGCATGTCGCCGGGAGCCCCGTTCGAGTCGATCGTGTCGACCAGGGTCAGGTGCAGGTCGTACTTGGCGACACCCGGTTCGACGAGATCAGCGACCACCGTGAGGCCGCCGAGTTGCAGCGTCGGGATGTCGATGTTCTGGAACGAGAAGCCGACCTGGGTCAATGGCTCGTGCGCGGTGCTACGCGGCGGATTGAGGACCTCCACCAGCTGTTCGAACGGGATGCCCGCGTTGTCGAACGCGCCGAGATCGCATTCGCGGGCGCGGTCGAGCACCTGGGTGAACGGCGCCGCGGGATCTACCCGCACCCGCAACACCAGTGTGTTGACGAACATGCCGATCAGCGGGTCGAGGGCGGGTTCGCCGCGCCCGGCGACCGGGGTGCCGACCGCGATGTCCTCGGTGCCCGACAGCCGTGCCAGCAGCACCGCGAACGCCGCATGGGTCACCATGAACAGTGTCGCGTCGTGGCGACGTGCGAGGGCGATGATGTCGCGATGCAGGTCGGCGGGAATCGTGGCGGACATGGTCGCGCCACGGTAGGACTGTCGCGCGGGTCGGGGGCGGTCGGTCGGCAGATCGAGCATCTGCGGCAGGTCGGCCAGCGCCGCGATCCAGTACCGGATCTGGTCGGCGGTCACGCTCGCCGGGTCGTCCTGGGTGCCGAGGTTCTTGCGTTGCCACAGCGTGTAGTCGGCGTACTGGACCGGCAGCGGCGTCAAGGCCGGTGTCTCGCCTGCCATCCGGGCCCGGTAGGCCACGGCCAGGTCGGCGGCCAGCGGCGCGAGCGAGGATCCGTCGATGGCGATGTGGTGCACGGTGAGCACCACCGTCCACTCCTCGGCCGCGGTGCGCAGCAAGGCGATCCGGAACGGCACCTTCGTGCTCACATCGAATCCGAGGGCGGTCTCGCGCGCGATCCGGTCGGCGATCTCGGCCTCGGTGACCTCGACACACGTGAGCCGCGGTGTCGAGTGCGGTGCCAGGATTTCCTGCCACGGTCCGCTGTCGCTGTCGGGGTATCGGGTGCGCAGCGTCTCGTGCCTGTCGATCACATCGGCGAGAGCTGACCGGAGCGCGTCGACATCGAGTGGTCCGGAGATCCGCACGACCACCGGCACGTTGTAGACCGCCGCGGAGGTGTCGAACTGGTTGAGGAACCACATCCGGGCCTGCGCGGGCGAGAGCGGAATCCGATCCGGGCGCTGCTGGGGCACCAGACGGCGGTGGCCCGTGCCCGCACCGGCCTGCGGGCCGATCGAAGCCAACTCGCGGGCGAGCGCGTCGACGGTCGGCGTCTCGAACAGTGCTCGCACCGCGATGGCGGTGCCGAACGCGTCGGACAGGCGCGCCGCGACCTTGGTCGCGGTGAGCGAGTTGCCGCCCAGGTCGAAGAAGTTGTCGAGCGCGCTCACCCGCGTCGCGCCGAGCACCTCGCGGTAGACATCGGCGACGAGTTGTTCGGCGGGGGTACGCGGCGCGATGTCGGCAGCCGTGTGCGGGAACACCGGCTCCGGCAGCACCGCGCGATCGAGCTTGCCGCTGGCGGTCAGCGGGAACCGATCGAGCACCATGCACACATCGGGCACCATGTGCGCGGGAAGTCGGTCGCGCGCGGCCGCGCGTACCTGCTCGGCGTCGATGCCCGCACCGACCAGATAGCCGACGAGGCGGTCGGCGCCTGTGCTGTCGTGGATCACGACGACGGCGTGGGTCACCGAGGGGTCTTGCGCGAGTACCGCTTCGATCTCCCCCAGTTCGGTGCGCTGCCCGCGGATCTTCACCTGATGGTCGGCGCGGCCCAAGTATTGCAGGGTCTGCTCCGAGGTCCACCTGACCAGATCACCTGTGCGGTACATCCGGGTGCCCGCACCGCGGGGGTCGGCGACGAAACTGGCCGCTGTCACCGTGGGCCGACCGAGGTAGCCGCGCGCCAATTGCACGCCACCGATGTAGAGTTCGCCCGCCGTACCGACCGGCACCGGCTGCATCCGGGCGTCGAGGACCTGCGCGGAGATGCCGCGAATAGGTCCGCCGATGGTGATCGGTCCCCGCGGGGGAATCGGGTCGCTGATCGCGACCATGATCGTCGTTTCGGTGGGACCGTAGCCGTTGAACAGCCGACGCCCCGGCGCCCAGGTCGCGCCGAGGTCGGCCGTCAAAGCTTCGCCGCCGGAGACCAGCACCCGCAGGCACTCCAGGTTCTCCGGTGACATCGAGCCGAGGACGGTCGGCGTCAGGAAGGCATGGGTAACCCCGTGTGCCCGAATGAGTTCCGCTAGTTCCGCGCCCGCGTAGATCTCCGGCGGGGACACGATCAGTGCGGCGCCACCGGGGTGGGCGAGCAGAATCTCGAGCATCACCGCGTCGAACCCCGGACCCGCGGCCTGGAGGACCCGCACGGTGGGCTCGACGTCGTAGCGGTCCTGCTGTTCGGCGGCGAAGTTCGCCAGCCCCTGGTTGGTGACCTCGACGCCCTTCGGTACACCCGTTGTGCCGGAGGTGTAGATCACGTACGCCACGTCGCCGGGGTGCACCGGCCTGCCTCGATCGATGTCGGTTACCGGCGCCGAGGGGTACCCGGCTGTGATGGCGCGCGAGACGGGATCGGCCACCACCAGCAACGCCCACGGCCCCTCGGGCGCAGCGCCCTCGACTTCGGCGCTGGTCAAGACCACCCTGGGCGCGCTGTCGGCGAGCATCGAGCGGATCCGATCCTGCGGATTGCGCGGGTCGATCAGCACCAGGGCCGCGCCCGTTTTGGCGACAGCCCACACCGCCACCACGAAATCGAGCGAGCGCGGCAGGACCATCGCCACCACCTCGCCGGGTCGGGCCCCTTCGTCGAGCAGCCGGCGGGCGAACCGGTTCGACAGCGTGTCCAGCTCCGTGAAGTCCATCTGCTCGGTGCCGGAGACGACAGCCGGACCGTCCGGCGAGATCGCGGCACCTCGAGCCAGCAGATCCGCCAGCGCTACGCCGGGTACCGCGTCCGCACCCCGAACAGGTTGCAGCGCGGCGCGTTCGGCGGTGGACAGCAGCTCCACATCGCCGACCGGCACGGAGGGGTTTGCTACTACCGCGTCCAGGATGCGGCGCAGCCGTGCGGCCATCTGCTCGACGGTGGCGGGGTCGAACAGGTCGGTCGCGTAATTGATGCGCAGCGCGACGTCGCCGGTGTCCGCGGCGTTCGCGTCGATGGTGACGACGAGGTCGACCTTCGCGGGTTCGGCGCCCGGATCGAGGACGTCCACCGTGAGGCCGGGCAGGGTCAGACGGGGCAGTTCGGTGTTGTCGAAGGCCAGATACACCTGACACACGGGTGCGTAGGCCGCGGAGCGCCGCGGATCGAGCTCTTCCACGACCCGGTCATACGGCAGGTCGCCGTGGGCGAAGGCGTCGATGTCGATGTCCTTGACGCGTTCCAGGAAGGCGGTGAACGATTCGTCGCCGCGAACCGGCGTGCGCAGCGCCACGGTGTTGACGAACATTCCCACCAGCGGCGCGAGGTCCGGCTCGCCGCGACCGGCCAATGGGGCGCCGATGACGATGTCGCCGGTGCCCGACAGCCGAGCCAGCAGGACCGCGAGTGCGGCGTGGACGACCATGAACGGAGTGAGGTCAGCGGCGCGGGCGAGTCGCTCGATGTCGGCGTAGGTCCGCGCGGGCAGCTGCGTGGCGACGACCTCGCCGCGCATCGAACGGCGAGCAGGCCGGGGCCGGTCCGCCGGCAGCTCGAGTACTGCGGGCGCATCGGCCAATTGGGTTTTCCAGTAGCGCAATTGGTCGGCGGCGAGCGAATCCGGATCGGTTTCCTCGCCGAGCAGGCGACGGTGCCAGTCTGCGTAGTCGGCGTACTGCACCCTCGGGGGCAGCTGGTCCGGAGCGCTCTGTTGCGACCGCGCAGCGTAGGCGGTGGCGAAGTCTACGGCCAAGGGCGCCAGCGACGCACCGTCACAGCAGATGTGATGCAGGACGAGGACCAGCACGTGACTGTCGTGCCCGGTCGTGAGCAGGACCGCGCGCAGCGGTGGTCGAGCGCAGACGTCGAAGCCGTCGGCGGTCAGCTCGCGAAGCCGGTCGGCGAGCCGCTGTTCCTCGACGTGTTCCGGGACGCAGGAGAATTCGGTCAGGGTCTCCTCGGTCGACAGGATCTCCTGTGTGCCGTGACCGTCGTGGGCGGGGTAGCGGGTCCGCAACGACTCGTGGCGATCGAGAACGTCGCCCAGCGCCGCGCGCAAGGCGGCGGAGTCGAGTCGGCCGGACAGCCGCAGGACCAGGGGAATGTTGTAGGCGGCGGACTCCGGGTCGACGCGGTTGATCAACCACATCCGGTGCTGTGCCGGAGCCAGCGCCAGCAGTCCGTCCCGCGCGATCGGCGCCAGGGCGGAACGCACCCGGCGCCGCGCCCGGCCGACGTACTCGGCGAACCCGGCCACCGTCGGGTTGGCGAACAGATCACGCACCGACAGTTCGCATTCGGTGGCATCGGCGACCCGCACGACGGCGCCCGCCGCGGTGAGCGAGTTGCCGCCCACCTCGAAGAAGCTGTCGAACGCACCGATCCGTTCCACACCGAGCACCTCGGCGAAGACCTGCGCGACAGTCTCTTCGGCCTCGGTCCGCGGCGCGACATAGCTCACCGTGGTCGCCGCTGCCGGTTCGGGCAGTGCGCGCAGGTCGAGCTTGCCGTTGACCGTCAACGGCAGTTCGTCCACGACCATGACGACATTCGGGATCATGTAGTCCGGCAGCAACGAACCCGCCCGGGCGACAACGGCATCGACATCACAGTCGGTGCCGGTCGCCACGATATAACCCACCAGACGTGCCGCGTCGGTATCGGCGCGATGCACCACCACGGCGGCCGAAGCCACCGCCGGATGGGCCAGCAGCGCGGCACGGACCTCGTCGAGTTCGATGCGGAACCCACGCAGTTGCACCTGCTGATCCGCGCGGCCACGGTATTCGAGCTCGCCGTCGTGATTGCGGCGGGCCACATCTCCGCTTCGGTACATCCGCTCCCCCGGCGCACCCCACGGGTCGGCGACGAACCGGCCCGCGCTCAGCGCGGGCTCACCGAGGTAGCCGCGGGCCAATTGCGTTCCCGCTACGTAGATCTCACCCCATGCGCCCACCGGCGTCGGCCGCAGGCGCCGATCCAGCACGTAGGTGCACAGGCCGGGCAGGGCCGTGCCGATCACACTGGGTGCGCCGGGTACGGCCAGGTCAGCACTCATATCGGTGCGGGTGACGAACACGGTGGTCTCGGTGATGCCGTAGCTGTTGACCAGGACCGGTCCGACCGGGTTGTCCTGGTACCAGGGCGCCAACGCCGCCGGATCCAGTCCCTCACCGGACAGCACGACCACCCGCAGTGCCAGTTCCCCATCGGGTGTCTCGGCCGCGAGGTGCCGTCGACGGGCCGCGGCGAATTGATAGAACGCCGAGGGAGTTTGGCTGAACACGGTGACGCCTTCACGGGCGGTCAGACGCACCAGGTCATCCGGGGCGCGCGCTGTCAGCGCATCGACGACCACCACGCGACCGCCGGTGACGAGCGGTCCGAAGACCTCCCAGATCGAGTAGTCGAAGGCCACCGAATGCAGCCATGTCCACACGTCTTCGGCCTGAATATCCAGAGCGGCACACGCATTCGCCAGGTAGGCGACTACCGAACGATGGCTGATCACCACACCCTTCGGCCGCCCTGTGGATCCCGAGGTGAAGATGACGTACGCGGCATCGTCGGGGCGCAGTGGTGCGGTGCGGTCATCATCGGTGATCGGGTCAGCGGCACCGTCGAGGTCGTCGCCGGGCTCGAGAACCAGCCGATCACCGCCCACAGCCGGTGCGGAGTCCTCGACGATCACAACCGTCGGATCAGCCTGACCAACAATGTATTCCAGGCGCTCGGGCGGATGGCCGAGGTCCAAGGGCAGATACGCGGCACCGGATTTCAGGACCGCGAGCATCGCGACGATCAGCTGGGTACCGCGCGGCAGCGCGAGGGCGACCAGCGCACCCGGACCGGCGCCGCGGGCGATCAAACGCCGCGCGAGCCGAGTGGAACGCTCATCGAGGTCGCGATAGGTGATCGTCTCGCCGTCTGCGGTGACCGCCTCCGCGAGCGGGGTCGAATCTGCCTGTCGCGCCAGCGAATCCACCAAGGTCTCAGCAGGGGCGACGCCCTCGACACCGGCCGACTCGTCGACGATCGCGTCCTCCTGCACAGACGAGACCAGCGGTAGTTCCACCACGCGCTCGTCGGAGTCGGCCTCGATGAAGCGGCGCAGGAATTCGATGAAGCGATCGGCGTGGGCGTCGATATCGCGCCGACTGTAGAGATTGCCGTTGCCGTGCAGCTCGATGAGTAGCGGCGCGTCCGGCCCGGTCCGGTAGAGGTTGATCTGAAGGTCTTCGAGCGCGCCCGAGGTGAGCGCGTGGTAGCGACCGACGGCGTCGCCGAGGCGGATCTCGGAGTCGAAGAACAAGATGTTGAGGACGGGCCCGAAAGTGTTGGCGGAGTTGTCGATCGCGGGCGATTCGCGGCGCAGGTCCTCGAAGCGGTAACGCTGATGACGCAACGCGGAGATCAGCTCGGCGATCGACGCCTTGACCAGCTGCGCCACGGTGGTCGCGTCGTCGATCGCGAAGCGGATCGGCACCATATTGGCCAGCATCGCCGCGGCATTGCGCAGCTTCACGGTGACCCTGGCGCTCATCGGGACAGAGAGCACCACCTCGTCGGCACCGGTCATCCGCGTGAAGAAGGCCGCGAACGCCGCGACGACGACCTGCGCGGCCGACGCGTCGAGCTCGGCCGAGCGGCGATCGAGCAGCGTGCACAGCTCGGCCGGAAGTTCGCGTGCGGCAACCTCGTCCACGGTTCCCGCGCGCGCCGAACGACCGGACAACCCGGTCGGCGCGGGCAGATCGGCGACCTTGTCCAGCCAGTACCGACGATCGGCCTCGAACCGTGAACCCTCCCGATAGGCCTGCTCCTCCGCGGCGATGTCACGCAGGGGAACCGCCATCAGCCGAGCCGGCGGCCTGCCTTCCGACAGCGCGTTGTAGTGCTCGGCGACCCTGCTCAACACGTTGAACGCGCCGTACCCGTCGATGACGATGTGGTGCGCACGCGCGTACCACAGGTGCAGGTCGTCGCCGACTCTGATCAGTCGAGTGATCGCGAGTTGGTGATGGGCGATGTCGACCGATCGGGTGTAGTCGTTGCGCATCCATTCCAGCGCCGCTGACATCGGATCGCCGTGCGCGCCGAGGTCGAGCACGAGTTCATTGAACGTGATGGCGCGGTCGACGACCTGGTAGGGACGGCCTTCCACCTCGACCACCCGCACCATGAGCGACTCGGTCTCCTCGCACGCCTCGTGCACTGCCCTGTTGAACAGGGCTACATCGAGGGGCCCCTCGATCTCCACATACTGGGCGATATTGGTCGCCGGTCCACTATGCGCGCCGTCCGCGAACCACATACCAGTTTGCGCGGAGGAAAGCGGAATCAGATCCCGATTACCGGCACAGCTTTCGACAGACTCCATAATTACCCGACCCCTCGCATGGCTATAGACCTAACACGAAACTCCAAGTACGGAAATCCGTGCGCTTTCCTACCCCGCATATTCACGTGTACCACAACCGCTGAATGCGGGCCCATTACCGCCGAGCAGCCATCCGTTTCCCCTCGCCGTTTCAGGACCGAGTGGGATTCCGATGGCCACCGATCCGACGTCCCGCGCTGCGCTACCCAGCCGATTCCGATCCGAAACCTTCTACTGACATTAGCCTGACAGCAAACATCTGGCATATGTTTTTCAGGGAACACCCTAGTAACAATTCCAGCCAGGTCGACTGTCGATCCAGACATTCCACACGAAACTAATAATCCGGGAACACTCCAGGTAGACGCCCTACGGCTGTCGATCCAGCGCGGACAGCAGCGAAGTACCACAGTGGATGCTCATGGAATCCACGGTCACCATCGTGCACTCTCCCAGCGTAATAGGCAATTTCGCCGACATTTCGCCCGAACTGATCAACCGACCGAATATCCCCGATGCCTGCCGCGCCGATATTCGACACGTCATGTAATCCTCGGAAGCGATCCATCGGCTCGATTCGAAGGCGAATATACAGATGTGGCGCGCGCCGTGTGGAGATATATCGATTCAATTCACACCATTATTCGGGGCTTGACTTATTGTCGAGTCCATTTTGCGCCCCGAGACAAACTGGACATTCCCGGAAGAGCCGGAAACAAGGCACCCGGTATGTAACGCGCCGAGAGTTCAGCCAATGAGAATTCACTTTCGGCAACTCTGCCACGACCGCAATCTTGCATGGCCCGCAAAGACCCTCGCCAACGACAACGGGCCCCGCCGACTGGATCGGCGGGGCCCGTTGGCAGGTACAGGTCAGTCTTCGTAGGCGTCCAGCGGCGGGCACGAACACACCAGATTGCGGTCACCGAACGCACCGTCGATGCGCCGCACCGACGGCCACACCTTCGGGCGGGCATGGCCGATTCCACGCGGATACACCGCGGTCTCACGGCTGTAGGGATGGTTCCACTCGGCGACCAGGCTGGCCGCGGTGTGGGGCGCACCACGCAGCGGGTTGTCGGTCACCGGCCACACGCCGGCGCCCACCTGGTCGATCTCGCCACGGATGGCGATCATGGCGGCGATGAACTCGTCGATCTCCTCGAGGTTCTCGCTCTCGGTGGGTTCCACCATCAAGGTGCCCGCGACCGGGAAACTCATCGTCGGCGCATGGAAACCGTAGTCGGCCAGCCGCTTTGCCACGTCGTCGACGGTGACGCCGGTCTGCTTGGTGATCTCGCGCAGATCGAGGATGCACTCGTGGGCGACCATGCCGTTCTCGCCGGTGTAGAGCACCGGGAAGTAGGCGTCGAGGCGGCGTGCGATGTAGTTGGCCGACGCGATCGCGGTCAGGGTCGCCGCGCGCAAGCCCTCGGCGCCCATCATCCGGATGTAGGCCCAGGTGATCGGCAGGATCGAGGCGGAGCCGTAGTTCGCCGCCGACACCGCGTGCGAACCGGCTTCGAGCGGGTCACCGGGCAGGTACTGCGCCAGGTGCGCACCCACCGCGACCGGGCCGACGCCGGGACCGCCGCCGCCGTGCGGGATGCAGAAGGTCTTGTGCAGGTTCAGGTGGCTCACGTCGCCGCCGAATCGGCCCGGACGGGCAAGGCCGACAAGGGCATTGAGGTTCGCGCCGTCGACGTACACCTGGCCGCCCGCGTCGTGCACGAGCGCGCACAGCTCGGCGACCTCGTGCTCGTAGACGCCGTGGGTGGACGGGTAGGTAATCATGATGCAGGCCAGCCGGTCGGCGTGGTCGGCGATCTTGGCGCGCAGATCGTCGAGGTCGACGTCACCGTTCGCGCGGCACTTCACCACCTCGACTCGCATGCCGACCATGGCCGCCGAGGCCGCGTTGGTGCCGTGCGCGCTCGACGGGATGAGGCAGGTGTCGCGGTGGTCGTCGCCGCGATCGAGGTGGTAGCGGCGAATCGCGAGCAGGCCCGCGTACTCGCCCTGGCTACCGGCGTTGGGCTGCAAGCTCACCGCGTCGTAGCCGGTGATCTCGGCCAGCCACTGCTCGAGGTCGGCGACCAGCTTGCGGATGCCGGGGGAATCCTCGAGCGGCGCGAACGGGTGCAGACGAGCGAAGCCGGGCCAGGTGATGGGCTCCATCTCCGCGGTCGCGTTGAGCTTCATGGTGCACGAACCGAGCGGAATCATGCTGCGGTCCAAAGCGATGTCCTTGTCCGAGAGCGCGCGCAGGTAGCGCAGCATGGCGGTCTCGGTGTGGTGGCGGGTGAACGCCGGGTGGGTCAGATAGTCCGAAGTGCGCGTCTCGATCGCGGTGAGCTCGGTGCCCGTGCCCGCGTCGGGAGTCAGTGCGGTGCCGAAGGATTCGACGACGGCGGCGACGTGCGCGTCGGTGGTGGCCTCGTCGCAGGCGATGGCGACATGGTCGGCATCGACGAGGCGCAGGTTGATGCCCTTCGACTTCGCCTTGGCGACAACGGCTTCCGCACCGCCGGGCACATGGGCGAGCACGGTATCGAAGAAGGCGCCGTGCACCAGCGCCCCACCGAGACCGGTCGCGACGGCGGCGGCGTGCTCGTGCACCCGGCGCGCGATGGCGCGCAGGCCGTTGGCACCGTGGTAGCTCGCGTACATCGCGGCGACGATGGCCAACAGCACCTGGGCGGTACAGATGTTGGAGGTGGCCTTCTCACGGCGGATGTGCTGCTCACGGGTCTGCAGCGCCAGCCGGTAGGCGGGCGCGCCGTCGGCATCGACGGACACCCCGACCAGGCGGCCGGGCAACTGACGGGCGAAAGCGGTGCGCACGGCCAGGTAACCGGCGTGCGGGCCACCGAAGCCCATCGGCACACCGAAGCGCTGGGTGGTGCCGAAGCAGACATCGGCGCCCTGCTCACCGGGCGGGGTGGTCAGCGTCATGGCGAGCAGATCGGCGCCCGCTGCCACCAGTGCGCCGCGCTCATGGGCGGCGGCGAACACCGACGTCCAGTCGACGATGCGGCCCGACGCACCCGGCGTCTGCACGATCACGCCGAAGAAATCGCCCTCCGGCAGCTGCCCGGTCGACAGGTCGGCCTCGACGATCTCGATGCCGAGCGGCTCGGCCCTGGTACCGATGATGGTCTTGGTCTGCGGGAACAGATCGGCGTCGATGAGCAGCCGGTTCGACTTCGACTTGCCCGCGCGGCGCAGCAGCGTCATCGCCTCGGCCGCGGCGGTGGCCTCGTCGAGCATGGAGGCGTTCGCGACGTCCATGCCGGTCAGATCCGACACCATGGTCTGGAAGTTGAGCAGCGCCTCGAGCCTGCCCTGGCTGATCTCGGGCTGGTACGGGGTGTAGGCGGTGTACCAGGCGGGGTTCTCGAGCAGATTGCGCACCAGCACCGGCGGGGTGAGGGTGTCGTAGTAGCCGAGACCGATCATCGAGGTGGCGACCGTGTTCGCCGCCGCCAGCGCGGCCAGTTCGTCGAGCACCTCGTGCTCGGAGGCGGGCGCGGGCAGCGCGCCGAGGCCGGATTCGTCGAGGATCGTGGCGGGCAGCGCCGTGGTCGCGAGTGCGTCGACGGACTCGACGCCGATGGTCGCGAGGATCCGGGCGAGTTCGTCGGAATCGGGTCCGATGTGGCGGTCGGCGAACGAACGGGTCACGGGCAGCTCCAGGTCGGGCGGGTCGACCTCGTGGTCGACGGGTACCAGCCCTCCCCCTCTGTCTGTGCGCCTGAGAGATTCGGTAACCCGGCCCCGAAGATCGGTGACCGTGCCCCTTTCCCCGTGGGCGGGCAGCCGGATGCCACCGCTTTCCAGAGGCGTCGAATCACCGTGCGGTCCCTGTTGCCTGAGAGATTGACGGGGAGGTGCTGCTCCTTCGGCGCCCCGATTCTCGCGAACCGAGGACTCTCCCGCACGGCGGCGACGCACCACTGATTCTAGATGCAGCAAACCCCCGGTCGCGCCACCAGGGGCACGCCGGGGGTGTAGTACTGGTCACTAACCTGTCTTGCGGTTCTCCCTCACCTTGCGGCGGAAAGAGAGCTCGTCTTCGGGGCGGTCGGTGATGGCGGTGGCTCGTTCTGCCGGGAAGTCCGCGATCGCGCCGGTCAGCTCACGCATGGCGCCACCGACGGCGATGCCGAACACGCCCTGCCCACCCTGCAGTAAATCGACTACCTCCTCGGGCGAGGTGCACTCGTATACCGAGGTTCCGTCGGAGAACAGGGTGATCCCGGCGAGATCGCCGACACCGCGGCTACGCAGGTGATCGACGGCGATCCGGATGTTCTGTAAAGAGATGCCCGCGTCCAGCAGTCGCTTCACGATCTTGAGGACAAGGATGTCCTTGAACGAGTACAGCCGCTGACTGCCCGAACCGGCCGCACCACGGATCGACGGCACGACCAGCCCGGTGCGGGCCCAGTAGTCGAGCTGACGGTAGGTGATACCGGCGACCTGACAGGCGCTCGGCACCCGGTAGCCGACCAGATCATCCGGAACCGAGTCGTCCGGGAACAAGCCAGGCTGTACGACATCCTGCGTTTGTTCTTCCACTGATCGCTCCTTCTGCCGACGTTCTCGGGTCGGAGTCACGACGGATGTTGCCCGACTTTCGAGGTTACTCCTGCCATTGTCGGACCTGCGGTGTTGTCACACCAAGCACCAAACGCCGCGATTCCCTGGACCTCTACTTCAGGTTTAGAAGATCGTGATCAACTGTCGGTCGCCTTGAAGTCGTCGGGTGAGACCGACTCCAGGAACTCCTTGAACTTCTCCACCTCGTCCTCGCGTTCGTCGGGCATCACCAGTCCCGCCTCGGCGAGGACCGGTTCCTCGGCGTAGATCGGGCACCCCACGCGCAAGGCGATCGCCACCGAGTCCGAGGGCCGCGCCGAGACCCGCAGGTCGCCGTCGAAGACCAAGTCGGCGTAGAAGGTGCCCTCCTGCAGATCGACGATCCGCACTTCCTTGAGTGTGTGTCCCAGCTCGGTGATCAAAATCTTGATCAGATCGTGAGTAAGTGGACGGATCGGAGTGACTCCCTCCTGCTCGAGCACGATCGCGGTGGCCTCGGCCTGCCCGATCCAGATCGGCAGATACCGCTCCCCCTCTGCCTCCCGCAGCAGCAGCACGGGCTGGTTCTGTGGCTGCTCGACACGGATGCCGATGACACGCATCTCGCTCATGAGTAAGTCCTGCCTCCCATACTCGGCCGCCGGCCGGCACGACAGCTGCACAGCTCGCCGTATCAACGAGTCTAGGCGAATTCTGGGGCGCGCAAGGAAGACGGTCGAGCCGAAATCGGTGTGTAGCCCGGGCGATACCCGATCACCCGGCCGGGTGTGTCAGCCGCCGAGGGCCGTGCGCACCGCGGCTTTCACCAGTGCGGCGTGCAAGTTCAGCGAGAGCGCCGCGAGTTCGCGGACCGTCTCTTCCGCGCGTGCGCGCGCGTCGGCATCGCGGCTCTTGGCGATGGGCGCGGCGATTTGCGCGATCAGCGCGGCCTCGCGGTCGGCGGCCAGTTTGAAGGCGCGCAGGTGGCGAGCCTCCAGACCGAATTCGGCCATGGCTTTCGCCGCGTGTGCGAGGGTCACCGCATCGGACTCGAAGAATCCACCGGCGCCGGGGACGATGAGTCCCGCGCGCAGCAGATCGTCGAGGAAACGGTCGTCGATATCGGCCTTGGCGAGCAGATCGGCCCTGGTGAGCCGCACGGCGACGTCGACGCGCAGTTCCTCGGGCGAGATCGCACCGGAGACGATACCGAGGCGGCGCGGTGGCGGCGTGCTCATCGCCTCGTCGGTGCGCGCGGAGCCGGACACACCGTGCCCGGCGTCCGCGGAACCGTGGTGGGAGTGCGCGCGGGCGCGCGCTTCACGCACGCCCAACGTCGCCGCACCACTGTCGATCGCTTCCAACTGCTCCTTGATCACCTTCAACGGCAAGTACTGATCGCGTTGCGCGGTCAGTACGAAGCGCAGCCGTTCGTAGTCGGAAATCGAGAACCGCCGGTATCCCGACGGTGTCCGTTCCGGCCGGATCAGGCCCTCGGATTCGAGGAACCGGATCTTGGAGATGGTGATGTCAGGAAAATCTGGTCGCAGCAGGTCGAGTACGGAGCCGATCGACATCCCTCCGCGCGCCCACTGCGCCGCCCCTGTCACAGCACTGTGCCCTTCGCGGGCACCAGTACCGTTGGGGTCATCGCGACCCCGCGCCCGACGCCGACTCGTTCGCCTGCGCGCGCGGACCGGTCAGGAAGACCAGCCGGAACTTGCCGATCTGGACCTCGTCGCCGTTCTGCAGCTCCGAGGAGTCCACCGGCTCCCGGTTGACGTAGGTGCCGTTGAGGCTGCCCACATCGACGACCTGAAACGAGTCGTCGTCCTGACGGAACTCGGCATGCCGACGGCTGACAGTGACGTCATCGAGAAAGATGTCACTGTCGGGATGGCGGCCGGCCGACGTGGTCGGCTGATCCAGCAGGAAACGCGAGCCCGCGTTCGGGCCACGCTTGACCACCAGGAGGGCCGCGCCGGCAGGCAGGCCCTCGACGCCCTGAACCGGCTGTTCGCCGGTCGGCTCTGCGGAGCGCGACGCGTCGACCTCGTTGAGGAAGTCCGCGCGGAAGACCGATGTCGTCTCGGCCGCGGTTTCCCCGTAACCCGGGTCCCTGTTCTCGCTCACCGTTTCTCTCCTCCTCGAACCTGATTATCCATGCAAGCAGGTGCTGTATTCGGCGACACGACCGGCGCGATCACATCGCCAGGAAAAGATCCCGGCGTCGATTCCCCGACGTATCCGCTTGGCTTTGACCGTACCCTGCCGGGGCGTGCCCGTGCAGGGAGAACTGTGAAGGCTGAGTCAGCCCCCGATAACTCCTTGGTAACCCGCTGCATCCAGCAGTTCACCGAGGGCGGAATCCAGGGTTGCCTCGTCGTCGAATGCGAGCTCGAACAACCAGCCCGCGTCGTAGGGATCGGTGTTGAGCGTCTCCGGTGATTGCACCAGATCCTCGTTCACCGCAACGACTTTGCCGCTGAGCGGAGCGTAGATGTCGGACACGCTCTTGGTCGACTCGACCTCGGCGATGCTGTCACCGACGGTCACATCTTTGTCGACATCGGGCAGTTGGACGAAGACGACGTCACCCAGCTGTGACTGGGCGTAATCGGTGATGCCGACACGGACCGCCGTGGGGCTGGTCCGCCGCACCCATTCGTGCTCTTCGGTGTAGCGCAGTTCCTCAGGGGTCCGGGTCACAGGACGTCCTTTCATCGTCGACGTTGCACGCAACAGTATCGACTAGCTGCCACGGTGCGGCACAGGCGGTATCGATCGCGCGACCGCGACCGCGAGCCCCGCGTAGAGCACCCCGGTCCAGACGTAGAGTGCCGTACCCCAGATCAGTAGTGCCCAGCCGAAGGCCCACCCGAAACTCGCCCCCGCCCAGTCCATCTCCCCGGTCAGCATCCACGGCAGTGCCGACATCAGCGCGAAAGTGGCCGCTTTCCCCAGGTAGATCACCTCCGGGGCGGGTAGTTCGCGCCGTTTGTACACCGAAAGGGTCGCGGTGAGCACCAGATCGCGTGCGATCAAGATCACCGCGAGCCACCACGGGAGCAGTCCTCGCGCGACGAACGCGACCAGAGTCGTCACCAGATACAGCCGGTCAACGAGCGGGTCGAGCAACGCGCCGAGGCGCGAGGACTGATCGAGCAACCTTGCGAGTTTGCCGTCGAGGAAATCGGTGAAGCCACTGGCGATCAACAGCGCGAACGCCCAGCCGTCGGCGTGGCGAACCAGCATCAGCCACAGGAAGACGGGAATGCCGATCAGCCGCACTATGCTCAACGCATTCGGCACGGTCAGGATGCGGTCGCTGAACACGCCACCGGATTCGGTGTCGTGCGTGCCCGGCGTTCCTGATTCGGTTGCCACGCCCATGCTTACCGCAGCGACCCCTGCTCGCGCCATCCGGCCACGCCGAAACGCCGTCAACTCCGCTGCGTATCGAGCGTGGCGCTGCTCACCGTGCCGCGACCGGCTAACCTGGGCAGTCGTGTCCGACAGTGGTATTGATCTGCGCTCCTACGTCTCTGCCGAGGACGCCCGCGAACGTGGTCGGGCTGCCAGGCGACGGGTGCCTGTCACCGAGCGTGACCGCGCCGCGGAGAGCCCCGAGCGGCCGACGGTGCGCGAGTTCATCGATATCAGCAATCGTGGGCGGATCGAGCGCCTGATTCCGCTGCGGATCGGCCGGATGATCGCCTCACCGTTCACGTTCTTCCGCGGCGCCGCCGGACTGATGGCCGCCGACCTCGCCGCCGGACCGGACAGCGGGTTGGCCGCTCAGATCTGTGGTGACGCCCATGCCGCGAACTTCGGCCTCTACGGGACCCAACGTGGCGAAATCGTGATGGATATCAATGACTTCGACGAGACGGTCATGGGCCCGTGGGAGTGGGATCTGGAGCGCCTGGCGGCGAGCCTCGTGCTGGCCGGGCGAGAAGGCGGCGTCGACGAGGACGACTGCCTGTGCGCGGCACGCGATGCCGCCCGCTCCTACCGCCTCACCGTCGCCGAATTGGCCGACATGCCGTTCATGCAGTCGTGGACCGCGTTGCCCGACGAGTCGATCCTGACCAGCGCCAAGGCCGAGGACCTGCTCGACGACTTCAAGAAGGCCGCCAAGAAGGCCCGCAAGAACACCAGCGCCAAAGTGGTGGCGAAGTGGACCGAGCACCTCGACGATCACGAGACCGACATCCGCAAGCGCCGTTTCGTCAGCGATCCGCCGGTGCTGACGGCGGTCGATGCCCGAGTGTCGAAGGCGGTGATCGACGGCTTGGAGAACTACGCGAGCACCATCCGGGAGTCCCGGCGCAATCTGCTGACCCGGTTCGCGGTCTCCGATGTCGCGTTCCGCATCGTCGGGACCGGCAGCGTGGGCCTGCACAGCTATGTGGCGCTGTTGCACGGCAACGACGGCGAGGCGGTGGTGCTGCAGGTCAAGCAGGCGCGTCCGTCCGCACTCGCCCCGTTCCTGCCGCCGACCGCGCCCCGCCACGAGGGCGAGCGGATCGTGGTCGGTGCGCGGTCCGTGCAGTCCGAGACCGATATCCTGCTCGGCTGGACGACCATCGAACTCGACGAATCGCTGCCGTTCATCGTGCGCCAGTTCCGCAATCTCAAGGGCAGTATCGACCCGGCGGCTTTGTCCGCCGACGATCTCGACGACTACGGAAGACTCGCCGGTGCGTTGCTGGCCCGCGCGCATGCCCGCTCGTTGGACCCGCGCGCGCTGGCAGGCTACTTGGAAACCGACGACGACGAGGACGACCGGTTCGAGGAATCGGTAGCCGCCTTCGCGGTGCGCTATGCCGACCGCACCGAGGCCGATCACGCCGAACTCGTCGCCGCCGTGGACGCGGGCACGATCGCCGCCGAACAGGATTGACCCGGCTACGATGTACGCCAACGGTTCTCGGCGCAGTTCACGTGTGCCGAGCACCGCGCCAACGACCAACGAAGGGCGGTCTCCATGCTCGTGCGCGTGCAGAATGCGGCAGGCAGCGATGCCGAGGCGGCGCTGATCGACTGGTTTCGCAGATGGAAGGACCCGTCGAGCCCGCACGGTGTCGCCACGATCAACTGCAGCCTGTTCCATCAGGATCGGCTGCACCAGTTCGACGCGGTGGTCTGGAC
The DNA here is from genome assembly GCF_015355705.1 of Nocardia sp. XZ_19_231. Lineage (NCBI taxonomy): Bacteria > Bacillati > Actinomycetota > Actinomycetes > Mycobacteriales > Nocardiaceae > Nocardia > Nocardia sp. XZ_19_231. The sequence continues at coordinate 513,821 of NZ_JACUZI010000004.1, read as the reverse complement.
TCCGACCAGCTGCGTGGTGATCGAGGCGGAGACGTTCACCGCCCCGCAGGACGGCGTGCTGGAGATCCCGCTCAACGGGCCGTGGATGGTCTCCGGTGAGCTCGCCCAGTTCGCGGGTGCGGAGAAGTCAACGCCGCTGGAGCGTTCGCGTGATCACACCTTCGCGCTGCAGGACTATCTCGCCGCTCGCGGGCTCGGCCAGCGCGCGGTGCACGGTCTGGGCCTGATCGTGCCGATGCCCGGCGCCCAGATCGACGTGCACCAGGGCTGGAGCGACCCGAGCTTCGATGTGATCGTCACCGACGACCCGAACCGACTCGAGATGTACTTCGAGTTGCTGGCCGAGAAGGAACACAACCTCTGGACGGCCAACGACGTCGCCATCGCGTTCCGCGGCCTCGGCATCCTGCCGTTCCTGCCCGCACCGCAGGATCTTCTCAACGAAGGCTTCCTCGGTCCGATCGACGTGACGCTGTGGCACGGCGGGCCCACCCAGGCGGCCGCGGAGGCCTACGCCGAGGACCAGGCCGAGCTCGAACGCCAAGCGCAGTCCCGGGGCATGCTGGCGCCGTGGTACAGCCCGTGGAAGCTGTATCCGCGAGTCGATGGCGATCTCGATTTCGGCCGGGCGTTCCTGCGGACCATCCTCGCCCTCGGCATGATCGTGGCCATTGTGTGGGTGCTGTGGTTCGTGGTCACGGCGGTGCTCACCTACGGTCCCGCCTGAGCGGGGCCGGGCGGGGGCTGTCGTCGCGTGGCGTGATCGACCGTGTTCGCAGTGCCACCGTTGTCCGGGTAACCGCGATCGGCGCCGGTGCCGCACTGACCGCCGCGATTCCGTTGACGTTTCCCGCGCACGGCGGAGCGAGCGAGCTGGATGCCGTGGTGTCCGAGGACACCGTCTCCCCCGGTCTCGCGCAGGTGCTCGTCACCCCGAGCAACGCACCGGTGGTCGTAGCGCTGCTGCTGGCCGCGTGCGCCTGGTTCGCCCTGCGTCGGCAGTGGTGGCAGGCGGTGACCATGCTGGCGGTTCCCGAGATCGCGTTGGCGGTCAACACCTGGTTGCTCAAACCGCTGTGGGATCGCCGACTCGACGACCATCTCGCCTACCCCAGCGGGCACACCGTCCATATGGTCGCTGTCGCAACAACTTTCGCGTTCCTGGTGACCGACTACCGGATACGTGTCCTGGTCTCGGCGCTGACCGTGCTCGCGCTGATCGCGATCACCCCCGCCATGGCCGAATTGGGCTACCACCACCCCACCGATGTACTCGGTGGGGCGGCGGCAGCGGCGGCGATGGCGATTGGGCTGTGCTGGCTCTCCGAGGCCTTACGGGACCGAAGCAGCGCCTAACGGCGATCGAAAACGCTGGCGTCGTGCAGCATGTCGGCGCGCAGCATCGTCTCGGGCACGCCCATCGCCTCCACCAGGGTCAGCGCGTCGGGACGCAGGCGGTCGACGAGTTCGTTCACCCCGCGCCGCACCGCCTTCGCCCGCTCCACCGACATGAACCGGTGCATGATGTACCAGGCCAGGTTCTCCTCCAGCGAGGCGTACACATAGAGGTCGCAGACTGTTTCGGCGAGAGCCTTCGCGTCCGGGTCCTCGATCTCGGCGATGCCGTCGACGAACGCCTCCAGCACGAGGCGATCGATGTGCGCGGCGCCGGCGGCCAGGATGTGGTCCTGGGCGTTGTTGAACGCCTCGAACGGTCCGGTGTCGGTGGCACGGGCGCGCAGCCGGTGCGCGGCGGTCCGCAGCAGGTAGTCCTCGCGGTCGGCGAACAGCTGCAGCTGGACGTCGCGTTTGGACAGGTCGCCCTCGTCGACTGTCTCGTCGTTGCGGTCGCGCAGGGTCTGGATCAGCTGACGCACACCGGAGCGTTTCCGCACCACGTCACCGGCCATGGTGGCGGCGAAACGCACCCAGCCGAGCGCGTCGAGGTCGCGGACCTCGTCGGAGTAGGCCGTGAGCAGTTCCTTCGCCACGAGCTGGGTCAAGACGACGTTGTCGCCCTCGAAAGTGGTGAACACATCGGTGTCGGCCTTCAGCGTGACCAGCCGGTTCTCGGTGAGATATCCCGCGCCGCCGCAGGCTTCGCGACATTCCTGAATGGCCCGGGTGGCGTGGCGGGTCTGAGCGACCTTGAAACCGGCGGCACGCTTCTCCAGCGCCCGCTGTGAACTCGGTTCGGTGTTCTCCCCGCGCTGGATCTCATCCATCCGCCGAACGAGGTCGTTCTGGGCGAAGGCCAGCGCGAACGACTTCGCGACCAGGGGCAGCAGCCTGCGCTGATGACTGCGGTAGTCCATCAGCAGGGTCTCGTCGCCGGTGTCGGGATCGGCGAACTGGCGGCGCGCCAGCGCGTACCGCACGGCGATACTCAGTGCCACCCGCGTGCCCGCCGCGGCCGCGCCGCCGACGCTGACCCGGCCACGTACCAGCGTGCCGAGGGTCGTGAAGAAGCGCCGGCTCGGGTTCTCGATCTCGGAGCTGTAGGTGCCGTCCGGGGAGACGTCGGCGTAGCGGTTGAGCAGATTCTCGCGCGGGATACGCACCTGATCGAAGACGATCCGGCCGTTGTCGACGCCGGGCAGACCACCCTTGAGTCCGTCGTCGTAGGTGGTCACGCCGGGCAGGTCCGCGCCGAGCTCGTCGCGGATCGGCACCAGCAGACAGTGCACGCCCTTGCTCTCGCCGCCGACGATCAGCTGAGCGAACACCGCGGCCATCCGCGCGTGGACTGCGGCGCCGCCGATGTAGTCCTTGCGCGCCGACGGCGTCGGGGTGTTGACGACGAACTCCTGGGTGGCCGGATCGTAGGTGGCCGTGGTCTCCACGTTGGCGACATCGCTGCCGTGCCCGGACTCGGTCATCGCGAAACAGCCGAGCAGATCGAGCGAGATCAGGCGCTTGATGAAGTCACGGTGCCGTTCGGTGCCCAGATTCTCCACCGCGCCGCCGAACAGTCCCCACTGCACGCCGGACTTCACCCACAGCGACAGGTCGGTGTAGGCCAGCATCTCCAGCCCGATGACCGCACCGCCGGGATCGCCGGTGCCGCCGTTCTCGGGCCGGAAGCCGCGCTCGGGGTAGCCCATGGTCGCGATCACGCGCATCTGGTCGAGCACGCGCGCCCTGGCCGCGTGGATGTCGAGTTCGGGGTCGTCGGTGAATTCCTCGCCGGCGAGCTGTGTGCGTGCCTGTTGCCTGACCGCGCGCCACGGTCCGTCCAGCGCTGCACGGAGATGTTCTGCCGTCGTCGATGTGCCGGTAGCCATGGCTTCGACATTAGCCCGAGCGCGAAGTGTCACCCAGACCCGGAACTCGGTTCGGACGAAAGTCTTGCCAGCGGATTGAACACGCGTTTAACATATTGAACATGCGTTCAGCCGATCTCACCACCGCCGCGAGGATTCGCGATGCCGCGATCGAATTGTTCGGTGAGCAGGGCTTCGGTGTCGGCGTCCGGGCCATCGCCGCCGCAGCCGGGGTGTCGCCCGGGCTGGTGAACCATCACTTCGGGTCCAAGGACGGACTGCGCGCGGTCTGCGACGATCGTGTGCTCGAGATCATCCGCGACGAGAAGCTGCGCGCGATCCAGGCGCCCGGTCCTGCGGGGATCTTGAACGCGATGGCCGAGATCGAGATGTACGCACCCCTGGTGGCCTACATACTGCGCAGCTTCCAAGCCGGCGGCCCGCTGTCGGAGTCATTGCTCGAGCACATGATCACCGACGCCGAGCAGTACATGCAGACCGGCGTCGACGAGGGCAAGGTCAAGGCGAGTCGCGACCACGCGGCTCGCGCTCGCTACATCGTGCTCTGCCATGTCGGCGCGATGAACCTCTATCTCCAGATGCGCCTGCAGCGCGAAGGAAAACTCGATTACCGCAAGGCGATTCGTGAGCTGTCCGACGAGATCACCTTTCCGGCGCTCGAGCTCTACACCCAAGGATTGCTCACCGATTCCACCATGCTCGACACCCTTTTCGAGGAGTAGACGATGCCCTCCCCCACCGACGACCGGGTCATCGATGTCGCGGACCTGCGCAAGACGTTCGGCCGCTTCACCGCGCTCGACGGACTCGACCTCCGCATCGACACCGGCGAAATCCACGGTTTCCTCGGCCCCAACGGCTCAGGCAAGTCCACCACTATCCGAATCCTGCTCGGCGTACTGCGCGCGACCGGCGGCCGAGCCGCGGTCTTCGGCCGCGACCCGTGGACCGATGCGGTCGCCCTGCATCGCCGGATCGCCTACGTCCCAGGCGATGTCACCCTGTGGCCGTCGCTGTCGGGCGGCGAGACGATCGATCTACTCGCCCGCATGCGCGGTGGCCTGGACCAGACACGCCGGGGCGAGCTGATCGAACGCTTCGAGCTGGACCCGACCAAGAAGGCGCGTACCTACTCCAAGGGCAACCGGCAGAAGGTCGCACTGGTGTCGGCCTTTTCGGCGAATGCGGACCTGTTGATCCTCGACGAGCCGACGTCGGGTCTCGACCCACTCATGGAACAGGTCTTCCAGGACTGTGTGCGCGAGGCCGCGGCCCGTGGTGCGACGGTGCTGCTGTCGAGCCACATCCTGTCCGAGGTCGAGCACCTGTGTGACCGGGTCACGATCATCCGAGCCGGTCGAACCGTCGAATCCGGTTCGCTGAACGAACTTCGCCACCTGAGCCGCACCGCCATCACCGCGGACCTGATCGGCGATCCCGGCGATCTGAGCGCGATGCCCGGCGTCGGCGATGTCGAACAAGACGGTTCGACGCTGCGCTGCCAGGTCGACGCCGACCACCTCGGCGCCCTGATCCGGGTACTCGGTGACGCGGGCGTGCGCAGCCTGACCAGTGCGCCGCCGACGCTCGAGGATCTGTTCCTGCGCCACTACCACGTCGACAACGCCGAGACCGCGGAGAAGGTGCGGGCATGACCACCACCGTCGCGGTCCCCCGTTTCACCGCAACCTCGCGCACCGCAGGCGAATTCGCCGGCACCGGTCAGATGCTGCGCCTGCAGCTGCGCCGCGACCGGGTGGTCGCCCCGCTGTGGTCGCTGCTGATCGGGCTGATGCCCGCACTACAGATCGTCTCGATCAAGGACATCTACACCACCGGTGAACAGCTCGACAACTTCGCGGCGACCACGGCGGCGAGTCCGGCCCTGGTCGCCATGTACGGACCGGTTTTCAGCTCGGCACTGGGTTCCATCGGCACCTGGAAGGCCGGGGCGATGTACGCGATGATCGCGATCGCCGCGGTCCTCACGGTCATCCGCCACACCAGGGTCGAGGAGGAGACGGGGCGCGCGGAACTCGTCGGCGCCACCAGCATCGGCCGGTTCGCCGGCCTCACCGGAGCACTCCTGCTCACCTACGGTGCGTCGGTAGTCGCCGGAATCGCTTGCGCCGCTTCACTGATGGCTACCGATCTGCCGGTCGCGGGCTCGGTGGCCTTCGGCGCCGCGCTCGCCGCGTCCGGTGTCGTCTGGGGTGCGGTGGCCGCCGTCGCCGCTCAGGTCAGCACCGGCGCCCGGCTCGCCCGCGGCATCGCCCTCGGCGCCTTGGGCGCGGCGTTCGCGGTGCGTGCGGTCGGCGACGCGGGAAACGGTGTGCTGTCGTGGTTCTCGCCGCTGGGTTGGTGCCTGCAGATCCGCCCGTTCGCCGACGAACGCTGGTGGGTACTGGTGCCGTTGGCCGCTCTCGGCGCCGGTGCCACCCTGCTCGCCTACCGGTTGCTGCGGACCCGCGATCTCGGCGCGGGCCTACTGGCCGAAAGCCCCGGACCGGCCGCCGGTGGCACCGCGCTGTCGGGTCCGGTGGGTCTGGCCTGGCGATTGCAGCGCGGTTCGCTGATCGCCTGGACGACCGGTTTCGCCCTGTACGGCCTGCTCATCGGTGGCGCGGTGAACAGCATCGGCGGCATGCTCGACGACAGCGGCACCCTGCAGGACGTGGTCACCTCGCTGGGTGGGTCGGCGGATCTGGAGAAGTCGTTCATCGCCTACGCCGTCACCATGCTGGCCGCCGCGGCCGCCGCCTACTCGGTGTCAGCCGTGCTGCGGCTGCACGAGGAGGAGAACTCGGGCCGCGCCGAGACAGTCCTGGCCGCCGCGGTGGGGCGCGTGCGCTACGCGTCCAGCCACCTGCTGTTCGCGATCGGCGGACCCGCCGTGGCCCTGCTGGCGGCGGGCCTGGCCATCGGAATCGTCTGGGGTGCCACAGACGGCGACCTGCCCGGCAAAGTCGGCGAATCCGTGGGCGCGGTCGCGGTGCAACTTCCCGCGGTCTGGGTGATCACCGCCGTCGCGATGCTGTTGTTCGGCACCTTACCCAAGTACGCGGCACTCGCCTGGGGCGTACTGAGCGCGATGATCGTGATCTTCCTGCTCGGCTCGCTGGGCACCTTCCCGCAGTGGATTCTCGATCTGGTCCCCTTCATCCACCCGCCCAAGCTGCCGGGCGCGGCGTTCGACATCGTGCCGATCGCCTACCTGGTTACCGTCGCGGGAGCGGGAATCCTGGTGGGGCTCATGGCCTTCCGTCGCCGGGACCTACGCTGACGGTGCACCGGATCGGGGTGGTGAGTCGACTCACCACCCTGGTTTTCAGTACGCGCCGTCGCCGCGGGTGACCACCCCGATGGTGCGCGCGATCAACGCCAGATCCAGCACCATCGACCAGTTCTCGACATAGGACAGATCCAGCCGCACCGAATCCTCCGGCGACAGATCCGACCGACCGCTGACCTGCCACAACCCGGTGACGCCCGGCTTCACCAGCAGCCGCCGTCGCATCTCCCCGTCGTAGCTGTCGACCTCACGTTGCACCTGCGGCCGCGGCCCGACGACGCTCATGTCACCGCGCAGCACATTGAAGAACTGCGGCAACTCGTCGAGGCTGTACTTGCGGAGGAACCGGCCCACCGAGGTCACCCGCGGATCGTCTTTGACCTTGAAGAACAACGGATTTCCACCGTGGCGGTCGATGAGTGCCTCCACCGCGCTGTCGGCATCGACGAGCATGCTGCGGAACTTGATCATCCGGAACGGAATACCGTCGCGCCCGATCCGCTCCGACAGGTAGAACACCGGTCCCGCACTCGTCATCTTCACGGCGATCGCGATAGCGGCCAGCGTCGGTGCGATGAACACCAACACGATCGCGGCGAAACACAGGTCGAACAGCGCTTTACGACTCGATTTCGCTCGTCCGTAGCGCGGCGGGTCGATGTGCAGCATCGGCATTCCCGCGACGATCCGGTTGGTCAGCCGCACCCCCGCGATGTCGACGACACCGGGCGCCACGATCAGATCGACGCCGAGCGGATCCAAGGCCCATGCCATCCGGCGCAATTCGGCGGGTCCGAGATGATCGGTCGCGGCCACCGCCACCGAATCGGCGCCACTGCGGCGCACTGCCTCCAGCACCGAGCGATCGTCCCCGAGCACCAACGGACTGCCCGTCGTATCGAACTGTGCGCCAAGGGCTCCCGCGGGCACGCACACGCCGACCACGCGGTAGCCGGAACCGGGATCGCCGGTGAACGCGGACGCCATCGCGTGCGCGGCCTCCGGCGACCCGACCACCAACACGGCGGTGTGGCACCGGCCCTGTGCGCGCCACCGACGCAACCGCCACCGCCACGCCAAGCGGCCCACCACCAGCGCGAGCAGTCCGGCGGGCAACGCGATCGCGAGATAGCCACGCGCGACCTCCACCCGGAACAGCAGCGCCAGGATCGCCAGCACACCGAACAGGCGCAGCGTCGCCGACACCAGCCTGCGGAATTCCTCACTGCCGGTACCGACCACCTGCGGCGTACGCGTGCCGTACCCGTGCAGCAGCGCCAACCACCCGACGGCCAGGGCCAGCGACACCACCGAGTAACCGATCTCGTAGGACAGGGGCCAGGCCAGTGGCGGCGCGGCGGGCCCACCGAAGCGGATCACCTGCGCGGCTCCGACCGCGCCGAATACCGCGATCACATCGGTCACGGCCAACCGCTGGACCAACGCGGTCTGCCAACTCTCTCGCTGCGTACGGCGCAGCACCTGGATACCGTTGACAACATCGACGTCGCCACTACCAGTGAGCTCGTAGCTCATGAACCCACACCTCCCCTTCGGGAGACGAATCGTTTCCCGATCCCCGTCGACCGGAAAGCGGCCGTTGCGGCCGTCCTACTTCCCGTCGATTCGATACCCGCCCGCCGATTGTTACAGACCCCCACCAGGCATTCTTGTCGAAGTCTCACCGCCACAACAGGTTCCAAAAGTTAGCCACGCCACAGCGCAATCGGACAGCTATCACCGAGTTGCTATCGCCTTTCGATATGAATGCAGGAAAATCACTTTCACAAGTGATCGGCATCACAGAGGAGTGAGGAATGGTCGCCCTCGCCAACAATTTGCCGGTACCGGATCGACCTGGTCGAACTCCGAAAATTACCACGAATCTATTTCCGCCCCGGATGTTTCGAGGCGCCCCCTCGGGCCCGCTGTAACATCTGCGCCTGTCGATCCGACTTCCGGCATGACCGGCAACGAGCCGTGACAGCTTGGGTGAACGTGCAAGAAGGTGGGGGCTCCACGTGCAATGTCGACTCTGTGATTCCGAACGGCTCACGAGTGTCCTCGACCTGGGTGCCACCCCGCCGTGCGAGAGCTTCCTGGCCGTCGAGGAGCTCGACCTGCCGGAGTCGACATATCCGCTGCACCTGCGGCTGTGCGAGGACTGCCTGTTGTTGCAGATCCCGGCGCTGATCACCCCCGAGGACACCTTCACCGAATACGCGTACTTCTCCTCGTTCTCCGACAGCTGGGTCCGCCACGCCGAGCAGTTCGTCACCACCACCGCCGAGCGACTCGGCCTCGGCCCTGATTCGTTCGTCGTCGAGGTGGCAAGCAACGATGGCTACCTGTTGCGCCACGCGGTCGCCCGCGGCATCCGCTGCCTCGGCATCGAGCCGTCGGTCAATGTCGGCCTCGCGGCCCGCGAGGCCGGCGTGCCGACGGAAACGGCCTTCCTGGAACAGGATTCGGCCGCACGGGTCCGCGCCGAGCACGGTCCGGCCGATCTGGTGGTCGCCAACAATGTCTACGCCCACGTGCCCGACCTGCGCGGGTTCACCCACGCGCTGCGCACCCTGCTCAGCGACGACGGCTGGTGCAGCATCGAAGTGCACCACGCGCTGAACCTGGTCCAGCTCGGCCAGTTCGACACCATCTATCACGAACATTTCCAGTACTACACCGTCCACTCCGCGCAGCGCGCGCTGGCGATCGCAGGCCTGACCGTCGTCGATGTGGAACTGCTCGAAACCCACGGCGGCTCGATCCGGCTGTGGGCACGCCCCGACGCCGTCGCCGAGCCGACCGCCCGGGTCGGCGAGGTCCTCGACCTCGAGCGGGCGGCGGGCCTGCACGAACCCGCCGGATACGCCGCGCTCGGCGCCCGTGCGGAATCGGTCCGCCACGAACTGCTGCGTTTCCTGCTCGACTGCCGCGCGGCGGGCAAGCGGGTCGTCGGCTACGGCGCGCCGGGCAAGGGCAACACCCTGCTCAACTACTGCGGCATCCGGCCCGACCTGCTCGAGTACACCGTGGACCGCAACCCCTACAAGCACGGCCGCTACACCCCCGGCACCCGGATCCCGATCCATCCGCCCGAGCGCATCGACGCCGACGAACCCGATGTGGTGCTCGTGCTGCCGTGGAATCTGGAAACCGAGATCACCGCCCAGCTCAGCCACGTCGGCCAGTGGGGCGGCGAACTGATCTATCCGCTGCCGGTGCTGCATCGCGGCGCCATAATCAGCGAACCGGTCACGGCCGGCGCACACTCCGAAGGAAAGTGAACGAACCGATGAAGGTCGTCCTGTTCTGCGGCGGATACGGCATGCGCATGCGCGGCGGATCCGACGACGTCGTCCCCAAGCCGATGCAGTTGGTCGGCCCGCGCCCACTGCTGTGGCACGTGATGCGCTACTACGCGCACTACGGCCACAAGGAATTCGTGCTGTGCCTCGGCTACGGCGCCGAACACATCAAGAACTTCTTCCTCACCTACCAGGAGTCGGCGTCCAACGACTTCGTGATCCGCAACGGTGAAGTGGAGCTGCTGAGCAGCGACATCAGCGACTGGTCGATCACTTTCGTCGACACCGGCGTCGAATCCGCGATCGGGGAACGCCTGCGGCGCGTGCGCGAGCACCTCGACGGCGACGAGCACTTCCTGGCCAACTACGCCGACGTCCTCACCGACGCACCGCTGGACACCATGATCGAACGCTTCCACGCCTCGGGTGCGGCCGCGTCGATGATGGTGGTGCCACCGCAGTCCTCGTTCCACTGCGTGGACATCTCACCCACGGGCGAGGTGAAGGACATCGTGCCGGTGGCACAGATGCCCCTGTGGGAGAACGGCGGATACTTCGTACTCAGCCAGGAGATCTTCGATCTCCTGCCGCCGGGCGGCGACCTGGTGGCCGACGCGTGCGGCGCGCTCGCCGGGCAGGGCAGGCTCTTCGGGTATCAGCACATGGGCTTCTGGAAGCCTGCCGACACCTTCAAGGAACGCGCCGAACTCGACGACGCCTACCGCAACGGCACCCGGCCGTGGATGGTGTGGGACCGACCGTGATCGGTTTGTTCACCCGCCCACCACGCCGGATCGCGGTGCTCGGCGCGCACTGCGACGACATCGCGATCGGGATGGGGGCGACACTGCTCGCGCTCACCGGCGCCGATCCCGAGGTCGAGGTGCGGGCCCTGGTGCTCTCCGGCGGCGGCACCGCCCGCGAGGACGAGGAGCGCGCGGCGCTCACCGCGTTCTGCTCGGGCACCGAGCCGCAGCTGCACGTCCTCGATGTGCCCGACGGCCGCGCACCGGCGCACTGGGACCGGATCAAGAACGCACTCGCGGACTTTCGTCGTGGCGGCGAACCCGAGGTGGTGTTCGCGCCGCATCGTGGCGACGCCCATCAGGACCATCGCCTGCTCGCCGAACTGGTACCGACCGAGTTCCGCGATCACCTGACCCTGGGCTACGAAATCCTCAAATGGGAGACCGACACCCCAGCCCCCACGCTTTACCACCCGTTGAGTCATGCACTGGCACAACAGAAGTCGCGACTGCTGCACGAGCACTATCCGTCGCAGACGGGCCGCGACTGGTTCGACGAACAGGCCTTCCTCGGGCTGGCCCGGATGCGTGGCGTGCAGTGCCACGCACCCTATGCCGAGGCGTTCGTGCTCGACAAAGCGATCATCAGATGGGAACAAGAGACGTGAACATGCGGGTACTGGTCACCGGGCACCAGGGCTATCTCGGCACCGTGATGGTGCCGGTGCTGCGGGCGGCGGGCCACCAGGTCACCGGCCTGGACATCGGCTACTTCGCCGACTGCGTGCTCGGCGAATTCGCCGGTGATCCCGAAGGTTTGGCGGTGGACCTGCGCGAGGTGACCGTCGAGCAGCTGCGCGGTTTCGACGCGGTGATCCATCTCGCCGCGTTGTCGAACGATCCCCTCGGCGCCCTCGCGCCGGAGATCACCTACGACATCAACCATCACGCGTCGGTGCGCCTGGCCCGCCTCGCCAAAGAGGCCGGGGTCTCACGGTTCCTCTACGCCTCGACCTGCTCGGTCTACGGCGCCGCCGGTGCCGAGCTCGTCACCGAGGACGCTCCGCTACGGCCCATCACCCCGTACGCCGAGAGCAAGGTCCGCGTCGAAGACGATGTGGCCGCCCTCGCCGACGACGATTTCGTCCCGGTGTTCCTGCGCAACGCAACGGCTTTCGGCTTCTCGCCGCGACTGCGGGCCGATATCGTGCTCAACAATCTGGTCGGCTACGCGGTGCTCACCGGCGAGGTGAAGGTGCTCTCCGACGGCACCCCGTGGCGACCCCTGGTCCACGCCGCGGACATCGCCGCCGCGTTCGCCACCTGCCTCACCGCCCCCGCCGCCGATGTCTCGTGCCGGGCGTTCAACATCGGCACCGAGGTCAACAACCTGACCGTCGCCGAGATCGCCGCCTCGGTGGTCGACGCGGTGCCGGGCTCACGTCTGCTGATCACCGGCGAGAGCGGCGCGGACCCGCGGTCCTACCGGGTCGATTTCTCTTACGCGCGTGAAGTTCTCGGCTTCGAGGCCCAGTGGACGGTGCCCGCGGGTGCGGCCGAGCTGTTCACCGAGTACACCGCGCGCGGGCTCACCTCGGACGCGTTCTTCCGGCGGTTCACCCGGCTGCCACATCTGCAGGGCCTGTGCGACTCCGGGGTGCTCGACGCACAGCTGCGCCGGATCAGTGCGTCGGCGTCAGCGTAGCCAGCAGCGCAGGCCAGCTCCCGGCTCGCGCGTCGCGCGCGGAGACCGGGCCGACGGGCAGCGGCCAGTCGATGGCCAGCTCGGGGTCGTCGTAGGCGACCCCGAGGTCCTCGGTGGGATCGTGCGGGCGGTCGATGCGATAGCAGACGTCGGCGACCTCGGTGAGTGCCTGGAATCCGTGCAGGAAACCCGGCGGCACGTACAGGTGGTGGAACTGCTCGTCGTCGAGCCGAAACGCTTGACGCGCACCGAAAGTCGGCGAACCGGGACGAATGTCGACGAGCACGTCGTGGACGGCGCCGTGCGCGCAACGCACCAGCTTGGCCTCACCGCGCCCGCCGCGACCGTGCATGCCACGGATCACCCCGCGCACCGACCGCGACTGCGAATCCTGCACGAAGCTCGCCGCCGTGCCCGGCACCCCGAGATAGGCGTCGAACTCGCCCGCGTCGAACGTGCGGGTGAACAACCCACGCTCGTCCCGGAACGGTTCGGGAACGAGTACCACCACGTCGGCCAATTCAGTCCGCTCGATACGCACGAGGACATCCTGCCATGACCCGCCGATGCCGCGGTTGCGCGAAGACCGCACTCACTCCCGTACTCGACCTGGGATCGGTCCCGGCGGCGGACCACTTTCCGCCACGTGACACTCCGGTCGCCGACACCGAATCCGGCCATCCGTTGCGGATGGACCAGTGCACGGCCTGCGGGCTGGCCCAACTCGCCGACGACGACACCGTCACGGCCGAACCCCGCGGCGTCGAACCGCAGGCACTGCGCGATCAGGCCGCAGACGCAGTGCGGCTGGTGCACGCCGCCGGACTGTTGTCCGGTTCGACAGTCACCGAATTCGGCAGCCCCCACGGCGGCACCTGGCTGCCCCTGCTCGCCGCCCACGGTTTCACCGAGAAGACCAGCGGACCGGCCGATGTGGTGCTCGACTGCTTCGGCATCATGCACGAACCCGATCAGCGGGCGGCCTTCGCGGCACGTGCCGCGGCGACAGCTCCCGATGGCGTGCTGCTGGTGCAGTACCACTCGCTGGCCGCCATCGTCGCGCAGGGACAGTGGAATGCGTTGCGGCACGGACACTTCGCGTACTACTCTTTGTCCACCCTGCGCACGCTGCTGCGGGCCGCGGAAATGAGCGTGGTCACCGCGTGGGCGTTCGACCTCTACGGCGGCACCGTGCTGCTCGCGGTGCGCCACGGCGAGCACACTCCGGATGCCGCGGTCGACGAACTGCTCACAACCGAAGCCGATTCGCTGGGCTCCACTGACGAGCTGCAATACACGGTCGACCGCCACGTCAGTGCGCTGCGCGCGTGGTTGGAAGACTGCGCCGCACACCATCATCGGGTCTTCGCCTACGGTGCGGCGTCCCGAGCAGTAGCCCTGTTGAGCATGGCGGGCGCGCACCGCGGCCTGCTCGCCGGTGTCGCCGATGCCTCGCCCGGTAAACAGGGCTGTCGGATGCCCGGCACCGATGTGCCCATCATCTCTCCCGCCGAGCTGGTCGCCGCCGAACCCGACCTCGTACTGCTGACGCTGCCGGACCTGTTCACCGAAGTGAGCGCAGCACTGCCCGCACTCGACGGCCGGTGGATGATCGACGACCCCGCGGGCCCACGTCGGCGATAGTTACCTGCGAAGACTGTGGCAGAGGTGACCCTCTGTCGACCGGCACATGATCGGAGGGCGTGCGATACTCGGATCGCTCAGCGCCGCACCATGATCGAGTTCAGGTCACCGCTGGACCGTCGCAGTGTCGCGGTGGGCCGGTGCCCGGATCGCAGGGGGCTGCGGCGTCGAACGCACCGTTCGGCGGGCGAGTATCCAGGGGATGAATTCTGATGAGGGGAACCACCGTGCTTGCACCGCGCGCGCTCCGGATGGCCGCGATGGCATCGGCCATCGCGGTCGGTCTCGCCATGGGAGCAGGCTCTGCCACTGCCGGAATCGACAGCAGCAGCATTGTTCTCGACGGCGACAACCGCACCGTCGAAGCTATCCAGTCCGACACCCGGATCGACTTCGTCGCACCATTGGACGGCAATCCGCTCACCCGCGAGTGGTTCCACAGTGGCGCGGCCTCCTACCTGGTCACCGGTCCCGAGGCCGAGGCCTGGTCCGGCCATCTCATCGTGGGCTATCAGGTCGGCTACCCCGCCACCCTCGATGGCAAAATCAAGTTCGAGTGGTCGACCCCGAGCCTCGGCCTCGAGGTCGGCGCCGACGGTCCCATCGTCAAGCTCGACGGCCTCATCCCGCGCGCGGGCATCGAACTCGCCGCGGGCTTCGGCCCCGGCATCCAGGAGGTCGAGGTCGCCGGTGGCGAGATCTCCGGAGCTGAAGGCGTGCTGCGTCTTTCGGGCTTCCACGGCACCGTCACCGGTGTGCTCGGCCAGACCAACGTCCGCCCGTTCGTGAAGATCGTCGGCTCCACCGGCGACACCGTCGTCACCTACGGCAAGACCTTCTCGATCTGATCGGTCTCGCCCCGGCGAGCCGTCACCCGTCGGGGCGCTCGAGACCTGACCGGCCGGGGCCGGGGCCTCATTCGCCCGGGCGCACCGCGCCGACCGCGCCCAGTGTCCGCACCCGGACGCGTTCCATGATCTGTCCGACCAGTCGCAGGTCCCCGGTGAGTACGTCGGCTCGCGTGACCAATTCGGGGTGGTCGACGACGAGGCGATGGTGGAAGCGGTACATGTCGGTGAGCTTGGACCTGGTGGTGGTGCGACTGCACAGGTTGAACGAGGAGTTGCGCCACGCGGCGACGATCCGTTCCATACCGACGAAGTGGCCGCCGGTGGCGACGCGGGCGAAGAGGTCGACATCCATCGGGAACACCAGGTCAGGGCGCAGACCGCCCACGCGCCGGTAGTCGGCCAGCCGGAACATCGCCGCGGCCGTCGGCCCGAACTCGGCCGGACCGCGACGCACGATGACCTTGGCCAGTTCCCGTGGCGTGCGGCGGCCGAGCAGACCGGGCAGACCGAGGTCGGTCTCGAGCAAGCCGCCCTGCTCATCGATCACATCGAAGCGTCCCGCGCAGATCGCGACCGACGAGTCGGCCATCAGCGCCCACTGTTCGGTCAGGGCGCCGGGACGCAGGATGTCGTCGGCACACACGACTTTCACCAGTTCACCGGAGGCGGCCCGGATCACCCGATCCCAATTGGCCCCGATCGGCAACACCGACTCGTTGCGCAGCACCCGCACTCGGGGATCGCCGGTGGAGCGGGCGATCTCGCCGGTGCGGTCAGCGCTGGCGTTGTCGAGGACGAGCAGCTCGAAGTCGGCGTCCTCGGCGAGCACCGATTCCAAGGTCACCGCGAGCGTCCGCTCGGCGTCGTAGGCAGGCACACACACCGTCAACGCGGAAACCATCGTCGCACTCCCTGTCACCGGGTTATGCCTTGTTGCACTCCCGCCTTCCCCGGTGAGGAATCTACCCCACCCCCTGACTGCCTGCCGCCCGGTGGGCCCGAACGTGGTTACTCCCCTACACTGTGGGCCGATAGCGAATTCGCCGGTCGGGATGCACTTCGCGGGACACATGATGAAGGGTGCGGAGGTTGACGACTGCGACCGCAATGGTTGGTGTGCACATGACCGGATCGGAATGGTTCGGTGCCACTCCGGGCGGCCTCAACCGGTATTTCACCGATCTGTATCGAGCACTCGCACGGCAACCGGAGATGGCGGTGACCGCGGCCGCGTTCGGCACCGCCGACCACGCGGGCGCCGGATCGTGGGGACCGACGGGCGGTTCGACACTGCATCGCACCCGCACCGCGCTGCTCGCCCGCTCCGAACTCGCCCCCGGCACCGTCCTGGACCGGCACTTCTGCCTCTACGGCCCCCTCGCCCGGACCGCGACGTCGAAACTTCCGCTCGTGGTCCACTTCCACGGACCGTGGGCGCAGGAGAGCGCGATGGCGGGCGAATCGGTCCGTGCCGTGCGGGCCAAGTACCTGTTCGAACGACTGCGTTATCGCGGGGCCGACCGATTCATCGTGCTGTCGGGCCACTTCCGTGACGTGCTCGAACGCGACTACCAGGTGCCCGCCGACCGGATCTCGGTCATTCCGCCCGGCGTCGACCTCGACCGGTTCCGCGCCGCGCCGCTCGACACCACCGCCACCACCCGGACCGTGTTGTGTGTGCGCAGGCTCGAGCGGCGCATGGGCATCGACGTGTTGTTGCGAGCATGGCCGCAGGTATCGGCCGCCCATCCCGATGCCCGACTCGTCGTCGTCGGCACCGGTACCGCCGAAGCGGAGTTGCGGGCCGCGGCGGCCGAGCTCGGGGGCACCGTCGAGTTCACCGGCCGGGTCGGCGACGACGAACTCACCGACCTCTACGCCGAGGCCACCGTCTCCGTTGTCCCGACCGTCGCGCTGGAGGGCTTCGGGCTGATCGCCCTGGAATCCCTGGCCGCCGGGCGGGCACCGATCGTCACCGACTGCGGCGGATTGCCCGACGCCGTGCGCGGCCTCGACCCCACCCTGGTCGTTCCCGCGGGCGAGCCCGACGCGCTCGCCGCCCGGCTCGTCACCGCTCTCGACGGCACGGTTCCCGACCCGGCCGCCTGCCGCGCGCACGCGCGGACCTTCACCTGGGACATCGCCGCCGACCGCCACGCTGCCCTCTATCGGGACCTGCTGTGACCCGAGCTGTCTTTCTCGCACACACCGCGGCACCGTCCGGCGCCGAACTGGCCACCCTGCGGCTGCTCGACGCCTTGCGCGCGACGGGCCGCTATCAGGTCACCATGATCTACACCGAGGACGGACCGATGGTGGCCCGGATGCGGGCACGCGACATCGAAACCCGAGTCGTCACGGGACGATTCGACTCGCGCGCCATGCGCATCGGCACCGGCGTGCTCGGACTGCTCACCGGCTTCATCGCCCTGCTGCGGTTGGGCTGGGCCGTCGGCGCGGTGGTTGCCGAGACCCGCGCCGATGTCGTCGTCGCCGAGAGCACCAAGGCACTGGTCCTGGGCGCTGTCGCCGCCCGTCGCGCGCGTGTTCCGCTGGTGTGGCAAGTCCACGACCGCGTCTCCCCTGACTACTTCGGCGCGATTCCGGCCCTGGTGATCCGTGTGCTGGCTCGGCTCGTGTGCCGTGGGCAGCTCGCCAACAGTCGCGCGACCGCTGCCACCCTGCCCGCTGGACTGTCTACCGCGATCGCCTATCCCGGTGTCGAACTGCCTGCGACACAAGCGGATCCGCGCACCCGCTCGGCCGCGGAGGCGGTAGTGGTCGTAGTCGGCAGACTCAGTCCGTGGAAAGGCCAGGACGTCTTCCTGCGCGCGATCGCCGCGCTGCGGGTGCGGCCTGCCCGGGTGGTGCTGGTGGGCGGCACGTTCTTCGGCGAGCAACCGTATCGCGCACAGCTGGAGAAGCTCGCGGCCGAGTTGGGTGTGGCCGCCGAATTCACCGGCCATGTCGACGATCCCGCCGAATATCTCACCACCGCGGACATCCTCGTGCACTGCTCGGTGCTGCCGGAGCCCTTCGGGCAGGTCGTCGTCGAAGGCATGGCCGCGGGCTGCGCGGTGGTCGCGGCGACACCGGGCGGTCCCACCGAGATCATCGACTCCGGCGTCGACGGTCTGCTCGTCCCCGGTGGCGATGTCGGCGCCCTCACAGCCGCGCTGGACACCCTCCTGCACGACCCCGCCGACCGTGCCCGCCTCGCCCTGGCGGGCCGCGACCGCGCGCGCGACTTCGACATCCACACCAGCGCCCGCACCGTCGCCGACTTCCTCGACACCATGGTGACCCGCGGTGACTGAGCACGATCGCTATCTGGCCACCGTCACCACCGACGTCTTCCCGCACGTGCAGCCGGTCCCCCGGGAACCCGGCGCGCACCGCCGACCCGAGGACGAACGCGGGTCCGGCGGGGGGGGCAGGCACATCAAGTCCAGCCCGCTGGCTGTGCTGCGCGACATCGGGTTCGTCAGCTTCGGCAAGTACGGGCAGTATCTGGTCACCTTCATCACGGTGCCGCTGATCGCCCGGGTGCTCGGCGCGCACGGTCTCGGGCTGCTCGCGATGGCGATGTCGGCCTATTTCATCGGCTCGCTGATCGTCGACCTCGGCATCACCTCGTTCATGGCCGCACGGGTGCCCGATGCCGAGGACAACCAGGGTGCCGGGACACGGTTCGCGGCCATCAACCAGTTGCGCGGCGATTACCTCGCTGTCCGGCTGAGCCTGCTGCTGATACTCGGGCTGGCGCTGGGCGCCGGTCTGATGTTCGGTGTCCCCGAACCGGTGCAGATGATCCTGCTCGGTTTGTTCGCGGGCGGGTTCTGGTCGATGTCGGAGGACTGGCTGCTGATCGGGCAGGGCCGTTTCGGCGCGTCGACGGTTTATCAGGGCATCGGGCGGCTCGGCTATCTTGCCCTGTTGGTCGGTGTACTGCCGCGCCTGCCGAGTGCTCAGGTCGCGGTGTTGTGCCTGCTGGTGTCGTCGGTGCCCACGGTCGTGGCCACCTGGATCGATACCTCCCGGCGGTACGGCCGACCGTCGCGACCACGTGATGTCGGTGAACTGCTCCGCACGGGCGCACCGGTTTTCGCCTCGCGCTTGCTCATCACCACCTACGGCCAGGGCGCCGCCGCGATCTATTCGGTGGTGCTCAACGCGGCCGCCCTCGGCCTGTACTCGGCGGGCGATCGCCTCGTGCGGGCCTTGCAATCGCTGCTCGACCCGATCGGTTTCGCCCTGCTACCGCGCCTGGCGCGACGCAGTTCCGACGGCAACTTCTGGCGGGACAGCGTGCGGGTTCTCGCGGCCTGCGTCGCACTGGCCGCGCTGGTGAGCGCGCTGGTATGGGTCACGGCGCCCTTCCTGATCGAAGTGATCTTCGGCACCGAATTCCTCGGCGCGACCTCACTGTTGCGGATCGAGATCCTGATCCTGCCCGCCACTACGGTCACCTCGTTCGTCACCACCGCGATCCTGCCGGTCCGCCAAGACACCTTCGGTGTGCTCACCGGCGCGGTGATCGGCACGGTGATCGCGGCCTGCGCGCTCGGGCTGACCTTCCGCACCCACTCGGTACACACCCTCGTCTACGGCAGCGTGCTGGTCGAATACACCGTCGCTGCCTGGTATCTCGCGCGGGTCAGAATGCTGGTCCTGCGCGACCGGCGCAACAAGGACCATCACGCATGAAAATCCTCTTCATCGGCGACGACTGGATCGGCAGCAACGCCCGTTCGCTGGCCGACGGTTTCCGCCAGGCCGGCCACGATGTGCTCGTCGTCGACTCGACCACGATCACGCTGCCGACCCGTTTGTCTCCGCCCTGGATCTATGCCAAAGCGCGCAACGAACGGGCGCCGTGGCAGGTGCGCGCATTACACGAGCGAATCGAACGTAGCGCTGCGGCCTTCGATCCCGATATGGTGTTCGTGTTCAAGGGAATCCATCTCGACCAGCGCAGATTGCTCGACCTGCCTGCCGCGCTGCATGTGCATTACAGCGCCGACGATGTGGCGAACCCGGAAAATCTCACCCCCTCCTACCTCGCGCACGAATCCGAGTGGGATCTGGTGGTCACCACCAAGCGCCACAATGTGCCCGAGTTGCGGGCCCGCGGGGCTCGCGCCGTCGGTTTCGTTCGCAGTGCCTACGATCCGGCCTGGCATCACCGGACCGCCCGCCGCGACGGGCGTGACTACCTGGTCGGCTTCATCGGTGTGTGCCGTCCCGACCGCCGCACCGCGATGGTCGAACTGGCCGGACGCTACGGCGATCGCATGCTGGTCCGTGGGCCCGGTTGGCGCCGGGTACCCGAACTGCGCGCCACCGGCGCCCATGTGGGCGGCGCTGTCTACGGCGCCCAGTATTCGGCCGCGGTAGCCCAGGTCGGCGCGAACCTGGTGCTGCTGAACTCCGACAACCGCGACACCCATACCTGCCGCACCTTCGAGGTGCCCGCGGCCGGTGGGCTGTTCGTCGGCGAACGCACCGACGAACACGCCGAGCTCTTCGACGACACCGCCGAGTGCTTCCTGTTCTCCGACACCGACGAACTCCACGACATCCTCGATCGCTGCGCGGCCGAACCGAACACCATCGCCGCTGTGGCCGCCGCCGGGCACCGCCGTGTCGTGGCCGACGGGCACCGCTATGTGGATCGGGCGCACGAGATCGTCGCGCTGGCACAGGAGGTCAGGCTCTGACCGGCTATGCCACCGTCGCCTCTGTCGCCGCCGCACTGCTCGTCATTGCGGTCGCTGCCCTCTGGGTGCCCGGTATCGCCAGGGTGTTCCTCATCGCCCAGGCCGTGTTCTGGTCACTGTCGTATGTGGCGCGACCGTTGGTGCTGCTGGCGGTGCAGCCCGCACCGCACTTCGGTGACAACGTGCCCGATCCGCGGCTGGCCGACCTCGGCTACGACCGCGGGATCGCGCTGGCCCTGCAACATGTCGTGTTCGGGCTCTGGGTGTACGCCGCGCTGGTCATCGCCTATGCGATCTGGGCGCACCGAAGGCCGCTGCGCCGCGCCGCCGTCCTCGACGATCCGGATTTCGTCCCCGCGCTGGTCACCCTGTATGTGCTCGGCATGCTCGGGCGGGCCGCGGGCAAGGCCTCGGGATCGGCGGGCACCGCGGGCGAGGTCGACAGCGCCAACCCGATACTCGCTTTCCTCGCCGTGCCTGCCTCGATCGCCGCGATCGGCCTGATCATCTTCCTGCGGTCACCCGACCCGCGCCGCGGCGCGATCGTCCTCGCCGGTCTGCTGGCGGGTGAGCTGTGGTGGTCGTCGGTGGTGCAGTCCAAGACGCCGATCCTGGGTGCCGCGCTGGCCCTGGTCATCCGGTTCTCGATGATCGGCTGGAACCGTCGCACCGCCCTCGGTGTCGCGGGCATCGGCGTGATCGGCGTGATCGGCTTCGGCTGGCTGCAGTCGTTCAAGTCCACCGGCACCGCGGCGCGCGACGCGGCGTCGGTCGATTCCATCTACCCGGAGAGCGTGCAGCCGTTCCTGAGCATCCTGCGCCGGTTCGACCTCCTCGAGGCCGCGACCGACGCGCTGTTCTACGGTGCGGGCGGCTGGCTGACGCCGACCGAGATGGTCCAGCACGCGAGCCTGAGCCTCATCCCGGCGCCGGTGCTCGGGTTGGAGAAGTTCCAGTCCGGAACGGCGTGGGCGAACGAGGTGCGCGGCGCCTCGGTGGATATGAGCACCGTGACGGTCTCGCTCGCCGAGGGAAACTTCAACGAGGGTTATGTACTCGGCGGCTACACCGGCGTCGTCGTGTGCGCGGTGTTCACTTTCGCGCTGTTGCTGGCGTGGTCGTATTCGCTGTACTCGCGATGGTTTCCGGTGGTCGTGCTCGGTCTGGCGATCACCGGCGCCTCGACGCTGTTCGAGCGCGGAATTCTCGGCAGCATGGAGAATCTCGGCAAGTTCTTGCAGACCGCCGTGCTGGCGTGGCTGGTGTATCTGGTCGTCGAGGAGTACCGGCGCACCGAATCATGTGTGGTATCAGCGGAAATGGAGTCCCAGCGATGGGTTTGATCGATATGTGGCGCATCGTCCGACAGCGGTGGTTGTTGATCGTGGCTGTCGTGCTGGTGTGCACGGCAGCCGCCTGGGGCTACGCGCAAACACTGCCGAGCACCTATGCCGCGTCGAGTTCGATGTATGTATCGATGGCGACAGGCACCTCGGTCAACGATTCGTATCAGGGTGGTCTGGCCGCGCAGCAACGCGTGCGGTCCTATCTCGACCTGGCTTCCTCGACGACCGTCGCGGCACGGGTAGTGGACGAGAAGGGTCTGAAGGTCACGCCGGAGGCGATGCGCGCGCGGATCACCGCCAGTTCGCCGCCCGCGACCTCGGTGATCATGATTTCCGTAGAGGATTCGACACCGACCGGCGCCCGCGACCTCACCGACGCGGCCGTGGCGCAGTTTCGCAAGCTCGTCGACGAACTCGAATCCATCCAGCGTGACGCGGCACCGGCGGCGCGGGTCGCCGTGGTCGACCGGGCACAGGTGCCGAGCACACCGCTCGGGGCGCCACCGAGCAGGATCGCGCTGCTGGGTCTGATCGCCGGTCTCGCGCTCGCGGGCGGGGCCGCGCTGCTGCGCGAGCGCACCGACCGTTCGCTGCGTACCCCGGATGCTGTGGCGGCGGCACTGCCCGTTCCGGTGCTGGGTGTGATCGAAGCGGGCGAGCCCGGTGCCGCGGGTGAGACGCGGCGGTTGCGCAGCCGGTTGCTGCAGCACGATCCCGCGAAGTCCGTGCAGTTGACGAGCCTGTCGACGCGGTCGGAGCCGGATGTCGCGATGGCACTTGCCCGTTCGCTGTCCGACAGTGGACAGCACGTGGCGCTGGTCGACGCCGACACCAGTGGTGGCGGCAGCACCGAGTTCATCACCAGCGACAGCCCGGGGCTGGCGGCGGTGCTGCGCGGCACCCTGCCCGCCGCCAAGGCGCTGACGCCGTGGTCGGAGACCGGGATCGCGTTCCTGCCGCTCGGCGCGGCCGATCAGCTGACCCCTGACCTGCTCGTGTCGGCGCGCTTCGCCGACCTACTCACCGACCTGACATCGCGTTTCGACCATGTCATCGTGGAGACCGCACCGGTCACCGTCGCCGCGGACGCGATCGGCGTGGCGCCGCTGTGCGATGCCACGCTCGGCGTCGTCGAGCTCGGTGCGCTGTCCGCGCCCGGATTGCGCGGCGCGCTCGCGACTCTCGGCGCCGCGAAACTCACGGGAGCGGTGGTGTACAGCAGACCGTCGGCTCCTCTGGCCCGTTTCCTGGAACGGTTGCCCCTGTGAACGAGGAATCAGTGGGGCGGCGGCGTCTGCTCGCCGCCACCTTCGGCGCGGCGGCAGTGCTGCCGCTGGCCGCGGCGTGTGCCGCCGACCCGGAACCGAGTCCCGAGTTCCGCTCACCGCACGTCAGCGATACGCCCGCGGCGCGCAA
The DNA here is from genome assembly GCF_015355705.1 of Nocardia sp. XZ_19_231. Lineage (NCBI taxonomy): Bacteria > Bacillati > Actinomycetota > Actinomycetes > Mycobacteriales > Nocardiaceae > Nocardia > Nocardia sp. XZ_19_231. The sequence goes on along the minus strand of NZ_JACUZI010000004.1, from coordinate 490,509 downwards.
CGTCCGCGATTTCGGGGCGGTCGGCGACGGTAAGGCCGACGACACCGCCGCCATCGCCGCGGCCATGGCGGCCACGGATCGACCGATGGTGTTGTATCTGCCCGCGGGCACCTACCGTGTCCGGTCGTGGCCCGCGATGCCCGATTACGCCACGGTGCTCGGCGACGGCGGGGACGCCAGCGTCGTGTTCTGCGAGGAGGATGTGACGCTGATCCGGTTGGAGCAGCGCAACCGGGTTCGGTTCGCCCGCATCGGCTTCTATCTCACCGGGCCGCGGGCCACCGGGTTCGTGCTCTCGGAATGCTTCCGCTGTTCGTTCGACAGTGTCGTGATCCGTGGCAACCATCTCAGCGACAACCACCCTCGCTTCCTCGCCCAGCGCGGTGTCGTGCTGGACCGCAATACCGGCGGCACCGCGTTCATCAATTGCGATATCAATAATTTCGGGGTCGGCCTGGAAACCCAATGCATCCAGAATTACGTCACCTCATCGAAATTCACGAGCAATTACGTCGGCGTGCTCGGCACCGGCAACGACCATAATGCCGGATTGGCTTTGACCAATGTGGAATTCGTCTCCGATCGCGATCCGCGCACCACTGATCGCCATCTCATGGTCGACGGCGCGGCCAACGATTGGTGGCTGACCAATATCTGGTTCGAGGGCGCCGATATCGCGGTCTCGGTCGGGACACGAGGCAAGGGCGGACCCGCCCAGTTCGGCATGGTCAATTGCAAGGTGGCGGCCCGTTCGGTCGGGATCGATCTCGCCTACTGCAGGCAGCCGTATCTGGCGAATGTGGTCTTCGATCAGGAATCCGACCGTCCCGCCGTCGAATTGCGCATCGACCCCACCGACTGCGCGGAGGGCACCGCGATCAATCTCATCTCCGGTTCCGCCGACGACCTGCGCGCCGGAGTGTTCCCCGACGGATGGCAGGTGATCGGGCGCAGCGGGATGCGGACCTCGCGCTTCACCGGCACGGTGATCACCAGGGCCGGGCACGGCGACGCCGACCTCTTCCAGGCACAGGGCAACGACGGATCGGTCCGGTCGGCCGTATTGTCCAGCGGCGCTTGGCTATCCGATCACTCCGACGCGGGACTCGTCCTCAAGGACCCCGGGGGTGGTTACTGGCGGTTGGCCGTCGGTACCGACGGCGCGCTGCGCACCGTGGCAATGGGCAAACAACGGCCACGACAATGAGTTCGTCCTATGCCTCGGTTGTCCTGGGACCGGTGCGTCTGCGCGGTGTCACGGTCCGGCTGCGTCCACCGGCTTTCGGCGATTTCGCCGAGTGGCGACGGATTCGCCTGCGTGATCGCGCCTGTCTCGAACCGTTCTGGTTTCGTTCGTCGTCGACCTGGGAGCAGCGGCACACCGCGACCCGCTGGGTGCGTGAATGTCTCACTGCCCGCGCCGAAGCCGAGGCCGGGCGACGGGTGAGTACGGTGCTCGAGATCGACGGCAGGTTCGCCGGGCAGATCGAGCTGGTCGGTATCGACTCCGGCGCCGCCGAGCTCAGCGTGTGGGTCGACGCCGAGGTCGCCCGACGTGGTGCGAGCGGGCTCGCCGGGTCGCTGCTGCTCGACTTCGGGTTCGGCACCGCAGGCCTGGAGCGGATCACCGCGCCGATCGCCGTCACCAATGCCGGTGCGCGGCGCGCGGTCCGGCAGCGCTGGACGATGGAAGCTGTGATGGCCGGATACTTCGACGTCGGAAGCGGCCGCGTCGACCACGAACTGTGGTCGGTGACCAGCGATCGGATACCCGCGGGCGGGTTCGCCGCCGACTGGCTGAAGGGCTATCTCGCGAACCACCCCGCTGTCGAGGACCCTGCCGACGCCCCCGGCTCGGCGACCGGTGCCGCGGTATCGAGGTACACGATTCTGCGGGCCCGCATACGCTACTGCCTCGGCAGGATGCGGCACCTGGCCGACCCGCTGCGTGCCGCCACCGCCGCAACGGCGCGCGCGGAGTACGGTTCGGTGACGATACGGCCTTGGCGCAGTAGCGATTTCAGGCTTCGCCGCGCCGCGCGGATCGCCGCGCGGCCGCTGCTCGCCCCGGCGACACCACCCGAGGACTGGACCCGGCTACACACCCGGCGGGAGTGGTGGCGAGCCAGGGCAGCGTCTCGGCGGGGGCTTCGCGGCAAGCACGGCGCCGTCCTGGTCGTCGAGGAAGCCGGCCGATACGTCGGCGAGTGCCGCCTCTTCGACCAGGATATGTTCGATCGCAATGTTCGTGCCGCCGTGTGGGTTTCACCCCAGGCTGCCCCGGAGGTCGCGGTCGGCGCGTTACGTCTGCTGATCCGGCACGCCACCGAACGGCTCGGTATCTGGCGGGTGGCGCTGGCCGTACCGTCGGCCGACCACGCGGGTGCGGCGGTCGCCCTCGACGCCGGTCTGCGCCACGAGGGCACCATGCACCGCTACCGCGGTGTCGACGGCCAACTCGCCGATCACGAGCTGTGGGCGTTCAGCACCGCGCACACCACCGCGGCGTGCGTCGGCGGCGCCGGAGGGGAACACTCATGACAGCCCACCACGGTTTCGACCGCAGTAACGAGCTGCAAGCGCGTTTGCACGATCTGGTTCCCGGCGGCGCGCACACCTACGCCCGCGGCGCCGACCAATATCCCGAGTTCATGGCGCCGATCCTGGTACGCGGCAACGGCGCTCACGTCTGGGATGCCGATGGCAATCGTTATGTCGAGTACGGGATGGGCCTGCGCGCGGTGACGCTGGGCCACGGCTACGCGCCGGTGCTCGCCGCGGTGTCGCAGGTCATCGCCGACGGCGTGAGCTTCAGCAGGCCCACCGAACTGGAACTGCTCGCCGCGCAGGACTTCCTGTCGCTCGTACCAGGCGCCGACATGGTGAAATTCGCCAAGAACGGCTCCGACGCCACCACCGCCGCGGTCCGCCTGGCCAGAGCGGTGACCGGCCGCACCACCATCGCCGTCTGCGATCAGCCGTTCTTCTCCGTCGACGACTGGTTCATCGGCACCACCGAGATGGCTGGGGGCATCCCCGCCGTCGACGTCGTGAAGTTCGCGTACAACGACCTCGACGCCCTCGCGGCGACACTGGCGGACGGCCGCGTGGCCGCGGTGTTCCTGGAGGCCGCGACCGCGATGGCCGAACCGCTTCCTGGCTACCTGGAAGGTGTTCGCGCTCTGTGTGATCGATACGGCACACTGCTCGTGTTCGACGAGATGATCACCGGCTTCCGCTGGTCGGCCGGCGGCGCCCAAGCCGTCTACGGCGTGACACCCGACCTGTCGTGCTGGGGCAAGGCGATGGGCAACGGCTTCCCGATCTCCGCGCTCGCGGGCAAGCGCGAGTACATGGAGCGGGGCGGGCTGCGCACCGAGGAAGATCGCGTATTCCTGCTCTCGACGACGCACGGTCCGGAAACGTCCTCGCTGGCCGCGTTCCGGGCGGTGGTGCACGCCTACCGCACCGAGGACCCCGTCGGGCGGATGGAACAGGCGGGCCGCGCCCTCGCCGACGGCGTGAACTCGATCGCCGCCGACCTCGGCATCGCCGATTTCCTCCAGGTGCGAGGCAGGCCGTCGTGCCTCATCTACCGCACCATGGACGCCGAAGGTGCTCCCTCCCAAGCATTTCGGACCCTGTTCCTCCAGGAACTGCTGGTCCGCGGCGTCCTCGGCCAGTCGTTCGTCACCTCCGCCGCCCACGACTCGCACGCTATCGCCACGACCGTCGCCGCCTGCGCCGAGGCGGCCGAGGTCTATCGCCGTGCGATCGAGCGCGGCACCGTCGACGGGCTGTTGCGCGGCCGTCCCGTCGCCCCCGCACTGCGTCGCACCGCGGCGCCCCGACAGATCGAAGCGAGCACCCTCCGATGACCCGTGTAGCCATCGTCCACGAACGTTTCACCGAGTTCGGCGGCTCCGAGGCCGTTGTCGGCGAGTTCGTCGAAACCTGGCCAGATGCCGAGGTTTTCGCGCCGATCGTCGCACCGGACGGCCTGCGCGAGCCGGTGCGCACCGTCCACGACACCTGGCTGAGCAAGGCGCACACCTACACCGGGGGCAGGCACGCTCCCCTGCTACCGCTGGTCCCTCGCGCGCTGCGTCGCATGCCGTTGCGCGACTTCGATGTCGTCGTGATCAGCCATCACGCGTTCGCCACCCAGGCCGCCCTGGCCACCGACGCGCCCGTCATCGCCTACGTGCACTCCCCCGCCCGCTGGGCCTGGGATCGCGAGTTCCGCGCGCAGGAGGCAGGCGGCCGGGTCGGCCAATTCGCCCTCGGTGCGCTGGGCACCCTGGCTCGACGCGGTGAACTGCGGGCCGCGCCGCGACTGACGCACGTCATCGCCAACTCGCACGCGGTCGCCGAGCGGGTCACCGACTGGTGGGGCCTGCCCGCCTCGGTGGTCAATCCGCCCGTGCAGGTCAGCCGCTTCACCCCCGATCCCTGGGTGGAGCGCGAGGACTTCTTCCTGTGCGCGGGCAGGCTGGTGCCGTACAAGCGCGCCGACCTCGCCATTCGCGCCGCGCAACGGGCCGGGGTTCGTCTGGTCGTCCTCGGCGAGGGCCGCTTCCGCGCCCAGCTCGACGAGATCGCCGGATCGGAGACGACCTTCCTCGGGGCCACCTCCGGCGAGATGCTGCAGGACATGTACCGGCGCTGCCAGGCCGTGCTGATGCCGGGCATCGAGGACTTCGGCATCGTCCCGGTGGAGGCGATGGCCTGCGGCACGCCCGTGCTCGCGGTCGGTGCGGGCGGCGCCCTCGACACGGTGCGCCCCGGCGTCACCGGCGAATACGTCCCGGCCGGCTCCGATGAGGATGTCGTCGCGGCGCTGGCCGAGGTCATGCGCGAATTCCGTTCGACGGCCTACGATCCCGTCAAGATCCGCGAGCACGCCACCACCTTCGCCCCCGAGGTGTTCCGCAGCAGGATCGCGGGCACCGTCCATGACGTCTTGGCGGCCCAGCCCTGACAGTAGCGACAAGTTGTCTGAAACTGTCAGTTACTGAAAATATCTGTCACACATACCCTTTGACCTGCGACGACAGGTGACAATTCCCACACAGTGATACCACGCCATCCGCTTGCCCCTCTAGGTTACTGACGAGTACGGTATCCGTAGCCGGGACGACGATGTGCCCGGTTTCTCTCCAGCCACTTTGCTGCTGGACCTCAACCGTTGATTTCGCATTCACCGCCGCATGCCGATCACTGTTGCGCGACACCGTGTTTCGAGATTTTCAGGAGGAGCGATGGTTTCCTACATCGTGACAGGCGGTACCGGTTTTCTGGGTCGGCGTGTGGTGCGGGGGCTGCTCGCAGCCGACCCCACCGCGATCGTGCACGTACTGGTGCGCGCCGAGTCCCTGACCAAATTCACCGCGCACAATGCGGAAAATCCCCACAGTGATCGCGTGTTCGCGCTGGTCGGAGACCTGACCGCCGAGGGTCTCGGTCTCGGCGACGGTGCGCCGCGTGCCGATCACGTGCTGCATCTGGGCGCGGTCTACGACATGACCGCCGACGAGGAGACCGCCCACGCGGCCAATGTCGCGGGCACTCGCTCGGTGATCGAGTTGGCTCGCAGCCTCGATGCCACCCTGCACCACGTGTCGTCGGTGGCAGTGGCGGGCGATCACCGCGGCAAGTTCTTCGAGGAGGATTTCGACCTCGGCCAGAACCTGACCTCGCCGTATCACCGCACCAAGTTCGCGGCGGAGAAGCTTGTTCGCGAGGCCACCGACCTGCGCTGGCGGGTGTATCGACCGGCAATCGTGGTCGGTGATTCACGGACCGGCGAGATGGACAAGATCGACGGCCCCTACTACTTCTTCTCCGCCATCTCGACGCTGTCCACCCTGCCGTCCGAACTCCCGTTGCCGCTGCCCGATCTGGGCGCGACCAACGTGGTGCCGGTCGATTACGTCTCCGAGGCGATGGTGCGGCTGGTACGGCGCGAGGGTCTGGACGGGCGTACGTTCCACCTGGTCAACCCGCGTCCGCAGCCGTTCGGGGAGATCTACCGTGCGCTGGCCACCGCCGCGGGCGGTCCCGTCGGGATCGGCACCGTGCCCGGTAGCGCCCGTGCGTTGAACGGGCTCGGCCACGTCCCCGGCGCCAACGCCGTGCGCGACTTCCTGTTCGAGCAGGCGGGTATCCCGGCCGCGGTCGCGCCGCATGTCGGTTTCACCGCCGAGTTCGTCGCCGATTCCACCCGGGCGCAACTGCCCGGGCTCACCGTGCCGGCGTTCGATTCCTACGCCGAGCGCCTCTGGGCTTTCTGGCGCACGAACATGGACCCGCACCGCGGTCGTCCCGCCGCCGACGCGCACCCGCTCTCGGGGCGCACGGTGCTGATCACCGGGGCGTCCTCGGGGATCGGCCTGGCCACCGCCCATGCGGTCGCTCGCCGTGGCGCGATCGTGCTGATGATCGCCCGTGGCATCGAAGACCTGACGGCCGCAGCGGAATCCGTGCGGGCCGAGGGCGGCACCGCCTTCGCCTACCCCTGCGACATCACCGACGCGGAGTCCGTCGACCTGCTCGTGAAGACCGTGCTGACCGAACACCGGCATGTCGACTACCTGATCAACAACGCGGGCCGCTCCATCCGCCGCTCGGTGGCCAACTCGGTGGACCGCATGCACGACTTCGAACGCACCATGGCGGTCAACTACTTCGGTGCCGTCCGCCTCATCCTGGGGTTGCTCCCGTCGATGCGCGAACGCCACTTCGGCCATATCGTCAACATCTCCTCCATCGCCGTACAGACCAAGGTCCCCCGCTTCGCCGCTTACGCGGCGAGCAAGTCCGCCCTGGACAACTTCAGCGAAATCGCCGCGGTCGAGAACCAGGGCGACGGCGTCACTTTCACCTCTATCCGGATGCCACTGGTTCGCACCCCGATGATCGCTCCGACCGAGATCTACCGATCCCTGCCGCTGCCGGACCCGGACCGGGCAGCCGAAATCGTGGTTCGCGCGCTGCTGGAACGTCCCCATCGCATCGACACCCCCGTGGGCACCTTCGCCCAGGCGGTCGAGATGTTCCTCCCGTCGCTCAAGCGCACGATCCTGCACACCGGCTTCCGCTTCTTCGGTGAATCCACCGCGGCACAGGGAAAGTCGGCTCCGCAGGTGGTCACCGAGCCCGCCGAACCGACACGCAACGCCCTCACCGTGCTCGGCCCGGTCCTGGCACCACTGATGGTGATGCCGCACTCCGCGGCCCGCATGAGCCGGGTGCTTCCCGGCGTGCACTGGTGATACAACACTGAACGCCCGGCCGGTCACGACGCTCGCTGTCGTGACCGGCCGGTTCTGTTCATCGCAGGAAGGTGGTAGCCCAGGCTGCGAGAGTTGTCGGCGTGGTGGTGAGCACTGTGCGCGGGTTCTCCGGGACGAAACCGGAACTCAGTCCCGCTGACATACCCGCGATGCCGTCGATTTGCCCCTGCCCGAGGCCGGCCGATCGCAGTGCGTCGCGGAACTCGTTGTCGGCAAGGTGGATCGGGGTGACCGCATGCCCCAGCTGCCGACCGATAATCTCGGCGACCTCGGTGAAAGTCAGATCCCGCGGTCCGTGCACCGCCTGGACGACACGCCCCGACCACGCGTCCGACAGGAGCCGGGCAGCAGCGACCTCACCGATGTCGCGTGGGTCCACCCATGCCATCGCATGGTCCAACGGCCACGGTGTGGACAGCGTGCCTGCCCGGATCTCGTCGAGCTGGGTCAGCAGGTTGGTGAAGAAATAGCCGCATCGTAGGTGGGTCACATTCGCGCCGGTCGCGTCGAGCAACTCCTCGGTTCGCGCCAAACCGTCGATCTCGCCTGCCCCACCCCGCTTCTCCGCGCCCCCGCTGCTGAGAAACACCGTCGCAGCGATCCCGTTCTCCACGACAGCGCGCGCCGCAGAGGCCCCCATCCGTGCATATCCCGCTACCGGATCGCCGTCCACGAGGGCAGGCGGGTCGACCCAGAACAACCGATCAGCACCTTCGGTAGCGCGCACCACCGCATCCGCGTCCCCCTGATCGACCTGCGCGACATCGACACATCCCCGCATGGCGGGATCGAGCCGCCCGGGATCGCGCATCAGCACGGTCGGCCGAACCCCCGCTTGCACCAGCAACTGCACCACCCGAGCACCCACATGCCCCACCGGCGTAGTGACGACAATCCGTATTTCACCCTGTCGAAGTCCCATAAACCCACGCTAGAACCCAATGCGGCCAATTCCTGACCGCAATAGTCCACGGATGTGTGGGGCTACACTCATTTCCTACGGTGACCCTCGGGTAGATCGGAGTCGATATGTCGAAGTTGCTGAACTCCTTGTCCGAAGATGAATACGTCCTGATTCGCGGCACAAAGAAAGCGCAGATGGTCGACCTCGACGAAGAGGCGCTGATCCGGCTGCACACCCGCGTGCGGCGCGCGCGCAACAAATTCGTCAAGTTGTATCGCCAATCCGGCGCGGCGAAGGTAGAAGCCAAGGGGGCGCGCGGCGCCGGAAAATCGGCGAACACCCGCAATGCGGGCAAAGCGGAAGTCTTCGAAAGCGCGCTCAGCAGGGTGAGCCGCCAGTTGGCCACGGCCTCGAAGCGAAATGCCCGCAAGTTGAAGGCCGAGAGACTCGCCCGCGCCCGCAAGGATGCGCCATCGTTCAGCGACATCGACACCAGCGACGGGAAGGTGAACTCCGCGGGGAAAGCGCGCACCGATACCACCCGCGAATCCTCCGGCCGAAAGAAGTTCGAGGCCTCGAGCATCGCCGCGGGGGCACGGCGCCAAGCCAAGAAGGACGGGCGCTAGCCACCTAGGCCATCAGTTCACTCCGTATTTCGCCAGAACCTTCGCCCGTTTGCCGGGCTGGATATTCACCCGAGTGATGTCGCCGCTGTAGTGGGCGAGGACGCGATGGTCCATCACCTTGCGCCACAACGGAGTCACGTACGCCAGGCCGATCAGGCTCGCGTAGCCGCTCGGCAACTCGGGCGCGCCGTCCATGCTCCGCAGGATCTGGTAGCGGCGAGTGGGGTTGGCGTGGTGGTCGCTGTGCCGCTGCAGGTGGTAGAGAAAAATATTGGTGACGATGTGGTCGGAGTTCCAGCTGTGCTCGGGGGTGCAGCGCTCGTAGCGGCCCGAGGCGGTCTTCTGTCGCAGCAGACCGTAGTGCTCGAGGTAGTTCACCGTCTCCAGCAGGGAGAACCCGTAGATCGCCTGGATCAGCAGGAACGGCAAAATCGACGGACCGAACACCGCGACCAACGCCACCCACAGCACGACCGACATGAGCCAGGCGTTGAGCACGTCGTTGCGCAGCGAGAACGGGCTCTTGTCGAGCCGCTGCAGACGTGCGCTTTCCAGCTCCCACGAGGACTTCAGGCTGCCCCACACACTGCGTGGCAGGAAGGTCCAGAACGACTCGCCGAACCGGGCACTGGCCGGATCCTCCGGCGTCGCGACACGCACGTGATGGCCGCGGTTGTGCTCGATGTAGAAGTGTCCGTACAGGGTCTGGGCCAGGGTGATCTTCGACAGCCACCGCTCGAGCTCGTCCTTCTTGTGGCCGAGTTCGTGCGCGGTGTTGATACCGATGCCGCCCATCGCGCCGATGGTGAAAGCCAGGCCGATCTTGGAGATCAGGCCGAGTCCGCCGTCGATGCCGAGCCAGGACAGGTTGTCCGCGGTCCACAGATAACAGGCGAGCACCAGGCTGAACAGCTGCAGCGGAATGTAGGCGTAGGTGCAGTAGCGGTAGTACTTGTCGTTCTCCAGCTGCTCCATCGCCTCCTCGGGCGGGTTCTCGCCGTCGGGCCCGAAGAACCGGTCGAGGATCGGTAGCAGCACGTACAACAGGATCGGCCCGAGCCACCACCACACGGGCGCGGTGACCTGCCAGCCGAGCTGGTTGAAGACCCACACGAAACCGCTGGCCAGCACCGTCGCGCTGGGCGCGATGAGGCCGAACAGCCACAGGTAGCGCTTGGGATCTCGCCAGTGCGGCGGTGCGGCGGACGCTTCGTGGTCGCCGATTCGAGATGTCGTCATTGTCGTTCTCCTGATCACCGTGACTCCGGACACCTACTCGCTCGAAGTCGCCTTCGTTTACACATTAGCTCGTAGTGTTCTCATTGGATACATATGCGAAATAATTGTCAACGATCGAGCACATCGGCTAACACATGTAGGATGATCACGTGGCCGAACCACCGAACTTTCAGGCAGAAATGCGCCAACTGCTGCGCGACCGGATGATCGACGCGGCGCGCACGATGGTCGTCACCGAGGGCTGGGGCGCGGTCAACATGTCGCGGGTAGCCAAGGAGGTCGGCATCAGCAGGCCGGTCCTCTACAAGGAGATCGGCACCAAGCAGGCACTCGCGGATGCCCTCATCGAGCGCGAGACCAGCATCTACCTGACCGGGATCGCCGAGACGCTGGCCGAACACCCGGCCGATCCGCTCGCGGGAATGACAGCGGCCGCCGAATACACGCTGCGCACCGCAGGCGACAACACCCTGATCAAGGCCGTACTCTCGGCTCGCCAGGACGGCGACACCGCCCTGCTGCCTGCCCTGGTGAGCGACCCCGAACCGGTACTCGGCCGGGCGGTGGCCGCACTCACCGCCACGGTGCGCGAGCAGTACGAATTCGCCGCCATGACCGACGACGAGCTGATCTCGATCGTGGAGATCATGGTCCGGCTCACGCTGAGCCACCTGTTCCAGCCGACAGGAAGCGCCGATCGCGCGGTGGCGCAGATCGGCGCTGTCCTGTCCGGGGTCATGCCCGCCGCCTGAGGCGGCTCACAACCGCGCGTTCACCTGTCCGGCCGCGGCCGCGAACGCCCACCCGTAACTGCCGTGTGCGGCCGGGAAGATCCCGCCCGCGCACACCGGATCGCCTGCGGCGCAATAGTTCGCGGTGCGGTCGGCGTACAACGGTGCGACCGGCGCGCCGACGAGTCGCAGCGGGTCGCCGAACAGCAGAACCGCGACGACGCGCGAGGACAGTTCGGGGGGCAATACCCACGCACCGGGCAGCCACACGGAGCCGAGAGCGCCGTGGGTGACCACCGCGCCCTGGGAGTAGCCGACGAGGACGAAGCGCTGATCGGGGCAGGCAGCGGCCTGGTCGATCACATGGCTGGTCATCGCCCGAGTGCCGTCGATCATCGAGGTCGGGACCATCAGGTCGGCTGGGTACTCGACGCGGTGGGCGGTCGTGTCCACCGGTAGTTGCGCGCTCAGTGCGGCGTAGAGCGGGTCGCCGATCGCGGCTCCCAGATAGCCGGGTTCCAGTGTGCCGCGGGCGATGACGATATCGAGCGTGGCGCAACTCTGCGCCCATGCCGTCAATCCCGGGGACATCGCCGTCCCGATTCCCGCAGCCAGTAGCAACACCGACAGCGCTCGCGCTGTCTGCCTTGCGACGATACGAATTGCCTTCCGATTGGTCATCGTGCCCACCCACTCACGCCGTTGTGAGAAATAGAGAAAGAGCGATTCGCCTCCTGCCCCAACAGCATTCGGCGTGCTCAGTGGTGGAATACCCGCTGACCTGCATCTTCATGGCACGAAATCGGCATCGGCTGCGCCACGGTTGTATCTCGGATCGCCTGCGGCACAACACCGCTGCCGATTCTCAGTGCTTCTTGGGCTTCTTCTTGTACTTCGGCTTGTCGTGATCGGGCTCCCACTCATAGCCCGCGACACCACGTTCGCAATAGGAGTCGGCGACGTGAACGTCGCCCTGATCGCGCTCACACCAGCGCGTCTTCGAACAGGAGGTGGCGCCGAGGCCGGCCACGACGGCGAGGGTGAGGACGGCAGCGCCGGTACGGGTTCGGACGTTCATGAGCTTGTCGAGCCTTTCATCGAATGGAATGTCGCTGGTCAGGGTGTTTTCCAGGACTTGCCCCCGCCCGCCGACGAACCAATGCTACGTTCCAGGCATGCCGAGCACAGCGCCTGAGCCCACCGAAGATTTCACCCCCGACGCGATCGTCGTCGGTGCCGGACTGGCGGGCCTGGTCGCCACCCACGAATTGGTGCTCGCCGGACGCAAGGTGCTGGTCCTCGATCAGGAGAATCGCGCCAACCTCGGCGGGCAGGCGTTCTGGTCGCTGGGTGGGTTGTTCGTCGTCGACAGCCCGGAACAGCGCAGGATGGGCATCAAGGACTCCTACGAACTGGCACTGCAGGATTGGCTGGGTTCGGCCGGTTTCGACCGCGAGGACGAGGATCGGATGGGCCGCGAGTGGGCGAAGGCCTACGTGCGCTTCGCCACCGACGAGAAGCGAGATTACCTGCACGCCTTGGGTTTGCGCTTCACCCCGCTGGTCGGCTGGGCCGAGCGGGGCGGCGGCCTCGCCGGCGGACACGGCAACTCGGTCCCACGGTTCCATCTCACCTGGGGCACCGGGCCCGAAGTGCTTCGTGTCTTCCGGGATCCGGTCCTGGCCGGTGAGGCAAAAGGATTGGTGCGCTTCGCGTTCCGGCACCGCGTCGACGAGCTGATCGTCGAAGACGGCGCCGTGACCGGAGTCAGCGGCAGTGTTCTCGCGCCCTCCGACACCGACCGCGGCCAGGCGTCGAACCGGGATGTGGTGGGCGAGTTCAGCTTCGCGGCACCGGCGGTTCTGGTGAGTTCGGGCGGCATCGGTCATGCCCACGACCTCATCCGCCGCAACTGGCCCACCGAACGTCTCGGCCCGTGCCCGGAGACGATGATCTCCGGTGTCCCCGCCTACGTGGACGGCCGGATGCTCGCCATCTCCGAGCAGGCGGGCGCGGCGCTGGTCAACCGCGACCGGATGTGGCACTACACCGAAGGCATCAACAACTGGGATCCGATCTGGCCCGACCACGCCATTCGCATCATTCCCGGCCCGTCGTCGCTGTGGTTCGACGCGAACGGAAACCGGATGCCCGCACCGTGTTTCCCCGGTTTCGACACCAACGCGACCATGCGCCAGATCCTGTCGACCGGCTACGACTACTCGTGGTTCGTCCTGAACCAGTCGATCATCGAGAAGGAGTTCGCGCTGTCGGGTTCGGAACAGAATCCCGACATCACCGGCAAAGACTTGAAGTTCACCGTGCGCAGCAGGCTCGCCAAGGGCGCGCCGGGGCCGGTGGAAGCCTTCAAGCAGCACGGTGTCGACTTCGTGGTCGCCGATTCGCTGGCCGAGCTCGTCGACGGGATGAACGAGATCGCGCGCGGCCCGAAGCTCGACGTCGCCGCCCTCGAACACCAAATCGTGGGCCGCGACCGCGAAGTCACGAACTCGTTCTCCAAGGACGCGCAGGTGATCGCGATCAACAACGCCCGCAAGTTCCTCGGCGACAAGGTCCGCGTCGTCAAACCGCACCGCATTCTCGACCCCGCCCACGGCCCGCTCATCGCGGTACGCCTCAATGTGCTGACCCGCAAGACCCTGGGCGGACTGCAGACCGACCTGGATTCGCAGGTGCTGCGCCCGGACGGCTCGGCGTTCCCTGGCCTGTATTCCGCCGGTGAGGTCGCCGGATTCGGTGGTGGCGGCGTGCACGGTTACAACGCGCTGGAGGGCACGTTCCTCGGCGGGTGCATCTTCTCCGGTCGCGCGGCCGGTCGGGCGATCGCGCGGCGCGAGTCCTAGTGCGGGTGCCGGGGGGCCAGGGTGCGCGACGCTTCCTTGGCCACCTCGGCGAGCGCGCGAGCCAGCCGCGCGGTGTCGAGTGCCGTGCGCTCGCCGTTGACCGTCCCCGACAGCGAGATCGCCGCCACCGCGACGCTGCGGCCGCGGATCGGCACCGCCACGCAGCCGACGCCCGGTAGCGATTCCTCGGTGTCGACGGCCACGCCCTGCCGGTTGCGAATACGAGCGAGTTCGCGGTGCAGTTCGGCCCGGTCGACGATCGTGCGCGCGGTCCGCGCCACGGCGTTGCCACGCAGTGAGGCTTCCGCGATCCCGGGCTCCAGCGTGGCCAGCAGCGCCTTGCCGACCGCTGTGGAGTGCGCGGGCAGCCTGCCCCCGACGCGGGTCGGGATGACCACCCCACCCCGGCCACCCGAACGATCGAGGAACAACACCTCGCGCCCGTCCAGCACCGCGAGGTGACCGACCAGTCCGGTGCGCTGACTGAGTTCGTAGAGCAGCGGCCCCACTACTTCGCGCAGTTCGTTCTGCTCGGCCGCGAGCCCGCCGAGTTCGAGCACCCGCAGACCCAGTCGGTAGCCGCCGGGGGTGTGCGCGAGCCAGCGCAGCCGGATCATCTGGTCGAGGATGCGATGCACGGTCGAGCGCGGCAGCCCGGTGCGTTCGGCGAGCCCGAGCAGCGTCAGCGTGGGGGTGGCGGCGTCGAACGCGTCCAGAATGAGCGTCATCCGCTCGATCATCGACGTCGGCGGTGCTCCGGTCGCCCTGCCCGATCCGGACCACAGGCTTTCCGGCGCCGGGTCGGTCACGATCTCGACCGTCATTTGATCCAACCTCCACAGTGCGTAGCCATAACAGACTAGAGCCGTCGGCCCCGCTCACGCACTATTTCGCCCCGAACTCGGGCCGATGCCGGACTGATCGGCGTCACGTGGAGCGGGCGACGCGCTACTGCGGGCCCTCCACCTGTGACGATGCGGCGTCGGCGGGAAGCCCCACCGCCGCGCCGCGAGCGATTTCCAGACGGGCGGCCCGATCGACGAGGAGTTCGGCGGGTCCCGACGGTGGGGTGTTGCGGCGCCAGATGGCGCGGAATTTGCGGGTCAGGCGGGCCGAGTCGGCCGAGGGGACCTCCACCAGGGTGCCGGTGACGAGGTCCGGTGCGGCGATCAATCGGCTCAGTACCGCGGGAGCCATGCCGGTTCGGGCCGCGGCCACGATCGCACCGGTCGAGCCGAGTTCCGCGGCCGGACCGGCCGGGGGCGCCGCCGTGGCCAGCAGATCCCACACGGTGTCGCGGGTGCCCGAACCCGGTTCGCGCCACAGCAGGGCGGTACCTGCCAGCTCAGTCAGCGTGACCGGGGTCTTCCGTTGCGCCCATGGATGATTAGGCGCCACGACGACGACGAGATCGTCGGCGCCGAGCACTCGACTGCCGAGTCCGGCCGGTGGATGCGGACCTTCCACGAATCCGAGATCGGCCGTGCCGTCGCGCACGAGGCCCGCGACCTGGGTCGAGTTCTCTACTTCGAGCGAGATCACGACTTCGGGGTGATCGGCACGCAGGGCGGCGAGCCAATGGGGAATGCGATGGTCGGCGATGGTCTTGGAGGCGGCGATGCGCAAGCGCGGGGCTTGTGCGGCGCGGAGCCGGGCGACATCCTCCACGAGGTCTTTGACGGCGGCCAGGACGGTGCGCGCGTGGGCGACGACAGCGCGACCCGCGTCGGTGAGTTCCGAACCGGTCGGCGCACGGTCGAGCAGCTTCACGTGCATGCGCCGTTCCAGCGCGCTGATCCGCATGCTCGCGGCGGGCTGGCTGACCCCGTGTCTGCGCGCGGCGGCACCCAGGCTGCCCAGCTCGGCCACCGACACGAGGAGATCGAGGACCTCCAGGTCGGGGGTTCCGGGTGGCAGCGTCATGGCCCGATTATGGGTGACCGGCGGCGCGCCACCACATCAGGCACCGTCGCCGCCGTGATCCGGGCCGAATCGGCGGCGCAGCTTCTTGGCCACCCCGTAGAGCGCGAACACCGGTTTCAGTGGCATCCATTCGCCGAATCGGTACTCCTGTCCGGGGACGAGGCGGACGGCCAGTTCCGGGCTCTGTTCCGCGAGGTAGGCGCGGGCGGTCTCGGCGTGGGTGGGCAGTGAGACGATCTTGATCCGGTCGACGTCCTTCAGGTAGGGAATCGCGAAAGCGATGTTCTCCCAGGTGGATCGGCTCGATTCCTCCAGGACGAGTTCGCCCTCGTAGCCACACGTTTCCACGGCGTAGCGCCCCATCAGCGCCGCCTCGGTTTCCGGCCCCGCGCAGGCGCCCCCGCACAGCACGAGTCGGGTCTCGGTCGCACGCGGATCGATGGATCGCAGACCGGCGCGCACCCGCCACCGGTTCATACCGTTGGCGCGCGAACCGGTGTTGCGATACCCGAGGACCACGACTGCTTCCGACCCTGGGCGTGGCGGGCCGACGCACCGACGGGAGGCGCGCCGATTCGCCCATTCACCCCACAGCATCAATCCGACACCGGTGGCGACAGTCAGCCGGGTTCGTTTCCGCACAGATCCAGGAAACCACACACGCCGCCAGCAGGGCCATAAGTACAAATTATGACCCCCTGCGAATTCGGTCTCTACCTCGGAGTCCTCGGTGGCGCGAGGGTGAAGGAGTGAACCGCGCACCCGCTCTCGCTCCCGGCCTGATCCTCGCCGCACTCCTGGCAACCGTGGCCACGCCGTTCGGCAAGGCGCTGCCGATGATCGGCACGCCGGTGCTCGCGCTCGGCGCGGGCGCCGTCGCCGGGATGGTGCTGCGACGCAAGGACGTGACGGGCGAGACGTTCGGCCCCGGGCTCGATGTCGCCCGCCAGCGCTTGCTCGGGCTGGCGATCGTGCTGCTGGGGCTCGGACTGCCGCTGGGTTCGGTCCTGAGTGTGGGGCGCGAGACCGCGGTGGTGCTGATCGGGACGCTGCTCGTCGGCGGGGTGGCGGCGTTCTTCGTCGGACGGATGCTGGCGGTGGACAAGGAGTCGGCGACCCTCATCGCCGTGGGCACCACGATCTGCGGCGCGTCCGCGATCGCCGCGGCCACCGCGGTCCTGCGGCCCGACAAGCAACGGGTCGCCTACGCCCTGTGCACCATCTTCATCTTCAATGTCACGGCCGTGCTGGTGTATCCGCCGATGGGCCGCGCTCTGGGCCTGTCGCAGGAGGCATTCGGACTGTGGGCTGGCACCGCGATCAACGACACGTCGTCCGTGTTGGCCGCGGGCGTCATCTTCGGCGCCGGCGCGGCCCAGTTCGCGGTGATCGTGAAAATGGTGCGCAGCCTCGCCATCATCCCGCTCTGCGTCGGCCTGCACGTCGGCCGCCGCCACATCGCCGAGCAGACCGATCTACCCCAGGCCTCGCTGCGTCAGGCGGTTCCCCTCTTCGTGATCCTGTTCCTGGCCGCCTCCGTCATCGCGGGCCTCGGCATCGTCCCGGCCGAGCTGACCGCGCCGCTCGCCACCCTCAGCGGCTGGCTCATCGCGTCCGTCCTCGCCGCCATCGGCACCTCCCTGAGCCTCGCCCGCCTGCGCACCGCAGGTCCGCGCCCCCTGATCCTCGGCGGCACCCTCGGCCTGATCCTCGGCACCACCAGCCTCGGCCTGATGTACCTGACGGGGTGGTGCTGACGGCATGGCGACCAGGTGCTTGCTGTTTTCGGGCCCGCGACGCGCGGTGTCGCGGAGCTAGGATTACCGGACATCGCATGTCAGCGCGGACAGGAGGATGTCATGAACAGTGTTTGCCGGATCATCGCCACCGCGGGTGCCGCCGCGGCATTGACCCTGGCCACCGCAGGTGTCGCAGCAGCCGAGGAAGCCGAGCCACCCTCGTCGCCGTTGGTCGAGTACATCGAGTCGTGGCCGCCCGCCCCCGCGGGGTGCAATGCGATCTGGGACCCGATCGAGAATGCCGTCGAGGACTCGGTTCCGCCCCAGTACGAGGCGGAGTTCGATGCGTTCGACGACTGTGCGAGGGCGACGCGGACTGACTCGCCCGGCGACGCGGGGCGGCCGACAGTGCGACCGCCCCGATAGACCTATCCCGTCCCGTTGACGGCGTTCAGCACCGCTTCCAGTGAGGCCGCCACGACCGAGATGTCGCGGCCGAACGCCCACCCGCTGCGGCCCGCCGCTCGGTATTCGACGTAGCTCACGGCAGTGCTGTCGGCGCCTTTGTCCACGGAGTGCTGAGTCAGGCCGAGGATCTCGATGGGGTGGCCCGCCCCGGCGAGGGCGGCGGTCAGTGCCTCGACCGGGCCCACGCTGTGGTGTATCGAGCGCCGTTCGTTGCCGTACGCGTCGAGAACGATCTCGGTGGCGCCGTCCGCGATCTCCCACCGCACCAGCGTGATTCGGCGTTCGGGGGCTGTGTATGCCTGCTCGAACAGCGTGAACAGTTCCTTGGCGGTGATCTCCGCGCCGGTCTCGTCGGCGTGTTCTTGGACCCGCTTCGCCAGGTCGATCTGCAGGCGCCGTGGCAGGTCCAGCCCGTACTCGGTGTGCAGCAGATAGGCGATGCCACCCTTGCCGGACTGGGAATTGACCCGAATCACCGCGTCGTACGAGCGACCGAGATCTGCGGGGTCGATCGGCAGATATGGCACCTGCCAACGCGATTCGCGTTCGGGGATGCCATCGGCCGCTGCCCGTCGGCGATGCTCGGCCATGCCCTTGCGGATCGCGTCCTGGTGGGTGCCGGAGAAGGCAGTGTGGACGAGATCGCCTACGTACGGGTGCCTGTCGTGGACGGGTAGGCGGGTGCAGTGCTCGACGGTGCGGCGGATCTCGTCGATATCGGAGAAGTCGATCATCGGGTCCACGCCCTGGGCGTGCAGGTTCAGGGCCAGGGTGGCGATGTCGACGTTGCCGGTGCGTTCGCCGTTGCCGAAGACACAGCCCTCCACACGTTGCGCGCCGGCCAGTACGGCCAGTTCGGCGCAGGCGATGCCGGTCCCCCGGTCGTTGTGCGGGTGCACCGACAGGATCACACCGTCGCGACGAGCCAGGTTGCGGTGCATGTACTCGATCTGGTCGGCATAGATGTTCGGCGTCGCGACCTCCACTGTCGCAGGCAGATTCAGCGTCACCGGCCGACCGGGGGTCGCCTGCCACAGCTCGGTGACGGCGTCGCAGATCTCGAGGGCGAAATCCGGTTCGGTCAGGTTGAACACTTCCGGCGAGAACTGGAACCGCACGTTTGGCAGCTCGCCCGCCAGTTCCAGGACATCGCGAGCACCGGCGACGATCAACTCGCGCAGTTGCGCGCGATCCTTGCCGAGGACCACCTCACGCCAGACCGGCGCGGTAGCGGTGTACAGGTGGATCACCACCTCGTTGGCGATACCGCGCACCGACTCGACGGTCCGTTCGATCAGGTCACGACGCGCCGGGGTGAATACGACGATGGCCACGTCCGGCGGGGCGATCGGGGTGTCGGCCAGCAGTCGCACGAAATCGAAGTCGGTCTGCGAGGCGGACGGGTAGCCGACCTCGATCTCCTTGTAGCCCATGGCGATCAGCAGCTCGAAGAACCGGCGTTTGCGAGCCGGGTCCATCGGTTCGGCCAGCGCCTGGTTGCCGTCACGCAGGTCGACGGGGACCCACAGCGGCGCGGTGGTCATCCTCGCGTCGGGCCAATCACGTTGCCCGACAGGGACATCCACGCGTCGATGGACATCGCGGTATCGATACGACGGCATCGCGGAATGGCGCTGCCGGTTCCACGCGGGCGCGCCGTCGGCGACAGCGCCCGAGGGGGTGGTCAGGGCGGGGAATTCGGTCATGACTTGCTCTGCTTCCTGGCCACGACGGGCCACGAGACTACGGCGACCGGCCATGACTGAGCCCCACGGCGGGGCGGCCGGTCGGTCAGGCCCCGCCGTGGCGGCCGAGAAGAAGCGCGGTGTTGGTCATGATGGGTACACTTCTACCACAACTCCTCAGACAAGTAGAGAGGTTTATCGGTGGTATCGCAGGTACGACGTCAGCCGCTGGCCGCACAAGCGGCCGAACTCCTGCTCGGGCGGATCCGTGCGGGCGAATGGCCGTTGGGCCATCGGTTACCGGGCGAGACGCTGCTCGCCGCCCAGTTGGGCGTGGGCCGCTCGACCCTGCGCGAGGCGATCCGGGAACTCGCGGGCAAAGGCGTGCTCGACAGCAGGCAGGGCTCCGGGGTATTCGTCACCGCACTCGACGTCTCCGAGGACTGGGATGTCGTGCTGCGTGGCGCCACCATCGCCGCGGTGATCGAGGCGCGCATCGCGATCGAAGCGGAGGCCGCCGCACTCGCCGCGCACCGGCGTACGCCTGCTGACCTGCGGGCCATCCGGCGCGCCCTGGCGGGTCGCCGCGCCGAGGGCCAGACCGTCGCCACTCACGTCGATGCCGACATGGCCTTCCATCGCGCGGTCATCGTCGCCGCGCACAACGACGTGCTCACCCAGCTGTTCGACAGCTTCCTCCCGCGCCTGCGCCTGGCCATGATCGACATGCTCGATCTGCGCCCGGTGCGCTCCGAGCAGGCCGACCACTGCGCGCACGAGCAGCTGACCCAGGCAATCGCCGCCCGAAACCCTACTGCCGCAGCGGAATTCAGCCGCACGCACCTGTCCGCCTTGAAGGAGGCCTTCACATGACCGGCGCTCCCGTGATCGAACTCGACGACGTGACCTTCCGTCGCGACGGCAAGAAGATCATCAACGGCATCTCGCTGACCGTGCGTGCCGGTGAGCACTGGGCTCTGCTCGGCCCCAACGGCGCGGGCAAGAGCACGCTGCTGGGCTTCTGCGGCGCGGTCACCTTCCCCACCACCGGGGCCGTGCGGGTGCTCGGCGAACAGTTCGGCCGGGTGGAGTTGGCTCGGCTGCGCCGCTCGATCGGCCACGTCAACCCGCGCCATCCCCTGCGGTCCGCGCTCACGGTGCGCGAGGTCGTCCTCACCGGCGTCACCGGCACGATCGATACTCCGATGCGCTGGTCACCGTCCGCCGACGACCTCGCCCGCGCCGACGCGATCATCGACACCCTCGGCCTGTCCGGCAGGGCCGAAGACATCTGGCCCACGCTGTCCCAGGGCGAACGCGGCCGCACCCTGATCGCCCGCGCCCTGATCAGCGACCCCCGAGTCCTACTCCTGGACGAACCCTCCACGGGCCTCGACCTGGCCGCCCGCGAACAACTGCTCACCACCATCGACACCCTCGATCACACCCACCCCGAGGTCGCCTCGATCCTGGTCACCCATCACCTCGAGGAACTTCCGAGCACCACCACCCACGCTCTGCTCATCGCCGACGGCCACACCGTCGCCGCGGGCCCGGCCACCGAGGTCATCACCACCGACCATGTCTCCACCGCCTTCGCCCACCCGATCGAAGTCCGCTACGACGGCCGCTGGAGCGCTCGCGCCCGCTGAGAACCCAGCGCCCATTCGGGCAGCGGTTCCCGCGCAGCGAGCCACTGCGCCGGAATTCCCCGGGTGCGGCCTCGATCTCCGGTGCCGGTATGGGCTGCCACGATTCCGCCGACGATCGCGGCCGTGGTGTCGACATCTCCGCCAGCCTCGATACAGGCGCACAACGCCGCCGGATAGTCGTGGAGGTAGGTGGCGGCCACCCACAGGGTGAAGGGCACGGTGTCCTGAGCGCTGACCCGTGCGCCGTTGCCCAGTTCATAGGCTGCCTCGGCTACCGTTCGACCGAGCAGCTGCCGGGCTCGACGCACACCCTGCGCGGTACGCCCGTCGACCAGATACGGCTCGACTGCTGTCAGCAATTCATCAGGTGCACAGCTCTTTTCGCGAGAGTCGGCAGCGTATGCGGCCGCAACCGCGACCGCCATCGCCCCCACGATCGCTTCCGGATGCCGATGGGTCAGCTCCGCGGACATCGCCGCCTGCGCCGCGGCCCGGTCCGGATCTCCGGCGAAACGCGCACCGAGCGGCGCCACCCGCATCGCGGCGCCGTTACCCCACGATCCCCGCCCGTCGAACACCGCACCCGCCGCTTCGGCCCACGGACGCCCGTCTCGAATCTCGTGCAGCACGACAACTGTGCCCGGCCCGTAGCCGCGGTACGGTTCGCAACGGTCGGCGAATGCGGCCGCGAGAGCATCGCGATCCACCCTGCCGCGGTCTCGGATTTCGGCGTACACCGAACACGCCATCTCGGTGTCGTCGGTCCATTGCCAGGGTGCGGCCGGTGCTCGTCCGGCAAGAAGATCGGGGATCGAGCGCCCGGGGACGAAGAATTGCGCGCCCAGCGCGTCCCCCACAGATAAGCCTTCGAGGCTGTCGAAAGAGGGATCGGAATTCAGCATGCTGGACGCAATCATCGCCCACCGGCAGCGGGCGCCGCAAGACGAACTCCGAGTCGCTACATCAACTCGACCTCGTCGAACCCGACTGTCAGCTTGTGCCGCCGCTCCCGCAGGACATTGCCTTCCCGGTGGACGGTCCCCTCGCCGAATTCGATGCGCAGCTGTGCCCGCCGGGCGTCGACCTCTCGGACGACCCCACAGATGCCGCTGAACGGCCCCGCCGGAAAGTACACGACATCGCCTGGGCCGTATTCGGTAATCCCCACGGCGCCACTGTAATTCACATCAGCGCTTCTCGCCGCTGTGCGATGAGCCAGCGGGAAGGCGCACCGGTTCGTACAGATTCCACGCGGTCGGCGAATCAATTCTTTCGAGGTCGAGGAAGTAGCCACACTGCCATTTCTGTGACTGTCGCGCCTGTGTGTTCGCTACTTGCGACCACGGTGGGTAGACCCGGAACCCGCGCTTGCCGCCACGACCGGCGACCGACAGGATCCCGTGTTCGACAAGTGCGCTCGCGGGAAACACGAACTGCCCGAACCTCGGTCCGGTGCGGGCGGTGATCACCAGCAGATCGACGCCGTCTTCGGCCGCGAAAGGTTCCGTCGAACCGTCCTCGGCACGCCGCCACACCGAAACGAACAAACCAATCTTCGTCGGGGTCTGCTTGCCCACCCGGAACCTGACCGAACCACAACCCACATTCGATACGACCGCGCCGTACTCGGCGTTGTCCACTTCGGGAACGGCGGCTGAAATGTGCAGCCCCAGAGCGCTGATGAGATTTCGCGCCTCGGTCACGTCGGGATGCACGGCCGGCGCCGGCCTCCTATTCACCGAGGTCGAAATCGAAGTCGGCGTCGAGGAGTTCGTCGGCGCGAGCCAGGGCCCGGTCCAGTTCGTCGGTGACCGAGTCCATCAGGGAGATGCCGTCGAGCATGTCGGAGAGTTCGGTGTGCAGGGCGTGGAGTTCGGCGATGGCGGGATCGACGGTGGTCCAGGCGACGGTGTCGGACCACCAGGTGTCGCGTTGGACCCAGGACCAGACGATGTCGCGGACCAGGACCGCGTCGTTGGTGAACAGCTGGCGGTGGGTGGGGCCGGTGGTGTGTTCGAGTTCGTAGGTGCCATCGGGGAGGTAGCGGGCCTGGATGTGGTCCGTGGGGGTCCGGGTGAGCAAGAGGAAGGGGTGTTCGGGCGCGGGATCGTTAGCGGTGAGACCCGGCTGGGCGGGGTCGACGGGGTGCGGCGCGTCGGAGCCGTCACCGACGTGGACTACGACTTCGGGCTGGTCGTCGCGTTGGTCACCCATCGGGCCAGTGTGCCGGATCAGCGAGGGCTCCGAGTGGGCGGACCGATGAATCGGTGACGCGACACTTGAAATCGAGCTGCACCGCGATATGGCGGCGGGTAGCCTCGCCTCGATGACGTGGAAAGCACCCGAACTCCAGCCCACCAGGACCCTGGTAGGCGCTGACGAACGGGCGATGTTGCAGTCCTGGTTGGACTTTCACCGCCAGACCTTGCTCGGCAAATGCGGCGGACTCGATGGTGAACAGCTCGCCACACGGTCGGTGGAGCCGTCGTCGCTGTCGCTGCTCGGGCTGGTCCGCCATCTCACCGAAGTGGAGCGGGGCTGGTTCCGGCTGTCGGCGGCGGGCCAGGAAGTCGAACCGGTTTACAGCACCGACGACCAGCCGGACGCCGATTTCGACGACCTCGCGTCCGCGCCCGCCGAGGAGGTCTTCGCCGCCTTCCACGCCGAGGTCGCCGCCTGCGACGGCGCCGTCGCCGACCTCTCCCTCGACCATGTGTTCCACGTTCCGTGGCGCAGCGACGACTACACCCTGCGCTGGGTGTACCTGCATATGATCGAGGAATACGCCCGCCACAACGGCCACGCCGACCTATTGCGCGAACGGATCGACGGCGTCACCGGCAGCTTCTGAGTCAGGCGGTTCCGGTCACGACGTCGGCGGTGAGCTGATCGAGATCGCCGATGACCGCGTCGGACAGGGCGAGCGCGTCGGGGTGCGGCGGGAATTCCGGGCGCGGCGCCGCGACCAGACGCATCCCGGCGCCGTGCGCGGAGAGCAGACCGTTGGTCGAATCCTCCACGGCCGTACAGTCTTTCGGGTCCACACCCAGACGCTGCGCGACGGTCAGGTAGACATCGGGTGCGGGCTTGCCGCGTCCGACCTCCTCGGTGGACAGCACCGTGGTGAAAAGGTCGAGCAGGCCGGACTTCGCGAGCACCAGATCGATCACCGTGGCAGGCGAAGAGCTGGCCAGGCCGAGTTTCCAGCTGCCCGCGCACCGCTGTACCGCCTCGACCGCGCCGGGCAACAGCGGGACATGATGGGCGTATCTGTCGGCCATCAGATCGATGACGTCGGCAGCCACCTTGTCGGCCGATTCGGCCACACCCAGCTCGTCGGCCAGGTACGACGACCACTCGACGGTGTTCATCCCCATCATCTTCCTCTGCGAATCCGGTTGCCACCGGCCACCTTTGAGGACCACATAATCGTGCCTGACCTGTTCCCAGATGGGTTCGGAATCGATCAGCACGCCGTCCATGTCGAACACAACCGCCGCGATACCCATGCGCTCAGCCTTTCGCCGCTCACCCGGAGGGGGCACCACCGGTGGTGCGCCGACGCTCCGGTACCTAGGACCTACTCGGTGATCGGGACCCAGCCTAGTAGACCTGACACCGATCCCCGGCGCGAACATCCAGCTCGGCAGCGATAACGTGTTGCATATGGACGATACACAGGTCGGCAACTCGCTCCCGGACGAGAAGCATCACGAAGGTGGATTCCGGCCGGTCGCCGAGCTGATCCAGGCGCGGAAGAACCGCGGTGCCGACAACCCGGTGGGCGGGCCGCACTACGGCGAGCTGATCGAACAGGTCCGCGCGCTGATGGACCGCGCGCGGCTGGTGAACCCGTCCGACGAGCTCGCCAAAGAGGCCGTCGCGACCCTCGAGCAGCTCAATGCCCGCCTCGACGAGGCAGTGGTAGACGAGTGGTCCTCGCCCAGCTGGACCCGCATCGACCTGCCCGCGCGCGGCAATATCACCCTGCCGCCGTACACGGTGGTCAGCGGTGACAGCGACGGCGTCACCGCGAAGGTCACCTTCCGCAGCTTCCACCTGGGCGGCAACAACGCCGCCCACGGTGGGCACATCGCCCTCGCTTTCGACGACATCATCGGCATGACCGCCGCGCTGGCCACCAAGTCGGTGACCCGCACGGCCTCGCTCACCCTCGATTACCGCTCGATCACCCCGCTCAATCGCGAACTGACGGTGCGCGCGTGGACCGAGAAAGTCGAAGGCCGCAAGGTGTACCTACGCGCGACGATGCACGATGACGACCGGTTGTGCGCCGAGGCCAAGGGGCTGTTCATCGTGCTCAATCCCGGCCAGCCATGAGCCCGCGCCGACATTGCGATCGACGTGATCGCAATGTCGGCCTCGCGCCCCGAGGTGGCGCAATAGCGGTTTCGCCGCCGATACCCGCAGGTCGCGCGAGCCGCCACCCGGCGTAGAAACATCCCCTGAATTCACGTCGGAATCGCGACGGGCCGAGTGCCGCGAAATCGCCGCTATCGTCGCTGTTCATGCAGGTCAGCGAGAAAACAGGGGCTCAGGAGCCCACCCCGATTCGCGGTCAGCGCGCCGATCGGGCGCGCCGGGTCGCCGATATCCTGCGCCACCAGATCCTGGCGGGCGCGGTGGTGGGCACGGTGCCCGGCGAGCAGGAACTCGCCGCCGAGCACGGCACCTCGCGCAACACTGTGCGCGAAGCGCTGGCGCTGCTGCGTGACGAGGGGCTCATCGACCGCGCCCCGAAACTCGGCACCCGGGTCGCCGCCCGCAAGTTCGACCACGGCCTCGATGCCCTGCTCGGCCTGCAGGAGACCCTCAAAGGACACGGCACCGTCCGCAACGAGGTCCGTGCGGCCACCACGATCACCGCTCCCCCGGCCGTCGCGCGCCGGCTCGAGCTGGCGCCCGGCGACAAAGTCGTCTACATCGAACGCCTGCGGTTTCTCGCCGATCTGCCGCTGAGCCTCGACCTCACCTACCTCGCGCCCGATATCGGCACCGAGCTGCTCACCCACGATCTCGAGACCACCGACGTGTTCGTGCTGCTCGAACAGATCACCGGACAGTCGCTGGGCGCCGCCGACCTCGCACTGGAAGCCGTCGCGGCCGATCCACACACCGCGACCACGCTCGATACCCCGGCCGGTGCGCCGCTGCTCATGCTCGAACGACTCACCCACCTCGACGACGGCCGACCCGTCGATCTCGAATACATCCGCATGCGCGGTGACCGCATCACCATGCGCGGCAGCCTCACCCGCAGCACCCCCGAATGGAAGGTCCTGTAATGGCATTGGTCCCCCAGCGCGCCGACGTCCCGGTGACGATCGACGAGTCACTGTGCATCACCGGCTGCACCCTCTGTGTCGACATGTGTCCGCTCGATTCCCTTGCCATTCACGATGATTCGGGCAAGGCCTACATGCACGTCGACGAGTGCTGGTACTGCGGGCCGTGTGCGGCGCGCTGCCCCACCGGTGCTGTCACCGTCAACATGCCCTATCTGCTCCGCTGAAAACCGGGAACTCCACGCATGAAGATCACTCGATTCGCCCCTGTCGCACTGGCTCTCGCGCTTGCCGCGGCGGGCTGCTCGCTCGAAAGTACCGACGCCGCACCGGCGGGCACCGTCAAGGTCGTCATCGGCTACCAGTCCAAGACCATCAATACCGTCACCGCGGGCACCCTGCTCAGAGCGCAGGGCTACCTGGAGCAGCGGCTGCAGAAGATCACCGACGGTGGTGGCGCGAAGTATCAGGTGGAGTGGCAGGACTACGACACCGGCGCGCCGATCACCGCCCAGATGGTGGCCGAGAAGATAGACATCGGCTCCATGGGCGATTACCCGTTGCTGATCAACGGATCTCGCACGCAGGCCAATGAACGCGCACGCACCGAGCTGGTCTCGATCACCGGCTACAACCCCAAGGGCGCACTGAACATGGTGGTGGTGCCCAATGATTCACCTGCTCGTTCGCTGACCGATCTGGCCGGGCAGAAGATCTCGGCCAGCGTGGGTTCGGCGGGCCACGGCACCCTGGTGCAGGCGCTGAGCCGGGCCGGGATCGACCCGGCCAAGGGCGTGGAGGTGCTCAACCAGCAGCCGCAGGTCGGGGCGTCCGCGCTGGAATCGCATCAGGTGGGCGCACTGTCGCAGTTCGTGGCGTGGCCGGGTCTGCTCGTGCAGCAGAACAAGGCCAAGCTGCTCTACGACGGCGCCGAACTGAATGTGCCGACCTTCCACGGCGTGGTGGCGCGCCGGACCTACGCGGCCGACCACCCGGAGGTGTTGCAGGCCTTCCTCGCGGCGCAGCTGGACGCGACCGCGTTTCTCAACGAGAAGCCTTTCGAGGCAGCCGATCTCGTCGCCAAGGGGTCGGGCCTGCCGCAAGAGGTCGTGTATCTCTACAACGGCCCCGGCGGTACCAGTTTCGACACCACGCTCAAGGCGAACCTGATCGCGGCGTTCAAGGACGACGTGAACTACCTGAAGTCGATCGGAGATTTCGCCGATCTCGACATCGATGCCTTCGTCCAGGACGGCCCGCTGCGCAAGGCGTTCGCAGAGACCGGCCGTACGGACTACGACACCGCGCTGGCGTCGGGGGTCAACCCGAGCAAGGTGACCGGGACCGATCCGATCTGCGCTGTGGCGGTGAGTGATCCGGCGCTGGCCGGCGAGATCTGGGTCGACGGCGCCGACAAGCCCCAGCCCACCGCGAACCCCGGCTGCTTGTTGCGGGCGGTGCAGGCAGCGAAGGCGCAGGGCAAGACGATTCGCGCGGTGTATGTCCCCGATGCCGAGCTGGGTACTCGCTGGTTCGCCGACAAGGCCATCTGGTTGCGCGAGGGCACGCAGTACCTGCCGTTCACCACGCAGGCAGCGGCCGACCGCTTTCGCGGTACCCATCCCGCAGCCGCGCCGGTCTCCTATGAGCAGGCTGTCACGGAAGTGCGCGGATGAGCACGGTCTCCGGGCTGTCCGCCCCGACCAGGACCGGTGTCGACAGCACCGATACCGCTGCGCTGCACGCCGACAGCGCTCCCGCCAGATCGGTGTGGGTGTCGCGGGTGATCCGAGTCGCCTCGGTGGCCGCGGCCGTCGGTCTGTGGCAACTGCTCACCGCGGGCAATGTACGCGCGGGGTTGCGGTTCGACACGCTGCCGACGGTGACCGAGATCGTCGCCGAGTTCGGTGAACATCTCGGGACCGGTCAGTACTACCTCGATGTGGCGCAGTCGCTGATCCGGATCGTCACCGGATTCGGTCTGGCCGCGGTCGTCGGCGTGCTGGCGGGCATCGGGCTCGGTCGGTCGCGATTGCTGGCCGATGTGTTCGGCTCGCTGGCCGAGCTGATCCGACCGATTCCGGCGATCGCGCTGGTGCCGGTGGCGATCCTGCTGTTCCCCAGTGACGAATCCGGCATCGTGTTCATCACTTTCACCGCGTCGCTGTTCCCGGTGCTGGTGAGCACCAGGCATGCGACGCGGGCACTGCCGACCATCTGGGAGGACGCCATCCGCACGCTGGGCGCCTCGCGGCGGGAGGTGCTGACCAGGGTCGTCGTGCCCGGCATCCTGCCCGGTGTGTTCAGCGGGCTGTCGGTGGGAATGGGCGTGGCCTGGATCTGCCTGATCTCCGCGGAGATGATCTCCGGGCGCCTCGGCATCGGCTACCGCACCTGGCAGTCCTACACCATCGTCGACTACCCGGCCGTGTTCGTCGGGATGATCACCATCGGTGTACTCGGTTTCCTCACCTCCGGAATCGTCGAACTGGCAGGCCGTCGGGTGACCCGCTGGCTGCCGCGAGAGGTTGCCTCATGACCACGACCACCGCCGCGCCCAGCGTCTCGGTCGGCATGCGCTTGGACCTGGAGTCCGTGCGGATCAGTTACGGCCGCAAAACCGTGGTGCACGACCTGGATCTGACGGTCGCGGCCGGGGAGATCCTGGTCCTGGTCGGCAAATCCGGCTGCGGCAAGTCGACGTTGCTGCGCGCCATCGCCGGACTGCGCAAGCCCGCCGCCGGGGTGATCCGCGCCGACGAGGACACCGTGACCGGCCCCTCGGCCGATCGCGCACTGGTGTTCCAGGACGACGCGCTGCTTCCGTGGCGCACCGCGCGCGCCAATATCGATCTTGCGCTGCGCCTTCGGGGAGTCTCGCGCGGCGAGCGGGCGCAACGTTCGCAACGCTGGCTCGACGAGGTCGGGCTCAGCGGCTACGCCGACTATCTGCCGCGCGATCTGTCCGGCGGGATGCGCCAACGAGTTCAGCTCGCCCGCAGCCTGGCGGGCTCGCCGCGCGCGGTGCTCATGGACGAGCCCTTCGGTGCGCTCGACAGCCAGACCCGCGCGGAGATGCAGCGACTGCTCGTCGAAACCTGGCGCGCACACCCGACCACGATCGTTTTCGTCACCCACGACCTCGACGAAGCCCTGCTGCTCGGCGATCGGATCGCCGTACTCGGCGCCGGCTCGCTGCGCGCGGTCGTCGAGGTACCAGACCCGCGCGAACCGGTGGACCGGAGCGCCCTGCGGGCCCGAATCCTGGAGTCTCTGTGAACATTCCCGAACTGTCCGACCGTATCCGTCTCGACTGCGATGTGCTCGTCATCGGTGGTGGCACCGCGGGCACCATGGCCGCACTCACCGCCGCCGAATCCGGCGCGAACGTGCTGCTGCTCGAGAAGGCACATGTGCGGCATTCCGGTGCGTTGGCCATGGGCATGGACGGTGTGAACAACGCTGTCATCCCGGGTAAGGCCGAGCCGGAGGACTACGTCGCCGAGATCACCCGCGCCAACGACGGCATCGTCGACCAGCGCACCGTGTACCAAACGGCCACACGGGGTTTCGCGATGGTGCAGCGGCTCGAGCGGTACGGGGTGAAGTTCGAGAAGGACGAATACGGCGAGTACGCGGTGCGCCGGGTGCACCGATCGGGGTCGTACGTGCTGCCGATGCCCGAGGGCAAGGATGTGAAGAAGGCGCTCTATCGCGTACTGCGCCAGCGGAAGATGCGGGAGAAGATCCGCATCGAGAACCGGCTGATGCCGGTGCGGGTACTCACCGCCGACGGACGCGCTGTGGGTGCGGCCGCGTTGAACACGCGCACCGGCGAATTCGTCGAGGTGGCCGCGAAAGCGGTGATTCTGGCGACGGGCCCGTGCGGTCGGCTCGGGCTGCCCGCGTCGGGCTATCTGTACGGCACCTACGAGAACCCCACCAACGCCGGTGACGGCTATTCGATGGCCTACCACGCCGGTGCGGAACTCTCCGGTATCGAGTGCTTCCAGATCAACCCGTTGATCAAGGATTACAACGGTCCTGCCTGCGCGTATGTGGCCAACCCGTTCGGTGGCTATCAGGTCAACGCCGAGGGTGAGCGTTTCGTCGACTCCGACTACTGGTCCGGTCAGATGATGGCCGAGGTCAAGCAGGAGATCGAATCCGCGCGCGGGCCCATCTATCTCAAGGTCTCGCACCTGCCGGACGAGACGCTGTCGACGCTCGAGTCGATCCTGCACACCACCGAGCGCCCCACCCGAGGAACCTTCCACGCCAATCGCGGGCACGATTACCGCACGCACGATATCGAGATGCACATCTCCGAGATCGGTTTGTGCGGTGGACATTCCGCGTCCGGGGTCTGGGTGGACGAGAACGCGCGGACCACGGTGCCCGGCCTGTACGCGGCGGGCGACCTGGCGTGCGTGCCCCACAACTACATGATCGGCGCGTTCGTCTACGGTGATCTGGCCGGTGCGCACGCGGCGTCGACGCTGGACCTGCTCGACGCACCGGCCGACCTGCCCGAAGACCAGCTCGCCGAAGCCCACGAACTGATCTACCGGCCGTTGCGTCAGCCCGAGGGCCCGCCGCAGCCACAGGTCGAATACAAGCTGCGCCGGTTCGTGAACGACTATGTGGCGCCCCCGAAAACGGCGGCCAAGCTCTCGATCGCCGTCGAGACCTTCGAGCGGATGCGCGCCGAGGTCGACGGCATCGGCGCGCAGACCCCGCACGAACTGATGCGTGCCGTCGAGGTGCAGTTCATCCGGGATTGCGCCGAAATGGCCTCGCGCAGTTCGCTGACGCGCACCGAGTCGCGGTGGGGTCTGTATCACGATCGCGCCGATCTGCCCGAGCGCGACGACGAGACGTGGAACTTCCATCTGAACCTGCGCAAGACGGTCGACGGCGAGATGGAATTCGTGAAGCGCTCGGTGGCGCCGTATCTGGTGCCGGTGCCCGGTCTCGACGATGTGCCCTCGGCCGAGTCGATCGTCGAGGTGATCGCCCAGCCCGAACTGGTCGGGACGCGGGCGCCACAGCGCGAGGCCCCCGTGCGCGACGAGGTCGCACCGGTATCGCCGTCCTCGCCTCGGCTGGTCACCCTGCTCGCACTGGATTCCCCCACGGTCGAGGATGTTTCGAGCTACCTGACCGATCCCGATCCGGTGGTGCGAGTCGCGGCGCTGTCGGTGCTCACCGAGAACACCCCCGACGGATTCGCCGAGGAATTGGTGCGGGCGCTGGGCGATGAGGCGGCCTCGGTACGCCGAGCGGCCACCGAGAGCCTGCGGGAACTGGTCGAGGTACTCGCGGGGGCCGGTGCCCTGGGCGAGCATCTGGGCTCCCCCGATCCGCTGGTTCGCGCGACCGTCATCGATCTGTTGCGCGCGCTGCGGGCCGGATCGGCACCGGATTTCCGTGCGGCACTAAGTGATACCGATCATCGAGTCAGGATCGAGGCGGTGCGAGCACTGGTCTCGCTCGACGATGCCGAGGCGGTGTCCTCGATCGCGGGCGATGTCAACCGTGAGGTGCGCATCGCGGTCGCGCACGGGCTCGCCTCGATCGGTGGCGGCGGTGTCGAGGTGATCCGCGTGCTCGCAGGCGATCCCGATCCGCTGGTCCGCGCTGCCGCGCTCACCGCGTATGCCGCGCTGGGCACCGCGGACGAGGACGTCGCCGAACTCGATGCGGCACTGCGACATTCCGCCTGGCAGGTGCGTGTCGGTGCGGCGCGCGGGCTGGCTGGTTCGACGCCGGAGGCGGGCGTGGTTCCGTTGGGCGAAGCGCTCGCCGACCGTCACCTCGATGTGCGCAAGGCGGCGGTTCTGGCCCTGTCCACCTGGCCGAGCAGTGCCGCCGCCCTCGACGCGCTCGAGTCGGCGATCGCCGATCCCGACGCCGACGTCCGCGCCTATGCCCGCCGCGCGGTGACCGCCGCGGGTCGCAGCCCGGTCGACGCTGTTCGTCCCGACGCGGCGCTGACCGAGGCCAGGGCATGATCAGCAACTCGTCGCGGCGTTGCCGCAGCGCGGAGGCGGCGCGATCGTCGCTGCTCCGGGCGGGCGGCGCCGGGTCAGGACCACAGCGCCCGAACGCCGGCGAGCACTCCGATGACCGGGCGCGCGCGACCACCGATCCCGGTCGTCGCAGCCCGGAGTTCGCGGACCCGTCGACGACGCTGTGTCACCGGTCGGCGGGAAGCACGCTCAGGAATATCACAGCTCGCCGTCGGTAGGCTGGCCCGATGAGTGCACTTCCAGCCACGTTGGTGAGGGTTACCGAGGATCTGGACGCGGTGACCACGGTCGGCCACGAGGACGATCCGGCCGATGCCGGGTCGTCGCGTGCCGACGTCGAGGCGATCTGGGCGTCGGTGCGCACGTGGTACGCGATGGGCACGACACCGGCCATTCAGGTGTGTCTGCGACGCAACGGTGCGATCGCGCTCAACCGGACCATCGGTCACGGGTGGGGCAACGCCCCGAGCGACGGTCCCGACGCCGAGCTGATCCCGGCGACGCCGCAGACACCGTTCTGCGGGTTCTCCACCGCGAAGGGCGTCGCCGCCACCCTGATGTTCATGCTCATCGAGCAGGGCGCGTTCGGGCTCGAAGACCCTGTGTCGGACTACATTCCCGAGTTCGCGGCACATCGCAAGGGCGTGATCACCATCGGCGACGTGCTGTCGCATTCGGCGGGTATTCCGTTCATCACCGCACCGCACAGCGGAACCGCCGCGGTCCTCGACGAGGAACTCGCCCTCGCCGCTCTCACCGATCTGGTGCCGAGCTGGCCGCCCGGCCGTTTCCGCGTCTACCACGCGTTGACCAGCGGACTGATCCAACGACTGCTCGTCCAACGCGCCACCGGCAAGCGGATGCGCGAGCACCTCGCCGACCAGGTGCTGACACCGTTCGGCTTCCGCTGGAACAACTTCGGCGTCGATCCCGCCGATGTCGACAAGGTCGTTCCCAGTGTGAAGACCGGTCCGCCGCAGCCCCGGCTGGCCCGATTCCTGGCGAACAAGGCCCTCGGCGGCCACATGGACAAGGCATCGAAGGCGACCAACGACGCCTTCCTCGCCGCCGAACTCCCCTCGGGCAACCTGGTCACCACCGCCTACGAACTGTCGCGGTTCTACGAAATCCTCGCGCGCGGTGGGGAATTGGACGGAAGAAGAATCATCGGGCCCGCCACGCTGCGCGCGGCGATCACCCCCGCCGATCGCATGCCCGGCCTGGCCGGTCGCGTCAGCCGTGCGGGATTCGAGCTCGGTGCCCGCCGCTCGAAATTCGGCCGCGATACCGGTTCCCATTTCGGGCGTAGCGGGCTCACCACCCAATACGGCTGGGCCGATCCCGACCGTGGCCTCTCCGGCGCCATCCTGACCAGCGGCAAGGCAGCCACCGACCTCGAACGGCCGTGGCGACTGGTCGCCCAGATCTCCGACACCCTGCGCCCGCTGGCGCCTGCCGACCGGCTTTTTCATCCCTGATCGGACCCGATCACGTCGGTCAGAAGAACGTTCCGCTGAAGGGCAGTGTGGGCGTGGCGAACAGGTTGTCGGCGGCGTCGACGGCGCCCGCGCGGTGCTCGACGACACGACCGGCGAAGGCGAGCTGGCGCCACGTCGACCCGCCGAGGTAGATCGCGCCGAGCGTGGCGACGTCGACGCTGACATCGGCCGGGTCGTCGACCCTGGTGATCTTGTCCGCGCA
This sequence comes from Nocardia sp. XZ_19_231, assembly GCF_015355705.1. Lineage (NCBI taxonomy): Bacteria > Bacillati > Actinomycetota > Actinomycetes > Mycobacteriales > Nocardiaceae > Nocardia > Nocardia sp. XZ_19_231. The sequence goes on along the minus strand of NZ_JACUZI010000004.1, from coordinate 456,344 downwards.
GATCCGGTAACGGCCGGTGTTGGCGGTGCGGATCGGATCGTCGACCTCGATGATCACCGGTGGTCCGTCGCGGTAGGTGCGGCGGGACAGCGCGGTGGGGACATCGACGAGTCGCAGCCAGGTTTCGTCGTGCACCGCCGCGACCTCGACCGCGCGTTCGTCGGTGAACAGGTGCCGCAGCGGCGCGTCCACCGGCGCGAACGCGAAGGTCACCTTGTCGACGAGGTCGACCGCGAGCAGGTGCCGAATCAGACCGAGGTAGGCCTGCGGGGTGGTCGCCACGAGATCGTCGACGACGATCGTGCGTTCGCGGCTGGTGAACCAGTTCGCGGTGTCGACCGGGTGGTAGCGCGCGAATCCGTCCTCGGCGCCGAGCGGGCCGTGCGCCACCGTGTACACCGGTTCGGCCGCGGTGCGTTCCTTGAGCTTCCACCAGTAATCGGGGCGATCGATCGCACCGGTCCACGAGATCGCGGCACTCGCGTAGATCTGTGGGAACAGCTTCCACGCGTCGGCCGGTTCGACGAACCGCACCGGGCCGGACGGCGGCACCGTGTCGCGCAGGCGGGCTCGGCCGCGGCGAAGATCCAGGCGCGCGAAGGAACTCGCCACGCCGTACCCGAAACGCTCGTAGATCGAGCCCTCGGACGCACGCAGGGTGGCCACCACTTCGCCCCGCTCGGCGATGTCGTCGAGCTGTCGGCGCAGCAGGGCGGTGAGCACTCCTCGCCGCGTGTGCGTCGGCAGCACACCGACATGCGTCACAGCGGCGTGGGGAACGCGCGCGCCACCGGGGACGACCAGCCAGCTGGTGTAGGACTCCGCGGTGCCGACCAGCCGACCGTCGATGCGCACGCCGAGCGTGCGGCCCGGTTCGGACAGGTGATCGCGATGCGGTGGCAGCGGTGGCAGTCCCACCATCGCCGCGCGGAACAGCGCACCCGCCGCGTGCAGATCGTCGTCGCCGCGGAGGGTGTCTACGTCAACAGCCATCCCCTCACTGTTCCCTATCCGGGGCAGTGCCTCTACTCGGGATCGGCGACGACAACGACGCCGGTCCGCGCTTCGAGCAGGTCGAGGGTGCGCGCGGCGGCGGTGTCGACGTGGATGCGGGGATGCGCCGGTGGGGTCGACTCGTAATACGTTCCCGGACCGTAGAACTGGCCGTATCGCAGGACTACGCCGCCCACGGCGAGCACGGCGGATTCGTGGGTCGTGATCGCATCGCCGCGACCCGCCGGCGGCGACCAGGCGATGCTTTGGGCGAGAAAGCGTTTCGCCCCAGCGGCCGTGGCGGCCGCGAGCAGATTGGCGGTGCCCTCGGTGCGGATGCGGGAGTTCGCCTCACCGGCGGTGGCCAGTCGCGCCACGTCGTCGGGGAGGTCGGTGAGCTGGTGCATGACAAGGTCAGGGGCGAAGTCGACCACCGCGGTGGTGAGGCCGTCGGCGTCGTAGACGTCGTGGACCACCGCGTCGGCTCCGGTCGCACGGACGGCTGCCGCTTTACTCGGGGAACGGGTCAGGCCGGCCACCTCGTGACCGGCGCCGACCAGTAGCGGCAGCAACCGTGCTCCGATGACGCCCGTGGCGCCCGCGAGAAAGATACGCACGTCCCCGACAGTAGCGCCGGACGGTTCTCAGGCCCCGATGACCGCGTTCATTATCGTGCCCGCGCTGGTGGCGACCGCGCCGCCCGCCATGGCGCTGGCGATCATCTTCGGCGATTGCAGGCCACCGCCGTTCCACTTCTCCCAGGCGAAGCGACCGCCGCCGTAGGTGATGGCCGTGACGCCGGACAACAGGATCATCCAGGTGAAATACCGGCCCAGCTGCATCACCTTGTCGGCCATCGGCGGTGCCTCCGGCGTGGGATTGCCCACCTGGGCGACAACGATGCCATAGGTGTCGTGCACTGCGGCCAGGATCATGCTCACGATCGGTGCTCCTTCGTCGGTTGTTCGTGGTGAAGCCGATGTCGAGAACTCGTGACGCGGTAGAACCCAGATATGTTGAACATTCAACCTCATGGGCGGATCGGTGACGTGGGCAACACTCCGCGCAAACCATGACCGCAGTCACAGCCGCAGATCCGTGCCCGCGTCGCGCCGTGCCCCTACTATCGAACGTGCGGGGCTCGTTCAGATTCGGCGCGACGAGGCGCTGACCACCACCTTCATCGCACGCCTACCGTACCGCGAGGAGGGCACAATGACTTTCCTGATTCCCTTGTTCATCGCGTTTCTCTTGGTGACCGCAGCAGTGGTGGCGGCTTCCTACGCCACCGTTTTCCTGACCTATTGGTTTGAATCACGCCGGATAAGTCCGGAACAGTCCGACCCGCATCCTGCACGCTGAGCCCCGTTCCGACTCGATGTCCCGGTATCCCACGCGGTACCGGGACATCGTCGGTTTCGCCCCGATCACATTCAGACCAGATCGAGACCGGACTGCGATGCGATCACCGCGGCCTGCACGCGCGATTGCACGCCGAGCTTGCTCAGCACCCGGGAAACGTGCGTCTTCACCGTGGCCTCGCCGATGCGCAGGCGTGTGCCGATCTGGATATTGGACAGACCGGCGCCGAGGCCGGCGAGCACCTGCCGTTCGCGGTCGGTGAGCGCGGACAGGTCCGGTGGCGGCGGGGTATCGGCCACGCGGGGCAGCGCGGCGATCACCGCACGCGTCACCTTCGGGTCCAGGACCGCGTCCCCGTCGGCCACCGCCAGCACGGCACTGACCAGGTCGTCGCCGCCGACGGACTTGAGCAGAAATCCGCTCGCGCCGGCCGAGAGCGCGCCCAGGACGTATTCGTCGATGGCGAAGGTGGTGAGAACCAGCACTTTCGCGCTGGTCTCGGCGACGACGGCGGCGGTGGCCTCCAGCCCGTCGACGCGCGGCATGCGCACATCCATCAGCACCACATCAGGGCTCAGGGCACGGGCCTGCCGCACCGCGGCGGCGCCGTCGGCCGCTTCCCCGATCACCCGCACTCGGCCGGAAACCTCGAGCAGCATTTTCAGGCCAGCTCGGATGGTGGCGTGATCATCGGCCACCACCACGGTCACTGTCACTTGTCCCCCAGCGGAATTCGCGCCGACACGCGCCAGTTGCCGTCGTGTGGGCCCGCGGTGATCGTACCGTCGACCGACTCCGCGCGAAACATCATGTTGCGCAATCCATTTCCCTGCCCCTGAGCCGCTCCCGGTGGGATCGAATTCGTCGCGGTCATCACCAATCTTGTCGCATCGCGGCTCAATTCGATGTCGAGGGGTGCACCGGGTGCGTGTTTGGTCGCGTTGGCCAGGGTCTCGCTCAGGATCCGGGTGACCACGGCCTCGACCGCGATGGGCAGTTCGAGGTCGGCGGGCCGTCGCAAGGTCACCGCACCGCCCGCGGCCTCGGCCGCGTCGATCAGGCCGTCCAGGGAGGAGAGCCGTGTGGTCACCGCGGTGTCGTCAGGTGCGGTCAGCAGTTCGATGGTGGTTCGCATCTCTTCGAGTGCGGCCAGACTGCCCGAGCGGATCGTCTGCAGGACCGCCATATTGCCGGGATCCTTCTGCGCCACTTCGGCCAGGATCGCCACGGCCGAGACGTGGCCTGCCACCGCGTCGTGCAGGTCTCGGGCCAACCGCCTGCGCTCCTCGCCGATCGCGGCCGATCGTTCGGCGTCGCGGGCGGTGAGCTCGGCGCGGGCAGCGACGCGTTCGGCGTCGACGGTGCGGCGGGAGGCTCGCACCGCGCGCGCGTATCCCAGCGGTGACCAGGTGAGCGCTACACCGATCAGAGCGGTGTACAGCGCCGCCCTGAGGCCGACCACGGCCAGCGCCAGCAGGGAACCGCCCAGGGTGACCGTCAGTGAGAACCAGCCGACCACCGCGCCCAGCCGGTCCGATCCGGTGCTGACGGCCAGGTAGATCACATCGGTCAGCGCGATCCACAGCGGCAGGGAGGGACCGTACACGAAGTCACCGGCCAGCAGGACGATCATCAGACCGAAGGCGAGGGCGGGCCTGTGTTGCGCGGTCATCTGGATCGCGAACGCCGCGCACAACAGCGCCAATTTCGCGGGCGGGGGGTAGAGGTCGCGGTCCACCGCGACCGCCCAGCCCCCCGCGGCCCACAGCAGCAGCCCCACCAGAAACACCCCGACGGCAGCGGAGGTCGCGCTGTCGAAGACGTCCGCGAGCCTGCTCAGGAGCGTGCGCGGTGGTGGCATGCCCCATTTCAGCACACCGCGCGCACGCGGCGGGTCCCCCGAAAGGCGGACCGGAGAACGGCCCGAAGCGGGACGACGGTGGACCGGTGTCGCGGGCACAGTGAGGACATGGACGAACTGAACAACCCCGTATTGCTGACGATCGCCGCGTGCGAAGTCGGTTTCTGGGTGCTGGTGGTGGGCGGTTTGCTGCTGCGCTACGTGATCCGGCTGCCGCGCGCGAGCACGGTGACGCTCGCGCTGGTGCCGGTGCTGGATGTCGTGCTGGTGGTCGCGGTGGCGATCGACCTGCATCGCGGTGGCGAGGTGACCTTCGCCCATCGGGTCGCCGGGATCTATCTCGGCTGCACGGTGATGTTCGGTGGCCGGATGATCCGTTGGGCCGATGAGCGATTCGCCCACCGATTCGCCGGTGGGCCGGTTCCGGTGAAGGTCCCGAAATACGGGCCCGAGCGCACCCGCAAGGAGTGGGCCGATTTCTCCCGGTGGCTCGGTGCGGCCGCCATCGCCGGCGCGCTCACCGTGGTGTTGAGCTATACGGTCGCCGATGCCGAGCAGCGCGAGCAGTTGATGGGGGTCTTCGGCAGCCTCGGCGTGATCACCGTGATCTGGCTGATCACCGGGCCGGTGTGGGTCACCGGGTCTCGCGGCAACTGAGGCCGGCATCGCCGCGACGACTTTGCGTGAGCCTCGGCCGGCAATACTCCGGGTGACCGAGGGGATCACCCGGAGTATCGGTTGTCGATTGCTCAGACGGTAGCGGCAGCCTGTTCGGTGACAACCTCACTGATCCAGGGCAGCACCGCGGACCGCACGTCGACCGTGCGCGGGAGCAGCCCGTTCGTCGCGAGGAGGTCGGCGGCGCGCTGTTGCTCGTCGAGGAAGTCCTCGCTCACCTGGTGCACGCCGAACGGGCGCCCGCGCAGCGCGGCTTCCCAGGCGTCGAGGTCGGCGGGGATGCCGCGCGACTCGGCGTCGTCGACGAAATACTGCGCCGCCTCGCGGGGCTGCGCGGCGATCCAGGCATCGGACTCCTGCAGCGCGGCCAGTACCGCTTCCACCGCGGCACGGTTGCCTTCGGCCAGGTCGCGGCGGGTGAACCACAGCGACGGGTGGCTGAACACCGAGGCGGTGTCGACCAGCGTGGTGAGCTCGGTGGCGGCCTCCACCTCCTGCAGGCCGGGGTAGGTGCCGACCCAGGCGTCGAGATCACCGGCCAGCAGCGCGGCGCCGCCCCCGCGCACATCGACGTCGACCGGTTCGACATCGGCCCAGGTGAGACCGGCCTGATCGAGGGCGAACAGCAGCAGGGTGGTCTGCCATGAGCCGTGCGCGATGCCGACCCGCTTGCCCTTCAGATCCGCGGCGGAGGTGATGCCGCTCGCCGCGGTCGCGACCAGTCTGCCGTTCTCCACCCGGGGACCCGAGATACCCAGATAGACGATGTCGCGCTGGTTGGCGAGCGCGGTGATCGGCGGGGTGAAGCCGGTGCCGATGATGTCGTAGCCGCCCTCGGTGAACAGCCAGTCCGAATGTTCGCTCGGCAACGCGGTTTTCGGATCGACGCGCGCGGGCTGCGGCAGAGCGCGCAGGTCGACCCATTCGACCTCGGGCAGCGACCGTTCCAGGATTCCGCGGTGGCGCAGGACGAACAGCGAGTTGTTGTGCGGGAAATAGCCGACCCGGATGCTCATCGCGCGTCTCCGATCAGGCCGAGGCGACGGGCCTCGTCGGCCAGACCGCTGCGCTGCCACTGCACGGCGAGGTTCGACGGATCGAATTCGACCGAGCCGCCGAGGGTTTCGGCGATCGCCTGGTACTGCGCGCCCTCTTCGAGCAGCACGACGAACTTCGCCAGCTCCAGCAGACCGGCGCGACCGATCACATTGGCGCCGCCGTTGGCCTCGAAGATCGCGACCAGGTGCGGGTCGACCGCGAGGCGGCCCAGGATGAAGTCGCCCGCGCCGATCGTGCGGTCGATGTGCGGCGGGATCTCGCGCGAGAGGGTGAGGCGCTGCGAGGCGGCGTAGCGGATCGGCAGGGTGCGGTGGGTCTGGGCCCAGCCGCCGAGCCACGGGGTGTGGATGTGGACGACGGAGGTGATCTCGGGGTGCGCGCGGAACACCTTCGCGTAGCCGGTGACGAATCCGGCGGATCCCCTGCCGGACAGTACTTCTCCGTCGAAGGTGGCGACGACGGGTTCGACGGTGCGGTCGGTGGCCCACGGGCCGGGTGCGTTGAGCGCGACGGCGATCTCCTCGCCGGGTACCCGCTCGACGAAGTTGACGGTGCCGTTGCCGGTGACGGTTCCGGTTTCCCGGAATACCCGCAACGCCGTGTCGGCGTCGCGGGTGACCGCATCGACGAAGGCCGTGACAGCCTCCGGCAGACGGGTTTCGGTGGTGGTCATCGAAGGACTCCTGCGTTATCGGGCCGTCGCGAGGACGGTCTCGGTGGACGGGGTGGTGAGCCTGGAGCGGCCGAGCAGTGGGAGGACTTCCTCGCCGACCCGGTAGGCCTCTTCCGGTGCGGGTTGCCCGCGAGAATGAAGGCGTCGACGCCGAGGTCGATCAGTTCGTCGAGCCGCTGGGCGACCTGTTCGTAGCTGCCGACCAGGCCGAAGGCCGGGCCACCACGGATCAGACTGAACCCGGCCCACACATTGGGCTGGACTTCCAGATCGCGGTAGCCGGTGATGGTTTCGGGCACCCAGCCCTTGATCCGAGCGGCCCCGACGGAGTCGCCCTGGGCGGCACGGTTGGCGGCGTCGCGGTCGACGAAGGCCCAGCCCTTCTCGATCTCGGCCCAGGCCGCTTCCTCGGTGTGGCGGGCGACGATGTCGATCCGGACCGCGAACTTGGTTGTGCGGCCGGTGGTTTCGGCGTTGCGGCGCACACCGTCGAATTTGGCGCGCAGGTCGGCGTAGGGCTCGAGCCAGGACAGGTAGTAGTCGGCGTGGCGGCCCGCCGCGGCGACGGCGGCACCCGAGGAGCCGGAGAAGTACACCTCGGGGAAGGGCTGTCCGGCCAGGCCCGGCGGCAGGGCGGCGCCCTCGGTGCCGAAGAAGCGGCCGTCGTGATCGAAGGGTTCGCCGTCCCATACCCCGCGCAGCACGTCGAGGAATTCGCTCGTCCGCGCGTAGCGGTCGTCATGGGAAACCTTGTCGCCCCACCACAATTGGGCCGGTCCGCCGCCACCGCTGATGATGTTGTAGACGAGTCGCCCGCCGGTGGCGCGCTGCAGGCTCGCCGACATCCTGGCCGCCTGCACCGGGTGCAGGAAGCCGGGCTGGAAGGCGACCATGAAGCGGTAGGTGGTGGTCTCGGCGGCGAGCGCGGCGGCCACCGCCCAGGGGTCGTCGGTCACCGGGAACGACGGCAGTAGCCCGCCGAGGAAACCCGCCGATTCCGAGGCTTTCGCGACCGCGACGACGTGGTCGAGATAGCTGTACTGGTCGAGTGCGCCGTCGCGGATGGCCGGTGCGATATTGCCCGGTCCGTAGCCGCTCGCATTGCCCCGGTTGTAGCGGCGCGGGGTGCGCAGGGAAGCGTGGTCGCCTTCCATGCCGATGCGCCAATAGACGTCGATGGTCATGCGGTGAGCTCCTGCGTGGTGGTGAGGGTGCGGCCCGCCGGGTCGGCGAGGAACAGCAGATGTTCGCCCGCGCGATGGATTTCCTCGATGTTCGGGTGTCCGGCCAGCACGAAGGTCTGTACTCCGGCGCTCTGATAGGCCGAGAGTTGTTGTGCCACCTGCTCATAGCTGCCGACCAGGCCGATGCGCCGGTCGTAGCCGAGAGCGTCGAAGCCCGCCCAGCGGCCCTCGCCGAGCGCGTGCTCGGCCGCGGTGTCGGAGCGGTCCAATTCGGCCCACTGCCGGTGGACCCTGGCCCAGGCTTCGTCCTCGGTCTCCCTGGCGATGATCGGCAGCTCCAGACCGACTCGTACCCGGCGTCTCGCAGCGGTGGCGCGCTCCCCCAATTCGGTGACGGCACCGGCGATTCCGTCCGGGCTCTCGGCGAACAGGTGTAGGTCACCGTGCGCGGCCGACAGTGCCAGCGCGGCCGGTGAGGTGCCGCTCAGGTGCACACTCGGGAACGGCAGACCGGACAGGATTCCACGGAATCCGCCGTCGATGACGTCGTAGTAGCGGCCTGAGTAGTCGAAGCCGGTACCCGCGAATCCCGCTGCGCCGATCTCGTTCTCGTTCCAGACGCCGCGGGCGACGGTGAGGAACTCCGCGGCGCGGTCGTAGCGCTCGTCGCCGGTGACGCGGTCGCCGCGCGAGCGGGCCTCGGCCTCGTCGGTGTCGACGGCCAGTCGCCAGTTCAGTCGGCCTGCCGAGTGCCGCTGCAGGGTCGCCGACACCTTGGCCGCGTACACCGGTGTGCCGAAGGCGGGCTGGAATTCGACCGTGACCTGGGTGTAGCGGGTGGCGCGCAAGGCCGCGGCCGCCACGATCCAGGATTCTTCGCCGAACGGGTCGTAGGGCGCGAGTACGCCGTCGAAGCCGTTCAGCTCGGCGGCATCGACGATCTGGGCGAGATCGTCGAAAGGACCGAACCGGCCGGGCCGGACATCGGTGGCCTCGGTAGGCTGCGTCGGCGGACCGAAGCCACCGCGACCACGCAGTTCGGGCTTCGCACGGCGGCCGTCGCCGCGGCTGGGCAGCCGCCAAGAGAACTCGGTCATGCGGGCACCCGCTCGGAGGCGACGAGCTCCTGTGCGCGAGCCAACGGCTCAGGGGCGACCCAGGAGTCGAGATCGAAGTCCGCGGCCAGGAAACCGTGGCTGTAGAGGAACTGCTTCTGCACCCCGAGCAGTTCGACGCGTTCGGCGGTGAGCGAGGGATGCAGTCCGCGATGGAATTCGTCGCCGTAGGCGGCGGCGACTCCCTCTGGCCCGGACAGTGTTTCGCGCTGCAGCACCGCGCGGACGCCGTCGAGATCGTCGGCTGCCCAGTCGGCGGCGCGCAGGCTCTGCGCGAGGAAACCGACGACGACCTCGGGCCGGGACTCGAGCAAGTCGGCGTGCACGGTGATCGGACGCGGTGTTCCGTTGTTGACCCGCAGGTGCTTGGTGGCCGAGGCGTCGAGGTCGACCGCGACGCGAAGCCCGTTCTCCTTCGCCACTTCCTGGGCGCGGGCGCCCTTGACGTAGATGGCGTCGACCTTGCCGTCGAGGAGTTCCTCAACACCCCACGTCGTCGAGCGCCGTGCGCTCTGGATCGCGGTGCGCACCTGCGGGTCCCGCTCGACATCGAGCTCGACGACCCGGACATCGGCCAGCGTCAGCCCGGCGGGGCGCAGCGCGTTGGCGAAGCCGTGCAGTGCCATCGCGCGCGGGAAACTGCGCGCCTGGTCCTGGGCCCAGGCAGGGATGCCGACGCGCAGACCGGCCAGGCCCGCCGCGTCGGTGACCGGCGAATCGGGGCCGACCAGGATCGCCTGGGACTCGTCGATCCAGGTGAGCCCGATCAGGCGGGTGGGCGAACCCTGCGCGCGAGCGGCCAGGGCGGGAACATTGCCGCCCTCACGGATCAGGCCGGACAGGTCGTGCAGGAAGTGGTGGCCCGCGAGCTCGGGACCGGCGTCCTGCAGGACACCGAATTCGAGGCCCGCGCTCGCGGCGGTCTCGCCGAGCCAGCCGAGGCTGTGCGCGAGACCGCTCGCGGTCGGCACGGGGCAGCGGGTGTACCACAGGGTTTCGGTCATGACAGGCTCCTGGTGTGTGGTCCGACGCCGAGCTGGGCGAGGAATTGCGTGCGGTAACCGAGGGTTTCGGGTGCCGCGTGATCACGCGGGTGGGGTAGGTCGATGACCTCGTCGACGGCGAAACGGCCGTGGTCGAGGATGATCACCCGATCAGCGAGGCGGATCGCCTCGTCGACGTCGTGGGTGACCATGAGGACGGCGGGCCGGTGCCGGGCGACGAGATCGCCGACGAGGTCCTGCATCTGGAGCCGGGTGAGGGCGTCCAATGCCGCGAACGGTTCGTCGAGCAGCAGCAGTTCCGGTTCCCGCACCAGCGCCCTGGCGAGTGCGGCGCGCTGGGCTTCGCCGCCGGACAGTGTGGCGGGCCACTGGCCTGCTTTACCGTCGAGGTGGACCTCGTTCAGTGCGCGAAGTCCGGCGTCTCGCTGTGCCTTACCGCGCCGCAGGCCGACGATCACGTTGGCCAGCACCCGCTTCGACGGGATCAGCCGGGGCTCCTGATAGACCGTCGTGCGTCGGGAGGGCACCAATACCGCACCAGCATCCGGGGTTTCGAGCCCGGTGAGCAGACGCAGCAGGGTGGTCTTGCCGGTGCCGCTCGGGCCGAGCAGCACCACGAACTCGCCGCGGCGGATGGTCAGGTCGACTCCGTCGAGCACTGTCTTCTCGCCGAACGCCTTGCGCAGGCCGGTGATCGATACCGCGACCGGGGCCGGTGCTTCGGTCTCGACCTGGACCGGCGCGGCTGTTGTCGTCGTCATCGGATCGCCACCTGCTTCCGCCATGGCATCGCGTAGCGTTCCGCGAGCCGTACGAGTGCGTCGAACACCAGACCGAGCAGTGCGTAGAGCACGACGCACAGCACCATGTAGTCGGTGCGGTTGTATTCCTGAGCGAGGGTCACCAGGTACCCGACGCCCTGCTGGGTGCCGACCTGCTCGGCGGCGATGAGCGCGGTGATGCTGATCGACAGGCATACCCGCAGCGCCATCAGAATCCCGGGCAGTGCGGCGGGCACGATCACCTCGAGCACCAGCCGGGTGCCGGTGAGCCCGAAACTGCGGGCCGCCTCGACCATCTTGCGGTCGACATTGCGCACGCCGAGATAGGTGTAGGCATACATCGGCGCGGTCGTCGCCACCGCGATGAGCAGGATCTTGTACAGCTCGTCGATGCCGAACCAGGCGATGAACAGCGGAACCAGCGCCAGGAACGGCACGGCCCGCACGATCTGCATGGTCGAATCGACCAGTTCCTCACCGAGGCTGGACAGGCCAGACAGCAGGCCGAGCACCAGCCCGACCCCGACGCCGATCGCCACCCCGGCGGCCGCGCGCCCGAACGAGGCGAGCGCGAACTCCACCAACTGACCGCTGTCGAACAGTTCGACGAACGCCGACCAGACCGCGCCGGGGCCGGCGATCACCCGCGGCGAGATCGCGCCGCTCGCCGAACCCACCCACCAGACCAGCACGATCGCGGCGGGGAGAACAGCACGCAGGCCGAGCGACAACCACCTCGGCCGCTGCCGGGCGACGCGCGCCCGGGGCGGGGCCAATGCGAGGCTGCTCACCTCACTTGCCCTTCAAGGCGGCGAGCTGGTCCGGGGTGAGCTTGGATTTCAGGTCGTAGAAGATGTCGTCGGCGGTGATCCGGCGGGAGATGACGCCGTTGTCGGCGAAGGTGTTCACCACATCGGCCAGGTCGGTGGCATCGGATTCGGCGGGCAGGCGGGGCACGGTGACCTCACCGCCGACCCGGACCGCGTCGGCGAGCCGGTCGCCGGTCAGCGCACGCGGGCCGGACTTCTCGAAGACGTTCTCGAAGTCGGCGGGCGCGGCCTTCTGCTTCGCGGTGAGTCCCTGCAGCACTTCCAGGTACTTCGCAGCGATATCGGGGCGCTCGTCGAGGACCTCGGTGCGGAACACCACCACGGTGTTGTCCTTGGAGCCGACGGACTTCTCGGTGGCGATCTCCTTGGCGCCCGCGGCCTTGGCCTCCTGGTAGGGCACCAGGAACGACGCCCACGCGTCGACCTTGCCGGTCGCGAAGGCCGAAGCGGCGTCCTTCTGCTGCAGGGGCACCCGGGTCACCTTGTCGGCCGGAATGCCTGCCTGGGCCAGCGCTTTGAGCGTGATGTACTCGCCCTTGCCCGCGGGATTCACCGCGATCCGCTTGCCCACCAGACCCGCCACGGTGGTCACGCCCGACTCCGGAGTCACCACGATGCCGCTCTGATCCTGACCCGCCGGGTCGGCCACGGCGACGATCCTCACGCCGACGTCCTTGGACAGCGCACCGACGACGGGACTGAACGCGGCGCCGGAGACGTCGAGTTCGCTGGTGTTGAACAGCTTCAACATGGAACTGAAACCCGGTGTGGTACTGACCCATTCGATCTTGGCGCCCAGCGGGGCGAGTGCGGCGTCGAAGGTGCCGTCGCGCTTGCCGACCGCGAGCGGGCCGCTGTTGCCCGGATCGGTGACCTTGAGAACGAACGAGGCTTGCGCCCCCTGTTCCGGCGTGGAGTCGGAGCCACACGCCGCGACGAGGGCTACGACGGGGACGATCGCGAGGGCGATCCGCGAGAAGGCCGGCAGCCTGCGGGACATCGGGGCTCCTGTTCGGGGCTGGGGGGTTGATGCCTTCGCAGCGTAGGAGCGGGTGCGGTTTCGAACGAGGTATGCCTTTCCACGGATCGGAAAGCTTGACAGCGGCGGACTTGTCGTTCTATGGCACGTGACGCGGTTTCTCCGGCATTGTTTTTCCACATACCGGAAAATCGAGAGCTCATGGGCTCGAACACCTGTGTTACCGTCGGCTCCGTGGAGACCTCCGGCGTGCAGACCGTGACCAGGGCCCTCTCGGTACTCGACTGCTTCCGCGGTGGCGAGGAGCGTGGGGTCTCGGAAGTCGCCCGCGCCCAGGGCCTTGCGGTCAGCACCACCCATCGCCTGCTCGGCGCGCTCGTGCAGGCGGGGTTCTTGGAGAAGGACGCCGAGTCCAGTCGCTACCGGATGGGTGGGGCGCTGGCCGAATACGGTCAGATCGCCTATCGCCAGCACCGCATCTACCTCGCCGAGCCCTACCTCGAGCAACTGGCCGCCACCACCGGAGCGACCGGTTCGGTGGCCACCCGCCACGGCATCCACGCGGTACTGCTCGGGACCAGTCGGTGGCGCGAGAGCGACGGGCACAAGCTCCAGGGCGTGCGACTTCCGTTGCACGCCAGCGCACTCGGCAAAGCACTGCTGGCCTGGTCGGAGGCCGACGATGACGAATTGCGTTCGCTGCCTTACGAAGAGGGCACCGAGCGTTCGGTGTCGAGCCCCGAGGAACTACGCGCGGAACTGATCACCACGCGCGAGCGCGGCTACGCGTTCAACGATCGCGAACTGGATCCAGGATTTCGCACCATCGGACTGCCGATCCTGGATTCTCAGAGCCGCTGCCGCTTCGCGCTCGGCATGCGCGGACCCGCGACGCTGATGATCGACGAGCGGGTGCCGTTCTTCGTCGAACTGGCCAAGGTCACCGCGGCCGATATCGCCGCGCGGTTCGCCGCCGACTGAACACACTTCCCCCGACACCGATCGCGTCACACCCTCGGAAAATGCCGCGCGGAAACAGTCGCGCCACCGATACCGTGAACCCGAGTGGTTAGTCGATGCAACGAAAGGACCTCGGTGGCTACCGATACCGCGAGCCCGGCTGTCGGTCTGCGATCCGAACGAGGTCCGATCCTGGCCTCGCTCATGCTCTCCACCGGGCTGGTGGCCCTCGACTCCACCATCATCGCGACAGCGGTGCTCACCATCACCGACACTCTCGGCGGGTTCGCGATGTTCCCGTGGTTGTTCTCCATCTACCTGCTCGCACAGGCAGTGACGGTGCCGATCTACGGCAAGCTCGCCGACATGGTCGGGCGCAAGCCGGTGATCCTGTTCGGGATCGCGGCGTTCGCGGTGGGGTCACTGCTGTGCGGACTGGCCACGAGCATGGTGGCGCTCATCGCCTTTCGGGCGATCCAAGGCATCGGGGCGGGCGCGATCCAGCCGATGACGATGGTGATCGCCGGTGACCTGTACACACTGACCGAACGCGCCAAGGTCCAGGGTTACCTGGCCGGGGTGTGGGCGAGTTCAGCCGTGCTCGGTCCGCTGCTGGGCGGAATGTTCGCCGACCATCTGAGCTGGCGGTGGATCTTCCTGATCAATCTTCCGCTGTGCGCGGTCGCGGCCTGGATGTTGGTGCGCCACTTCACCGAATCGGCGGTACGCCGCACCCAGCGCATCGACTATCTCGGCGCGATCCTGCTCACCGTCGGCGCGGGGGCCTTGATCCTCGCCCTGCTCGAAGGTGGCCAGGCCTGGGAGTGGACCTCGCCGGTCTCGCTCACCCTGTTCGTGGGGAGCGTGGCAGTGCTGGCGCTGTTCGCGGTCGTCGAGCTGCGGACCACGAATCCGATTCTGCCGCTGTGGATCTTCACCCGGCGCGTGGTGATCGCGAGCAGCACCGTCTCCCTGCTGGTCGGCGCCGTCATCCTCGGATTGACCTCGTACGTGCCGACTTTCGCCCAGGGGGTGCTCGGGACCACCGCCCTGGTGGCCGGACTGACCGTCGGCGGGCTCACGCTCGGCTGGCCGCTCGCCGCGACGCTGTCCGGAAGGCTGTACCTGCGCTGGGGGTTCCGCATCAGCGGCATCATCGGCAGCACGATCGCCGCGCTCGGCTGCGCGACCACCCTGCTCGTCGGCCCGCAGTCGAGCCCCTGGCAGATCGCGGCCTCGTGCTTCCTCATCGGCTGCGGTATGGGCCTGGTCGCCTCCCCCACCCTCATCGCCGCCCAGGCCAGCGCCGAATGGCACGAACGCGGCGTGGTCACCTCCGCCAACATGTTCGCCCGCTCCCTCGGCAGCGCACTGGGCGTCGCGATGTTCGGCGCCATCGTCAACGCCGGCATCCACGACCCCGACCACCCCGCACCCGGTGAACTCGCCCACGGCATCCACCTGGTCTTTCTCGCGATGCTCGCCATGGCTGTCGTCATGCTGATCGCCGCCGCGACCATGCCGGGCCGCAGCCACGGCGCATCAGCGGTCAGTGCGCCGTGATCCACTGCGCGATGTCGGCCACGACCTCACCGTCGAGGCGATGCCACGGAGTGACACGCTCGCTCTGGACGCGCGGAAATTCGGAGTCACCCACCTCAACCGAGGAGGTCGGGCTGTTGGGCGGTCACGTCGGAGGTGTCCCTCCTGACGAACTCGTGGCGCCTGGCTCTGAGCGAGACGAGGTGGCCGTCGAGATCGGCATCGACCCCGGGTTCGATTCCGAGATCCTCCCGGATCGCTCGACGCAGGAGGCGGACGCCGAAGCCAAGCGAGTCGTCCACGAAGCGATAGAGGGCCGCCACCGCTACGGCGTCGTTCGCGTCGAGCTCGAGCGATGCGCGATGGCCGACGTCGAGGCACCGATTCACCTCGGACGCGAAATCGAGCGCTCGGTCCGACACCACCATCTGCGCACGGGAATAGCTGTCGCGCAGGGCCTCCCGCGCTGCCTCGAACTTGGCGAGATCAGGAGTGCGCCCGCCGGACTTCTCGTCGAGGTAGTGCCGGATAGCCGCTCGGCAGGAATGCGCCGTGGTGTTGAGGCCCGCGTAGACCGTCCGCTTCTCGTCGGTGGCCTCTTTTCGGGTGAGTTCCCGCAATTCCTCCGCCCGATTGTCGCGCTGCACCTTCGCATCGATGCGCTTGCTCCGAATCGCGAAAGCCTGGGTCACGATGCCGCCCCCGAGCGTGCCGACGACCGTGATCGAGGCAACCGCCACATTGGTCCAATCCATAGTGGCCATTCTCGCTGTACCCCAATAAAATTCACCACCCGCGCGATCATTCCGCGACGCCACGGCGGTCGGTAGCTTCCTACCATGGTGGGATTCGGGAATTCTGAGGATAGGGACGCGGACGAGGTCCAGCGCCGGAAGCGACGGGCGGGCTCGTTCGGCACGCAGGCAGCCGTCTACGCCCAGTATCGGCCGGACTATCCGGCGGCGGGGATTCGGTGGGCGCTGGAGGCAGTCGCGGGAAAGGCGGGGGCTGTTGTCCTGGATCTGGGGGCGGGGACGGGCAAGCTCACCGGAGGTTTGCTCGCCGCGGGGGTCGAGGTGATCGCGGTGGAACCCGATGAGGGGATGCGGGCCGAGCTCATTCGTCTCTATCCCGGGGTGACGGCGCTTTCCGGTGCGGCGGAGGCGATTCCACTGGCCGACGGGTCGGTGGACGCGGTGCTCGCCGGGCAGGCGTTCCACTGGTTCGATCAAGCGCGGGCCTTTCCCGAAATCGCGCGGGTGCTGCGCGCGGAGGGGGTGTTCGCCGCGTTCTGGAACAACGACGACGACAAGGTCGAGTGGGTTGCGGGGCTGGGGGATGTCTCTCGTTCGTCGGCATCGTTTCCGCCGTCGTCGTCCGATGACGGGCTGCCCGCGCATCCGCTGTTCGCCCCGTTCGAGCACGCCGAGTTCGCACACAGCCAGCGGCGGACCGCCGAATCGCTGACCGCGTCCATCGGCACCCATTCACACACCGTGGTGATCTCCGCGCAAGAACGAGCCGAAGTGCTCGGCCGGATTCTCGACTACCTGCGGGCGACACCGGAGACCGCCGAGGGCGAGTTCGATTTTCCCCTGCGCACCGAGGTGATCCGCGCGGTCCGGCGCGCGAATACACCCCGGTGAGCCCGCTATGCCGAGCGTTCCTCCGATCTGCGCACCACATCGACGACCTCGTCGGAGGCGAATTCGACCACTCGGCGGACGCGCGAGTTGGCGACCGGCGCCAAGTCCACGACGATCGATGCGCCCGCGGCGGGTTGACTGATCGCGGTGATGCGGTCTTGCAGGAAGCCGCCGTCGGGGACCGGGACACGGATGATGTCACCGACCGTGAGGGCTTCGGCGCGGATTCGTCCGCCGGTGGCGGTGGGATAGTTTGTGCCGCAACGGGTGTGGCCGACTGATGCGCCGAGCCCACGTTCGGCGATGGTCCACCAGACGGATGAGTCGGGTTCTTCCGGGCCGATTCGGTTGTGCCAGGACAGGATTCGGTCGCGTTCGGCTTCGGCGCCGGCGCGGGTCTCGTGCAGGGACAGCTGGCGCCGGACCGGAGCGTTGCGGGGCCGGGTGGTGCCCGCGGCGCCGTCGACGACCAGGATCCAGCGGGCGCCGACGGCTTCGTCACGGCGGGCGGTGACCCGTTTGGCCAACGCGAGGCCCGGGGTGGCGCCGAGGCGGTCGGCGGCTTCCTCGATGCTGTCGACCAGCCCCAGCGAACGCAACAGCTCGGCGACCGAGAGTTCCGAGGTGGCCAGTTCCTGGGCGAGTGCGGGCATGGGGGTACGTCTGCGCCAGCCGATGCGGGCACAGTGTTCGTGGCGGGTGAACCACAGGCCGCCCCGGGAGCGGCGGTGATGGTCGATCACCACCGCCCACCAGTCCCATTCCGGCTCGGCGACAAGGCGTGTGCGGATCCAGCGTTCCCGTTCGGCGGTCGGTACCCGTTCCTCTGGCGGCACGAAATTGCGCAGTGCGCTGCGCACCGCCGATTCGGTGCGCCCGACCGTGATCGCCGTGCGGGCCAAATCGGCGCCCGCGCGCAGATCGTCGGCCAGTACTCGGTATTCCGATTCCCGCCAGGTGGTTCCGTGCTGGCGTGGCGGCCGCAGATCGCCGCTGTTGTCGTCACTCATCTCGTGTGCCCCCGTTCTCGCACCGCCCGGCCACACTCGCGTCCGGGCTGGTTGTGTGACACTTCGACGATACCGGGGGGGTACGACAGAAAACGGCTCTCTGCCAGCGGCTTTCCAGCAAACGGAGCTATCCGGTGTGCACGGCGTCGCGACGGCCGAAGGCGTAGTAGCCCGCACACACCAGCGCCGCCCACACCGCACCGACGAGCAGCGCCGTACGGCCACCGTCGGTCCACAGCAACAGCACCACGACCAATCCGAGGAAACCCAGTGCGGCCCACGTGGTGACGGGAGCGCCGGGCAGTCGGTAGTCGCTGCCGGGCAACTCGCCCGCACGAACCTTCGCGCGATACTTGAGGTGGCACACCAGGATCACACCCCACACGACGATGATCCCGACGGTGCTCACCGAGGTGATGTAGGCGAAGGCCTTGTCCGGCGAGACGAGGTTGACCACCACGCCGATCACCATCGCGCCCGCCGACGCGCAGATACCGGTGAACGGCACCGACTGCCTGCTCAGCGTCGCGAACTTCGCGGGCGCTTCGTCGCGCAGCGCGAGGCTGCGCAGCATCCGGCCGGTGGAGTAAATGCCGGAATTGCACGACGACAGCGCCGCGGTGAGCAGCACGAAATTGATGATGCCCGCGGCGGCGGGGATGCCGATCTGTTCGAAGACCTCGACGAACGGGCTGCGGCCGGCGTGGAAACTGCGCCAGCTCGCCACCGACATGATCACCACGAGCGCGCCGACATAGAACAGGCCGATCCGGAACGGCAGGGTGTTGATCGCCTTGCGCAGGGTGGTCTTCGGATCGCGCGCCTCCCCTGCCGTCACACCGACCAACTCGACACCGACGTAGGCGAACACCACGATCTGCAACACCAGCAGGGTCTGACCGAAGCCGTGCGGGAACATCCCGCCATCGGCCCACAGATTGGTCACCGTCGGGTCGGCGGCATGACCGAAACCGAACACGAGCACGCCGATGCCGATCAGGATCATCGCCAGGATCGCGGTGACCTTGATGGCCGAGAACCAGAACTCCCCCTCACCGAAGAACCGCACCGAGATCAGGTTGGCGGTGAACAGCACCGCGAGCACGACCAGCGCCGTCACCCACTGCGGGATGTCGAACCAGTACTGCACGTAGTGGCCTGCCACGGTGATCTCGGCCATGCAGGTCGACACCCAGACCGCCCAGTACGACCAGCCGGTCGCGAACCCGGCGAACCGGCCGAGGAACTCGTGGGCGTACTCGGCGAAGCTGCCCGAGACCGGACGGTAGGTCAGCAGCTCACCAAGTGCGCGCATGATGACGAAGATCGCCAGACCGGCGACGAGGTAGGCCAGGATCAGCGACGGGCCCGCCTGTTCGATCGCCGCGCCGGAGCCGTAGAACAGGCCGGTGCCGATCGCACCGCCGATGGCGATCATCTGGATGGTGCGCGGGTTCAGGCCGCGTTCGTATCCCTCCGATTCGGCCGTAGGGGCGGACGCCACGGGGGCGTCGGTGGATAGGCCGGAGCCATCGGCTGACATGGAGCAGTCCTTCCTTCGCGCGATCAGTCGTGCACGCTACCGCCCCGCTACCGTGGCCGGTGTCACCACCACCGGTCCACGGAAATACCGGCGGCCCGGCGCGGGTTGGCTCCGATAGGGGCAATACACAACTCGAGGAGGCTCATGAGCGCCGTCACGCTGTCGGTTCTGGATCTGGCACCGGTGCAGTCCGATGCGACGGCGGGTGCGGCGTTGCACGCGACGACGCGCTTCGCACAGCACGCCGAGGAACAGGGCTTTCGTCGATTCTGGGTGGCCGAGCACCACAACATGCCCGGCATCGCGAGTGCGGCGCCCGCGGTGGTACTGGCCCATCTGGCCGCGTCCACCTCGCGGATCAGGGTCGGTTCAGGTGGGGTGATGCTGCCGAACCATGCGCCCCTGGTGGTCGCCGAGCAGTTCGGCACGCTCGAGTCGCTGCATCCCGGACGGATCGATCTCGGGATCGGACGCGCACCTGGCACCGATCCGGTGACCGCGCGCGCCCTGCGCCGAAGTGCCGAGGGACTCGGCGGTGACGAGTTTCCCCAGGAACTCACCGCGCTGATCGGCTTCTTCCGTGGCGCCGATCCGAACGGGATCGTGGCAAGCCCCGGACTCGGCGCCGAACCGGAGGTGTGGCTGCTCGGTTCGAGTGGTTACAGCGCGCAGGTGGCCGCGGTACTGGGACTGCCGTTCGCGTTCGCCCATCACATCGCGCCGGACAACACCGTCGCCGCGCTGACGCTCTACCGCGACAATTTCCGGCCCTCGCAGACCCTGAGCGAGCCGTACACGATCGTGGCGGCCTCGGCGATCTGCGCCGACACCGACGCCGAAGCCGATCGCCTCGCCGCACCCCGTGATCTCGCCTTCGCCAACTTGCGCTCGGGGCGCCCGCAGGCGCTGGCCACGCCGGAGCAGGCCGCGGGCTTCCCCGGCAACGACGCCGAACGCCACTTCGCCGCGCAGCGCAGGGCCGCGCAGTTGCAGGGTTCGCCGGAGACGGTGCGGGCCCAGGCCGCGCAACTGCTCGACGCCACCTCCCCCGACGAGCTGATGCTCAACATCCTCGTCTACGACCTCGACGCCCGCATCCGCTCGCTCGATCTGACAAAGAAGGCGATCGACGGCTGAGTGGTCCGCCTGCTCAGCGCAGTCGGAATCCCCTGAGTGCCAAGGATTCCCGCAGGCGGTGGCGGCCGTTGAGCGAGGCCGCCGAGGCCAGGCGGGCCAGGGTGCGCTCGGTCCACGAGAACGGCAGGCCCTGATCGGTGTAGATCTCGCCGATCCGCTGTTCGTACTCGGCGACCGGCTCGCGCTGGGCGGGCAGGTCGTAGGTCTCCTGATGCAGCACCGCCGCCTGCGGTAGGCGCGGCTTGACCCTGGTGCCCTCCGTCGGGTCCGGGTGGCCGACGACCAGGCCGAAGACCGCGAAGACGTGATCGGGCAGATTCAGTTCGGCCGCAACCGCTTCCGGGTCGTTGCGCAGCGCGCCGATGTAGACCGTGCCCAAGCCGAGGGATTCGGCGGCGACCACCGCGTTCTGTGCGGCCAGCGCGGCGTCGACGAAGCCGACGTAGCTGGATTCGAGATAGTCCGCGCCTTCCAGCGGTGCGCCGTGATCGTCGGCGAGCTGACGCAGCCGGGCGAAGTCGGCGGTCCACACCAGCAGCACCGGTGCCTGCTCGATATGTGCCTGACCACCTGCTATCGCGGCCAGCCTGGCCCGGCGCGCCGGGTCACGCACCTCGATGACGCTCCACACCTGCAGGTTCGACGAGGTCGGCGCCGATTGCGCGGCCGAGACCAACAGCCGAATCGTCTCCGGCGACACGGCATCCGGGAGGTAGCGGCGCACCGACTTGTGGGCGTGCACTACCTCGAGCACCGGATTCCACTGGGCGGGGATCTCGGTGGCCGGGTCCGCGTAGCGCTGCTGCACGGGGTGGACGGGGCTCGGTGCGGTCTGCGTCATAGAAGACATCGTCGGATACGGTGCGGGTCGCCGTCTGCGGTAACCCTCACCGTGAACCGAACGCTCGTCCCGGTTTAGGCCGTCGATACAGTGGATGCGGGGAGCCTGCCGACTGGCGGGACGAGAGAGTGCGTCATGGGCAAGGTGTTCGATCGGATCGACGACAAGTTGCGGGCGTTCATCACCGAACAGCCGATGTTCTTCATCGGCACCGCGCCGTCGGTGGGCGGCCACGTGAATGTCTCCCCCAAGGGTTATCGCGACACCTTCGCCGTGATCGACGACCACACCGTCGCCTACCTCGATCTGTTCGGCAGCGGTTCGGAAACGATCGCCCACCTGCGCGACAACGGCCGGATCACCGTGATGTTCTGCTCGTTCACCCGCACCACCCGCATCCTGCGACTGTTCGGTACCGGCCGCGTCGTTCGCCCCGACTCCGACGAATTCGACACGCTCCGTGAGTATTTCGGCACCGGACACCCCGGTGTCCGCGCGGTGGTGACGATCTCGGTGGAGCGTATCGCCGACTCCTGTGGCTGGTCGGTGCCCAAACTCGACCTCGTCGAGGAGCGCTTCATCC
The DNA here is from genome assembly GCF_015355705.1 of Nocardia sp. XZ_19_231. Taxonomy (NCBI): domain Bacteria; kingdom Bacillati; phylum Actinomycetota; class Actinomycetes; order Mycobacteriales; family Nocardiaceae; genus Nocardia; species Nocardia sp. XZ_19_231. The sequence goes on along the minus strand of NZ_JACUZI010000004.1, from coordinate 434,562 downwards.
TCGACGAAGCCCACACCCGCCGTACCGACGCCGACTTCGCCCGCCGTATCGCGGGCGACAACTCCACCAGTATCGATGGGCTGCCCGCGCTCGAGCCGGACCATCCGGTGCCGTCCACCGTTCGCCGCTGAGGTCAGCTCGTGGGTACCGAGGTCACCGCGATCGCGGATTCGGACAGGCTGCCGAGGTAGAGGGTGCCCTCGTGTTCGGCCACCGCGGTGACCAACGCGTAGTCGGTGCCGTCGCGCTGCAGGTCGTGCACGATGGTGCCGTCGAAATTGAATGCGAGCACCCAGACCGAGCGGACGGGCGCGGGTGTCAGGCGATCCGGCAGCGCGTCGACAATTCGCCGTAGGATGCCGGGAAGCGGGAAGAGCTTGTCCAGCAACGGGTTACGTGGCGAGACGATGCCGACCCAGACCAGTCCGTCGCTGCCGAGCAGCATGTTGTCGGGTGAGCCGGGCAGGTTCTCGGCGAGGTAGTCGGTGGTGCCCGCGCGCGGACCTGTCAGCCAGTATCGCGTGATCCGGTAGGCGCCGGTCTCGGCGACCAGCACACAGGATCGGTCCGGCGCGAGCACCAGTCCGTTGGCGAACTGGAGACCGTCGACGAGCACCTCCAGGCGTCCGTCCGGATCGCGGCGGACCAGCTGTCCGCTGCCGGAATGTTCCAGGATGTCGGTCATCCACTCTTCGAACGGCCACCGCCGCGTCGAGATCGAGAAGTAGATCGTGCCGTCGTCGTCGCGAACCACATTGCTGGGGAACGCGATCGGGGCGCCGTCGATCTCACCGACGACGACTTCCAGTTCCGCGCCCGCCTCGGCCAGGCGAAGGATGCCTCGGCCCGCTACGCAGATCAGCAGGGAACCGTCCGGGTCGACGTGCATGCCCAGTGGCCGGCCACCGGCGTCCGCGATCCGCTCGACCGCGCCGCCCGCCGGATCGACGCGCCAGATCGCACCGTCGTCGGTTCCGGTGACGAGCCGACCGTCGGGCAGCACCACGACGTCCTCCGGGCCACTTCCCGGCAGCGGCAGCAGTCGGACCGGCGGCATCGGCGGATCGCTGTGGGTCCGGCGCGCACGAGCGGTGGGTCGCGGCGGAGTCCAGCGGTGAGGGCGCATCTGCATGCCCATTGCTACCACGAGGAGAGGCGCCACGGGACCGTTGGCACGAGTGCCGCGACCAGATCAGCTCGGCCGGAAGTGCCACTCGCGCAGCGAATGTCCGCGCCGTCGATCGAGTAGGGCGCAGCAGCCTGCGCGGCGACCCCGCGGGCGGCTAAAGTTTGGCGGTGAACACCGGATCCGCCAGCTCGCTGCTCGATCATCTCATCGCACCTCAGCCCGCTCCCGCGTGGTGGCTGGTGCTCGCCACCGCCGCGGTGGCGCTGGTGCTGGTCGGGTACTGGCCACTATGGCGGCTGACCCGCAACGCGGTGACGGTGGCGCACGAGGGCGGCCACGCGTTGGCCGCGCTGCTCACCGGGCGCAGGCTGCACGCGATCACCCTGCACACCGACACTTCGGGACTGACCGTGTCCAGCGGCAAACCGAGTGGTCCCGGCATGATTCTCACCGCGGCGGCCGGGTATCCGGCGCCCGCGCTGCTCGGGCTCGGCTACGCGGCGCTGCTCGGGACAGGCCGAGTCACGGTGATGTTGTGGGCGACGCTGGTGATGCTGGCCGCGGTGCTGATCAAGGTACGCAACATGTACGGGCTGCTCACCGTGCTGGTGCTCGGTGCGCTGGTGTTCGGGGTGTCCTGGTTCGGCAGCGATCTGCTCCAGGCCGCGTTCGCGTATCTGACGGCGTGGTTCCTGTTGGCCGCCGGGGTGCGGCCGGTGTTCGAGCTGCAAGGGAGTCGACGGAGGCAGCCGGGGCGTACCGATTCCGATGCCGACCAACTCGCCCGGTTGACGCACCTACCCGCCGTGCTGTGGGTGTTGTTCTTCACCGCCGTCTGCCTGGCGGCGCTGGTCGTCGGCGCGATGCTGATGCTCTTGCCGGTCGAGGAGCTACATCCGCTGCTTCAGCGGTGATCGGCGATCCAGGCGTCGACGGCCTCGGAGACGAGCGCGCTCGGCGGTTGTAGCGCGTTGAGGGTGACGCCCACTTCGTCGGATTGCAGTGGTTCGAGGGTGTCGAGCTGGGAATCCAGCAGGATCGTCGGCATGAAATGGCCGAGTCGGCCGGTCATTCGGCGCAGCAACTCCTCGCGGGTGGCCGCCAGGTGCACGAAGTAGGTCTGCGGTGCCTTCGCGCGCAGGCGGTCACGGTAGGCGCGTCGCAGTGCCGAGCAGGTCGCTACTCCACCGGTTTCCTGGTGTTCGGCGAGCCAGTCCGCGACGGTGTCGAGCCAGGGCCGCCGGTCCTCGTCGGTGAGAGGGACGCCGGCGGCCATTTTCTCGATATTGGCCAGCGGATGGAAGTCGTCGCCTTCGGCGTACGGGACTTCGAGCCGGTCGGCGGTCAGCGCGCCGACCGTCGTCTTCCCGCATCCCGACACCCCCATCACCACGATGACAGGTTCGACCACAGCGCCTCCTCGTCGAAAGAACTCCGCACGGCATGCCTACGCATCCCGCTCGATCGAGGGTAGCCGGGGGCTGTGACGCCCCCGTGTCGATCAGGGAATCGGGCGGTCGGTGGGCAGGTTGACGAAGCTCGGCGACGCGGGATCGAGACGAACGTGCTGGGGCTCGAGGCCGCTGGCGTTCAGCATCGGCCGAAACGGCAATGCCTTGGGCGCGTTGCCCGCGAAGACGTCGATGCGCAACCGGTGTCCCGGTGCCAGTACCGCCTGGGTCGGGATGACGGCGACATCGATATCGGTGGGTGCGCCGGGTATCACCGGGAGCAGCCGGTCGACGGTGAGCGGGTTGAAGGGCGCGGTGAAGTCGCCGTTGATCGAGCGTGCGCTGCGGCGCTCGTCGACGGCCCGCATCGACGAGGTGAGCTGTCCGGTGGTGAGCACGGTCGAGGTGCCGTCGGGTGCCACGTCGTTGACGGTGACGTTCCAGAATCCGTCGGTGGCATCGTGGATCGTGTTGAGCCGCACGTTGATCGGGCCCGAGATGACCGTCTGTTCGGTCAGCGAGGCGCTGGTGAAGGTGAGGCCGTTGCGTTCGGCGATGCGGGAGTCCTTCGCGCAGGCATCGAATGCGGCGGTCATGCCCGCCGCGCCCTGCGCCGCGTCGCGCGAACAGATCTGATTCAAACCCGGTGCGACGGTGAGTGTTTCGGCGGCCGATGGCCCGGTGGCACTGAGCGATCCGTCGTGCAGGCTGTCCTCGGTGCTGCCGCTCGGTGCGGCGGAGAGGTAGACGCGGCGATGCGTCACGCCCGGCTGGGGGAACTCCCGCAGCGTAATCCAGCTCCCGCCTTGCTGTTTCACCGTGACGGGCCCGAATCCTTCCACGCCGTTGTCGATGTCTTTGAGCCAGGTGTCGAACCAGGCCCGCTGCAGCACGTCCAGGCGCGGAGGTGCGCCGGGAACACCGGTGCCCGCACCGGGATTGGCGTGATAGGTGTCGCCGACGATCAGCTGCTTGCGCCCGGCCTGTAGCGGGATCTGCTCGTAGAGCTTGGTCGCGCTGTTGGCGAAGATGTCGTGCCAGCCGCCGTAGACGAAGGTCGGCACCGTGACGTTCTCGGGGTGGCCCATGATCGCCTCGCGGAAGGCCGAGGTGTCGTCTAGCGCACCGTCGAGCGCGGGCGGCATATTCGACAGCGACGGCGTGAGCAGCGATTGGGCGAGCAGGTCGAAATTGGTGGTCGGGTCGGCGAGGCGGTCGTTGAACCAGGTCCAGTCGAAGCTGCCGTCAACCATGGAGGCCACATCGGGGACGAGTTTGAGCTGGTTGACCGAGTTCAGCCACATCGGCAAGAAGGTGGTGCCGACACCGCCGCCGGGCGCGACCACGTCACGCATGAGGTCGCTGCCGGGCTCGACCGGGAAGATCGCCTGCAGCGCGGGCGGTGCGTTCTCGGCGGCACGCAGCTGGTTGATGCCGGAGTAGGAACCACCGCTCATCCCGATGCGGCCGTTCGACCACGGCTGCGTGGCCGCCCAGTCGATCACCTCGCGGGTGTCGAGCTGTTCGCGCGCGCCGAGGGTGTCCCATTTGCCCTGGGACAGACCGGTTCCGCGCACATCGGCCACGACGACGGTGTACCCGGCGCGGACGAGTTTGCGGTCGACACCGAGCATGGTCTGGATCATGCCGCCGTCCAGCGCCTGCATGAGGTCACCGAAACCGCTGATCGGGGTGGTGGACAGGTTCAATCTGCGCACGATGTCGACGGCGGTGGACTGCAGGCCCGGGATCGCGGCGGCCGATTCGATCAGGCCCGTCATCAGTTTCGAGTACGGGGTGAGGCTGAGCACGGTCGGCAGCGGCTTCTGCTCGATCACGCCCGCGGCATCGGCGGGGCGGTAGACGTCGGCCTTGAGCACCACACCGTCGCTCATCGTGATCTGGACGCCGCGCTCCACCCGGACCTCGGGGTAGGCACCCGGCCCGTCGTGCAGGGCGGTCCAGTCGGCGCCGGGCGCGTGCGGGGGCTGCCCGCCGGCGGGACCACCGCCGCAGCCGAGCACGACGACCACCGCGAGGATCGTCACCAGTACCCGGCCGAACCCGCGTTTCGAACCTCTACCCACCATGTATCGCTCCCGACCGGTTCGTCTCCACCGTTGACCGAGCCACCGCACGATCGGCGCAGAAACCGTAACAGGGGTAACGAGTTCGCCGGGCGAGCGTCGGCCCGCTCGGACTGTCGCTGTGAATACGCGTTGTTCCAGTTCAGCGCGGTTGCGGGGTTCTGCGTGTTGTCGGTTGCCGGTGGTTGACTTGGCTCGTGCCGGTGCGATCGGGACCGGCCTCATCCATCGCCGAGGAGGACGTTCGACAATGCCGACACGCGACGAAGCTTGGCCGCAGGGAACTCCCTGCTGGATCGACTGTCAGGTGGACGACACCACCGCCGCCCGCGATTTCTACAGCACGCTGTTCGGCTGGGAGGTCCAGGACGGTCCCGCCGAAGCCGGCGGCTATCTCATGGCCACACTCGACGGCCGACCCGCCGCGGGCATCGGTCCGAAACAACAGGGCATGGAAGCGATGCCGTCGGTATGGACCACCTACTTCGCCGCGCGGCGTGCCGACGAGATCGCCGAACGCGTGAGCAAGTCCGGTGGGCAGGTGTTCATGCCACCGTTCGACGTGCTCGACGTGGGACGCATGTTCGTCGCCGCCGACCCGGCAGGCGGCGTCTTCGGCGTGTGGGAGGCCAAGGCGCACACCGGTTGCGGCGTGTACAACCAGAACGGCGCCTATTGCTGGAACGAGCTGCACACCCCTGCCTACGATCAGGCACACCAGTTCTACAACGAGGTGTTCGGCTGGCAATACACCGAGATCGGCGACGGGGCGAGCTTCACCTACTCCACCTTCGCGCTGCCCGGCGACAGCCACGAAGTCGGCGGCATGATGGACGCCTCAGCGCTGAGCACCCCGCCCTACTGGCTCACCTGGATCCAGACCGACGACACCGACGGGCTCCTGGCCAGGGCTACCGAGCTGGGCGCCTCGGTGATCATGGGCGCCGAGGACAGTCCCTTCGGCCGGACGGGCGTTCTGGCCGCGCCGCAGGGCGAGGTGTTCGCTGTGATCGATACGGCCAAGGCGGTCGGCGAGGTTCCCACCGGGTCCTGACACCGTCACGGGGTGACGATGGCGAAGTTCGGGTCCGGCTTGTCGATCAGGCCGGGCAGCTTCGCCAGGGCGGTGGCGTCGCCGTCGATGGCGATGTCACCGCTCGCGACGCCCTTGCGCAGGTCGGCGCCGCCGACCAGGGTGGCGATCAGGGTGCGGCGGGTGAGGGTGATCGTCGCGTCGGGCGCGGGCAGCGCGTCATCGGGGAATCGATCGTGGTGCACGAGTACGCCGTTGCGCAGTTCCACGCGATGGACGCGGTTGTTCTCGTCGCTGATCCGCCAGTCCGTGGTCATTCGGACATCCCAGGCCTTCGGACCGTCGATTCGCAACGACACCGCGTCGAAGACCTGCTCCACGCTCAGCGCTGCGGCCATCGCGGCGGAGTCGGCGGTGGTCGGCGTGCCGAAGGAGCCGTGGCGCAGTTCGTGGGCGCCGCTGAGATAGAAGTTGCGCCAGGTGGCGTTCTCCGCACCGTAGGCGAGTTGTTCGAAGGCGCTGGCCTGCAAGTCCTTTGCCGTCTTGTTGGTCGGGTCGGCGAAGATCACGTAGTTCACCAGTTGTACGACCCAGCGGAAGTCGGCGGCATCGTAGGCCTTCTGCGCGGTCCGCAGTGCCGCGTCGGCTCCGCCCATCGCCTCGACGTGGCGTCGGGCGTTGTCCACCGGCGGGTGTTCCCACAGGTGCGCGGGGTTGCCGTCGAACCAGCCCATATACCGCTGATAGACCGCCTTGACGTTGTGGCTCACCGAGCCGTAGTACCCGTGCGTCGACCACGACGCGGTCAGCGCGGGCGGCATCTGCAGCATTTCGGCGATCTCGGCGCCGACGTAGCCCTGGTTCAGCAGTCGCAGCGTCTGATCGTTGAGGTAGCCGTACATGTCTCGCTGCGACGACAGGAACTCCACGATCCGATCGGTCCCCCAGACCGGCCAGTGGTGCGAGGAGAACACCAGATCCGACCGGCGGCCGTAGCGGTTGATCGAATCGGTGAGATATTTCGACCAGACATGCGGGTCGCGGACCAGCGCGCCGCGCAGTGTGACGATGTTGTGCATGGTGTGGGTGGCGTTCTCGGCCATGCACAGGATGCGCCGGTCGGGGAAGTAGAAGTTCATCTCCGAGGGCGCTTCGGTGCCCGGCGTCAGCTGGAAGACCATCCGCACGCCGTCGACCCTTTCCTCCTGGTCGGTGCGGGTGACGTGCACGGTGGGCGGGATCAGGCTGACCGTGCCGACCGACGTGGTCTGCCCGAGACCGGATCCCACCTGGCCTTTCGGACCGCGAGGCAAGGCGGCGCCGTACATGTAGGCGGCACGCCGGGCCATCGCCGTACCCGTGTAGATGTTCTCGGCGACAGCGTGTTCCATGAATCCCGACGGTGCGATCACCGGACAGCGCCCGGCCGCGACGTCCTGCGGGGTGATGACGCCGTAGCTGCCGCCGAAGTGGTCGACGTGGGAGTGCGAGTAGATCAGGCCGGTGACCGGCCGATCGCCACGATGTTTGCGATAGAGCGCGAGTCCGGCGGCCGCGGTCTCCGCGGAGACCAGCGGATCGATGACGACCACGCCGGTATCGCCTTCGATCAGCGTCATGTTCGACAGGTCGAGACCGCGGATCTGATAGAAGCCCGGCGCGATCTCGTAGAGGCCCTGCTTGACGGTGAGCTGGGACTGCCGCCACAGGCTCGGGTTCACCGACTGCGGACAGGAGCCGGCGAGAAAGTCGTAGGAGTCGTTGTCCCACACCACTTTCCCTGCTTGATCGGTCACCTTGCCCGGTTCGAGGGAGGCGATCCAGCCACGGTCGGCATCGACGAAGTCGGTGGTATCGCCGAAGGGCAGCGTGTCGGCCAGCGCGCGGTTGGCATTCAGGATGGCCTCGGTCGGCTCGGTCTGGGTGCTCGACGGAGTGACTCCGCTCGGTTGGTCACCACATCCGGTGACGGTGGCGCCGACCGCGACCGCGGCGGCCGCACCGACTCCGACACCCAGCATCCCGCGCCGCGACAGCTCGGCGCGACCCCTGTGTGCACTGTTCACCGTTACTCCTTCGTTCCACGACTGTCCGACCCGGACTACTATTGCAGACTAACTGCAATACCTGTGTTACTTCTGAGCAATCGATATAGTCGGCAGTGCGGCCAGCTGGATGTCGAGCAGAAGCCGGTCCTCGGAATCTGTCAGGTCGATGCCGAGGACCGTCTCCACCCGCCGCAGCCGATAGCGCAGTGTGTTCGGATGCACGCGCAACGCGGCCGCGGCGGCGCGCACCTCACCGTGCGCGCGCAGATACGCCTGCACCGATACCCGCAGTTCAGCGGCATGAGCGCGGTCATAGGCGTCGAGGGCTGCCAGACGCGGATCGTGCAGGCGCGGGTGCTCGCGGATCAGCTCCATGATCTCGGCCAGCAGCACCGCGGTCCTGGCGTCGGCCAGCGTGGCGACCCGGCTGCCCGACGGATCGGCGACCGGACTGTCCAGCACCCGGTCGACCTCGGCGCGCGCGACCGCGACCGCGGTGAGCCCGGCAACCGGTGCGGCGATCGCGGCCCGCACCATCAGTTCGCGCGTCTGCTCGAGTCGAGTGACCAGCTCGCGCACCCACGAGCCGACGCTGCGCTCGGAGTGGTAGCCGGGCAGCAGGACATAGACGCGCTCGCCGATCGACTCGGTGACCGAATCATCACGGAAAGCGCTGGCGTGCAACCGGATCAGACCACTCGAAGCGGCCAGACCCGCGGCGGGACCCACCGGCGCGAAGCCGATCACCGCGGCGGGACCGGCCGTCGGCAGGTTGAGCGCGGCGGCCACCGAGGGCACGTCGACGCCGTCGCCGTGCGCGCCGAACAATCTGCGGACGAGCAAGGCTTCGGTCGAGGGAGCGTCCAACCGCCTGGCGATGATCCTGGCCGCCACCGCCGACGCGCCACGCAGCACCTGCGCCGCGTCGGGCCGTAGCGGTCCCGCGCCCTGCTGCAACCAGATGGTCCCGAGCATTCTGGACCGCGCGCCGTCGCCGCCACGCCGGATCCCGACGACGAGCCTGCGGCGAATATCGAGCTCGGGATGTTCCGGCACGTCGACGACCTCGTCACCACGGCGCACCCGGTCGAACACGCCCCACTCCCGCAGGATCCGCAGGTAGTCGCTCGGGCCTTCCCTGCCGAGGATGGACTGGATGCGCAGCCGGTCGGCCGACGCGTCGGAGGCCGAGTAGGCCAGCACATGTGACTGGGGGTCTTCGATCGAGACCATGCCGCCGGTTTCTTTGGCCAGCACCTGGGCCAGCCCGAACAGATCGGTGTCGGGGGCGAGCAGGTCGTGCTCGTCGGACGCGGCGCGCTGACCGGGTGAGCGGGCCAGCGTCCGGCGGATCAGCGAGAACACGTGGCCCCAGCGCGCCTGCCGGTCCACGTGGACCAGCGCGATGCCCGCGGCATGGGCGGCGGCGCGCACCGCGGGCGAGTCGTTGGCGCTCTTGGTCATCAGCACTCGCGGCCGCTGAGCGGGGTCGCGCGCACCGATCTCGCGCAACCAGCGCTCGGTCACGACGGCATCGACACCGACAAGCAGATACACCTCGGGCAGCGCGCCCTCGCCGTCGAGGTGTTCGGGCAGGTCGGCGGGCTCAGCCAACGCGACCGTTCGCACCGCGACCTCGTGACCGGCGGGCGCGTCCACGAGCGTGGCCACGGTGTGGTCGAGGGCGGCGAGCAACTCGCCCAGCGTTGTGGCCCCTTCGGACATGGCGCACCTCCATTGGTCGATCGGACAAACAACCATCCGGATCTTCATCCGATCAGACGATTATGACTGCTGCCGATCGGTGTTGACTACGTCACATCCCGCTATCCCTTACGACGCAGGAGCCGCACTCATGGACGCCATCGCGACCACCCCGCCGCCGGTCAACGAGCCCGTCGGCACTTTCGCTCCGGGAAGCCCGGAGCGGGCTCGCCTCCGGACCGCGCTCGCCGAGTTGTCCGCCTCCCCCACCGAGATCGCCCACGTGATCGGCGGCCGCCATCTGCCCGGCGACGGCCCCGCCTTCGATGTGGTCGAACCGCACCGCCACGGCGCCGTCCTCGGCACTTCGCGCGATGCGAGCACCACCGAAACCGCCGCCGCGGTCGAGGCCGCCTGCGCCGCGGCGCCCGCCTGGCGGGCGATGCCGTTCGACGACCGAGCCGCGATCTTCCTGCGCGCGGCCGACCTGCTGTCCGGGCCGTGGCGCGAGAAGATCGCCGCCGCAACGATGCTCGGGCAATCCAAGTCCGCCTATCAGGCCGAGATCGACGCCCCGTGCGAGCTGATCGACTTCTGGCGATTCAATGTCTCGTTCGCCCGCGAGATCCTCGCCGGCCAGCCGCTCTCCTCGCCGGGTGTGTGGAATCGGATGCAGTACCGCTCGCTCGAGGGGTTCGTCTACGCGGTGACACCGTTCAATTTCACCGCGATCGCGGGCAACCTGCCCACCGCACCCGCGCTGATGGGCAACACCGTGGTGTGGAAGCCGGCCAGGAGCCAGGCCGTAGCGGCCTACCTGACGATGTGCCTGCTCGAAGCCGCCGGACTGCCGCCCGGGGTGATCAACCTGGTCAACGGGCCCGGTCCGGTGATCTCCGATGTCGTGCTGGCCGACCCACGGCTGGCAGGCGTGCATTTCACCGGGTCCACGGCGACGTTCCAGCATCTGTGGCGCGAGGTGGCGCAGCGCCTGGACGGCTACCGCACCTACCCGCGGCTGGTCGGCGAGACCGGCGGCAAGGACTTCGTGCTCGCGCACCCGTCGGCCGATCCGGCGGTGCTCACCACCGCACTGGTGCGCGGCGCGTTCGACTATCAGGGCCAGAAATGTTCGGCCGCCTCCCGGGCGTTCATCCCGCGTTCGGTGTGGGCGGCGATGTCGGAGGACCTGATCGAGCGGACGTCGGACCTGCGCTACGGCGATGTCGCCGACTTCACCAATTTCGGTGGGGCACTGATCGATCGACGCGCCTTCGACCGCAATACCGCCGCACTCGAGCGCGCCAAGGCCACACCGGGTCTGACCGTCGTGGCAGGCGGACACAGCGACGACAGCGTCGGCTGGTTCGTCGACCCGACCATCGTGGTCGGTGACGATCCGGCCGACGAGATGTTCCACACCGAGTACTTCGGCCCGATCCTGGCGGTGCACGTCTACGACGACAGCACCCCGACCGCCTTCGCCGACGCGATGGACCTCGTCGACAGCGGCAGCCCCTACGGCCTCACCGGCTCGATCATCGCGCGAGATCGCACCGCGATCACCGACGCGACCCAGCGACTCACCTTCGCCGCGGGCAATTTCTACATCAACGACAAACCGTCCGGGGCGGTCGTCGGCCAGCAGCCGTTCGGCGGCGCGCGAGCGTCCGGCACCAACGACAAGGCCGGTTCCCCACAGAACCTGCTGCGCTGGACCTCCGCGCGCACCATCAAGGAAACCTTCGTCGCGCCGACCGAGCATCGCTACCCCCACCAGGCACCGGAGGTCGACTGATGTCGGTGCTACTGCGTTCGACCATGCTCGCCGCCGCGCGCTCGCCCCGGCTGGAACGCACCGTCACCCGGCTGCCGGTCAGCCGGGCGGTGGTGGCCCGCTTCGTCGCGGGCACCACCACGGAGCAGGCGGTGCGTGCCACCGAAACCCTGTTGCGCTCGGGGCGTTTCGTCAGCATCGACTATCTCGGTGAGGACACCACCGACCTCGCCGGCGCCGAGGCGACCCTCGCGCAGTACCGGACCTTGATCGCCGCGCTCGGCGCACTCCCCCAGTCCGAGGTGGCCACGGGAGCTGTTCGGCCACTGGAGGTTTCGGTGAAGCTGTCCGCGCTCGGACAGGCCGTGCCGAGCGACGGTCACGCCGTCGCGCGCGAGCACGCCCGCCAGATCTGTGCCGCCGCCGAGGCCGCGGGGATCTGGGTGACCGTCGACGCCGAAGACCACACCACCACCGACTCGACGCTGTCGATCGTGCGCGAACTCCGCGCCGACTACCCGTGGCTGGGCACGGTGTTGCAGGCGTATCTGCGCCGCACCGAGGACGACTGCCGCGCGATGGCGGGTCCGGGGTCGCGCATCAGGCTGTGCAAGGGCGCCTACGACGAACCGGAGTCGGTCGCCTTCCGTGACAAGGCCGAAGTCGACGCGTCCTACCTGCGGTGCCTCGGCGTGCTCACCGCGGGCGCGGGCTACCCGATGATCGCCTCGCACGACCCGGCGGTGCTCACCGCGGCCGCGGTCGGGGTGCAGTCGGCGCAGCGCAAGACCGAGGAGTACGAGTACCAGATGCTGTTCGGCATTCGGCCCGACGAACAGCAGCGACTCGCCGCCGCGGGCAACCATGTTCGGGTGTATGTCCCTTACGGTGACCAGTGGTACGGGTACTTCATGCGCAGGCTGGCCGAAAGGCCGGCCAACCTCGGGTTCTTCCTCCGCGCACTGGTCGGCTCGCGCGGACGATGACCGGCTCGGTCGAACAATCATTGCCGCTGAACATTATTCACTCTCGGTGACCGCGCCGCGCGCGTGGCGGTGTACTCGCAGGAGCTCACCGTGACGCGGCGGTGTGCGCCGATGGAAGGAAACGCGAATGTCTTTCGCAGAGCTGCGCATGCAGATGTTGCGTCGCAAACCACTGATGGAGGTCGACGACGAGATCCCCAGTGACGAGCGGCTCGCCAAATCACTCGGGCTCTGGCAGCTCACCGCGATCGGCGTGGGCGGCATCATCGGTGCGGGCATCTTCACCCTGGCGGGCTCGGTCGCGCACTCGGTCACCGGTCCCGCGGTGCTGATCTCGTTCCTGATCGCCGGTGTGGCCAGTGCCGCGGCAGCGCTGTGCTACGCCGAATTCGCCGGCATGGTCCCGAAAGCCGGGTCGGCCTACACCTACGGCTACGTCTCGCTCGGTGAGCTCGCCGGCTGGTTCATCGGCTGGGACCTGTTGCTCGAGTACATCGCGGTGGCGGCGGTGGTCGCGATCGGTGTGTCGGGGTACTTCGGGTTCCTACTCGATCAGATCGGCCTGACCCTGCCGGAGTGGATGCTCGGCGCGCCCGATACCGGGGACGGCCGGGTAGTCGACCTGTTCGCGGTGCTGTTCTGTCTGGGCACCGCGTGGGTGCTCTCGCGCGGTATCGCCAGTGTCGGCCGGTTCGAGACGATCGCGGTCGGCATCAAGGTCGCCCTGGTCGTGCTCATCGTGGCGCTCGGGGTGTTCCACATCGACAGCGCCAACTACGACCCGTATTTCCCGTTCGGCACCGGCGCGGTGTGGACGGGCGCGGCGACGGTGTTCTTCGCGGTATTCGGTTACGACGCGATGAGTACCGCGGCCGAGGAGTCCATCGACGGGCGCAAGCACCTGCCCAAGGCGATCATCTACTCCCTCGCCATCGCGATGGTGCTCTACGTGCTGGCCACGCTCGTGCTCACCGGCATGCAGAAATACACCGAGATCAGCCCGACCAGTGGTTTCTCCACCGCGTTCGAATCGGTCGGGATGCCGGGCGTCGCCAATATCATCGCGGTCGGCGCGATCGTGGGCATCGTCACCGTCGTGCTCACCTTCATGCTCGGCGTCACCCGGGTGTGGTTCGCGATGAGCCGCGACGGGCTGCTGCCCCTCTGGTTCGCCAAGACCCACCCCACCCGCAAGGTGCCGACCAGGGTCACCTGGATCGTCGGCTTCGGCGCCGCGATCCTGGCCGGCGTGCTGCCGATCAACACCGTCGCCGAGCTCACCAATATCGGCATCCTGATGGCCTTCATCGTGGTGTGCATCTCGGTGATCGTGTTGCGGCGCACCAGGCCCGACGCCCCGCGCTCGTTCCGGCTGCCGTTGATGCCGGTGATCCCGCTGGTCGGGATCGGTTTCTCGGCCTACCTGATCTGGTCGCTGCCGTGGGAGACCTGGGTGCGGTTCGCCGGTTGGCTCGTAGTCGGTCTGATCGTGTACTTCGCGTACTCACGCAAGCATTCGGTGATGAACCGGACCGCGCCGGAGCCGAGCGACTAGGTCGCCGGCCGACTGTGCTGTGATGGGTCGATGAGATCGGAGCAGGACGCCGCCGCGGCGGGCGCGAGGCAGGCGCGCGCGCCGCGGCGGCGGGATCCGGCGAAAACGCGCGAAGCCATCATCGACGGGCTGCTCGCCGCTGTCACCGCGGGTGATTTCGCGCCGACCGCGCGCGCGATCGCGACCAGGGCGGGCACCTCGGAACGCAGTGTGTTCGTGCACTTTCCCGATCGGGAAGCGTTGCTGGTGGCCGCGACCGAACGCCAGTCCGAGATGGTCGAGGCGTGCCTGGTGACCCCCGATCCGTCGCCTGCTCTGGCCGAGCGGATCACGAGCGCGGTCCGGCAGAGCGCCGCGATCTTCGCGCTACAGCGGGTGCCCCGGCTGCCCGGTCTGCAGGAATCCCGATCGATCGACGCGATCGACGCGCGGATGCGGCGCACCGACGAACGTATCCGCGCCGTCCTGGCCGCGCTGTTCGCCCCCGAACTGCTCCGACCCGACGGTGGGTTGGACGACGGGCTACTCGATCTGGTCGACGGCACCCTCGGCTGGCCGATGCGCCATCACCTGCAGGACCGGCGCGGACTGACGGCCGAGCAGGCCTCGGCGACGATCGAGCGCGCGGTCGGGTCGCTACTCGCTCAGCGCTGACCCCGGCACGAGCACCCGCTTGAGGATCTTGCCGGTCTCGCCACGCGGCAGAGCGGTCAAGAACGTCACGTCGCGCGGGACCGAGAAACGGCTGAGGCGGTTGCGGATATAGGTCCGGACCATGTCCGAATCCAGGCCTGCCCCTTCGCGTTTCACCACGAACGCGGCCAGCCGCTGGCCGAACTCCCGGTCGGGGACGCCGACGACCGCGACTTCGCTGATCTGCGGCAGATGGGCGAGTGCCTCCTCGACCGGGCGCGGGAAGACGTTCTCACCGCCGGAGATGATCATCTCGTCGTCGCGGCCCGCTACGAACAGCCGCCCCGCGGCGTCGAGATAGCCGAGGTCGCCGGTATCGAGCATGCCGTCGGCCTCCTCCGGCGGCGCGGAGTTGACGTAGCCGTCGAAGAGCATGTGGTTGGCGACGAAGATGTGCCCGGTGGAGCCGACCGGCACCGGACGCAGATCGGGACCGAGCACCGCGACCCGGGTGCCCAGCGGCGGGCGGCCCGCGGTGGTGGGCGATACCCGCAGGTCGTCGGGGGTGGCGACGCTGGCCCACGACACCTCGGTGGAGCCGTACACGTTGTAGAGCACGTCGCCGTAGCTGTCGAGGAATCGCAGCACGGTGGCCCCGGCCAACGGCGCGCCACAGCTGACCACGAATCGAAGACTCGACAGATCCAAGCCCGCGCGCACCTCCTCGGAGACCTCGAGCAGCCGTTCCACCATTGTCGGCACCACGATCAACGTGGTGATCCGGTGTTCGGCCACCGCGCGCAGGCAGTCCATCGCATCGAAACCGTCCGAGAGCACCACGGTGGCACGCAGTGCGGTGCTGAGCTGCAATCCGGCCAGACCCCAGGTGTGGAACAGGGGCGCGGGAATGAGCATCACCTCCTCCACGCGCAGCGGAATCCGTGAGAGCAGTGCGGCGATGGTGCCGAAACCCTTGGCGTGCGGGCGCCGCGCACCCTTCGGCGAACCGCTGGTGCCCGAGGTGAGCACGATCAGCCTGCCGGGATGGGCGGGCACCGGGAAGTCGGTGTGCGCCTGGGTGATCAGGTCGTCGACCGTCGTGCGGTCCGGATGCGGCGGACAGTCGTCGGTGGTGTAGCGCGGTACCTCGCTGTGCAGGTAGCGGATCAGCGTTTCCAGCGCACCGTCGACGAAGACCGAGCTGAGCCGGTGCCGCTGCACGATCTCCTCGATCCGCCGCCCCGACAACCCCGCGTTGAGCAGCGCCACGTCGACGCCGAGTTTGCCTGCCGCGACCATGGTTTCGACCATGCCCGCGTGATTGCGAGCCAACAGGCCGATGGCGTCGCCCTTGCGCAGACCGATCGAGTACATCGCCGCGGCCAGCGCGGTGGATCTGGCGTCGACCTCGGCGAAGGTGCGGTGCCCGCCCGCATCGATCAGCGCGAGCCGATCCGGGGCGTAGGCCGTACCCGCCGCGTAGCCACCGGCCAGGTTGAAGCCCCACTTCGACAGGGAGCGAAGC
Source organism: Nocardia sp. XZ_19_231 (assembly GCF_015355705.1). Lineage (NCBI taxonomy): Bacteria > Bacillati > Actinomycetota > Actinomycetes > Mycobacteriales > Nocardiaceae > Nocardia > Nocardia sp. XZ_19_231. The sequence goes on along the minus strand of NZ_JACUZI010000004.1, from coordinate 418,634 downwards.
TGTCTCATGATCGACACCGGCTCGGGCCGCATCAGCCCGGTGGCCGCGATACTGCGAGCCACCCCGGCGTTTCGGCGCACCATCGAGCGTTCGGCATTGACCACCACCGAGGAACGGGTGCCCGCGATCGAGTCGGCGGTGCGGCGCAGCCCCGCCTTCACCCAGTCGGTGACCAGCGAATTGCCGCCCTGCTCGAGCAGGGGATGGATACGCGCCACCGCGAAGAGGGTGATATCCAGACGCGTCCGCTCCTGATCGCCACGCAATCGAACCGCGGCGAAGCTGCCGAGCTCGGGGCTGCGCAGTTCGAAACTCTCGTACCAGCGGCCGATGACGAGGATGAACTCGTGCGTGCGGATACCGCCGCTCGCCGACCCGATCCGCACCTGCCAGTGGACCGCACCGTCGGGGCGTTCCACCGGTTCACAACTGCCGATACCGGTGAACATGCGTGGGTAACTCTGGGGATCGAGTAGTACATCCCACAACGCTTGACGCGCGATCGTGAAATCCGCGCTGACATCGATGACGTCGGTGACCAAACTCCGTGCTCTACTTCCCGTCGGCCTGTTCGACCCAGTTGGTCGGCGGGCAAAAATGGGCGCTGTGGTCGGTACCACCTCGCGGGTCGCCACGCTACCCGGCAGCGGCGCCCCGTCATCAAGAATCGGACAAAACCGGTGGTTCGGGACCGTTTCCGCCGGATTTTGGTCGGAGGGCCACTCCTGCCGACATCGCCGATGTGAAACTGTCCAATCCCTTGCACACCCTTCGGGGATGCCGAAGTATTGCTGGCAGTACCGACCCGATCTGCAGGAGTCGCCGCGATCCGCGGCACGACGAGCGAAGAGGTGTGGACATGACAGCGAGCTGGCCGAGTTCTCGGGACCCTTTCGACGACATCTTCCAGCGGTTTTTCGGTTCCGGAATGTCATCGAAGCCACCGGTCCAACGCATCGATCTCGGCAGACTCATGACCGACAACGCGAAGTTGCTGGTCGGTACGGCTCGCGAGGCGGCCCAGGATTGGGGCAACCCCGACATCACTCCCGAACACCTGCTCTACGCGGCCACCGAAGCAGAACCAGGGCGCAGCATCGTGGCCGAACTCAGCCTGGACCCCGACCAGGTCGCCGAGCAGATGCAGGACTATCTCGACACCGGCCGACCCAGCGAGGACGACCTCGCCGACATCACGCTCAGCCCCGCCACCAAGGTCGCATTGCGGGCGGCCCAGCGGCAGGCGGCCCAGTCCGGCGCCAGCTACATCGGCCCCGAACACATCCTGCTCGGCATCGCCTCGCTGCCCGACAGCGTCGCGGCGCAGGCCCTGGTCGCCGGAATAGCGGCCACCGAGAGCGGTGGTGTGCCCGCGCCGGGAACCCCGATGGCGACCGCGCCCTCGAAGCGGCAGCAGCCGGAATCGGACACACCCACCCTCGACGAATACGGTCGCGATCTCACCGCCGAAGCCCGCGAGGGCTTGATCGACCCGGTCGTCGGCCGCGCGGAGGAGATCGAGCAGACCATCGAGATCCTGTCGCGGCGGCGCAAGAACAACCCGGTGCTGATCGGTGATCCCGGCGTCGGCAAGACCGCGATCGTGGAGGGGCTGGCCCAGCGCATCGTCAACGGTGACGTGCCGGTCACCCTCGCCGACCGCCGCGTCATCGCCCTCGATGTCGGCTCGCTGGTGGCGGGCAGTAAGTACCGCGGCGAATTCGAGGAGCGCCTGACCAAGATCCTCGACGAGGTCCGCGCGCACAAGGACGAGCTGATCGTGTTCATCGACGAGCTGCACACCATCGTCGGCGCCGGTGGCGGCGGCGAGGGCTCGATGGATGCGGGCAATCTGCTCAAGCCCGCGCTGGCCCGCGGCGATCTGCACGTCGTCGGCGCGACCACCATCGACGAGTACCGCAGATACATCGAAAAAGACGCTGCCCTGGAACGCCGGTTCCAGCCGGTGCTGGTCTCGGAGCCCTCGGTGGACGACACCATCGAGATCCTGCGCGGTCTCGCCGATGTGTACGAAGAGCACCACCAGGTGCGCTACTCCGACGAATCGCTGGTCGCGGCCGCGCAGCTGTCGGATCGCTACATCACCGACCGGTTCATGCCCGACAAGGCGATCGACCTGATCGATCAAGCGGGCGCGCGGGTCCGGCTCCGTTCGGGTACCCCCGACCCGGCGGTGAAGGCCAGGGACGAGGCGATCGCGCGCCTGTACCGGGAGAAGGACGCCGCGGTCGACAACGAGGACTACGAGAAGGCCAAGGCGCTCAAGGCCGACATCGACGCCGCCGAGGAGGAACTGGAGGATTCCGGTGCCACGTCCTCGGAGCCGATCGTCGAGGTCGTCGACATCGCCGAGGTGATCTCCAGGCGCACCGGCATTCCGGTCGCCGATCTGACCGCCGAGGAGAAGCAGCGTCTGCTCCAGCTCGAAGACGTCCTGCACAAGCGGGTGATCGGGCAGAACGAGGCGATCGTGGCGATCGCCGAAGCGGTCCGCAGGGCCAGGGCCGGGCTCAAGGATCCGAACCGGCCGATCGGGTCGTTCCTGTTCCTCGGTCCCACCGGTGTGGGCAAGACCGAGCTGGCGAAGGCCCTGGCGGAGGCGGTCTTCGGCGACGAGGACCGGCTGATCCGGTTCGACATGAGCGAGTTCCAGGAGAAGCACACGGTCTCGCGGCTCGTCGGCGCCCCGCCCGGATACGTCGGCTACGACGATGCCGCGCAGCTCACCGACAAGGTGCGTCGTCAGCCGTATTCGGTGATCCTGTTCGACGAGGTCGAGAAGGCCCACCCCGATGTGTTCAATGTGCTGCTGCAATTGCTCGATGACGGCCGCGTCACCGATTCCAAGGGCCGCACAGTCGATTTCAAGAACACGATCGTGATCATGACGTCCAATATCGGTTCGCACGTGATCCTCGAGGCGCCCCCCGGCGACCTCGACTCGATCGTGCCGCAGCTCGAACAGCTACTGCGCCAGCACTTCCGGCCCGAGTTCCTCAACCGCATCGACGAGCAGATCGTGTTCCACCGCCTCGACTCCGCGCAGTTGCAACAGATCGTGGAACTGATCCTGGATCGCACGCGACGCATGCTCGCCGCCCAGGACATCGAACTCGAGATCAGCCGATCCGCGGTGGACTGGTTGGGCGAGCGGGGTTTTCAGCCCGAGTTCGGTGCGCGGCCGTTGCGGCGCATCGTCCAGAAGGAGCTCGACAACCGGGTCTCGCGGTTGTTGCTCGACGGCGGGTTGGAGCCGGGTGGCACGGTGAAGGTCGATACCGCCGACGACGATCTGGTCGTCACCGCGGTGAACCCGGCAGGCACACCGGAGACCAACGGTTCGCCGGCCGCGCCGACCCCGAAGAAGGCGGCGAAGAAGCCCGCCAAGAAGGCCTCGGGCAAGAAGAGTGACGACAAGAAGCTCGCATCGAAGTAGCGGATGAACGACTGTGGCCCGGTTCGCGAGAACCGGGCCACAGTGTTGTCGCGTGGGTCAGCCGCCGCTGACCACACACGATTCCCCGAAGCGGAAGCCGCGGCCCACCGACACATTCGCGCCACTGGCGATGCCGTCCTGGACGGCGATCAGCGCGTGGGCACCGGTGTAGGACGGCACCCAGTTGAACATGGCGACGCCGTCGGTCGGGGCGACCACGGCCAGCAGTACGCCGTTGTCGTAGAAGGCGACAGGAATGATGCCGACGCTGAGCCTGGCCAGCAACTGGTGGGTACATCCGGTGCCGTAGTTGGTAGCCGAGCCGACGCTCAGGTTGGGTTTCACGGTCAACTGCGAAACACCGGCCGTGGCGGTGGGAGCGCCGATGGTCGTGGCCAGCAACGCCGTCCCGATGGCGGCGACGGCGATGGCGAATTTCCTGTCACTCATATCTCACGTCCTTGTGCTGCGGGGCCGACCGAACGCGAGGCCGGCGAGTCGGTCTCATCCTCACCCCATCGCGGGACCGATGGTGGGAGAACACACGAACCGTTTCGCCGACCTCGTCGCGCCGACTACACCCGAGACCAGAGTGCGGGGGTATTCGGCGGCGTCCAGTTCGGGTCGTGCACCGTGTGCGCCTGTCTGCAGCTATAGGTGGCGCCCTGGTAGGTGACCTTGTCGCCGATGGCATAGGTGGCGCCCTGACGCCACGACGATCCGGCGGGCGCAGTCGTGGTTGTCGGGTGCTCGTGCCCGGGGGTGGTCGTCACCGGCGGTTTCGTGGTTGTGGCAGGCGGTTTCGTGGTCGTCGCCGGTGGCGTGGTGGTGGGGGCGGGGGTGCTGGTGGTCGGCCGGGGCGTGGTGGGCTTCGGAGTGGTCGTAGTCGGCGGGGTGCCGCCACCACCAGCCACCTCGAGATCGACGCAACTGTAGAAGGCCGCTGCGGTATCACCGATATTCCATACCGCACGCAATTTCTGACGACCGGAATAGTTCGACAAATCGACGGTATGGGTTACTTCCATCGCGGGCTGTCCATTTCGACCGTCGAACACGGCAACCCTGGTATTGCCGATGAAGTATTCCCAATTCAATGTGCGATGATTCGCGGTATTCTTCCACGTGAAACTCGCGCTGTTGGAGACTTTCTGCGGCACCCACCCGAGACTGTCGTCATCGAGCTCGGGGTACTTGTTCGCGCTGCAGTTGGTGAGCCCCTTCGAGCCCTCGACGCTCTGCGGTTCATATTTCACCGCACCGCAGGGCACGAGGCCACGGGCGCATTGTTCCTGCCTGCTCGCCGGTCCGGTGATCCAGCCGTGCGCAGTGGCACTTCCGGCGGGAACCAACGCTGTGACGATGGGCGCCAATGCCATTGCTCCGGCGATGAACAGAATTCGACTTCTCACTATCAATACTCCTTGGAAACGCACGCGGAGGACGGCAGGGGCCGGCTTGCCGTCCGGGAAACATTTCGAGCGATGACACTGAACACTTCGATATCGAACTGTGACACCGAACATTAGGGTGACGAAGATCAACCGTCAACCGTTCCAGTAGCGAAAAATACTGTTACCAGCCGGTATTCACAGGCCGTTTCGCACACGTGCGAATTCAGCGAACAACTCCGTTTCGAACCAACCGGTATCCATCGATGGCAAACGACTGGTTAATCTCGCAGCTATCCCGGGTGCACAGATTTGCCAGGAGTTGTCGATAGGTAGCCATGTTGACAACAAGCCGCCTTACCGCTCAAGCGCGGGCACCCGCCGCAGGGGCCTGGCGAACTTTGCGCGACTCCTCCAAAATCAGCGGGAGGCCGTCTCGAATCAGCCGAGGAACGCGAGGATTCCGGCGGTGATGAGCTCGGCGTAGCGGGCGCGCCCCTCCGGGGTCTCGATGAGCGCGGCATCGGTGGCCGAGCGCATGTTCCCGCATTCGACCAGGGCGCTGGGCCGCTCGGCCAGGTTGAGCCCGGCCAGATCAGCCCGCGGATCCAGTCCCGCCGCGCCCACATAGGTCGACGGCACCGCACCACCGGCGATCATGGCATCGCGCAGCGCAGTCGCCAGTCGCGTTCCCTCCTCGGCCTGGACCGGGTTCAGCGGGGGTTCGGCATAGGCGATGTGGAATCCGTGCGCGCCCGCGCCGGTATTGCCGTCGGCGTGGATCGAGACCACCGCATCGGCGCCCGACTGGTTCGCGATAGCGGCCCGCTGGTCGACGCACGGTCCGACGCCGGTGTCGTCAGGGCGCGTGAGGATCACCCGCACACCTCGCGCGGCGAGGGCGTCGCGCACCCGCAGGGTGACGTCCCAGGTGAACTCGTGCTCGGGATAGCCACTCGCGGCCGAGGTGCCGGTGGTGTTGCAGGCTTTCGTCCCACCGCGCCCGTCGGGCACTCGCGCGTCGATCTGCGCGAGATGGGCGGCATTGCCACCGTTGTGACCGGGATCGAGGACAACGGTACGGCTCGCGGCGGGGGAAGTCGGCGGCATGGCACTCTCCGAGGAAACGGCCGTCGCGGTCGACGTCGGCGGGTTCGCATCCGTGGTGGTGGACGCGCATCCGGCGAACAGCGCTGTCGTCGCGAGCAGGCAGGCGGGCAGGAACAAGCGGGGGCGCACCCCGCCACCGTGCCACACCCGGCGACGAGGCGACTTCGTCCGCACCGTGTCACGCACGCAGCCCGGGGTCGCCTGCCTGCCTGACGCGGCATCGCAGTCCGAGACGATGACTCGCGGCCGACATCGCGAGAATTAGCACCGAACCGTGCTCAGTGGTGAATGCGCAGGGGAAGAGTCGCATGGCGTCGGGCGAACAGGCTGGGCAGCCAGCGCGGCGGCTCCGCATCGATCAGGCTGAATCGCTCGGTGCGTTCGAGGAGCAGGGTGAGCGCGGCGGTCGCTTCCAGTCGGGCCAGCGTGGACCCGATACAGAAGTGGGCGCCCGCGCCGAACGCCGCGTTGGCACGTGCACGCGGGCGGTCCAGGTCGACGACGTCGGGATCCGGGTAGGCGGCGGGATCACGGTTGGCGGCTCCCCACAGCAACAGCAGGTGACTCCCGGCGGGCAGGTCGACGCCGTCGAGCTGCGTGTCGGTGACGACGTGGCGGTGGTGGCCACGGAAGGGCGACTCCAGGCGCAGCGCCTCGTCGAGGAACGCGGGGACGAGTTCGGCGCGTTCGCGCAGGCGGGTCTGCAGGTCGAGGTCGGTGGCGAGCAGTCGCGCCGCCGAGGCGATCAGACCCGCGGTCGATTCCCCGCCCGCGCCGATCAGCTGCACCACGATCAGCACCGCCTGCTGTTCGTCGATCGTGCCCGCCGCCATTGCCGCGACGAGTACTTCGAGCAGTGTCCGCGACGAATCGTGCTCGGCCACACGATCTTTCGCTTCACTGATCGCCAGGTACGCGTAGTGAGCGAGCTCGGCCGCCGAGGTGATCAGCGCTGTCATCCGGCCGTCGGCGACGACACCGCCCAGCATCTCGGTGGAGTCGTAGGCCAGCGAGAGCAGTGTCGGCACATCGGCGCCAGGCAGTCCGACGAGTTCGGCGATCAGCGCCAGCGGCAAGCGGTCGGCGACCCCGGTGGCCCAGTCGATCCGGTCGCCGTCGAGTTCCTCCGTCCACAGCTGTTCGGTCAGCGCGGTGACTGCCGGGGCCAGCGTGCGGCCCCGTTTGGCCAGGGCCGGTCCGACGATGGCGCGGTGCGCGGCATGGACATCGCCGTCGGCAGTGGCGAGCACGTGGACACCCTGCCCGGTCGCGTCGAGATCGAAGGTCATCGGCGCCGCACCCGGCTGGGCGACGAGCACGCCGGTCAGATGCGAGGAGAACTCCGCCGGGCGCCGGGTCGCCTCGGTGACCGCGGCCCACGAGGCGACGAGAAAGAAATCGGTCCCCGGTACCCGATAGACGGGCGCTTCCTCGCGCAGGGTGCGATACATCGGGTACGGGTCGTCGAGCACCGCCGCGTCGAACAGGTCGATCGCTTCGAGGTCTGTGGTCATGGCCGCCGCCTTTCCTGGTCAGGCTGTCGGCGCTCACGGTGCATCGCCGAGAAGCACGCGGTCAATGTCTGTCTCAGTGTGAGACGGCGTGGCAATGTTGTTGTCGCCGACATACTCGTTCGAAAAGTCTCTCTACCTAGCCTTATTTGGGTAGACAGATGTGACCGATCGTCTCATTATGAGACAGGCCGTGGGAGGATTCACCGATGACCGACCACGTGGACTGGTTGACCGGCGGTAACCGACGCACCATCGCGGTCGACCGCCTCGAACGCGCCGCCCTCACGCTGTTCCTCGAACACGGCATCGACAACGTCACCGCGGAGGACATCGCCGCGGCCGCCGGCTGCTCGCGCGCGACGCTGTATCGCTACGTCGGCGGCAAACCACAACTGGTGCGCGCGGTGATGGTCAGGGCCGCCGGGTCCGTGGTGGCGCGGGTCGAGTCGGTCGTCGACTCGGTCCCGCCCGCCCGACGGCCCGTCGAAGCCATCCTGGCCGCCGTCGCCGCGATCCGCGCCGACCCGGTGCTGCGCCAGTGGCTGATCCGGCACCGCTCCCCCGACACCGACGAATTCCTCGCCGGCGCACCGGAACTCGGTCACATCGCGACAGCGCTGACCAGGATCGTCCCTGACGACGAGGCCGCGGGCTGGGTCGTGCGCGTCGTCTTGTCGCTGCTCACCTGGCCGCTGCCCGACGCCACGGCGGAACGTCACCTGGTCGAACGCTTCGTCGGGCCCATCCTCCGCGCAAGCTGACTCCCGACGGGAGCGCGCTCAGCCGCGGTGGTGGCGACTCTCGTAGGCAACGCGCTCGACCTCGGCTCGACGGCGTTCGGCCTCGTTCGCCAACTCCGGATCGAAGCCATGGCTGACCAGGCGGTGCCGCCGGTACACATAGACCAACGCCACGGTGAAGTAGACCAGCGGCAGGTACAGCAGCGCCATCATCGACAGCCCGATCCACAGCGGGCCAGGCACCAGTAGGAACAGGCACAGCACCGGAAGCACGGGCAGCAGGAAACGCATCAGGTATCGGCGGGTCGCGCCGGGGCCGGTGAGGTCGGCCAGCACCCAGTCCCCCATCGAGGGCGGCAGGGTGCCGCCGGTGATGTAGCGAACGCGCTGCCAGAAGTTCGGGGTCGAGTTGCTCATTACTGCTCCCTCACGTCGGAGGCGCGTCGCGCGGCCGCGTTCACTCGGCCCAGGACATCGCGCAATTCTTCCAGATCCGCCAGGCTCACGCCGAGGCGTGCCACGACGGCGGGCGGGATCTGCTCGGCTTGTTTACGCAGGTCGCGACCCACCTCGGTGAGGTCGATGTGCAGCGTGCGCTCGTCGAGCGGATCGCGGCGGCGGGTGATGAGACCGGCGGATTCGAGCCGTTTGAGCAGCGGTGACAACGTCGCGGAGTCGAGCTGGATCGCCTCGGCGACGGCCTTCACCGACATCGGCGCCTCACCCCACAGGGCGAGCATCACCAGATACTGCGGATGTGTCAGGCCGAGCGGTTCGAGCAGCGGCCGGTAGACCGCCAGCACCGATCGGTTGGCCACCGCCAGGGCGAAGCACACCTGCCGGTCGAGCCGCAACGGATCTTCGAGCTCTTGCATCGTCCACCACCTTCCTTAGCCCACACACTATTACGCCACTAATAGTTAGTGCAATAACTATTAGTGGCGTCACAGATGGCGCAGGGACGCTGCGCGTCAGTCCTCGTCGACGACCAGCGGCTCCCCGGCGGCGGCGCGGCGGACCTTCTCGCGGCCGTTGTCCTCCTCGGTGCGGCCCTGACGCCAGTAGCCGGTGAAGGTGATCGCCCGCTTGTCGACGCCTCGGTCGCGGACGAGATTGCGGCGGGCAAGCTTCACCAACTCGGCCTCACCGGAGATCCACGCGTAGGGCGCGCCCACGGGGAGCTCGGCGGCGCGCACCGCGTCGACCACCGCGTCGCCGTACCGACGATCGCCTCGGTGCACCCACTCGATCCTCACGTCGCCGCGCGTCTCGAACCACTGCTCGTCGGCCGGGCTGCCGACCTCGATGAACGCTCGCACCGGCGCACCCACGTCGAGGCGTTCGATGATCGCGCCGATCGCCGGAACGGCGGTCTCGTCACCGACGAGCAGCTGCCAGTCGGGGTCACCGGACGGGGCATAGAGCGCGTGCGGCGGACAGAGCAGGCCGATCTCGTCGCCCGGCGTCGCGGTCGAAGCCCAGTTCGAGGCGGGGCCCGCATGCTCGGCGTGCAGGACGAAGTCGATGTCGAGTTCGCCCAGTTCGGGCCGCTGCGCGCGGATGGTATAGGTGCGCATCGGCGGGCGGATCTCGTCAGGCATAGCGAGATACCGCTGATACCAACTCATTACGTTGCCCGAGTCTTCCAGGGGCGGCGGCACCACGGGCCGTGGCCGACCCGGGAGCGGGAAGAAAAGCTTCGTGTACTGGTCAGGCCCGACGTCGGCGAGGGCGGCCGGGTCCTGACAGCCGAGGGTGACCCGCACCATGCGCGGCGTCAGCCGTACCGCGCGACGAACCGTCGCCGACGCGTAGACCATGGCCGGTCGATTCACAGTCCCAGTTGCCATTAGGCAAGGCTAACCTATTGCGGAGTCGGGCTAACTAGCCCAGCCGACAGCGAGGCTGTTCGACCACACGCGGGTAGCGACGACGTCGCGTGCCGCGCGCCCTGCGGCAGATCTGAGTGCGGGCTGATTCAGGGCATCGGCAGTGGCGGTGTCTGCGGGAATATCACGGGCAACGCCGCGAGCGACCGATGGAACGGGCCGGGCCGCCATACCAGCTCCTCGACGGGCACGGCGAGGGTCAGTTCCGGGAGGGCATCGAGCAATTGATCGATCGCGTCCTGCACGATCAGGTACGCCACCGGCTTGGCCGGACAGCCGTGCGGACCAGCGCTCCAGGCCAGGTGCGCCCGATTGTCGACGACATCGCGTCCGGCGATGGCCGGATCGTTGTTGCACGCCGACATACTGATGACGACCGGTTCGTGCGCGGGCAGCCAGGTGTCCTCGACCAGGATCGGCTGACGCGGGTAGGTCATGCAGAAGTTGGCCAGCGGCGGGTCGGTGAACAGCACCTCGTCGAGCGCGTCGCGCGTGGACAGGCTGCCGCCGAGGACATTTCCCGCGAACCGGTCGTCGGTGAGCATCAGCCGCAAGGTGTTGACCACCAGGTTCAGCATCGGCTCGATGCCCGCGCCGTAGAGCACCAGTAGTTGGTGCACCATTTCCTCGTCGGTCAGCGCCGCCTGGTGATGGAGCAGGCGGGTGGCGACATCGTCACCGGGTTCGCGCTGACGCAGCCCCACCAGATCCGCCAGCGCGGCGGCGAGCAGGTTGTTGCCCGCCTCGGCGTCGTCGCCTTCGAAGATCTGCGCCATTCCGGTGGCGACCTGCTGCCCGATCTCGGGGGTGCACCCGAGCATCGAGTTCAGCGCTTGGAACACCAGCGGAAACGCGTACTGACTCAACAGGTCCGCGGATCCGGTCGCGCAGAAGCTGTTGATCAGCGGGATGGCGAACTGTTCGACGGTGCTGTGCATCGCGTACAGATCCACCCCGGCGAGACCGGCGACATTGGCCTGCCGATACCGGGTGTGCTCGGCGCCGGTGGTGCGCAACGCGGCCGGACGGAATTGCAGCATCGGCAGTACCGGGCAGTCCAGCGGGATATCGCGTTCCCACATCCGTGGGTCGGCCGGAAAGTGCTCCGGATCGTTGAGGATGCGCACGGCGGTGTGGTAGCCGACCACCAGCGTGGCCCGAATGCCCGGCGACAGCTCCACCGGCACCACCGAGCCGAACCGGCTCCGCATCTGCTGGTAGGCCGCCTGCGGATCTGCCGCGAACTCGGGTGCCCACATCGCCACCCGCTCGCCGGCGGCGATATCGACCGTCATGACGCTGTTGCTTCCTGTCTGCGAAAGAGATATTCCGCCAAGGTGATCAGTGCGCGCAGCCCCTGATCACGGCGACGTGCGTCGAGTGCGATCACCGGAGTATCCGGTGCGAGGTCGAGTGCCTCGCGCACTTCTTCGAGTGGATAGCGGCGGAATCCCTCGAATTCGTTCACCGCCACCGCGTACGGCACGCCACGCTGTTCCAGCGCCGAGAGCACGTCGTCGGCCTTCTCGATGCGCCGGGTGTCGACGAGCACCAGCGCACCGAGGGCGCCGCGCGCCAGTTCCTCCCACAGCGGGGCGAACCGTTCCTGGCCCGGTGTACCGAACAGATACAGCGCCAGTTGGGAATTCAGGGTGATGCGGCCGAAATCCAGGGCGACAGTGGTGGAAACCTTGCTTCCCAACCCTGCCATGTCGTCGACACCGATGCTGGCCTCGGTGATCGTCTCTTCCGTGCGCAATGGCCTGATCTCGGACACGCCGCACACGAAGGTGGTTTTGCCGACACCGAAATTGCCTGCGACCAGGATCTTCACCGACCGTGTCACGGTTTCCGCGACGTAGTCGACCTCATCCCGCAATGGCGCGGAGGCCATGCAACACCTCCTTGATCAATGCGAGTTCCGGCTTCACCTGTGCCGGGGTGGGGCAGTGCAGGTGACCGCTGTCGAGCAGATCGGAGACGATGATCTTCACGACGGAGGCGGGCAGGTCCAGATAGGCCGACAGTTCGGCGATCGACAGTGCGCCGCGGCGGCTGGTGAGTGCCAGCAGGCGACGCTCGTCGGGGCGGTGATCGGGACGTGCGTCGTCGACGGCACGGACCAGCGTCACCAGATCCAGATCATGGGCGGCGCGCACCCGGCCGCCGGTGCGCACATAGGAGCGCACCAGATCGGGATCGCGCCTGCCGCGGCTCAATTCCTCCCGCCTAGGCGGGGCGCGCTTCCGATCTCGTGACCGACGCGCGAAGCCAGTTCGTTCATCCGATGGGCCACCAGCGCCACGTCGACATCGGCGGTGGTGGCGACGCCGAGCAGGGCGCCCGCGCCCGCGGCGGTGATCATGATCATGCCCTCGTCGTACTCGGTCATGTTCTGGCGCACCGTATTCGTCGGGCCGCCGCAGAATTCGCCGAGCGCCTTACCGAGCGAGCGCAGGCCGGAGGCGGCCGCGGCGAACCGTTCGGCGTCGTCTTTGATCACGCCACGGGAGTGGGCGATGCGCAGTCCGTCTTCGGACAGCAGTACCGCGAAGCGGACGCCGGGGATCTCGAGATCCTCGAGCAGCCACGCCAATCGGTTGGTGCTATCGGCTACCGGTGTGCTCATCGGCTGTTCCTTCCGTGGTTCGCTCGGCCGCAGCGGCACGACCGCTGCGGGATCCGCTGCGCCAGGCAGCGGCGAGGTCGGGGCGCGCCTGCCCCGACTCCGTGATTACCCCCGCCGAATCCGGGGCAACCGGTCTGCGGCGACGCTTGGGCAGCCCGCCGCTGGTGATCTCGTGGACATCGGCGCCGGGCGATTCCACCTCGGCGACCGGTACGGGAATATGGGCGGGCGCGGCGAGTTCGGGCTCGGGCAGCCGCGGTGCGTCCCCACTCACCAGCAGCGCCGACGGTACGTACACCATGGCACGCATGCCACCGAAGATGTTGGGCCCGTCGACGTGCACGGAGAATCCGTAGCGCCGGGCCAGGGCCGCGATACCGGGGAAGCCGACCTTCGGCGCGGGGCCGAGATCGTGGATGTCGACCGGACGTTCGCCGCTGAGCACCAGGCGCGCGTCCTCGAGCTGCTCGGGGCTCATGCGCATGCCCGCGTCGTCGATGATGACGGTGACGCCGTGATGGCCCTCCTGGAAACCGATCTCGACGAACGACGACGGCGGCGAGTAGCGCAGCGCGTTGTCGAGCAGAGTCGCCATCGTGTGCACGAGCGGTTCGACCGCGCGGCTGATCACGATCCGATCGGACTGCGCCGCCCGCACGCGCAGGAATTCCCTGACCCGCCCGGTGGCGCCGCCCGCCACATCGGTGAGCGACTGTTGTGGCCACCGACGTCCGGGCAGTCCACCGGAGACGATCACGTAGGACTGCGCCTGCCGGATCATCTGCTGCACGGTGTGGTCGATCCTGGTGAGCGTCTCGTAGATCGCGTCATCGCGGTGTTCGCGCAGCGCGGCACTGACGACCTGGCCGAGGTCGGTGCCCAGGCTCACCACCGAGGTGCCGAAGGATCGAACGGCGGCGCTCGTGGCTGCCCGCGAGGACGCCGAGAGATCACCGCGGGTCTGCTCCTGCGCGGCCTGTATCTCGCTCAGGCGACGTTGCTCGCCGTAGCGTTCGACCATCGCCCTGGTTTCCTCGGCGACCACGCGCAGATCCTCGGCATGACCCGTGGCGATCCACTGCAGCGCCTGGCCGAACTGTGAATCACCCAGTTCCACCGGCAGATCCACAGCGACCGACGGGATCTCGTGTCGACGCACGGCGGCGGTGATCGCGGGCAGCGTCGCCTGCGCGAGCTGCATCAAGGCGTTCTCACAGGCGAGGCGTTCGCGGATGGCGGCGTCGGCTCGCTGCCGCTGTCGACGCTCGTTTCGCATAGCAAACACACTGACCGCGATCGCGAGCAGTAACAGCGGCGCACCGATGACGAGCAACAGCACCGCGATTCCTGAGTTCATCAGATCTTTCGTCGTCCTCGACCACACGACGCTGTTGCCGGTGGCCCTCGCCGGCCGGCCCGCCGAGGCATTCGCTTTCCGCCGCAGGGTGATTTCGGATACCCGATTCACACGCCCCGCTTCGAGCGACCCGCACACATTAGCAGCACACGTAACGATCGCGACACGGATCACACTGTCAGACATCATGATTCCCGCCCGAATCATTCCACGCTACTGGACGGTTGATCTATTCTGCTTCGCTATGCCTCGAGCCGATGGTTGCGGAACCCCGGGTACCGGATAATATCGCCGACGTGGCGAAATTGAAGCTCTCCGTCGATGTCCCCGTCCCGCCGGACCAGGCCTGGGCACACGCGTCCGACCTTCCGCACCTCGGCGATTGGCTGACCATTCACGAGGCGTGGCGCGGCACGCTGCCCGAGGAACTCACGCCGGGCACCGTTCTCGTCGGCATCGCCCGCGTGAAGGGCTTCCGCAACAAGGTCACCTGGACGGTGCGCACCGCCGAGCCGCCGCGCAAGCTCGCCCTCACCGGCACGGGCATCGGGGGCACCAAGTTCGGCCTCGGCCTGCTCGTCGAACCGAGCGGCACCGGGTCGAAGGTGAGTGTCGATATCGACCTGGGCGGCGCACCACTGTTCGGCCCGATCGGATCCGCCGTCGCGAAGGCCCTGCGCGGCGATATCGAACGCTCGCTGGAAATGTTCGTCAAGCTCTACGGCTGAGCCGCTGCGCGAAAGCCCGGACAGAACACGATGTTCTGTCCGGGCTTTCGTCTACGCGGGGTCAGGCCAGCGCCACGGCCTCGGCGTCGATCGGCGCCTTCGGCTTGGTCCTCGGCAGGAAGAACGCCGGGATCAAGGTCAGCAGCGCGAGCACCACGGTGACCCAGTAGGTGTTGCTGAACGCTGTCGCTGCCAGCTCCAGTCCCTGCTCGATGACCGAGGGCGGAATCTGCGCGGCGAGGTCGGGATTGGCGTTGGCGCCGATGGCCACCTTGGCCTCCGGATGATCGTTGAACTGAGCGGCCAGCACAACAGACATCGTCGCTGTGCCGATCGACGCCGCGGTCTGGTTGATGATGTTCATCAATGTCGACCCGCGAGCTACCTGTGCGTGCGAGAGCGTCTGGATGGCGGCGGTCATCACCGGCATCATCGTGCAGCCCATGCCGAGCCCCATCACGAACAGCGCGCCACCGATCAGCAGGTACGAGGTGTCGGCGCCCAGCTGGGTGAACCCGGCCAGGCCGAGGGTGATGAAGGTGATGCCGAACATAACGATCTTGCCGGGGCCGATCTTGTCGACCAGGAATCCCGCGATCGGCATCGTCAGCATCGCGCCGATCCCCTGTGGTGCCATGAGGAGACCGGAGTCGAACGCGGATTCGCCGCGAACCTGCTGCAGGTAGTTCGGCAACAGGAAACCGGCGCCGAAGAAGGCCGTCGCGAACAGCGACATGGTCAGCACGGAGTAGCGCAGCGACGGGTTGGAGAACAGCCGCAGGTCGATCAGCGGATGCTCGGTGCGCAACGCGTGGAAGACGAACGCGATCAACAGCGCCGCGCCGATAACGGCCGGAATCAGCACGCGCGCGGCCATGACCGTGCCCTTCTCCGGAATGGAGGAGACACCGAACAGGAACAGCGCGAGGCCGGGCGAGGCCAGCAGCATGCCGAGGAAGTCGAACGATTCCGACGGCTTCGGCTTGTCGGGAGCGAGCACGATCCACGCCAGGATCAGCGCGACGATGCCGAGCGGCAGGTTGATCAGGAAGATCCAGTGCCAGCTGAACGCGTCGATCAGCCAGCCACCGAGAATGGGGCCACAGATCGGGCCGAGCAGCATGGGCACACCGAGCACCGCCATCACCCGCCCGATCCGCTGCGGGCCCGCGGCGTGGGTCATGATCGTCATGCCCAGCGGCATCAGCATGCCGCCGCCGATGCCCTGAATAACGCGGAACGCCACCAGCGACTCGATACTCCACGCCATCGAACACAGCACCGACCCGAAGATGAAGAAGGTCAGCGCCGCCATATAGAGGCGTTTGGTGCCGAAGCGGTCGGCGGCCCAACCCGTCATCGGGATGACCGAGGCCAGCGCCAAGGTGTAGCCGGTCATGGTCCAGGCGACGACCTCGACGGAAGCGTTGAAGTCCTGCATGAATGTCGGGATCGCCACGGTGACCACCGTGATGTCGAGAATCGACATCACGGCGCCGAGGACGACTACGCCCGCCACCTTCAGTACCGCGGCATCCAGCTTGTCGGGATTGCGATCGGGCGCGGCGGCACCGATATCCGGAGGTTTCGTCACCGGTTAACCCAAGCACTTTTCGGCCCCGATGACCAGTGAAATCTATCTCGGTGTCACACCCGCGTGATCGTTGCCGCCTCGCTCGCCGCGAGCGCCGCCTTGGTCGCCGCGTTCGAGGCGGGCAACATCGGCAATCGAACGGCCGGACTGGAGATCTGGCCGCGCTCGGCGAGTACCGCCTTGATGACGGTGGGGTTCGGTTCGGCGAACAGCGCCGCGCCGAGTGCGTCGAGGCTGTTGCCGATGGCGCGGGCCCTGAGTACGTCACCGGCGTGCCACGCCTCGATGAGATCGGCGTATGCGCGGGGCGCGATATTGGCCGCGGCCAGGATCGCACCATGTGCGCCGAGGGCGAGCAGGGCAGAGGCGAATCGGTCGTCGCCGCTGAGCACCGTCGCCGGGGTCTGCGCGGCCATCAATTCGACGCTGGCCGCGTCGATACCGCCGACGGCGTGCTTGAAGCCGGCGATATTCGGCGTGTTCGCGAGGCGAATCAGCGTGCTCCCACTCAGCGGGCGACCGGTGCGGTGCGGCACGTCGTAGACCAGCAGCGGAGCCGGACTGATCGCCGCCAGCTGCGTGAAGTGCGCGATCACGCCCTCCTCGCTGGGCCGCACGTAGTACGGCACCACCGCCAGCACCGCCGCGACCGGCCGCCCGAGTTCGGCGATCGATCTGACCGATTCCGCGGTGGCGTTGCCCCCCGCACAGGCGATCAGTGGCGCATCGCGGTCGGCGCAGACGCCCGCACAGATATCCAGGACACGCCCGCGCTCGGCGGCGGTGAGCGCCGACGGTTCCGCGGTGGTGCCGAGCGCGACAAGCCCGCTCGCCCCCGCATCGAGGACCGCATGCGCGTGCCGTTCCAGTGCGCCGGGCTCGAGTGCCCCGTCGGCGGTGAACGGGGTGATCAGGGGGACGAAGAGGCCGTGTAGCGATGTCATATCTCTATAGTCGAGCCGGACCCACCATCAGGTCCAGTTCACATTCATGATGACCACCGTAAGATGAACTGATGCTCGATGTACGCAAACTTCGCCTGCTCCGCGAACTCGCCCATCGCGGCACCATCGCCGCGGTCGCCGAGGCGCTCAGCTATACGCCCTCGGCGGTGTCCCAACAGCTCACCGCGCTCGAACGCGAGGCGGGCGTCGCGCTGCTCGAACGTTCGGGCCGTCGCGTCACTCTCACGCCCGCCGCCCACCTGTTGGTCGGCCACACCGAGACGATCCTGGCGGCCCTCGAACATGCCGACGCCGAATTGTCCTGTACCCGTGACGAATTGGCAGGCACCCTGCGCATCGGAACTTTCCCGACCGCGGCGCGCACCCTACTGTCCCCCGCCCTGGTCACCCTGAGTACCGAACACCCGCGCCTGGAACTCACCGTCACCGAGATCGACCCCGCCGACATCCCGAACGCCTTACGCGCGGGCACTTTGGATGTCGCGCTCACCCACGACTACGACCTGGTTCCCACCGACGCCGACCCCTCTTTGCAAACCGAACCCCTGCACACCGAAATCGTCTACCTGGCCACACGAACGCCCGTGCCCACCAAGGATTCGCTGGCAGCACACCGCCAATCCCCCTGGATCGCGGGAACTCCCGGAACCCTGTGTCACACATTGACGATCCGAGCCTGCCAGGCAACGGGATTCACTCCACACATCCGTCACCACGCCGACGACTTCGACACCGTCCTCACCCTCGTCGCCGCAGGCGCGGGCACCGCGATAGTCCCCGCCCTGGCCCTCTATGCGCCCCCAGAACAGATCATTCTGACCCCCCTCCCCATCCGCCGCCACACCCAGCTCGTGTACCGGAACGGCACCGGTCTACACCCTGCGATCCACGCCGCCCGCATCGCTCTGCACGCCGCGGCCTAGATCCGGATCGAGCGAGGGGTCCGTACCGAACTCGGCAGGTCACCCCACTCGTAATGCCGCGGCTCAGGCGGTCTTCTCGCGGTGGGAGCTGCGCTGGCGAGTGCGGGTAGCCGAGACGGGGTCGATGTCGGGCATCGACCATTGGGCCGAGAGGGCGAGGCTGGGTTCCCGGCCGGAAGCTACATGGCGGTAAGCGATTTCCGCCGCGGCGTCGGGGTCGTTGGCGGCGATAGCCGCGTACAGGGCTTCGTGTTCGTCACATTGGGTGCCCGGGTCGCGTTCCTTCGTCAGGTGGAACAGCCAGCGGACTCGAGATTCCAAGGGGCGCAACAGCGACTGCAACAGCGGGTTGCCCGAGACTTCGACGATCACCGCGTGAAAGCCGGCGTTCGCGGCGGCGATCGCGGCCTGATCGCCACGGGCGGTTGCCTGACGCGCCGCGGTCAGCTGCGCGCGCAGCGCGGCCAGATCGGCCGTTTCGGCGCGTTCGGCGGCCAGGCGCGCGGCGAGGACCTCGAGGCTCTCGCGAACATCGAAGAGGTCGCGCACGTCGGTCACCGTGAACGGGGCGACGATCGCGCCCTGCCGCGGCACGATCACGACCAGACCTTCTCGTTCGAGCATCTGCAGCGCCTCGCGCAGCGGGATCCGCGAGATGGCCAGCTCGGTCGCGAGGTCGCGTTCCACCAGCCGCTGACCTGGACTCAATCGCAGATCGATGATCCGGTCACGCAACTCCTCATAGGCCCGATCCCGCAGCGACTTCTTCGCCGGTTCGTCTGCCACCGCACCATCCTTCTGCTCCTGCACATCGACAACGGTAGCCCGCTCGCGGCGTGCGACCGTTTCTTACTTTTCCGTAATCCGCCTGTCATCTGCGAGCCCCAGGCTGACACTTAACGGTATACCGCTAAGTGAGCGGTTCGTTCGAACAAGGAGTACCCCGTGCACAAGTCCACTCGGCGCGCGATCGCCTTCGGCTCGGCCGCCCTCGCCGCCGCTGCCCTCCTGTCGGCCTGCGGTTCCGCCGACACCTCGGCAACGGGGGGCAAGCTGAAGGTCGGTGTGTTCTTCCCCGGCTCGCTCTCCGACACCGGCTTCATGCAGTCGGGGTATCTGGGCTACCAGCGCATTGCCGACAAGCTCGGCGACAAGGTGGAACTCAGCAAGGTCGAGCAGGTCGCGGCCAGCGACTACCAGCAGGCACTGGTCCGCTTCGCCTCCACCAACGACCTGGTGATCTCCCTCGGCGGCCAGACCGACGCCGACGTGCGCAAGGTGGCGCCGCAGTTCCCGAACGTGAAGTTCGTCGAGATCGGTGGCCCGGCCGACGCGAAGCCCTTGGCCAACCTCGCCTACTACGACCCCCAGCAGGCCGAAGCTGAATTCCTCAGCGGCGCGGTGTCGGCGGCGGGCTCCAAGTCCGGCGCAGTGGCCTTCATCGGTGGTGTCGAGTTGCCCGCGATTGTCAACGCCGCCAACGCTTTCAGTAACGGCGCCCGTTTCGCCAAGCCGGACGCGAAGGTACTGACCCCGCAGTACGTCGGTGACTTCAACGACCCCGCCAAGGCCAAGCAGGCCGCGCTGGCCGACTACGGCGCGGGTGCGGGCACGCTCGGCCAGATCGTGAACCTGGGCAAGGCTGGCATGGAGCAGGCCGCGACCCAGTCCGGCGCCACGATGGTGGGCGGTCCGATCCCCGGTGACTGCACCAACCCCGTGTACCTGGGCTATGTGCACACCGATATCGGCGCCGAGGTCGAGTTCGCAGTGAACGCCGCGCTCGACAACTCGTGGAAGGCCGAAAATGTGCGTTTCGGGCTGACCTCGCCCAACGACGGCACCGATTTCGTGTTGTGCAGCAAGGACTCCGGGGTCGCCGACGCACTCGCGAAGGCGAAAACGGCCCTGTCCACCGGCGCGGTCAAGCCGTACTGAGCACCATGAGCACTCCCGCATTGACCCTGCAGGGGGTCGGTAAGCGCTTCGGTGACGTGCAGGCCCTCCACGACGTGGACGTCACCGTCGAATCCGGCACTGTCCATTGCATTCTCGGCGAGAACGGCGCAGGCAAATCGACGCTGTGCAATCTCGTCTTCGGCGGCTACCGCCCCGATGCCGGTCGTATAGAGCTGGGCGGCAACGATTTCCGCCCCGACTCCCCCGCCGCCGCGATGGCCGCGGGCGTCGCGATGGTGCACCAGCACTTCAGCTTGGTCACGACCATGACCGTCGGCGAGAACCTGTTGCTCACCCAGCGCGGACTCCGGATGCGCCGCAAGGACCTGACCGACCGGCTCGCCGAGATCGCCCAGCGTTACCGCCTGCGGATCGATCTCGACCAGCAGGTCGCGGCGATGCCGGTCGGCGCGCGGCAGAAGGTCGAGATCGTCAAGGCGTTGCTGCGCGATCCGGCATTGATCCTGCTCGACGAACCGACAGGAGTGCTCGACCCGGCCGAGATCGACGCGTTGATCGACACCTGTCGCGCCATCGCCGCCGACGGCAAAGCGGTGGTCCTGGTGACGCACAAACTCGGCGAGGTCGCCAGGGTCGCCGACGCCGCGACCGTGCTGCGACGCGGCACGGTCGCCGGTGGCGGGCGGATGTCGAATACCACCATCGCCCAGTTGCTCACCGCCATGGTGGGACGCACCGCTGCCGACCTCGACCCGACTGTCGCCGCGACCATCGGGCTCGATCCCACGGCACTTGCCTCGACGACGGAAACGGTCGTGAAGGAGTCGGCGGACGAATCCGGCTCACCCGCACCGGTTCTGACCGTCGATCGAGTCACCGTGCGCCGCGCCGACGGTAGCGCCGCGCTCGACGACGCGCGACTGGTCGTGCGGCCCGGCGAGATCGTCGGGATCGCGGGCGTCGAAGGCAACGGGCAGAGCGAGCTGGTCGCGGTGCTCGCGGGCAGCACCCCGGTGAACGCAGGGACCGTCACCCTCGACGGCGTCGACATCACCACCGCACGACCGGCGGCACGCACCGAGCGCGGTCTCGGCATCGTGCCCGAGGACCGCCATCGCGACGCGATGGTCGCCGATATGACGTTGGCCGAGAACCTCTTCCTCGGACAGCTCAGCCGATTCCGGCGCTTCGGCCTGCTCGACAAACGGGCCATCGGCCGCGCCGCACAGACCGAACTCGACCGGTTCGATGTGCGAGCGGCCGGACCGTGGGTGCGGATGGGCTCGCTCTCGGGCGGCAATCAGCAGAAGGTGGTGCTGGCCCGCGAGCTGTCGGCCACGAACCTGCGCTGCCTCGTCGCCGCTCAGCCGACACGCGGATTGGATATCGGCGCGGTCGATTTCGTGCTGACCCAGCTGCGGTGCGCCGCTGCCGACGGCTGCGGCGTGCTGGTGGTGTCGAGCGAGGTGCCCGAACTGCTGGCCCTGTGCGACCGAGTATTCGTCGCCTATCGCGGCGCCCTCGCCGGACCGGTGGAAACCTCCGATCCCACAGCGGCACAACAGATCAGCGAACTGATGATGGGAGTATCGGTATGACCGCGGCGAACGAGAGCCGTCCCGCGCGGCGACCAGCCACTGCCGGACTCGGCCGGATCGACCTGCGGCAGTGGGCGCATCAGCCGATCGTCGTCGCCGCCGCGGCCATGGTCGCCGCCGGTGTGATCGGTCTGATCCTGGCCGCCGTCGCGGGCGCGGCGCCGGCCGCGACGATGACCGCACTGTTGGAGGGAATGTTCGGCAGCGACTACGCGATCGGCGCTTCGCTCAATGTCGCCGCCACATTGATGCTGGTCGCGGTCGGTTTCACCATCGCGCACCGCGCCGGATTGGTCAATGTCGGCGGCGAGGGGCAGATCTGCGCGGGCGGTATCGCCGCCACCGCGATCGGCACCACGCTCACCGGCGCACCGACCGCGATCACCCTGCCCGCTGTCCTGATCGGCGCCGCGGCGGCCGGCTGGCTGTGGGCGGCGATCGCGGCGTATCTGCGGGTCCGACGTGGAACCAGCGAGATCATCACCACGCTGCTGCTCAACTTCGTCGGTCTGGCACTGGTGCTGCTCGTCGTGCACGAACCCGCGCTGCTGCGTCAGCCGGTGACCTCCTCGGAGACGCTCCCACAGTCCGAGCAGCTCACCGCGGCGGCACATCTACCGCTGCTCGGCATCGAACGCTCCCCCGCGACGATCGCCCTGTGGATCGCGGTGATCGCCGCGCTCGGCACCGCGATCCTGGTGCGCCACACCGCGCTCGGCACCCGCTTGCGCGCGGTCGGACTCAATCCCGACGCGGCCGCCCGGCTCGGACTGCCGGTCGGCCGGTTGCGTTTCCTGAGCCTGTCGAGCGCGGGTGCGTTCGCCGGTGTGGCGGGTGGACTACTGGTGGCGACAGCGCCGTTCGTGCTCGCCGAAGGATTCTCCTCCGGCTACGGCTTCTCCGGCCTTGTCGTCGGCCTGCTCGCCCGCGGCTCGTTGTCGGCGGTCGTCGCCGTCTCGCTGTTGCTCGGCTTCCTCGTCTCCGGCGGGATCAACCTGCAACTGGCGGCCAACGTGCCCGCCTCGACCATCGCCGTCGTGGAGTCGCTGATGATCGTTTTCATCGCGGGCGCCGCGATCTGGACCAGAAGCGCCCGCAAGTCCGAACCCGCGGCACCACAACCGGTTTCCCCCGTGGATACCGCCGATCTGGCAGGAGCACCGCGATGAGCCTCGACACGGTCACCGACATCGCTACCAGCGGCATCGGTTTCACCCTGCCCATCCTGGTCGCCGCGAGCGGCGAGCTCGTCAGCGAGCGCGCGGGCGTGCTCAATCTGAGCCTCGAGGCGATGATGCTGACCGGCGCGTTCGCCGGTGTACTCGGCGCCGTCACCACCGGTTCGCCGGTACTGGGTGCGGCCACCGCGGTGATCGCCGCGCTGATCTTCGGTGCGCTGCAGGCGATCTGGAGTATCGGCCTGCGTGCCGACCAGATCGTCGTCGGCATCGCCAGCAACGCGCTGGCGCTGGGCGCCACCACCTACGGTGCGCGGCTACTGCTCGCCGACGGCAAGGGGCACAGCGTGCCGGGCTTCGATGCGCTGAAGATTCCGCTGCTGCACGGCATTCCGGTCATCGGGCCCGCCCTGTTCGGTCAGACCGCACTCGGCTATCTGTGCATCGCCGTCGTCGCCGTCCTTGCGTTCGTGTTCTCCCGCCGCACCAAGCTGGGCCTGGTGATCGATGCGATCGGTGAAGACGCCGTCGCCGCCGACCGCACCGGGCTTTCCGTGCGGGCCGTCCGCTTCGGCTGTGTCCTGCTGGCCGCGTTCGCCGCGGGCCTCGGCGGTGCGCAACTCGCGCTGTCGGAAGTGCATTCGTTCAGTGACAACATGACCGGCGGCATCGGCTATCTCGCCGTGGTCGCGGTGATCGCGGGCCGCTGGCGCGCGCTCGGCGTGATCTGGGCATCGGTGTTCTTCGGCATCGCCCAGGCGTTGCAGTTCGCCTTGCCCGCACTCGGTGTGGACGTGCCGTTCGCGCTGCTGGTGATGCTGCCCTACCTGATCGCGATCGTCGCCGTCAGCGGCCTGGTCGGCAACAGCCGCTCACCGCGCGACCTCACCGTCGCCTTCGCCCGAACTTCCTGACCCGCCGCTACTTTCGTAGGAGCCACCGTTGACTCTGATCCTGTCGCACTCCGATGTGACCGCCGTTCTCGATCGCGGCGAGGTGCTCGCCGCCGTCGAGCGCGCACACGCCGACCTGGCCCTCGGCACCGCGTTCGTGCCCGCCCCACCGGCGATGACCCTGGGCGAGGCCGCCTTCGTGCCGATGGTCGCCGCCGCCGAATCCGCCGGCGCCGCCGCTGTGAAACTGCTCGCCGACCTGCCTGCCAATCGCGAGCGCGGACTGCCGGTGCAGCGGTCGGTGATCGTGGTGACCTCGGCGGCCGACGGTGCGTGCGAGGCACTGATCGACGGACGCCTCGTGACCGCCGTACGCACCGCCGCCGCCAGCGCGGTGGCCACGAAATACCTTTCCCGGCAAGCCAGTTCGGTCCTGGGCGTGATCGGCGCGGGCAATCTGGCCGTCGAACACACCCGCGCGATCGCGACCGTGCGCGAGCTGAAGACCGTGCTGGTCTGGTCGCGCACCGCGGCTACCGTCGACCGATTCCGCAGTGCGATAGCCGATCTCGGCCTCGAGGTGCGTGCCCTCGACAGCCCGGAGGCAGTCACCCGTGCCGCCGATGTGCTGTGCACCCTCACGCCCTCACGCGAACCGATCGTCCACGGCGCCTGGTTCGGCGACGGCCTGCACGTCAATGCCGTCGGAGCGCCGCCGCGTGCCGATCACCGGGAGGTGGACGGCGAGGCCATGCGCCGGTCCAGGGTCGTCGTAGACTCGATCGGCACCACGCTCACCAAGTCCGGGGACACCCTGATGGCCATCGCCGAAGGCGCGATCACCCAGGACGCGGTGAGCACCGAGCTGGGCGAGGTGATCGCGGGCCGGGCACCCGGGCGTCGCGGCGACCGCGACATCACCCTGTTCAATTCGGTGGGCATCGGCCTGCAGGATCTGGCCGCCGCCCGCCTGCTCATCGACAAGGCCCGCGCCAACGGCATCGGAACGGAAGTGGATCTCACCTCATGAGCGAGCTGACCGATATCGACATCACCCACCTGCGCCGCGCCATCGACCTCGCCGGGCACGCGGCCGCGCTCGGTGACCGACCTTTCGGCGCGGTCGCGGTCACCCCTGACGGCGCTGTTCTGGCCGAGGGCGTGAACGCGGTGAACTCCACCGGCGATGTCACCACCCACGCCGAACTGGTCGCGATCACCCTCGCGACCGCCGCGGGCCACGCCGCGCGACTGCGCGGCGCCACCGTCTACGCCAGTGGCGAACCGTGTCCGATGTGCGCGGCCGCGATGGTGTGGGCCGGGGTCGGGCGCATCGTCTTCGCCGCGGCCGCAGCCGAATTCGGGCCGATCCTGCCCCCTGGTCCCAGCTTCGAGCTCACCTGCGCCGAGGTCGTCGCGCGCTCGAACGTGCCGGTCGAGGTCAGCGGACCGCACCTCGGCGAGGAAGCTCTCGCCGTGTTCCGCGCGGCCGCGCAGAACTAGTCCCGAACACACCGAGGGCGCGGCGCCACCTCGACGCCGCGCCCTCGGTGTGCGGTCACTTCGCCGCGACGACCTCGACGGGCTCGCCCAGTTCACGCTGTTCCTCGATCGCCTCGGGAGTGCCCGGCACCTGCGTGCCGCGCAGCGAGACGCCCTTGGTCTCGATGAGGAAGAACGACGCGATCAAGCCGACGGCGCACGCACCGAACATGTAGAACGCCGGAATCATGTTGTTGCCGGTGGCGCCGATGAGCGCCTCGTTGATCACCGGCGCGGTACCGCCGAACATCGAGGTGGCGACGTTGTAGCCGATCGCCACACCGGCGAAACGCACGATCGTGGGGAACATCGCGGGGAAGGTGGCCGAGATCGTCGCCAACTGGGGAGCGTAGAGCAGGCCCAGGATGGCGAAGCCGACGATCGCGCCGGTGAGCGAGGACCCGATCAGGTGGTAGACCGGGATCACCGCGATCATCATCGCCGCGCACGAGAACATCCACATCGGTTTGCGACCGATCCGGTCCGAGAGTGCACCGAGGAACGGCAGGGTGCACAGCATCGCGACCTGGCCGATCAGCGGCACGAGCAACGCATCCGATTCCTCCATGCCAAGCGTGGAACCGAGGTAGGTCGGGGTGTAGCTGAGCAACGAGTAGTTGACGACGTTGAGCGCGATCACCAGGCCGAACAGGGTCAGCACCGGACGCAGGTATTTCGTCACCAGATCGCGGTACACGCCGGAGATTTCCTCGGTCTCGTCCTTGCGCTCGACCTCGCGGAACACCGGGGTGTCCTCCACCCGGCTGCGCAGATACATGCCGATCAGGCCGAGCGGACCGGCGATCATGAACGGGATACGCCAGCCCCACGAATTCATCGACGCGTCGTCGAGCACATTCACCAGCAGCAGGGCGACCAGATTGCCGAGAGTGAAGCCGACGAGCGTACCGACCTCCAGGAAACTGCCATAGAATCCGCGCTTGCGATCGGGCGCGTATTCGGCCATGAATGTCGCGGCACCACCGTATTCGCCACCGGCGGAAAGTCCCTGGATCATGCGCAGCGCGTACAGCAGAATCGGGGCGCCGATGCCGATCATGTCGAAGCTCGGGATAAGGCCGACGGCGAGCGTCGATCCGGCCATCAGAATAATCGTGGTGGCGAGTACTCGCTTGCGCCCGATGCGGTCGCCGAGCGGACCCCAGATCATGCCGCCCACCGGCCGGATCAGGAACGATACAGCGAAACCGAGCAGCGTGTAGACCATCCCGGACTCACCGTCGCCGGGAAACAACGATCTCGCGATATATGTCGCCAGATAGGCATAGACACCGTAGTCGAACCATTCGACCGCATTACCGATCGCCGACGCACCGATGGCCCGGTGCAGCACCGATTTCGATTCCCTTGACATCCACAACACCTCTCGTCGTCGCCTTTCACGGATACCCGACCCCTTTGCGAACAAACGTTACGAGCGCGCGAAGACCCGCCATTATGGCCTCCATACTGCGAATATGGTGCTGCGACACGGGGTTTATCTGCCGCCGTTCGGCGAGCTGGCCGACCCGCGGGTGCCGGCCGAGGCCCCGACTGAGGCGTGTTACGCGAGGGCAGCGAGTTTGTTTGCGAGGACCGCCTTTTCGCGTTCGTTGCCGCACCGGCGAATGGCTTCTGCCAGCTCCGCGCGAGCGTCGGTGGTGCGGCCGAGTCGGGTGAGCAGTTCGCCGCGCACGCTGGGCAGCAGGTGCGAGGTGGCCAGGGCGCCGGATGCGGCGAGCTCGTCGACGATCGGCAGGGCCGCCGCGGGTCCCTCGGCCATCGACACCGCCACCGCCCGGTTCAGGTCAACCACCGGTGAGGGCGCGAGCCTGCCCAGCGCCTCGTACAGCACCACCACCCGTTCCCAATCGGTCCGCTCGACCGAGGGCGCGACCGCGTGACATTCGGCGATCGCGGCCTGCAGACCGTAGGCGCCCAACCCGCGCCCGACTTCACCGGCTTTCACCAGCGCGGCACGGCCGCGTCGGATCGCCGAGCGGTCCCAGCGGCGGCGATCCTGCTGTTCGAGCAACACCGGCTCGCCGTCGGGACCGGTGCGAGCGGGGAACCGTGCCGCGGTCAGCTCGAGCAGCGCGAGCAGGCCGTAGACCTCGGGTTCGGCGGGCATCAGCCGCGAGAGCACACGGGCCAGCCGCTGCGCCTCCCCCGCGAGATCGAAGCGGATGAGGTCGTCGCCGGTGCTGGCCGATGATCCCTCGGTGAAGATCAGGTAGATGACGCCGAGCACCGAACCCAGGCGGGCCCGGCGCTCGGCGGCGGGCGGCACTTCGAACGCGACCTCGGCCGCGCCGAGTGTCTTCTTCGCCCTGGTGATCCTGGCCTGCACGGTCGCGGTGGGCACCAGGCAGGCCTTGGCGATCTCGTCGCTGGTCAGACCGCCGACGACGCGCAGCGTCAAGGCCAGACGCGCCTCCCGCGACAGCACCGGGTGACACGAGATGAACATCAACGCGAGCACGTCGTCGTCGATCTGATCGGGATCCCACAGCACGTCCGCCGCCGCGCGCACGGGGTCGCCACCGGTGAGCGCATCGCCCTCGCCGAGGTCGGCGGCGAGGGCGGTGTAGCGGTCGTCGAGGGCGGCGCGACGCCGGAACGCGTCGATCGCGCGGCGTCTGCCGACGGTGAGCAACCACGCGGCCGGCTGACGTGGCACGCCTTCACGCGGCCACGTCACCAGCGCCTCTGCCAGCGCTTCCTGGGCAAGATCCTCGGCCATCGCGAAATCGCGGGTGTAGCGCGCGAGCGCGCCGACGATGCGGGCCGATTCGATCCGCCAGACGGCGGCGACGGCCTCGCGGCCGGTGTGGTCGCTCATCGCGGTTCAGAGCTGGCCGGTGGCTTCACGCCAGGCGCGCTCCTTCTTGATCCAGATGTTGTCCTGCGGGAACTCGTCGATGCTGGTGACCCGACGGATCTCGGTCTTGGAGCCGGGGCCGACATAGGGCATCCGCTTGGCCCACTCGATCGCCTCCTCCTTGGAGGCCACGTTGAGGATGTAGTACCCGCCGAAGAGTTCCTTGGTCTCCCCGTAAGGCCCGTCGGTGATCACCGGGGTCTCCGACGAGTAGTCCACGACCACGCCCTGGGCCGCATCGTCGAGCCCCTCGGCGGCGACGAGTACCCCGGCGCTGATCAACTCGTCGTTGAACTTGCCCATGGTCTCGAGAATCTCGTTGAAGTCGATATCGGCCATGGCGGCCCAGGCTTCGTCGGTGGCACGCATGATCAGCATGTACTTCATGGTTTCGTCTCCTCGGATCGGTGTGGGCCCGCCTGCCGGGCCCTGCGTTCATCCCTAGGTCGAACGGGCACCACGGCAGATCGACACCCGGCCGAAAATTCTTTTTCGCGAGTGTTCGGCAGCCTACGACGAGCGCAGAGTGCGTGCGTCGACGACGGACACGAATCCCCGATTCGGATGATCAAGATCGTCCGGCGTGATACAGATCGAAGAGGTTTGTCATGCTGACAGCCACCTAGCGAAGGAGTCACTCGTGAGCGCAGTCCTCGTCGAGCAACGCGAGCATGTGCTCGTTATCGTGCTGAATCGGCCCGAAGCCATGAACTCGGTCAACGCCGAAGTGAGCACCGGGGTCGGCGAGGCGCTCGAGCGAGCCGAGGCCGACCCGCAGATCCGCGCGGTGGTTCTCACCGGTGCCGGCGAGCGGGCGTTCTGTGCTGGCGCGGATCTGAAGGCGCTGAGCCGTGGTGAGTCGATTCTCGCCCCAGGACATGAGGATTGGAACCTGGCCGGGTACGTCCGACACCCGATCAGCAAGCCGACCATCGCCGCGGTGAACGGTTTCGCACTCGGCGGCGGTACCGAACTCGTCCTGGCCAGCGATCTCGCGGTCGCCGCCGAGACCGCCACCTTCGGTCTGCCCGAGGTCGCCCGCGGCCTGTTCGCCGCGGCCGGTGGCGCGTTCCGCCTGCCCGAGCAGCTGCCGCGCAAGGTGGCGATGGAGATGATCCTCACCGGCGAGCCGATCACCGCGGCCCGCGCGCTGGAACTGGGTCTGATCAATCGTGTCGTGCCTGCCGCCGAGGTACTCGATGCGGCGCTGGCGCTGGCCGGTCGGATCGCCGAGAACGCGCCGCTGGCGGTGCAGGCGAGCAAGCGGGTGGCGCTGGGCATCATCGACGGCAAGCTCGCCGACGACGACGCCTGGGACCAGTCCAACCGCGAGATCATGGCCGTCGCGGTGACCGAGGACATGCGTGAGGGCGCCATCGCTTTCGCGCAGAAGCGCAAGCCGAACTGGCAGGCACGCTGACACGATGCGGATCCTGATCCTCGGCGCCTCCGGTTTCGTCGGCAGCGCGCTGCACGCGCACTTCGCCGAGAACCACGAGGTCGTCGGGACCAGCCGGGGCGGGCACGGGCTCGCCCCGGTGGATCTCGCCGACACCGGCGCGCTACGGACACTGCTCGAGCAGCGGTTCGACGTGGTGGTCCACACCGCCGGTGTCGTGGATCTCGCTGCCGCGCAACGCGATCCCGCCGCCGCCTACGCGGCGAACGTCGCGCCGATGGTGCCGCTGCTCGAGGCCATCGGCGAGACAGGCGCCAAACTCGTCTACCTGTCGACCGACAATGTCTTCGACGGCACGGCCGACCACTACGACGAAAGCGCAACGCGCACACCGATCAACGTCTACGGCGAGACCAAGGTGGCCGCCGAGGATCTGGTCCTCGCACACGAGCACCACCTGGTTGTCCGCCTCCCGCTCGTGTACGGGCGCAGCCCGTTGTCGAACAAATTCCTGGCCCGCTTCGCCGCACCCGAGATCCAGGCGCGTACCGACATCGTGTGCAATCCGCTATATCTGCCGAGCCTGGCGCCCGCACTCGAGCAGCTCACCGACGAATCGGGCGTCGTGCATATCGCGGGCGCGGAAACCCTCAGCCGCTACGACCTCATGACCAGGGTCCGCGACCACCTCGACTCCCCGGCGCGCATCGTGCCAACTGATCGCTTCAGCGCAGCACCGGACTGCCCACGGCCATTACGCCTGGTCATGCACAGTAACCGGCACAGGCTGACCGGCCCGGACGTCGATACCGCCCTAGCTGATCTGCACTGATCCCCTGGTTGGCGTTGACGCCCAGCGAAGAGTGAGTGTACAGTCACTCACATGACCAAGCGCGGTGCCACCCTCTCCACCTCGGACGTCCGGCGGGACGCAGTTGTCGACGCCGCGATCATCGAGTTCGCCAAGACCGGCTACCACGGCACCCCGATCAACACCGTCGCCGCACGCGCCGACATCTCCCCCGCTTACGTCTTCAAACTCTTCCCCGGCAAGGTGGCACTGTTCGTCGCCGCGCTCGATCACTGCTTCGACCTGGTCGAACGCACGATGTCCACGGGCGCGGCCAATTCCACCGCCGATGACCCGGCCGGAATCCTGCACGACATGGGCGGCGCCTATGCCGAACTCATCGCCGACAAGAGCCTGCTCATGCTCCAGGTGCATGCCCAATCCGCCACCGACATCCCGGAAATCGCCGACGCGCTGCGCCGCGGCCTGGCCAAGGTGACCACGTTCGTGCAGCGCCGCTCCGGCGGCACTCCCGAGCAGATCCAGTACTTCATCGCCTACGGCCAGCTGTGCCACCTCGTCACCACCCTCGGACTCGACGGCAACGACAGCCCCTGGGCCACCGCCCTCACCACCGGAATGCGCCACCCGAAGGCCCACTGACCCCTCGCTCCAGCCCTTTCCGGTTGGAGCTTTCTTTTCCACTATGAGTGATTGACCAGTCACACACTACATAAGGCAGCCTGATGAACACCATTACCGCCACCGAGATCGTCCTGCCCGGCCGAGTGGACCCGAGCGGCCTACTCGTCACCCGCCGCGAACTCCCCGCACCCGGCCCCGGTCGCGCGCTGGTCCGAGTCGAAGCCTCCGGAGTGTCCTTCGCCGAGCAGCAGATGCGCCGCGGCAAGTACTTCGACCAGCCGCCCTTCCCCTTCGTCCCCGGCTACGACCTGGTCGGTACGGTGATCGCCGCCGAGGACGCGACGCTGATCGGGCAACGGGTCGCCGCGCTGACCAAGACCGGCGGCTGGAGCAGCCACGTCGACCTCGACGCCGCCGACCTGATCCCGGTGCCGGACGCGCTGGGCGCCGCCGACGCGGAAACCTTTGTCGTGAACGGCATTACCGCGTGGCAGATGCTGCACCGCACGGCCGACGTCCGGCCCGGCGACACGATTCTCGTCCACGGCGCCAACGGCGGCGTCGGCTCGACATTGGTCCAATTGGCCAGGGCCGCCGGCATTCACGTGATCGGCACCGCGTCCGCTCGTCATGCCGACGCGGTCACCGCACTGGGAGCCACCTGGATCGACTACCGCGGCGATGTGCCGCAACGGGTTCGAACTCTCGCACCGCACGGCGTCGATGCCGTCTTCGATCACGTCGGCGGGCCCGGCATCATCGACTCGTTCGACCTGCTCGCCGACGGCGGCACGCTCGTTTCCTACGGAACGGCGGCCACCAAGAACGACAAGGGCGACTCCCGACTGCCGGTCTTGAAACTGTTCGCCCGCCTGCTGTGGTGGAACATGCTGCCCAACAAGCGAAGTGCGCATTTCTACAACCTGTGGGCGGGCAAACGCAACCTCACCCGCTTCCGTGCTCGTATCGCCGAAGATCTCGGCCAGGTCTTCGCGCTCGCCGCCGCGGGCACCGTGACCGCCCAGGTCGCGGCCCGCATCACGCTCACCGATGCCGCCCGAGCGATGGAGCTCGCCGAATCCGGCACCGTCACCGGCAAAGTCGTCCTCGTCAGCGCCTGACCCGCTCACACACTGGAGATCGATCATGTACGTTTCCCAGCCCGTTCGCACCGTCCTCGACAATCGCCCCATCTACCTGAGTTTCGGTCTCGCCTGGCTCGTCGGCCACGGCACCTTCGCCCTCAGTCATGGTCCGAACCCACTGCTCGATCTCCCGAGTTTCGTGCCGAGCGCGCTCCTCGGCGTCGGCTTGCTGGCGGCCATGATCGTGACAACCGTGGTCTCCATGAGAGCCCAGCGCGGCGCGACAGGACGGGAAGCAGTCGTGGGCAACCTGCTCGGCGCCTCGTGGCTGATCGGTTTCGCAGCGCTGTTCTTCCTGATCACGGCGCTCGGTTCCACGCTGAGTCCCGATACCGCCGCGACCCTGTGGCCGACCGGGTCCGGGCTGATCGTCGGACTGCTCTATCTGGCAGGCGGTGCCGCCTACCGCGACGTCCTGCAGTACACGCTCGGTGCATGGCTTGCCGTGAGTTCCACGGCCGCACTGTTTCTCGACGGCGCGTCTCTGTACTGGGCGCTGGCGCTGGCCGGTGGCGGCAGTTATCTGCTCGCCGCCGCGATCGAGCCGCGCCGGATTGCCCGCCGCGGCGGCCTGAGATTTCAGCAACGTGCCCGTCCGGCTTCCGGGCGGGCACGTTCGGCGTTTCAGCTCGACGGCTGCGCGCTGATCGCGGTTCCCATCCATCGGTGCAGGTAGCGGCGCAATTCTTCGTCGGAACGTGTCGGACTACCCGGCGACAGGAAGAACGACTGCATCGTGCGCAGGACGTACTCGACGAGTTCGCGCAGGGCGGGCTCGTCGTAACCATGAGCGGCCCAGTCGACATCGAAGCGGCGGATCATGGTCATGCCGAAAGCTTGGGCCTCGTCGGAAGTGATGCTCTCCGGGTGGACGTTGGAGTACGAACTCGAAAGCAGAATGCCCAGGTGGGGCGTACGACGGACATCGGTGAGGGTGAAGACGACGGCCTCGGTCATCGCCTCGACGGGGTCAGCGAGGCCACTGACCTGGCTGGTGAGGCGGTCGAGGAAATCGTCGACCGAGGCGATGGCCGCGGCGGTCATGAGCGCGTCGGCGCTGGGAAAATACCGATAGACCGT
This sequence comes from Nocardia sp. XZ_19_231, assembly GCF_015355705.1. Taxonomy (NCBI): domain Bacteria; kingdom Bacillati; phylum Actinomycetota; class Actinomycetes; order Mycobacteriales; family Nocardiaceae; genus Nocardia; species Nocardia sp. XZ_19_231. The sequence goes on along the minus strand of NZ_JACUZI010000004.1, from coordinate 385,266 downwards.
CTGGCGGATGACACCGAGGGATTCGGCTACGTCGGCGATGCTGATCTCCGCACCGGTCCGGCCGATCAGTTCGACTGCCGCGGCGATGATCCGGCGGGTCGCCTCCGCATCGTCCCCCGGCGGACTACCGCCCCACCCACGTCTACGTGCCACCGGGTGGACGCTAGCACAACCCCAGGTCAGAGCGAATTCCGCCAAAGTGATCATACACTCGGACGACTCTTCGTATGATTGCTTCAATCAACCGAGTGGCAGACAACGAGGTAACCGCACCGTGACCGATCTTCACGTCCGCAAAATGGATTTCGCGTTCTCCGACTACGACGTGCCGTTTCTGTGGAACCCACAGAATCCGGCGTTCTCGTCGATGGCCAATGCCGTGTCGTTCCTTGCGATCGGCTTCGAGAAGATGATCGTGCAGCTGATCACCCAGGCGAAACCGCAGATCACCGACCCCGAGGTGGCCTCGGAGGCCGACGCGTTCATGCGCCAGGAGGGTCAGCATTCCAATGCCCACCGCCAACATGTGAAGGCACTGATCCGCCGTTACCCGGGCCTGCAGGAGACCCTCGACGCGGTGATCGGCGAGTTCGACAAGCTCACCGCCGAGACCTCGGTGAAGTACCGCCTCGCCTACACCGCCGACCTCGAGGCGACCTTCACGCCGGTGTTCAAGCTGATGCTCGACAACGACAAGGATCTGTTCGCCCCCGGCGACGATCGCGTCGCCTCACTGTTCATCTGGCATTTCGTCGAGGAAGTCGAGCATCGCAGCTCGGCACTGATCATCTTCAACTCGGTGGTCGACAGTGAGCTGTACCGGATGCGGGTGGCGGCGTCGATCTTCCGGCACGTGCTGCAGGTGATCCGGGTGGCGTGCGAGGGCTTCAACGAGCATGTGCCGCTGGAAGATCGGCAGGTCGACGCGCTGTCGATGTTCGCCAACTACCGCAGGGGCCAGACGCTGCGCCGCTGGCTGCCCTTCCTCCAGCCGGCCGACAACGGGACGATGCCGCGCGCGTTCGACGATCTCGGGCTGGGCGAACAGCTCGTCGCACTGGGCGGCATCATCCGCAGTCAGATGCCGCGCCACAATCCCGCGCACGAGAAGCTGCCCGTGCTCGCCGACCAGTGGTTCCGCCGCTACGACGAGGGCTATGACGTCACCCGTTGGTACACCGCCGATTCCGTCAGCTCGTAGAAGGTATCCCGATGGCTGATCACTGTTCCCCCACCTTCGCCGACCTCGCTCACGAACTCGGCTTCTCCTGCGAAGAAGCGGGCGGTCTCGTCGAATTCCGGAGCCCGTTCGCCCTGGAGAACTGGACCCTGCCGGTTCTCGAACTCACTATCGTCGTCGGCGCGATTCTCGCGCTCTGGTACGCGATCGCGCGCTGGCGCCGCCACGGCGACCCCACCAATCTGGTCCTGTGGTTCGGCGCCACCGCCTATCTGTTCATCATCGAACCGCCCCTGTACTTCCCGGCCGCGTTCGGTATCGAAGACCACATCGACACGATGTTCGCGCACAACGTGTTCACCGTGGACTTCCTCTGGGGCCGCCTACCCCTCTACATCATCGCGATCTATCCGCTGATGGCGACGATGGCGTTCGGCATCGTCCGGATGCTCGGTATCTTCCGTCGATACGGCGTTCTGATCGGCGCCACCTGCGTGGGTTTCGTCCACCACGCTTTCTACGAGATCTTCGATCACCTCGGGCCGCAGCTGCGTTGGTGGGAATGGTCGGTAGACAACCCGATCAATCAGCCGATGTTCGATTCGGTCCCGATGGGCAGCGTCGTGGTGTTCGCGGCGCTGTGGCCGATGTCGCTCGCTTTCTGCGTGCAGTATTTCGTCGGCCGCCACGTCGATGACGGCAGAAGTTTCTCCGGCATCGAATTGACTTGGCGCACCATCGTCATCGGCCTGCTGGCCTCGCTCGGCACCTTCCTGCTCCCGCTGCCCGCGACCGTCATCGGCATGAGCAGCAACACCGTTCGTGGCGTTGTCTACGCACTGGAGTTGGCCGTCCTCGCCGTGGTCGCCGGATTCGTGATGATCCGCCAGTGGACCCAACTGCGCCAGGGCTCCGCGAAACCCTCGCAGTACACAGACCCGTTCGTCCAGCGGTTCGCCACTCTCTATCTCGCCGTTTTCGCGCTCCTCTGGATCGCGTCACTGCCCGACTTCTTCGACGCCGTCGACGGTCAGACGAGCAACGGCGATCCCATCGGAAACCTTTGGTACACAGCGGCCTGCTTCGTCATCGCCATCGCATCGGTCGTGGCCACCTTCACCGTGCCCCGCGCACAGACCAGTCCAGAGGCTCCCGTTTCGGCGGCTTCGAACGTGCCCAGCTGATCCAGCACCAGCGGGCCGGGGCTAACCGGCACGAGAGGCGATGATGTCGGCGCGCAGGGTAGGCGCCGACATCATCGCCTACGACCCAACCGGCGATTCCGCGACGATCTGCGCGGTGACCGGGATGAACGGGTTGCCGTCGGGGTCATCGCTCCCCGCCATTCTCCGATGTCACAGGCTGTAGGACCAATTGCCCGGCAATACGTTCAGGAGTTGCCACGATTGACGTCGGCACCTGCCACTACGACGCGATTCCCTCTCGGCGCTGATCCAAGGCACCGACTTCAGAGGCCGCATCGAGCCCGCGCCGGGTCCGACACGCGGTACGTGGACCACCCAATTCACCGTCCCTCTCGGTAAGAGCAGTTTCGATCTGTCCGAGCACGGAACACTGGATCTGACCGTCTGCGCGGTCGAAGGCGACGACCACCGGCGGATGCACTGGTACGAAAACCCGCACGAGTACCTGGAATCCATCGGCGAGGACGACATGGACCTCACCGCGCCGCCGACCACTCAACCGCACACGAGTTCGTCGACAGCGCACAGGGTCCTGCTCTGCGCCGGTGGCCGGCGACGCCGGACAGGCCCGCGTGGCGGCCACCGCCACCGTCGTTGTCCTGCACGACCTCGGAATCGCCGACGACATGCTGCACATCATGGTTTCCGGCGAACCGCTTGCGGTCGAGGGATTTTCGATGGACATCTACCTCGAATTCGTCGACCGGTACGCAAAGGACCGACTCCGCTCCGGACTCCCCCGCCTTATTCGGTTCAGGATGCCTTCGGACTACCACTGAGGCCGGACGAGCCGACGCTCAGCAGTTGCAGAATGTTCTGGAAGAAGTCGCACCCGCCCGGCGCGCCGATGGGGAACTCCACGCACCCAGCGACTGGGGCAACCTGTTCGGTCGCGGCCTGGGCGGTAGCCAGCTGTGCCAACATCAGCACACCGGCCAGTGTGGTCGCGGCCAGTGATCGTCTCATCGAAAGTCCCTACTGCTCTTAGCTTTCGAACTGTCTAACTGCCCCCCGAGCAGCGAAGGTCACGCTTTTGCGGCATCAGCTGAGCCACTAGCCCCCGGTTCCGTGGCCCACGGAACCGGGGGCACCTGTTTTCGGCTGCACCGATGAATTTTGGATGGATCCGTCGTCGATACAGCTGGATACACCCACAGCGGTGGCCTGTACCGGGACCTTTCCCGTGCAGGAGGAAATACAGGAGGCAGTGGATGGGCGTCGACAGTTCCGAACAGGGACACACGATCCGGACGAGCGATCCTAGGGTTCTGGTGGCCGGGGCGAGCATCGCGGGGCCCGCGCTGGCCCACTGGTTGAGCCGGTGGGGGGCCGAGGTGACTGTGGTGGAGCGGGCGCCCGCCTTGCGTCCGGGAGGACAGGCCGTAGATGCGCGCGGGGTGGCCAAGGAGGTCATCCGGCGCATGGGGCTGGACGCGGCGGTCCGCGCGGCGCGCACCGAGACCGCTGGCGCATACACCGTGGACGTCGACGGCAACGTGCTGGAGACCTTCCGTGCCGACGACCACGGTGGCGACGGGTACATCGCCGAGATCGAGATTCTGCGCGGAGACCTGTCCCAGGTGCTCTACGACGACACTCGCGACGGTGTCGAGTACATCTTCGGCGACCGCATCATTGAACTCACCCAGGATCCAGACGGGGCCGACGTGGCCTTCGCGGGCGGCGACCGGCGACGCTTCGACCTGGTGGTCGGGGCGGACGGATTGCATTCGTCGCTTCGAGCGATGGTCTTCGGGCCGCACGAGCGGTTCGTCCGCCATCTTGGGCACATGCTGGCCTTCTACAGTGTGCCCAACGAGTTCGGGCTGGACCGATGGCTGATCGACTTCCAGGAGTCCGGTCGCTCGGCCGGGCTGCGGCCCATCCAGGACGCCACCCGGGCGATGGCCATGTTCTCCTTTCCTTCGCGAGACTTCGACGTCGACTACCGCGACGTCGAAGCCCAGAAGCGTCTGTTGCGCGAGCGAATGGCCGACCTGGGCTGGCTGACCTCGGACATCCTCGCGCACCTGGACGACACACCGGACTTTTACCTCGACCAGGTCGCTCAGGTGGTGATGGACCGCTGGTCGAGCGGTCGGGTGGCACTGCTGGGGGACGCGGCGTTCAGCTCGTCGCCGATGTCCGGAGCAGGCACCGGGCTGGCCCTGGTCGGCGCCTACGTACTGGCCGGCGAGCTGGCCACCGTCGGCTGGGAGCCCGAAGCCGGGTTCGGTGCCTACGAGAGCCGAATGCGCTCGTTCGTCGAGGCCAACCAGGAGATCGGCCGTTTGCACGCACGCAGCCGCGACCTTCCTGGGTCGGATCCCGAACCGACCCCCGATTTCGACAGTGAATGGTTCACCGAACTGATCGAGCGTGCGATCAACGGCGTCGAGCTACCCGACTACGCAGGGGTGCCGCACTCCGCGGCCCCGACCGAGCCGCCGATCACCTCCTCGGCCAAGCCTTAGGTGTCACACGACATGACGGAAGGTCCGACGCTCCCACAGGACACCGTCGGACCACGTCCGCTCATCGACAGTCTGCAGTGCGCCGATCCTCGCGACTTCCAAACCAGATCGACTACGTGGCAGGAATGTCGCCAAGCTGGTCGATCGAGACGTTATACACGCCATTGCCCGAGGGGTCTGACACTCCCGCATGCAACTCGATGGTGGCAATCTGCCGTCCATCCTGGTCGTGTTCGATGGTTACAAGGTCGCAGCCCAGGCGCCAGGAAACCGGATACGCCGCCTCGGCGGTCAGGCGGTCTTCATTGTCGAGTACAGGGGCCTTCTCGATCAGTACGACGGTTGTCTCATCAGCCTGCCGGAACTGAATCTCGACGAACCCGGAGAAGTGGTGATCGAACCATCGGGTCACTGCGGCATTCAAGTACGTCATATCGCGAACAACCTTCTCACCTCGAGCACCAAACGCGCGCCCTCTTCCGCTGCTGCCGATTATGCGGCCGACAAGTTCGGATCGAAACCGGTCAAAGACCTGCAATCCGGCACCACGGGTGCGCGATTCGGCCCTCGAACCAATCGAGCCCGGACCGGTCTGCGTCTGCCCGAGGCTCGTTTTGCTCCAGCATGCTGGGACAGGATTCACCGCCTCGCCCCGAAACGCTCCGGCGCCAGACCTCAGTTTTGTGGGATTGAGTCAACCATGCTGTAGCACATACGGTTTCGTCAGCAGCTTGATCGACACATGAGCAAGGGGAACCCGATGACGCGAATCAAATACCTCGGCGCCGCAATTGCCGCAGTTGCGTTTGCCGTAGGTATACCAGCTGTTACGGCATCCCCAGCGATGGCCGCCAACGAAAAGTGCATGGACTTCAGCACGCCGACCGTGGGCGGAAAAACGGCGTCGATAAACGTCTGCTGGAACTGGGTCAGTAATGGCCGGGGCGCCTACGACGGCCGGGTCTGGGGCAAGTTCTACGACCCCTACACCAACAACGGCAAGATCTATCTTCAGGCCCGAGTCGAACCGGACGCTGGGTCAGTTTTGTCGCCGCAGGCACCGAGACCGCCGACGGCAAGAGCTTCAACAAGCCGTACACGAACATCAAGTCCCTCGCATTCAAGGCATGCCTCACAGGACACGGCTGCCGCTAGCACTTCGATCGGTTTCGCCGACTCCAACGGTGCTGGGCGGCGCAATGGCGACATGCGGGCACGATTGAACATTCCGACGCAGGTAACCGAGCTGCCGTTGTGGCAGCGCTACGTAGCCGACACCTGACCAGCTTTCAGCCCAAAGTTCTCAGCACGTGGAAGCGCAACATGCTGAGCGATTCTCGACCATCGGCAGAGCTGGCAGGTGGAGGCGGTTTCCGGAGCAGACAGCGATGTCGTAGGTGAAGGTGATGATCAGACAATGCACGTGACCCCCATCGAAGAATCCCTGCGACGGATCGACTCATGGCTCGCCGCGCACGCGCCGCGCACCTACGCATCGATGCAGCCACCTGCCGCACCGGAGGCCATCAGCGCCGCAGCTGCCGAGCTGGGGGTGGAGTTCCCCGCCGATCTGGTCGCGTATCTGCGGCACCACGACGGAGTCTCCCCCGGTGAGGGGAGTTTCCGCTTCCCCGGCCATCAGCCCTACACCCTCGCCGAGATCCTCGCCTCGAGCCGGATGCACCACGAACTGTGGGGCAGGCACGGCGAGGACCCGCCATTCGAGGGCTACTTGCACCAGGATTTGGTCACCTTCGCCCGCACCTCCAGTGTGGACGCGCTGGTCGTGGACTGCCGTCGAGGCGAGTCGTTCGGCGCGGTAGGCCAGCACGTGGAGTCCGAGGGTACGAGATTCGGGAACTGGGAAAGTCTCGCAGCATTCTCGGAACAGATCGCCGACTCCCTCGAGGGCGGAACCGCTATGACAGTGGGCCTACCGTATGTCCCTGTAGTCGACGACGGGATGTTGCTGTGGGAGTTCACTGCCGAGCCCAGCTCCGAGCCCCAGTCCCTGCTCGACCTCGCATCCGCCGCCGCCGACCCGCTCGTCGCCGCGCCGCGCCGGCCGATCTCCCGCGCGGCACCGACGAAGAACTGGCCCAGCGGATACAACTCGTTCTGTCTGACCTTCGCACAGGGCTTGGATGAGGCCGAACTACTGCGCCGGTTCGGAGCGTTGCCCGAGACCCGGCGCCCCAGAGGTCGGCGTAAGACAAGGGGTGGGAACAGCGTGCTGCTGCCAGCCGTCCGGGTGGGAACCCACGACGGCTGGGCGTTCGGGATCCAGGAAGAGGCAGGTGTCTATGGTTTCGAGGGCACGCGCGAGGAGGTGCTGCGCCGTGTGTCCTGTGGTACCCGCGCGGTGTCCGTGAGCTGTTGGGGCGAAATCGGCTCGATCGTGGTGTCCCTTTTCGACAACAGTGAACCTGTGACGAGGTACGACACCCGATCGGCTGTTGTGCCCGACGGGGCGCGCGACCCGTTCGACGTCTTCCCCGGTCTGCCGTTGCACGACAAGTGGGCGGCGCGTTGGGATCCGGACCGACAGTGCGTGGTCAGCGTTGTGCCCCCGCTCGGTCGGGAATCCACGCCCGAGCAGTGGCGCGAACAGCTGCTGGCGGTGTGCGGCGCGGTCGTTCGCGGCTGTGGCATCCCGCTGCCCCCACCCGGCCTGAACGGGGAACTCGACAGCGCACAGATCCTGCCCCTGCTTCCCGCCGACGACAACCAGCGGGTTCCCGTGCCTGACCGGTTCGCGACCCTGGTCGACGCCGCGACGCCCGAGCACCTACGCCGCGTACTCGCCACACAAATGACGTCGCTGGCCGCCGAGACCGGACTCGACACCTACGACGAGGTCACCGACGCATTGCCGCTTCTGAGCGAGGGTAATCGCCCCGGTCTCACCGACGATTCGGCCCTGGGCCTGCGGTTACGTCGCGTACACGTCGAGTCCCGGGCGACGCGAAACGTTTACAGCGACCAGGTTGTCTGGCAGGACCGTGCCATGGCCGCCCGCGCGCTGGCCGACGCGCTCACCTTGCCGGTTCGGGAAGCCTTGGGCTTGGTCGTAGTCCTGCGTCAGGACCCGCAGTGGCGGCGGGAGTTTCGCAAGCAGCTGGCCGATGACTGATCCCTGCCCCCCGACCGGACTCCTGCTCAGCGATCGGTGATTACGAAGGGGGCGTATATGCCGTGGTACGGCGGTTCTGGATTGAATTCGATAGAGGCCACGCGTCAGCCCTCTGGTGGATCGCGCCGTATGCCGGTGTCACCGGCTACAACGAGCAGGACTGTTTGACAATGGTGGCGGATCTGCTCACCGACGGCGCGGAGTTACCTCCGGTGCGCCGCATCACGCCGGACATCGTGGTGAACGAGAACCTTCCGGTGAACATTCGCGCTCTCGGAGTTCCGGTGTGGCCAGGTGTCTGGTACCCGCCGGTGAACCTCCGGACCGGACCTGACCTCACTCGGCAACCACCTCGGAATTCCGCGCGGCCACTTGGCCGGTGAGGCCTGGCGCGCAGCCGTTTTCGATGCGTTCGAGGCCATGCTTTGGCTGCAGGTGACGAATAAACCGCTCATCAGCTCGAGACGTTCTAGATCGCACTCATCGGCGCTGACTTTAGTCAGCACGAGTGAGCAATAACGCCGCTGGGCCCGCGGTCACGGACGTCCGCATCCGCCGATTATGTGGCGTTACGGTGCACGTTCTGTGCCTATGGGCGTTGGATGGCGACACCCGATGGTGAGCCGGGGTCATTGCTGCCGTCCCCGGCAGCGGTTCGTGTTCGGCGGTAGTGTCAGCGCCATGCGTTTCCCTCGTCCGGTCGCGACCTTCAACAAGTACGTCACCAACCGCATACAGGGTCTCTGGGCGTGGCTACTCCCGCCGTGGGCGGTCGTGCATCACACGGGCCGGTCATCAGGCCGCGCGTTCAGGACGCCGATCGTCGGCTTCAATACCCCGGAGGGCTTCGCGATACCGATTCTTTATGGGCCGCAAAGCCATTGGGTCAAAAACGTGCTGGCTGCGGGTGGCGGCGAGATCCAGCGGGTCGGCAAGCGCTACAAGCTCGTCGATCCGCGGGTCGTCCCGGCGTCGGAGATCACTGCGAAGGGTATCGCCGGGCGCTACACCCGGGCCGGAAACTCGACGCTGGTCGCCACACTCGGCGAACGCGTATAGTCTCCGGCCCAGCGCATCCGAGCCGCCACAACGGCCATCCGATCGCGTCACCGCGACGGTCCTTATTGGGTTAGGCATCAAACTCGTCGTCGAAACCCGCTAGCACCGCCAGGGATTCGAACACGCGCTTCTGCCGCTGGGCGCGCGGGTCACGAACGTCCGCATCTGCCGACTATGCCGCGGGCCCGCGGACGCAGTATCCATCGAACAGTCGCCCACCGAATCGATCAAGAGCCTCGGTGACTGCATCGACCATCGGCTCGATCACATCAGCCGCGACCGATTCCACTGCGCCCGCTAGCACATGCGCGTAGGAAGTCCCTGTAATCCGATCGAAGGTGTCCAGTTCGCGGTGCAACCATTTGCCACCGCCCGTCCAACGCTTGTTCCCGGTAAGCAACAAGTCCGCTGTCACCTGCCACAAGGTCGCCGCGATCATCAGCCGCTCGGCAGGATCTTTTGATCCGATGAGATCATCGAGCAGGTCGGTGATGCGATAGCGAGCAGATCGTAATTCCTGGTCGGTCAACGGATCAGGCCCTAAAGCCAGCCGATTTGCGTAGGACTCCCGAAGACGCGCGCCGCTGCCATCGGCATCGTGAAGAAGGTGACTATGCGCGATCAGCCTTAAGGTGGCAGGCCTGCGCGCGGCATGTTCCTTTACGCAGAAGTGTTCCAGGGATGCTTCGGTTTGCACGAACAACTCCACGGGCCATGAGTCGTGATACATCGATGCACGGTAGGGTGCCGGCGAACCCGGCAACAGGACGGTAATGTCCAGATCGGAAGTAGCCGTAGCGATTCCGAGTGCAACGCTGCCACCCAGCCATGCCGCCCGCGCGTGTGGGAAGTCCCGCCGCACCAGTTGGCGTGCGACATCAATTCCGTCGGTCGTCATCCTGCCAGTCTGGCATCGAACCCCCTCCCGGCAAGACGCCGGAAACGGCGGAGACTGTGGCCGTGATCCAGCTCAGTTCCGGCGAACGCACCATAATGCTGCTGGGCGCGCGGTGACGAACGTCCGCATCTGCCGATTATCGGATGGATGTCGAACGATGCCGAGTGGCAGGAGGACGAAGTCGGGTGATGGTTCGGGTTGCGAGTCCTGCGCCGCGCATCAGCCATTTGAAGGCTGCGGTCGAAGGCCCCGGTACGATTCCGGCCAGCTGTACGCCGTCGAGCAGGTCGTAGAGCGTTTCGCCTTCGTACATCAGGTGTTCGGCGTTGAAGTGATACCGGTCCACGGCGGTGCACTGGATGAACGCGCCGTTGCCCGGGATCGCGGGGGCGTCCGCTCCGTAGGGATGAAGCTTCAGCGGCCCGACGATGTGACCACTTCCGTAGTAGCGCACGACCATTCTGACCTCACCGTCCGGTGACAGGTCGATGTAGCACTGCCCAGGTATCGGGTCGTAGCGCCAGTCGGGGATGGCATCGAAGAACGCGAAGTTGTAGGCCACGAATTCATCGAGGCCGACCATGGTCGCGCCGAGAGTCGTCACATCCTTGTACCTGAGATCGTCTGTGTAGAGCTCGTGGTTATGGCTCATATCCCGGGTCTGCCAGCTCCACCAGTACTTCTTCGCCCAGTCGAGAGTCCAGGCGATATCGAAGCCGTGGTCGGCATAGAACTCGATCTTCTTCTCGTATTCGTCGAACCACGTCTGCGTCATGACGGTCAGCGCGGCTTCATCGAGAACATCGACCGGCTCGGCACGGTTCGTCAGCGCTGTCGGTATCGGCTGTGTCAGGCGCGGCTGTCGCAGTGACAGTTGGAACTGCTCCTCGGTGAACATGACCCTCTCCATCCGGAAGCAGATGCTTCCTGATGAATGATGGTTGTTGTAAAGTGGTGCCGTGTCAAGGAGCTACGGCGGACAGACGGCTGAGAGCCGCGCCGCCGACCGGCGGGCGCGGCTGATCGATGTGGGTGTCGAAATAGTTGGCACGCAGGGTGTTTCCGCCCTGGGCATGCGGTCCGTCTGCCGTGCGGCGGGGCTGAGTCAGCGGTTCTTCTACGAGAGCTTCGCCGACACAGACGTGCTGCTGCACGCGGTGTACCGGGCGGCACTGTCTCGCCTACAACAAGCTGTTGCGCCCGGTGTGGCATCCGACGATCTGCACGCGGTGTTCGAGGCCGCCGCCCGCCTCATGGAGGCCGATCCTCGGGTCTGTCGCATCCTGTTGGTCGAGCCGGTGGCGGATGTGCGACTGCGGGGCTATGTGCGAGAGACCATTCCGGCTATCGCAACAGCCGCACTGGGCAATCGGATCGTGGGTTCCCCGGGCGATCCCATTGTCCGCATGCATTTTTCGGCACTCTTCGGTGCCTTGATCTCACTGTTCGTCGAGTGGACGGAAGGCAGTCTCGGCACCGACCGGAACGCCTTCGCCAGCCATGTGACTACCGTCGCGACACAACTCATGAGCGAGATCAGCTCGGCCGAAACAAGGCGCCGACAGTGAGGCGAGCCTCGTAAATCGCAATGTGGGCGTGCCTCGCGGGCTGGGCGTGGGTTCACTCATTCGTTTTCGAGCCCCGATACCCGCGGCTCACCAGTCTCGCCCGGCGATCAGTTCCTCGGAATCCGCCTCAGTGAAGCCGTAAGCCGAGGCGATCAAGCAGAAGTCGGCGGCGATCAGTTCTCGCGCGACCGTCTCGATTTCGCTTCCGGCCGCCTCGAATTCCGCCTGCAGGTCGTTGAACTCCGCCGTCGCCGCTTGGGTAAGCACGTACAGGGTCGCCAGATCCGATGGCCGCTCCGACTCGATCGTCTCGCACAGCCGCTGCAAGACCGCCCTGCACTGGTCGAGCACGGCATCGGGATAGTAGGGGTCCTCGTACATCTCTTGCAGGAACGCATGCGCTGCGGTCTGATGATTTGTGATCGGCATGGCGCTTCTCCGTCTCTCGGTGTGGCGCGTCGATCATGCATGACACCACCGACAGCTGCGCGGTCACCGATGCCCTCGGACCCCACTGCCCGAACTGACCACGAAGCGTCAGCGGCGTGCGCATACGGACGAAGCGCATGATCGCCCCAGGATCGGCATAGCAGCGCTGAAACTATCGTGTCCTCGAACGCATGGAGATGCCGCTGTGTGAAGGTCGAGATCGGTGTCAACGAGCTCCGCGTGTGGCAGGACAGCGGTCCGAACCGCCGTGCCGCGGAGAGCGTCGTGGTGGCGCGATCCTTGTTGCCGGACCTGTTGAATGAGGTGCACCGGGACCTGATCGGATTTCTGTCGCGCGTCCAGGCATGGACTGAACGTAATGGTTTGGGCAGCAATGGAACCGACCTCGTCGACGTCATCGACCGCAACTTCGACGTTACCGCTCCGTTGAGGTTCCCGGCCGATTGAGCCCGCCCCGCAAAAGACTCAGGCCCGCGCTGGTGATACGCAGCGGAACACCCGGACCTGCCGCATGCCGCGCTGTTCGAATCAGCCATCCCGGCAGGTCCGAAAATCAACGGCCCGAAATGATCTCGGGCGTTAGAGCGCGCAAGTGCTTGCCGCCGGCTTTGCGGCGAATCGGTCGGCCAGATAGGTCAGGGCCGTCGACATTCCCACCACGGCTTCGGTACCATGCTCGCCGACCGAATTCTCCACCAGCTGCACCGGAACCCCAGCGGCACAGTATTTTCCGGCCAGTGCCCGTGCCGAGTCGATCGGCGCGAACTCGTCAGCGACAGCGTGATGGAGCAGCACCGGCACGGCGGGTACGCCCGGGCGGAACAAGGGGCTGGCCATCCGAACCACCTTGCTCAATTCGGTGTTGTTCGTGATCGATCCAGGCCAAGCTTCCAGCGCCGCCGCATCGAGGAAGGGATACGCGATAGCGGCGTCGAGCAGGCAATCGGCTCGGCTTGCGGCCAACATTCTGCGGCCGGATTCATTGAGGTACTGAGCCACATCGGCTTCCGGATAGGATCGGTTCAACCCCACCAGACCGACCACCGCCGCCCCGCCGGCGATTCCCCCGCTGAAGCCGGACATGGTGGCTTCCAGGTCGGCGACGATCCCACCCAGCGCCACACCTGTCAATCTCAGATCAGGAGCGTAGGTCCTTTGCGCTTGCGCTGCGATGGCGGTGGCCTGCGCCCCGCCGGAATATCCCCACATGCCGATCGGCGCCGCGGGGTCGACATTCGCCGGCGCGAACGCTCTTGCGGCGCGAATGCCGTCCAGGACACCGTGAACATAGCCGTCGGCACCGAACAAGTCGGAGTCGGGCCCCTGATAGTCCGGCACGACCAGAGCCCAACCTTGTTGCAGTGCAAACCGAATCATGCCGGTCTCGGTATACGCGTTGCTCGGGACGCCGTCGATCCCACCGCGCAGCGCGTACGAGGGTGCGCATTTCGAGCCGACACCGTCTTCGGCGACCTGATACGACAGCAGCGGACGTGGGCCGTCTCCGGTCCATTCTTGTTGCGGTACAAGCACTGTCGCGATGTAGGCGCGTGGTACCCCATGGTTGTCGATCGTCTTGTACTGCACCTGCCACGCATCTGCGGGCAGCGGCTGCAAGAACGACTCCGGTTCGATCGCCCGGGACGTGAGCACTGTCCCGTTGGGTAGGTCCGCGAGACCGCCTGGCTCGGCGTAGAACGAATCCTGTTCCGGCAGCGGCACTGCCACAGCCCATCCTGCGCAAGCCGTAACCAGCGCGAAAACCGCGCCGACTACCGTCGCCCGCAAAGTCACGACTGTCCGCATCGCACACTCCCACCCCGAGAACCTGTTCTAGTTTGCGTCCGCGAGCGTAGCGCATTCGATGAGACCTGATACTCGAGTTGCGCGGAAGTCCCGTCCGAGCGGCCGGTTACCGCCCTCCGCAGCCGAAACCCTCCCCCAGCGATGTGCCTATGGTCGGTCTGGCACTACACAGAGCCAGCTACATCTTGGTGTATCGCGCCATGGCGAAACTGTAGAGGCCGTAGGTGATGATGCCCAGGCCGGACGCGATCAACAGGGTCGCTCCGAAAGGCTGCGCCCCCAGGGTTTTGAACGCGCCGTCGAGTCCGGTGGCTTCGCTGGGGTCGGATCGACCGACCGCGATAATCACCAGCAACCCGATGGCCGCGACGGCCAACCCCTTCGCGATGTATCCCACCGTGCCCAACCGGCGAACCAGGTTGCTCGGGGAGCCGTGCAAGTCTTCGAGGAAGCTCTGGGTCGCTCCCTTGTACACGTGATAGCCACCGATCGCGATGATGATCACCCCGGCGGCGATGAGGGCGATCGTGCCCACGCTCGATTTCATCATCGCAGCGGTGATCCCCGTACTCTGCTCGCTACTGGATTTGCCCGCACCCCTGGCGAATCCGAATGCGGAGATGGCGAAGCCGAGGTAGACCACCGCCAAGGAGAATGCCTTGACGCGATGGACGGCCTCGGATTTCTTGCTGTCGGAGTCGGGTTTGGACGAGCTGCCGAGTCCCGCTTCGGCGAGCCGCCACAACGCCATCAGCGAGAACGCCACGACACCGATCCAGAGCGCGAGGACACCGCCCGGCTTGGCGGCCAGTTCGGCCATGGCCCCCGATTGATCGGCGGTGCCGCCCCCGCCGCCGAGGGCGAGCCGGATGGCGATGTAACCGATGAACAGGTGCACGAGGCCGCTCATGACGAAGCCCGCGCGGGCGAATCGTTCGAAGATGCTGTTCTGGGCCACCTTGGCCACGGTGCTGGACGAGTTGTCGTATGACGATGGAGATGCGGTGTTGTTCGGCATGGTGATAACCCTCGTGTGGTGGATCCGTCGAGATGGTCCGCAACGGTCGGCGCGCGGGATCTACTGTGCGGTCGCGTCCGGCGAAACTAGTTCTTGAAGGCGTCTTTGATCTTGGCGGCAGACTGCTTCAGATTGCCCTTGACCTGTTCGGCTCGACCTTCGGCCTCGAGGCTTCGGTTGCCGGTGGCCCGACCGTAGGCCTTCTTCACCCGACCCTTGGTGGCCTCGACGGAATTCGCGATCTTCTTGCTCATACTCATGGCGGTTTCCTCGCTGTGTGAGATCGACTCAACGCCGCATTCCACTGCTGTCAACGACGTTGATCTTCAACACACGGATACCCACTTTCGAGGCAAGAGAACAGCCGTCGATGTGCGGAGGGAATCAGGGATCAGCGATGCCGGTCAGTCGAGGGCGACGCCGAGTTCGGCGGCGAAGGTCTTGATCATGTGCTGGACGCCGATTTCGTTGCGGCCGATGATCATATGGTCGTGCTGGCCCTGGCGGACACCTTCCCCGCATTGCGGCAGCATGGCGAAGTCTTCGTCGCGGACCGCGGCGTGGACCTGGTCGTAGATGGTGCTGTAGACGGCGCGTTGTTCATCGGTGGTGGCGGGGATCTTGGCCATCCAGCTGTGCCGGACGGTGCACCTGGTCGGGGCGCCCGCGGGCAGCATGTCCAGGACCTCCACCCCGACCGGGCTGTTGGCCAGGATCAGGTTGGGATAGATCCAGTAGATGACGCCCATGTTCATCAACGGGTTCCAGTCGCCGGTCGCGTCGGTGTCGAGGTTGGTGATCCAGTTGAAGGGGAATCCCATGCGATGGTGTCGGCCGAAGCCGTCGTGGGTGGAGGTGTTGGCGACGGTGTTCTGCCCGATCACGCTCTGTCCGTGAACGAAGGGGAAGTGATAGCTCTCGGCGAAGGCTTCCAGCGCGCCTTTCCAGCTGACCTCGGAGACGAATTCGCGGTCGTCGTGGTAGCCGTAGGAGCCGTAGTCCAGCTGCGCCAGCTCCGGTCCCATCGCACCGAGGTGTGCATCGATGTCGATCGCGCCATCGGCGGAGAGCACTGCCCAGATGAAACCGTGGCGTTCCTGGCTGGGCAGTTCGACCAACCCGTAGTCGCCGCGGTCGAGGCCGGTGAAGCCTTCCTTGCCCGGCATACCGGCAAGTTCGCCAGTGTTCTTGTAGGTCCAGGCGTGGTACGGACATGTGAAGCGAGTGGCGTTGCCCGACCCGCACGCCGGTTGCGCACCGCGGTGGCGGCAGTAGTTCAGCAGCACGTGCGCGGTGCCCGCACGGTCGCGGGTGATCAGCAGCGAATCGTTCAATACCTGGCGCACGACGTAGTCGTTGGGTTCGGGAATCCGGGCGCTGGGCATGATCGCCAGCGGGGTGCGGCGCAGGATCTGCGACTCCTCCACCTCGGTGATCTTCGGATCCCGGTAGTAGTGCAACGGCACACGCAAGGGGGATTCAGCCATATCGGTGGTGCGGTCGAGGACCAGGCGCAGAGCGCGTCGAGTCAGGTCGTCGGTCAACCCGGCAGTGCCGGGGACAGTGTGAAGAGTCATCGGGAGACCTCCCTTTCCGTATCCATTCAGAACATACACTTAACTCAATCTGTATGGTCAAGATCGGCGAGGAACCCACGAACGATGATCAGTCGATAGTGTCGGCCTGATAGACGCGCCCGAGTGGAGGTTCGATTGCGCAGGCATGGCTGGTCCGGAGCGGTCCCGAGCACCGATGCCGAGGCCGTCGACCGCATCCTGGCGGTCGCTCGTGCGGCTATCGAGCGCTCCGGCGCTGATTTCACGATGGCCGAGATCGCCCGCGAACTCGGCGTCACCCGGCAGACGGTGTACCGCTACTTCCCCAATGCCGAAGCGTTGATCGCCGCCACCGCCCTGGTCGAGACCGGTCGCTTCCTCGACGTTCTTGCCGCACACCTGGACCGCATCACCGACCCTGCCGACGCGGTGGTCGAAGGCATCGCCTACACCCTCGAAACACTGCCGCGTGACCGCTACCTCAGCCTGCTGTTGACCCCGGGCCGCGTCGGCGCCTACTCCGCCGATGTCACCTCCGACACCGCGCTGATACTGGGTCGTTCCATCCTCGAACGCTTCGCCGTCGACTGGGAGCGAGCGGGAATCGACAACACCCGCCTCGACGAACTCGTCGAGCACATGCTCCGCATCGTCCAGTCCTTCGTCCTCGATCCAGGGCGCCCCCCTCGCCGCGGCTCAGAACTTCGCGCCTACCTCACAACCTGGGTTGCACCCGCCCTGCGCAATATCCACCAGCGGTAACGACAGCAACCGCTCACATTCTCAGCCAGGGAAGATCGCGGTCTGCGGACGCTGCATGTACTCCATCGCCGCGGTGAACCCCGGATCAGTGAAGCGTCGTTCCATCTCTTCTGGCGACACGTCCTCGATACGGGTCTGAATCCACCAGACATTTCCGAACGGATCACGTATCCGCCCGACGAGATCCCCGAACGCCAGGTGTGTCACCTCCGAGATCGACACGCCCCCGGCGGCCACGGCCTGCCGGTGCACGGCGCGCGCATCCTGCACGTACAGCCGCAGGAACGCCGGGGTCGCAGGCCAGCTCGGGTCACCGTCGAACAGCATCACCACGGCATCCCCGATTCGCACCTCGGCATGCCCGATACGCCCGCGTGCATCGCTGACTCGCCCCAGTTCCTCGGCCCCGAAGGCGGCCTTCAGGTAGTCGATGACTCTTGCGGTGTCCTGCGAGATGACCCAGGGCGTGACGGTGCTGTACCCCGCGGGGACGTGTTCGACAGCCATAATTCCTCCTGCAGATCGGCGTACGACTCGTCTTCGACCCTAGGAACCATGTAGGTCTGCCTCTGTCCTAGATCCACGCCGATTTCGCCACGGCGGTGGGCGTGACATTGCCGATCCGGATCCCACGGCAGACAAGCTCGACGCGGCGATCGATCTGCTGTGGTCGATGTACGCGCGCCCCACATTCACCGCATGGCACGAGTTGTGGGTGGGGGCTACGACCGACCCGGACTTGGCAGCTCCGATGATCGAGATCGATCGACAATTCATGGTGGCCGGCGAACTGCTGTCATCCGACCTGGTGATGAGTCACGTGATCGCGTATCTCTCGCCAACGTTTCCAGAGGGCGAGGACTTCTTCGTCCGCTCGGTCACCGTTTCGCGGGAGATATCACCGATTCCGAATTCGCGCTAAAGGAGCCCGGTCGAACTGCGGCTCGACTCCGGCAGTTCGACAATTAGTGACATGTCCGCGCTTGCCGTGACCCGCGCGGTTCGGCCGACCAGATCGAGGCTCAGCCCAACGCACGATAGTGCCGATGAGCGAGCATTGGTCCAGACCGCCCGAGGTGGTGGCGGACAAAGTGATCGAGTTGTTGTTTCGTTTCCTACCACAAGGTGGACGGCCCCGAGATGACCCAGCCAGCGTCGGTAGGCTTGACCCAAAATCCCAATGCCACCTCGATTATCTGCGCGCGGTAGATGACCTCGGCATAGAAATTGCTGGCAGTGTGGCTCCAGTTGAAGTCCCCGAGATCGAGTTCGCGCAGCCACGATAGGTCCTGCTCCCACGCGGCGGCCGCAAGGCTATGACTCGCCTCGTCCTCATCGATGCTCGCTCCTACCGAGCCGACCCACAACGACTTGAGCACATGCCGGACCGATGAATGATCGACGAGCTGTTCGGCCTCAGTGATCTTCCCAGCTCGAAGCAGGCTGAAATAGTGGCAAACGACCGCTTCTACGTCGGTCTCGGCAGGGCGCTCCGTCCAGACCTTCATGGCGAGATCATAAACGTTGGATGACGCTGTCGATCCGGCCGACGTCGGCGCCGTGCGCGGTGAGATCCACTGCGGCCCAAAACATCCTGTAATGGCAGCTGCTGAGGGAGCACCCCACCGGGCGCCTGAACCAGATCCTGGCCGGGATCGGGTCCTGAGTACTGGCTGCGAATCGCTGAACGTAGGGCCGCCGCACCAGCCGCCGACGCACTTTTCTGCCGATGAGCGTGAGCGGGCCCTCCTGGCGGTGAATGTCGAGTAGGTCCCGCCACCGCTTGCGCCGCACCTCGGGAAGACCAACGGGCAGAGCGCTTCACGGCCGCCAGCAGTGCGCGCTCATGCCGTTCGCCGGGTGATCCGAAAGCGGCAGTATGGGAGACGAACCAATCATGACTCGAGACCGAACTCTTCATCGCGAATCCCCCTATCGCTCTGGTTAACTCACCTCATGGAATCGGCAGACATATCGGCGAGGATTCTTTCGGGACTTGGAGGTTTGGTCGCCGTCGGACTGGTCCCCGTGTACGGCTTGGCGCTGCTGTTCGGCGTGGTCGGTGGCATACCCGACGAGGAGGCCGCGCCCGCCGTACAGAACGTCCTCCTCGTGATCAAAATGACCGTCGTCGCAGCCACGGCCTTCACACTGGTGGTCGGCGCGATTACCGGGCGGACCACGGCGATCATCGGCGGCTGCCTGCTGTTCATCCTGGATTTCGTCCTGCTGTCCGTCTGGTATTCGCATGTCCTCGTCCCGCCAGGGACCTTGCCCATCGAACCCGAGACGCCGCCGAATCCGCCCGAGATCGTGCTGACAGCGTGGGTGGTGTGGGTAGCGTTCCCCATCCTGACAACGCTGCTCGCCGCTGCGCGCGAACGTCACCGCGCGAGTGCGTAACCAACGGTGAAAACCGGCCAGAAAGGCGCGGGAACCGACGTTCACACCTTCGCGGTGTGAATCGGCGACGCCCGAGAAGGGCGGTGTCCGAATACCCCACAAGGGTTTTCAGACACGTTGTCAAGAGCATCCGCTCATGCCGCTGGGCGCGCGCTGAGCGAAGCGTTCAACTCCGCTCTTTTGCCTGCCCGTCGATCGAGATGAAGATCGGCTGACCGAATCGCACTCCCCCGCCGACGCCGCGGAGAAACGGCGTCGGCGGAGTTCACGCGATACAGCTACCGGTCGTGATCGGGCTAACCGTTGAAGACCACGGCTGCGACGAGGGGACCCGTAGTGGTGGTCGTGTCCGGCTGGAGGACGCTGATGCGGCTGCCGCACGTTGCGTTCGAGAACAGTTGGACCACGACATCGGTCTGGTTGTCCATCTGCCGTGCCGGAGCCAGCAGTGGGATGCATTTTCCGGCAGGTGGGTCGATCAAGGCGCGCGTCAGTCCCTCGACGTTGAGGTCGCGGTACCCGAACCCGCCGGTCGCTGCACTGGCTGGGCCGCACAGCCCCACCACCACCGCTGTCGTGCTCGCCAGCACAGCGGCGAGAGATCCGTACCGCCGGACACCGCTAGTGATCGTCATGCCTGTTCTCCCATCGGCCGAATGGTCCACGGGGTATTCGAAGACAGCACAACTGGTGACAAGCACTCGGGCCCAAGCGCTGGATAAGTGTCCCACCTGGCATCACACCGAAGCGGACTCGACCACAACCCGCCGCTGGTCCGGCGCGTCAGCCGAAATCGCTGAGGTAGCTGCCCACATGTTCGTCAGTGCCAGGCGTGGCGGGTGTCGTACCACTGGTCACCGACTGGCTCACCGGCGAGGTTCCAACTCCAGGACTGCACAGGAGTTATTCGTAGATAGAAGCCGGGCCCCACCATGCCCACTCGCTCGACGGGCGGTTCGGCGCGACCGTAGACGCGGAGACCGCGGGCGATGAACGGTTCGATCGAGATCACGTCATCGACGACCAGTGCCACCTCGGCGTTGCCCGCAGCGACATTGCGCGCCTTGCGCGTCCTGGGAAACGTTGCACCACCGCCGACCCAGAAGCAGGTGCCGTCGAATTCGAAGGCGACCGGCACGACGTCGGGCTGTCCATCCGAGGCTCGGGTTGCGAGGCGAGCGAGCGGCTGGGACCGGAGATAGTCCACTTCGGCATCCGTGAAGCTCATGCCATCGGATTATCCTCTAATCGACCACGCATTCCGACTCAGTGGGGTTCGCTCAGGACACATCCGTCCTGAAATGCCGCGACCCGAGCGAACTGGCTGATGTTCTGCGCCTCGTCGAATGCCTGACCAATTCATCGGATACCGACGTCGCCTTCGTCGGTGAAGCCCGCGACCAACCACTGCAGGCGATAAACCCGGCGACGTCGGTGTTCATCCCAGCCATAATGGCCGACGTGAAAGAAGTCGAGGTCCTCGTCGCCCATCACGAGCGCGCGACCTTGCGGGTCGGCGACGTGTTCCTGAAGATCGACGCTGATCAATCGAATACCGACGTCGAGGTCGAGGCAATGGCCATGGCGCCGATCCCGACTCCGAAGGTCTTGTGGCGCAAGCCTCCTGTGCTAGCGCTCGCCGCGCTACCGGGGAAGCCGCTCGGTCGCCTCGGTGAGCCGTCGACCGCGTCGTCGGCGGCGTGGTCCGCGGCAGGTGCCGCCGTCCGCGTGCTGCACGACGCGCCGCTCCCGCCATGGCCCGGTCGCAGCGTCGACGAGATCGCGACGGAACTCGACCACGGATGTGCATGGCTTGCCGAGAGTGGGGTGGTTGCCGCCGACGTGGTCGCCTACAACCGCCGAGCTGCCGAGACTGCGCTCCGACCGTGGACACCTACGTTCACCCACGGCGACCTCCAGGTCGCCCATGTGTTCGTCGACGGTGACGAGGTCACCGGCATCATCGACTGGTCCGAGGCGGCTCGAGGCGACCCCCTGTACGACCTCGCCACCCTGACACTCGGACACGAGGAACACCTCGGCGACGTGGTCGCCGGTTACGGCGCCGACGTAGACCTCGACGTGATCCGCGCGTGGTGGTCGTTGCGCAGCCTTCGCGGGGTCCGCTGGCTGGTCGAGCACGGTTTCGACCCGACCTCGCCAGGCTGCGAGGTCGACGTGCTGAGAACCCAGGCGATGCGAGGCTGATGAGAACGCGACATCCGATCTCATGCCTCTACCTGCAGAGTCGATCAGGCACCAAGGTGATGCGCCGAACGCGCTACGACAGAGGGTCGGGTGCGATGCGGAGCAGTTGCTTGCCGAAGTGGCAACCCTTCCAAGAGATCGCGCAGCAAGGCCGGCTCGAGCTCGAAGGCCCCCGGCACTACCGCCGACATGGACACTGTCACCGTCTGTGGCGAGCGGCTTCGCAGCGCCTTGGAGCTGCCCGCCGACATCCCCACCAATCAAATCGGCACCGCCTGACCTGTCATCTGACACCGGCTTCGGTGTTCAGGAACACCACGAGATCGCGGGGCAGGCCGTGGGTGTCGTGCAGGTAGTGGTAGTCGTCGTCGGTCACGGGTCCGGTGAATCGGCGGTGGGACAAGACCTTTCGTCCGCGTTGGAGTAGTAGGTCGAATTGTCGTTCCTCGTCGAGCAGGGTGGTGCGCACCTCGTTGGAGTGAACAGATTGCTGGAAGTGGTCGAGGGTGTGTTCCACGAGCTCGATCGGCAAGTCGGACAGGGTGCGGGTCGGATCGTCGCGCCACAGTGTGGTCAGGGTGCGGCGGATCAAACGGCGGAGTATGTGACCGCGGCCGGACGGGGATGGTGTGACGCGGTCGCCGAGGACGACGATGCTCGATCGCAGATGGTCCGACAGCAGTCGCAGCGACCGCTCGTCCTGCGGGCCCCAGATTCGGGGCAGGGTGGTGAGCCAGGGTTCGAAAACGTCGATCTCGAAGACGGACTGCGTGTTCTGCAGGATTCGCACCAACCGTTCGACACCCAGGCCGGTGTCGATACCGGGTCGGCGCATCGGTTCGAGGCTGCCGTCGGGATGCCGGACGTAGCGCATCATGACGTGATTCCACACCTCCACCCACCGGTCATCGGATGTCGGTGTGCCCTGCGGCCTTTCATCTCCCGTCCAGATGAAGATCTCGGAATCGGGCCCGCAGAGTCCGGTCGGGCCGTTGGACCACCAGTTCTCGTCAGTGGTCGGTTCGACCGGCAACCCCAGTTCATCCCATGTGCGCCACGAATCGTGGTCGGGCTCGACCTGGTCGTCACCGCCGAAGACCGTGACGTGCATCCGGCAGGGGTCGATGCCGAAGCCGTCGCGCAGCAGTTCGAATCCCCAACGCAGACTCTGCGGCCCGCCGTAGTCGCCGAGTGACCAGGACCCGAGCATTTCGAACACGGTGAGGTGGGTGTCGTCACCGACCTCATCGAGATCGGTGGTGCGCAGGCATCGTTGCAGGCTGGTGAGCCGATGGCCGAGTGGGTGGGGCCGGCCCATCAGATACGGGGTCAACGGGTGCATCCCGGAGGTGGTGAACAGCACCGGGTCCCCTGGTGAAGGAATGAGCGATCCGCCCGGCGTGAGTTCGTGTCCTCGTTCGCGGAAGAAGTCGAGGAAGGTCTGAACGGTCTGGTCTGTTGTGATCATGGTGGTTGCTCCATCGATGTGAAATCGACCGGAAGCGACCGCACACGGCAAGTCCGGCAACAAGACCGGCGAAAACCAGCGGACCGTTTCCGGCCGCCGGCGTGGGAGAAAGAGGTCAGGCGGCAGCGACCGGCGAGCTGAGAGCTCGTGCGGCCGCGGCAGCGATTCGTGAAGTGACCTTCATGCTGCGACCGTAGCAACGGGCTGTGCGGAGCACCACCGATTTACGGGCTGGTGGAGTTACCGTCCAGATCGCTTGGTCGACAGCGCTTCCCGATGCACGCTCTGCCGATGGTCTTGCGTTCGTCCAGATGAGGTAGTCGACGAAATGCGCCCGGCTCGGGCAAGGTGGCTGTATGGGTAACATCCTGACAAGCGCCACCCGCACCGTTGTCGAAGAGCTTCTGCGTCGAATCGGTTCGGGCGACCCGGACGCCACCTCGGCGCTCTACGCCCCGGCCGTCGACTGGAAGTTGGATTGGCCAGCGGACGAGCACGGCCGGACCGAGACCCCGTGGATTCGGCATCGGGCCACGCGCGCCGACGTGGCTGAGCACTACCGCGAAATCTCGCAGTACCACGTGCCCGATCAGAACGGGACTGTGATCGAACGGATCCTGGTCGACGGCACGGATGCGGTGATCCTGGGTGAAATCCGCCAAACCGCCCGGCCTACCGGCCGCGCCTACCGTTCCCGATTCGCGCTGCACCTCACTGTCGAGAACGACCTCATCACCCGCCACCACGTCTACGAAGACAGCCTCGCCGTTGCTCAGGCGTTCGCCCCGCAAGCGGCGGAGCCCGGTGAGAATTCGGACGCAAAATAGTGCGCATACCGGGCTGAGCGACTCAGCCGAGCGCACCACTCCACGCAACGGCTGAGCCCCCACTCGGATCACCGGATTGGGGGGTCAGCGGTGTCTCAACTTGCTGTGCGCGTTCATCCGTGGCCTTCACGTCCGTGCAATCGAACTCGAACATGATGGACCGTCGAACGACCTTATGGCTGCCCGCGCGCATCGGCCTGCCGTTAGCGCAGGTGTGTGGTGAGGAAGTCGATCTGGTCGGCGAGGATCTTCTCCACTGCCGGTGGGTGGTAGACGGTGAAGTGGTCGGCGTCGTAGTGATTGAGGGTGGCGCGGGGCGCGGTGGCCGCGACTCGTCCCGCGATCGCCGGATCGATGAGGTTTTCCTGGTCGCAGGCGCAGACCAGCAGGGGGCAGTGCACGCGAGGCGCGGCCGATGCGGCGTTGTAGAAGAGCATGTCCAGTCCGGAGGCCGCGGTGATGCGGTTGTCGAAGTCGTATCCGGCGGGCATCACCGATTGCCAGCCTTCGAGTGCGCCCGGCTGGTTGACGAAGGCCAGTTCGCCCGGGCGGCCGACCAGCGGTACATAGCGCCTCGGGAGCCCCAGTGTGGCGCGTACCAAATCGGAAGCGACGGGGAAGGTGAGCCGCAGCAGATGTCGTAGGCCCGCACGGGAAACGACGGCGCGCCCGCTGAAGACCGGGCATTGGACGACCGCGGCGCGCAGGTTCTGCTGGCGTGCGGCGGCGGCCAGCACGTGGCTGGCGCCGAAGGAGGTGCCCCACAGTGCGATTCGGTCCGCATCGAGTTCAGGTCGGGAGCGGGCGAAGGCCAGTGCGGCGTCGACGTCCTGGGCGTAACGGCGTTGATCGACGAGTTGTCGTGGCTCGCCGCCGGATTCGCCGAGGTGGCGGAAGTCGAAGGCCAGCACGGCCAGTCCCGCCTTCGCGAACGCTTGTTCGTACTGGGCGAGCATCATCGCGTGGGTGGCTCCGCCACCGTGGACGAGTACCACGACCGGGTGCGGGCCTGCCGATTCCGGCAAGGTCAGCCAGGCCGCGCATTCGTCGTTGCCGGAGGGGAAAGTAGTTCGGATTGTCATGACACCTCGATTAGGTACTTTGTACGTGAACGAGGCAGAGTCAATCACGTACAACGTACTTAAACAAGGAGGGGTATGCCCGCGCCCAGAAAATTCAGCCGGGAGCAGCTGCAAACGGCGGCGTTGAACTTGGTCGACGAGCAGGGATTGACGGGGTTGACCATGCGCAATCTCGCCGCCGAACTCGGCACCGGGGCGATGACGATCTACAACTATGTCAACGGCCGCGAGGGCCTCGAGGAACTTGTAGCCGCCGCCGTGATGAGCCAGGCGCAGTGGGCTGATACCGGTGACGACTGGGCGGCACAGGTGGCGGCGATTGCCGAGGGGATGTGGCGGGCGGTGCGTGCCCACCCCCACGCCATCCCGTTGATCTTGACCCGCCGCAGTTCCGACGTCGCCACCCTCGCCCCGGCCGAGGCTCTGTTGCGAGCGCTATCCGACAGCAGGCGGTCGAGCTGGGAACTGCTCATCGCCTTCCGTACGGTGTCGGGATACATCTCCGGCTTCGCCCAGGCCGAACTCACAAGCCCGCTGTCGGCAGCTACACCCGCGGCCGTCACCGAACGTATCGCGGCCCTGCCCGCCGACCGATTCCCCAAGCTGATCGAAATCGCGATAGTCGCCGCCGACAGCGACCCGCAAGACGAATTTCGCGCCGGTTTACAACTGATCCTGACCGGCCTCCATGCGTGAGGGGCACAGCGTTGACGGATGAGATGCGTTGCGGCTCGGGACGTCCGCAAGTCATGCGGGACATCGAGGGTAACGAGTTCTGCCTCGACTGAGTGGATGCAAACGTGGCGCGGGCGTAAAACGCTTGTCGCGAAAGGACTCTCGACTATTTCCGGCCCACGCTCAGAATACGGCCGAGGCCTTCCAGCACCGCGCGGGCATTCGCGATTCCGATGCGGGCGGCGATGGTGGGCGTGAGTAGTGCGCTGGGTTTGTCGACGAGTCCCATCACCCGGTACAGGGCGGTCGCGACCGCGGGGTCACGTTCGGCGGCGATCAGCACCGGATCGAGCGCCGCGACGGCGGCTCGCACCGGCAACGAGGCACTGGCGCTGACGTGTGGCATGGCTCCGTCGGCGATCACGGTGAGTTGCCAGGCGTTGTCGATCTCGGGCGTGACCGCGGTGTAAAACCTTGCGGCAAGGTTGTTTCCACCCCGAGCGAGACACTCGCGCAGCACGGCCATCTGGATCGCGGCGACGGTCATGCCCTGTCCGTAGATGGGGCTGAAGCTGCACAAGCTGTCGCCGACCGCGAGCAATCCCTCGGGAAAACGATCGAGCCGCTCATAGCGGCGGCGCAGATTGGCCTTGTACCGGAAGGCCGAGATGTCGCCCAGCAGTTCACCGTTCTTGATGGCGTCGAGTACATCGGGCGGGGCGATCACTGCGGCGAAGTCGAGGAATCCGGCCGCATCCTTCGGTGGTTCCTCGCCGTCGTGGCCGATCAGGGTGAGGATGTGGCGGTTGCCTTCGACGGCGAACAGGGCGAGGGCGCGCGGAGGTAGGTCGCGTACGCCGATCGTGACCAGCTTGTCGTGGGGCAGCGCGTTCGGCGGCAGCTGGATGAGGGCGCTGCGGTAGATGATGTCGATCGTGGTGCCTTCTTCGACCGGGCGGTCGTAGCCGAGCCTGTCCAGCCATGCGGGGACGACACTGGCACGGCCCATCGATGCTACGACCAGGTCCGCGTCGATGGTTTCGCGCGCGCCGTCCGAGCGGTCCAGGATTGCGACGCCGGTGATCCGCGTTCCGTCGGTATTCACGACGGGCGCCCCCGCCTCGCACCTGTCGCGAATGGTGACGTTGGACAGCGCCTCGACTCGCCTGCGGAGCTGATACTCCAGGTGGGGGCGACTTGCCTGAAAAGCATTGTGTCCGGTCGATACTCGCTCGAGGGTGCGGCCGGCCATGGTGAAGCGGACTTCGCGGAGCGCATCGCATTCGACCACGCCGCTTGTTCGCATGTCGTCGCCGAACCCTGGGAACAGTTCCTCGAGGATGTCCTTGCCTCGCGGCAGCAGCCCATGCACGTGACGACCCTGCGGGACGCCTTTTCGCGCCTCGGAATCCGGGAGCAGGGCATCTCGCTCGATCACCGTCACTCTCGAATAGGCCTCGCTGAGCACCCGGGCGGCAAGTAGCCCGCCGATGCCCGCACCCAACACGACCGCGTGATCGCCGATTTCCGGCATGTCATACCTCCGAACGTCGATGTTCCGAGTCCTGTACACGGATCGAGTCGTGGATCCATCACTGAGACTGATATCGAATATAGTCTCAGTACCGATTCGGTCGCAACCGGTCGTGCCACCCCGGAGCGAGGAGCATGCAGAATGACCCGCATGACCAATGCGACGCAGTCGTCCTCGTTGCTCGTGGACACCGCCTTGGCGATGATGGCCGAGACCGGCCTGGACGACCTGACGCTGACCGCGGTCGCGCGCCGGGCGGGCGTCTCACGCGCGACCGCCTACCGCGAGTTCGGCGACAAGAACGGCCTCATCGCCGCCGTCAGCAAGATCGAAGTAGCCCGCATGATGAGCGCCGCCTACCAGGAGATCGACATCTTCACTCCGGTACCGCAGTTGGCGAAAGACGCTGTGGTCTTTGCTATTCGCTACCTGCGCCGACACCCGGTGATCTCCCGGCTGCGCGACCAGGAACCCGGATGGCTGATCAATGTCGCCATCGAGCACGAAGGGTCCGAGCTCAACCTGATCGAGACCGTCGGTGCCTTCATCGCACCGCTGCTGGCGGCTCGCGACGACAGCGCGTCGCTCATGGTCACACCGGCGCAGGCGGCGGAGATCGCCGTCCGCACCGCGTTGTCGCATGTACTGATCAAGCGCAGCAGCCTCACCGACGAACAGGTCGGCGACGCGGTAGCCCGCGCCATCAGCCGCTAGCGGATCCCACCCTGCGACGGTTTACACCATTCGTATCAGCGAATGACGCCTCGCTGGATGTGTTCAGTGCTGGCAGAGCCATTCGGTGCCGTAGTGCCCGGCGTTGCCTCCGCCCAGGCGGACCCAATGGCCGTCACCCTCGCAGGGTGCGCCTTCGACCTGCGACGGGTCCTGCGGGGTGGTCGAAGGAACGACCGGTGCGGGGGTTTCGGCGGGGGCCGTGGTGTCCGGACCCGCACCATGGTTCGGGTTGGTGCAGATCGTCCCCTCGCAGGGCACCCAGGTGCCGTCGCCGTTGGGGTTCGCCATGGCATCGGGGCCGATGTAGCTGCCGAGTGGGCAGCCCGGATCTTGGTTCTTCGCGCAATATTCGGCGCCCAGGTTGTTGCCGGTGGAGCCGTCGGCGCCGCGTTGTCCCGGGTCGGCGGTCGGCTGCGGCGGGACCGAGGTCGCCGAGGCCGGGGCCGCCTTGGTCGATGAAGCGGCGGTCGCGGTCGCGCTGCTGGGCGCCGGCGAGGGCGTCGAGTCCGTCGAGCATGCAGCGGAACCCAGAATGAGGGCCATTCCAGCGAGAACGGTCAGCGCACGCTTCATCGAAGCTCCGTTTCAGATGGTGTCCGGCGGCAGTATCCGCCAGCGGGGATGTGGTCCTGAAGGATTCGGCGCGGGTCAGCGGCAGACGGAATCGGAGATCGCTTGTGCCACTGGCAGCAAGGGGCTGGCCTTTCCTCCGGTTACCTCGACGACAATGGCCAGCGGGTACGCCACGACCGAGCACAAGGGCGAGGCCGGCGCGGGGGTGGCGTTCGAGACGCCGCTCGCCGCGACAGTGATTGTGGCGATCGCGCCACCGACGAGGGCTGCACCCAACAACTTCCGCATGATCGTCCGTCCTTCGCTGGTAGCGAGACAGGTCGGAGCGCTGCCCGCTGATCGTTAACCAATAGATTGCCACTGCCCGTGCGGCATCCAGTAGATTTCGAACGTCCACACTTTGTCAAGCTGGCTCGCGTGGTGGATCCACCCCACTCAGCCTATTTGCGGACAAGTTGCGGCTTCAGCTCGCCTCGCCACGCTGGATATCCGAGACTCAGGCAGCCCACGATAGGCTGGTCGGCTCCACATATATCGCTTGTGGCAAGACGCGGAGGTGCCGCACAATGGGCGGCCGAGGCCAGGACCAGCGGAAAACCAGGATCAGCGAAACGCGTGCACGCGTGGCGGCGCTGGATGAGGGGCACGCGCGGCTGCTGGGTCGGCGAGAATTGGGCGAATGGGTGGTTCATGTTCGATGTGATCATTGCCGGGTGCGGGCCGACCGGTGCGATGCTGGCCGCCGAACTACGGCTGCACGATGTGCGGGTACTCGTCGTGGAGAAGGAACCCGAGCCCGTGGCGTCCTACGTTCGCATCGTCAGTCTGCATATTCGCAGTCTCGAATTGATGGCGATGCGCGGACTGCTGGATCGCGTTCTCGAACGCGGACGACAGCGTCCGGTGGGCGGCGTCTTCGCCGCCATCGCCAAACCCACGCCCGAGGGCTTGGATTCCGCCTACGCCTATCAGCTGGGCATCCCGCAGCCGATCATCAATCATCTGCTCGAAGAACACGCGATCGAACTGGGCGCGCAGGTGCGGAGCGGTTGTGCGGTGGCCGGTTTCGCCCAGGATGACGAAGGTGTGACCGTCGAGCTGGACGACGGGGAGCGACTGCGGTCGCGGTATCTCGTCGGCTGCGACGGCGCGCGCAGTACGGTGCGCAAACTGCTCGGCGTCGGTTTCCCCGGCGAACCCGCGCGGACCGAGACGCTGATGGGCGAGATGGAAGTGGGTGTGACGCCCGAGGAGATCGCCGCCAAGGTGGCCGAAATCGGCGACACGAACAAGCGATTCAGTCTCCGGCCCTTCGGCGAAGGGATCTATAGCGTCGTGATCCCCGCCGCGGGAGTCAACGAGGATCGCACGGAACCTCCCACCCTCGAGGATTTCCGACAGCAGTTGCGCGCCGTCGCCGGAACCGATTTCGGCGTGCACTCCTCGCGCTGGCTGTCGCGCTTCGGCGATGCCACCCGACTGGCCGAGCGCTATCGGGTCGGTCGGGTGCTGCTGGCAGGCGATGCGGCGCACATCCACCCGCCCGCCGGTGGTCAGGGCCTCAACCTGGGCGTGCAGGACGCAGTCAACCTCGGCTGGAAACTGGCCGCACAGATCCACGGCTGGGCGCCGGAAACTTTGCTCGATACCTACCAGACCGAACGTCATCCGGTCGCCGCGGATGTGCTGGACAACACCCGCGCCCAGGTGGAGCTGTCGTCCACCGAGCCGGGCGCGCAGGCCGTGCGCAGGCTGCTCACCGAGTTGATGGATTTCGACGAGGTGAACCGCTACCTGGTCGAGAAGATCACCGCGATCGATATCCGCTACGACCTCGGCGCGGGGCCCGATCTGCTCGGCCGCCGCCTGCGAGACATCGATCTGGAACAGGGCAGGCTGTACGACCGACTACATCAGGGCCGGGGCCTGGTACTGGATCGCACCGAACGCCTGAACGTCAACGGCTGGTCGGACCGTGTCGATGTCATCACGGATCCCACTGCGCCACTGGATGTCCCAGGCCTTCTGCTCCGCCCTGACGGCCACGTCGCCTGGATCGGCGAGCACCAGCACGACCTGAACGACCATCTCTCCCACTGGTTCGGCCAGCCCACCCACTGATTTCACCCGCGAAACGGGCGCGGTCAGCCGCGCTCGGCGCCGTGCGGCCACACCACGTCGACTGGGACACCTCGCTCACGCGCCAGGGCGACGACTGTCCCGGTACCGGCCCGCTCGCCGACCTTGCCGTCCCACACCGCGATCATCCGATCGGCCTCGCCGACGATGACCTCGTTGGCGGCCTCATATGCTTCGCGGCCCGCAGTGTCGAAGTCCATCACCCGAACCGTCGTGGCTCGCTCGATGAGCGTGTCGAACTGCACCAGAGCGTCCGGCTTCACCTTCGCCTCTCGGTAGTCGCGCGACGGCAGCACCACCTCGAGGCTGCCTCCCGCGTCGAGGACGGCTTCGGCGAACACGCTGTCGGCGCCGCGGGCGAGGCACGAGATGCCGACCGGATTCGGTGTGTCGGCGATCAGATCGGCGATCGCCGCGCGAACGATCGGAACTGTGTCGGCGGTGATGTTCGTGTGCCCGGTGACGCTGATTCGCAGTGCGCCGTGATGGCGGACCGGATCACCCGCCAGACCCTCGATGTACTCGGCACCCCATCGGTTCAGTTCGGTGACGAAGCCGCGCAGCGCTTTCCCGGTGGTGGTGAGCGAATACTCTACGCGTGGTGGGACTTCGGCGAAGGCGTGCCTGTTCACGATGCCGTCTTGTTCCAGCTCGCGCAGTTGGCGGGTGAGTACGCGCGGGGTCACCTCGCCGACCTTGCGGCGTAATTCGCCGTAGCGCAGGGGCTCGTCGAGGAGGTATTTGACGATCGTCATCTTCCACGCGCCGCCGAGCACGGCGATGCTCACTTCGACGGGACAGCTCCGCATCGCTCGCACGATCGGGGCCCGGACTTCGTCCTCGATAGCCATACGCTCGATGGTATCCAACTCGTCCATATGGACAATATTGTGCATACTGTCGATCTCGTTCGGTGGTTGATAGAAACGAGGGTAAGGACGTCGAGCAACGCGAAGGGTTCCGGTGAGTATTTCCGAAGTCGATATCGAGCCGCGCGCGAACCGGCGAGTGCACCGTGTTCATCCCGCGTGGACGATCGTGGCCGTGGCCGCCCTCGCGCTCATCGCGGCGGGGAGCTTCGCCACCATCGCGGGCCTGATCACCGAACCGCTGGTCGAGACGAGGGGGTGGAGTCGCACCGGCATCGGTGCGGCTGTGGCGGTGAACATGGTGCTCTACGGGGTGGTCGGGCCGTTCGCGGCGGCCATGATGGACCGCTACGGCATCCGCCGCGTGACGTCGTACGCACTGCTCACGCTGATCGCGAGTTCGGTTCTCACCGCGACGTTTACCCCGTCGGTGATCTGGTTCGTCTTATGGTTCGGCTTCGCCATCGGTGTCGGGACCGGGTCGATCACCACGGTGTTCGCCGCGACGGTGGCGAACCGGTGGTTCTACCGAAAGATCGGTCTTGCCACCGGAATACTCACCGCGGCCGGCGTATTCGGTCAGTTCGCGATGCTGCCCCTGCTGTCGGTGCTGCTCGAACGGTCCGACTGGCGCGCACCCGTTCTCGCGTGCGGCGCCTTGGCGACGGTGGCATTGCTCGGCGTCCTGTTCCTTCTGCGCGAGAGCCCCGCCTCGGTCGGCGCCGTCCGGTTCGGCGCGGATCCGAACACCGAACCGGTCGGCACGGATCGCCAGGTCAACCCGTTCGCCCGCACGATCGCCGCCCTGCTTCGGGCCCTTCGCGATACTCGATTCTGGGTTCTGGCCTCGATGTTCGCGCTGTGCGGGGCGACCACGAACGGCCTGATGTGGAGTCACTTCACGCCGGCCGCGCATGATCACGGCATGGCCGCCACCGCCGCGTCGGGCCTGCTGGCCATCATCGGCGTCGCCAATATCCTCGGCACCGTCTCCGCGGGGTGGCTCACCGACCGGATCGAACCGCGGCTGCTACTCGCGGTGTTCTTCCTCGGCCGCGGCGTGTCCCTCGCCCTCCTTCCTCTCCTGTTCACCAGCGGCTGGTCCCCGGACCTCGTCGTCTTCGCCGTGGTGTTCGGCATCCTCGACGTCGCGACAGTGCCACCGACACTGACCCTGTGCCGCCACTACTTCGGCGCCGACAGCGCCCTGACCTTCGGCTGGATCAGCGTCTTCCACCAACTCGGCGCGGGCGCGATGGCCCTCACGGGCGGACTGATCCGCGATATCAACGGCTCCTACACGCCCCTGTGGATCACCGCTGCCCTCGCGTGCCTCACCGCGGCCGGTCTCGGAACCGCCAGCTCCCGTTTCAGATGAGTCCCGAGGTCCATAGGTTCACCAGCATCTCACTCAGGCGAATGCTCAGTAACATAGGCCACAAGTAGTCGACTACTACGCGATTAGTGGCCAATAATTGGAATCCTCATACCAGAATGTGCATTAACTTATTGGGCTTACGTCGAAGGTCGATGTGAGCCGAGGAGGCCATGATGTCCGCAGTCTTCGTCGATGTTGCCCGTACGCCGTCGGCGTGTGCGATGTGGGCGGCAAGCGCCACGACCACCGAGCGGCCGAGATGACCGGCGACGGCGTTGCGACGGCGGTCGCTGATCTGACCAAGAAGACCGAGCTACTGGTGCGACAGCTGATCTTGCCGGTCGAAGAGCAACACGGCGGGAATGCGCACGACCTGCCCGGCGACGTGCGGCGCGCGTTGCAGACTGCGGCGAGAACGGCGGGGGTCTTCGCGCCCCAGGTGGGTGCGGCGTTCGGCGGCCTCGGCCTGAACATGCGCGATCGCGCGCCCGTCTTCGAGGCTTCCGGGTATTCGCTGTTCGGCCCTATCGCACAGAACTGCGCAGCACCCGACGAAGGCAATATGCACCTACTGGAACGAGTGGCGTCGCCGGCTCAACAGGATCAATACTTGCTGCCATTGGCAACTGGGCGAATCCGGTCGTGCTTCGCGATGACAGAGCCGGTGCCCCGCAATGGATTCGACCCGTCCACTCTGAGCACGACTGCCGAAAAGACCAGGTACGGGTGGGTGATCAACGGCCGGAAATGGTTTGTCACCGGCGCCGACGGCGCCGCGTTCGCCATCGCGGTGGCGCGCACGAGTGGCGAGCCGGATTCCCGGGGCGGCGCGACGATGTTCCTCGTCGACGCGGGCGCACCCGGTTTACGAGTTCAGCATGACCGGGCGACTGTGTTCGCGCGGGAGTCGGAGTTGATCTTCGAGAATCTCGAGGTGAGCGACGATATGGTCCTGGGCGAGGTGGACCGCGGATTCGACTACGCCCAGACCAGACTGTGGAACACCAGGCTCACCAACTGCATGCGGTGGCTCGGATCAGCGCGGCGCGCTGCCGACATCGCGGTGGCGCGCGCTGCGACTCAGTCGTCGTCCGGGGGCAGGCTGGGCGACCTCGGCATGGTCCAGCAGTTGATCGCCGACAACGAGATCGACATCGCGGCGTCCCGGGGATTGGTGGACCGGGCGTGCCTGTTGCTCGATGCGGGTGAGCCGTCGGCGCAGGCGACCTCGATCGCGAAGACATTCGTTGCCGAGGCGGTGGGGCGGGTGGTCGATCGGTCGCTGCAGATCTGCAGTGCACCAGGCAATTTCGAGGACGCGCCACTGTCGTGGCTGTACCGCGAGGTTCGACTGTTCCGCATAGACGACGGCCCCCTGGAGACTCAACGGTGGGCGATCGCACGTCGGGCGCTTCGCGCAGCCGACAGACGGGCCTCGTGAGCACCATCCCAGTCGGGCGGGGGCTAAGAGAATTGCAAGATTCCGGGATCTTCCTTCAGTGCGCTAAGTTACTATCAATTCCAGCGCTAAACAGCTAGAGTATCTAGTGCCATATGGCCTAGATCACTACATATGCGGCACTGATGCGGCATGAGAACCGGGTTAAGTAATGGAGCATTTCAGCATACTTGACGCAGAAACGGGGAGGTCACACGGTGTCGGCAGTCAAGCTATGCCTGTTACTCCTGAAGCCCTACCGCGCGCACGGCAGCCCCGGCGCGATTGTCGACAGTAGAGGCTGATGCCACTGTCTCGATCACCTCGCCCCGAGGAACCCGACACTCACCTGCGAGTGATCAGTGCCGACCTGGTGGTGGATTTCTGCGGTTGCCGCACCGCTGTGCGGAACTACCTGCGCGACAGGCTATCCCACCCGCATCCCTCCATCGTCGCCATAGAGATCAGCGATGGGTTCCTCCCGAACCGACGAATGCCCTGCGAGGCGCTGTGGCTACACCCGTGATCGACAACCTGGATTCCCGTACCGGCGCGGACATCATGAACCCGCTCGCCGCCATCGCTCACGACACCTTACGCGCCGTCGTGATGGTGACCCACGACCAGCAGGCCGCTGAAGGCACCGATCGGGTCACCAGCCTGCGTGACGGGCGCATACACAGCGACGAATCCTGCACTCCCCCACCGGCCCCCGACGAATCCTCGGGCGCCTGAAGCCTCGCGCTGGTGATCCGGCGTGCTCGACCGAGCGCGCCTGTCGAGCGCCTATCGCTTCTTTGACGATCAAACTCTGGATACTGGGCCACAAACCGAGGCATTTTGATAGCTTCATAGCAGTTCAACTATCACAGCGGTCTGTACGTCATCCGGTCTTCGCGCTGATCGTGCGCGATCCCGGCCGCGGCGAGATCCGCATCCGGGCCGCCACCACCTGGAATACGCCGATCGCCGGAGACAGAAGGAAGACGATGACCACCACCACTCACCGAAATGCCGGCTCCGGCAACGAATCCGAACCTCGAAGCGCGAGAGTCGGCAGCGATCCCGCTGACCCGATCGAACTGGTCGCCATCGATTCGATGACCGCCGAGATGGTCGGCCACTGGACCTACCTCATGGTCGAAGGCGCAGCCTTCGCCATGCAGGGTCTGCACCCGACCATCCGCGACGTCGTCGACAAGTACTCGGTCTCGCGCACCGATCCGGCGGGACGCGCCATTCGGTCGGTCGACTCGGTGCTGCGCTGGACCTACGGCGGTGCCGAAGCGATCAAGGAAGGCCAACGCCTGCGCTCGCTGCACGAACCGTTGCGGATGAAGAACGCGGACGGAAAATCCATCAGCGCCCTGAATCCCGATGCCTACCAATGGGTTATCGCCACCGCCTACGTCACTACCGCCAAGGCCGGTCCGCTGCTGATCGGGCGCGAGTTCACCGCTGCGGAATTGGACGGGTTGCTGGCCGACAATATCCGCATCGCGCGGATATTGCAGGTGCCCATGAAGGGTTACCCACAGACCAGAGCCGAGTTCGACACCTATTACGAGCACATGGTCCGCGATGTACTGTGCGCCACCGACGATGTGCGCGAGCAGTTCCGGCAGCTGCGTGACGGCGAGATCGAACAACTGGCGAAGATGCCGTTTCCGGCGGATCGGGTGTTGCGCTTGGCGCTGCTGCCGATGCTGCGATTCAACTACCTGTCCATCGTCGGTCTCCTCGACCCGCGGCTGCGAGCCATGATCGGCGTCGAATGGAGCCGCGCCGAACAACGCAGCCTGGAGCGAATTTACGCGGTGATCCGGTTCGCCTACCGCGTGCTGCCGGAACGGTTGACCTACTTTCCGATCGCCTACCATGCGCGAAAGCACCACCAGTCCATCGAGCGGATGAAGAAGCGGGAGCTGAAATCGGCCGCATACAAAGTGCGTCCGAAGCAGTAGCCTGCGCGCTATCGAATGGCGTGCGGAAACAGCAGCGGAGCAAGGTACTGCCGGGCGAAATCGCGTGCGGCATCAGCATCATGGAGCGGTAGGACCCCACCCGGATTCGAGATGAAAGACATGGTCAGTCGGACGAACAGCTCGGCCACGACGTCGGGGTCGAAGTCGCCGAGCTCGCCGCGTTGCTGCCAGTAGGCGATGAACCGGGCGACACCGATGCGCCCGTGATCGACGAATTCGTCACC
The DNA here is from genome assembly GCF_015355705.1 of Nocardia sp. XZ_19_231. Lineage (NCBI taxonomy): Bacteria > Bacillati > Actinomycetota > Actinomycetes > Mycobacteriales > Nocardiaceae > Nocardia > Nocardia sp. XZ_19_231. The sequence goes on along the minus strand of NZ_JACUZI010000004.1, from coordinate 348,619 downwards.
GGTCACGAAATCGGCCATCTGCTCGGCCGCGCCCGAGGTGCGCAGGTTTCGCGTCAGCAGCCGTGGTGCGGAAGCTTCACTGACGAAGGCCGAGAACATCTCCGCGAGCGCGCCGACCGGGCCCGCCGATTTCCGCATGGCCCCGTAGATGATGTCGCCGACCCGTTCGGCCTCGGCCATCAGCGCGTATCGGACGATCGCCGACTTCGTCCCGAACCTGCGATAGACCGTCGCGACGCCCACTTCGGCGCCGTCGGCGATGTGCACCATCGTCGTTTCTTCGAAGCCGACCTGCACGAAAGACTCGCGGGCGGCATCGACGATGCGCCGGGATTTGGCGTCCAGTCGACTCAGCTCGGCCCAGGATTCGGGCAAGGGGGCTGGATGGTCGTTCACCGCTGACACCCTACCGGCTGATTCGGCCATCTCGAGCGGAGCGCGGCCACCCGTGAGCGGGCGGAGACACGAAAGCGCCACTGCCGATAACCGAGCCTGAATGATAGTCTGATCGCCGTACTACTATCACAATGAGGTGGCGAAGTGACTCGGGACGCGAAGATTCGAGAGGTCCTGGACTCTCAACAATCCCCAGCCACCCAGAACTCGATCCGCCCCGAGGTGATGACCGAGTTCCGCAAACACACCGCCAGCACCCTGTCCGCCGTCTTCGCCGGCGCGGCGTTCGATCAAGTAGCCCTGGTGTCCGTCGCGGCCGCGGTGGATCGAACCGGCAGATTCGCGGACAACTTCGCCAATCGTGGTGTGCGCAGTGGGTTTTCGTCATTGCTGGCTATCTGGGGCGACCCGGTCGATCGAGCCGCCGAGGCAGACCGGCTCAAGACACGACACCGCGACGTCCACGGCCGCGGCACGGGTGACTTTTCCGAGATCCGGTACAGCGCACTGAATCCGGATGCCTGGGTGTGGGTGGGCCTCAGTGGCGTCTATCTCGCGTTGCGAACCTTCACCTACTGCACCGGCACCGTGCTGCGACCCGCGGAGCAGGAAGCGGCCTATCAACTGCTGCGGGAATCGTTCTCCGACCTGGAACTGCGCGCCGAAGCCGGGAAATTGCCCGCGACGCTGGCGGAGGCGACCGCCTATTACGACCGGATGGTCGACACCGAATTGCAGACCAACCCCTTCTTGGTGGAACAGTTCGCCGCGCTCACGAGGCTGCCGCTGCCCACGATCGGAATGTCCGCGCCCGCGCGAGCAGCGCTGTCGCCGATGTGGTTGCTCATTCGGCCGATCGTCGGTCACGTCATTCAAGTCTGCTCGTCCAAGGCGATGGTTCCGGAAATGCAGGCACTCACCGGCTTCCGGCTGCGCCCCCACCACGATCTGGAATTCGCCGTCTACACCACGGCGTTGCGGGCGGCGTGGCGACTTCTGCCGGATCGGCTACTGCTGGCGCCACTCGCGTACAACCGACTCCAGTACGAGAAGCTCGTACACGTTCATCGCAAGTACGAGCTGGATACTTTCTCGGTCCCCGCGGAGCGCAGCGGCGGCTGCCCGATCTGACCACGGTGGGAAACCTGCGAGATAAGGCTTCTCACCTCGCATTTCACGCTGGCGAAGAGGTTCCGAATTCAGCTTGACACGCGTGTAAGGCTGAGTTAGCTTCTAGTGGCCCAGATCACAAGTTGCGGTCGGGTCGCCGGAATCGCCGAACGGGCGATCAGGTGTCGAACATGAGATCGACGGGTTGACCGGCGCTGTTCGCCAGGACAACCGGCCTGGAAAGGCATTCAGAATGGCCAGTAATTCTCGCCGGATCGCCGCGGTTGCGGTGGCCGCAGCGTGTGTGTTCTCCGTTGCTTCGTGCAGTAACGACAGCAGTTCCGGGGCGGGCGGCAGCACGACCGCCATCGCGCCGGGAGTCAAAGCGGCCGGCGCCCCGATCAAGATCGGCCTTTTCAATCCCTCCAAGGGCCCGGCTACCCAGGCGGGTGTGACCACCGGCAGGAATGCGGCGGTCGAGTACATCAACAACCAGATCGGCGGGATCAACGGCCGCCCGATCGAAATCGTCGACTGCGGTATCGACAACACCTCGCCGGAGTCCACGATCTCGTGCGCCAACCAGTTCGTGCAGGCAGGCGTGGTGGCCGCGGTCGACGGCTACAACGCCGAATCGGCCGCGGCGATGCCGATTTTGACTTCCGCGGCAATTCCGCTGATCGGCCAGATTCCCTTCAATACCGCGACCGGCGCGGTTCCCGAGAACCGCGTGTTCTTCGGTCCGCCGCCCGCGGCGTTCCTGGTCGGATTCCTGCAATCACTGAAGCAGGCGGGGAAGAACTCGCTGACCTTGGTCAACTCCGATCTGCCCCAGGCACATCAGGTGTTCGACGGTCTCCTGACCCCGCTGGGCAAACAGTTGGGAATCGAAGTCAAGAGTGCCTATTATCCGCCGGCGGGACCGAACTTCACCGCCCTCGCGTCCACGATCGCGGATGGTTCTCCCGCCGCGGGCGGTCTGATGACCGCGCCCAACGACAACACCTGCAACAAGCTGGCCCAAGCACTGAAGTCCGTGAAATATTCGGGCACTGTGTTTTTGGCCGCGTGTACGGAATACGTCGACGTGATGGGCGCACAAGCCGTCGGTGCTCAGTCCTATTCGCCGGTGTGGCTGCCGCCCGCCATCGACTCGGCTCCAGAACCCGCGAAATCGAATCTGAAGACAGCCCAACAATTCATCGACAACGCCGGTGGAACGGCCGGGTTCTACGCGTACGGCACCTTCGCCACACTCGTCGATCTCGCCAAGGCACTCACCTCCACCCCGCCTGCCGAATTCACCGGTCCGGCGATCCTCACCGCGCTCAAGGGGCTCGTCGACTACCAGAGTTTCCTCGGCCCGAAACTGAACTGCGGCAAAGCCACGACGCCCAACTGCACCACCGACATGTTGCTGTTCGAGGTGACCGGGGACAAGAAGACAACACCCGTCTCCGGTGGGTACATCACGCCCAGCCCCGAGGTTCTCAAATTGATCCCGGGTGCGGCGTAATCGATCCGGATGACCTCGGTGGACAGGGCGCTCGCACTATCAGCGACCTGTCCACCGGGGCCTGGGCTATCCACAGAAAACAGGGCACATGGGCCAGTTCTTGCAGTTCGTCTTCCTAGGTCTGTCGACCGGCGCGGTCTACGCGGTCTTGGCCACATCACTGGTGGGTGTGCACGCCGCGACGGGAATCATCAATTTCGCGCAGGGCGCGTTCGCCCTGTGGGCGGTCTACGTCGTTGCGGCCCTGCGAACCGACGGGACGTTCGTCCTGCCGCTCGGCAGCATCGCGCTCGGCAGTGAAGATCACCCGACGCCCATGGTGGCGGCGATCGCACTGGGAATCGCCTCTGCGACGGTGTGGGCGTTGCTGGCGCATCTGGTGGTGTTCCGGCCCCTGCGTCACGCGCCGGTGCTGGCGCAGGTGGTCGCCTCGGTAGGACTGATGTTGTTCATCCAGGCGTTGGCGGGACTGCGGTTCGATACCGAAAACCTTTTCGCCACACCGATTCTGCCGGAGAGCACGGTGACCGTGGCCGGTGCGCTGGTCAACGTATCCGATCTTGTGTTGGCCGCGATCGCGATCGTGATCGCCGTCGGTCTGCGGGCCTATTTCACCCTTACCACTGTCGGTATCGCGACCCGCGCGGGCTCGGAAGACGAACTCGCCGCACGCCTGACCGGGTATTCGCCCGATCGGCTGGCCGCGATCGTCTGGGCACTGACCGGCGCCGCCTGCGGGCTGATCGGAGTGCTAGCGGCGTTCACCATCGGATTGAACGAGACGAGCTACACGTTCTATGTGATCCCGGCGCTGGCGGCGGCGCTGGTCGGGCGACTGTCGTCCTTCGGCGTGGCCTGTGCGGCGGGATTGACGTTGGGTTCGTTCCAGGCGGTCATCCTCTGGGTCGACACCAAGGACTTGTGGCCGAATTGGGCGCAGTCCGGGCTCTCCGACGCCGTGCCGTTCGTCATCGTTGCCGTGGCGTTGTTCCTGCTCGGTGGCCGGATACCGGCGCGCGGCTCACTCGGGGCGGTGAAGATGCCCGCCGTGCGAATCCCCCGGGTCAAGATCACCCCGACCATCGCGGTGCTGGCAGTCGCGGTCCTCGCGATCGTCATGACGACCGGGACGTGGCGCTACGGCGTCGTGACCTCGATCATTCTGTCGCTGATCGCTCTGTCACTGGTGTTGCTGACCGGCTACCTCGGTCAGATCTCGCTGGCCAGTATGGCTTTCGCCGGCACGGCGGGCTTCGCGTTGTCGAAATTGTCCACCGAATGGCACGTTCCCTTTCCGCTCGGCATCATCGCAGCCGCCTTGGCGGCCACCGCGTTGGGCATTCTGGTCGCGGTGCCTGCGTTGCGTATCCGTGGCGCCCAATTGGCGGTGGTGACCTTGGCCGCCGCATTGGCCATTCAAAGCTTCGTGTTCAACAACCCCTCGTTGACTCCCGCGCAGGGCAACATCATCACCGACCCCACCCTGTTCGGTATCGACCTGGGGGTTCGTGACGGCACCAACCTTGTCACGCTGCCCTTTTCGCTGATGGTCCTGGTGGTCGTCGCGATCTGCACGTTGGCGGTGATGCGGATCATGGCGGGCGCGACCGGTCGCGCGATGTTGGCCGTGCGGTCCAACGAGCGAGCAGCGGCATCGGTCGGAATCGACGTCGCCGCAACGAAATTGCTCGGTTTCGCTGTCTCGGCGTTCCTGGCCGGCATCGGCGGTTGCCTGATCGGCTACAGCAGAGGACAGCTCTCGGCGGGTTCGTTCACCGTGATGATCGGCCTGACGCTGTTGGCGATGACCTACGTCGGCGGCATCACCTCCGTGTCGGGCGCGTTCATCGCCGGGACCATCGGTCCACTGGGAGTCGGCTACGTATTCCTCAACCAGACTCTCGAACTCGGCGAATACTACGAGGTCATCGCCGCGACCGTGTTGTTGCTGATGGCCGTGCTCAACCCGGTCGGCGTCGCGGGGGCGGTGACCTCGGCAGTCGAGTGGCTCACCGCGACGATCCCCCGCCGAAGCAGCCGTGAAATCACCGGCGACGAGGCCGCTGAGTCGGGAAAGAAGGCAGTAGCGCATGTCCGATAGCGTGCAACCTCTGTTGCGGACCCACGGATTGTCGGTTCGCTACGGCGGTGTCGTGGCCAATACCGACATCGACATCGCTGTCGATTCCGGAGAGATCGTGGGTCTGATCGGACCCAACGGCGCGGGAAAGACGACGTTCGTCGACGCGGTCACCGGGTTCACCCCCTACACCGGAAACGTCACCCTCGAAGGCACCGCGCTCGACCGACTCGGCACGCATCGACGACGACGCGCCGGATTGGCCCGAACCTGGCAGGCGGGTGAGCTTTTCGGCGACCTCACGGTTGCGCAGAATCTCGCCGTCGCGATACAGCCGACCGGTCTGCGCATGCTGTTCGCCGACATCGTCGGCGGTTCGGTGCCGCCGAGCGAGACCATCGACGCAGCCCTGGAATTGGTGGGTGTGCCCGGTGTCGCGGCCCAGCGTCCCGGTGAATTGACCCTGGGCCAGCAGAAATTGGTCGGGGTGGCGCGCGCGCTGGTCGGCGGTTCGAAGGTGGTGCTCCTCGATGAACCCGCCGCCGGCCTCGACACTCACGAGAGCCAGGACTTCGGTCGGCATCTGCGGCGCATCGCGACCGCGGGTGTCGGTGTGTTGCTCATCGACCACGACATGTCTCTGGTACTCGACACCTGTTCGCGGCTCTACGTGCTGGACTTCGGTGTCGTCATCGCCGCCGGCGAGCCCGGCCGAATCCGGGAAGACCCACGGGTGATCACCGCGTATCTCGGCACCGCCCGCACCGACGCCGACGACGCGGCCCTTCCGGCAGGAGACAGCAAATGACCACATCGGCGATGCCGGAGACGCCGCTGATCGAGGCGAAGCCCGCCCTGAACATCGAAGGGCTCACCGTCGGATACGGTGGCGTGCCCGCCGTGCGCGATCTGAACGCCCAGGTGCGTGCGGGCGAGATCCTCGCACTCCTGGGTCCGAACGGGGCGGGCAAGACCACCACTCTGCTCGCGTCGGTCGGGGCGCTGCCTGCGCTGTCCGGCATCATCACAGCGCTCGGCGAACCGCTGGACCGACGGGTGGAAGCCAACGCGCGCCGCGGCATCATCCTGGTCCCCGACAGCCGGGGCGTCTTCCACCGCTTGTCGGTCGACGACAATCTGCGCCTGGCCCGGCGCAAGCACGGCCCCTCCGTCGATGACGTCTTCGACTACTTCCCCGCGCTGCGGTCGATGCGTTCGCGCCGATGCGGCACACTCTCCGGCGGCGAACAACAGATGCTCGCGTTGGCGAAAGCACTGCTGTGCGCACCCAAGATCCTGCTCGTCGACGAACTCAGCCTCGGGCTGTCGCCGATCGCCGTGGAGGGCCTGCTCCCCCGGCTGCGTCAGATCGCCGACGACCAGCATATGGCCGTGGTGCTGGTCGAACAACACATCGAACTGGCGTTGTCGATCGCCGATACGGCGGTCGTGCTCCATCACGGCCGAGCCGTGTTGTCCGGCTCCGCCGCCGAGCTCCGTGGTCGCCGAGATAGGGTCGAGGCGGCCTACTTCGGTAATACCGAAGGATGACACCGCCACGAACGGTACGTGGGACAGCATCGAGGAGGAAGGTTGGCCGGAACCGGGCACCCTGATCGCCGCGCGAAAGCGCCCGCGCGCCGCAGCACCCGCAATCGCCCGACCGACTCCGTACTCCTGGATGCGGCATGCGCGGTGATCGCCGAGGTGGGCGTTGATCGAGCCACCATGGATACCATCGCGCAACGCGCCGATACCTCCAGAGTGACCCTCTATGCCCACTTCGGCTCCCGCGACGCACTCATCGACGCTGTTATCGAACGAGAGCTTGCCGCGTTGACCACCTGGATGTTCGAGATCTACGACAACGGCGAGACGATGGGCTACGGGCAGCGGGCCCGATATTCGATCGAGTCGCTCTTCGATTACGCCCGCCGGCACCCCGAAGGATTCCGCGTCCTACTCGACAACCGATACGACGACAGCCACCCCGGGCGTCGGTTGTCCGCCGCTCTCGAACCGCGTATCGCCGAACGATTGCGAGCCAACTACGCCGAGCGTGGAACTCCCATCCACGGCGGCGCGGACACACTCGCCACGATGCTTCTCGGCATCAGCTTGGACGTTGCCTATCGCGCCGTCATCCTCGCAGGGGCCGACATCGGCACGGCCTGCGATCTGGCGATCACAGCATCGCTCGCGGTTCTGCGAGCCGTCGACCCCGAGCAACTGCGTGCGATCGACACCCACGTGCCGACTACGCCATAGCGGCTCGAGCGCGGCGGCGAGGCGAACGCCTCACCCGCCGCGGTCAGCGGCCCCGTTCGATCAGACGAGGGCACGCTGCTTCCTGATGCGGTTGCGCACGTCGCGCATCATCGCGTTGGTGCCTGCGAACCTGATGAACTTCGGGATGAAGCGGTTGACGAAGCCGACGAACTGGAAAAGGTGCTCGAATCGGCGCTGATCCGCGGTGCTCCATTCGACCGCCATCTGCTCGCGGAAATGCGGCGGCAAGAAGCCCGCGGTCAGGAACCGCAGCAGGCTGCCGAACGTCACCCGGATGGACCAGTGGACCATTCGCAGGTGCAGCAGATCGTCGATGTAGGCGCGGAATTCGTCGTCGCACACCACCCCCTTGCACGCCTCCAGCCAGTACTCGTCGAACTCGGCGCGCGTCTTCGGCCACATATCGGGGTGTACCTGGAGCGTGGTGCCGAAGGTGTCCGAACCCTGGTAGAACGCCTCGAGTTCGTCGGCGGTCATCTTGCCGCAGAGCAGTTGGTGGGTGTCCTCGAAACCGATGTAGATCGCCGCGGCCACATACATCTGCAAGTTTCGGTCGAAGGCGTTGTATTTCACCTTCGAATCCGGCCGCGACCTGACTTGGCGGTGCGCGACATTGACCGCCTCCCGCATGGCCGACTTGTCCTCGTCGCTGCCGAGAACCGCCACCGCGAGGTAGGCGGAGGTGGTCCGCAACCGCTTCCACGGATGCACCATGAGCGCACCGGATTCGACCTGACTCTCCATCACACCCGCCGCGACTCCCTGGTGCGCGAATTGCATCGCCACGTTCGCGGCCGCACCCGCGAACATCCAGAAGTCCAAGGCATCGGCCAACTGAGCCGGCCGTTTGCGCGGGGACCGGTGGGTGTCGGGAATATGGAGGCGAACCCGATCGAGAGTCAGCGCACGCTCCGGCGCCGTGAATTCCACCGCTGGGGTGGCCGACCCACGCCACGCCGGGGCCGTGCCTTCATCGACGTAGGAATCACTGTGTGGGTCTACGTAATTGGGTTCGCCAGGCCTGATTGCCGTGCTCATCGTCATCCTTTCCCAGATGTGCCGCGCGACCGAGCAGCCGAGGCGACGCACAGCAGCCCGACGCACCTCGCGAACGCGGTTCGGTGCCAAGGGTACACCGGCAATGCCAATATGTTACTGACTATTCCGCAACCGAAGAAAGATACAGCAGAGGGTTTGCAAGTGATTGACAGCGTCGCTCGCGATCAATAAGTTGATGACCATTCACCCACGCCGCGAAGCGGGCATGCACCGCGGCGCCGGGTGGACACGACCGGGAGTTCGCTCCCGGAGCACAAGGCTCGCGGCGTGGGATGTCCAGGCCCTGTTGTCCCCACTGCCGCGAGTCCTGTGTCCCCGCCCTTCACGAACCCGCCCGCCGATCGCTCGTAGCGTCCGGCGGGCACTCGTCTATCGGCGTGGCCTCAGAGGCGTTCGATGATGGTGGCGTTGGCCAGGCCGCCCGCCTCGCACATGGTCTGGAGCCCGTAGCGACCGCCGGTCTGTTCGAGATGGTTGACCATCGTCGCGAGCAAACGGGTACCGGAGGCACCGAGTGGGTGGCCGAGCGCGATGGCGCCGCCACGCGGATTGACCCTGGCCGGGTCGGCGCCGAGCTCGTGCTGCCAGACGAGCGGGACCGGGGCGAACGCCTCGTTCACCTCGAAGGTATCGATGTCGTCGACGGTGAGCGAGACCCGCTCGAGCGCCTTGCGGGTCGCGGGGACGACGGCGGTGAGCATGAGTGTGGGATCGTCGCCGACGACGGCGAAGGAGTGGAAGCGGGCGCGAGGGGTCAACCCCAGTTTCGCCGCCATCGCCTCGCTCATGATGAGAGCCGCCGACGCGCCGTCGGTGAGCGGCGAGGAATTGCCCGCGGTCACCGACCAGTCGATCTCCGGAAACCGGTCGAGGAGAGCGGGATCCGTGAAGGCGGGGCGCAGGTTCGCCAAGCCTTCGACAGTGGTACCGGTGCGTATCGTCTCGTCGGCAACGAGGTCTCCGGCGGCAACGAGCTCGGCGTCGAAGCCCCCTGATGCCGCAGTGGCGGCAGCCAGCCGATGCGAGCGCGCCGCGAACTCGTCGAGAACCGCGCGGTCCAGTTTCCAACGGGCAGCGATGATCTCGGCCGCGATCCCCTGTCCGATCAGGCCGGCCGGGTAACGAGCGGCGAGCGGGCCGCGCAGGGAGTCTTTGCCCTGGGTGTTGGAGAACATCGGGGCACGGCTCATCGACTCGACGCCACAGGCTATCGCCACGTCGTACGCGCCGGCGAGCACACCCTGGGCGGCGAAATGCACGGCCTGCTGGCTCGAACCACACTGTCGGTCAACCGTGGTGCCTGGCACCGACTCCGGGAATCCTGCCGCCAGCACCGCGGTCCTGGCGATGTTGTTGGCCTGTTCACCGCTCTGGGTGACACAGCCGGCGATCACATCGTCGACGAGGGCTGGGTCGATCCCGGTGCGCGCGACCAACTCTGCCAACACACCGGCCAGCAAAGTGGCCGGATGAACGGACGACAGTCCGCCGCCGGACTTACCCCGACCCGACGGTGTACGAACCACATCGACGATGACAGCTGACATCATGAACCTCCTGCACGGTCGCCGACCATACGACGACATCCCTCGAGTAAGTTAATATCCATTCTTATCACTAGCCGTCGAATCATGGCCAATACCAGCTGTTAGCCCCCTATTGACAGATTATGTTACTGTCGATTCCGCAGCATCATGAGTTGGGGGCATGATGCGCGGCCGCATCGGCACCGGCACGCACCCCTCAACAGCGTCCGGTGCCGATGCGGTGGTCCCCCACTCGCGATCGGTCCGCGCCGACCTGCGCGTCGGGTGACCCACAAGAAGGACACCGCGGGCGCGACCTGCGACAGCGCTCGATTCGGCGCCCTATAGGCAATCCCGAATCTATGAGATATGTTACCGGTAATTCTCATCACAGCGATGAGAATGGGTAGTAACTTGATCTTCGATGGTCGGCCTCCCGAGCCACAGAAACGATCACTCTTCGGTCCACACCAGAAGAACGCTCGACAACAACATCGCACCGCCAACGACGGCGGCCGGCAGGCCTGACGTCGTCCAAGGTCCCGAGGAAGGACACCGGTACCACCATGTTGCGACGACTGGACAGGTTTCTCAGTTATGAGATGAAGGTGTCCGAATTGATCGGCACCCTCATCATCATCGGCATCCCCTACGGCCTGGTGGGGACCATCTGGACACTCACCCACACCAGTCATCTGAGTGACCTTCACGGGGTCGACCTGGTCGCCTCGTTCATCGGATCGATCGTCTGTTGGCCGGTCCTCATCTTCGCGAATGTGACGATGACCTGATGATGGCGCTGGTTTGGGTCATCGACATCGTCGTGATCATCGTCAAGATCCTGGGCGGGCGGACACAGGTAAATCCTGTTCTCCGATTCGGTATGTGGATCGCGCTGCTCTGCGTCATCGCCCTGTGTCTGGCGGCCGTCGGCGCACTCGTCGTCCTCCTCGAACACTGGCTGAGCTCGCTCTGAGCAGCCGGGAACACATTCCCCCGCAGCAAGAAAGGATCGGTGCAGCGTGACGCCGCAACCGGCCACCGAACCGTCCGAGATCGGACGGCTCATCGACAGTGCCACCGGGCTCTGGCGACGGCATCCCCAGCAATCGATCGAGACTCTGGGCAGGCAGGTCCTGCTCGGTAGGGCAACGATCGCGCAGCTGTTCCTCTCTCTCGTGCACCGGCGCTTTCCGTTCCAGGAGTTCATCAAACAGTGCGCGTTCATGGCCAACGTCTCGGCGTTGCCCACTGTGTTCGTCGCGATTCCGGTCGCGGTGGTGGTCTCGATCCAGGTCGGCGCGCTGGTCAACCAGGTCGGTGCCACCACCTTCATCGGCGCGGTCGCCGGGCTCGGCATCATCCGCCAGGGCGCACCATTGGTCACCTCACTGATGATCGCCGGCGCGGTCGGCTCGGCCATCTGCGCCGATCTGGGCTCCCGCACGATCAGGGAAGAGATCGACGCGATGAAGGTGATGGGCGTGGATCCGGTGCGCCGACTGGTCGTCCCGCGACTGGTTGCCGCCGTACTGGTGAGCATCCTGTTGTGCGGGTTCATCGTGTTCGTCGGCTTCGCCACTGCCTACCTGTTCAACGTCTACGCCCAGCAGGGCACGCCGGGATCGTTCATCAGCTCGTTCTCCTCGTTCGCGGTTGCGAACGACCTGATGGTCGCACTGTTCAAGGCGGCGATCTTCGGTGTGCTCACCGCGATCATCGCCTGCGACATCGGACTGCACACCAAAGGCGGTCCCGGCGGTGTCGCGAATTCGGTGAACTCGGCGGTGGTCACCTCGGCCCTGATGCTGTTCGCCACCAACATCATCGTCACCCAGCTGTACAACAGCTTCTTCCCCGCGAAGGTGGTGTGAGATGGCCGCCGAGTACATCCCACCGGCACTGCGTCCGGTCCGCGCGATTCGCGCGACCGCCAAGATCCCCGTCCACGCCAATCAGCGCCTCGGTCACCAGGCCATCGTGTTCTTCCAGGCCCTGATCGCCATCCCGTACACGCTGCGTCACTACCGCAAGGAAGTCGCCCGCTTGATCGCCGATGTCGGCTGGGGCAACGGCTCGCTCATCGTCGGCGGCGGCACAGTGGGCGTGGTCATCGCGCTGTGCGCGTTCGGCGGCATCACCGTTGGAGTCGAGTCCTACACCGCGTTGAACCTGCTCACGATGGGGCCGCTGACCGGGGCCATCTCCGGCTTCGCCACCACCCGTGAGATCGCGCCGATCCTGGGCACGCTCGCCTTCGCCATCCAGTCCGGTTGCCGATTCACCGCGCAGCTCGGCTCGATGCGGATCTCCGAAGAGATCGACGCGCTGGAATCCATTGCGATCCGGCCGCTGCCCTACCTGGTGACCACCCGGATGATCGCGGCCACGATCACCATCATCCCCCTGTACACACTCGGCCTCGCGGTCGCCTACATAGCGACCAAGCTGTCGGTGCTGTTTCTGGGCGGTACGACCGCAGGCACCTATGACCACTACTTCTTCCAGTTCTTGATCGGCGGGGACGTGTTCTTCTCGATCTTCAAAGTGGTGGTGTTCGTCCTCATCGCGGCGTTCATCCAGTGCTACTACGGCTTCGTCGCCTCCGGCGGGCCCGAAGGCGTCGGCGTCGCGGCGGGCCAGGCCATCAAGATGGTCATCGTCGTCATGGTCTTCACCAATCTGTTTCTCACGCTTGCGATCTGGGGCATCGACCCCGGATTCCGGATCTCGGGATAGGTCGATCGAATGATTCTCGATCTCAGCGGCCGCGGCCCCAAACCCCTGCAGCTCACGCTCGCGGGACTGGCGGTGATCACCGCGTTCGCGGTCGCTCTGTATCTGCTCGCACTGCGCTACAACGGCGAGTTCGAGGACACGGTGGTGGTCGGTGCCGACCTCACCAGCACCGGTGACGGGCTACCCCAGCGCGCCGACGTGAAGTACCGCGGCATGCTGGTCGGCTCGGTCGGCTCGGTGGAGATGGTCGCCAAGGGCGAACGCCAGCACGCCACCTTGGAACTGAAGCCGGGTCTGGCGCAGACGATTCCGAACACGGTCACCGTGCGCGTCATCCCCGACAACATCTTCGGCGTCTCGTCGCTCCAGCTCGTGGACAACGAGGGAACCGGCGAGGGGCTGCGCGAGGGTGCAACCATCCGCGAGGACACCAGCGAGGCCACGATCCAGCTGCAGACCACGCTCAACACCCTGCGCGATGTGCTCGACACCATCCAGCCCGAGAAGATCGGCCGAGTGCTGGCTACCCTGTCCGCAGCGCTCGATCCGAGCAGCCGCGTACCGGGTTCCACGGTGGAGCGTCTCGACACCTGGCTCACCACCATCCACCAGATCCCCGAAATCGGCCATCTGCTCAACAATTTCGGTCAGGCGGCGACAGCGCTGAGCCAGTCGGCACCGGAACTGGTCGGAGTACTGGCCGATTCGGTGACCACCGCGCGCACGCTCAACGAGCACCGCACCCAGATGGTGGAGCTGCTCACCCAGGGCAACTCCACCATCGAATCGGTCAACGCCCTGTTCGCCGCGAATCCCGATTCGGGCAGAGAATTGGTCTCCGGCCTGGACCAGCTGCTCGGTGGCATAGCCAAGGATCCCAGCGCGCTGCAGTCGACGGCGGCCAACCTCAACACCTCGTTGCGCAGGCTGCAGCAAACGTTCAACTTCGGCCCCAGCAAGCAGATGACCTGGCGTATGGATGTGACGTTCACACCGTTCCAGCAGTACACCGCCAAGGACTGCCCGCACTACGGCGACATGGCCGGACCCCGATGCGGCGGACCCACTGTGCCCGAAGTCGCACCGCCGCAGGAGTATCCGGCACAGATGCTGCCGAAGCGGCTCGAGTCCGCCGGACCGGCACCGGTACTGCCGATTCCCGGCCTGCCCGCGCTGCCGAGCATCACCGTGCCGACGGTTCCCGGCCTGCCGACGATTCCGGGTCTGCCTGCCATTCCGGGACTGCCCGCTATCCCGGGGATCACCGCACCCGCCGCATCTCACGTTCCCGCGCCCGCCGCCACCCCGGCGGCGCAGTCTCGGCTGGGCGGCATCGCCGCGGTGTCGGCACTGGTCGGCGGTAAACCGACGTTCAGTCAGCTGCTCCTGCTCGGGTCGATCCTGGGCAATATTGCCATCGTCCCCGACGCCGAAGGTGGTGTCCAACAGTGAAATCCAGCAAAGCACTTCTCGGGTTCAGCTTCTTCGCCGTCCTGGCGACGCTGCTCACCTACACGATCTGGTCGACGCTGCAACGCAGCGTCCCCGGCAACACCACGAGCTATTCGGCGGTCTTCACCGACGTCCTCGGATTGCGCATCGGCGACGACGTCCGGATGGCGGGTGTGCGAGTCGGCCGGATCGACAAGATCGATTTCACCGACAACTACATCGCCAAGGTCGACTTCCAGATCGAGGCCCGCCAGCACCTGACCGACACCACCAAAGCCCTGGTGCGATACCAGAATCTGATCGGTCAGCGCTACCTGGCGCTGGCGCCGGGCACCGGCGAGGGCACCGTTGTCCCCGCCGGCTCGCAGATCCCGCTCGAGCGGACCGAGCCGTCGTTCGATGTCTCGGCGCTGTTGTCCGGATTCGAGCCGCTCTTCGATGTCCTGCAACCCGACCAGATCAATTCGCTGTCGGAAACCCTCATCCAGGCACTGCAAGGCAACGAGGTGTCGTTGGCTGCGCTGATCACCCAGGCTGCCCAGTTGGCCAGCACATTCGGTGAACGCGATCAGATCATCGGCGATGTGCTGAGCAATCTCAGCTCGGTGATGGCAGGTCTGGCCAACCGCAGCGACGAGCTGGAGACCCTGATCACGCAGACTCGCAGTTTGATGGACGGGCTCTACACCGAGGGCGAATCGTTGAAGAGTTCGGTCGAACGGGTGGCAGGAGCGACGAACGGCCTTGTCTCGCTCATCGATCAGGTCAAACCCGGATTGGCCGACGCGCAACGCAACGCCACGACAGGCGTGATGATGTTGCTCTATAACGGCGCCGCCCTCGATCGCGCTGCGGTCGAATTCCCGGACTTCCTCAACGGTGTCGCCCGGTTCACCCAATACGGCACCTACGGCAATGCCTACATCTGCCGCCTCGACGTCTCCCTGTGGGGCGTTCTCCTGCCCGAGGGCTTGTTCTCGCAGGTCGGCGGCACCTCACAATCGGAAGTGTGCCGATGATCAAACCACGCGTTCCAGCATTCCTGCGGCACAACCGGCACCTGCGGCTCGGCCTGATCGCGGCCCTCTCGGTGCTGGTGTTGCTCGGCGGTTCGAGTCTGATCAACCAGATCCAACTCGGAGACAAGACCGTTCACGCCGAGTTCGCCCAGGCCGCGGGCCTTCGGCCCGGCGCGACAGTCGATGTCTCCGGCATCGAGGTCGGTGAGGTCCAGGCGGTGAAGCTGGTCAACGACCGGGTAGAAGTGGCGCTGCGGATCCGCAAGGACATCCGCCTCGGCGCCAACGCCCACGCGGCGATCAAGATGTCGACCATCCTCGGCAGGCTGCACATCGTTCTGCGGCCCGGCGACGGAAATGAGCTACCCGACGACCGGATCCGGCTCGACAGCACCGAGGTTCCGTACAACCTGAGCAAGGTCATCCAGGATCCGCAGTACACCTCCTCGTTCGAGCGGATCGAACGCCTCGACCCGCAAAAACTGCGCACCGCGCTCGATGTGTTCAGTGCCCAGCTGGGCGATTCACCCGCCATGGCGGTGCAGGCCCTCGACAGCATCGGCTCGCTCGCCCAGGTGATCAACAGCAGGCGTGACGAGGTCGACACCCTGCTCAAGAGCATGGACCAGGTCTCCCAACTGGTCTCGGACAACCGCAACAGCGTGTTGGTTTTGCTCACCAGGGGCGAAGCGATCGGGGCCGCCGTGCAGCAGCGCCAGACACTGCTCACGCAACTGCTCGACAACGTCGCCGACATGTCGAGGCTGCTGCAGGACATGGGCATCGAGAACAACGATGAACTCGGACCGCTGATCGCGAACCTCAACACGATGGCCGACGGCCTGACCAAGAACAAGGAAAACCTGGACCGGATCTACGAGTACGCCCCGATCACGTTGCGCCAGTTCAACAATCTGCTCGGCAACGGTCCCTACGGCGAGATCTGGGCACCGTGGATCCTTCCGGACAACTGGCTGTGCTTCGCACAGGCCGTACAGGGGTGCAACTGATGAGGACGAAACGCACGAGCAAGCTGGCGGCGGTCTGCCTTGCCGCAACGCTCGCCTCGGGCTGCGCCCTGCTGCCCGACAGCCTGACCGGACTGGGTAACCAGGTGCTGGGCGCGCAGAAGCGCATCAGCGCCGACTTCGAGAATGTGGCCGGACTGTACGCGGGCAACGAGGTCTCCGTGCTCGGGGTGCCGGTCGGTGTCGTCGATTCGGTGACACCGCGCGGCAGCTATGTCGAGGTGGTGATGTCGGTCGACCGCGATGTTCGCATTCCCGCCGAAGCGATGGCGGCGCTGGTCTCGCCGCAGCTGATCACCAACCGCCACGTCGAGCTCGCCCCTGCCTATACCGGCTCAGGGCCCGAGCTCGCCGACGGTGCGCATCTGCCGCTGGCCCGCACCAGGACGCCCGTCGAGCTGGACCGGATCCTGGCCAACTTCGATCAGCTGGGCGAGGCGCTCAAGGGCGACAGCCAGAGCGGGCCAATGGCGAGTCGGGTGCTCTTCCCGCTGCTCGACGGCAACGGCGACCGGTTGCGCGAAACGCTCGACGAACTGTCGGCGGCTTTCGAGCTGACTTTCGCCAACAAGGATCAGATCGCCAACACCATCATCGAACTCGGTGAGATCACCCAGATCATCGCCGACAACGATCAGACCGTCCGCGATTTCAGCGGGCGCATCACCGAGTTGGTCGCGCTGTTCGGGCAGCAGTCCCCCGGTCTGCAGGCGGTGCTGACCCAGCTCGACGACTTCATCACCAATACCTCCTCGGTGGTCGGCCAGAATCAGGATCAGCTCGCGGGCGCGCTCACCAAGTTCGTCGCGATCGCAGCCCAGATGCGGGCCAATGCCCGCAATCTGACCGAGATCATCGATGTCGGTCCGCTGATGTTCCAGAACTTCGACAACGCGATCAGCCGAGAACACCAGGCTCTGCGTCTGCACGGTCTGCTCGACAAGATCGTGCTCGACAGCGAGGTGGTCTCGCTGTTCTGCGAGCGCGTCCAGATGCGTCTGGACGGCTGCCGCACCGGCAAAATCTCCGATATGGGCCCGGACTTCGGGCTGACCGCCGCGCTGTTGGGACTGACGAAATGACTTTGCGCACCACGTTGGCCGCGGCCTTCTGCGCCGCTGCCGTGGCCGCATCGAGCAGCGGCTGCTCGATGACCGTGGCCGAGCTGCCGATGCCCGAACCGGGCATCGGCGGGCCCGGCTACACCTTGCACGCCACTTTCCGAGACGCGCTCAATCTGCCCAATCGCGCCCACGTGAAGATCGGCGGCACCGACATCGGTGTCGTCACCGGAATTTCGACTACCTCGTTCCTCGCCGATGTCGAGATGCTGATCCGCACCGACATCCAACTGCCGCAGGGCACCACCGTGGAGCTGCGCCAGGCGACTCCGCTCGGTGACATCTTCGTCGCCATGACCCTGCCCAGCACCGAGGCCGCCGGACCACCGCTGCGCGAGGGCGCGACCATCGGCGCCGAGCACACCGCATCGGCCGCCTCGGTCGAGCAGTTGATGATGTCGGTGTCGATGCTGATCAACGGCGGCGGACTCAATCAGGCAGCCAAGGTCACCTCCGAGCTCAATTCCATCTTCGCGGGCAAAGCGCCCCAACTGCAGCACGTGATCGGGGAAATGACCTCGGTCATCGCCGCGCTCAACGCACGTACCGGCGACCTCGACGCGACGCTGTCCGGGTTGTCGGTGCTGACCGGCGAATTGGCTCGGCGCAAGGCCGAACTCGGCGCCGCGGCCGACGACTTCCCGCAACTGATCGGGCTGTTCGCCGAGAACAACCAGGCCATCGTCGACCTGATCAACAAGGTGGCAGTGACGATGGACGCCCTCGGCGACTTCAGCGCGACGAACGGGCCGCAGTTCGTCAGCCTGTTCCAGAGCATCCAGAATCTGATGTCCGGATTCGCGCAGATGGGCGATGACCTCACCGGCACGCTCGATGGCCTCCACAAGATCTACCCCTCGGTCATGGACAGCGTGCAAGGACCGACGCTGGCCGTCGGAGCGATCCTGTCCTACCTCGATATCGGTGCGATCACCGATCCGGCCGGCAGCCGCTGGCCCGACGGCACCGATGTGCCCGCGTTCATCGGCAGCATCACCGACGTGATCGCCAAGGTGACCGGCCGCCTCAACAGCACACCGCAACAGCCGATCCAAGAGGGGCCCCGATGAATTCACCGTTGTGGGAATGGCTGGTTCGCCATCGCATCGCGGTCGCCAATGCCGGTCTGGTCGTCGTCCTACTGCTGGGCAGCGGGTACCTGGGCGGCGCGGTCCTGCGAATCGACCCGACGAGTACGCGCTACGTCGTCACCGTCGAACTGGCCATGTCGGGTGGACTCACCAAGGGCAGCGACGTGACGTTCCGTGGCGTTCGGGTCGGCCGGGTCGATGACGTGCGCGTCGCCGGCGACGGAATCGCGGCCGTGGCCGAGATCGAGGAGGGCACCCGGATTCCGCTCGGCGGCACGGTCGCCGTCGCCCGCTTGTCGGCCGCGGGTGAGCAATACCTGGATTTCCGCCCCGAGACCGATACCGGGCCTTACCTGCGCGACGGCTCCGTCATCGCCCGGGCGGACACCGCAGTGCCCGTGCAGGTGCAGTCGGTGCTGGCGAACATGTCAGGCCTGGTCAGCGGATTGAACCCCGACCGCCTCAACGTCATCGTCAACGAACTCGACAAAGCGCTCGCGGGCGGTCCGGACGGCTTGCGCAACATGATCTCCGGGATCAGCCGCGCGATGGCAGGGCTCAACGATCTGCTACCGCAGACCGAGCACCTGCTGCGCAATCTGGAGGTCATCGCCTCGACGACCGCGAACGCGCAACCGGACCTGGGAACTCTCACCAACGCGGGTAGCGCCCTGTTCCAGCAGTTCTCCGCCGCCGATGCCGAGTTGCGGCACCTGCTCCAGGAAGGGCCGGGGCAGCTGGCCACGCTCGGGGGCTTCATTTCCCGCACCCAGAACCCGATCACGGACCTGGTGACGAATTTCGTCGCGATCACCAGGGCGGCGAAATTGCGTCAGCCCGCGATCGAGCTGCTGTTTCCGACGTTGAGCCGCTTCTCCGAGGCGGTCGGCATCCCGGCTCACGACAACGCCTTCTACACCCTCGTCGACCCGTGGCCGCGACCGACCTGCGACTACGACACTGTCCCGATTCTGCCCACGCAGGCCACCGCCGATACCAGGGTGCGGCTCTACAACTACTGCGTCACCGACAATCCCGCGCTGCAGGTCCGTGGGTCGGCGAACGCACCAAGGCCCGCCGGACCCGACAACGGTGCGGGACCGCCGCCCGGTGTGACCGGCAACGAATTGTCCCAGCCCTCGGTGCCCGCACCAAGATAAGGAGCACGAAAAGCAATGACCAACGACGAAACATCCACCAGCACAGCACCATCGGAAGGGCTCGCGGCCACGGTCGATGCGAAGACGGCCACCGAGGCCAAGTGGTGGGCGATGGACCGCAAGACTCTCGGCCTGCGCGGCGCTGCCGCGATCGTCCTCGGCGCCTCGCTGGCGACCTCGGTGTTCCTGTTCGTGGAGAACAAGAGCAACACCGATCTCCTCGAGGCCCAACAGCAGGCCCGCGAGGCCGCGTGCCACTACGCGCCCGCGCTGGCCGACTACGACAGCAAGAGCCTCGACACCTACTTCAAGGCTGTCCTCGACGGCGCGACGGGCGACTGGAAGAAGCAGTTCGAATCCACCAGCACCGAGCTGCGCGATGCCCTCACCCAGGGCGAAGTCGTCTCGAAGGTCACCGATACCCAGTGCGCACTGCGCTCCGGCGACGAGAACTCCGCCGAGGCGATCGTGGTGATCGGCACAACCATCTCCAGCCTCGGCACCGAACACAAGGCCAAGCCGAGTCAACTGTCGATGGTGTTCGACCTGCGCAACGACGACGGCCGCTGGCTCGTCGAGAAGGTGAACTCCCCGTTGACCTCGCCGCCCACCCCATGACTCGGTCCGGCGGATCGACCTCACTCCCCCAGGCGATAGCATGACAGGCAAGATCATCGGGAACTCACTTTCCCCGCGCGGAACAAAGGGTAGGACGACGAGCAACCAGGCAGACGAATCCCCCGCGGATGCGCCGACTCGCCAGGTCAGGCGCAGGCCGAAGAATCGTCGTGCCCAGATCGCGGCAGAATCGGCCGCAGCCTTCGGCGCACACGGGTACCACGGTGTGAGCATGGACGACATCGCGCGGCGCCTCGATATCAGTTCCACCGCGCTGTATCGGCACTTTCCGAGCAAATACGCGTTGTTCCGGGAAGAACTTCTGCGGTTGTCCGGGATAGCCGTCGGTGCGGTCGAGCTACCCGGTGAGGCCGTCGACTGGACGCCACGCCAGCGCGTGGATCATGTGCTCGACGCCATCATCGGCTTGACGATCGCCAATCGGCCGACCGTGGCGCTGGCCCGCTGGGAGCGCCGCTATCTCGAGCCGACCGATCTTCAGGAGTTCACCGATCAGTTCGCCGTGGCCATCGCCACGCTGCGCAAGCTGATCGGCGAGGTAAGACCCGAGTTGGACGGTCGAGACCGGGCGGTTCGCGCGGTCTCGATCTTCGCTGTGGTCAGCAGCATCGGCGATCACCACGCCACCGTGCCGGCGAAGGCTCTCGCCCGGCTGCTCCATACGACCAGCTGGACGCTGATCGATGCTGATCTCAGCGGACTCGACAGCACCAAGCCTGCCGATCTCGAGAGCGAGCAACCGCAGCCGTTCAAGCATGATCTGCTGCTGGGCAAAGCCGTCGAGCTGTTCCACGAGCGCGGCTATCCCAATGTCAGTATGGAAGACATCGCCGCCGCCGCGGATCTGTCGGCCGCATCGGCGGTGTATCGCTACTACCGCAGCAAGAGCGACCTGTTGGTAGCGGCCTTCCGGCGCGCCGCTGACCGGGTATCGGGAGCGATCGCGCCCGCGGTGGCCGCTGCGGACACTCCTGCCGAGGCACTCGGCACCCTGATCGACCTCTATGTCTCCGGTTCGTTCGCCGAGCGCGCACTGACCTTCGTCTATTACGCCGAGTTCAGCCATGTCGACCAACCCGATCAGGTAACCCTGCGCCATCTTCAACAGTTGATCATCACCGAATGGGCGAAGTTGGTCGTAGAGGCGAGGCCGGACCTGTCCATCGGCGAGGCCCGAATCCTCGTGCACGCGGCGTTCAGCCTCGTGGTCGACCTCGGGCGCACCTTCGGCGACCACGGAATCAGTCCACAGGAAACTGTGATCCGCTTGCTCGAGACCATTCTGCTCGGTCAGCCCCTACCGCGGTAGGCAGCGACTCACGCCGTAATTCAGGGGGCGTCCGACCGTGACCGGTCGGACGCTCCTTGATTCTGCGTCTCAGAGACCGTAGGTCTTGCCGATGATGTCGCGCTGGATCTCGCTCGTACCACCGAAAATGGTCGAGACCAGGGCGCCACGGACGTGCTTTTCCATGTCGAACTCGCGGGCGTAACCGTAACCGCCCATCATCTGCATCCCCGCCAACGCGACCAGTTTGGAGGTCTCGGTGGCCTTGAGCTTGGCCATCGACGCCTCCCGGGCGAAGGTCTTGGTCGGATTCGCATCCACCGCGGCGGCGACGCTGTAGACCAACAGCTTGGTGCACTCGATCTCGGTCGCGAGGTCCGCGACCCGGTGCCGCAACGCCTGGAACGTCCCGATCGGCCGACCGAACTGCTTACGCTCGGACACGAACTGCAAGGTGTCCTCGAAAGCACGCTCGGCCGCACCCAAACTCATCGCCGCCAGGATCAGCCGTTCGAAGTTCAACCCCGTCATCAGCTGACGCCACCCGTTACCGACCTCACCCACGACCGCGTCCTCCGGGAGTAGGCAGTCGGTGAAGTAGAGGTCGTTGGTTTCTTTCTGGTTACCCATCAACTCGATCGGGTTGACCTTCAGCCCCGGGGTACCGGCGGGCACGTGGAAC
Source organism: Nocardia sp. XZ_19_231 (assembly GCF_015355705.1). Classification (NCBI taxonomy): domain Bacteria; kingdom Bacillati; phylum Actinomycetota; class Actinomycetes; order Mycobacteriales; family Nocardiaceae; genus Nocardia; species Nocardia sp. XZ_19_231. Next base: position 326,424 of record NZ_JACUZI010000004.1, on the reverse strand, counting down.
ATGGTCAAGCCCTCGTGCTTGCCGCCACCACGGTCGGTGCGGGCCACGAGCAGAATGTTCTCGGAGATATGGGCGTTGGAACACCAGGTCTTCTGCCCGTTGATCAACCACCCGTCGTTGGTCTTCTCCGCGCGGGTGGTGATGTTACCGACGTCGGACCCGGCTTCGGGTTCTGACATCGAGATCGACTGCGACGCACCACGAACGATGCCACGCAACACGTCGTCCTTCTGTGTTTCGGTGCCGAACTTGGCGTAGGCGCCACCGGTGATCAGCGTCGGCCCGATCGCACCGATCGGGAGCATGCCACGCATGGCTTCCTCGAGCAGGATGCACATATCGACCATCGTGGCGTCGGAGCCACCGTATTCCTCGGGCACCGTCAGGCCGAGCCAGCCGAGTTCGGCCATCTTGGCGTAGAGCGCCGGGTTGTGTTGCTCGGCGTCGTGTTCGGTCAGCGCGTCACGCTTTTCTCTGGTGCCTGCCTCGCGTTTGGCGAACGCGGCGACCGCCGCCGCGAAATCCTGCTGTTCCGGGCTGAATTCGACGCCCATAGTGGTTGTTCTCCCTTGTTTCGGTGAGTTGAGAATCAGCTACCGGTGCGGTAGCGCAACGTCGTGACGCGGCGGATGAGTCGCATCTCGAAAGTAGTCAGATCGCGCCGGTCCGCATACACCCGATCATCGGATCGACAGGGTGGGTCCAGCGGTTTCGCATGTCACCCGAGTTCGTTGACAGGAGCGCTCCAGCTCGGTTAAGTTAACAACCATTCTCACTAAGTTAATCACGATTCTAGCCGGATGCAAAGAGGCCATGGGTTTCCTGCCACCGGCACAGAACTCCTGAGCGGAGAGAGGCTCCATGCTGCGCACCCGATTCACCGAGGCCTTCGGTGTCGAGCACCCCATCGTGCAGGGCGGGATGATGTGGGTCGGCCGTGCCGAACTCGCGGCCGCGGTCTCGGAGGCAGGTGGGCTCGGCATCATCACCGGGCTGACCCAGCCGACCCCGCAGGCGCTCCGCGAGGAAATCGCCCGGACCAGGGACCTCACCGACAAGCCGTTCGGGGTGAATCTGACGATCCTGCCTTCGATCACTCCGCCGCCCTACGCGGAGTACCGCCAGGCGATCATCGACGGCGGCGTCCCGATCGTCGAGATCGCCGGTGGCAACCCGGCGACCCACCTGCCCTTCCTCAAGGACGCGGGCATCAAGGTGCTCCACAAGTGCACCAGCGTCAAGCACGCGCTCAAGGCACAGCAGGTCGGCGTCGACGCGGTGAGTATCGACGGCTTCGAATGCGCCGGTCACCCCGGCGAGAACGACACACCGGGCTTGGTCCTCATTCCCGCCGCTGCTCGCGAGATCGAGATCCCGATGATCGCCTCCGGCGGCATCGCCGATGCTCGTGGGCTGGTCGCCGCGATGGCGCTCGGCGCGGACGGCGTCAATATGGGCACCCGGTTCCTGTGCACTGTCGAGTCGCCGATCGCGCATGTGGTCAAAGAACAGATCGTCGCCAACACCGAGCTCGACACCAAGCTGATCTTCCGGACCTTGAACAACACTGCCCGAGTCGCCGACAACGCCGTCAGCCGCCAGGTTGTCGAGATCGAGCGCGGTGGCGGCACGTTCGACGATGTCCGCGAACTCGTGGCAGGTGCTCGCGGTCGCAAGGTCTACGAGGACGGCGACCTCGACGCGGGTATCTGGAGCGTGGGCCAGTGTCAGGGCTTGATCCACGACATTCCCACCTGCGCAGACCTGGTGGCGCGGATCGTGCGCGAGGCCGAGGCACTCATCGCCGGGCGCCTGTCCGGGTCGATCGTCGAAACGGTGGCCCGATGAGCGAAAGCATTCTGGTCGAGGACGCTAACGACGCCTGAACGCGATCGATCTCGTAGCGATGACCGAACTGGGCGATCTCATCCGCGCGGCCGCGGATCGGCCCTCTGTTCGGGTGATCGTGCTGACCGGTGCGGGTAAAGCGTCCTGTATGGGCGCCGACCTGGCCGCCGCCGCGGCCGCGGGCGGCAAGGTGGTCAAGCACGAACTGCGCACACTGCACGGCTCACCTGGCTTGACGCCCGCGGTCATCGGCTGAGAAAGCCCCACTGTGGGTTTCGGCGGTGGTCCACTCGGCAACTGAGCCGAGGTGGCCACCGCCGAACTCGTTGAACAACAGCGTCGATCGCGGGGATCGGCAGGCGCTGCTCGGCCGTGTTCCGAGATCAGAGCCAACGAACCTGTCGATGCAATCTCGACAGGACCGCGTCACCGGTAACTCCCAGCACACCGCAGATCTGTAGTGAGCGGTCGACCACCCGACCCACCGCTTCGACGACGAACGTTTTCGCGATCGAGATCGCCTGTGCCGATGGCTCCTCGACATCGAAGAGCAGACAGGCCCGGTCCACGAGTGCCCGAGCGGCCAGTATATCGATCTCGTTGTCGACGATGAACTGCTCGACCACACCTGCGACGCTTCCTACCGACGTGCGCGCGGCCGACCGTTCGACGGCGATGTCGGCGGCGCGACGCGCCGATCCCATCCAGCGCATGCAGGCGGTCAACGTCACCGGCCCGACGCTGGCCAGGGCATAGTCGACGCCACGGTCCACGTCGCCGAGCACCGCGTCCTCGCCGACCTCGAGATCCTCGAACACCAACTCGCCGTCGCCACCGAACGTCCTTGCCCGAGGGGAATCGACATCGCGACGCAGCGTGTAGCCCGGAGTGTCGGCGTCCACCACGAACATCGTCGTACCGCCGCGAGATCCGCCACCAGCGCTGGTATGTGCGGTCACGATCGCGACAGAGGCACCGACCGCGCCGCGGACGAACTGCGGCCTGCCGTTGATCACCCACCCGGCACCGGTGCGCTCGGCCATGGTGGGCAGCCCCGATCGCCCTGCCCTGGCTACGACCGTCGATTCGGTCGATACGTAACAGGAACGGATGCGTCCGGCCGCCAGCGGAATCAGGTATCGATCCTGTTGTGCCACCGACGCCAGCTGTTCGAGCAGAAAGATGTTGCCATCGTCGGGCGCGGCGCAATTCAGCGCGAGCGGGCCGAACGGCGAATACCCGGACGCTTCGACAACCGGAAGACGATCACGCATGTTCAGGCCCGCACCACCGAATTCGGTGCCTATCTGAGGAGCGAACACGCCGGCCGTTCTGGCAGCCGTGTGCAACGCCGCACGGACGTCATCGGGCACATCGTGAGCATTGCCGTGATATCGATCTTCGACATCGATCACCACGTCGCGCACCAGCGACTCGGTGCGCCTGGCCAGGTCCGCGACAACGGTGCGCCCCGACTCTGCGGACACCATGATCCTCCCGCGCGGTCGCCGACCATCGCCGACCCAACGACCTTAAGTTACCAATCATTTTGGCTATCAATTGCCGCAATTCGACTGTGTATTACCACTATAGAGTCCTCACGGGAAGTCATGTTACTGTTAATTCTGCATCGATAGCTCGGAACACGATGCACCGCAAGAGCTACCGCCGACCGACGTAGCCGGTTCGCCCGTGCGGGCCCCGCCTGCCCGACTGACTCAGCTCGAGCACAGCGACGGATCCTCATGCGAGGCCGATATCAGTCGCAGAGTGCTGATTTCGGGTTCACCCGCCGAGTCGGTCGAGGATTGCGGAAAGGGGTACCAACGATGACGATCCCATCCGACAATGCCGCATGGCGGCGAACACTGCACGATGTGACATCGTTGACCGATCAACTCGTCATCCATTTCATCGACGATGTAGCGACGTATGACATTTCGCCCGGCACGCCGATCGCGGCAAGACTCGTAGCAATCACCCGAACTTCCCTCGAGGTCGCGCAAGGGATGCTCGAGGGAAGCGATATCACGCACGAACTCGGCGAACTTGCGATCATCGCCGCGGGATTGGCGTGCGAAGGCGTACCCATCGACCTTGTCCTGCACGGCTTCCATGAAGGCATCCGGATCGTTGTCGGCCAGATGTTCGTCCAGTACCAGGATTGCACCCGTGAGACGGTGATCGATGGATTCCAGATCGCCATGACGATCAGCGATCAGCTCTGCATGACCGTTGCGCACGCATACCTCGGCGAGCACGGTGGAGCGACATTCGGACCGGACGCAGAGCGGACTCTCACTTCTGCTCTACTGGCCGGACAGTGGACACCCTCGATGGCCCGCTCGCGGCATAACCATCGCTGCCACGTACTCGGTGCTCGCCATCGCGATTCGAGAGAACCCGGACGCCGGGATCGCCTTGCACTACCAGCGCAGGTTGCGGAAAGCCCTGAACCGACAGAGCGACGGCCAGGGTTTGGCACGGCTGACTGTCGACGGCGGGACCCTGCTCATCCCGGCCGAGGCGGTGGCCGAGCACGAACTCGATGCACTGGTAGCAGCGCTGGCGGAGGCGGCACAGGTCGAACTCGTCGCGGCAGTGGTGTCGGCGCCCACCGCCGATATCGCCTCAGCAGCGAAAACCGCCCACGAAATACTCGATGTCGTCGAGCGACTCGCCGGCGCTCCGGGCCTCTATCGATTCGGTGAACTGGCACTGGAATACCAACTTTCGCGGCCAGGACTAGGCCTTTCCCGGCTCGGCGAATTGTTGGCGCCGCTGGAGGAGCATCCAGAATTGCGGAAAACACTACGGGTGCACATCGCCAACAACTTGAACCGGGCGCAGACCGCGCGAATCATGAATATCCACACCAATACCGTCGACTACCGACTTCGCCGCATTGCCCGGCTCACCGGGCTCAACCCGGCGCGGGCATCGGATCTGTGGCAGTTGCGGTCGGCGATGGTCGCCCGAGACTGCCGCGACGACGGCCCGGAAAACTGATGGAGGCCACGTAGATGTTCAGCAGCGTCGGGTGGAGCGAGACGATCATTCTCGTCATCGCCGCCCTCGTCATCATCGGCCCGGAGCGCCTGCCCGGCGCACTGCGCTGGACGATCGACAGCATGCGCCAACTGCGAGACTTCGCCGGCGGCGCGACAACACACTTGAAGCAGGAAATCGGCCCGGAGTTCGAAGAACTCCGCAAACCCCTCGCCGAGCTCAACAAGATGCGCGGCATGTCGCCTCGATCGCTGCTCACCCAACATCTCTTCGATGGCGACGATTCGATGCTGCGTGACATCGAGGGTGCGCTACCCACCCCGGAAGATCTCAACGTGGTCGGCAAGCCGGTTCCCGGTCCCCCAGCGACCGAACCACCGACATCGTCGGTGCTGCACGGGTGGGAAGACACCGACTACACCTGACAGGCCCTCCGGGGACGAGGATCTATTTCTCGGGCGGCGACGAGATCGCGTCAGCCGAGATCAACGGATCGGGCGCACTCAGGTCCGAAGCTGTCTCGTCATCGAGCAGATCGTCGCCCTCGGCCACTGCGCGTCGGCTGCGTCGCTTGTCGTTGATTCGAGCGAACTGCACCGCCACTTCGAACAACACAGTCAACGCGACAGCCAGAACCAGCATCGAAATCGGGTCCTGCGGCGTGACGACCGCGGCGAAAACGAAAAGGCCGAAGATCATTCCGCGTCGCCACGCCCGCAGCCGCACGTAGGTGAGCACTCCGATCACGTTCAAGCCGATGATGATCACCGGTGTCTCGAAGCTGACACCGAAGATGATCAGCAACTGGATGATCAGGCCGAAATATTCTGAACCGCTCAACGCGGTGATCTGCGCCTCGCTGCCGATTTCGAGCAGGAAGCTCAATGCGTGGGCGACCACGAAATACGCGAGCACCGCTCCTGTCGAGAACAAGATCGTCCCCGCGGTGACGAACCACACCGCGTACCGGCGTTCCTTGGCATACAGCCCCGGCGTGATGAACGACCAGAGTTGATACAGCCACACCGGCGCGGCGAACACCACCCCCGCGGTGAACCCGACCTTCAGCCGGAGCATGAACTGTTCGAAAGGACCGGTCGCGAACAACCGGCACGATCCGTCGGGTGTGAGCGCCGCCCGCGTCGAGGGGTCGAGCGCGCAGTACGGCCCGAGCAAGACATCGCCCAGGCTCTGGATTCCGAGAACCGAATGCGCGTACCAATAGACTCCGAGCAGTGTCGTGACCACGACAGCGGCCATCGAGATCAGCAGCCTGGCACGCAGTTCCTGTAGATGTTGGACCAGCGACATCGTGCCGTCAGGATTGGTCCGACGCTTGCCCCGTAACGGGTCGATCGAAATGCGCATAGTGGTAGGCCCTTTGAGATTGCGGCTCGTTCGACGACAGTGAGGTACCGAAGTGAGCAGTCGCCCACTTCGGTACCGACACAACGCTCAGAGCGTCTTCGATCGGTAAGCCATCGGTTCACCGGACGGTGGTGCTGTCGGCTGTGCCGACGCAGGCAGCCCTGCAGGTTCCCGCGGCCGCTCGCTCGCCGCGTCTGCGTCCTCGGACTGCATCTGACTCACCTCGCTCTTGAAGATTCGTAGCGACCGCCCGAGGCCGCGAGCGGCATCCGGCATACGCTTCGCGCCGAAGAACAGCACGAAGACAGCGGCGACTATCAACCAATGCCAGACGCTGAATTGACCCATCGTTACCTCCTATATCGACATGGTGGACTCGGAATCGATCGATTACGAGCCAGAGAATTTCCGAAACCCAGCTCAGGCGATATGGCTCATTTCGGTCGGTTGGTCAGGGGGATCTCCATGATGCGATGAAAAGTAGTTCGCTTCCGCGCACCCCAAGAACAACATGTCACGTCTTCACGTGCCGCAAAAAGATGGTGTGACTTCGCACAGCCACTACTGTGAGTAAGAAACATCCAACTGTTCGGAGGAAAATTTATGGAATCCATCCCACTTCCACCGCGCATATCATCGACATCGAGCACGCCGAAATCGGGGCGCTGCCACCGCTGACCGCCGGCTCAGATCGTCTTCCACGCGAGCGGAGGCACCTGGTCAGGCGTTACCGTGCCGACCACCTCGATCCCTGTCGCAGCGAGCACCTCGGCAGCACGCTCGATGTGATGAGCAGAGCTGATGATCACTGCTTCTCGTATGCCGATCGCCCGCAGGAGTCGGGCCGACGACCGGGCGGCCCCGACGGCGTTGTCGACATCCGGCGGCGCCACGTGCACACGCTCGGCCACCATTCCGACAGCGATCAGCCAGCACGCCATGGCCGCCGCTTCCGCGCTTCCCCGGGCAGCGTGCCCACCGGCAACGCTTCCCCGGGCAGCGTGCCCACCGGCGACAACGATCGGCGATGCCGGGGCCAGCAACGCCTGCACGTATCCCGTGCGCAGTCGGCTGATCGACTCCGGACACATGGCACCGCCTGATAAGAACCCGTGCCCGAGTACCACGATCGCTGTATTCGGCCCGTGGAATTCGAATTTCGGCACGACAAGAGGTTCATCGCTCGTCATCGCGTGTGTCCGTCGTCGCCTCGCAGTGGCACCGTCGTCGGTGGCACTGGACGGCATCCTGAGCAATGCCGCAATAATTGTCGCCATGCAGACCAGCGGAGCGGCAGCCGATCGTTCCCCGCCGGAACATACCGTTGGTTCCATCAATTCGACCACCAAAACTCTGATAATCAGCCGCCGAATTGCGGACGATGCCGTACCGCTTTTCGAGAACTATCGGCTATACGATGACACCGCGATCGATATCATTCTCCTGATAATTCGCTTTACGCACGACCAGCGCCGACTGCAGATACCAGAGTCCATCGGCCGATGAAGGATCGAAGCCCGTAAGCTTGCAGATTCCTTTCAGGCGATAGTCGATAGTGTTCATATGAACACTGAGCTGTCGCGCGGTTCGGCGACGATTCAGATTGTTATCGAGGTGCGTGCACAAGGTCTCCATCAGAATAGGGTGATCATCGAGCGGGTTCAGTATCGCATCGAGATGTCGACGCACCGGAGACGGCCTGGTCAACTGATATTCGACCGCCAGATCAGCGAAACGAAACAGACCAGGTGGGCGCTGCATTCTTTGCGTCAGATCCAAAAGTTCGTACAGCTGATCAACGGTCGCCGGAATTTCCGTCGGCGAGGCCTCCGCACAGGTCGCGGTCATCTCGACTCCGGCCACAGCGGACAGATCAGCCAACAAGGTGTCGAGATTCTTGGCTTCGGCCGACGGTATGAGTACGACACCACCGCGCACATCGAGTCGCGACAGTGAACGCACCGACCAATGTGAATCCAGGGCCGCCCGGATATTTCGTATCATCCGCCGGACGTCCATCTGGCTGACAAAATTGTCGGATCTGCCGTCGCTACGGGATGGAAAGTGCACCGCCAGCACGGAATAGCTCTCGGCGATCTCGAAGCCACTGCACCGCGTGATCGCCGAGGTGTCCTGCCCGCCGAGCAACGCGACCGCTAACGCGTTTCTGGTCCGTTGATCCTCGACGACCTCCGCCTCGACGTGGTCGGCGTACGCCAGCGATATCGCCGCCGTGACGCTGTCCAGCATTTCGGTCGCGAGTTGACGGACTACCGTCAGTTTCTGCTCGTCGGTGCCGACCAGACTCGAGGCGATCAGCTCCAGACTGGTTTCGAAACCCTGATCGATCGCGTGATCGATCACCTCGCTCGGCACCTCGGTACGCGCCGGCGGCGGCGCGGCAATGCGATGTCGAACGGCATCGCCTCGACCACGGACCGGAACTGCGGCCAGCGTGGAACCTGGTGGTAGAACATCAACGGTAGCCAAAGCGCCATCGCTGACGCCACCGCGGCGCGTGGCCACACTCGCGAGCATGCGGGCCACCAACTCGTCGGCGAGCACTCGGACTCTGATGGAGGATTCCGCCGTGGCCGCACGGGGCCGTACAGAATCGATTCTGGGTGAATAGTCGGTAGTCATCGATGACTTCCTCACTGCGTTCAACGTCGCCTCTCGGCAGCGATGGCTGGCAAGCAGTCTCCCACGGCGGGCACTCCAGCACAAGGTTATGTTACTGCCCATTCCAGCCTGCGAAGGTGCTAATCCCCGTATATCGCCTGACGCTTGACGCATCCAACCCCTTGCCACCGCTAGACGGCTACTCAAACTGGTTTCACTACAATGAATTTCACCGGATCAGCATCGGGCGACCTCAACCAGAGATGCCCGAGCGGGCTTACCTCAAACCGGGACGAGCAGGCGTGCTCGAGTTAAGTTACTGCCCATTCATACACAGCGAGGACCTAAGCACCTGCCCTGTCAGGTAGGCATGTTCGGCCCTCACCATGGATCAGGGCTCTCGAGCTTGCGACGAAGCAGTTTGCCGGTGGCGTTGCGTGGCAACTCGTCTACGAACACCACATCCCGCGGGACCTTGTGTCGCGCGAGGGCCGCCTTGACGTGGTCCTTGATCTGCTGTGCGTCGCACGAAGCACCCGGTGCGGGCACGACGAACGCGCGCAGGCGTTTTCCGAAGTCGCGATCGTCTACGCCGACGACAGCCGCCTCGAGGACGTCAGGTCGATCTACGAGCAGGTTTTCGACCTCGAGCGGAAAGACGTTCTCCCCGCCGGAGATGATCATGTCGTCGTCTCGACCATCGATGAACAGCCTTCCGGCCGTATCGAAATGGCCGACATCGCCACTGGACTGCATTCCGTCGACGATCTCCTTACCCGTGCCGTCGGTGTAACCACCGAAACTGAGTGCGCTGGCGACGAAGATGGTGCCGACCACGCCCGGTTCGGTGACCCGACGGCGGGCGTCGTCGTAGATCGCGACCCGGCAGCCCACGGGTGGACGACCCACGGTGCCAGGCGCCTCACGCATGTCGTCGGGTGTGGCGACGGCCGCCACCGCGACCTCTGTCGAGGCATACAGGTTGTAGAGCACCTCACCGAACGCCAGCGCGGTACGCCTGCTCAAATCGGGCGAAATGGAGGATCCGGCCGCGAAGATCACCTTCAGCGAGGAGGTGTCGTATTCGGCCAGTACGGACTCACCCAGATCGACGATGCGCTGCAACATCGTGGGTACCAGCACCAGTGTGCCCGCGCGATGGTGTTCGATATCGGCGAGCGTGCGGCGTGGGTCGAATTTCCGCTGCTGCAAGATGATCGCGCTCCCCAGTGCCCAGCCCAGGATCAGCTGGGACAGACCGGTGCCGTGGAATGCCGGCGCCGCGAGCACTGTCGTACTCGCTCTCGGCAAGGGGATCCGGTCGAGGAACTGCGCCGATTGCAATGGCGACACTTTCCCTCGCGGTGCACCTTTCGGTGTTCCGGTCGTGCCGCTGGTCAGGACCACGATCCCGCCGGGCTGTTTGGGACTCGTCAGCGGGCGGGTGCTCTGGCCCGCTCGAACATCATCCAGAGTGAGCTGTCCGTGGCTCGCCCAGCCGTCATCCGATGTCAGAATAATGGGTAACTTATCGGGCAGGTTGCCGAAGCGGTCGAGAAACTCGGCATCCAGCAGGATCGCGCCGACGCCTTCGCGCTCGGCCACCGATACCAGCTGCGGCCCCGCCATTCCCGTATTGAGCAACACGATTCGCGCACCCAGCTTGCCCGCGGCGAGAAGCGACAAGACCATCCCCCGATGGTCGCGACACAGTGCGGCCAGCACGGTGTCACTCGTGATCCCCCGCGCGGCAAGGCCGTTGGCCACCGCGTTCGACCTGCGGTCGAGCTCTTCGAAGGTGAGCGGCCCCCGCTCGTCGACGATGGCAGTGGCGGCGCCGTTGTGACGAGCCGCGTGCGCGAACGCGGTGACGACAGGACCGAACACTGTCGCATCCTTGGCAGTGCGGAGCAGTTCCACCGGGTTCTGGAGTTCGATCGCGCCACTCCTGCGCAGGACACCGACGGCGGACAGGCCGTCAGCCATGGTTCTGACCAGGGCTGCAGGCATACTCGGGATCGCCGACATGGACACCTCCGAAGGGCTCGGGTACTCGGGACGAGCGATCGGAATCTACACACCGACAGCCGATGGCGATCGTAGCCTGTGGAGGAATCATTGGTAACTTAATGCGGTCGAAAGTGCGGAAAAGTATTGTGGAAGCCCGGTCCCGGTGAGAACATGAGCGCGTGAATCTCTCATCCTTTCGAACCGGAGGGCGGCCATGACCCGTTCAGCAAGGGCTGGTCGGCCACAGGATGTCTCGGACGACATCGCGCGCCGCCACCGCTACCTCAACGGTGTCGGCGCGGTGCTGGGCGGTCCGGCGAACGTGATCATGCAGCTGAGCCTGCCGCCGGTGGGGCGCGGTGTGGTGGAAAGCGTCGTCGAATCAGGCAGCTACGCAACGCGACCGGCCAAGCGCGGTCGAACCACGCTCACCTATCTCGCGGTGGCCATGATCGGAACCGACGAAGACCGGGCGGCGTACCGTGCCGCGGTGGGCACCGCGCACCGCCAGGTGCGCTCGGGCCCGCACAGCCCTGTTCGGTACAACGCTTTCGACCCCCGGCTCCAACTGTGGGTCGCCGCCTGCCTGTACCGCGGCGTCCTGGATACGGTGAACCTGCTCTTCGGCGAGATGAACGAGCAGTATGCCGACGAGATGTATCACGATGCCGCCCTGTTCGGGACAACGCTGCAGATGCCCGCTGAACTGTGGCCGGCCGACCGCGAAGCCTTCGATCGGTACTGGGACTCGATGCTCGGCGATCTGTCCTTTGACGACGAAGTCCGCACCTACCTGCTCAACTACGTTGTCGAGCTGGCGGCATGGAGTCGAGGCACCCGCGTGCTGTTCGGTCGGCCGAATCGCTTCTTCACCACCGGGTTTCTGCCACAGAAGTTCCGTGACGAGTTGGGCCTGCCGTGGAGCCCTCGCAAGCAGCGAGTGTTCGAGATCGTGATGCGCACGATCGGTCGACTGCTCGAGGTGCTGCCGGACGCTTGGCGAGCTCAACCCTTCGAGCGCTACCTGGAAGACATGCGTGAGCGTCGATCCCAGGGCAAGAACTTGATCTGAGCGGGCACACGGTGCATCGGGCCAGATCCTCGGTTGCTTTCCCGCATCGCTGCGGCAATTTCGTCTTCACTTTGCCCGAAGCATTTCAAGCGAGCGTCGCGATGGGAGGCGACACCACGGCATTGCGGAGCCATGACCGTACGAGTCAGTTCTCCTGGCGTCAATACGGAGACGCTGTGCGTGACATCGCGTGCGGCCTGCTCGAACTGTCGGTCGAAAAGGGGGAGACGATCGGCCTGATGCTGTCGAACAGGCCGGAATTCCACCTGGTGGATGCTGCCGCTCTGCACGTAGGGGCGACTCCGTTCTCGATCTACAACACGATGGCCCCCCAGCAGATCGCCGAAGTATGCGCCAATGCCGAGACCAGGATCCTTGTCACCGAGAGCCGGTTCCTGCCCGTCCTCAGGCAAGCGGGGGTGACGTTCGAGGTCATCGTCTGCGTCGACGATGCGGAACGCGGAACACTACCGCTGGAAAGACTCGCCGAGATGAAAACGAAGGCACACATCTTCGACTCGGTCTGGCGCGATGTCCGCCCTGACGACCTCGCGACAATCAGTTACACCTCCGGGACGACCGGTTCACCGAAGGGTGTGGAGTTATCGCATGCCAACATCCTGGCCCAATTGGTCGGGCTCGCCGAACATCTGCCTGTTGGTCCTCAGGATCGGATCCTGTCGTACCTGCCCGCCGCTCATATCGCCGACCGGGTAACCGCTCACTACGGCGCCATGGTCCGTGGTGTTCAGGTCACGACTCTCCATGAACCGACGAAGTTGGCAGAGGCGTTGTCGGACACGCGCCCGACGATCGTGTTCGGGGTTCCCCAAGTGTGGCAGAAGACCAAATCCGCGATCGAACGTGGAATCGATACGCACCCGAACGCGACCGCCCGGAGGATCGGCCGTTGGGCACTGACTGCCGGGCAGCGGTGTGCGAACGCACGCTTCGAAGGGGGCCGACCCGGTCCGGGATTACTGCTTCGAGCTCGATTGGCCGAGCGACTGGTGCTGCGCCGAGTCCTCCGCGCAGCGGGCCTGGATGCCGTGCGTTTCGCGGTGTCGGGTGCCGCGCCGTTGTCCAGGGATACCACCCAGTTCTTTCACGCGTTCGGAATCCCACTGACCCAGGTCTGGGGGCTCACCGAGGCCACTGGCGTCTGCACCACGACCTCGCCGACCGATCTGTCGACGAGGTCGGTCGGGATGCCGGTAGCCGGCCTCGATCTGCGACTCGGTCTCGACGGCGAGATATTCGTGCGCGGACCGACCGTCATGCGCGGATACCATCAAGACCTGGAGGCCACCTACCGGGCCATCGATGCCGAGGGCTGGTTGCGTACGGGCGACCTCGGAGAGATCGATGCCGAGGGTGGACTGTGCATCGTCGGGCGCAAGAGCGAGATGATCATCACCGATGAGGGAGACAACATTTCTCCGGCGATCATCGAGAACGCCATCGCCGCCGCGTCTTTCCTGATCGGCCATGTGATGGTGATCGGTGAGCAGCGGCCCTACCTGACAGCGCTGATCACCCTGGACGAAGAGGCCATCGCCGCCGATGCGCGACTGGCGCACGTCGAGCCGGCGACGCTCGATGTGCTGTGCAAACGACCCGGGGTTCGCGAAGCGGTGTCCGAAGCCGTTCGCGCGGCGAATTCCACGGTGTCGGGGCCCGAGCAGGTCCGGCGGTTCGCACTGTTGGACCATGCCTGGCGGCTCGGTAGCGCGGAAGTTACTCCCAAATCAAGCTTGCGGCGCCGGATGATCGAGCAGAAATACGGCGCGGAAATCGAGTCGCTCTACCATTCCTCGCTACCGAGCACGGCCGTAGAGGTAGCTGCGGCGGTAGCACCACCGAAGCGTGTTCTCCGCAACAAGAAGAACGCGTGGACCGAACAGCATTCGGTCCGCTGGCCGTCACGTGAAATGTAATCCGCGGCGACACCGCACCGCGCGCCGCCGTGAGCCCGGAAATCCTATCCATTTCGCCGCCACGGAACACGGCGACAAAAGCAAAGGTCACTATGCACCGTTCACGCAGAATTCGGATATCAACCCGCTCCAGCCCGATGGCTGTTCATCAGGCCGAACAGGTGGCAGCAGGCCTCAACAGGCTCGGCGCCGAAACCGAGCTGATCAAACTCACAACGGCGGGTGACCGGTGGATGGGCGACCTGGCGGCGCTCGGCGGTAAGGGCGCGTTCGTCAAGGAGATCGATGGTGCGTTGCTCGACGACCAGGCCGATGTGGCGGTGCACTGCCTGAAGGATATTCCCGGCGATGTCCCCATCCCGCCGGGTTTGACCTTCGCCGCCTATTTGGCCCGCGAAGATGTCCACGACGCCGTGATCAGCGGCACCGGCGCCGCACTGTCGGACCTTCCCGCCGGTGCGCGCGTCGGCACAAGTTCCGTCCGCCGAACAGCGCAACTGCGACTCCATCACCCGCATCTCGATATCCAGCCGCTGCGCGGCAACGTCAACACCAGACTGGCCCGCCTCGGCGAGGGTCATTTCGATGCGATCATCGCCGCTGTGTCAGGCCTTCGACGGGTCGGCCAGCAGCACCGAATCACCGAAACCCTCACGGTCGAGCAGATGTGCCCGCCGATCGGTGCGGGAATCATTGTTCTGCAGTGTCGCGAGGATGATGGCGAGGTGAAGCAGCTCGCGGCACAGCTGGACCATCCCGGCACCCGCCGCCAGGCAACGGCCGAACGAGCGATGTTGCACGCCCTGCAGGGACACTGCAACTCTCCGATCGCAGGGCTGGCGACAGACGCCCCCGGCGGGCGGATCGTGTTGCGCGGCACCGTCTTCTCCGCGGACGGATCCCGATGGCTCGATGCCCAGGACTGGGGCGTCGATGACGATCCGGAGGCCTTGGGATTCTTCATCGGGTCGAACCTGCTGCGTCAGGGCGCACGTCGATTGATCGACGATATCCCGCACTGACCCGGGCACGCACGGCGTCACCGTCGATGCTTCGGCCTCGCTCGGCGGCGGTCTTGCATAGGCGTGACGCGTGCGGCGATACCCACCGCGATCGCCATCAGCGCAATGTTCTTGAAAATATACTGCCCCTCCATATTGGGCACAAAGGGAGCATCCCAAACAAAGGCGGGTGCCAGTACCAACGGGGAGCACGCGACCATCAAATGCGCAAAAAACAGCGGAATCACCGCTCGTGTCGCTCGCGGGATCAGAAAGAGAACGCCGATCAGACATTCAATTAATGCCAGAGCAATGAACGCGGCACCGAAGTACTAATTGCACGCAGTGAGCTCATCCATAACGTGCCGAAGCGGATTCATCTGCAACACATTCGCCCCCTGTGAAAATTGTTGCGAACCACAATCCCGAAACATCGCCGTCGTATCCGCGCGGGACGTCGGACGCGTCGAGGCCGATGCCGGAGAACCACCCCTTCGACTCCCCCGGTGGGCACTGCCGGTTCGTTCACCTGGCACCACCTCGACCATCTGCCGCCACCTGTGGCGATCCACTCCTCCAACTGTTAAGTTAACGTCGATTCTATCTGGTTAGGACTGCGGAGAGCGAACAAGTGCCTGCTCGAGCGCATGTTCCACTAGACCGACGAGGAGAAGCCGAAGTGGCTATGCCGAACCATGTCGCGGCCTTCATCGATAGCGAAGCGTGAATACGGTCGACTACCGAATCCGGTGTCAGGGCGCACTCGACAATTCCGACTTACGATCACCAGGAGAACACCGATGGCTGCCGATACTCGACGACCTGATCGCAGTGCGCGTGTCGTTCTCCCTGGGCCGACAGCCGCAGCATGGGACTGGCAGTTGACTGCCCGGTGCAGGCAGATGGACCAGGAGCTGTTCTTTCCGAGCACCGAAGACCGCCTCGGATCAGTCCGCACCCAGGTCCTGCACGCCAAGAAGATCTGCCGAGCGTGCCCGGTGCTCACCCATTGCCGCTCCTACGCGATCGAAGCCGGTGAGACGCATGGGATCTGGGGTGGAATGACGGCATTGGAACGCGCCAGGCACCGGCGTCGAACCTCGTTGCGCCCCGCGGACACCTAGAGCTCCTAATCGGTTCGGGGAGTGAGCCATCCGGCACACTTCTTGGTGGTAGCCGGCCAGCGGGTGAGCACTCGGAGCTCCTGGATCTGATGAGTCCTTTTGATAGACAGTGCCCCTGCCGGTGGCCGGGAGAGTTGATCGCTGCTGGGATGTCGTGCCCGTCGCTTCGGCGGCCGTGAGCACTGCTCGATTAGGTCGCTGATAGTTCTCCCTCAGGCTGCCGACGAAATCGGTGATCTGGATCGAGTATGGGAGAACTGTTGAAGCTGTTCGTGGGTGATGACTGGGCCGAGGACCATCACGATGTGGAGATGATGGATGACTCGGGGCGCCGCCTGGCCAAGGTTCGGCTGCCCGAGGGTGTGGCCGGGGTGGCGAGACTGCACGCGTTGATCGGGGGCCTGGCCGACGAAGACACCGACCAGGTCGAGGTGCTGGTCGGGATCGAAACCGATCGCGGTCCGTGGGTGGGTGCCCTGGTTGCGGCCGGATACACGGTAATGGCGGTGAACCCGTTGCAGGCGGCGAGGTTTCGTGACCGGCTCGGGGTATCCGGCGCCAAGAGTGACGCCGCCGACGCGCACGTTCTGGCGGATATGGTCCGCACCCACGCGCACGAGCTGCGGCCCGTGGCCGGAGATTCCGACCGTGCCGAAGCGATCAAGGTCATCGCCCGCACCCATAAGACGATGATCTGGGAACGGACCCGGCATACCCAACGGCTGCGCCACGCCCTGCGCGATTACTTTCCCGCTGCGCTGGATGCGTTCGACGACCTCGACGCGGCCGACACTCTGGAACTCCTGGCCAAGGCACCCACCCCGGACCGGGCGGCCCGGCTCACGATCACCCAGATCAGTGCCGCGATGAAACGCGCGCACCGCAAACACATCGCCGCCAAGGCCCCGATCATCCAAGCCGCGCTGCGCGCCGAACACCTCGGCCAACCTGAAGTCGTGAACCAAGCCTATGCCGCTTCCGTTGGCTCGCTGCTGGCGGTCATCGCCGTCCTCAACACTCAAATCAAGGCCCTCGCTGAGCAGGTCGATACCCATTTCGGGCACCACCCGGCCGCTGAGATCATCCTGACCCAACCAGGTTTGGGAACGATCCTTGGCGCCCGGGTGCTCGCAGAATTCGGTGATGACCCGACTCGCTACGCCACCGCAAAAGCCCGCAAGAACTACGCGGGCACCTCCCCGATCACCCGCGCTTCGGGCAAGAAGAAGGTCACCCTGGCCAGGTTCGTTCACAACGACCGGCTTGTCGATGCTCTTCTCACACAAGCCCAAAGCGCCCTGCTGTCCTCTCCCGGCGCCCGCGACTACTACGACAAACAACGCGCCCGCGGATCCGGCCACAACACGGCCCTGCGCCAGCTCGCCAACCGGCTCGTCGGCATTCTGCACGGATGCCTCAAAGCCGGCACCCCTTACGACGAAACGACAGCCTGGCCGGAACCCAAATCGAAGGTTGCTGCTTGACATCAACGCTCCTGGGATGTCTATCAAGTTCGATTGCTGAGTCGTCGCCGGCAGATCAGCGCAGCGGCGAGGTCGAGGAATCCTTGATGGATGTCGGTGCGACGTTCCCAACGGACGGCCAAACGCCGGTATTGGGCGGTGAATCCAACTTTCAGGCGGAGCATAAATTGTTCGAACGGACCGGTCACGAGTAGCCGGCAGAAACCGTCCGGGGTCAGCGTTGCTCGTGTAGACGGATCGAGTGAGCAATACGGTCCGAGCAACACGCCACCCAGCTCTGGAGTCCGAGGACCGAAACTCATACCAATAGACCCCGAACGCCGTCGTGACCAGGATCGCGGCTACCGAGATCAACAGTCGAGTGCGCAACTCCTGCAGGTGTTGAACGATCGACATGGTGCCGGCTGGATTCGCCCGACGTGCGTTGCGGCCGCGATGGAATAGGTGGCGATATCGCGTGCCCGAAGTGAGCGCCGGCTCACTTCGGTACCAAAACGACGCTCAGTGCGATTTCGACAGAAACACTCGTTCGCTGCCCGCGGATGCCGACGACTGGGTCGGCGGCAACACTTTCGTGGTTTGCTGAGCTGGGGTGTCGTGCGTGGAATTGTCTGTCTCGGACTGCATCTGGCTGACCTCGCTCTTGAAGATGCGTAGCGAACGCCCCAGGCCGCGAGCCGCGTCCGGCATTCGCTTGGCACCGAAGAACAGTAGGAAGACCGCTGCGACGATCGCCCAATGCCATACGCTGAACTGACCCATGATTGCCTCCGAAACTTGCAGGGTTCGGGCCCGGAATCAATTTGGTTCCGGCCCGAGATTCGTATGCCCCCGGCGCGCAGGTAAATCGACCCCTCGGGTGACCACGTCCAAGGCTCCGCGCGAGTCGGCGACGCCACGGCCAGTGCTCCTACAGCCCCCAACGCCCACCTTGAGAGCATCTCGCCTACTGAGTTTGTCCATATTATGTTCCTCCTCGAGACTGAAATGCATCTCGAGATGTACTGAAACCGATTGCGTGACCGCGTATCTCAATAAGAACACGCGGTGGCCCGAGTCTGCTACAAAAGGAGGATGTGACTCCACACAGAGGCCACTGTGACGAAGGAGCAACCGTGCCAGGAGGAAATTGTGAAGCCCGTTCTGCCGACCGGACCGAGGGCCTCGGAACAGACGTCTCTTCTCGAACGCGCGTACCTCGAGGCGGTCGACGATGTTGCCGATGTGGACGAAATCCGCGCACGACTCCTGGATTCTGCCTACGAACAGTTTTGCCGGATGGGTATCCAACGTTCCACGATGGAGGACGTGGCCAGGCGGGCCCATCTCTCGCGTATCACGGTTTACCGACGGTTCGCCACAAAGGACGTACTGGTCGAGCAGGTGCTATTGCGGGAGTACAGGCGATATTTCAGCCAGTTTCTTCTCGATATCGAGCACGCGGAGACAGTCGCTGATCGGCTCGTACTAGGGTTCGTGAGTTCGCTACGCGCTATTCGGCACAACCCCCTCATCGATGGCATGATCGCCGTCGAGCCAGACCGACTTGCGAGCTCGATGATCGGTGACGGAGGTCGAAACATCGCCGCAGTCCAGAAATTCGTCGCCGGCCAGCTTCGTCGTGAGCAAGCTGTCGGCAATGTTCACAGCCGAGTAGACGCCGATCTGGTAGCCGAACTGATGGTCCGGGTCTGCGCCTCCTTCGTGGCGATCCCCAGCCATGTCGTCGACCTCGACAACGATGCTCAACTTGCCACGATCGCTCGACAATTTCTCGTTCCGATGCTGAATCCGGTGACCTCCGGGGACCACCACGTGGACTCTCACCAGAAAGGCGCTCCGCCAACTGCTGATTCAACCTTGGACAAGTCGAATCATTCCAGTTCAGAGCGCCTTTCGCCATTCGAGGACAACAACAGCTCAATTGGCGTGCCTGGGCGAGGCTAGCTGTGAGGTGTCGTCGTCGCGGGTGCTGTCGTAGTGGGCGGTGTCGTAGTCGTCGTAGCGTATGGGGTGGTGGTGACGGGCGGTGTGCCGGGGATCGACGGGTTGTTGGTGGTGGGGATCGGGAGCTCCAGTTTGAGACCGCCGTTATTGAGGTACAACAGCGCGACTACCTTGATGAACTCGGTCAATTGGAAGTAGATAAAGTCGACACCAGGGACGATCCTGCCGAATTGGTAGAGCTGGACGAACGGCCCCCACAGCGTCGCGAAGATGCCGTCCCAGATCGCGTCGGTCTTCAGATTGAGCCATTTGGCGACCTGGGCACCGAGCACGAACTTGGTGAACGAGGCGAGCATCGGCTTGGTGATAAAACTGGTAGCAGCCAGTACCGGCCCGATGGTGAGGAGGTGGTCGGCGATCTTGGTGCCCTCGGGCGTGGGGCCCAGAACCGGGTCCAGCACCTGCTTGGACTGAGCGTTCGCGGAGTCCCACGTCGCGGGGATGTACTGGTCCTGTACGCCGAGCAGGTGCGCGGTCACCTGCCACGAGTGCAGGAGGCCGGCCGACTGGGCGTCGGTTATGGGTACCTTCCAGGCCTTCAGCTTCTGCATGATGGTGGTCGGTAGGCTGTGCCAGGTGACCAGGATGTCGTTCTGACTGATCGGAATCTTGGGAGACTCGGTCGCCACCTGCAGCCACGGCGCCGACTTGGGCAGCAGGTGCCGCACCGCCGCGTGCACCATGCGCGTCTTGACGCAGGTCACGATCAGATGACCGTTGGGCGCGAACGGCTGCTGGGCCATGAGGTCGTAGCCGAGCTTGGCGGTCTTGGCGATGCGATCCTGGAGATCACCGCCGCCGTTGGAGTAGTACACGGCGCGTGACTCGTGCGGGATCACGGTCGCCAACAGGCCGGCCCCGAACCCGTAGGCGGTGCCGATGAACGGCCCCTGCTTGGAGTTGAAGTCGTCCGCCGCAGTCAGTTTCGACTGATCGATCCAGGCCGGCAGCTGGCGCGCCTGCTCGATGAAGGCGGTCAGATTCGGGGGCAGGCCCGACGGCGTTGGCTGGTTGTTGGTGGTCCAGGTAGCCAAAATCTTGTTGATCGCGGGCACCTGGCCGCTCTCGAGGACCTCGGCTATGACCTGGTCGGCTGCCGGATCCCACACGGTCATCGGATCGACCCCGTCGCCGGAGCCGGCGATCGAGCCGCTGGCCGACCAGCTCCACGCCTGCGCTCGTGGCGGGGCGGTGAACAACGACAGGGACAGCGCCCCGATCCCCGCCAGCATCCCGCCGACCTTCAATGCGTCACGTCTGTTCAGGTTGTCCATCGACTCACGTCCTCAGCAATTGCAGTGACAGCCGCTGCAGGGATACGCAGAGGCAAGTTCCATATCTTTTTATCATCGGGCGAGAGCGGATAAGGGCCAGGTCATGAGTACTCTGGGTCAATTCACAGTGCCCCCAACCAATTCCGGTGTGCATCGTCGGAGACCACCCCGTCTGTTCCGGTGCCGCGTCAGAAATTCCCGAAAATAGCCCCACGCCAGCATCTTTGAGGTTTATATTGCGTTGGATGCACGAAACATGCACTAGGCGTGTTCAAGAATTAGCCGGTAAGTACCGAGCCAGATATTGATCGCAGCGATGCGAAGCGATGTGAACAGTGGCCAGATAGCGGACGGCGAGTTTGTCGTATCGGGTGGCCACGGCACAATGCTGTTTGATGCCACATTCGATGGCGTGACGCTGCTTACTCGGGACTGTCACCCCACTGGCCCGGGGTGATCAACAACGCCAACGGTTTACGGCCCTGCTCGCACGCCAAATGCAGCTTCGTTCCCCAGCCACCCCGGGAGCGGCCCAAACCATGATCGGTCGGCTCGACGATGACTCCGCCGGGCGCCTGGACCTGCGGATCCCCCTTTTACGCGCACCAGCGGCATGTTGGTGCGCGCGGACGATCGTGGAGTCCACACTGACCTCCCAGATAATGCCGTCGCCAGCCTCGGCGCAGATCTGCAACGCCGAGAGGATCGCCGCCCGTACCCCGGGCTCGCTGCCAGGACCGGAACAATCCGTACACCGACTGCCAGGGCCCCTTACTGCTCGGGCACATCCCGCCATGGCGCACCGACCCCTGTCCGCCAACGGATCCCATCGATGAGCTGCCGTTTCATCCACTTCGGCGGGTGCCCGGACTTCTTATCAACCCACTTCTCGAGCACGGCCCAGACGATCCGAAAACCCCACCGGTTCGCACTAGCCGAGTCCGGACAGACCTGTCCAGAACAGGGCAACGGTGGTGTCGACTGCGTCGGTCTTGGGGATCGGGCGACCGGCGTCGAACCAGTAGCGGGCTGCCAGGTGGCTGGCGCCGACGAGACCGAATGCGCAGGCCCGGGCGCGGTAGTGATCCATCCCCGCCGCGTCGAGTTCGGCGGCGACCAGTGCGGCGCATTCGGTCATCGCGACACGCACCCGGGCCTCGACGCTCGGCTCACTCGGGACCGGGGTGTCGAAGACGAGCGTGTATCCCGCGCCGTCGTCTTCGTCGACGAAGTCGAAATAGGCCGACACCACGCGCCGGACCGTGTTCTCGTACCCCGTGGTTGTGCGGAGCGCGTGACTGATCTCATCGGTCATGTGGTCCAGATAGCGTTGCAGCACAGTCGAATACAGGTCCACCTTGCCCATGAAGTGGTCGTAGAGCACCGGTTTGCTCACCTGCGCCCTGATGCTGATCTCTTCCATGCTGGCGCCGTGGAAACCGTAATTCACGAAGACGTCACGCGCGGCGTCGATGACGACCTCGCGGCGACGCGCACGGGCCACGGTGCGAGCTGCGCGGGGAGAGATGTGCACGTTCCCCACTTCGCCGCGCATGGCGGTCATCGGGCAGCGCTCGATCTGTCAGCTCGGGTCGGTAACGGGCAGCCGATCATGCTCGCCACAGCTGGCTTCCCGACCGGGATACGACGATATTGGGAACGACGGCATTGGCGGACAGACGAGTGATGGCCGATACCAGTTCCGCGATGTCGCCGGTGGTGAGCATCGCCGCACGGTCGAGTTCCTCGCGCTTCCAGGCCGTCATATCGGTATCGACATAGCCGGGTGAGATGGCCGTCGCGCTGACACCGTTCGCGGACTCCTCCAGCGAAATGGTTTCGCAGAGGGACACCAAAGCGGCTTTCGAGGCCCCATAGGCGGCCAAGCCCGGCTCGCCGGCGACACCGGTGATCGAGGCCAGCGCGACGATCTTCGCGCCTGCGCCGGGGTTGTCCTTCGCCGTCTTGCGCAGCAACGGCAGGCAGTGCTGCACAAGGGTCAGGGGACCCCGGACGTTGATGTCGAACATGCGGTGGTAGCTGGAGGCGCTCATGGTCGCAACCGGTCCGGCGGTGCCGGTGCCGGCGCAGTGCACCAACACGTCGAGGCGACCGAACCGGTCGGCATGGACATCGGCGAGCCGCTGAAGCTGCTCGGAATCGTTCATATTGGCGATCACGGTCACCACGTCGACGCCGTGGTCGTCACGCAGCTCTTCAGCGGTGCTGTCCAGCACGGCTTTGTCGCGGGCGGCGAGCGTGAGGTCGTAACCGAGATCGGCCAGGCGCCGCGCGACCTCGGCGCCGATCCCGCGCGAGCCGCCGGTGATCAGGGCGCATCGTCGATTCGTCATCGCTGCGCCGATCCCGCGCCGGGAACCTGCGACAGTCCCCCACCGAACTTCCCGCCGCCGGGCGGTGTCGGCATCACGTCGACGATGACAGCGGACATCTTTGACTCTCCTCGCGCGTCGTCGCCGACGGTCGGCGACGGGCGTTCACAAGTTAATCATGATTCTCATCAAATCGGAACGCCGCTCGGGGGCCGAAAGCGAGACGCATCGTCGAGTTTACGGCACTATGTTACGGATTGTTCCCAATCATGGCCCTGACGCCGCTCGTTGGACCGCAGCCCTCCGATCGATCGGCTGGGCGACGATGCGATTCCGACCCGACATCCCTCGCACGTGCCTCTTACGGCAGTGTTTGCGAATCGAAATCGGCTACAGACGACCAGATTCGGCACGCGACGGCCGAGGCGAGTTATCCAGCACTACCTGCGCCTTCCCGGCTAAGTTACCGGCCATACTTGGATTGATGATCAGTGCGGCCGATCGCCGGTTCGGCCCCACTCCCGTGCGCACGCCCTAGCCGAAAATTTGAGAACTATGCAGGTCAAAGCGATTCTTTGGCAGATCGTCACCACGTCGCACCTGTCGAATCCGAGCGATTGCACGGCGCAAGTCCGCAGAACGTAGACATCGCGCCGAACGCCTGTTAAGTTACTGCACATTCTAGTCCATCTCGACGATGTACATCGGGTGCTCACGAGGCGGTCTGGAGGTCTGATTGTGCTCAATGAGGAGTCATGTCATGGATAGTCTCAATAGGCGTAACGCGCTGAAGGCCGGCGGAATGCTCGGCGTGGCAGGCGCCATCGGATTGGGTGCGACCGCACGGGCCGATCCGTGGACCTGGTCGCCAGAAGGATCGGTAGCCGGATCCGGATCCGGTGTCGACCCGTTGACGGTATGGGATCCCGAAGCCGACCAACTCGTCGCCGGACTCATCGACCGCGGCGAAGTCCCCAAGATCAACGAACTGTTGCGGACCTGGACCAAGAACGGTCAGGCACTGCCCGCCGGCTTGCCCACGGAATTGCACGACTTCATGGAGTACGCCCGCCGACTGCCGCAGTGGACCGACCCGGGCAAGTTGGATACCGCGATCGCGTTCAACAAGAAGCGCGGACTGTATCTCGGTGTCCTCTACGGGTTCGCCAGCGGCATGATGAGCACCGTCATCCCGAAGGAGGCGCGGTCGGTCTACTACTCCAAGGGCGGTCACGACCTCAAAGACCGCATCACCAAGACCGCGAAACTCGGTTACGACATCGGTAGCGCGAATGCCTACACCCCCGACGGGGAAATGATCGTCACCTGCGTCAAGACCCGCCTCGTTCATGCCGCGGTGCGCCACCTGCTGCCGCAGTCCCCGCACTGGGTGCACTCCGCGGAGGAGGACATCCCGATCAGCCAGAACGACATCATGGTCACCTGGCACAGTCTGCCGACGACCGTGATGAAGCACCTGAACTCTTGGAAGGTGCCGATCCCGGCACACGAAGCGGATGCTTTCCTGCACTCCTGGCAGGTCGCCGCGCACCTGCTGGGTGTCCGCGACGAATACATCCCCAAGTCATGGCCCGATGCCAATTCCCAAGCTGCGCAAATCCTCGATCCCATCCTCGCGGCGACGCCGGAAGGCGCCAAGCTGGCCGATCGACTCCTCAGCCTGGGCGCCAACATCGACCTGTCGATTCTGAGCAAGCCGGTACTCGGCGCGTTCACGCGTTTCCTGCTCGGCGACAAGATCGCCGACGGGCTCGCGATTCCGAGGGAACCGATCTGGGATCTTCTGCTCCAGGTCGCTTGGGGTCCGTTCATCGCCGTGCGCGAGGGCCTGCTCACCGTGGTCCCGCCGCTCGAGGATCCCTACTGGCTTCTCGACGAATTCCTGCGCAAGGCCGCCCTGATCTATCTGGCCGAACTGCGCCTGCCGATCAGCATCGAACTCCCGATGATGAACCGCGACATGAGCAAGCCGCCGCGCTGACACGTCGGCGAAGTTCTCCCACGAACCCCATTTCCAGGGAGTTCCTACTCCCTAGCAAGGAGCACGAAATGCGTAACACCCTTCGTATCGCCGCAGCCTCGGTCGCGGTAGCCGGCCTCGTCGGAGCCGCGGCGGGCACGGCTGTAGCCGAGACAGGCTCATCGGGAGCCGACGCAGGCTCGGCCGCGGCCAACTCGGCCGCTCTACTGGCCGGGCAAGGTGACATCATCGGATTGATCGTCCTGCTCGGCGTCACTCCGTTTCAGATCCTGACCGGTGGCGTCTGTGATGTGGCGACATTGACCGGTTCGGCGAGCCCGTGCACGCCGGGAGCCAAGCACTACTGAAAGGCTCTTGTCTCGAATTGACGCGACGGCGGACCCATCGTCGTCGCGACAATGGGGGATATCCGAAATGCGCGACAGTGCAGTCGAACGCACAGATTCAATGCCTTGGACGCCGAAACCGGTAGCTGCGTCCGGAGTTCGCGAGGTGCTCGACTACTTCGGGAAGTGCCCGTCCTGCGGTTATCCGGCGCGGGCCAGCACGCACACCGTCTATTACAGCGACGGATCGACCACCGCGATGGTAACTGGCATGTGCGAGTCACCCTGCGGTTGGTCCGGACCGGTCACCCTCACCACGATGACTGATCGCCGCCGGTTCGATCAGCAGGATTGACGGCACACCAACAACGTGATGCCGCGGAAACCGGTTCGGCGCATCGGGCGTGAGCACACACCCGATGCGCCGAATCGGTTACCTCGCAACATGATCCGATCCCCTTCTCCTGCGGGCAGCCTCGTCGGTTACGCCGCACGCCTTCGGAGACGCGCAGCAATGTTGCCCGATGTCGCGGCACCGCAATGTAGTCGGACTACGCTGACCGCCATTGCCGCCCATCGATGCATTGAGGGGATCAAGCGTGACCAGCAGCGAATTCGCGTACACCGGGTGCGACAACTTGGAGGCGATGACCGAAGCGGTCAACTACAACAAGTTTCTGATCGACTGCGTGGATAAACATGTCACGTCGCCAGATCTGCGCATACTCGACTTCGGCGCCGGTAGAGGCACCTATGCCGATATGTTGGCCGAGCGTGGGATCATCCCGGATTGTCTCGAACCCGACGCCGAGTTGCAGAAATTGCTGCTGTCGAAGGGCTACAAGGTCGTCGATTGCGAGGCCGAGCCGTCCGAATCCGAAATGTACAGTCTCATATATTCTTTCAACGTTTTCGAGCACATCAAGAACGACCAGGAAGCGTCGGAACACCTCACCTCGCTGCTGCGGCCGGGAGGGACGCTGGTGATCTATGTGCCGGCGCTAGAGATGCTGTTCACGTCCATGGACACGAAGGTCGGGCACTACCGTCGTTACCGCCGGACCCAGCTCGATCGCATGCTGCGCAACGCCGGGCTGGAGATCGTGGAGTCGCGCTACTGCGACCCGATCGGCTTCTTCGCCACCTTGGCGTACAAATTCGCGGGCAGCGACGACGGCACGATCAACACGCGGGCGCTGAAGCTCTACGACCGGGTGGTGTTCCCGCTCAGCAAGCTCCTTCAGGTCGTCACCGGCAAGTTCTTCGGAAAGAACATCCTGGTCGTCGCCACGAAGGCCTGACCGTCCACCCTCGTCGCCCCGGCAGTGGCGACGAGGGTGGACGCGGTCGGCTCAGTTGGTCCGGCTGCCGACCGACTGTGCCAGGAAAGGCCACGAGGAGCGCAGGTCGTCTTCCCAGTAGCCCCACGAGTGTGTGCCGACGGGACGCTCGTCCAGCGTGACCGGAATGTTCAACTCGCGCAGTCGGTTGGCGAGGTTCACGGTGCAGAAGTGCACTGCCGCTTCGATGGGGCCGCCGAACGCGATCTGAACGGGGAGCGGGATCCTGCCGTCCTGGACACGGGGGTCGGCCGGTGTGTCGTGGGGTGCGCCGGGGATGCCGGTGCCGGTGCTCAGATAGACCTCGGTGCCTCGTAGTCCTTCCGCGTTGACGAGCGGATCGTTGGCTCGCCACAGCGGGCCGTTGCGCGGTCCCCACATATTCTCGATGCTCTGGCCGCCGCCCCAGTTCTCCACCGTGATCCGGACGAATTCCTGGCCGATGGGGTCCGACGTCTGCGCGCAACCGCTGTAGGACGCCACGCTGTTCCAGAAGCCGGGCTTGGCGATCGCCAGATTCAGCACCGATGTGCCGCTCATCGACACACCGACCACCGTGCGGTTTCCGTCGGCGCGAAGGAACCCCTCGATGACCGAGGGCAACTCTTCGTTGAGGAACGTCTGCCATTTGTTGCGCCCGAGCACAGCGTCGTCGCGCACCCAGTCGGTGTAGTAGGAGCTGGCACCCCCGACCGGGGTCACGACGTTGACGTCCTTGTCTCGAAGGAAGCTCACGGCGTCGGTCTGCGCGTCCCAGCCGCTCTGATTCGGGCCGCCTTGGGAGCCGTTGAGCAGGTACATCGTCGGCCGCGGGTTCGCGGTGTCGGCGGCACGGATGACCTGCAACGGGATCGGTTTGTCCATCGCCGGCGAGAAGACGGTCACCAATTGGCGCCTGTCGTCGATGTCGACCGCCGAGACCACACGCGCGGTGTCGGGTTCGGCGACAGCGACATTCGCAGGCAGCGCCAGACCCGCCAAGGTCAGCGCGCTCACCAACGCCGCGTACACCCTCGCCGTACGGATCGATCGCCGTGTTCTTCTCACTGAGAAAACCTCTCGTCTACCGGGTGCACTGTCGAGGCAGTGCGGGTCACCCCACGGTCGATCGACGTGAGGCATGTAGAGAGGTTCGGACTGCACCTGCCCGCGGTTTGGTGGACGGCGACAATACTGCCGATCCGGGCGCGGTGGTCAGCGGCTGAGGAACTCCTCGATCGCGGGCCAGGTCGTATCGGCGGCGGACACCATGCCCAGGTGGCCGCCGCTGACCTCGACGAACTCCACCTCGGCGGCGTTCGGCAGCACATCGAGGCCGCGGCGCACCGAGGCGGCGGGCACCACCACGTCGCTGCGGCTGCCTGCCAGCAATACCCGGCAGGTGACCTTCGACAGCTCGATCACCAGGTCCGACCGCAATCGGATCGACCCGCTCGCGAGTTCGTTGCGCAGCACAAGGCTGCGGTAGATCTGCCAGTACGAGCGGCCGGGGTAGCCGGGCATGGTGGCCATGAACCGGTCGGTCGCCTCCATCTTGGCCAGCGCCTCGGTGTCGAAGGCGTTGCGGGCCAGGTATATCGGTTTGGCGAGCTCGCGGTCGAAAGCCTGGATCCGGAACCCCAGCCGCACGAATTCCTGCGGGATGCCGCCCATGACCTTGGTCGCCACGGCCATCTCCCGACCACCGGTGACCTTGGCGAGCAGGCGCAGCGGGATCAGGAACGCGGTGCCGGCCTGGTCGATCGGTGCGGCCAGGCAGGTGATCGAGGCGATCGGCAGGTCGGCATGGGAGGCTGCCGTCAGCAGGGCCAGCACACCGCCCAGCGACCAGCCGATGATGTCCACACCGCGGCCGTCGTGTTCTTCGGAGACTCGCGAGATCGCCTCGGGCAGGATGTCGTCGGTCCAGTCCTCGAGGCCGAGATCGCGATCGGCATAACCGAATTCGCCGTAGTCGATGACGTAGGGCTGCCTGCCCTGGTCGAGCAGATAGCGCACCAGACTCTGCCCCGGACGCAGGTCGAAGCACGCCGTGGTCACCGCGAGCGGCGGCACGAGCAGCACCGGATTGCCCTTCGCCGACATGGCGCGGTCGTAGCGCTTCAGGTGCCGGTGCGCCCCGTCGTACACCGTCGTCGACGGTGCGGGGCGGTAGGACTCGAGTCCACCACCGAACGACACCGACCACACATTGCGCACCGCGCGCGGCAGCTCGGCAACGATCCCCATCGGTAAACCCCTTACCTCACCAGTCACTGCCTACCGGCAGACCCACAATTTCCATATATTACCAGTGAGTAAGTTATTGCTTCAGGCTGCGCGATGAGCCCTGCTCGCCGTGCGTTCTGGGCCGTAAACGGCCGTCGAGGCCGTGATGGGCCGCCCGAACAGGACCCGCATCGCGGCGAGCACGAGGGCGCCCAAACCCCGACGACCCGCCGGTAGCGCGAGCACGGTGCGCACCGTGCGGGTTCGCGACGGCGTCACCGCTACTCCGGTGAATCGGTCGCTGAGCCAGTTCAGGCTCAGCGGTGTCGACAGCGGAAGCAGGGTGAGGTGCTCGCTGGCCCGGTCACGCAGGTAGGTCACGTGCGCGCCGTGCTCGCGATAGCGCTGCACGAGCGCGTCGATATCGGCCACCGAGATGATCTGGTCGTGCACGGCTTGCACGACCAACAGCGGTACCGCGGGCGCCCGGTCGCCGAGCGTGAGATCGGCGAAGACGGCCAGCATCGCTTCCATCGCGAGGAGCTCGGCGATCGGGGTACCGCTGTGCCGGTCGACGTTGTAGCGAGCCAGCCGCACTACCGCGGCGGCGGTCGTCGACTGGGCGGCCTTGTCGAGCACCGCGCGACCTTCGTCGCTGAAATGGGTGGTGACCAGCTCCTCGAACGCCGGATACACCCGGCGCAGCGCGGCCACGACGAGGGTCGGCAGTCCGGCGTGCAGGCCGCCGTTGAGTCGATGGAAGGTCGAGACCAGATCGCCCACCGGGGAACCGAGCACCGCACCGACGATGTCGAGTTCGGGGGCGTAGGTCGGCGCCATTTCCGCGGCCCATGCCGTGGCCAGCCCGCCGCCGGAGTAACCCCACAGGCCGACCTGCGCCGACGGGTCGAGCCCGCCGGGTCCGAAGGCCAGCGCGGCACGGATGCCGTCGAGGGCGCGGTAGCCCGGTTCGCGTGGCGCTCCCCACGCGCCGAGCATGCCTTCGTGATCCGGGATCGAGATCGCCCAGCCCTTGGACAGCGCGTCGACAAAACACAGGAGCTCGACGTGCACGAAGGTGCCGATGGCACGGGAGCCGCGCTGCAACGAATAGGACGGAAAGGCTCGCGGCGAGATGGCGTCGATCGCGCACTGGAACGACAGCAGTGGCGCACCGGGTGCGACACCGCCGACCGGTGCCACCACGGTGGTGACGGATGCCTCTGGCGTGCCGTTGAGATCGGTCGTGCGGTACAGCAGCTGCCAGGCCCTGACCTTCAGCCCGATCAGACCGAACGCGGCGAGTTCGACCGGTCGCGAACGCAGGATCGTGCCCTCGGCGAGGCTCTCGAATCCTGGCCGGGGCGCGAAGAACGGATCCTTGTCCGGGAGCTCGGCCCGCGTGGGCGCCGGCCAGCTTTCGGGCCTCATGCGGTCCTGCGCGCGGGCTCGCTGCGGTAGCGCGATACCGGTCCGTCGATGCCGAGCAGCCGCCACACCCGCTTGGCGACCGGGTTCATCAGGCCGATGTCGGTGGCCAGCGCGCGCACATCGGTGAACACGTCACGCTTGATGTGTCGCGATCCGGGGCTGCGCCAGTACGCGTCTCGCATCACCTCGTCGGGAATCGCGAACTTCTCGACGAACTGCTTGGGCGGGGTCGCGATCATCGCCAGCATCACCCGCATCGTGATCGGGAAGGCCACCGACAGCACAGTTTTCGATACCGGGTTCATCGAAGGCACGTTGCGGTGCAGATACTCGTGCGCGAACGAGATGTGCCTGGCCTCCTCGGCCACGTGGATCTCCATCACCCGATGGACCATCGGATGCAGGTCGGTGCCGCTGCGCAGCAGCGCCTTCTGCAGATGATCGATCGGCTCCTCGCCACCGAGGACCATCGTGAAGAAGAACCCGGGGAAAAACTTCACCGCGGGCGAGATGACCAAGGCGAGCGTGCGATCGACGGAGCCCATGCCCACCACATCGCGATAGCCGATGCGATTGATCATCTCCTGGAACATCATCGTGTGGTTGCACTCTTCGGCGGCCTCGTGCGTGACGTAGCGGAATTCCGGGTCACCGTTGGGTACCGAGGTCAGGTACTGCATCAGCCCGCGGATCAGCAACTGCTCGAAGTCGATGCCGACCTTGGCGATCCCGGCTTGGCGCCACAGACCCATCGCGATCTGCCGTTCGACCGGCTGCGCCTTGTACCAGGGGTGACGGCCCAGCGGGTCTGCCTCGGGCATGATCCAGCGCGGGTCGTCGCTGTGCACGGCGAACTCGGGCGAGTCCCAGTCGATATCGACGTAGGGATCGAAGTGTTTGGTCACCGAGCCTTCGGACAGGCTCTGCAGGACCTCGTGGTAGCTGGACAGCGTCATCGGTGTCTCCTCGGTACGATTCCACTACCCAGTTTAGTGGTACCAGCGGTACCACACAAGGGTTGACGCAACCGCGTGTTACATCTAATTCGCCGTCGTCAGTTCGGCGATCGACGTCTGTGGATCGAGGGTGACGCCGACCTCGCGCAGACTGGCGTCGATGATCGCCCAGATGGCGACCTGCAGGTAGGACGACAGCTCGGCCGCGTCCATCGGCTGCATCGACCGGCTCAGCCACCGGTTCACGCTGCCGTCGACGAAGCTGACCAGGCCGAAGGCCATCGGTTCGGCGACTGCCTCCGGCGCGGACTGTGCCCGCAACGCGCTCTCGAACACCTCGCGCACGGTCCCCGCGATGGCGATCTTGGTCCCGGACACGATCGGCGAGTTGTGATCCTTGCTAGCACCGGATCCGGCGCCGAGGAAATAGTGCAGGCGCGGGTTGGTCGCGATCCAGCCCACATAGGCGTCGACGGAGCGTGCGATCGCCTCGGCGACGGTGCCCTCGGGATTCAGGGTGGGCGCGAGTACGGCCATCAAGTCGTCGATGATGCGGGTGCGCAGTTGCTCGTCGAGGTCTTGGCGGTCCTTGAACAGGCGGTACAGGACCGAGCGAGGGACGCCGGCGAGGTCGGCGATCTCCTGGACGCCGACCGAGGCACCCTGGGACTGCACGGCCTCGAGGGCAGCGGCGAGGATCAGTTCACGGCGGTCGGCGCGGTGGCGGTCCCAGCGGCTGGCTCTGCCGTCGGTGCGCTGTGCGGTCACATTCCTCCTGCTTTTTTGGAGCGCTGGCGCGCTCGAGTCGGGGCCCTTCGGGCCCCCGATCTTCCCTCCCTCCGGGTACTCCTTCGTCGCACCCTCCACTCAGTCCAGATCGGGGCGGGCCCCTCCGGAAAGGGACCCATCGGGTTTGCCGAGACCGGAGAGGCGGTTTACCGAATACAACGACGAACTGTAGTGCAGCGGGTCGGGCTCGGAAGGCACCGGTGAGCGGCGGGCGTCAGGCGATCGCCCCGGCGCGGCGCAGACGGTCGGTCTCGTCGTCGCTGTAGCCGAGCTCGCGCAATACCGCACCGGTGTCGGCGCCGGTGGTGCTGCCAGGGCGCGGCACCGGTGCGGGTGTGCGCCCGAACCGGGGGGCGGGGGCCGGCTGCCTGATGCCACCAACCTCGACGAAGGTGTCACGGGCTTTGTTGTGCGGGTGCTCGTGGGCTTGCCACGGCGACAGCACCGGCGACACGCAGGCATCCGAGTCCGCGAACACCGCGGCCCACTCGTCGCGCGACTTGGTGGCGAACACCTCGGCCAGCGCCGTGCGTAGTTCCTCGGCGCTGTCTAGGTCGTACTGCGCGGGCAACTCGGCCGACGCCAAGCCGAGCCGGTCGAGCAGTTCGGCGTAGAAGTGTGGCTCGACCGCGCCGACCGCGACATATCCGCCGTCGGCGCAGCGATAGGTGTCGTAATAGGCGCCACCGCCGTCGAGCAGGTTCTCGCCTCGTTCGCCTTCCCACAGACCCGCGGCGTGCATGCCGTGCAGGAACGCCGTCAACAGGGCCGCGCCGTCGACCATCGCGGCGTCGACCACCTGGCCGAGGCCCGATCGCGTCCGTTCCTGCAGTGCGGCGAGCACACCGACGACGAGTAGCATTCCGCCGCCACCGAAGTCGCCGAGCAGGTTCACCGGCGGAGTCGGATTCTGTCCGGCCCGGCCGAGCAGATCCAACGCGCCGGCGACACCGATGTAGTTGATGTCGTGACCGGCGGCGTCGGCCAGCGGTCCGTCCTGGCCCCACCCGGTCATCCGGCCGTAGATCAGCCCGGGATTGCGAGCGGCGCAGGCGTCGGGCCCGATGCCCATGCGTTCGGCCACGCCCGGCCGGAACCCTTCGACGAGAATGTCGGCGGTTTCGGCCAGGCGCAACACGACCTCCCGGCCCTCGGTCGATTTCAGGTCCACCGCGATGGAGGCGCGGCCGCGGTCGAGCACACCCGACGGGGCGAGCAGCCCGGCCGAGTCACCGACCCGATCCACGCGGATCACCTCGGCGCCGAGATCGGCCAGCACCATGCACGCAAAGGGACCCGGTGCGAGACTGGCGATTTCGATCACCCGCAGACCGGCAAGGGGTCCGCTCGTCCGAGAGCCGGGAGTACTCACCCGTTCACCGCCGCATCCCGTGGCAGACCGAGCATCCGCTCACCGATGACATTGAGCTGGACCTCGGTGGTGCCACCGTAGATGGTGGTGGCACGGCCCGCGATCAGCTGTTCCATCGCGTGGTCGCTGCGCTCGCCGGGCACCGACACCACACCGGCGACGCCGAGTTCGGCGACGACGTACTCCGAAATCGCCTGTCCCAGTGCCATTCCCAGCAGTTTGCCGACGCTGGACGTGGTGGACACGTCGATGCCGGACAGCTGCTTGAGCACCACCCGCGAACTGATCACGTCCACCGCTCGGCTCTCTGCCATGAGTTCGCCGAGCCGGTAGCGCGCCACCGGCGAGAGGTCGCGTCCGATCGCGAAATGCAGCAGGTCGGTGTCGGTGGCGTAGGCCTCCATCTTCTGACTCAGCGCCACCCGCTCACCGGCGAGGGTCGTGCGGGCCACGTGCCAGCCGTCGTCGACCTCGCCGACCACGTTCTCGTCCGGAATGAACACCTCGTCGAGGAACACCTCGTTGAACAGTGCCGATCCGGTCATCTCCCGCAGCGGGCGCACCGTGATCCCGGGCGAGGACATGTCGAGCACGAAGTAGGTGATGCCTTCGTGTTTGGGCTTGTCGGGGCTGGTGCGCGCGATCAGCATCGCCCAGTCCGAGAACTGCGCGACCGTGGTCCAGATCTTCTGTCCGCTCACCCGCCAGCCACCGTCGACCTTGGTGGCCTTGGTGGTCAGGCTCGCCAGATCCGAGCCCGCGCCCGGTTCGCTGAACAGCTGGCACCACACCAGTTCGCCGCGCAGTGTCGGCACGACCAGTTCTTGTTTCTGGCGGTCGTCACCGTGCGGAACGATCGCGCCGACCGCCCAGGTGCCCATCAGCAGCTGGGGCATCTGGATGCCGGAGGCCTTGATCTCCTGGGCGATCACCACCTGCTCGAGCGGGGAGGCCGAGCGGCCGTAGGGGCGGGGCAGGTGCGGGAGGTTCCAGCCGCCGTCGCCGAGGGCGACGAGCTGGTCGTCCTCGTCGTCGATCGCCGCGATCTCGGCGAGTTCGGCCCGGACCGCGGCACGGATCTGTTCGGCCTCGGCGGGCAATTCCAGTTCACTGGACAGGGTCAGCCCCGACAGCGCGTAACCGGCCACCGCCTCGGCACGTTCGTCGCGCGCACCGAGCAGGCCACGCAACGCCAGGGCCCGCCGGTAGTATAGGTGCGCGTCGTGCTCCCAGGTGAAGCCGATGCCGCCGTGCACCTGGATGCACTCCTGGGCGACCTGCACCGCGGCGTCGGGAATGATCAGCGCGGCGACGGCGGCCGCGTAATCGGCGGTGTCGTCGTCGCGATCGAGCGCGTACGCGGCGTCCCACAGCACGGCGCGCGCCTTCTCCAGCGCGATGCCCATCTGGGCGCACTTGTGTTTGACACCCTGGAACTGACCGATCGGCCGACCGAACTGCACCCGGGTCTTGGCGTATTCCGACGCGGTCGACACACACCACGACATCACGCCGACTGCCTCGGCGCCGAGTACCACAGCGGCCACCGAACGCACGCGCGCCGACGTCACGTCGAGCACCGAATCGAACGAGACCGCGACCGAATCCGCGTGCAGGCGAGCCGAACCACGCAGCACGTCGACGCTGTCCTGCGCGCTGATCGTCAGATCGATGTTCTCGAAGACGACCCACCGCTGTTCGCCGGCCACGCTGACCGGCGCGATGACGACATCGGCCGACAGTGCCCCGAGCACACCATCTGCCGTTCCGCTGACGGTCAACGTGCCATCGGTCAGCGTGCCGGTGAAGTTCGAGGTCAATGCCACCGCACCGGTGCGCGATCCGTCCGCCAGCCCGGCAAGCCGAGCGGACGCCGATTCCGACGTGCCCTCGGCGCGTGTGCCGCGCGCGGCGGCCAGCACCGCACCGGCGAGAACCGTCGGGACGAACGGACCGGTGTGCAGGCCACGCCCGAGCGGTTCGAGTGCGACGGCCAGTGTCAGCAGACCGGCCCCCTGACCGCCGAGGTCCTCGGCGATGTGCAGGCTCAGCAGATCCTGGGCGACGAGCGCGTCCCAGTACGGCAGGACTTTGCCCGAGTCGGTGGACTCGACCGCGGCCCGAACGACATCGGCCGTGACGGTCCGCTCGACGAATCCGGCGACCGCGTCGGCGAGGGCCAGATGGTCCTCACTGACGCCGACCCCGAGCTCATAACTGTTGCGCGCCATGGCTAGTTGGTCTCTTTCAGCTGGGCGGCCACCTCGTCGATGGTCCACGGTCCGTCGGTTTCCACGGTGCGCACGTCGTGCCAACCGGCCAGTTCGACGATCGCACCGCCCTGCACGGCGAACACCTTGCCGGTGAGCGCGCAGTCGGCCGCGGCGAGGTGTGCGACCAGCGGGGAGATATTGGCCGGGGCGAACGCGTCGAACTCGCCCTCGGGCACCTCGGCGGCGAACAGCGCGCCCATACCGGGGGTCGCGAGGGTCAGTCGGGTGCGCGCGATCGGGGCGATCGCGTTGACGCGCACGCCGTAGCGTTCGAGCTCGTCGGCGGCGACCAGTGTCAGCGCGGCGATGCCGGCCTTGGCCGCACCGTAGTTGCCCTGACCGGCATTGGGCATGAACGTGCCGGAGGCCGACGCGGTATTGATCACCGAGGCCGACACCGGGGTACCGGCCTTGGACTGTGCCTTCCAGTACGCCGCGGCGTGATGCAGGGTGGCGGCGTGGCCCTTGAGGTGCACCGCGATGACCGAGTCCCACTGCGACTCGTCCATGCCCGCGATGAACGCGTCGCGCAGGATGCCCGCGTTGTTCACGACGATGTCGAGGGTGCCGTACTCGCTGACCGCCTGGTCGACCAGCGCTTTCGCGCCGTCCCAGGTGGCGATGTTGTCGGTGTTGGCGACCGCGGTTCCGCCGGCGGCGACGATCTCGTCGACCACCTGCTGGGCCGGGCCTGCGTCGGTGCCGGTGCCGTCGTTGGCGCCGCCGAGGTCATTGACCACGACCTTGGCGCCTTCGCGGGCGAACAGCAGCGCGTGTTCGCGGCCGATGCCGCGACCGGCACCGGTGATGACCGCGACGCGACCGTCGAGTTTTCCCATGAGTTCTGTCTCCTAGTTGATTTCGACGCGGCCGTCGGTGATCGCGATCTGGCCCACGGCTTCGGTCTCGAAGGCGTAGGCCCGCACGCCCGGATCATCGGATTCGGTGGGCCAGAAGGTGCTGGTGATGTCCTGGCCGGGCAGCACCGGCTTGGCGAACCGCACGGCGAGCCTGCGCAGGCGCGCGGTGTCGCCGTCGGCGAGTTCGGTCAGCGCGGCCCACGAGGTGAACGCCATGGTGCACAGACCGTGGTTGATGATGCCGGGAAGGCCTGCCATGCGGGCGATCTCGTCGTCGAGGTGGATCGGCATCGGGTCGCCCGAGGCCGGGGAATAGCGGAAGGTCTGGTCCTCGTCGATGTGGGCGGTGACCGTCGCGACCGGGTCAGCGGCCCGGTCCGCGTCGGTGATCCGGTGTGCGGGCGCGAGCTCGCCTTCACCGGGGCCCGCGTCGACCTTGCGGAAGAACGCGGTCATCCACTGCTCGTTGACGAGTTCACCCGCCGCGTCGCGGGTTTCGGCATAGACGACCACCGTCGACCCGTTGGGTCGGCCCACGTAGCCGATCGGCTTGGCCCGTACCACCAGCTCGTCACCGGCCCGGATCGGCCGATGGAAGAGGAAGTCCTGCTCGCCGTGGACCAGCTTCATCAGCAGTTCCACCGGCGCGACCGACAGCGCGGCCGGTGCCATCGAGGTGAAGACCGGCACCACCGCGAACACCGGCGGCGCGATCTCGCCCGATAGGTGCGCGGCGATCGGATCATTGGTCGCCGCGGCGTATTCCGCGATCCGCTCGGCGGTGACCGAGAACCGCTCCTCGTCGGTCCACTCCCCCAGGCCGGAGCCGTCGAAGACGACTCCGGCCGATTCCGAGGTGGTCATGCGGCCGAGCCGACGAGCGCGGTGAACTTCTCCATCGACTCCTTCAGATCGGCTTCGGCGTGCTTGGCCACAGCCTTGCCGATCGGGCCCACGATCATCGCGCCCTTGAAGCTCGCGTCGAACGCGGCCTCCGAGCCCGTCTCGGTGGCCTCCACCTTCAGCGCGAATTCGATGGTGACACCGGCCATTCCGGCGCCGGTGATGCGCAGGAACGAGTTCGGGACGACCTCGGCGACGGTCCACTCGATCTTGTTGGCCATGTTCATCACCGACACGACCTCGGTGAAACGCGAGCCCGCGGCGAGCTCGGCGGGCAGATCGCCGCGCCAGCCCTGGTGGATGGTCAGCCATTCCTCCCAGTTGGCGAGATCGCTCAGACGGGCCCACGCCAGCTCGGGGGCGACGGGAAGTGCGGTGGAAACGGATACAGATGCCATGGGGTTTCTCCTGGTGTGATTCGGTGGGGGAAGGTCAGCGAACGGCGGGACGGTAGGCGGTCACTACGACCGCGCCACCGAGACCGATGTTGTGTTGCAGGGCGATGCGCGCGTCCGCGACCTGACGGGCATCGGCGTCGCCGCGCAGCTGCCAGGTGAGTTCGCTGCACTGGGCCAGCCCGGTCGCCCCGAGGGGATGGCCCTTGGAGATCAGACCGCCCGACGGGTTGACGACCCACTGGCCGCCGTAGGTGGTGGCGTTGTCGTCGACGAGCCGACCGCCCTCGCCCGGTGCGCACAGGCCGAGAGCCTCGTAGGTCAGCAGTTCGTTGGTGGAGAAGCAGTCGTGCAGTTCGATGACGTCGATGTCGGCGGGGCCGATCCCGGCCTGCTCGTAGACCTTGCGCGCCGCGGTGCGCGACATGTCGGCGCCGACCAGGTTGATCGCGCTGTTGGTGGAGAAGGTGGTCTGCAGGTCGGTGACCATGGCCTGCCCGACGATCTCGACCGCGCGGTCGGCCAGATTGTGCCGGTCGACGAAGTCCTCGTTGGCCAGGATCACGGCACCGGAGCCGTCGGAGGTCGGCGAGCACTGCAGCTTGGTGAGCGGACCGTAGATCTGCTTGGCGCCCAGCACTTCTTCCAGGCTGTATTCCTTCTGGAACTGCGCGTACGGGTTGTTCACCGAGTGCTTGTGGTTCTTGACGCCGATCTTGGCGAACTGCTCGGCGGTGGTGCCGTAGAGCTCCATGTGCTCCTTGCCCGCGGCGCCGAACATGTACGGCGCGGGCGGCATGGCGAACTCCTGCAATTCGGCCAGCGCCAGCAGGTGCTTCATCATCGGCTGCTCACGGTCGTCGTAGGTCGAACCGAGCGAGCCCTTCTGCATCTTCTCGAAGCCCAGTGCGAGCGTGCACTCGGCGAGGCCACCGCGAATCGCCTGCGCCGCGAGGTAGAGCGCGGTCGATCCGGTGGAACAGTTGTTGTTGACGTTGATCACCGGAATGCCGGTCAGGCCCAGCTCGTAGACCGCGCGCTGTCCCGAGGTGGACTCGCCGTACACATAGCCGACGTAGGCCTGCTCGACCTGGTCGTAGTCGATACCGGCATCGGCGAGCGCCTTGGTCCCGGCCTCGCGGGCCATCTCCGGATAGTCCCACTCCAGCGAACCCGGCTTCTCGAACTTCGTCATGCCGACGCCGACGACGAACACCTTCTGTGTCATGTACGCGCTCCCGTGTGCCGTGTGTCCCGGATACCTGAGACACGGTGTCCATGTAATTTATGTTGGACACGGCGTCCAGGTCAATACCCTGGGGAATACAGCTCGAACATGACAAGGGCCGCACCGGTGACGGTGCGGCCCTTGTGGGTCATATCGGCCGAGTCAGCTCTGCTGGCCGAAACGGCGCGGTTTCTTGGCGCCCATGATGTCGGTCCACCACGATTGCAGCGGGCTCGGTTCGGGCCAATGGACGGTCGGGTCTTCTTCCTCGGGGTCGGCGGGTGTCATGTCGGACGGGTCGTCGTCGAGATCGCTGGTCATGCAGGGCTCTTCCTCGGATCGATCGACGGCGCCGCTGCGGCAGACGAGGGTAAGGAATGAGAGCCGGTGACTCGGGGCCG
Organism: Nocardia sp. XZ_19_231; assembly: GCF_015355705.1. Taxonomy (NCBI): domain Bacteria; kingdom Bacillati; phylum Actinomycetota; class Actinomycetes; order Mycobacteriales; family Nocardiaceae; genus Nocardia; species Nocardia sp. XZ_19_231. The sequence goes on along the minus strand of NZ_JACUZI010000004.1, from coordinate 286,851 downwards.
AGTGCGGCGACGACGCGTTGGTCGCCGCTGGTCACGGCCGACCTGTATGCGTTCAACCGTACACGGCGAGGGTAAACCGCCGGTATCAATTCACGACCCCTACACCACAGTGCGAGTTACGTTCTGCGGCAACCCCTTTGGAGCACTCGGCAATTCGCACTGCTAACGTGTCCGGCATCGCCGAAACGCCGGGCAGCGAGCCCGGAATCGACCGAACTCACGCGCGCGGTACCGAATTGTGGTGCGGCGCAGCTCTCGTGAGGGCAGGACGTCGGCGAGAAGTCTCGTCGGAGAGACCGGCGAGGACCCGGCCACCACGGCTCTTCGGTCGGTACAAACGACAAAGGAACCGATGACTCCGACGCTCGCGGTCTTCTTGTTCTCCCTAGCAACACTGGTCCTGCTCGGCGCGGTCGCTGTCGCGTTACAGGCCCTGCGCAACGAACGTCAGATCCGCGGCCGCCTGGTGGTGGCCGAGCGCGATCTCCACGCCAAAGACGCGGCGATGAAACAGATGTCGCTCGCCCACGCCGAGGAACTGCGTGCGCGAGAACACGAGACAGCACTGGCCGAGCGGGCCGCCGAAGAACGCACCGCGGCGCAGGTCGAGGCGGCACAGGAGCAGACGCGCGCCCAGGTCTCCGCCGACGCGCGGTCGGCCACCAGCAACGCGGTCCGCGCCTTCGGCACCACCGTGGTCAGTCTCGGCGCCGACGTCGGCCAGGTCGTGAGCAACGCGCTGCGGGAGAACCGCAACGACGAGGTCTACGCGACGCTGACCCGCATCGATCACACGGTCCAGCAGATGATTCGCCAGGCGCAGGCCTACGTGATCGTCTCCGGCGGGCTGCCCGGCAGACGCTGGCCGCAGCAGACCGTCGGCGACGTGGTGGGCGGCGCCACCGGCCGCGTGCGCGACTATCTGCGCGTGCGCACGGGCAACTGCGATCTCGTGGTCATGAGCCGGGCGGTAGAACCGCTGGTGCACACGGTCGCGACCCTGCTCGACAACGCGCTGCGCTATTCGCCGCCGTCGTCGTTCGTCGACATCTCCTACCAGCAGGGCCACCACGGCGTCACCGTGATCATCGACGACGCGGGGGTGCGGATGAGCCGCGAACAGATGGAGGAGGCCCGCCAGGTGCTCTCGGGTGAGCGCGTCGTCGACATCAACGCGCTCGGCCCGTCCCCGCGGGTGGGGTTCCCCGGTGTCGCCGCGCTCGCGCGCCGCTACGGCTTCGCCGCCTATGTCGACGGGCCCAATATCTACGGCGGCACCAGGGCGATGGTGTTCGTTCCCGCCGCCCTCCTCGTCACGGCCAGCGAGGTGCACCGCCCCAAGCATGCCGAGGCGCCCGAACCGGTAGCACCGCCACAACCCGTTTCCGAGATCAGCGCGTCGGCGCCCGAGCTGGACGTGGCCGAGCTCGACCGCACCACCGGCGGGCTGCCCAAACGCACGCGCCGCACCGTCGCCCCGGCCGACGAGCGCGTCGACACCGGCGAGGTGCTGGCCCGTCCCGAGCTCGCGGCGGCCTGGCACAGCGGTTCCAGACACGGTCGCGCCGCGGCCGCACGCTCGACGAAAGGGCACGACAGCTGATGAGTACTCCGATCGCGAACAGCACCAACCGCCTCGCGTGGCTGCTGGACGACCTGACTCTCGACGGCGTCCGCTTCGCGGTGTTGTTATCCGAGGACGGCCTACGCGTGGCGCACTCCGGCGATATCTCCACCGATGACGCGGAACGTTTCGCGGCCGCCGCGTGCGGGCTGCGCTCGCTGGGCAAGGTGCTCGGCGAGTTCTGCGGTGGACTCGCGAACACAGTGCGCCAGAACATGACCGAGTACGACGAGGGCATGGTCCTGATCACGGCCGCGGGCGCGGGCACCCTGCTCGGCGTCGCCACGACCGGCGATGTCGACCTCGCGCTCATCGCCCATCGCATGAACGAGCTGGCCGCCAGGGTCGGCCACGAACTCGGCGCGTCGCCGAGGCACCGATCCTCGACTCAGGAGTACACGCTGTGACACTGGACGTTTCGCCGGACTCGCGCAGCGGCCAGGATCGGGTGCCGCTGTACTCGCCGGAATTCGCGGCCGACCCGCAGAGCACCTACCGCGACATGCGACAGCGTTTCGGTTCGCTGGTTCCGGTCGACCTGGTGCCCGGGGTCCCGGCCACCCTGGTGATCGGCTACCGCACCGCGGTGCAGATTCTCAACGATCCCGACCATTTTCCCGCCGACCCGAAGATGTGGCAGCGCGATATCCCCGCCGACTGCCCGGTGCTTCCGATGATGCGCTACCGCCCCAACGCGATTCGCACCGCGGGCGCGGAGCACACACGCCACCGGCAGGTCACCGTCGCGGGTCTGGCGGGTGTCGACCTGTACCAGCTGCATCGCACCGTCGAGCAGATCGCGATGCCGGTGATCAACTCCTTCTGCGCCGACGGCAGCGCTGATCTGTTGAGCCAGTACGCCTTTCCCGTCATCTTCGCCACCATCAACGCGATGCTCGGCGTGCCGGCCGACATCGGCGGGCGGGTGGCGACCGGAATGGCGCAGATGTTCGAGGGCGGCGACACCGCGGCCACCGGCACGCAGATGATGGAAGACGCGCTCTACGACCTGGTGCGACTCAAGCAGAGTGAACCCGGTGACGATGTGACGACCCGGTTGGTGCAGCATCCGCAGCGGCTCACCGACGAAGAGTTGATGAACCAGGTACTCACGCTCTACGGCGCGGGGATCGAGCCGATGCTCAATCTGATTCTCAATACGGTGCGGCTGATGCTCACCGATCAGCGTTTCGCGGGCAGCCTGCTCGGCGGCAGTCTGTCCACGCGCGACGCTCTCGACGAGGTGCTCTACACCGACCCGCCGATGGCCAATTTCTGCACCACGTATCCGCGTCAGCCGATCCTGGTCGACGATGTGTGGCTGCCCGCGCATCAGCCGGTCGTCATCAGCATGGCCGCGTGCAACAACGATCCCGCGATCGGGACCGGCGATTTCCTCGACAACCGCGCGCATCTGGCGTGGAGCACCGGCCCGCACGGCTGCCCGGCGAAGTCCCCGGCCTACCTGATCGCCCAGGAGGCCATCGACCAGCTCCTCGACGCGTTGCCGGAACTCGAGCTGGCGGTCCCGGCGGAGGAATTGGTCTGGCGGCCAGGGCCTTTCCACCGGGCGTTGGCGGGCCTGCCGGTGGTGTTCCCGAGCACCGCCCCCCTGGTGGTACCCGGCCTCTGATCGCCGTGCTCGGCCGACCGAACGGGTCGGCCGAGCACATTCGACGCTATCCGCCGTGGACGTAGGCAGGCAGGTGGCGGTGACCGTTGGAGATGAAGCTGGGCACCGTGCCGAGGTCGGCCACGGGAGCGGCCAACCTGAGGTCGGTGAACCGTTCGAACAGGGCGGGCAGCGATACCAGCGCCTCCATGCGGGCCAGCGGCGCACCGAGGCAGTGATGCGCCCCGTAGCCGAATGCCATGTGCGACTGCTTTTCCCGGTTGGGGTCGAATTGGTCGGCGGTCTCACCGTGCAGCTTCGGATCGCGCGCGGCAGCGGCGTAGCTCGCCAGAATCGGGTCGCCCTTGGCGATCCGTACACCGTCGATGTCGATATCGTCCACCGCGAAACGCAACGGCAGATGGGCGACCGGCGACTCGAATCGCAGCGTCTCCTCGACCAGATCGGGCCAGGTGATCGTGCCCGCGCGCAGGCCATCGAGCACATCGGGCCGTGTGAGCAGCGCGGTGATGGCCTGGTCGAGCAGGTTCACGGTGGTCTCGTGACCCGCCGAGATCACCAGCAGCAGCGTGGCGACGAGCTCTTCCTCGGTGAGCTGGCCCTCGTCCTCGTCGCGCTGGACGATCAGCAGGCTGGTGATGTCGTCACCGGGCTGCTCGCGCCGCAGCGCCACCAGTTCACCGAGGATCCGGTACATCTCCATGTAGTTGGCCTGTGACTGCTCCGGGGTGAGCGTGGTGTCGAAGATGCCGTCGACGCAGGTGCGCAGGCCGGGGTTCAGTGACTCGGGCACGCCCATCAGTTCCGAGATCACCTGGATCGGCAGCGGGTAGGCGAACTGCTCGCGCAGGTCCACTGTCTGACCGGCCGGGGTCCGTGCCAACTCGTCGAGCAGTTCGTTGGTGATGCGCTCGACCTGTGCGCGCATGGCCTCGGTACGCCGCGCGGTGAAGGCGGGCGCCACCAGCTTGCGCAGCCTGCGGTGCTCGGTGCCGTAGGCGGTGAACATGTTCGGCGCCGAAACCCACAGGTACAGAGGCCAATCCGGGGGGATCTCGCCGGCGACGAACGCGGGCCAGTGCTGGCCCGCGTCCTTGGACACCCGGGGGTCGACGAGCAGCTTCTCCAGCAGCGCGGCATCGGTGATCGACCATGCCTGCACCCCGCCCGGCAACTCGACCCTGGTGGCGGGCCCGTGTGCCCTGATCTCGACGATCTCGCCCTGAATGTCTTGCCCAGTCGGATCCATTACGACCCGATTCGTCACCGTTTCCACTGCGAAACCTCTCGATCACCCGGTGCCCCGCGGACCCCGGCTCTCCGCGATCGCAACGAAACATCTTGCTGGACTAGACCTTACGGTCCGTTAGCGATGCTACCGGCCGAACGTGTCCGTCGCAGTGAACATTTGAAATGCCGGGCACGCGGTGAGATCGAGGCTATCGTCGCTGCAGGAGGGGATACCCAGCGACCTGCAGTGGCGTCACTTGGGCACGAGCACCCCCGTCAGATCGGCTTCGCGGATGGGGGTGTCCGGGTTGGCCTGCGCCCCACACATGAGATCGATGGCGGCGACGGACAGGTCGATCTGGCTCGCATCCGGCTTCGCGTCGTCACCACGCTCCTGTTCGAGGAACTTGGTCACCGTCGTCCGTCTGTCGTCCGTGTTCTGGGTGGTGTACTCGCTACAGGGGGTATCGCCGCCCTTGTTGACCGCCTTCTCCACCTGGTCGCAACCGGTGCCGAGCACGGTGATCGCGGCCGCGGTGAGCACGGTGGCCACAGCATTTCTGCGCAGTGTCGTCATGTTGCGGCTTTACCCGATTTCGGCCGATGAACGCAGCCGAAACGGTTCACGGATTGGACCGACCGTTTCGGCATGAATCTTGTACTGTCGCAAACAGATCAGATGCTATGTCGCTGGTGGTTCTCCCCTGGGTGGGGCGCGCCACTGTCAAAGTTGCAGAGGAGCAAGGTTATGGCCGACGTGCAGACACCCGTGATCAGGACCGACATTCCCCACTCCGCGCGGATCTGGAACTACTGGATGGGCGGTAAGGACCACTACGAGATCGACAAGATCGCCGGCGACGCGGGACTGGCGGTCGACCCGGACATCTCGACCATGGCCGTGCAGTCCCGACAGTTCCTGATCAGGGCCGTCCGCTTTCTGGCGAAGGAACGCGGGATCAAGCAGTTCCTCGACATCGGCACCGGCCTGCCAACGATGCAGAACACCCACGAGGTCGCTCAGGGCGTCACCCCGGAGGCCAAGGTGGTCTACGTGGACAACGACCCGCTGGTGCTCACCCACGCGCGCGCACTGCTCACCAGCACCACCGACGAAGGCGTCACCACCTACATCGACGCCGACTTCCACAATCCCGAACAGATCGTCGCCGACGCGCGTAACGTGCTGAACTTCAACGAGCCGATCGCCGTGATGTTCATGGGAGTTCTCGGACACGCCAAAACCTACGACGACCTGCTGCGTATCGTGCACACCGTCATCGACGCGGTGCCGTCGGGCAGCCACCTGATCTATTGGGACGGCACCGACGACAGCAAGGCCTACGTCACCCTGTGCGAGAACTACACCGGCACCGGCGGCACACCGTACGTCCCCCGCCCGCAGGCCCAGATCCGCGGCGTCTTCGACGGTATGGAAGTAGCCGAACCGGGCGTCGTCTCGATCACCCAGTGGCGCCCGGAGACCACCGAGGTAGGCCAGGTCCTGCCGATCTCGGCCTACGGTGCGGTCGCCCGCAAACCCTGACCCACGCCGTGGACGGCAGCGGTCACCGCTGCCGCGCAAGCACAGCACTACGCCCCGTTCGACAGGTGCTCGAACGGGGCGTCGACGTTGTTCGGGGTACCACTGAGCAGCGGATTCGGACGACTCCACAGGAGCAGATAAGGTGCTACAGGGAGTTACAGCTAGTTTTCTCCCGTCGTCGCGACGTATCCGGAGATTTATATGGGCCCCCTGTCGGTTGCACTGAGCAACGTAGTCGCGCTCTTCGGTGACGGTGTCGAGCCGTACGCGCCGACGCCGTCGGACATCGTCTACGACCAACCGCACCGCAGGCTGCTGCGCTACCGCCGCTCCACCCCAGCCACCGGCGATCCCGTGCTGCTCGTGCCACCGCTGGCGGTGACGATTTCCTGCTACGACATGCGGCCCAGCCAGAGCCTGGTCCGATTCCTACTCGATCTGGGGCGCGAGGTCTATGTACTCGACTACGGCGAGATCACCTACGCGGACCGCGATCTCGGCTTCGAGGAGTGGGTCGACGACATCGTGCCGACGGCGATCGAGGCGGTCAGCGCGGACAACGAGCACTCCCCCGTCGAGCTGATCGGCTGGTCGTTCGGCGGCACCATCAGCGTGCTCACCGCCGCCGGGCACGCCGACCTGCCGATCGGGTCGGTCACCGCGGTGGGAACCCCGTTCGATCAGCGCCGCAACGGTCAGATCTCGTTGGCCCGCAGGTTCGGGCAGCTCACCGGCGGCCGCGAGGTCACCCTGCCTGTGCGCGTGGCCGGTGGCGTACCGAAGTACGGGGTGCGGGCCGGTTTCCGCATCCAGTCGATCGACCGCGAGCTCACCAAGCCCTGGTACATCGCCCGCAATATCGCCGACACCGAAGCGCTGGCCCGCATGCAATCGGTGGATCGGTTCATGGACACCATGCCCGGCTACCCGGGCCGGTTCTATCGCCAGGCCTACCGCCAACTGATCATCCGCAACGAAATGTTCAAGGGCACCGTGCATCTGGGCCCGAATCGCGCGATCGATCTGACGGGACTCACCGCGCCGACGCAGCTGATCGGCGGCACCAAGGACGCGCTGGCCTCGTCGGCGTCCGTCGCGGCGGGCACCAGGGTGCTCACCGGCGCGTCGGAGGTTCGCTTCACCGAGGTCCCGGGAAGTCATCTCGGCATCATCGCGGGCCCGACCGCCCGCGACACCACCTGGGCGACGATCGCGGAATTCCTCGACAGCGCACGGCTGTCCGCCCGGACACCCTCGCCCACCCACTGACCGAACGACCGACGAACCGGGGTCGGCGAGCAGCCGCGCCGCCGTTCACCGGGACGCATCACCTACGGCGCGGACGTCACGCGCTGCGCATGGCCCGGTAGACGGCCGAGCCGACGAAGGCACCGAGGTCATCGGGATTCCACTCGTCCTGGTTGGCGAACAGGGTTCGGACCGCGCTTTCGGCGGCCGAGACCCACAACTCCACCAGCGCGGGCAATTTACGCTCGGCGTCGTCGATTCCCCAGGCCTGCAAGGTCGGTCGTAGCAACGCCGTGCAGCGCTCGACCGCCAGTTGTCGACCGCGGCCGAAGGAACCGGCGACCGCGGGGTCGGGGTTGCCGTAGATCAGCCGCCAGGCGTCGGGCCGCTCGGCAGCCTTGTTGAGCAGAGTACGGAAACCCTCGACGAACACTGTCTCGTCGGCGTTGGTCGCGCGCGGTGGCAGCACATCGAGGACCCCGGAGATCAGAAAGCTCTCCTCGCGCTGGATCAGCGCGTCGATCAGCTCGACCCGATCGGGGAAGCAGGCATAGATCACCGGGCGGGTGACCTTCATGTAGTCGGCGACCGCGCCCATCGTGACCGCGGCGACGCCGTCGTCGGCCGCGATGGCCAGCGCCGCGTCGAGTACCTGTGGTCTGCGCCGCTCGGGGCCGAGGTGCGCGGCCCGCCCTCGCCGCTGCACTGCCGTCTCGCTACCCATGCGGCCCACAATAGCAACCCACCCGGCATTCCTACACCGATGTACGAAAATGCTACAGTGGCGAATGAAGCGTCCGACCGTGCAGGACGCCCGCAGGAGGAGCGACGATGCCCCAGGATTTCTTCAACCCGAACACCGCCGACTTCGCGCAGTTCGATCCGGACACGCGCAGGCTGTTGCGCGCGATGGTCGACTGGTTCGAGACGCGCGGCAAGACCCAGCTGCTCGAGGACGATCGGTCCCGCGTCTGGCCTGCGGAGTTCCTCGAGTTCGCGAAGAAGGAGCGCTTGTTCGCCACCTTCCTCACCCCGGCGGCCGAGGCGGGCGGTGACCCGAACAAGCGCTGGGACACCTCGCGCAACGCCATGCTGAGCCAGATCTTCGGCTTCTACGGCATGACCTACTGGTACATCTGGCAGGTCACCATCCTCGGCCTCGGCCCGATCTGGCAGAGCAGCAACAGCGCGGCCAAGAAGAAGGCGGCGGCCCAGCTCGAATCCGGCGAGATCTTCGCGTTCGGGCTGTCGGAGAAAGAACACGGCGCCGACGTGTACTCCACCGACATGATCGTCGACCCGCAGCCCGACGGTGGCTACACCGCGACCGGCGGCAAGTACTACATCGGCAACGGCAACCTGGCCTCGATGGTCTCGGTCTTCGGCCGTCGGTCCGACAAGCCGATCATCGACAGCGCCGCGGCATTGCGGGGCAAGCCGACTCAGGAGGATTACGAGGGGTATCTCTTCTTTGTCGCCGACTCCCAGCACGACGCGTACAAGCTGCACAAGAATGTCGTCAACAGCCAGATCTATGTCGCGGCTTTCGATCTCGAGAACTACCCCGTCGCCGAGGAGGACATCCTCCACCGCGGCGAGGACGCGTTCCACGCGGCGATGAACACGGTCAACGTGGGCAAGTTCAACCTCGGCTTCGGCGCGGTCGGCGCGTGTGAGCATTCCTTCTACGAGGCGATCGACCACGCCGAGAACCGGATCCTGTTCGGGCACAGGGTCACCGAGTTCCCGCAGGTCCGGGCGCTGATCACCGATTCCTACGCGCGCATCGCCGCGATGAAGCTCTACAGCGCACGCGCGGTGGACTACATGCGTTCGGCATCGCCGGACGATCGTCGCTACCTGCTGTTCAACGCCATCGAGAAGATGTCGGTGACCCGGCAGGGCCAGCGCGTCATCGAAGACCTCGCCGATGTGATCGCCGCGCGCGGGTTCGAGAACGACATGTACTTCCCGGTCGCGATGACAGCCATGTTCGGCCTCCCGCGACTCGAGGGCACCGTCCACGTCAACATGGCGCTGTCACTGAAGTTCATGGCCAACTACATGTTCCACCCCGCCGATGCCGGCCTGGCCGCGATGCAGTCGCTGCCGGGCGCCTCGGTGGCACCCAAGGGGGCCACCCGCGCGGTCGCCGGTGCGCTGACCTGGTCCAGTCGCAAGATCGCCCCCCGCCTGGGCGCGGTCGTGAAGCCGCTGCGGGCCGAATTCGCCAGTGCCGCATACGCTCCGGTGCCGTCGCGCCACGACACCGCCGACGACGAGTTCCTGTTCCGACAGGGCCCCAGCAGCGGCTTGGGTCGCATCCGCTTCGCCGACTGGCGCCCGGTCTTCGAGAGCTTCGGCGACGTTCCGAACGTGGCGGTGTTCCTCGAACAGGTGCTGGCGCTGCAGGCTCTGCTGGCGGTGGCTGCACCGACGTCGTCGCAGCAGCAGGACGTGGACTTCCTGTTCGCGTTCGGTGAGCTGTTCACCGCAGTGCCCTACGCGCAGTTGGTGTTGGAGCAGGCGGTCATCGACGGCACCGATCCGGCGGTGATCGATCAGATCTTCGACGGCTTCGTGCGTGCCTTCTCCGCCAACGCGCTCACCCTGCACAACAAGCCGACTGCTACCCCCACTCAGCAGCGCCGGGCCCTCGACCTGGTTCGACGGCCGGTCTTCGACCGAGCTCGTTTCGAGCGCGTGCTCGGTAAGGCGCGCGCGTTGGCCGGGACGTACGAGATGAAGGCCTGACCCAGCAACCGGGGTCAGTCGAGCGGCGGCGCGTTTTCGGTGATGGTGGCCAGGGTCGCCGCCACCGACATATCGGGCTTGATGACAACGCCCTTCTCCCGGAGAAAGCCGTCGAACAGCTGGACGACGGCATTGGTCGTCCGATCGACGAACAATGCCGTCGGTTCCGGAAGCGGGACAGGATCGGTGTCGAGCCAGAGGTCGGTGACGGCCATGACGAAACCGACGATGCCGCGCAGCAGATGATCGATACCGTCGGTATCGAGCGCGACCGAGGACAGCACACTGCGGCTGCGCTCGGCGAGATCGTGCGAGAGGCGCCGACCGACGTCCAACGGCCGAGCAGCCGGATCGGCGCTCGACACGCTCTGGGTGAGCACGAGGAAACGGAACACATCGGGATGCTCGGCGATGACCCCGGCATAGGCGGTGAGGAACCGATGGATCGTCGCCCGCGGCGGCTGCATGATCAGCGAAAGATCCGGCGCGACGGCGGCGTAGACCTGCGCGACGAGCCAATCCGACACCGCGCCGTCGAGTTCGGATTTATCGGCGAACATCCGGTACAGACGCGGTTTGGCCACGCCCATCTCCCGGGCCAGCGTTTCCATGCTCACCTGGGGTCCGTCGCGGTCGATGCACCGCACCGCACCCGCGATGACTTGTTCGCGGGTGAGCAACCGTACTGGCGACCGGCGAACCGGCCTGGACGATGTAGTCACTGTTCTCCCTGATCCGCCCTTCGCGTACGGCCAGGATAGCGGCGAGTGGCGGCGCCTCGGCTGCCGTATCGCGGGCGGACTCGCCGGTCTTGTTGACAGCGGGCTCCGGGGTGCTCAAGATATTCCCGATACCCAGCGTACCGGATATCGGTACCGTCGGTACTATCGATTGTGCACGGAGCAACGAAGCCCCGTGCGGAAGGAGTCTCGTATGACGCGCGAAACCGGCACCCACTCGACTGGGGCAGCGTCATCCAGATCGCATCTGGTGCGCAACGGCGACATATCGCTCGCTGTCCACGAATACGGCCCCGAAGACGGCATTCCGGTGGTCCTCGTCCATGGCTGGCCCGATACCCATCACCTGTGGGACGGCGTCGTGCCGCTGCTGTCGGACAAATATCGCGTGATCGCCTACGACACCCGCGGGTACGGACAATCCAGCGCGCCGACCCAGGTATCGGCCTACGAGCTGAACCGACTCGCGACCGACTTCTTCGCCGTGGTGGAGGCCGTCAGCCCCACCGAACCCGTGCACGTCGTGGCCCACGACTGGGGCTCGGTCCAGGTCTGGGAAGCGGTGTGTGAGCCGGGCGCGGACCAGTACGTGGCGTCGTTCACTTCGATCTCGGGCCCGAATCTCGACCACCTGGCCACCTGGATGCGTCGTGGCGTGCTGTCGGGTACCCCGCGCGGCATCTGGGGCACGCTCAGCCAGTGCCTGTCCTCGGCCTACACCACCTTCTTCATGCTGCCGATCCTGCCGGGCCTGTTCTTCCGGCTCGTGGGCACCGAGAAGAGCTGGAAGTTGTTCCTTCGCATGGTCGAGGGCACGCCCGCCGAGCAGATCTCGCTGGCGCCGACCCTGAAACAGGACATGATCTCGGGGCTGCGCTTCTACAAGGCCAACATCATCGCCCGCATGTTCGGGCCACGGGAACGACGCACCACCGTTCCGGTGCAGTTGCTGGTGAACACCCGTGACATCGCCGTGCGCCCCGCGGGCTACGACGACACCGCCGAGTGGGCCGATCAGGTCGTGCGCCACGACCTGTCGCGCGGGCACTGGCTGCCCTACTCCGATCCCGCCGCGATCGCCGGATACGCCGACGCGTTCATCCAGGCTCAACCCAAGTAACGACGAATGAGAGAAAAGCCAATGCTCGACTTCGACATCGTCATTACCGACGGTCGCTGGTTCGACGGCACCGGAGCCGCGTCCGCACAGCGCAATATCGGCATCCGCGACGGCATCGTCGAGTCCGTCTCGGTGGACCCGCTGCCGATCGGCGCCGACACCGAGGTGATCGACGCCGCGGGCAAGTGGGTGCTGCCCGGCTTCGTCGACGTCCACACCCACTACGACGCCGAAATGCTGATCAAGCCCGAATTGTCGGAGTCGCTGCGCCACGGCGTCACCACCGTGGTCGTCGGCAACTGCTCGCTGTCGACGGTCCTGGCCTCCAACGCCGACTGCGCGGACCTGTTCAGTCGCGTCGAGGCCGTGCCCCGCGACGCCGTGCACGGCGCCCTCGACAAGCACCGCACCTGGTCGGATCCGGGCGAGTACGCCAAGGCGCTCGACGCGCTGCCGTTGGGCCCCAACGTCGCCGCGTTCCTCGGACACTCCGATCTGCGCACGCATGTGCTCGGGCTCGGCCGCGCGGTCACCCGCGACACCAAACCGACCGCCGCCGAGATCGCGCAGATGACCACCCTGCTCGACGCGGCGGTCGACGCGGGCTTTCTCGGGCTGTCGTCGATGACGAACAAGCTCGACAAGATCGACGGCGACGAATACCGGTCGCGGTCGCTGCCGTCGACCTACACCCGCGGCAAAGAGGTGCGCGCGCTCAACAAGGTGTTGCGCAAGCGGGGCCGGGTGCTGCAGAGCGCCCCGACGGTCAGCCTGAACCCCAACATCGCCAAGTTCTTCCTCGCCAGCGCCGGCATCGGCCGACCCCGGCTGCGCACCTCGCTGCTGTCGGCGGCCGACTCCAAGGCCTACCCGCCGCTGGTGTGGTTCATGCTCTACGCCGCGCCGCTGCTGAATCGCTTCGCCCGCACCGACTTCCGGTGGCAGCATCTGCCCGTGCCGTTCACCGTCTACGCCGACGGTATCGACCTGGTGGTGTTCGAGGAGTTCGGCGCCGGAGCCGCGGCCCTGCACCTCAAGGATCAGGTCGAACGCAACGAGCTGCTCCAGAGTGAGCCGTACCGTCGTTGGTTCCGCAAGCAGTACGACAACAAGTTCACTCCCCGCATCTGGCACCGCAACTTCTTCGACGCCGAGATCATCGCCTGCCCCGACGAGTCGGTGGTCGGCAAGTCGATCGGCCAGGTCGGCAAGGATCGCGGCCTGCACCCGGTCGACGCCTACCTCGACATGGTCGTCGAATACGGCCCGGCGCTGCGGTGGCGCACGACGATCGCCAACGATCGCCCCGACTACCTGAACAAGCTCGCCGCGAGCCCGGGCGTGCAGATGGGATTCGGCGACGCGGGCGCGCACCTACGCAACATGTCGTTCTACAACTTTCCGCTGCGTCTGCTCGAAAGGGTGCTGCGCGCCCAGGAATCCGGCAAGCCGTTCCTGAGCCTGGAACGTGCCGTCCACCGCCTCACCGGCGAGCTCGCCGACTGGTACCAGATCGACGCCGGTCACCTGCGCGAAGGCGCTCGAGCCGACCTGGTCGTCATCGACCCGACCGGACTCGACGAGCAGGTCCACCAGCTCCACGAAGCGCCGCTGCCCGAATTCGGCCTCGACCGGATGGTCAACCGCAACGACCGCGCCGTCGTCGCGACCGTCGTCAACGGCCGCCGAGTTTTCGGCGCGGGCGAAGTTGCGCCCGGTATCGGCGCGGACTGGGGAGCCGGGAGGTTCCTGCGCGCAGGACATCACAACTCCGCTCCCCTCGCACAGGAGACCCGATGAAACTCCCGAACCGGCGCGCGGCCAGGACCCTGCGCACACCTGATGTCGCCCTGCAGGCACGCAATGTGAAGTTCGACTGGACCTCGGCACCACTGCACTGGATGCCGTCCGAGCCGATCGCCTCGCACGTGGTGAACTCGCTGAACCTGCTACTGCCCGAGGGCGAGCGGATGTTCTGCGCCACCTACCGCGACGCACTCCCCTACGTGCGGGACGCGAAGGTGCGCGAGGCGATGCTCGGGTTCATCGGCCAGGAGTCGATGCACGCCGAAACCCACGCCAAGGTGCTCGATCAGGTCTTCGCCGCCCACCACATCGACACCGCGCCCTACACCCGCCAGATGGAGTACGTCTTCCGTAACTCGCTCGGCGCGCGCGAGGGCAGCCCGCAAGCGGCCCAGACCCGCCTGGTCGAACGGTTGACGTTCATCGCCAGCCTCGAGCACTTCTTCGCCTGGCTCGGTGACTGGATTCTCAACGCCGACTTGGAATCCCACGGCGCCGAGCCACGCGTGCTCGACCTGTTCCGCTGGCACGGCGCCGAGGAGGTCGAACATCGCAGCGTCGCCCACGATGTCGCGATCTACTTCGGGGCCGGCTACATCCGGCGGGCGGGAATCATGCTGCTCGTCATCCCGATCCTGCTCAGCTTGATCGTGCGCGGCACGAAGTACCTGGTCAATCAGGATCCGGAGCTGCCGAATATCGGCTATCCCCGGCTGATCTGGAAGATTCTGGGAGCGATGTGGCGGGGTGCGCTGCCAGGCATTCCGGCCCTGCTGATCAGTGCCGGGTCCACGTTCAACCCACGCTATGACCCGGCGAATGTCGGCTCCACCGAACAGGCGATCGCCTATCTGGCCAAGTCACCGGCAGCCAGGGCGGCGGCCCAGTGACCGTCTACCCCGCACCCACGGTGATCCCGCCGGATCTGTACGGCAAACACCAGCACGACCCGACGACCAGAGTGCTCGACACGGTCGCCGGTCTGCGTGTGCGCTGGTCGACATTGATCAACCGCCGCCCCCTCCTCACCAGGGCCGACGACGCCCGCTTCCCGGTGGTCGTCACCGACCGGGCGCTGGTGGCCGAGGACCAGGCCGTGATCAATCTGGGGCTGCGCGCACCCGATGGCGCTCAGCTGCCCCGGTGGGCGCCGGGCGCGCACATCGACATCGAGCTCCCGTCCGGGCGCCTGCGGCAGTACTCGCTGTGTGGCGACCCGGCCGAAACCGGGGAGTACCGCATCGCGGTGCGCCGCATTCCGCACGGTGGCGGCGGGTCGATCGAGATCCACGACGCGCTGCCGGTCGGCACCGCGGTGGTGATCCGCGGGCCGCGCAACGCGTTCCCGTTCGCGCCCCCTGGGCGTGGCTCGTCGGCTAAACGCCTGCATTTCGTCGCGGGCGGCATCGGCATCACCCCGATCCTGGCGATGGCGCGGGCCGCCGACCGGCTCGGCATCGCCTGGACCCTGGTCTATTGCGGGCGAAGCCGCGACACCCTGCCCTTCCTCGACGAGCTCGCCGAACTCCGCGGACAGGTGGTGGTGCGCACCGATGACGAGCACGGAACGCCCAGTGCCGCCGATCTTCTCGACGGTGTCGACCACGACACGGCGATCTACTGCTGTGGACCCACCCCGATGGCGGCCGCCCTGGTTGCCGCTGTGCGCACGATGCCGGGCATCGAGTTCCACTCCGAAAGGTTTTCTCCCACACCGGTTGTCGACGGCGTCGCGTTCGAGGTGGAGTTGACGAGCACCGGCGAGGTCATCGCAGTCGGCGCTGACCAGACCATGCTCGACGCACTACTGGCGGTGCGCCCCGACCAGCCCTACTCGTGTCGCCAGGGCTTTTGTCGCACCTGCGTCGTCCGCGTCACCGACGGCATCCCCGATCACCGCGACGGCGCACTGACCCCCGAGGAACACGCCGCCGGGGTGACGCTGGCATGCGTCTCCCGCTGCGCGGGAAAGCGCCTGGTTCTCGACCTCTGAGCTCGAGCGCGGGTTTTCCCGTCTCACCCCCACTGGTCAATCGGCATCGAAGAACACCGCTGTACGCGTAGTGTGCGACGTGCAATACCGTTCGCACACAAGGAGTTTCCGTGGCGTCCTCACTGATCAAACGCTTGGCCGCGCTGTTCGGCGCGTCCTGCACAGCCCTACTACTCGCGGTACCGGCGGCCGCGCCCGGCCATGCCGACCGAGCAGTTCTCGAAAGTCCGGCCGCCGGTTGTTCGACGACGCCGGTCACCGAGAAGGTCAACATCGGCGCACCCGACGATCCGCGGTATTACCGCATTCACGTACCCGCCGGAATATCCGCCGCGGGCGCACCGCTCGTGGTCGCCATCCACGGTGGCTACGACCGGCCCGAAGGCTTCGAGGCGGTGTCGGGCTGGAACGCCCTCGCTGATCAGAACAAGTTCATCGTGGCCTATCCGCGTGGCTTCAAACCCGAGAACAAGCCGGACGGCACCCCGGGTTGGGGCTGGAACGCCGACGCAGACGACGTCGCTCACATCGAGAGCGTCGTGGCCGCGGTCAGCGCCAAATATTGTGTGGCGCCCAAGCGTATCCATCTCACCGGACACTCCAACGGCGGCCAGATGGCGTCACGCGCGGCCTGCACCAACCCGAATCTCTTCGCCTCGGGCGCTGTCTACGCACCAGCGCCCCCGCCGACGGGGTGCGATCCCTCGCGGGCGGTCTCGTGGGGTGTGTTCGCCTCGGCGAATGACGCCACTGTCATCGAGCCCGTCGCCTACGGCCACGTCATGTACTGGAGCTGGGAAAATCGCCCGTGCCAGAACGAGCAGCCCGGCGGCGGCACCGACATCAAGGACTCCAGGCACTGGGACTGCGCGTCCGGCACCGAGGTGCTGTGGCGGGTCTACAACGGCGGCAGCCATTACTGGCCGACGGGAGCGCGGCGCACCGAGATGATGAACCGGATGTGGCAGTTGTTCCAGGCCAACCCGCGCCCGTAACGCCCCCGGACGCAAGGGCTGGTCGCCGCGCTCCGGCTCAGCCGACCAGCCCTTCCGGGTCCACCAGCAACCGCTTGAGCACCTTGCCGGTCTCGCCGCGCGGCAGCGCGTTGAGGAAGGTGACATCGCGCGGAACGGAGAAGCG
This sequence comes from Nocardia sp. XZ_19_231, assembly GCF_015355705.1. Taxonomy (NCBI): domain Bacteria; kingdom Bacillati; phylum Actinomycetota; class Actinomycetes; order Mycobacteriales; family Nocardiaceae; genus Nocardia; species Nocardia sp. XZ_19_231. The sequence continues at coordinate 270,017 of NZ_JACUZI010000004.1, read as the reverse complement.
GCTGAGGCGGTTTCGCACGTAGGTGCGCACCATGTCCGAGTCGAGCCCCGAGCCCTCGTTCTTGACCAGGAACGCGGCCAGTCGCTGGCCGAATTCGCGATCCGGCACGCCGACCACCGCGACATCGGTGACCTGCGGCAGATATGCCAACGCCTCCTCGACCGGTCGCGGGAAGACGTTCTCGCCGCCGGAGATGATCATCTCGTCGTCGCGCCCCGCCACGAACAGCCTGCCTTCGGCGTCGAGGTAGCCGAGATCGCCGGTGTCCATCATGCCGTCGGATTCCTCGGGCGGTGAGTCGCTGACGTAGCCGTCGAAGAGCATGTGGTTGCCGACGAAGATCCGCCCGACCACGCCGATCGGCACTGCTTTGTGCTCGGGATCGAGGATCGCGATCTTGGTACCCAGTGGCGGGCGTCCCGCGGTAGTCGGCGCGGCGCGCAGGTCGTCGGGCCCGGCCACGCTGGCCCAGGAGACCTCCGTGGAACCGTAGAGGTTGTAGAGGACATCGCCGTAGTCGTCGAGGAATCGGTCGACGGTGACCGCCGCCAGTGGTGCGCCGCAACTGATCACATGCCGCAGGCTGCTCAGGTCGTAGCGCTCGCGCACCTCGGCGGGCAGGTCGACCAGTCGCTGCACCATCGTTGGCACCGCGATGAGCGTGTTCACTCCGTGTTCGGTGATCCGGCGCAGGCATTCCTCGGCGTCGAAACCCTGCGTCAGCACCACTGTGGCCCGTACCGCGGTGCTCAATTGCAGCGCCGACAACCCCCAGGTGTGAAACAGCGGCGCGGGGATCATCATGGTGCTGCCCGCGTGGATCGGGATCAGCGACAGCAGCGCGACCAGTGTGTCGAAGCCCTTCGGGTGCGGGCGCCGCGCACCCTTCGGGGTGCCGCTGGTGCCCGAGGTGAGCACGATCTGACGTCCTGGCACCGTCGGGACGGGAAACTTCGATTGGCGGGTCGCGATGAGGTCTTCGATCGTGATCCGCGTCGGGTCGGCGGGGGCATCGTCGGTGAAGAAGCGCGGCAGGTCGGCGTGCAGGTATTGCACGAGGTGAGCCAGATCGGTGTCGACGAACAACGCCGAAAGCCGGTGCCGCTGCACGATGTCCTCGATCCGCCGCCCCGAGAGTCCCGAGTTCAGCAGTGCGACGTCGACACCGAGCTTGCCCGCCGCGACCATGGATTCGACCATGCCGCAATGGTTTCCGGCCAGCAGGCCCACCGCGTCACCCGCACGCAACCCCACCTCGTACATGGCGCCCGCCAACGCGGTGGTCCGCTTGTCGGTTTCGGCGAAGCTGGCGGTGCTGCTGTCGTCGATCAGCGCGACCTGGTCCGGGCTGTGCGCGGCGCCGGCGGCGTAGCCGCCCGCCAGATTGAATCCCCATCGGTACAGCGACCGCAACTGCCTGGCCGAGGTCAGCGGCGGCGACACCTGACCCGAGTTCACCCACCAGCGCACGAGTTCGGATTTTCGCCGGATCGGCGCCCGGTTGCCATTGGCCACCACCGAGGTGCGGGCTCCACCCACGACATCGGCCGCGCGACGCAGACCGTCCTTGACCCAACCGGTGATCACCGAGTTCGTGACGCCGGCCAGCGTCGGGTGCAGCCGCGGCGCGGCGAAGACGGTGACGCTCACCCTCGTGCGCTGCTCGTCCCCGGTGAGCCGGATCATGGCGAAACTGCCGGATTCGGGATTGTGAAGTTCGAAACTCTCGTACCAGCGCCCGATGGTCAGCACCAACCCGGTACGCCGCACGCCGACCGCCCTGTCCCCGATCCTGACCTCCCACAGGGTGGTCCCGTCGGGGTTCGACAGCCGATCACAACCCCCGATCCCGGCCCACAACCGCGGGTAACTCTGCGGCTCGAGTAACACATCCCACAGCGCCCGGCGCGAGACGGAGAACTCCACGGACACATCGACGACATCACTCGGCATTGCTGCGCGCCTTCCTCGGCCCGGCCACACTGCCGGGTAGTACCTGCTCGCCTCGGCCCCCGTGCCGTGACGGTGCCCGTCGTCAGGCACTGCACCAGAAGTCATCATCGGCCTACCCGCGCGTGGGCGAACGAAATATCTACGGATTCTGGTGACCGAACGAACACAACCCCCGGTGTCTGTGACACATGCCAATATCTCCCGTCAGCGGCCGGACGAGGCATTCGCAATGAAAACGGCACAATGGAATCGATGAAACCTTGGCAGCGCGATCCCAGCACTGATGACAGCACCCTCGGCAACGGCGAAGGCGTCGGCATCGATGACCTGCGGGCCCTGCGCGAGCAGTTCGTCGACTTCATGCTCGGCTACAAGTTCGCGATCGACGAGGTGACGACCAAGATCAATATCTTGCGTGAGGACTTCAACAACACCCACGAGTACAACCCCATCGAGCACGTGGGGTCGCGGCTCAAGTCGCCCGAAAGCGTCCTCGAGAAGGTCCGTCGCAAGAATTACGCGATGAATCTGGCCGCGATCCGGGACAACGTGCTCGATATCGCCGGGGTCAGGGTGGTGTGCAGCTTCATCTCCGATATAGGCACGATCAGGGACATGCTGGCCGGTCAGGAAGACATCACGGTCATCGAGGAGCGCGACTACATCACCCACCGCAAGCCGAACGGCTACCAGAGCATGCACCTGATCGTGTCGATCCCGGTGTTCCGCTCCGACCGCACCGAGCGGATTCCGGTCGAGATCCAGATCCGCACGATCGCGATGGACTTCTGGGCCAGCCTCGAGCACAAGATCTACTACAAGTACCGCGGTGAGGTCCCCCCGAACCTGCGCACCGACCTCGCCCAGGCCGCCGAGGTCGCCACCCAGCTCGACGAGAAGATGGAAGCCCTCCACCGCCAGGTCGACCGCGGCGCACACCCGAAGCCGAAGCCGAGCACGGACTCACTGGACCTCAGCGTGCTGTACAACAGCCTCACCGGCGGCCACCCCGTCTACCTCCGCCCCACCGATCCGCCGGCCTGACGCTGACAGGTGTGAACGAACGCGGATCCACGCCCCGCTCACCCGCCCGATCCTGTTTAGGGCCCGGTTTCCGCGGTACCGCCACACTGACATCGCCTGCTGGGCGCCAGAGCCAGGAAGGAGCCGAAGATGACTGACCGGACGCTGACAGGAAAGCGCGTCGCGATCCTCGCCACCGACGGGGTGGAGCAGGTCGAACTCGTCCGACCCCGGGCGGCGGTGGAAGACGCGGGCGCCGTCACCACGCTGGTGTCCCTCGCTTCCGGCACCATCCAGGCGATGAATCACGACGTCGAGAAGGGTGACACCTTCTCCGTCGACGAGCTGGTCGCCGACGTGAGCCCGGCCGACTTCGACGCGCTACTGCTGCCGGGCGGCACCACCAACCCCGACAAACTCCGCCAAGATCCCGCGGCGGTCCGCTTCGTCAAAGAATTCGTCGGCACCGGTAAACCGGTCGGCGTGATCTGTCACGGACCGTGGACGCTGGTCGAGGCCGACGCCGTGCGCGGCCGCACCCTCACCTCCTACCCCAGCGTGCGCACCGATATCCGCAATGCCGGTGGCACCGTTGTCGACGAGGAGGTCGTCGTCGACCGGGGCTTGGTCTCGAGCCGCAACCCCGACGATCTGCCCGCGTTCTGCGCCAAGATCGTCGAGGAGTTCGCCGAGGGACGCCACCCGGCCGCCACCTAGTCCTCAGCCGAACTGCCTCGATATCGAACTCACAACCACTGCGACCTGTGGGTATTTCCGCCATCCGCGCATCGGCAATTCCGCTACTGTCCGAGCAGGTTCATCTCGAACAGCGTGGCGCGAAAGGAATCCGGTGGCGCTCTCACGTCGGAAGTTGATCACCGCGGTCGCGGCGGGCGGCACCATGGCCGCGCTCGGAATGCCCGCGGGCCGCGCCGAGGAGCGTGTGCTCGGTGCGGGCGATTTCGAGTCGCTGGCCTCGCGCGGGTACAACCGGAGGTTCCAGGCGCAACCGGCGAAGATCTATGTGCCGACCAGTGCCGAGGAGGTTCGCAGCGCGGTCGCCGAGGCGGTGGGCAGAGACGGTGGGATCGCGGCCCGCTCGGGCGGGCACTGCTTCGACGATTTCGTCGACAACGCGCGGACCCGTTCGATCATCGACCTCGGCCGACTCGACGCGGTGTCCTGGGACGAACATCACCGCGCGTTCTCGGTCGACGCGGGCGCCGACATCGGCACCGTCTACAACGCACTGCACCGCTGGGGCGTGACGGTGCCGGGTGGGATCTGCCTCGGCGTCGGGATGGGTGGTCATGTCTGCGGTGGCGGCTACGGTCCGTTGTCACGGCGATTCGGGCTCGTGGCCGATCACCTGGCCGGGGTCGAAGTCGTCACCGTGGATGCCGACGGCACCGCGAAAGTGGTTGTCGCGACCGAAGACGGCCCCGACCGCGACCTGTGGTGGGCGCACACCGGTGGCGGCGGCGGCAATTTCGGTGTGGTGACCCGGTATCTGCTGCGATCTCCCGATTCCGACGGCGCGGGCCCCACGCGCGCACTGCCGAAACCGCCGGGCAGCATGCTGAACGCGCGACTGATCCTGCCGATCACGACCGAGGATTCGTTCGTCCGGTTGCTCGGAAACTACCTCGGGTTCTTCGAACGCCACAGTGCACCGGGTAATGAATTCTCCGGCCTCTACGCGCCGCTGATGATCAGAACGACCGGCACCGGCACGGCCGAGATGCTGATCCTGTTCGATGCCGAAACACCCGACGCGCGACACCGTTTCGACGAATTCGTCGCCACGGTGAGCGACGGGGTTTTCCCGCCGCCCATACAGACTCCGGTCACCCAGCTGTCCTACCCGGACACTGTGAACCAGGTGTATTACGCCAAGGGCGCGAACACCACACGGGTCAAAGTGAAAGCCGCCTATCTGCGTAAGGCGTACTCCCCCGAACAACTCCGAATCTTCTACCGCTACATCACTGATCTCGGCTTCCTCGGCGAATCCCAGCTCGAATTCCTGCCGTTCGGCGGCGCGATCAACGCCGTCGCCGCCGACGCGACGGCGATGCCCGCGCGGGATTCGTTCATGAAGATGCTGATCCACGCGTCGTGGCGACTGCCCTTCGACGACGAACGGTATCTGCGCTGGGCGCGCGAGATGTATCGCGACGTGCATGCCGACACCGGCGGTGTTCCGGTCCCGAACGCGGCCTACGGCGGTAGTTACATCAACTACCCGGACCCGGATCTGGCCGATGCCGCGTGGAACACCTCCGGCCTGCCGTGGCACGCCTTCTATTACGGTGACAACTATCGGCGACTACTGCGAGTCAAAGCGGCAGTGGATCCGAGAAATGTTTTCCAGCACCGGCTTTCGATCGGCCGACCGGACTGGTGATGACGTTCAGGTGAGCGCGAGCACCCGACACGGTCCGCCGGTGCCGCCCGCGTGTTTCGGTGCGCCGATCACGACGGTCGCGCCCTTCGCCGGTACCGCGGCGAGGTTGGCGAGCATCTCCACGCCGTAGCGACCAGCACCGAGAAAGGCTGTGTGCGCGCCGTATTCGGGATCGGCACCGCAATCCAGGCTGAGCGTATCGACACCGGCGCCGACGATTCCGCAGTGCACGACAAGGTATTCCGCGGCGTCGGCGGAGAACCCCGGCGCGTGGGGCGTTCCGCGTTCGTCGAGATTGAGGAAGGTCGACGGTCGGTCGATGCGATGTTCCCACCCGGAATACATCGCGACGAATGCCCGCTCCGGGAGGTCGCCGTGCTGTGAGCGCCAGTTGTCGATATCGGCGACGGTCACCACCGCGTCGGCGTCGACAGCGGCTTTGGCGCTGATATCGATGACGACGAGCGGCGCGACGAGGTCGTCGACGGCGAGGGCATCGGTCGTGGTGGCGCCGGGAATCCGATGCGCGGGGGCGTCGAGATGGGTTCCGGTGTGCTCCCAGTACCCGAGCGCGAACTGCCCGAACCCACCCGACGCGTGCGTGGCCACCGGGACCATGACCAGCGGCGGATTACCCGGCCACACCGGCAGGTGCGGCGTCAGTGTGTGGGTGAGGTCGACAACGCCGGAGCGCGGCGCGGCGACGGCGGGCGCGGGCACCACCGCGGCCAGGGCGGTGAGCCCGGCGAGGCCGAGCAGCGCCCGCCGACTCGGCTGCGGCGCGCTCTCGTGGGCGAGACGAACGATCTCGGGCGAACACATCGGACTCAAGATAGCCGAGCGAACCGGGTCCGGCGTCTGATCGGGGCCGATGCCGCGCTCCGGTTTTTCCGGCCGCCCGGGCGGACCGCCGACGACGACGCGCGACTACCTGTCGACGCGGCGATCGCCGCCATCGGCGGTGTCATGCAGCCGATTGTCCGTCGGAGCAAGGGCTCGGTGCAGGTTCGAGGGGCCGAGCCCTCGGGACAGGCCGAGAATCATTGCGGCGCATCCGAGTCCGGACAGGACGAGCCCGGTGGCGAAGAGCGTGGGATAACCGGCCAGTTCGCCGACGACGCCCGCGGCCATCCCGGCCACGCCTTGGACGACGACGATCGCGCACGCGAGCAGGGTGTAGTCGCTGCCCGGGTAATCGGGTTCGGACGCGTCCATCATCAGCGCGAAGACGGCGACGGTAGCCGCACCACCGAAGACGTGCTCGGCCAGGCTCGCGGTGACGAGAAGTTCGAAACCACCGAGGCCGAGGGCGGCGAACAGGTACAGCGCGATGCTCGCGGTCTGAGTGACACCGCCGATCAGCAGGGCCTTGCGGCGACCGTAGCGGTAGGCGAGCCAACCGCCGAGGGCCGCGCCCGCCAGCGCACCCGCCGAGGAGAGCACACCCTTCATCAGGGCGATCTCGCTGAGGTCTAGTCCGGCGTCGGACAGGAAGGGGCCGGTGAGCGCCGCGGCCATCGAGTCACCGAATTTGAACGCGCCGATCAATGCGATGAAGGCGAGAACGCCGGGTCGACGCAATCTGGTCCACCAGGCACCGAGCAGCTGTGCGGGCTTCGGACTCGGCAGCCGGTCCGCGACCGGCTCGCGCATCAGCCACACCGGCACCGTGGTGAGCACGATCAGGGCCGCCATCGCCAGAAACAGCGCCCGCCACCCCGCCAGCGCGTACAACCACAACAGGGCGCCACCGCCGACGATCATCCCGACCCGGTAGGCCCCGACCTGGATGCCGTTGCCCAGCCCACGCTGACGCGGACCCAACAACCGCACGGCCGAACCGTCGGTGGCCACGTCCTGGGTCGCCGAGAGCAGGTTCACCACCACGATGCCGACGAACAACCAGCGCAGCGAGGACGACAGATCCAGGCAGGCCAACACCGTCGCGACCGCGGCCGACAGCAGTTGCAACACCAGCAGCCACGTGCGCCGGGTGCCGTATCGATCGACGTAGGGCGCCCAGAGGAACTTCAGCGCCCAGGGCAGGAACAGCACACCCGAGGCGCTGATCGCCACCAGCGAATAGCCCGATTCGCGCAGTACCACCGGCAGCGCCTGGGTGAAGAAGCCGAACGGCAACCCTTGCGCGAAGTACAGCGACGACAACAGAACCAGCGTGCCTGCCGTGATCACACCCGGTCGGGTGGTGGTGCTCATGGGCACATCGTCGCAGAGAGTTCGCCCGAGCACAGCGCACGGACTCGGCGTGATCCGATGTCAGAGCGTGGGCTGCGGACTGCGGATGTGCTCGAAGACCAAGCTGGTCTCGGTCGAGGCGAATTCGCGGGTCGCGCTGAGCTCCTGCGTCACGAACTCGCGCAGCGCGTCCGGCGAGGCCGCCGAGACCTGGATCAAGAAGTCGACCGTTCCGGCGAGGAAGTACACGTTCACCACACCCGGCAGTGCGGCGAGCTTGGCACTGAGCTCACCGATGCGGGCCCGAGCCGCCGGTTGGACCTGGACCGAGATCATCGCCTGGATCGGCAGCCCCAGCGCCTCCGGGGCGATGTCGGTGTAGAAACCACGGATCGCACCGAGTTCGCGGAGCCTGCGTAGCCGCAGCGAACATGTCGAGGCGGCGATGCCCACCCGCGCCGCCAGGACATTGTTGGGTACGCGCGCGTCCTCGGCGAGTTCGGCGAGGAGCCGGCGGTCGATGTCGTCCAGGTTCGCCGGCGACCCGCGGAACGGTTGCACGGGTTGCGGTCGGTGTTGCTCTCGCGACGCCATCACCGCAGGATACTCAGCTTCAACACTCAATTCCGTCGATTGTGCAGGTGTCATCGCCGATTGCCGCACTAATTCTCGATGCTCGTAGCAGAACCCGATCATCCTGAAGGAGCAGCTCCCATGCGCATCGGTGTCCCCAAAGAAGTCAAGAACAACGAATTCCGCGTCGCGATCACACCGATCGGTGTGCACGAACTCGTGTCGAACGGTCATCACGTGGTCATCGAAGCGGGTGCCGGGCTGGGATCGTCGATTCCCGATTCGGAATACCTCGCGGCAGGAGCGCAGATCCTCGCCGAAGCCGACGACGTCTGGGCCGAGGCGGACCTGGTGTTGAAGGTGAAAGAACCTGTCGCGCAGGAGTATCACCGCTTGCGCGAAGGGCTGGTCCTGTTCACCTACCTGCATCTGGCGGCAGACCGGCCGTTGACCGAACAGCTACTGGCGCAGCGGGTTACGGCCATCGCCTACGAGACCGTGCAATTGCCGTCCGGCGCGCTGCCGTTGCTGTATCCGATGTCGGAGGTCGCGGGCTGCCTGGCGCCGCAGGTGGGCGCCCACGCGCTGATGAAGCCCTATGGCGGTCGCGGGGTATTGCTCGGCGGCGTCGGCGGCGTCGACCAGGCCGAGGTGGTCATCATCGGGGCCGGTGTCGCCGGCCAGAACGCGGCCAATATCGCCTTGGGCATGGGCGCGCACGTGACACTGCTCGACACCGACCTCGACAAACTGCGCATGTCGTTCTGGCGCTACAACAATCGCGTGCGCGGCTTGGCCTCGTCGAAGCTGGCGATCGCCGAGCAGGTCCGCGCGGCGGACATGGTGATCGGCGCCGTCCTGGTCCCCGGCGCCGCGGCACCCAAGTTGGTGAGCAACGAACTGGTCGCGCAGATGAAACCGGGATCGGTGCTGGTCGATATCGCGGTCGACCAGGGCGGCTGCTTCGAAGACACCCACCCGACCACCCACGCGGATCCGACCTATCCGGTCCACGCCTCGACGTTCTATTGCGTGGCGAACATGCCGGGCTCCGTGCCGCATACCTCGACCTACGCACTGACCAACGCGACCCTGCCCTATGTGGTGGCCCTGGCCGACAAGGGCTGGGAACGCGCCTGCGCGCAGGACCCGAGCCTGGCACTGGGCCTGAACACCCACGCGGGCAACGTCACCAACGCCCCGGTCGCTGCCGCCCATGACCTCGTAACACAGGTCCGGTGAGGGGCACAGGCGGCAGCGAATCAGTCCTATCGCGGGCCGGGTATGTCGACCAGCTCGGCCAGACGGGACCGATGAATACCACCTGTGCCGAAGGCGATTTGGTCGGCTTTGGCCCGCTTGAGATACAGGTGCGCCGGATGTTCCCAGGTCATACCCATACCGCCGTGTAGCTGCACGGCTTCCTCGCCCGCGAATACCGCGAGATCGCCGCAGAACGCCTGAGCCACACCGGCCGCCACGGCGGCGTCGGCGTCGTGCGCGGCGAGGGTGGCCGCGGCGTATCGAGCGGCCGCGTTGGCGGACTCGACCGCGGTGTAGAGATCGGCCAGCCGGTGCTTGATCGCCTGGAAGCCGCCGACCACCCGACCGAACTGGCGGCGCTCCTTCAAATAGGCCACGGTCTCTTCGAGACACCAACGGGCAATGCCGTATTGCTCCGAAGCCAGCAGGGCGGTGCCCGCCTCGAGCGCGCGACGCACCGCGACCTCTCCGTCGGCGAGGACCTGCTCGCCCGCGACGGCGTCGAAGGTGATGTCGGCCAGCTGCCGAGTCATGTCGAGCGAGATCACCGGGCTGATGTCGGCACGGTCGGCCGCAACGGCATACACCGCGATGCCATCGGGCCCGTTGACCGGAACCAACAGGACGTCGGCCTCGAGCGCACCGGCCACGCTGGTGACGGTGCCGGTCAGGCCGTCCGGCCCCAGGGACACCGTGGGAAACGCCCCGTGGGTCGACGTGGACAACGGCGTCACGAGCGCGGCGGTGAGCTCCCCCGCCGCCAGCTGACCGAGCAGCGGACCGTCGGTGTCGAGCAGCAGGGTGGTCGCCACTACCGCGCTGGTCAGGAACGGCACCGGCGCGACGAAGCGGCCGAGTTCCTCGAGCACGACCGCGGCCTCCCGTGCCGACGCTCCCGCACCGCCGCGATCCTCGGGAACCAGCAGCCCGGCCAGACCGAGGTCGACAGCGATGCTCTTCCACAGGCTTTCGACCAGCGACCGGTCACCGTCGTAGAGCGCCGTCACCGCGCCCGGAGCGCACTGCGCGGCGAGCACAGCGCGCACGACATTGCGCAGGTCGTCCTCGACTTCGGTGTAGAGCAGATCCAGCTCGGTCATCGGGCAACCTCGTTCCATGGTCGGTCCTTGTCGGTTCGCGACTCGGGTGGCAGGCCGAGAATCCGCTCGGACACGATGTTGCGCAAAATCTCGGAGGTGCCGCCCTCGATCGAGTTGCCCTTGGCCCGCAGGTAGCGGTAGCCCGCGTCGCGGGCGTTGAAATCGACCCGGTCGGGCCGCACCATGGTCCAGTCCGAGTAGCGCAGGCCTTCTTCGCCGAGGATCTCCAGTTCCAGGCCGGACAGCTGCTGGGCGACCCGGGCGAAGGTCAGCTTCATCGCCGCCCCTTCCGGACCCGGCCTGCCCTGAGCCAGCTTCTGCCGCAGCCGCATACCGGTGATCCGGCCGACCTCGGCATCGACCCACAGCCGCAGCAGCCGGTCGTGCAACTCGGATGTGCGCCGGTCGGGATGCGCGCGCCAGGTCTCGGTGACCACGCCGACGATCCCGGACTCGCGGTCACTGGCCCTGCCGCCGATCGCGACCCGCTCGGTATTGAGCGTCGCGTTGGCCACCCGCCACCCGTCACCTTCGCCACCGAGACGCTGGGCATCGGGAATGCGGACACCGGTGAGGAAGACCTCGTTGAACTCGGCCTCACCGGTGATCTGACGCAGCGGCCTGACCTCCACGCCGGGATCGGTCATGTCGCACAGGAAGTACGTCATGCCACGGTGTTTGGGCAACCCGGTGTCGGTGCGGGCCAGCAGGATCGCGAACTGCGCGAGGTGCGCCCCCGAGGTCCACACCTTCTGCCCGTCCACGACCCAGTCCTCGCCGTCGCGGACCGCACGGGTGTTGACGTTGGCCAGGTCCGAGCCCGCGCCCGGCTCGCTGAAGAGCTGGCACCAGATTTCCTCGCCGGTCCACAGCGGCCGCAGGAAGCGCCGCTTCTGCTCGTCGGTCCCGTAGGCCAGGATCGTCGGCGCTGCCATGCCGAGCCCGATGCCGTTGCCCTCGGGGTTGTTGTCGGGTGCGCCCGCCTCCGCGAAGGCACGGTCCACCTCGAGTTGCCGGGCAGGCGCCAGACCCAGCCCACCGTGGCCGTGCGGGAAATACACCCAGGCCAGTCCCGCGTCGTAGCGGGCGCGCAGGAACTCCAGGCGCTCGGTCGTGGCCGGATCATGGGCGGCGAGGAACTCCTCGATCGCCCTGGCCAGTTCGTCGACTGTCATCGTGTCTCCCGTTGACTGTGCGGCTCGCGGCCGGCTGGAGCGTTCTCGAAACGTAGTGCGGCGAGGCCGGTTTCGAGCAGCGGTTCGACCGAGGCGCCGATGGTCTCGAAGCCCTCGCCCACGGTCTGACCGTGCAGGTAGCGGTAGTGCACGCCCTCGAGGATCGCGGCGAGCTTGAAGGCCGCCAGACCCAGGTAGAAGCCGAAGCGCGACATGTCGCGGTCGCTGCGCGCGGTGTAGCGCGCGATGATCTCGGCTTCGGACAGGAACCCCGGCGCGAGGGAGGCGTCGGCCACATTCGTGTTGCTCGAAGTTGCAGCGGCGAGGCGGCCGTAGACGACCATCAACGCCAGATCGGTGAGTGGGTCGCCGAGAGTGGCCATTTCCCAATCGATGACGGCAGCGAGTCGGTCGTCGGCGTCGGTCAACACATTGTCGAGGCGGAAGTCGCCGTGCACGATCCCGACCGCTGAGTCGGCGGGCACGTCGGCGGCGAGGCGCGCGTGGAGCTCGACGGCCGCGGGCAGGTCGCGGGTGTGCGAGGCGTCGAGCTGCTTGCGCCACCGGTTCACCTGGCGCGCGAGAAAACCCGTCGGCCGACCGAAGTCCGACAGCCCGACCGCTGCCGGATCGACAGCGTGCAGCGCGGCGAGGGTGTCGATCAGACCGGCCGAGATCGCCCTGGTCCGTTCGGGTCCCAGCGCCGCCAGCTCCGCGGCGTTTCGATACGGCGTGCCGTCGACGCGCTCCATCACATAGAACGGCGCGCCGAGAACATCGGCGTCACCGCACAGCGCGTACATCTCGGGCACCGGGACGGCGGTCGGCTGTAGCGCCGCCATCACCCGGTATTCGCGCGCCATGTCGTGCGCGGTCGCCAGGACATGGCCCAGCGGCGGACGACGAACGATCCACCGCCGGGTGCCATCGGTGACCTCGTAGGTCAGGTTCGACTTCCCACCCGCGATCAGCCGACCATTGATCGGCGAGTCGGCACCGGGGATCTCGGTCCGCAACCACGCCGAGAAGCGACCGAGATCGAGCCCGGGAAGTTCGGTCCGGAGCTCCATCACACCACCACGAGCGACACGGTCTCGACCACGCACACCGGCTTGTCGCCGCCCGCACGCTCGACGGTGACCTGCGCGGTGACCAGGTGTCCGCCACCGCCGGGCTTGACCGAGAGCAACTCGACACCGGCGCGAACCTTCGAGTCGACCGGCACCGGCGCCGGGAACCGAAGCTTGTTGGCGCCGTAGTTGACACCCATGCGGACGCCCTCGATCCGATAGACCTTTCCGACCAGATCCGGAACCAGCGACAGCGTCAGATAGCCGTGCGCGATGGTGGTTCCGAACGGGCCGTCGGCCGCCTTCGCCGGATCGACATGGATCCATTGGTGATCGCCGGTCGCGTCCGCGAAGGTGTCGATCTGGGGCTGGGCCACGGTGTGCCATTCGGAGTAGCCGAGATGGGTGCCGACAGCCTCGGTGAGTTCGTCGATGCCGTGGAAGGTCCTCACGCCTTCGGCCCGCCCGCGACGTAGAGCACCTGTCCGGAGACGAAACCGGCGCCCTCGCTGACGAAGAACGACACCGCGTGCGCGATATCGTCGGGCACGCCGGTGCGCGCCACGGGGATCTCGGCCGCGGCCCCGGCCTTGAAGTCCTCGAACGGAACACCGACGCGCGCCGCCGTTGCCGCGGTCATCTCGGTCTCGATGAAACCGGGCGCGATCGCGTTCGCGGTGACGCCGAACTTGCCGAGCTCGAAGGCGAGGGTCTTGGTGAACCCCTGCAGCCCGGCCTTGGCGGCGGCGTAGTTGGCCTGGCCTCGGTTGCCGAGCGCCGAGGTGCTCGACAGGTTGACGATGCGTCCGAAACCGGCCTTGGTCATGTGCTTCTGGACCGCCCGGGTCATCAGGAACGACCCGCGCAGGTGCACGTTCATGACGGTGTCCCAGTCGTCGGCGGTCATCCGGAAGATCAGGTTGTCGCGCAGGACGCCCGCGTTGTTGACCAGGACGGTGGGCGCGCCGAGTTCGGCGGTGACCCGTTCGACTGCGGCGTCGACGGCGGCCTCGTCGGCGACGTCGGCGCCGATCGCGATCGCCCGGCCACCGGCGGCCTCGATCTGGGCGACCACGGGCTTGCCCGCGGCCTCGTCGAGATCGATGACGGCGACGGCGAATCCGTCCGCGGCCAGACGGCGGGCCACGGCCGCGCCGATTCCTCGGGCGGCACCGGTGACGATCGCGGTGTTGGTGGTACTCATGGGAGTCACTCCTGTGTGTTCGATGTGTGTTCGTCTGTGCGAGCGGATATTTCAGACGCCGCCGGTCAAGGTCATGCCGCCGTCGACGACCAGCAACTGGCCGGTGATCCAGGCGGCATCGGCGGAGAGCAGGAACGCCACCGCGCCCGCGATGTCCTCGGGCACTCCGAGCCGCTTGAGCGGGTAGGTCTCGGCGAGTTCCTGCTCGCGACCCTCGTAGAGCGCGGTGGCGAACTTCGTCTTCACCACGGCGGGCGCCACCGCGTTGACCCGGATGTTCGGGCCGAGCTCGACAGCCAATTCCTGGGTGATGTAGGTCAGCATCGCCTTGCTGGCGCCGTAGAAGCCGATGCCCGGCGAGGGCCGCACCCCGGCGACCGAGGAGACGTTGACGACCGCGCCGCCGTGCTCGTCCATCCACGCCTTGTGTACCTGCTGAGCCCACGACAACGCCGCGAGGCAGTTGACCTCGATGATCTTGCGGGCGGCCTGGAGATCCATCTCGATCATCGGCCCGTACACCGGATTGATTCCGGTGTTGTTCACCAGCAGATCGACGCTGCCGAACGCCGCGATCGCCCGACCGACCGCATCCGCCTGGTGCTCGATGTCGTCGGCTCGGCCGGCTACACCGAGCGCATGCTCGGCGCCGCCCAACTGCTCGACCGCGTCGTCGAGCGCGTCCTGTGTGCGTGCGGTGATCACGACCTTCGCCCCTTCAGACACCAGTCGCTCGGCGATGCCGAAGCCGATTCCCCGGCTGGCCCCGGTCACGATCGCGGTCTTGCCCGCGAATCGGCCGGTCACGACAGACGCTCCAGGACCATCGCCATACCCTGGCCGCCGCCGACGCACATGGTCTCGAGGCCGAACTGCTTGTCGTGGTAGCGAAGTGAGTTGATCAAGGTGCTGGTGATCCGCGCGCCGGTCATGCCGAACGGGTGTCCCACCGCGATCGCGCCGCCGTTGATATTGACCTTGTCCTCGGGGATGCCGAGCTCGCGGGCCGAGTCGATCACCTGCACCGCGAAGGCCTCGTTGATCTCCACCAGGTCGATGTCGTCGACAGTGAGACCGGCGCGCAACAGCGCCTTCTTCGACGCTTCGATCGGTCCCAGGCCCATGACCTCGGGCGACAGCGCCGAGACCCCGGTGCTGACGACCCGGGCCAACGGAGTGAGCCCGAGCTCCTTGGCTCGGGTGTCGGACATGATCACCAGGGCGGCCGCGCCGTCGTTGAGGGCACAGCAGTTGCCCGCGGTGACGGTGCCATCGGGACGGAACACCGGCTTCAGTGCCGAGACCGCTTCCAGGGTGACCCCCGCGCGCGGACCGTCGTCGGTGCTGACGACCGTGCCGTCGGGCAATGTCACCGGCGTGATGTCGGTGGCCCAGAAGCCGTTGGCGATCGCCTTCTCCGCCAGGTTCTGCGATCGCACACCGAAGGCGTCCTGTTCCGCGCGGGTGATGCCGGTGAACTGGGCGACGTTCTCCGCGGTCTGCCCCATCGCGATGTACACATCGGGAGCCAGTCCGTCGATGCGCGGATCACCCCAGGTCGAACCGCCCGCGGCCCGCTTCTCGGTGCGCGCCACCGCGTCGGCGAAGGACGGATTCTGCGTGTCGGGCAGACCGTCGGCATTGCCCTTGAAGTAGCGGCTCACTGTCTCGACACCGGCCGAGATGAAGACATCACCCTCACCGGCCTTGATCGCGTGCAGCGCCATCCGGGTGGTCTGCAAGCTCGACGAACAGTAGCGGTTGACCGTCGTCCCCGGGACGCCGTCGAGCCCGGCCAGTACCGAGACCACCCGGGCCATGTTGAAGCCCGACTCCCCCGCGGGCTGCCCGCAGCCGAGAACCAGGTCCTCGATCTCGGCGGGATCCAGCGCCGGTACCTGCGCCAAGGCGGCCTGGACCATCTGAACGGTCAGATCATCGGGGCGCATGTCTTTGAGCGACCCCTTGCCTGCCCGGCCGATCGGGGAACGGGCGGCGGCGACGATCACGGCTTCCGGCATCGAATCTCCTCAATTAAGTAAGCGCTTGCTTAGTCAGCATGGTGCAACAGCCCGACCGCGGCCGTCAATACGCGGGTCCTTGTAATCCACGTCACACCACCTGGTCCGAGGCATGCGATTCCGGGGCGAGATAATGACCCGGCGATGACCGACATGACAGAAGCTCGCTCCGATGCGACCCGCGCGCGTCTACTCGACGCGGCCATCGCCGCGTTCGCCGAGAAGGGCTTCAACGGCACCACCACGCGCGACATCGCCGCAGCCGCGGGCCTGAGTCCCGCCGCGGTGTACGTGCATCACAAATCGAAGGAAGAGCTGCTCTATCTGATTTCGCGGACCGGGCACGAGGAAACACTCGACCTCGTACTGACTGGGGTCGAGTCGTCCGGCGAGCCGGCCACCGCGCTGCGAAATGTGGTGCACGCCTTCGCTGTTCACCATGCCAGAGGGCATACTGGCGCCAGGATCGTGAACTACGAGCTGTCCGCGCTCACCCCCGAGCACTACGCCGAGATCCTCGACATCCGCCACCGGATCGACCGGGAGATTCGCGGACTCGTCGAGCGCGGCGTCGCGGCGGGCGTCTTCGACACCGCCAGCCCGCGGATGGCGGCGGTCGCCCTGCTCTCACTGGGCATCGATATCGCCCGCTGGTACCGCGACGAGGGCGAATGGAGCCCCGAAGACATCGCCGCCGCCTACGCCGATATGGCGCTACGCATCGTCGGGGCGCACTGACCCGGCAAACCCCGGTGAGCTGTCGCGAATCAGCGATCCAGCGGGTTCAGCGTGATGGCGACCCGCATTCCCGAGCGCCAGAGCGTCGCCGCTGTCGAGCGCGACCGGATGCGCGCCTCGTTGCGCATGGTCGCGGTGAACTCGGCGGCGAATCCGGCCCTGCCGTGGCGGGCATCGATGGCGGCGAGTTGACGCGAATCCAGTTGGTAGGCGCGTAAACCCGTGACGTCCAGATGGGCGGCGTCGTGCAGCAACGCCGCTTCCGCCCCACGATCACGCGGTGTGGCCGGGTCCATGTGGCGCGCGATGGCGGTATGGACGCACTCACCCAGCTCGGGTGTGGCACCACGGTCGAGAACGAACGTGCGAGCGTGCCGTGCGCCGAGCAGGGCGAAACACCCGACCGTGGGATCGGCCGGCTCCCCCACCGCGATATCGTGCAGTACACAGGCGACATAGAGCGCCTCGGGGTCGGGCCGTAGGTTGTCCACCTGCGCCAAGGCCATGCCGAATTCCCAGCATCGCAGGCTGTGGGCGAGCAGCGCGGGCGTGAGCACCTGGGTGGCCTCGTCCAGAGCGGACCGGCACAGTCGCGAATCCGGCGGTACCGGCGCCGCCCACCCCGAGCCGTCCCCCTCGCGACTCAGCCCTCGGATCAGATGGGGCAAGGACGTGGCCTGTATGCCCAATGCCGAACCCGCAGTGCGGATCTGCTGCATCAGACTCAATTCGCCGTCACGCATCGTGGTCATCTCCTACATGGGAAAGCAGATCGGCTCGGGCGATGGCGAGCATTGTCGCCAGGGTTGATTCGTCGACGATCCCGCGCTGGAACAGCGAGTACGCCCCGTTCACCGTGGCCCACGAAACCATCACCAACGCATGGGGTTCGACATCACAGCCCGCCAGTCGCACTGCGACGGCGAAGGATTCGATCAAGCCGCCGAGCACGGCGTCGATGCGCACCTTCGCTTCGGTCGCCAGTTCGGATTCGCTGACGTCGATGTCGGTCAGCGCGAGAATTCGCAACGCGAGCGGGTTCTCTCGATGGAAGGCGACGTAGCGGTCGCACACGGCGGCGACCTCGCCGCGCGGGGTCGAATCAGCGCCGATCGGTGCGGACATCGCTGCCGCGTGCAGGGTGGCGATCCGCCAGGCCAGCGCGGCGTACACGTCGGCCTTGCCCTCGCGAAAATTGGCGTAGATCGAGCTCACCGCCACGTCGGCCTCGGCGGCGAGCATGTCGATGGTGGTGCCGCGGTAGCCCTCTCGCAGGAACAAGACCTGCGCGGCATCGAGCACCGCGGTGTGGGTTCGCCGTTTGCGTCGGTCGGCAGGGGGTTCCAACGTCATACGAAATAACGTAGTCTCGTTCCGATATCGTAGTCAACTTCCGATAGGAATTTCGATGACCCTCTCCCCGCAGCTCCCCCGCACCGGCAGCGAAGCCATGGCCTTGTTCCTGCCCCAATCCCCCTTCGTCCGGCACATGGGCATCGAACTCGTCGACATCGAGGAGGGCTCGGCCCGCCTCCGGATGCCCTTCCGCGAAGAACTCGTCACGGTCGGCGACATGGTCCACGGCGGCGCCCTCGCGGGCTGTATCGACATCGGCATCATGGCCGCGGCCTGGGCCGGAGCCCAGCTCCCCGAGCAGTTGCGCGGGGTGACCGTCTCGATGTCCATCGATTTCATCCAGCCGGCCAACGCCGAGAGCATCGACATCATCGGCACCCGCCTGCGAGCCGGACGCCACCTCAGCACCTGCCGGGTCGACATCGTCGCCACCGACGGCGGTCGCCTCATCGCCGCGGGCGCGGGCACGTACAAAGTGGGCTGAAACCACCGGCCGGCGCGCCTAACCTCGACAGCATGGAGTTCCGCAAGACAGCGTCTCTCGTCGCGCCCGCCTTCGCTCTCGCCCTGCTGTGCGCGTGCTCTCCGGGCGAGAGTTCCGAACAGTCGAGCACCACCTCCCGCTCGTCCGCGCATGATTCCCCCGTCACCGATGACCTCGACGCGCCGTGGTCGATCGCCTTCCACGGCACCACCGCACTGGTGAGCGAGCGGGACAGCGGTCGCATCCTCGAAATCGGTACCGACGGAACACAACACGAGGTGGGCACCGTCGACGATGTCGAGCCCTCGGGCGAAGGCGGCCTCCTCGGCATCGCCGTGCGCGGGGCGCAGTTGTTCGCCTACTACACCGCCGCCGACGACAACCGCATCGAACGATTCGACCTCATCGGAGGGCCGGGCAACCTCACGCTCGGCGGCGGCACCACAATCCTCACCGGGCTGCCTTCCGCGGCCAACCACAACGGCGGCCGGATCGCCTTCGGTCCCGACGGGATGCTGTATGCCACCGTCGGCGACGCGGGCAACCGGCCCGCCGCCCAGGATCGCGCGGCCCTCGCCGGAAAGATCCTGCGCATGACACCGGACGGGCAGGCACCCGCCGACAACCCCGTCCCGGGCTCGCTCGTCTACAGCTACGGCCACCGGAACCCGCAGGGCATCACCTGGGCGGCAGACGGCAGGATGTTCGCCAGTGAATTCGGCCAGAACACCTGGGACGAACTCAATCTCATCGAACCCGGCGGCAATTACGGCTGGCCCGAGGTCGAAGGCATGGCAGGCCGAGCCGGTTTCATCGACCCCCTGCAACAGTGGAAACCGTCCGAGGCCAGCCCGAGCGGGATGACGAATGTCGGTGGGTCCCTCTACATCGCGAATCTGCGCGGTGAGCGACTACGTCGAATCCCGCTCGACAACCTCACCCAGTCGACCGAGTATCTGGTCGGCGAGTACGGGCGCCTCCGCGACATCGCCGTCGCCCCTGACGGATCGCTCTGGGTTCTGACCAACAACACCGACGGTCGCGGCGAACCTGCCGCCGGTGACGATCGCATCGTCCGCCTCGAGCCGACCGCGTTCACCGCTCCGGATGCAACACCAACACGGTGATCTCACTGGGCGCGAACACCCGCATCGGCGGACCCCAATAGCCGGTGCCGCGGCTGGTGTAGAGCTGGGTGTTGTTCGCGTGTCTGCTCAGTCCCGCGACCACCGGCTGATCGAGCCGAACCAGGTAGTGGAACGGCCAGATCTGACCGCCGTGCGTGTGCCCGGAGAGCTGTAGTTCCACCCCGGCCGCGGAGCTGTCGGCGACCTGTTTGGGCTGGTGGGCCAGCAGGACGACCGGCAGCTCGGGGTCGGTGCCGGCGAGCGCGGCGGACAGGTCGGGACCGTGGCCGGGCACATCGGCGGTGGGGTCGTCGATTCCGGCGACAACCAGCCGGCCACCGTCGCGCTCGACGGTCCGGTGCGCGTTGTGCAGCGGCTGCCAGCCGATCGAGGCCATGTAGTCGATCCAGCTCTGGGCATCGTCGAGGTACTCGTGATTGCCGGTGATGTAGAACCGGCCGAGTGGCGCTTCGACGCCGGCGAGCGGGGCGACCTGATCTGCCCGTTTCGCCACCGAACCGTCGACGAGATCCCCGGCGAGACCCACGATGTCGGGCTTCTGCGCATTGACCACGTCGACAACGTTTCGCGACCATTCCTCCCGGTCGATCGCGGCGAAGTGGGTGTCGGTGAGCACCACGACGCGCAGCCCGTCGAGCCCGTCGGCCAGGCCCGGGATCGCGACGTCGACGGTACGTACCTGCGGCACCCGCCGCGCCTCGTACACCCCGTACCCGGTGAGAACCGTCGAGACCATCACCACAGCGAGCGCCACGCCCTGACCGGCGCGCATCCGATCGACCCCGGCGATGCGCAGCGCGCCCCGGACGATCGAACCGATCACCGACCAGACGAACACCACCCACAAGACCCCGAGCAGAACGTCACCGACGATCGCCGCCGGATCGAACTGCGGCGGCCCGTGCCCGAGGAACAGAGCGACGAGCAAACACAGATACCCGACCACACAGGCCGCGGTGCCGACCCGAAACAGAGTCCCGCTACGCCCCGTCGGCGCGGCGACGAGGGTCCACCACGGGACCGCGAACATCACCGCTGGAACCAGCAGGACCACTATCACCAGCACCACCGCGGTCACGAGATCCCGTCCTGAACAAGGCCGCCCTCGGTCGGGCCGCGTCACATCAGATCATCTCAGGTCACTTTCGGTACGGACGCCACCCATGCCCCCACTCAAACAAGAGCACCGCTCTTGCTTTGTCGACGCGACTGTGTGACCATCGTTCTCGAGAAAGAGCACCGCTCTCGAAACTGGGTGGTGCACCCCAAAGGAGTGTCATGTCCCTTCCCTCGCTCGCATCGCGTCCCGACAACCGCGCCCGCTGGGGCGCCTTCGCCTTCGCACTTGCGGGCATCCTGTTCGTGATCTATGAGGCTGCCGCCCCGCGCGTTTCCGACCAGACCACGCTCGACAGCGCCGAGTCGTGGACAAGCCTGGGCTGGTCCCTGGCACATCTCGCCGCGATCGCCGGGCTCATCCTCATCCCGCTCGGATACAGCGCGTTGCGCGGCCGGCTTCGAGGCACTCCCCACGAGGGCACGGCCGCCGCGGCCGCGACGATCGGCTACATCGGATCAGCGCTGACGATCTCGTACTACGGCGCAGAGGCCTACGGCCTCAAAGCAATCGGACAGCGCGCCGTTGCCGACGGGGACGCCACGCTGACCGAGGTCGGCAACGCCTTCCGGTACGACCCGACCGCGATGAGCGTCTTCGCGATCGGCCTCATCCTGATCGCGGTCGCGGCGGTACTGGCCGCGGTGGCGGTGTGGCGTTCGGGCACTCTGCGCCGCTGGAGTGCCGTTCCGCTCGCGGCACTACTGGCCACGATGCTGCCGCAGTACTTCCTGCCCCACACCGGCCGAATCGCCTGGGGCGCAATGGTGGCGGTCGCGGCCATGTGGCTCGCCGCCGAGATGGTGCGGGACCGCACCCCCCACCGAGCGGGTCGAAACTACCCACCGGCCACGATCCGCAGCATGATGGTGGGATGGCCGAGATGATGAATGCATGCGCGCACTGCTGATACTGATCGTCGTGCTGATGATCGCACTGGTCGTCGGCGATCGAGTCGGGGTCGTCATGGCACAGAACGAGATCGGACGCCAGATCGCCGCCGAGTACGACCTCGCGCACCAGCCCGATGTCGAAATCGGCGGCTTTCCGTTCCTGACCCAGGCCGTGGACGGCACCTATCGCGACATCGATATACGGATCGGCGACTGGAGTGGGCACAACATCTCCGTCCACAACCTCGATGTCGCACTGGCCGACGTCTCCGCACCACTGACCGACGTGCTCAACAACCGCACCTCGAACCTTGTCGCGGCCACGGCGACCGCGACCGCCGTGGTTCCCTACGACATCGTGCAAGGCTTCGCGCCGTCGCAAGTGGAATCGATCTCCAACAGCCCGGACGGACTGCGCGTGACCGGAAGGTTCTCGGTGGCGGGTATCTCGGTGCCGGCAACAGTGTTCGTCACCGTCGCACCGACCGAGGCGGGCATCGAGGTCACCCCGGTCTCGGTCCAGTCCGCGGCAGGCGGACCGACGATCTCCCTTGCCCTGATTCGCCAGTCCCTGACCTTCGTCGTGCCGCTTCAGGAATTGCCACTCGGTGCGCGCCTGACCGCCATCCAACCGGGCGCGGACGGCCTTCACGTCAGCGCCGTAGCTCACAATGTTCGGCTCGACAGCCTGCCGTGAGAATCTCGTAGTGCCCGCATCGCCGGGTCAGTGCCGATCGGTATCGGTGAAGGTGATCCGGACGGAGATCGGCGCACTCTGCAGCGCCCGGAAGGTCGCGGCGGTCAAGCCGGCGAAAGCGGGATGCGACGCGAAGGTGCGCGCCCGAGCGTCGACATCGTCGTCGGGAACCAACCGCGCGGTACCGGTGCGCCAAGCGCCCCCGTGCCGAATTCGCACCTGCGGGTCGGCGGTGATGTTGGCGGTCCACCCCGAGCGGGTGCCGTGCTGGGAGATCACCCACGCGCCGGACTCGTCGAAGGCCGCCGCGATCGGAACCAGCCGCAGTGCGCCGCTCTTTCGTCCGATCGTTTCCAATTCGGTGGCGAGCGCGGTGTCTATTCCCAGGCGGCGCAGCGCGCGCACGGTGGGGTTGGCGACGTAGCGACCCACGCCACGCTCGAAGAGAAACTTGCGCCGGGCGCGCTGGTCGATCTGCTCGGTCATCGTTGTCGGCCTCTCTGTTCCAGGTGAGGTGAGCTGTCAGAGTTCGAGAAGTTTGACGAGGTTGGTACCCGCGTCATCGAGCGGCTGCAGGGATTTCGTGCTTCGGCATTGGATGATCGCGCCTTCGATCGTGCTGATGATGACGCTGCCGATCGAGGCGGCCGCAGCAGAGTCCATCCCCGCCGAGATCAGGAAATCGGCCAGCCGACCGGTCCAGTCGCCGAACACAGTGGCCGACGCCGCCTGCACGGTCGGCGAGTCGCTGCCGCTCTGCGCGGCGGCCACGATCGGACATCCCGCGGTGAACGACGAAGTCTCGAGTATCTGCTTCCAGACTTCCACGAGTCCGACGACAACCTCCGCCGGTGACGACGACGCGGCGATCAGCGCCTCGATCATCGTGGTGATCTGCTGTCCGGCATGCAGAGTCGCCTGCTCCATGAGCTCGCTCTTACCGCCGGGGAAGTGCAGATATATCGAACCTCGGGCGGCCTTGCTGTGGGCGAGTAGGTCCGTCAGCCCGGTCGCCGCGACGCCGTGTTCGCGCATCATGAGAATCGCGCTGCGGAGGAGGCGTTCTCGTGGTCCCGCCACCGGGTTCATCGGCACCCCTTTCGCCATAGACCGATCAGTTCATCGTACGGTATCGTCACCGATGATAGAACGATCGGTCTATCAGGAGAGGGCCTCATGACCACCGCAACGCACCACCCCGAAACGCCGGATTTCGCCACCCTGAGCGGCCTCGAACTGCTGCGCGCGGCAACCGCGATGCCCGATCGAACCGGAATCGGCACGCTGCTCGGAATGACGGTCGAGGAACTCGAGTTCGGCCGGGTGTCGTTCAGCCTCGTCACACGACCCGATTTCGCGAACCCGCTCGGCACCACCCACGGCGGTATCTGTGCGACCTTGCTGGACTCGGCGATGGGTTGCGCGATTCATTCCGCGCTGGATGCGGGGGTCGGGTACGGCACGTTGGAGCTGAAGGTCAACTACATCCGGTCCGTTCCGATCGACGGCCGACGCCTCATCGCCACCGGCTCGACGCTGCACGTCGGCCGCACCACCGCGACAGCGGAGGGCAAGGTGCTCGACGAAGCGGGCAAACTCGTCGCCCACGCCACCACCACCTGCATCATCCATCGCTGACGGGGGAAGTCCATGCCGGTCGAGGAGGCTCACGTGACGAACGACAGCGGGGACTGGCAGGCCAGTGCGTGCATTCTGTGTGAGAACAACTGCGGAATAACCGTCAAGGTCGAAGGACGGCGGTTCGCGAAAATCCGCGGCGACAAGGACCATCCCGGGTCCGCCGGGTACACCTGCAACAAAGCGTTGCGGCTGGACCATTATCAGAACGGCGGCACCCGGATCACCTCACCGCTGCGCCGCGAGAACGACGGCACCTACACCGAGATCAGCTGGGATGTCGCGATCACCGAGATCGCCGCCCGACTGCGCGCGGTGCGCGACACCCACGGTGGCGAATCGATCTTCTTCTACGGTGGCGGCGGACAGGGCAACCACCTGGGCGGCGCGTACAGCGGCGCGTTGCTGCGCGCCGTCGGCGGACGTTATCGCTCCAACGCGCTCGCTCAGGAAAAACTCGGCGAGGCCTGGGTCGACGCCCATCTGACCGGCGGACATACACACGGCGACTTCGAACACGCGCAGGTCAGCGTGTTCATCGGTAAGAATCCGTGGCAGTCGCACGGCGTTTCGCGCGCCCGCACCGTGCTCCAGAACATCGCCAAGGACCCCGCACGCACCATGATCGTGCTCGACCCGGTGCGCACCGAGACCGCCGATATGGCCGACATCCACCTGCAGATCAGACCGGGCACCGACGCTTGGTGCCTGGCCGCGATTCTGGGTGTGATCGTTCAGCAGGACCTGGTCGACCACGAGTTCCTGGCCGCACACACGACCGAGGCCGAGCCGGTGCTCGCCGCCCTTCGCACCATCGATGTCGACGCGTATGCCCACCTGAGCGGCGTCGATCCCGCATCGGTCCGCAGAGCCGCGCAGTTGATCGGGACCGCGGAGAGTGTGTCGACCTACGAGGATCTGGGTGTGCAGCAGAGCCCGAACAGCACCCTGGTGTCGTATCTGAACAAGCTGATCTGGTTGCTCACCGGGAACTTCGCCGCCCGCGGCGCCATGCAGATGCACTCCTGGGTGGTACCGCTGATCAACTACTCGGTGAAGACGAAGTCCACACCGGTGACCGGGGTGCCGATGCCCGGCGGTCTCGTGCCCGGCAATGTCATCGCCGAGGAGATTCTCACCGATCATCCGAAGCGGTTCCGCGCGATGATCGTCGAATCCTCGAACCCGGCGCATTCGCTGGCGGATTCGCAGCGCTTCCGCGAGGCATTCGAGTCCCTCGAACTCAGCGTCGTGATCGATGTCGCGATGACCGAGACCGCTCGTCGCGCCCACTATGTTCTTCCGGCGGCGAGTCAGTTCGAGAAGTGGGAAGCGACCTTCTTCAACCTCGAATTCCCGATCAACACCTTTCAGCTCCGTGCCCCGCTGCTCGAGCCGCTGCCCGGTACGTTGGCCGAGCCGGAAATCTATGCCCGCCTCGTCCGCGAGCTCGGCGTCGCCCGCCCGCTGGCATTGTCGGTGCTGAAACGCGCGTTGCGCCTGGGCCGCAAAGTCTATGGTCTGACGTTTCTCGCGCTGCTCGCACTCGACAGGAAGGCCGCTGGCTCGGCCCCCTTCCTGCTGTACGAAACGCTCGGCCCGACCCTGCCCGGCGGCGCACGGTCAGCAGCAGTGCTGTGGGCGCTGGCCCAGCGCGTCGCGCATCTGCATCCGAAATCCATGCGCCGCGCCGGCCACCGGAACGCCGAGGCACTGTTCACCGCGATGCTCACCGAACGATCCGGCGTCGCGGTGACCGCCGACGAACTCGACGGCGGCTGCTGGACCTACGTGCCCGCACGCAATCTGCCGATCAACCTGACCATCACGCCCCTGCTCCAATCCCTGCGAGGTCTCGACCACAGGGAATGGGCCCACACCAGCGACGAATACCCCTTCGTGCTCTCCGCCGGCGAGCGCCGCGCGTTCACCGCGAACACGATCTTCCGTGACGACAGTTGGCGGCGCCGCGACACCACCGGCGCACTGCGTATCAGCCCTGCCGATGCCGAGCGCCTCGGATTGGCCGACGGCGGTCGAGCACTGATCACCACCAACCGCGGCTCCGCGACCGCGACTGTCGAACTCAACGACCGAATGCAAAACGGCCATATCTCCCTCCCCAACGGCCTCGGGCTCGACCTCCCCGGAAGTGACCAGCGCACCGGCGTGGCGCCCAACGATCTCACCGATCTGCGACGGCGCGACGAGTACTCCGCCACCCCCTGGCACAAACACGTACCCGCCCGGGTCGAACCCCTCCCGAAAGCCTGACCCTCACTGATTATGTTGTGGCGCTTCGGTATCCGAGTGGCGCAGCGGTGCGCCGACGTGGTGCAGGTGCGTCAGTGCCTCGCGGTAGGAGGAGACGAGTCCGGTTTCGTGGTACGGCACGCCGATCTCGGCGCAGTAGTCGCGGACGATCACCTGGGCGTGACGCAGGTTCGGCGTCGGCATACTCGGGAACAGGTGGTGTTCGATCTGATAGTTGAGTCCGCCGAGGGCGAGATCGGTCACCGCGCCACCGCGCACATTGCGGGAGGTCAGGACCTGGCGACGGAGGTAGTCGGGACGGTCGTCGCCGGTCAAGGTCGGCATGCCCTTGTGGTTCGGGGCGAAGATGCAGCCCATGTACAGGCCGAAAAGGCCCTGGTGGACGGCGAGGAACACGAGAGCTTTGTCGGCGGGCAGCACCGCGAACAGTGCGGTCAGGTAGAGGGCGAAGTGGCCGAACAGCAGCGCACCCTCCCATCCGCGGTGTTTGACCGACCGATTTCGCAGCGCGCGGACGCCGGCCATATGGAGGTTCAGGCCCTCCAGCAGCAGCAGGGGAAAGAACAGGAACGCCTGGGCCCGTCCGATGAGCCGGGGCAGACCGCGGCTGGACCGGGCCTGCTGCTGTGACCAGACCAGAATGTCGGGCGCGACATCGGGGTCGAGTTCCTCGTGGTTCGGGTTGGCGTGATGACGGGTGTGCTTGTCCTGCCACCAGCCGTAGCCAAGGCCGATGCCCGCGTTGCCGACGAGTCTTCCCACGAGCTCGGTCGGCTGTCGTAGCCGGAAGACTTGACGGTGCGCGACGTCGTGCATCACGAGTGCGACTTGCGCGAACGTCACGGCCATGAACGCCGCGACCAGCAGCGTCCACCACGAATCGCCGACGAGGACGAACGCCGCCCACCCGCCGGCGAACGCGATCCCGACGAGGCTGAGCCGCACGGCGTAGTAGACAGGACGTCGGCCCATCAGCCCCGCCTCGGAGATTCGGCGCAACAGGCGGGCGTAGTCACCGTCGGCGCCGCGCCGCGGTGACCGTGGAGATGATTCGGGGACCAGAGCAGGTGTCGTCATAGATCCCGAAGTTATCGCTCAGATTCTCGTCGGCCGTAATCCCTTGGTATGAGACGGAATCGGACTGCGGGGTGATACCGCGGGGCAACTCCACAGCACCGGCAGTCGAGTCCGTGCTCGAAACCGAGGGTTCAAACCAGACGTTCCTGGGTAAAAAGGTGTCGATACTGTTCGCGAATCGGGCGAACGGGACGTCTAAGCAGGCGTTTCACAGTGTGGAGACCAGGTTGCTGAAATTGATCGAGCTCATACGCAGACCGGCGCAGTCGACGATCTCGACCGAGCCCCCCACCGCGGCCGGGTCGCTGCGGGCAGGCGATGTCGTACTCACCGCCAAGCGCAGCTACCGGGTGGTCAGCACGAGCTTCGCCGACGACGCGCGTCGCGCCGGCCGGGTGGTCGCCGACACGGTCGACTTGGTCACCGGCCGTCTGCGCGTGCTCGACTTCCCCAGCGCCGACACGATGGTCACCGTCAAAGCGGCGTAGTCCGTCAGACCGGCCGGTGCCCGACGTCGGTGGGCGGAGGAAAGCGGCGGGTAGTCGATTGCTTCCCGTCGGCGGGAACCACCACTTTTTCTTCCTCGACCACACGGCGCTGATCGACGCCACGCGAGCGTTCGGCGAAAGCGATATCCCGCGCACTGCGCACCGACAGGCGACCCAGTGAGCTCGCGGCGAAGAACAGGATCAGCGCGCCGAGGCCGTAGAAGAACGTCAGCTGGAGCACCGCACGCTTCAGATCCGAGGTGGCGACCGGCACGCCGATGTCCCCGAGTCGTAGCGGCGCAGCCAGGAACGGCCCGATCACGAACCACACACCGGCAGCCACCGCCAGCCAGCCACCGAAACTGGCGACCAGCCGGTTCCGGCTCATCAGCATGAGCAGCCCACCGACGATCGCGACGGCGCCCGGCAGAACCTCGAGCCAGCCGCGAGCCGACGTCCAGACCCACGCCTCGTCAGGGGTGTACGCGAAATCGAAATAGGGGCCCACAAACGGGATGAGTGCGCCCCAGATGCCGAGAAGCAGCACCACCAGCCCACCCAGCGCGCCGCGGCTACGCGGAATACGCACCCGTCCGCCGTTCCCGGTCGAGACTTTCTCGTCGACATCCGTCATGACGCCTCCATCGGAGAACAGAAGTATTGAGCATTATTCAGCGCTTACCCCGCCCCGGCCCGGCTACGCACTTGCGTCGAAAATGGAATCAGCTCGTCCGATGTCGGGCAGTGGCTGCTCTTGTCGGACCCAGTGACCGGCATCGGGTAGGGCCGGTCAGCGGCGCCAAGACCTTGCGCCAGTGGTTGCGCCGCATTCATAGCTGGGCGCGCAGGATCCGGCCAGGCCCCCGCATGGTGTAGCTCGCCCCACCATGGACTCGGTGGACAGCTCGATCGAATTTCCGCGACGCGACGACAACCATGGGGTCATGACCGAGAAACCAGCCGAGTCGACTCTCGTGGTCGACCTCGCCGACGAGCCGACCGTCGCGCTCGACGCGCCACCGGATGAACCGCGACGCCGGACCGGATCGTTGATCGCGGTACTGCGCGCGCCGATCGAAGCCAGGACCTGGAAGGAGCTCGCCTATCTGGTCCTGTCGTTCGTGCTCGGCTGTGTGGCCGTGTGCTACCTGTTCTTCGGGTTCGGCGGCGGACTGTACGCGTCGATCCTGCTCATCGGCATTCCGTTGCTGGCGACCGTGCTGCTCGGCGGGCGGGTATGGGGCAGGATCTATCGGTTCCTCGGCGGCGCACTGCTCGGGACCCGGGTCGACCCGCCACCGGATTTCACCAGGGCGAGCGGCCTGTTCGGCTTCCTGAAGAGCGCGTTCACCGATCGGCCGAGCTGGCGGGTCGTGGTGTTCCTGATCGCGCAGTCGGTGCTCGGCGTCGCGGTCGGCTACGTCGTGCTCATGGTGATCATGATGGTCGGGTTCACGGCGCTCTCGCCCATCCCGTGGGCACTGCTGGATCCGGTCCAGGTGGACGACAACGGCGTCGAGCACCACAGTCTCGCGCAATTCGGCACGTTCTACATCGACACCTGGCCGCGCGCGCTCGCCCTGTCCGGTATCGGCATCCTGCTGTGTTTCGCACTGCCGTGGCTGATCCGTAGCGTCTGCTGGTTGCATCGGATGCTGATCGTCGGCCTGTTGGCGGCGACACCGCGCGACCGGCAACTGGCAGAACTGCGGGCCAGCAGACGGGCCGCGGTGGACGATGCGACCGCCACTCTGCGCCGGGTCGAACGCGACCTGCACGACGGCACGCAGGCTCGGCTGGTCACCATCGCCATGGCGCTGGGCAGGGCCGAAGAACGCCTGGCCGCGGGCGGCGACGCCCGCGACCTCATCGCCGAGGCACGTGCCAACTCCAAGGAGGCGTTGACCGAACTGCGCGAACTGGTCCGTGGCATCCATCCCCCCGCGCTCGAGCTCGGCCTCGGCCCGGCGTTGGAGACGCTCACCGCCCGCTGCGCGGTGCCGGTCGACCTGCGGGTGCAGATCCCCCACCGGCCGAGCCCGGCCATCGAGGCGATCGCCTACTTCTCCGTCGCCGAGCTACTCACCAATGTCGTCAAACACGCGCACGCGGACGGGGCCACCGTGTCGGTGCTGCCCGAGGGCCAGCGCTGCATCGCGGTCACCGTGCGCGACAACGGAATCGGTGGTGCGCCCCAGCCCGGCACGCCGACCGTGACCGGCAGCGGGTTGGCCGGACTCGTCGCGCGTGCGCTCGCCGTCGACGGCACGCTCACCGTCGACAGTCCGGTCGGCGGGCCTACCGTGGTGACCATGATCCTGCCGAACGAGGGCCCGCAGTGACCGCGGGCGGCGCATCGCACGGACCCCTGCGGGTGGTGATCGCCGAGGACAGCGCCATCCTGCGCGACGGGTTGGCCGGGCTGCTCACCGAACGCGGACACGAGGTGGTGGCGATGGTCGGCGACGCGACGTCGCTGAGCGAGATCGTCGAGACCCACCGGCTCGACGTCGCGGTGGTGGATGTGCGGATGCCGCCCACCTTCACCGACGAGGGCCTGCTGGCGGCCATCGAACTGCGCAGGAAATATCCGAGCACCGGCGTGCTCGTATTCTCACAGTGGATCGAAACCCGGTACGCGACAGAACTTCTCGCCGCCGGAGCCAGCGGCGTCGGCTATCTCCTCAAGGACCGCGTCGCCGACGTGGGTGATTTCGTCGACGCCCTGCATCGGGTCGCCACCGGCGGCACCGCCCTCGACCCCGAGGTGGTGAGTCAGCTGATGGGCGCGTCCCGGCAACAGGATTCACTGGCCCGGCTCACCCCGCGCGAGCGCGAGGTGCTCGAGCTGATGGCACAGGGACTCACCAACAACGCCATCGCCGCCTCGCTCACCGTCACCGAGCGGGCCGTCGAGAAGCACATCGGCAATATCTTCACCAAACTCGATCTGCCGCCGTCGGATACCCGCCACCGCAGGGTGCTGGCGGTTCTGCGGCTCAAAGGGTGAACCGCGCAACCCCACGCACCTCGGCCGTCACTCGCCTGCGGTCGGTACCGTCGCGGCGACACGGCCCACGATGCCCTTGGCGATGGAGCCGGTGATCCGCTCGGTCACCGCGCTCGTCGAGCGCAACAGCAGTTGCAGGACGGGCTTGCCCTCCACGGCGAAGGTCCACGTCAGTCTGGTTCCGGTGGCGGTCGACGCCAACTCGATGTCCTCGGCGAAGCGACGCAGTCCCGGGATCGAGGCGAAGTCGACGGTAAAGGTCATGCGCCGCTGGTCTTCCCAGCGGTAGAACCGTTCGGTCAGCGCGGCGATGCGCCCGAGGGTGACGACGCGGCGCGTGCCGACGCCGAACGGGCGCGGCGTGGTCCACTGCATCCCGGTAACCAGCCCGGACCACGACACCAGTGCGTCGTCGGCGATCAGGGCCGCCCAGACCTGAGACGGCGGCGCGGGAATGTCGAGGACGTGGACGAAGCGGTTCGACGCGCTCGCGAGGAATTCGTCGTCGGATTCGGTCAATGCGAATGCCTGAGCCATAGCTATCGGTGTTCTTCCTGTTGTCGATCGACTGTCGATAGTCCGTTCCAGCACAGGGCGGACGCGGTGTCGACCGCGTCCTTTTTCGAGATGGGCCGCCCCGCTTCCAGCCAGTGGCTGGCCGCGAGGCGGCTGAGACCGACCAGTCCCCAGGCGTGGATGTCGGCCCTGGTCGCATCCACGCCCACCGCCCGCAGTTCGGCGCTCACCAGGACGGCACAGTCACGCATCGCGTTGCGCACCCGCCATTCGACGCACGGTTCGCTGGGTACCGGCGATTCGAACACCAGCACATACCCGCCGAGGTCGTATTCGACGAAGTCGAAATAGGCCTGCACCGCCCCGCGTACCCGGCTGCGGGGCTCGGTGTCCGCCGTGACGGCCACCCGGACACCGTCGACCATCCGGTCCAGATTCAGTTGCAGCACAACGAGATACAGGTCCAGCTTGCTCGCGAAATAATCGTAGAGCACCGGCTTGCTGATCCCGGACCGTGCGCTGATCTCGTCCATCTTGGCGCCGTGATATCCGTGGGCGACGAACACCTCTTGCGCCGCGTCCAACACCATCTGGCGCCGGTGGGCCCGGGCCGCCGGCCCCCGAACCCCTGCCACAGACGCGGCCGCTCCCCCGGCACCCGGGGTCACCGGGTGCCGGGTCTCGCCGCGCATCGTCGTCATCGCAGACCGATCACTAGCGATGGGTGAAGTTCGGTGGCCGTTTGTCGACGAAGGCGTTCATGCCCTCGGTCTGGTCCTCGATCGCGAACAGCGAGTGGAAGACGCGGCGCTCGAACCGGATTCCCTCGGCGAGAGTGGTCTCGAAGGACCGATTCACCGCTTCCTTGGCGATCATCGCGACCGGCAGCGACTTGGCCGCGATGGTCTCGGCCACCTCCGCCGCGACATCGAGCAGGTCGTCGGCGGCCACGATGCGCGAGACGAGTCCGGCGCGTTCGGCTTCCTCGGCGCCGATCGTGCGGCCGGTCAGCACCATGTCCATCGCCTTGGCCTTGCCCACCGCGCGGGTGAGCCGCTGCGAGCCGCCGATGCCGGGGATCACGCCCAGCTTGATCTCGGGCTGGCCGAATTGCGCGGTGTCGGCGGCGATCAGGATGTCGCAGAGCATGGCCAGCTCACAGCCACCGCCCAGCGCGTATCCCGCGACCGCGGCGATGGTCGGCTTGCGGAACTGCGCGAGCCGGTCCCAGCGAGCGAAGTAGTCGTCCATGAACATGTCCATGTACGACTTGGGCGCCATCTCCTTGATGTCGGCGCCCGCCGCGAAAGCCTTGGCGGAACCGGTGATCACGACCGCGCCGACCTCGTCGTCACGACCCAATGCGTCGAGCGCGGCGACGATGTCGTCGAGCACCCCGCTGTTGAGCGCGTTGAGCGCCTTCGGCCGGTTCAGCGTGATCCAGCCGACGCGGTTCTTGGTCTCGACCAGGATGGTCTCGTAGTCGGTCATTCGGAAACCTCGCCGGAGCGGTCGCGGATGTCGGTGACGATGGCGGAGAAGTCCCGCCCGGCGTCGGTCTGGTTGAACCGCGCGTAGATCGCGGCGGCGAGTTCGCCGAGCTGACCGTCGATCCCGTTGGCCTGCAACGCGTTCGCGGCCAGGCTGAGGTCTTTCGACATCAGCGCGGTGGCGAAGCCGGGCTGGTAGTCGTTGTTGGCCGGGCTGGCGGGCACCGGCCCCGGCACGGGGCAGTAGCTGGTCAGCGCCCAGCTCTGGCCCGACGCGGTGGACACCACGTCGAAGAACGACTGATGGCTCAGGCCGAGCCGCTCACCGAGCACCAGCGCCTCCGACAGCCCGATCATGGAGATCCCGAGCAGCATGTTGTTGCAGATCTTGGCGGCCTGACCCACACCGGCGCCACCGCAGTGCACCACCTTGCCGCCCATCACCGCGAGCACATCACCCGCGTCGGCGAAGTCGGCTGCCGCGCCGCCCACCATGAAGGTGAGGGTGCCCGCGGTGGCGCCGGCTACGCCACCGGAGACCGGCGCGTCAAGCGGGCGGTGACCGGCCGTGACGGCCAGTGCCGCAACCGCTTTCGCGTCGGCCACATCGATGGTCGAACAGTCGATGAACAGCGTGCCCGCCGTGGCGGCGGGCAGCAGCTCGGCATAGACGTCGAGCACGAGCTTGCCGTTGGGCAGCATGGTGATCACCACGTCACGGTCGACGGCGGCCTCGGCGCCGGTGGCCACCACCCTCGCGCCGTCGGTGCGCGCCTGCTCCTGTGCGGCGGGCACCGGGTCGAAGGCGAGCACCTCGTACCCCGCGCGCACCAGGTTCGCCGCCATCGGGCCGCCCATGTGCCCGAGCCCGAGGAAACCGATCTTCTTCGTCATCGCTGTGCCTTCGCTGTCGTCGAATCCAGTTCCGCCGCACCGAGATCAGCGAAGTAGGCCGCCACCTGATCGTCGGTCACCTCGGCGAGAGTTGCCGGCCGCCACTGGGGATTGCGGTCCTTGTCGATCACCTGGGCGCGGATGCCCTCGACCAGGTCGTTGGAGCTGAGCGCGGCGACCGAGACCCGGTATTCCTGGTCGAGCACCGCCTCGAGGCTCGTCAGTTCCCGTGCCGCCCGCAGCGAACGAAGCGTGACCTTCAGCGCCACCGGCGATTTGGCCAGCAGGTCCTCGGCGGCCTTGGCGGCATCGGGTGATTCGTCGGCGCGCAACCCGGCCACGATCTCCTCCACGGTGTCCGCGCGGTAGCAGGCATCGATCCAGCTCTGCTGCGCGAGCAACTCCGACGCAGGTGCGGCCGCGGTGAACTGTGCGATCGCCTCGTCGGCGCCGACCGTGCGCAGTGCGTCGAGCAGGGCGTCGATGTCACTGGAAGGCACGTAGTAGTCGGCGAATCCGGTCGCGATCGCGTCGCCCGCGTTCATCCGCGCCGTGGTCAGCGCCACGTGGGTGCCGATCTCGCCCGGCGCCCGCGAGAGCAGGTAGGTGCCGCCGACGTCGGGGACGAAACCGATGCCGACCTCGGGCATCCCGATCTTGGATCGTTCGGTGACGACGCGGTGGCTGCCGTGCCCGGCCAGGCCGACGCCGCCGCCCATCACGATGCCGTCCATGATCACCACGTACGGCTTGGGATAGCTGCCGATCAGCGCGTTGAGCAGGTACTCGTCGCGCCAGAACCGTCCGGTCGGCGAATCGGCGCCCGCCGTACCACCTTTCGCGTCGGCGTGGATGGCGACGATGTCGCCGCCCGCGCAGAGTCCGCGCTCGCCCGCGCCGGTGACCACGACGGTGCGCACCGCGTCGTCGTCGGCCCAGGACCGCAGCGCGTCGGTGATGGCCAGTGTCATCGCGTGATTAAGTGCGTTGATGGCCTTGGGCCGGTTCAGGGTGATCAGGCCGAGGCCGTCACGAACAGCGATCAATATTTCGGGTTCGTCGGTCATGCTGCTCCGATCAGCGAGCGGGCGACGACCACCCGCATGATTTCGTTGGTGCCCTCGAGGATCTGGTGCACGCGCAGGTCGCGCACGATCTTCTCCAGGCCGTATTCGTGCAGGTAGCCGTAGCCGCCGTGTAACTGCAGCGCCTTGTTGGCCACCTCGAAACCGGTGTCGGTGGCAAATCGCTTCGCCATCGCGCACAGGGTGACCTTGTCGGGCGCGTCCGCGTCGAGCGCGGCCGCGGCCCGCCACAGCAGGGTCCGCGCCGCCTCCAGTTCGGTGGCCATATCGGCGAGCTGGAACTGCAGTGCCTCGTTGCGCACCAGGGGTTTACCGAAGGCGTGGCGTTCGGTGAGGTAGCGGACCGTCTTGTCGAGCGCGGCCTGGGCACCGCCGAGCGAGCACGCGGCGATATTGAGTCGGCCGCCGTTGAGGCCGTTCATCGCGATCGAGAAGCCCTCACCCTCCTCACCGAGGCGATTGGCGACCGGCACCCTGGCACCGTCGAGTAGGACCTGCCGGGTGGGCTGGGCGTTCCAGCCCATCTTCCGTTCGTTCGGTCCCACCGTCAGACCCGGTGTGTCAGCCGGGACGATCAGCGCCGAGATGCCGCGCGGGCCTTCCCCACCGGTGCGCACCATCATCACGTACACGTCGTTGGCGCCCGCGCCGGAGATGAATTGCTTGGCGCCGGTGAGGATGTAGTCCTCGCCGTCGCGAACGGCCTTGGTGCCCAAGGCCGCCGCGTCGGAGCCGATGCCCGGCTCGGTGAGGGCATAGCTGCCGAGCAGCTCCA
Source organism: Nocardia sp. XZ_19_231 (assembly GCF_015355705.1). Taxonomy (NCBI): domain Bacteria; kingdom Bacillati; phylum Actinomycetota; class Actinomycetes; order Mycobacteriales; family Nocardiaceae; genus Nocardia; species Nocardia sp. XZ_19_231. The sequence goes on along the minus strand of NZ_JACUZI010000004.1, from coordinate 234,352 downwards.
ACGACGCCATCCCCGGCACCCACCGGTGACGCTGCTGCTCGGTGCCGTAGGCATCGATCATCCAGGTCGCCATGTTGTGGATCGAGATGTACGCCGACACCGAGGGACACCCGGTGGCGAGCTGTTCGAAGATCCGCACCGCGTCGAGCCTGCGCAGTTCGGAGCCGCCCACATCGGCGCGTACCGAGATGCCGCCGAGTCCGAGCGGGCCTGCCTTGCGCAGCACATCGACCGGAAAGTGTTTGCGCTCATCCCAATCCAGCGCGTCGGGCGCCAAGAACTCGTCGGCGAATTGGCGCGCGGTTTCACCGATCGCGCGCTCGTCCGCATCGAGAGTGAACATCGCCGCCTCAGTCCATCGTCGGGATCACGAACGCGTTGGACTCCTTGAGCCCGGCAGGCCAACGCTGGGTCACCGTCTTGGTCTTGGTGTAGAACCGGATCGAATCCGGGCCGTGCTGGTTGAGATCGCCGAAGCCCGAACCCTTCCAGCCACCGAAGGTGAAGTACGCGATCGGCACCGGGATCGGCACATTGACCCCGACCATGCCGACCTGCACGCGGGAAGAGAAATCGCGGGCGGTGTCACCGTCGCGGGTGAAGATCGCGACGCCGTTGCCGTATTCGTGCTCGTCGACCAACCGCAGCGCCTCCTCATAGTCGCCCGCGCGCACCACGGTGAGCACCGGGCCGAAGATCTCTTCCTTGTAGATCCGCATATCGGCGGTGACGTTGTCGAACAGGCTCGCGCCCACGAAGAACCCGTCCTCGGCGCCGTCCACGGACAGTCCGCGGCCGTCGACCAGCAGCTGCGCGCCCTCGTCGACACCGATCTGGACGTAGTCGTTGACCCGGTTGACGCCATCGAGACCGACCAGCGGACCGAAATCGGCGCCCGGGTCGTCGGAGCGGCCGACATTGAGCTTGTGCACCCGCTCGGTGAGCTTGGCGACCAGCCGATCCGCGGTCTCCTGCCCCACCGGCACGGCCACCGACAGCGCCATGCAGCGCTCGCCCGCCGACCCGTACGCCGCGCCGATGAGTTGATCGGCGACGTCGTCGAGGTCGGCATCGGGCATGACCACCGCGTGGTTCTTGGCCCCGCCGAAGCACTGCGCGCGCTTGCCGTTGGCAGTGGCGGTCTCGTAGATGTACTGGGCGATCGGGGTCGAACCGACGAAGCCGACCGCCTTGATCCGACGATCGTGCAGGATCGCGTCGACGGCTTCCTTGCCGCCGTTGACCACGTTGAACACACCCGGCGGCAGACCGGCCTCGAGGAACAGCTCGGCCAGACGCAGCGGTACCGAGGGATCACGCTCCGACGGCTTGAGCACGAAGGCGTTGCCGCAGGCCAGCGCCGGTCCGGCCTTCCACAGCGGGATCATCGCCGGGAAGTTGAACGGCGTGATGCCCGCGACGACACCCAGCGGCTGCCGCATCGAGTACACGTCGATGCCGGTGCCGGCGCTGTCGCTGTACTCGCCCTTGAGCAGGTGCGGGATGCCGATGGCGAACTCGATGACCTCGAGGCCACGCTGGATGTCGCCCTTGGCGTCGGCGATGGTCTTGCCGTGCTCGGACGAGAGCAGCGCGGCCAGGCTGTCGATCTCGTCGTTGACCAGGGTCACGAACTTCATCAGCACCCTGGCGCGCTTCTGCGGGTTGAACGCCGCCCACACCAGCTGAGCCGCGGCCGCGTTGTCGATCACCGCGCTCACCTCGGCGGTGTCGGCCAGCGGAACCCTGGCCTGCACCTGCCCGAGATTCGGATCGAAGACGTCGCCGAAGGCGCCGGAGGTGCCGGTGACGTGCTTACCGCCGATGAAGTGCGTGAGTTCGCGAGCCATGCCAGTCCTAGTCGTTGATGTCGGTGCGCGCCGCGCACAGTGGAAGGTTGTCCAATAGTTGGACGTCCAAGCAATTGGTACGATCGCAGGACCGTTGCCCCTTTGTCAACAGCAGATCCCACTATTGACATAACGCCAACAAGGTGTTCACTCTGGTGCACAGTCCATCGAAACGAGAAGAGGAACCCGATGAGCACCGTCGACACCGATACCGACTCCGAGCTACAGGGCCTGGCCGAGCTGGCCCGCAGCTTCTTCGTCAACACCGTCGCGCCCCACCGCGAGGAGTTCGCCGAGCAGGGATTTCCGAGCCGCGAGGTCTACCGCCAGGCCGGCGATCTCGGCCTGCTGTGCATGTCGATCCCCGAGGAATACGGCGGCGGCGGCGGCACTTTCGCGCACGAGGCGGTGCTGTTCACCGAGCAGGTCAAAGGCGGCGACTCCTCGATGCAGCTGGGGGTGCACACCGGCATCGTGCCGCACTACCTGCTGTCGTACGCCTCGCAGGAGAACAAGCTGCGCTGGCTGCCCAAGCTGGCCTCCGGCGAATGGATCGGCGCCATCGCCATGACCGAGCCCGGGACCGGCTCGGACCTGCAGAACATCGCGACCAAGGCGGTGAAGGACGGCGACGACTACGTGATCAGCGGCGCCAAGACCTTCATCTCCAACGGCCGCAACTGCGACCTGCTGATCATCGCCGTCAAGACCGACCCCAGCCTGGGCGCCAAGGGCGTGTCCCTGGTGGTCGCCGAAGTCTCCGACGACACCCCCGGATTCGAGCGCGGCAGACTGCTGAAGAAGATCGGCCAGAAGGGCCAGGACACCACCGAATTGTTCTTCGACGGGCTACGGGTGCCGCAGGCGAACCTGCTCGGCACCGCCGAGGGCCAGGGCTTCATCCAGCTCATGCAGCAGCTGCCGCAGGAACGACTGATCTGCGGGGTCGCGGCCGCGGCCGCGATCGAGGCCGCGGTGGACGAGACGCTGGCCTATGTCAAGCAGCGCAACGCCTTCGGCAAGCCGCTGTTCGCCATGCAGAACACCCGTTTCGAGCTGGCCGACTGCGCGACGATCGCGACCGTCGTGCGCACCTTCGTCGACGACGCGGTGGCCAAGCACCTGCGCGGCGCGCTGGATGTGAAGACCGCCGCGATGATCAAGTACTGGACCACCGATCAGCAGTCCCAGGTGATCGATCGGTGCGTCCAGCTGCACGGCGGCTACGGCTACATGGAGGAGTACCCGATCGCGCGCATGTGGGTCGACGGGCGCATCTCGCGCATCTACGCGGGCGCCAACGAGGTCATGAAGGACCTGATCGCCCGCTTCCTCTGACGCGTCGACCCGCGCCTACGACCCGGGTACCAGAATCGGGAGCACGTAGGTGCGGGCGAACGACGCGAGGGCCTGCTCCGAGCCGGTATCGATGGTGCCGACCGGCTGCAGGATCAGCGAGTGCACCACCCGGCAGACCACTTCCACCCGGGCGCCGAGATCGGGAATGTCGGGGAATCGATTGTCCGCGAGCACCTTTCGGATGATCTCGGTGGACGCGGCGACCGAGAGCAGGAAGAACGACGCGCCGTCGACGGTGAGTTGGGGCAGCAGGCGGTCGGCCTCGAGCGTCAGCAGCCGCTCGACCAGCGGGTGCGCCCGCCAGCGCGTGATCACGGTGGTGAAGACGTCGACGACGATGTCGTCGAAGGTGTCGTGGCGCGCCGGGATCTCCCCCAGGTCGACGAGCAGCCTGCGCACCTCCCGTTCGAAGGCCGCGCTCACGACATCGTCGCGCGACCCGATGCGCCGGTAGACGGTGGCGCGGTCGACGTCGGCGGCCTTGGCGATGTCCTCGATCGTCGTTTTGCGCACGCCGACCCGCTCGAACTGCACGAGGGCGGCATCGAGAATTCGTTCTTCGACCGAGTCGGCGGTGGGCGAATTCCCCGAGGTCGCGGCGGTGGAGAGCACACTTCGACGGTATCAGGCGCGGCGGGGTGCCGATCACAACCGCGGATCGGATTCGTCTGCAACATTGCGATACTATTTGTTGCACTGTACGGTTCCGGTATGGCTGATAACAGTGCAACGGCGCGCTCCTATCAGGAAGAAGCGCACGCAATTCACGCGCGGGATGTGCATTTCGACTTCTCGTCGGTGCCCATGCACTACATCCCGGGCGAAGTACTCGCGACACATGTCACCAATGTGATGCATCTCGTACTTCCCGAAGGCGAACGAGCGATGGCGACCTGCCTCGCCGAGGCCCTGCCCTATATCGAGGACGAGCGGCTGCGGGAGGAGGTCACCGGGTTCATCGGCCAGGAATCGATGCACGCCAGCAGCCACGAAGGCGCGCGACGGCATCTGCAGTCGATCGGACTCGATGTCGAGTCCTATGTCGCCAAGATCGGCTGGCTCGTCGACCGAGCCCTGGGCGACCAGGGACTCACCGGGCGCGCCAAGGAGGAATGGCTCAAGGAACGCCTCGGCCTGTTCGCTGGCATGGAGCACTTCACCGCCGTCATCGGCGAGTGGCTGCTGGAATCGGATGTGCTGGCCGAGCTCGGGATGGATCCGACCATGCTCGACCTGGTGCGCTGGCACGGCGCCGAAGAGGTCGAGCACCGCAGCGTGGTGTTCGACGCCTACATGCACGTCGACGGCGGCTACGCCCGACGACTACGCACCGGACTGCTCGCCAGCGGCACCCTGCTGCCACTGTTCATCATCTCGACCGCGTACCTGTATCGCCAGGATCCGAGCAAGGACAAGGGCCGTTCCTGGGCCAGGCAGTTCGTGAGCGCGACTGTGCGCGGAGTGATCCCGAGCTTCACGACCTTCGTCACCGAGATGCCTCGCTACCTGCGGCCGAGTTTCCATCCCTCCCAACTGGGTTCGATGGACAACGCCCTGCGGTACCTGGCGCATTCGCCGGCGGCGCGCGCGTGAATCCTTCCGCCGCAGCCGCGACACCGAGCCTGCGGGTCATCGGTGCCGCCGTCGACGTCTACAAGAAGGTGTTCACCCAGCCCACGCTGTCGCCACCACGTCCGGTGCGACACAACGGCTTCGACCTCGACGTCCGGGTGGAAGCGGTACACGCCGAGGCCACCGACGTGGTGAGCCTGACCCTGGCCGGCATCGAAGGAGGGTCTCTGCCGTCGTGGCGGCCGGGTTCCCACATCGACGTCTTCCTCGCTTCGGGTCGCCAGCGCCAGTACTCCCTGTGCGGCGATCCGCGCGACCGTCACCGCTACCGCATCGCGGTGCGGCGCCTCGACGACGGCGACGGTGGATCGCGGGAGATGCACACCCTTCGCTCGGGTGATCGGCTGCGAATCCGCGGTCCGCGCAACGCGTTCACCTTCGTCGAGACCGCCCCGTCGTACCTGTTCATCGCCGGGGGTATCGGGATCACCCCGATCCTGCCGATGGCGCGCGCCGCCGGTGCTCGCGGACGGCTGGTCTACCTGGGCCGGTCGCGGGAGACCATGCCGTTCCTCGGCGAGCTCCCCCCGGGCACCGACCTGCGCCCCGACGACGAGTTCGGCACACCCGACCTGCCCGCGTTGCTCGCCACCGCCGCCCGCGGCGCCGCGGTCTACGTGTGCGGGCCTCCCCCGGTGCTCGACGCCGCCCAGCGCAGCCTGTTCGCGGTGAATCCCACTGCCTCACTGCACACCGAACTGTTCTCAGCGCGGCCGGTGACCGACGGCGAGGAATTCGACGTCACCCTCGCCCGGACCGGCGAGACCCTGCGCGTCGGCAGCACCGAGACCGCGCTCGACGCGATCCGCCGGGCCCGACCCGACGTCGCCTACTCCTGCCGACAGGGCTTCTGCGGCAGCTGCAAGACCAAGGTCATCGCGGGCGAGATCGATCACCGCGACCGACTGCTCCCGGCGGGCGAGCGCGCCGACCAGATGCTCACCTGCGTGTCCCGTTCCGCGGGTGGCGCACTCACGCTGGATCTCTGACCGCGAAAGGCATGGTCCCATGACCACCACCCTCACCTTCGACGTCCACAGTCCGGCGACCGGCGCCCTGGTCGGTTCCTATCCCAGCCACGACGAGAGTGCCGTCGAGGCGGCCGTCGACCGGGCTCACGGTGCCGCGACCTGGTGGCGGGCAGCGGGTTTCGACGAGCGCGCCCGTCGCCTCGATCGCTGGCGAACCGAGATCACCCGCGGCCGTGACGAACTGGCCCGCATCATGAGCCAGGAGATGGGCAAGCCGCACTCCGACGCCGCACTCGAGATCGTGATGGCGCTCGAACACCTGAAATGGGCCGCGCACAATGCGAAAGACGTGCTCGGCTCGCGTTCGGTCGCACCCAGTCTGTTGACCGTCAACCACGCCTGCCGGGTCGAATACCGCCCCTTCGGTGTGGTCGGGGTGATCGGCCCGTGGAACTACCCGGTGTTCACCCCGCTCGGCTCGATCTCGTTCGCCCTGGCCGCGGGCAACGCGGTCGTGTTCAAGCCCAGCGAATACACCCCGGGGGTCGGAATCTGGCTGGCCGCGGCGTTCGCCCGCGCCGTCCCCGAACAGCCGGTCCTGCAGGTGATCACCGGCGGCGGTGAGACCGGCGCGGCGCTGTGCCGCAGCCGGGTCGGCAAGATCGGGTTCACCGGTTCCACCGAGACCGGCAAGCGCGTGATGGCCGCCTGCGCGCAACGGCTCACCCCGGTGCTCATGGAATGCGGCGGCAAGGACGCACTCGTCGTCGACGCCGACGCCGACCTCGGCGCCGCCGCCGACGCAGCACTGTGGGGCGGTATGTCCAATGCCGGGCAGACCTGCCTCGGGGTGGAACGGATCTACGTCCACACCGACGTCTACGACGCGTTCCTCACCGAATTGCTCGACCGTGCGGCCGACCTGCGCGCCGGGCCGGACGCGGCGAAGATCGGTCCGATCACCATGCCCAAGCAGCTCGCGGTGATCCGGCGCCACATCGAGGACGCCCTCGCGCGCGGCGGCCGTGCACTGCTCGGCGGGCCCGACGCCATCGACGGCCAGTTCGTGCAGCCGACCATCCTGGTCGACGTGCCGCACGACAGCGCGGCGGTCACCGAGGAGACCTTCGGCCCGACGCTGGTCGTGACCCGGGTCGCGTCCATGGACGAGGCGATCGAGCTGGTCAACGATTCCGAATACGGACTCGGCGCCACCGTGTTCGCCCAGCGCGACGGCGACGCGATCGCCGACCGCATCGAGGCGGGCGCCACCTCGATCAACGCGTTCGTCGCGCACGCCACCATCCCCGCGCTGCCGCTGGGCGGGGTCGGCGCCTCCGGCTTCGGCCGCGTGCACGGTCCCGACGGCCTGCGCGAGTTCACCTACGCCAAAGCGACTACACGGCAACGGTTCTCCTCGCCGCTGGCGCTCACGACGTTCACCCGCAGCACCCGGATCGACACCGTCGTCGATCGCCTGGTGTCGGTGCTGCACGGAAGGATCGGCTGACCCATGCCCACAGAACACACGCACATCGTCGTGCTCGGCGCCGGATTCGGCGGAATCGGGCTGACGATCAAGCTGCGCGAAGCCGGGTTCGACGACATCGTCGTGCTCGAACGCGCCGATGACCTCGGCGGCACCTGGCAGGCCAACACCTACCCCGGCTGTGCGTGCGATGTCCCCTCCCAGCTCTACAGCTACTCCTTCGCGCCCAACGCGGACTGGTCGCGTACCTACGGCAAGCAGCCCGAGATCCTCGACTACCTGCGCGCGGTCGCCCAGGACAACGACGTGATCCGGCACGTGCGCCTCGGCACCGAACTGCTGGAAGCCCGCTGGGACGACGAGCAGTCGCTGTGGCGGATCGAGACCTCGCGTGGCGAGCTCACCGCGGACTACTTCCTGTCCGCGGCGGGCATTTTCGCCGAGGCGAAGTACCCGTCGCTGCCCGGCATCGAGACCTTCGAGGGCACGGCCTTCCACTCCCTGCACTGGGATCACGACCACGATCTGACCGGCAAGCGGGTCGCGGTGATCGGCACCGGCGCCTCCGCGGTCCAGTTCGTGCCGGAGATCCAGCCGAAGGTCGCCGCGCTGACGGTGTTCCAGCGATCGGCGCCGTGGATCGTGCCGCGGATGGACCGGGCGACCATCGGGCTCGAACGGCGACTGTTGCGGCAGATCCCATTGGCGCAGAAGGCCGTTCGCGGTACCTGGTACTCGTTGATCGAGGGATTCGGCCTGGTCGGGTTCGTCGACAACCGGTTCCGTCATCCCTTCGAGCTGCTCGGCCGAATCCAGTTGCGGCGCCAGATCCGCGACCCGGAACTGCGCGCCAAAGTGACGCCGGACTACATGATCGGCTGTAAGCGGGCGATCTTCTCCGACGCCTACCTCCCCGCCCTCGACAAGGACAACGTCGCGGTGGTGGCCGACGGCATCGCCGAGGTGCGCGCGCATTCCATCCTCACTCGCGCCGGGGTCGAGATCCCCGTGGACACCATCATCTACGGCACCGGATTCACTACCACGCCCAGTGTTTTCGACCGCATCGTCGGCCACGACGGGCGCTCGATCGCGCAGGTCTTCCAGCAGCGGCCGCAAACCTATCTCGGCGCCGCGGTGTCCGGATTCCCCAATTTCTTCTGCACGCTCGGGCCGTTCGGTGCGGCGGGCAACCAATCGGCGGTCTTCATGATCGAGTCGCAGATCGCCTACATCGTCGACGCGCTGAGCACGCTGCGCGCCCGCGGCGAGACCAGGGTCGAGGTCCGTCCGCAGGTGCAGCGCGATTTCGTGGAGGAGATGGGCAAACGCAGCGCCGACACCGTCTGGCTCACCGGGGGCTGCGAGAGCTACTACACCACCGCCGAAGGCGGCAACGCCGGGCTGTATCCGAACTGGAGTTTCGAATACCGTCGCCGCACCCGTCGATTCGACATCGAGTCCTATGAGGTGTCGGCATGATGCGCCTGCCCGATCTCGCGCCGTCCACCTGGTTCGCGCCCTCCTATGACGTGGCGGGCAAGGTCGTCCTGATCACCGGCGCCGGACAGGGCATCGGGCGCGAACTGGCCTCGATCCTGCACCGGCGCGGCGCCGAGGTCGTCGTGATCGACATCGATGCGGTCGCGGCCCGCCGCGCCGCCGACGAGTTGGGGTCCGACGCCCACAGCATCGGCGCCGATGTCGCCGACCGGGCGCAGATGACCGCCGCGGTCGAGGAGGTCGTGCAGCGGTTCGGCACGCTCGATGTGGTTGTCGCCAACGCGGGCGTAACTCCCGTGCCCGCCACCGTGCGCACGATGGACCCGGCGGACTTCGACCGGGTGATCGGGATCAACCTCACCGGTGTGTTCAACACCGTGCATCCGGCGCTGGACCACATCGTGTCCGCGCGCGGACACGTCGTGGTGGTGTCGTCGTGCGCGGCCTTCGCGCCGGGGATGGGCGGGTCGCCGTACATGGTGAGCAAGGCCGCGGTCGAGCAGTTGGGACGGGCACTGCGCGTGGAACTCGCCGCGAGCGGGGCCAGCGCGGGCGTGGCCTACTTCGGCATCGTCGACACCGCGATGACCCACGACATGCTCGATACCGACGAGCTGGGCAAAGAGCTCGACGGGATGCTGCCGTGGCCGCTCAATGTGCGGATCACCGCCGAGTACGCGGCCCGCACGATCGCCGACGGCATCGCCCGCCGGGCGCCTCGCACCATCGCACCCAGCGGGTGGGAGCCTTACGCACTGCTGCGCGGGGCGATCAATGTCGTCCTCGACCACCGGCTCGCCGCCGACACCACGGTGCACGAGCTGATCCGGGCGATCGAGCGTCGCCGATGAGCGCCGAACGCGGGTCGCTGCGGGCTCGCACGCTTCGGCAGATGTCGGCGTTCACCGTGGGACAGTTGGCCGCGCTCACGCCGGTGAACGGGTACACGCTGCCGCCGTCGCGACTGCTCATCGAGCAGGCCATGCGGGCGGGCGCGCCGCCGTTGCGCGCGACGATAACCGAGCGCGTGGACACCGACGGAATCCGCGGCGAGTGGGTGCGTGGGCCGCGAGCCGACCGCACCGACGCGGTGGTCCTCTACGTCCACGGTGGTGGGTTCGTCGCGGGCTCGGCCCTCGGGTATCGCGGCGTCGCGTCCCGATTGTCCACCGCGACAAAGCTTCCGGTGTTCACCCTGGACTACCGACTCGCTCCCGAGCATCCCTACCCGGCCGCGCCGTCCGATGTCGCCGCCGCGTTCCAGTGGCTGACTCGGCGTTACAGCGCCGACCGGATCGTCGTCGCCGGGGATTCGGCCGGTGGCTTCCTGGCGGCTCACCTGACCGTCGAGAATGCCCGCGCGGGGCGGCCCGAACCGGGTGCGCTGGTGTTGTTCTCCCCGATGACCGATCTGAGTCTGGCCATCGCGGTCGACCACGAGAAGCACGAGCACCGCGACGGTCTGCTGTCCACCCAGATCGCCAGGCAGGCGATCGCCGCCTTCACCGCCGAACCGTTCGAGCTGCAGCCCGTCCACGGAATGCGGTTGCCGCCCACCCTGATCCACGCCAGCGACACCGAGTACTTCGGCGCCGACGCGACCGAACTGGCGCGGCGCTGGCAGGCCACCGGGGCGCACTGCGAGCTGCAGGTGTGGCCGGATCAGATGCATGCCTTCCAGACGCTGCCCGCCGTCGTCCCCGAGTCCAGGACGGCCTATCGCGCGGCGGCCCGTTTCGTCGCCACCCATCTCGACACCGCCCCCGCGGTCATGACCCAGAAAGTGCCTGCCTCGTGAGCATTTCCCGTTTCGACACCCTGCCCGCAGCGTTCCAGCACACCGCATCGCGCTATCCCGACGCGGTCGCTCTGCGCACCCCCGGTGACACCAAGACCATCACCTGGGGCGAGTACGCGGCCCAGGTTCGCGCGGTCGCCGCCGGGCTGGCCGGTCTCGGGGTCCGCCGCGGCGACACCGTCGCGTTGATGATGAGCAATCGGGTGGAGTTCTATCCCCTGGAGGTCGGCGCACAGCATCTGGGCGCCACCTCGTTCTCGGTGTACAACACCCTCTCCCCCGATCAGCTCGCCTATGTGCTCGGCAATGCCGCGGCGCGCGTGGTGATCTGCGAGCCGCAGTACGCGAAGCTGATCGCCTCCTCCGGTGTCGACCTCGACCACATCGTCTGTGTGGACGAGGCGCCTGAGGGCACCCTGTCGGTGGGCGACCTGCTGGCGGCGGGCCGCGACGATTTCGATTTCGACGCCGCTTGGCGTTCGGTGCGCGGCGACGATGTCGCGACGCTGATCTACACCTCGGGCACCACCGGCGCGCCCAAGGGTGTCGAGACCACCCACGCCGCACTGCTGTTCCAGGTGTACGGCATCGCCGAGATCCTCGGCATCGAATTCGGTGACACCATCACCTCGTTCATGCCGACCGCCCACATCGCCGACCGCCTGACCGGGCTCTACGTCCAGGAGGTGCTCGGCACCCAGGTGACCAGCGTCGGCGACCCCAAGCTGATCGCCGCCGCTCTCGCCGACCTGCATCCGACGATCTGGGGCGCGGTGCCGCGGGTATGGGAGAAGCTCAAGGCCGCCATCGAATTCAAGGTCGCGGCCGAACCCGACGAGACCCGCCGCCAAGCCATGGCCTGGGCGATGTCGGTCGCCGCGGCCCGCAGCGCCCACCAGTTGGCGGACGAACCGGTGCCCGCCGAGCTCGCCGCCGAATGGGCGCGCGCCGACGAACTGGTGCTGAGCAAGCTGCGCGCCGCCCTCGGTCTGGACCGGGTGCGGTGGGCCATGTCGGGCGCGGCCCCGATCCCGCCCCAGACGCTGGCCTTCTTCGCCGGACTCGGCATTCCGATCGCCGAGATCTGGGGCATGTCGGAGCTGTCGTGCATCTGCAGCGTCAGCCATCCCCGCGACGCCAAGCTCGGCGCGGTCGGAAAGCTGTTGCCCGGCATGGAATCACGCCTGTCCGACGACGGCGAACTGCACGTGCGCGGACCGCTGGTGATGAAGGGCTACCGCGGGCTGCCCACGCAGACCGCCGAGGCGATCGACGCCGAGGGCTGGCTGCACACCGGTGACATCGTCAGCATCGATGACGAGGGCTACCTCCGGGTCGTGGACCGGAAGAAAGAGATGATCATCAACGCGGCGGGCAAGAACATGTCGCCCACCAATATCGAGAACGCGATCAAGGCCGCCACCCCATTGATCGGCGCCATGGCCGTCCTCGGGGACGGCAGGTCCTACAACACCGCGTTGATCGTGCTCGACGCCGAATCCGTCGAGCCCTACGCGCGCGAACACGCGCTGCCCGATGCCTCCGCCGCCGCGCTGGCCGTCGACGCCACGGTGCTCGCCGCGATCGAAGCCGGTGTGGCAGCGGGAAACAGCAAGCTCTCGCGCGTCGAGCAGGTCAAGCGCTTCCGCATCCTGCCCACGTTCTGGGAGGCGGGCGGCGACGAGGTCACGCTCACCTTGAAGCTCAAGCGCAAGGTGATCGCCGAGAAGTACTCCGCGCAGATCGACGAGCTCTACGCCGAGAACCCGTCCGCCGACATCGTCAACGTCGGGTAGCCGATCACCTCAACCGAAAAGCGAACAGCCCCAGCCGATTCCGGCTGGGGCTGTTGGCGTACGGACGTCAGCGTTGCCGGACGGCGTCGTAGGCCAGCGGCAGCGCATCGCCGGAATTCAGCGCCAGCAGCGCTCGATGCAGGTTGGTGCGCTCGTCGGGATCGAGACCCTCGAGCAGGTCGTTGTTCAGCGTGCCGACCAGCTCGTCGGCCTGCTCGACCGCGCGCATCCCCTCCTCGGTGATCTCGATGAGAAACCGTCGGCGGTCGCGGTGATCGCGAATCCTGGCGGCGAGCCCGGCTGCCTCCAGATGGTCGATCGCGGCGACCATCGTGGTCGAGTCGATGCGCAAGCGCGTGCCCAATTCGAGCTGAGAGCTGGCCTTGTCGCCGGCCAGCACCTTCAAGATCATGAAGTGCCTCGTCCGCAGCCCCAGCGTGGCGAGCCGATCCTCGCTGACTCGAAACATCACCTGTCCGAGCTTGATCAGCAGGCAGGTGGTGTGGTCGGCGACCATATCCGGGATCAACGGTTCGGTCACTGGTGGAAACCTCGATTTCTGGACTGGACAGCAGACCGATAGTAGTCGGGACGACACCCTGCCTCGGCCACCGCAGCCGATAATCGCGACAAGTAATAGTTCGTACTACTGATAGTCTGCCTCGCATGGAGTCAGAATTCATCCAGAAGATCGACCTGACCGACAAGGTCGTCGTCGTCGCGGGCGGGACCAGCGGCATCAATCTCGGTGTGGCCGAGGACTTCGCGCGAGCGGGCGCTCGGGTCGCGGTGCTCAGTCGCTCCGTGGACAAGGTCGACGCGGCCGTCGAACGGCTTCGCGCGCTCGGTGCCGAGGCGATCGGCGGGAGCGCCGATGTCCGCGATTACAGCGCGACCGAAGCGGTCCTGGCATCGGTGCATCAGCAGTTCGGCGACTTCGACGTGATGATCTCCGGCGCGGCAGGCAACTTCCCCGCCGCCGCCCTAGGCATGTCCGCCAACGGGTTCAAGTCGGTGGTCGACATCGATCTGCTCGGCACTTTCAACGTCCTGCGCGCGAGCTACCCGTTCCTGCGCAAGCCGGGCGCCTCGGTCATCAACATCTCGGCACCGCAGTCGGAGCTTCCGACGATCACCCAGGCGCACGTGTGTGCCGCCAAGGCAGGCGTCGACATGCTCACCAAGGTCCTGGCGCTGGAATGGGGTCCGCACGGAGTCCGCGTCAACGGCGTGATCCCCGGCCCGATCGATGGGACCGAGGGTATGGCCCGCCTGGCGCCGACCGAGCAGGATCGAGCCCTGGTCACCGACAGCGTCCCGTTGCGCCGTTACGGCACCCCCCGCGACGTCGCCAACGTCTGCCGATTCCTCGCCTCCCCACTCGCCGACTTCGTCTCCGGCGTCGTGCTGCCCGCCGACGGGGGCTGGGTGCTCGGTGGCGCATCGCAAGCGATGGGCGTCATCGGACAGCCGCTGCTCGACGCCACACATCAGAATTCCTGATCACTGAGACCCCACCCGCGAAAAGCGCCCGTCACACCAGGTGGTGTGACGGGCGCTTTCGGCTTGCTCAGCCCTCTTTGACCAGTTCCGGGGCCGACTCCGTCTCCGTCTCCTCCATCACCGCTTCACCGCGCGCGACCATGCCGGCCTCGTCGGACAGTGTCAGGTGCGGGATGAACAATGCGAGTCCGAACGCGAGCACCGCACCCGGGATCAGGTACCAGAATCCGGGGACCAGTGCGTCGACGTAGGCGCCGACGATCGCGTCGTGGAGCTTGTCCGGCAGGTTCTTGACCACCGAGGGGATCAGCGCGCTCGGGTCGATTTTCGCCGCCATCGCCTCCTGCCAGTTCGCCTGGAACGCGCCGGTGAGATTCTCGGTCAGCCTGCTGGTGAAGATGGAGCCGAAGATGGCGATGCCCAGTGCGCCGCCCATCTCGCGGAAGTAGTTGTTCGCGCTGGTCGCCGTACCGATCTGGTCGGGTGCCACCGCGTTCTGCACCACGAGCACGATGATCTGCATGATCAGGCCGAGGCCCGCGCCCATGACGAACAGCATGGCCGAGACCAGCCACATCGAGGTGTTGGCGTCCAGGCGCGTCAGCCACAGCATGTCGATCGCGATGAGCGCGGCGCCGATCGGCGGATACACCCGGTAGCGACCGGTTTTGGTGATCGCGTTCATCGAGGTGATCAGCGTGAGCATCATGCCGATCATCATCGGGATCAGCAGCAGGCCCGACACCGAGGCGGAGGTACCGCTGGCCATCTGCAGGTAGGTCGGGATGAAGCCGATCGCCGCGAACATCACCAGACCGACGAGGAAACCGATCAGCGAGGTCAGCACGAAGGTCCGATTGCGGAACAGCCACAGCGGCAGCATCGGCTCCGCGGCCCGCGACTCGACGAACACGAAGGCCGCGACCACCACGACGAAGGCGGCGATCATCGACACCATCACCGTCGAGCCCCAGTCGTACTGCTTGCCGCCCCAGTCGGTGATCAGGATCAGCAGAGTGGTCGCGCTCGACATGAGCACGATGCCGAGGTAGTCGGGCCGGGACTTGGGGCGATGGCTCGGGATATCGAGGTAGCGGAAGGCGATGAACAGCGCGGCCAGGCCGATCGGCACATTGATCCAGAAGCACCACCGCCAGTCGAGGTGATCGGCGAACAGACCGCCGAGCAGCGGTCCGGCGACCGAGGTGATACCGAAAACCGCACCCATCGGAGCCATGTACTTGCCGCGGTCCTTGGCAGGCACCACATCGGCGATGATGGCCTGCGCCAGGATCATCAGACCACCGCCGCCGACGCCCTGCAGGCCGCGGAAGGCGATGAATTCCCAGAACCCGGTCGACGCGGCGGCGCCGATGGACGCGGCGGTGAACACGGCGATCGCGAACAAGAACAGCCAGCGCCTGCCGAACATGTCGCCGAGTTTTCCGTAGATCGGCATCACGATGGTGGTGGCGAGCAGATACGAGGTGGCGGTCCAGGCCATGTGGGAGACCCCGCCGAGTTCGCCGACAATCGTCGGCATCGCGGTGCCGACGATCATCTGATCGAGGCTGGCCAGGAACATGCCCGCGATCAGCGCGGAGAAGATCAGCCAGATTCGCTTCTGCGTCAGAACGATCGGGGTGGGCGGCGAGTCGGCCGTCGTGGTCATCGGAGCGTCTCCCTTGTGCTGTCGTCCGGCCGATCGAACAGCCGGGCGGCCATGGCGCAGTGCTCGTGCAGCGCTGCAGCCAGCGACCCGTTCGGGTCCGCGGCCAGCGACATCGCTGCCCGCGTGGTGATGGTGGTCATGATTCCCGCGGTGAGCGAGGCGAATTCGGGAGCGACGTCGGCCCCGAGCCTGGCCGAGAGGAGTTCGGCCGTGGCGGCCTCCATCCGAGCGCCGGAGGCGATGAACGCGGCGAGCACTCTCGGCTCGGCCATCACCAGTTTTGTGACCAGCGAGATACCCTCGCGCACTTCGTTTTCCGGCTGAAAGCCCGCAGCGTGCAGCCAGGTGAGGTCTTCGATGAGCACACCGGTCGGACCGCCCGCGACGAATTGCCGCCTGGCTTCGGGCGTGCCGATCTCCTCGATCGGGCCGACCACCGCGTCGAGCTTGGTGTCGTAGTAGTTGAAGAAGGTGCGCGAGGAGACACCCACCGCTTTGGCGATGTCGTCGACGTTCGTCGCATCCAGCCCGTGCTCGACCGCCAACCGCCGTGCGGCCAGGCACAGATCGAGCAGAGTCCGTTGCTTCTTCTGTTCGCGCAGCCCGATCGAGGCCTGTTTGGCCGGCTCCTGAGTCACGTCGATAAAATTAGCACAAACTGCAATATTTCATAAACTGCAAATCATCGCCCGCCGAGCCCGGCCGCTTGCCGAGTGAGTAATCGGCGCAACGCGACCGGGGTGTGGCCGAGGTGCTCGCGGACGGTCCGGGTCAGGTGGGGTTGGTCCGCGAAACCGAGGTCGGCGGCGAGATCGGCGAGGCCGGTGTCGCCGTGGGTGAGCCGATCGAGGGCCTGGCCGACGCGGACTCGGTTGCGGTAGTGGGTCAGTGAGACACCCATGTGTTGGGAGAACACCCGGCTCAGCCGGTACGGCGAGACCATCAGTAGTCCGGCCAGCGACCGCAACCCAGCGGCTTCGGGTGCACCGGTGAGGATCGCTTGGCGCGCGGCGGCGACCATCGCCTGGTCGGCAGGCCGGGGTCGCGGGGCCGAACGGCCGGTGGCGACAGCGACGAGCCGGAGCAGTTCCTCGGTCAGCGCGTAATCGATATCGCCGACCGCGGCGGCACCGAGCAACCTGTGATGGGCCAGCTCGACGCGCGCGTCGATGTACACCGCCCGCGCGGCCGTCGGTCCCTCCCAGAACTCGGGCGCGATGCTCACCGAGGTGCAGACGTCCCCACCCGCAGGATGGGCGAACCGTTCTTCCTCCCCGGGTGCGCCCAGGTAGCCGAAAGTCGGATCCAGGTCTGCCTCGACCCCGTCGGCTCGACGCCGGAATCTACCGCGCCGCACGAGAACGAGGCGGTGTTCCCCGCAAGCCTCCGGCGCCGACCATCGGGTGTGGTCGGCGTGGCAGGTCACCGTGGTCACGGTGAAATCCGGCCGGGCGGCAAGGGGTACGGCGCACAGCATGGGCTGACCGTACGCCGAGGCTACGACACATCGACCCCGCAAAGATCTTCAAGACCGGGGACGGGTCGGGGCTGAATGCTGAGTGGGCACTGACCGATACCGAGGAGACCCTGACATGACCGCCCACGCGGAACTCACCGCCATCATTCTCGACTGCGCCGCACCGAAAACGCTGGCGCAGTTCTACCACCACCTCACCGGCTGGAAGATCACCCACAGCGACGAGGATTCCGCCTATCTGGGTGAAGGCCCGATACAGTTGGCGTTCCAGCGGGTCGATGACTACAAGAGCCCGAGCTGGCCAGGTCCCGGTAAGCAAGTCCATCTCGACTTCACCGTCGCCGATGTGGCCGACGCGACCGAGCACCTGCTCGCACTCGGTGCGACCAAACCGGAGTTCCAGCCCGGGGCGGACCAGTGGACGGTCTTGGCCGACCCCGAGGGTCACCTGTTCTGCATCGCCGCGGCTTGACCAGGAGGACACCATGGCATCTGTTCACCAAGAGTTTCTCGTCGACGCCTCACCGGACGAGGTCTGGGATGTACTGCGCGATTTCGGCGCTGTCCATGAACGACTGGCTCCGGGCTTCGTCACCGATACCCGGCTCGACGCCGACACCCGCACCGTCACCTTCGCCGACGGGACCGTCGTGGCCGAACGGCTCGTCGACCTCGATCCGGTGAGCAGGCGTGTCGCCTACACCGTGGTCGGCGGGACTCTGCACCCCTCGCATCACCATGCCTCGATGCAGGCCGTACCGGAGGCCGAGGGCAGGACGCGGTTCATCTGGCACATCGATGTTCTTCCCGAAACTCTCGCCGCACCGATCGCCGAATTCGTCGAGCACGGAGCCACGGTGATGCGTTCGGCGCTGGAGGCGGGGGCGATCAAGCCGATCTCGTGACCCGGTTCGTCGGTGGTGCTCACTCGTTGCGGGTGAGCACCGCCGCATCCGGTGTGTCGTGTTCCACCAGAGCCGGTCGGGCGATCAACTCGACCACCACCAGGGCCGCTACCGCGACGAGCACGGTCACCACCACGACCACGCCCGACGGGTACGGCCAGAACACCAGGGTCGCCACTGCGATCACGATGATGATCACCCGCAGCGGAACCCGGAACCGCGCGACCGCGGACTCGACCGGATACGGTGCCCGACCGTTCTTCGGCACACGCAGCGCGTCGAGCGCCTTCACACCCGCGCCACGGACCGTGGCCGCCGATCCCGACGATCCGGTGAGATAGCCGACGACAGCGACCACCACCGCTGCCACGAAAACCGCCCGCAACATGGTGCGCAGCGGGACCAGCATCGTGTCGATCAGCACCGCGGCACTCTGCTGGGACAAGGCCTCTGCCGGGATGGCCCCCATATACAGCGACCGGCCGAGAGCGATCGCCACGGCCAGCAGCGCCATCGCCACCGCGATACTGACTCCCACCAGCGAAATAGCCCGTCGGCGTGCGCCTTTCGGTGCCACCCATACCGCACCCGCGGCAACCAACAGCACCAACCAGGGCAGCACCGAGGAGGCCTTGTCCAACGCTGAGGTCGCCCGCTGTGCCGTGGCGAGTTCGGACGATTCGAACAGCACGAACGACTTGTCGATCGTGGGGATCTCGTTCGCGAACGCGAACCCCCGATCGATCAACGCGGCGCGGACCCGGTCGATGATCGGGGCCAGCGAGATGCTGACCACGCCCTTGTCACTGATCTCGACGCCAGGTCGGGTATCCCCGGTCAATACCGCGACCAGCCGCTGGTGCGCCTGCCGGTTGGCCTCGATCCACAGGGCTTCGAATTTGTCGGAGGCCACGACCGATTCCACCGTCCGGTGCACCAACGTCTCGGCCTGATCGGCGATCACCGGCGCCAGCCCGACCACGGCGGGCGGCACCCGAGGAGCCTCTTCGGCGATCGACCGCAGTGCGTCGGCGGTGACGGCCTCGACGTCGAGGCGGGTCACGATCTCCTTGGTGATCCGATCGGTGAGTTCGCCCTGCAGCACCGGATTCGATCCCAGCGACGCCATCTTCTGGACATAGCGGTCGGAATCGAGGACCTCGTTGTGGGTGTAGCGGGCCAGGACCGCGAAAAAAGACAGGACGACGACCAACACCAGCAGTATCGCCGCACCCGTCCACCGCAACTTCCGGTGACCGGACGCTTGTGTGCGGCCCGCGGTCGAGGTTTCGTTGCCGAGTAGCTCCGCACGCTCCCGCCGCAGACGCTCGAGTTCCTCGCGCTCGGAAGCGTTCAGAGGTTCATCAGCTCCGGATGAGGCATTCACGATGCTCCTTCGATGCGACGACTCTTCCCGATCGAATCCCCGCTCAGCGAGAGGTGAAATCAGGGGCTACGGGGTCCTCTGGACTGCGAAGACAGCGGTGCTCGGATCGAGTCTCCGCCTGCGGTGACCGGAAGTCCTCACCCTTTTGGGATGAGATCTCCGATGAATTGATCGTGACCGGCGTCGACACCGCGCCCCGCCCGAACGGTTCGAAACCGCTGAATGCCGCCAGGGGGCGCAATACAGTGGCCGAATGCGTGGACGATATCGAATACTGCTGAGTTCGACCGCAGCAGTCGCCGCAGCACTCGCGCTGCCTACCCTCCCGACTGCGGCAGCCGAGCCGGTCCCCCAGCCCGACGGCTGCGCGGAGGTCCGGGTCGTCACTGTGCGGGGCACCTTCGAACCGCAGTCCGGCAGCCTGCTGCTCACTCCGCTGGGCGGGCGGATCGCCCAGGAATCCGGCCGCCGCGCCACGGTGACCGAACTCGAGTATCCGGCCTCGACGGCCCCCGACAGCGCCGTGCGCGGTATCGAGAATCTGACCGCGCTGCTGAACGAGACCGCTGCCGCTTGCCCTGACCAGCGGCTCGTCCTACTCGGCTACTCGCAAGGCGCGCGCGTTATCGGCAACTCCCTCGCCGCGCGAACCGCGTTGACAGACCAGGCCGCCGCGCGAATCGACGCCATCGCCCTGTTCGGTAGCCCGCTGTTCAACGGCGCGGAGCCCTACAACCGCGGCAGCTTCGATTCCGCCCTGTCCGGGACCGGTGTGCTGCGCGTCGGGGCGCTCGCCGAATTCGCCGACCGCCTGCGCGACTTCTGCAATGTCGGTGACCGAGTCTGCCAGGGCGGCGATCCGGCCGCCGGGTTCGGAAACGCTGCGAGCTACGGCCATGTCGCGTACTTCTTGAACGACAACCGCGACCAAGCCGCGGCATTTGTCGGCGGACAGCTCAGCGAATAGCTGTCCGCGCCGTCACTGAGTCCGGGTCATCGGTTCAGGCACACGGAAACCGCCGACACGGCTGTGGCGCCGCCGATCTGGCGGCCGATCCGGGTCAGCAGCTGCCGAGTCAGTTCGGGGTCACCGGCGGTATCCCTGACGGTGTAGTCGCCGAGGGAATAGATGCCGGTGAATCCCGCCGCGTCCCATCGGTCCGGGGACAACGTGGACCGACCCGCGACGGCGACGACCGGAACAGGATAGGCGCGGCGGGCCAGAACCGCAGGCAGTTTGCCGTTCGCTGTCTGCTCATCGATGCTTCCCTCCCCGGTGACCACCAGGTCGAAACCGGGCAGGTGCCGGTCGAACTCGAACAACTCGAGGAAGAACTCGGCACCGGACACGATCGTGCCGCCGAGCAGGAGCGCGGCGAAACCGATCCCGCCCGCGCTGCCCGCCCCGGCTGCGGCCGCGACAGCCATCGCGTCCGGGTAGCCGCTGCGGCCGAACGCTCGGACGAGATTGTGCAGAGCGGCGTCGAGGAACGCCACCTCGGCGTCGGTCGCACCCTTCTGCGGCCCGTATACGGCCGCCGCACCGTCCGGTCCCAGCAAGGGATTGGTGACATCACTGGCGATCACGATGTCGACCCCGGTCAGTCTCACCGCCCGGGAGGAGTCGACGGTGTGGACGAGGGCCGCATTCCGTCCGCACGCGTGTAGTTGCCTACCCCTGGCATCGGCGAAGGTGAAGCCGAGTGCGGCGAGCAGTCCCATCCCACCGTCGGTGCTGGCACTGCCACCGAGGGCGAGGACCAACCGCTGCGGCCGAAACCGCAACGCTTGCGAGATGGCTTGTCCCAGACCGAGACTGCTCGCATCCAACGGCAGCATGCGACCGCTCGGCAGGGTGGCGAAGCCGCAGGTATCGGCGACCTCGACCACAGCGGTGCCGCCGGCGACCGCGATCCGCCCGTACCTCGGGATACCCGCGGCCCCGGCCACTGTCACCGGATGGGGAGCGAAACCGGCCGCTATTGCAGCGTCGACGCTCCCGTCACCGCCGTCGGCCAGCGGCATTCGATGACTGTCGACGCCCGCCGACGCCAAGCCCTCCGCCAACCGGTCGGCCACCTCGGCGGCGGTCAGGCTTCCTTTGAATTTGTCCGGGGCAACCAGAACCCTCACGCGAATGACTTCCTATCAGTCCGCTTGCGCCACCGAGCCGAGCAGATCCCGGACCCGGTTGGCGACGGTGATGAATTCCGGCGTCTCCATCGTCGTGGCGTAATCCCGGTGCGCGGGCAGGTCGACGTCGAGCAATTCGATGATCCGGCCCGGCCGCGGACTCATCACCACCACGCGGTTGGCGAGATAGACGGCCTCGGCCACCGAATGGGTGACCAGCAGTACCGTGGTGCCCGTCTCCCGCCAGATCCGATGCAGCTCGACGTTCATCCGTTCCCTGGTGAGCGCGTCGAGCGCGCCGAACGGCTCGTCCATCAGCAGCACTTCCGGTTCGTGCAGCAGGGCTCGGCACAGCGAAACCCGTTGCTGCATACCGCCGGAGAGTTCGTGCGGAAGCGCGTTCTCGAACCCGCTGAGTCCGGTCATCTCGATCAGACGCGCGCATTCGGCCTCGGCGGCCCGCTTGTTCATGCCCCGCATCTCGGCTTGGAGCAGGATGTTCTTGCGGACGGTCCGCCATTCCAGCAGTGCGGCTCGCTGGAAGACGTAACCGATATTGCGCTGCGGCCCGCGCACGGGGGCGCCGCCGAGTTCGACGCTGCCCCCGCTCGCTTCGGTAAGCCCGGCAACGACTTTCAGCAGCGTCGATTTGCCGCAGCCCGACGGGCCGACGATCGACACGAATTCGCCGGGGCGGACCTGGAGATCAACATTCTGCAGGGCGGTGACCTCACCACGTTTGGACGCGAACCGTACGGTCAGGTCATCTACCGCGACTGCGGTATCGGTGGGGGCGATGGTATCGGTGGTTGTGCTCATATCGTCACCTGTTCCGGTCACGGCTTGCTGGTCGGCGTGAATTTCGAGTCCCAGTACTTGGCCGGGTCCTCGGCTTTGTCGAGGAGCTTCGCCTGGCTGAGAACATCGACCGTGGCGCGCCAATTCGCTTCGACATTGGTTCCCGGCGCCTTTCCCGCGGTTTCCGGGGTGCTCAGCAGCGGGATGGTCTGCTGCCACTGCTGGAGCAGAACCTGCTGCGGCGGCAGTTGCGGATCCTTGCCTTCCATCGCGGCGACGGCGGCCTCAGGCTTGGCGACCGCGGCGGCGAAGGCCTCACTCGTCGCGTCCACCATGGCCTGCACCAGCTTGGGCGAGGACTCGATGGTGGCCTGGTTGGCGATCAGGCCGTTGCTGAAGAAGTTCAGCCCCTGGTCCGAATACCGGAGGTAGCGGACCTCTTTGCCGCTCTTGTTCGCGATGGTGGGGCCCTGATCGTGCGCGAAACCGATCAGCCCGTCGACGCGACCCGAGAGCATCGCCGACATCTTGCCCGCCGAATCGAGGCTCTGCTGGGTCACCTGATCCGCCGGGACGCCTGCCTTGTCCAGGTAGACAGGGAAGGTGGTGGTCGGCGCGTCGCCGGCGGAGACGGCGATGGTCTTACCCGCCAGATCGGCCGGTGTCCGAATATTCGAATCGGCGAACACCTGCACCGCCGACGGCGTGGTCTGTAGGAAGACGCCGACGCTCTTGATCTTGACGCCCTTGTCGATATTGCTGAGGACGGCCGGGGTATCGGCCCAGCCGAAGTCGGTCTGCTTGGAACCGGTGGCCTGCGCGGTCTTGGTCGAGCCCTGCCCGGCCGAGATCTTCAGGTCGATGCCGTGCTTGGCGAAGATGCCTTCTTGCACCCCGTAGTAGAACGGGGCGTGCTCGCCGTAGGGGTACCAGTTGAGCATCAGCGACACCGCGGTGGTCTTCCCATCGGTCCCGGGATCCTTCGCGTCGTTGCCGCCGCTTCCGCAGCCGGTCAGTACCACCATCGAGGCCACCGCGGCGGCGCCGATCATCGTGAGTGTGCGAGTTCGGAATTTCATGCGAGTTCTCCAGCTGTGGCGCGAATACGGGGTGCGTTCGACATGCTCATGCGCCACCGACGACCGAGGCCGTGGATCGACGGGAGGCGTGCCATGGGATGAGGAACTGCTCGGCGATCTCGATGATCGCGAACAGGATGATGCCCAGCATGGACATGATGATCAGGGCGGCGAACAGCATCGCCGTGTCGATATTTCCGTTGGCTTGCAGGATCACGTAGCCGAGTCCCTCGTTGGCGCCGACGAATTCGCCGACGACGGCGCCGGTGACCGCGAGGGTCGCGGCGATCTTGAGCCCGGACATCAGTTGCGGCAGCGATGCGGGAAAACGCACCTTCACGAAGGTCTTCCAATTACTCGCGCCCATGGTGGAAGTGAGTTCGAGGATTTCCGGATCCACCGAGCGAAGCCCGGCCATGCCGGAGATGACGATCGGGAAGAACGCCATCAGCACGGCCACCAGGATCTTGGGGCTGGTGCCGAAGCCGAGCCAGACGATGAACAGCGGTGCGATCGCGATTTTCGGGATCACCTGCGCGAAGAGGATGAGCGGATACATCGTTCGCTCGATGCCGCGTGAGTAGATCATCACCAGTGCGACGGCTTCGCCGATCAGCGCGGCGATGATGAAACCGACCACGGTTTCGTAGGTGGTGACCCAGGTGTTCTCGAGCAGGTAGGTCGAGTTGTCGACCGTGGTGCGCCAGGTATCCGCCGGCGACGGCAGGATGTAGGGCTCGACGAGCTCGAACTTCGTGACGGCCCACCATGCGGCGATGAGCGCTACCACCAGCGCGAGCGGCCGCCACACGGTCGACCACAAGGAAGCGAGGGAAGGGAGCTTTCGGCGCCGAACGCGGACGGGTTGCGTCGCTTTCGGCGCGGAGGAACTGGCCTCGACGGACGTGATTACCGCCATCTGGAGTCCTAAAGCTAGTAGTGGAGCGGGGTTCGAACTGCACCCGCCGGGAATGCGCTTTCCGAAGCTGGAACCGAGGCTAGTGTGACCGGCCACACAGTGTCAAGGGTTTCGAATTGTCGCAGGTCAGGCGGGCCGAAAAACGGTGCTGTCACGCAGGATCACGCGACCGGGCGCGAATTCGTGTGCCTGCGAGGCCGTTGCCGAGTCGTCGAGCGCGAGCGCGACGGCGCGCTCGCCGATGTCGACCAGCGACAGCGCAACGGTCGAAAGGCCGGGCACGTGGTCACGTAGCGTCGGGATATCGTCGAACCCGGCGACGCAGACGTCGTCGGGGACCGCGAGGCCGAGCTCACGCCATGCCGCGATCGCCCCGATCGCCATCACGTCGCTCACGGCGAAGACACAGGGCGCGGCGGTGTCGACCTGGCCGGGACGCAGCTCCAACGCCGCGGAAAGGCGACGAGCGGCGCTGAAACCACCGTCACGGGAAAAGTCGCCCGCGATCTCCACCAGCGGCGTCACGCCCTGCGTCGCGAGCGCTTCGACGAAGCCGTTGCGCCGGTCGACAGCGGTTCTGATATGGCCGGGCCCGCCGATGAGGGCGAAGTCCCGGTGCCCTTGCGCGAGCAGCGCATGCGCCAATTCCGCTGATGCCACCCGGTTTTCGGGCTCCACGGCCGCACCGAAGGACAGCGGCTGGCCGATCACGACCACCTTGCCGCAGTTGTCCAGATACCGTGCGCATTCCTTCTCGAGATCGCGGTCGAGATCCCCGCTCTGGCGTGAACCGGCCAGGATGATCGCGTCGGCGCGGTGCGAGATGAAGGTGCTCACGGATTCGCGTTCGATATCGAAATCGCGTTGCGTGCTGGCCAGCAGGACGAGTTTGCCCGCCCTGCGCGCCGCTGTCTGCACACCCTGCACGATCGAGGAGAAATAGGGATCGGCGATATCGTGCACGACCAGTCCGATGAGCCCGGTCGACGACCGCGCGAGTGCCTGGGCCTGGGCGTTTGCCACATAACCCAATTCGGCGGCGGCCGCGCGAACCCGGTCGGCGACTCCTTCGCCGGGCACCCGCGACGATCCGTTGAGCACGCGCGACGCGGTCGCCTGGGAGACGCCCGCCCGGGTCGCGACGTCTTGCAATCTCACAGCCGCCATGGCTTGGTGCCTCGTTCTCTCGGTGCGCGGGGGTTGACCGAACTTCGTGACTAGCATAGCTTGGAAAGCGCATTCCGACGCTGACTTGTCCACTCGACGTGTGCGGGTCCATCCGCACCGTCCACGACCCATTCTGCGGTCGTCAGCCACGCAAATCAGAAGAGGCACATACCAATGCCCGATTCCACCACTCCCCCGCGCACGCTCCGCATCGCCATGAACGGCGTCACCGGTCGCATGGGTTACCGCCAGCACCTCATGCGGTCGATCCTGCCGATCCGCGACGGCGGTGGCCTGCTGCTCGCGGACGGCACCCGCGTCCAGGTCGAGCCGATCCTGGTCGGCCGCAATGCCGCCAAGCTGGCCGAACTCGCCGAAGAACACGGCATCGCCGAATGGAGCACCGACGCCGCCGCGGTCATCGCCGACCCGTCGATCGATATCTACTTCGACGCGCAGGTCACCTCGCGGCGCGCCGAGGCGCTCACCGCGGCGATGAAGGCGGGCAAGCACGTCTTCACCGAGAAGCCGACCGCCGAAACGCTGGCCGAGGCCGTCGAACTCGCCAGGGTCGCCGCGAACGCGGGCATCACCGCGGGGGTCGTGCACGACAAGCTCTACCTGCCCGGCCTGGTGAAGTTGCGCAGGCTCGTCGACGAAGGCTTCTTCGGTCGAATCCTGTCGCTGCGCGGCGAATTCGGTTACTGGGTCTTCGAGGGCGACGGTCAACCCGCCCAGCGGCCCAGTTGGAACTATCGAGCCGAAGACGGCGGCGGCATCGTCGTCGACATGTTCTGTCACTGGAACTACGTGCTCGAGGGCCTGCTCGGTAAGGTCGAGGCGGTCACCGCGAAGGCGACGACCCACATCCCCACCCGATGGGACGAACAGCGCGAGCCCTACCCGGCCACCGCCGACGACGCCGCCTACGGGATCTTCGAGATGGAGAACGGCGTTGTCGCACAAATCAATTCGTCGTGGGCGGTGCGCGTGTACCGCGATGAGCTCGTCGAGTTCCAGATCGACGGAACACACGGCTCCGCCGTCGCCGGCCTGCGCAAGTGCGTTGCCCAGCACCGCTCGCATACGCCCAAGCCGGTCTGGAATCCCGATCTCCCGGTCACCGAGCCGTTCCGCGATCAGTGGTTGGAGGTCCCCGCGAATGCGGAGCTGGACAACGGCTTCAAGCTGCAGTGGGAGGAGTTCCTCGCCGACGTGGTGAACGAACGGCCGCACCGCTACGGGCTGCTGTCGGCCGCACGCGGCGTTCAGCTGGCCGAACTGGGACTGCGCAGCTCCGCCGAAGGCCGTCGGCTCGAGATCCCGGAGGTCACGCTGTGACCTCGACATCCACGGGTGTGTCGGTGGTGCTGCCCGTCGACGGCCGACTCGAACCGTACGTTCTCGGTGCGCCAGGTGTGTGGACGCGGCCGAAGCGACCGATCATCTCGCGCGTGGCTTTCGCTGCCGCGCATGTGATTCCGCGTGCGGCGGGCGACAACACACCGGGTGCGCCCGCTGCTGTCGACTGGGAAGCGACGCTGGCCTACCGGCACGAATTGTGGTCCTACGGACTCGGTGTCGCCGATGCCATGGACACCGCACAGCGCGGGATGGGCCTGGACTGGCGGGCGACCGCGGAATTGATCCGCCGATCGGGCGGCGAGGCGGCATCGGTGGGCGGCAGACTCGCCTGCGGTGCGGGCACCGATCAACTCGACCTCGCCGGACTCCCCTCCGGATCGGCGGGGCTGGCCAGGATCGTCGACGCCTACCGCGAGCAGATCGACGTGGTGACCGAGGCAGGCGCGCAGGTGATCCTGATGGCCTCGCGGGCACTCGTGCAGGTCGCGCAGTCGAAGGCCGACTACCTCTACGTCTACGAGAAACTGCTGGCCGGTGTCGATCGACCGGTGATCCTCCACTGGCTCGGCACCATGTTCGATCCCGCGCTGCACGGCTATTGGGGCAGCGCAGATATCGACACCGCCACCGAAACCTTTCGCACGCTCATCGAGAACAACAGATCGAAGATCGACGGGGTCAAGGTCTCACTGCTCGACGCGGCCCACGAGGTCGCACTGCGACGCGCGCTGCCCGAAGGGGTACGGCTCTACACCGGCGACGATTTCAACTACCCCGAGCTGATCATCGGTGACGCGCAAGGACATTCGGATGCTTTGCTCGGCATCTTCGCGGCGATCTACCCGGCCGCGTCCACCGCGTTACAGGAACTCGACAACGGCAATGCGGCGCGCGCGTCGCAGATCCTCGGCGCCACACAGGAACTCGGGCGCCATATCTTCGCCGCACCGACCTACTACTACAAGACGGGCATCGCGTTCCTGTCGTGGCTCAACGGTCAGCAAGCGGGCTTCTCGATGGTGGCGGGGCTGTCCACCGGTCGATCCGTGCCGCATCTGGCCGAATTGTTCCGGCTCGCGGACAAGGCCGGGCTGCTGTCGGACCCGGAACTGGCCGCGCACCGCATGCGGCTCTACCTCGAACTGAACGGACTCGGCTCATGACATCGGTTGCGGCACAGCACATGCCATACGACCTGGCCGATCCGTATCGGTCGCTGTCGTTGAACACGGCGACGACCAAGAGGTGGACCCTCGCCGAGGCGGTGGACGGTGCCGCCCGTGCCGGGCTCGGCGCGGTCGGACTGTGGCGCGACCGGGTCGACGAGATCGGTGTCGCCGCGGCGGCGAAGATCGTCGCCGACGCGGGGTTGCGTGTGTCCAGTCTGTGCCGCGGTGGCTTCCTGACCGAGCCGGGCGACGGCCGGGCGGCACTCGACGACAACCGCCGTGCCATCGACGATGCCGCGACGCTGGCCACGCGGGAACTGGTCATGGTGATGGGCGGTATTCCCGACCGCGACCTCGCTGCCGCGCGGGCACGGGTCGAAGAGCGGCTCGCCGTGCTGGTTCCGTATGCCGCCGAACGTGGAGTCCGCATCGCCCTGGAGGCGCTGCACCCGATGTTCTGCGCGGACCGCGCGGTGATTTCCACACTGGCACAGGCATTGTCGATGGCGCAGCCGTATTCGGCGCAGACCGTGGGTGTCGTGGTCGACACCTTCCATCTCTGGTGGGATCCGACCCTGGAACAACAGATCGCCCAAGCCGGTGCGTCGGGACGGATCAGCTCGTATCAGGTGTGTGACTGGCTGAACCCGATGACCGCCGATCCGCTGTTGTCGCGGGGCATGATGGGCGAGGGCGTCATCGACTTCGCGACTATCGGTCAGTGGGTTCGCACCGCCGGTTACCGCGGCGACGTCGAGGTCGAAATCTTCAATGCCGCGGTCTGGGCCGCCGACGGCCATGAAGTGATCGAGACGATGAAGCAGCGCTACCGAGATCTGGTCCTTCCGTCCCTGGTGGGCTGAACCGGACGCGGGCGCATTTGGGTCGGCTGGAAACTCCCATCGACACGGGTAGGCCGGTAACGTTGGCAAGTGGCCAACTATGAGGAGACGACGGCGATGCCGAAGATTGTTTTGTTCGGGGCAACCGGGTACACCGGACGCCTGACAGCCGAAGTCCTCACCGCACGCGGCGCTTCGCCCGTGCTGGCGGGACGCAACGGGGCCGCGCTCGACAAGCTCGCCGCCGACCTCGGCGGCGCGCAGACCGCGGTCGCCGACGTCACCGACCCTGCTTCCGTGCGGGCTCTGCTCGGTCGCGGCGATGTGCTGGTGACGACGGTCGGCCCGTTCCTGCGCCACGGCCGTCCAGCGCTGGACGCGGCGATCGCCGCCGGCGCGCACTACTTCGACTCCACCGGCGAAGGTCCTTTCATCCGCACCGTGTTCGAGCACGACGAGCAAGCCCGCGCCGCCGGGTCAGGTCTGCTCAGCGCGTTCGGGTTCGACTACGTGCCGGGCAACCTGGCCGCTGGGCTGGCCTTGCGTGAGGCGCCGACCGCTGTTCGTGTCGACGTCGGCTACTTCATGGAGAAGCCGAGTACCAGTGGCGGTACCCGCGCGTCCATGGCGGGAATGTTGTTCGAACCCGGCTTCGCCCTGCGCGCCGGTCAGGTGGTCGCGCAGCGCACCGGCGCACGCCTGCGTTCCTTCGATGTGGCGGGAAAGAACCTGACCGGTACCTCGATCCCGGGCTCGGAGCATTTCGCGCTGACTCGCTCCTACCCGAACCTGCGTGAGGTCGACGTCTTCCTCGGCTTGCCTCCGCTTGCCGCACAGGGGTTGCGCGCGAGTTCGCGACTGACCGCGGTCGTCGCGAAGGTGCCGCCGCTCAAGCGAGGACTCGACGAAGCCCTGGCCCGAATCGTCAAGGGCTCCAACGGCGGTCCCGGCGCCGAGACTCGCGGCCGCAACCGCACCTGGGTAGTCGCCGAAGCGCGCGACGACGCCGGGAAGACTCTGGCGAGCGTCACCCTGGAGGGTGGCGACCCCTATGAGTTCACCGCGGCGATCCTGGCCTGGGCAGCCGACACAGCACTGGGCGGCGGCTTGCTCCACTCCGGCGCGCTGGGCCCGGTCGACGCGTTCGGCCTCGACGCGCTCTACACCGCCGCCCTCGACGCGGGCTGGACCCGCCTTTCAGCCACCTCTACGAGCTGAACGGGCAGTTCCGCTATTGCCGGGTTCTCGGTGCCGTGGGTGTCACCGAAGGAGCCCGTGCCTCGCTGCGATGCTGGTCCCACCAGGAGGGGCCGTCATCGTGGGAGGGGTTCGGGTCCTTCGGCGGCATCGACGTGCTCGGTATGCCGAGGACCCGTAGTCGCCAATCGTCCTCACGGATCGCGGCCACGATACGGACGGGAACGACTGCCGTGAGCAACAGGTAGTTACCCACGCAGATCATCAGACAGATCGGCGGAATGGAAACTACGATCGCGGTCCCGAGGGTTCCCATCTCGATCGGATCGCGGGAGATGGCAAGGAGGTTTCCGCAGATACTGCACAGCACGGCGGCGACGAGCAACAACTCGTAGACCCGCACCAGGGAGGTGGCCTTCTCGTCGCGGATACCTACCAGCGTGATGAAGGTGCAGGCGACGAGTGCGACGGTGAGACCGACCACCACCGGCCACAGCCAGGTCAGGTGCTCGGCGACTCCCGCCACCCGCGCGAGGGTGGAGGTGAAGGTGAAGGATGCGATCGCGGCAGCGACAACCAACGCTGACCCTAAGCCCACAAGCAGCTTCGGCACCGTGACTGGAATAGGGCGGGGGAAAGGGTCCGTGTGGTCCATCAGGCTCCATCCTACGGTCTACGGTCACCAAACATGCACGCACTCAACAGAGTACGGCCACACACGCCGTAAGACGCCGTAGAAATCGTCACGGGAGCGGTCACCACCCGCTCACAGGGCCTACTTCGACTGCCCCAGGAGCGCTTCGACGGCACGCTCGGCGCTCTGGACGGCGCTTTCCATCGTGGCCGACCAGTCGGTGCGAGTCCAGTCGCCGGCGAGCATCAGATTCGGGACCGAGGTGCGCTGTCCCGGGCGCAGATCGTCGGTGCCGAGAACCTGCGAGAAGGTCGCCTTCGGCATCTTCACCACATGGCCGGTCACGACTTTCGCGTCGGCGGCCTCCGGGTAGTAGCGGCGGATGAGATCCATCTGCTCGGTGAGGATCTCGTCGTTGCTCTTGTGGATCTGCTCGTAGGCGCCACTGGTGGTCAGGCAGTACAGCCAGGTGCCGTCGGGGGTGCGGTTGTGCATGCGCTGACGGTCGAAGACCTGATCGATCACGCCGGTGCCGCCGATGAGCGCCTCCATGGCCGACTTCGTCTTCAGCGGCCGGTCCAGATACAGGTTCGTGCTCACGATCGGGGTGACGCCCAGTTTGTCTGCGGCGGCATAGATTTCGGCGTGTTCGGGCAGGTCGTCGAGGAGTCCGCCGATATTGGAGTTCGGCACGGCACAGATCACCGCGTCGGCCTCGATCACCGAGCCGTCCGCCAGCTGCACACCGGTCGCCTTACCGTCGGCGATGACGACCTTGCGGGCCACCGCCCGATAGCGCACGTCGACCCCATAGCGCTCGAAGACCTTCTTCGCACCATCGATGTAGAGGGTGTCCAGGTCTACGGTGGGATAGCCGATCGTGACCCCCGCCCGGTCCTGCATCCCGATCCGAACCCCGGTAGCCAGCACATCGGCGAACACCTTCGCCGACTCGATGTGCACCGGCTCGGCCGCGATGCCGAGTGCGAGCCAATCCCACAGGGCCTCACGGGCTTTCGCGGGCATGCCGACGCGCTGGAACCACTGTTCGGTCGTGATGTCGGCGAGGTCCTTCGGCTGCCACAGCGCCTGACGAACCAGCTGCAGCGCGGATCTCAACGCGCGCAGCTTCTCGAGCGGGCCCGCGTCGGGATGGGCGCCCATCAGCGTGCGCCATGCCCCGAAGCCCTTCGTGTACAACATCACCGCGCGCCCACCCGGCCAGCGCAGACTCCCCGCGCCGGGAAATTCCACGTACTGGCGGGTGCCGACGCTGTCCAGGTACCGCCACAGGCTGCGATATCCGCTGGCCACCACGTGCTGGCCGTTGTCGGGCAGGTCGTCCACCTCGGCGACGTGCATGGCCTGTGTGCGTCCACCCAATCGGGCGCGCCGCTCCAGCAGGGTCACTTGTTTGCCTGCCTCCGCCAGCCACACCGCGGCTGCCAGGCCCGCCAGGCCTCCCCCGATGACGACGAACCGACGAGGGTCATGTACATCCACCATTGATGCAATGTATCGCTAACTCTCTCTTTGCATCAAGGAATGGCCGGTTCGGATCGACCTCCCCTCACCGTGGGTCAGTTCTGTTTCAGGCTGCCCACCGTGAGCGATCCGCTCGCCGGGGTCTGTCCCTTCTCTGCCGCGCGGACGTAGCTGTCGGGATCCTTGTCGACGGACCGCACGCCGGCGTAGTTGCGTGCTTCGTAGGCGGCGAAGGTGACGGCAAGCTGATGGCGCTGCGACAGGCCGGCCAAGCGCCGGAAGTCGGTGAGGCCTTCGCGTTCCTCCTCGGCCATGTGGTCGCTGTTGGCGAGGTTGGCTGCCGCGACAGCGGCGTACCAGTCGTCGGTGCCGACTTTGTGACGCGCCACGTCGGCCACCGCGTCCCTGATGTCGTTGTGGTCATGGATGGCGTCGAGCGTCTCGTCCTCCACCGCGCTCGTGCGCTTCGCCGCGATCCCCGTTTGCAGCAACGCGGGGTAGAAGATCTCCTCCTCCGCCTGCGCATGGAGCTCCA
Organism: Nocardia sp. XZ_19_231; assembly: GCF_015355705.1. Classification (NCBI taxonomy): domain Bacteria; kingdom Bacillati; phylum Actinomycetota; class Actinomycetes; order Mycobacteriales; family Nocardiaceae; genus Nocardia; species Nocardia sp. XZ_19_231. The sequence goes on along the minus strand of NZ_JACUZI010000004.1, from coordinate 201,687 downwards.
GAAAGGCCGCGAGCCTGTCCCAGATCGCCGACAGCGCGCCGGTCTCCGTGCGGTTGATCTGTTCCAAGATCGCGAACAGTCGGCGCTGCTCGCGGTGGTCATCAAGGATCAGCTCGGTAATGTCCACGATTTTCCTCCCTGATACGGCTGGTCAGGTCAGCGCCGACGTTAACGCACCGTCGGCGTTTCCGGTCCGCACCAGCCCGAGTTTCCGGCGCCGAGTCGGGATCGGAACCGGGCGACCTGCTCTTCGCCGCCGCGACCCTGCCCGACGAGACAGCGGCCGCCATCGTCGAACTGCATTCGGGCGCGGTGGAGGTCTACCCGCGCCGACACGGTTGAACCAGATCGGAGCGGCACACCTGTATCAGGAAGCGTCGGTGGCGAATTCGGCGAGACGTGTGGAGACCACCTCGGGTCGTCCGTCGTTCTGATGGGCGGCGGCGGTGAGGACGTCGATGTGGTTGTAGCCCGGGAGGTGGACCACTTCGTCCCGGGGACTTCCCGAGTCTGCGACCGGGATACCACCGCTGCTGCGGAAAGTCAGGATGGGGTTGCGATCCACGCCGTCGAGGTGGATGTGATGACCGGCGAACGACGGTGCTGTCGTCTGTTGGAGGTCGAGGCTGAGACGGGTGGGGAAATACCATTCGGTGAAGTCGAGTGGCGGTTCGCAGAGACTGCGGGCCAGTTCACCGATGGCGGTCACTTCACTGTTCGGGGATGTATAGGGGGCGGTCAGTTCCGCTGTGTCGTCGTAATCTGCCCAGCGGTAGAGGGTGTCAGGGTGGTAGACGGTCGGCGAAACCTTCGGTGCGTCGCCGAACATGCCCATCGCCGACGGGCTCAGCGCGATCGAATCCGGGAGAGGAAAGGATTTCGGGCCGATCGGGCCGCCGGTGGGGAAACCCACACTCGCTTGGAGGAATCCGAGTGGCTGGGAATTGTCGTCGAGGATCGCGCCGAGCACGGCTTCGTTGGTGGCGTTCAGGTCTCGCACATCCGGTCGTCCGGTGACGAACATGGCGGCGTCCTGAGAGAGCAGAGTTCGCAGGGTCGCGGCGATGTTGGGATTGTCGGGCAGTCGTCGGACGAGGTCGTTGACGCCGTCGGGACTCAGTCTGGCCGCGAGGCCCGCCAAGGCGAGGAGATTGGTGGTTTCGGGGTTGATCACCGCGGGCAGCCGTAAGACCGGCAGCGCGGTATCGAGTTGCAGTGAAACGGCTTCCACCACTCCGGCGATCGGTGCGGGAAGCTCGGGGACCTGAAGGCCACGCAGGCTCAGTCCGGCTTGAATGGTGGTGTCGAGCGCGAAATAGCCGGAGCACTGGTTGTATCCGGCGTCCTCGGTGGTCGCCGGATTCCCGTCGAAGTCCCACTCCGCGAAATAGCCGGTGACGAAGCCGCCCAGCGAATGCCCGCCGCACAGTACCTTTTGCTTGCGCACCGCTTGGTCGGGGAATTCGATCCGCAGCACGTCGTATTCGTCGCGCAGGGTTTGTGCGAGTCCCTGATCGCGCAACCACGCTGTTGCCGCGCCCTCGGCGTACCCGCTGAACCGGCGACCCTCGGCCTCGGCGCCGCGGAAGTAGTAGTCCGCCGCGGTATCGAATGATCCGGTCCGTAAGGCCGCGGCGACCCCGGTGTGGTCCTCCAGGCAGTTCGACCGACGATCCAGTGCCCAGAATTCGATGTATCTTCCCGACTCGGCGGCCAGCGCGACGGTGTTGCGCGCCACGCTGTCGAAAGCGCCCGCACCCTCGAAGACGCCAGGTTGCGCGACCAGGACACGCTCGGCGTCGGCCGAGGACCGCGGTCCCTCCACCGCTCGCCACCGCAGATACGACAGCGTGTCGCACGCCTGCGGATGCGGCAGGCTGCCCGGCGGCAACGGCACCGCGAGAGTGACTTTCGATGCGACGACCGACGTCACCGGCGACGAAGTCGCGTACACCGTTTCCGTGCGGCCGGGCACCTCACCACGCGCGATCGGTGTCGCGGCAGACACCCCGATTGCGGCCATCGCCACTGCTGTCACTAATGCCGAGACGCTGTTTCGCCGAAGTCGCATACGAATATTCCTTCATTCACGGTCACCGCTATCGAACCCTGTCCCACTGTGGGGCAACAGGAATAGGCCCGCACCTGTTTTCGATCACAACAGCGAGCCGAACGAAGCCCACCGGCATCACAACGAACTCCCGGGTCCGAGCCCACTTTTCCGGTCGCAGAATGGCATGACAGAACTGTCGGCACTTCGCCACAGCAATGCGTTCATCGATTGAATGGTCCGGAGCCACGACGTTTCAAAGTCATGGAGAGTTCGTGGGCGTGGCGGAGCAACAGCGTACCCAGCACATCGTGACGCTCGGCGCGGAATCGGCTCTCGACCCCGGTAAGACTCAAGGCCCACCGCGGCTCGTCGCGGCGGTCGAACACCGCCGCTGCCATTCCCCAGCTTCCCTCGACAAGCAGGCCCGGATTCACGCACCAGCCGGTTTCTCGGGTCGCGTCCATCCGCGGCACGAGCTCGGCACGAGTATGACTCGCACCCCACTGCGCACTCAGGTCGGTGCGGTCGAGATAGTCCTCGATATCGCGATCGGGTAGGTGCGCGAGGATCGCCAGGCCTGCTGAGGCGACACCGAGCGGGAAGCGGATGCCGACGTGCAGCACGTGTGAGCGCAGGGGAAAGCTGCCTTCCTCGCCCGCCAGGCACACCGTCTCGTCGCCGCGCCGGGCGGACAGGAACGCACTCTCCCCGGTCTCGCGGGCGAGCTCACGCAGCACGGGACGCGCCACATCGGTGATGTCGTAGCGCTCGGCCGCGAGCGAACCCATGAGGAACAGTTCCGGTCCGAGAAACCACAGGCCCGAGCCCGCGTCGCGGTCGAGAAAACCCTCCTCGGCCAGCGCGGAGAGCAACCGGTGCGCGGTAGGTCGCGCGAGGTCGGCCCGCCGTGCCAAATCACTGGTCGACACCCCTACATCGCCACCGGCGGCCACCGCACGCAACAGCGACGCCGCGCGCCCGAGCACAGATGGATTCGGCTCACTACTCACGCCCCCATCCTACGTCCACTCAATGGACGACATGACCCCAACCTGTCCACTCGCCGAGCAATTTCGTCTCCCTTAGATATCTATCTTGCCAGCATGAGCCACTGAAGTGTTCTGTGAGCACGACGGAAACAAGCGTCCGAGGAATGAACGGTCAGACGAGAGGCAAGGCACGGATGAACTCGAAAGTGGTGGATACGGCAGTCGCCGCCGTGGCCGATATCGGCTCCGGGGCGACGTTGGCCGTCGGCGGGTTCGGGTTGTGCGGTGTCCCGGATGCGCTGATCGCGGCGATCACCGAGGGCGGGGCCACCGACTTCGCGGTGTTCTCCAACAACTGCGGCGTCGACGACTACGGCCTGGGGATCTTGTTGTCGGCCGGGCGGATCGCACGGGTGACCGCCTCGTATGTGGGTGAGAACAAGGAGTTCGCGCGCCAGTACCTCGGCGGTGAACTCGAGGTGGAACTGATCCCGCAGGGCACCCTCGCCGAGCGACTGCGGGCCGGCGGCGCGGGCATACCCGCCTTCTACACCCCGGCCGGCGTCGGGACCCCGATCAGCGACGGCGGCCTGCCGTGGCGCTACGCACCGGACGGGTCGGTGGCGCTGGCCTCACCACCGAAGGAAGTCCGCGAGTTCGGACACCGCCGCTACGTCCTCGAAGAATCCATCGTCGCCGATTTCGCCCTCGTTCACGCCGCCGTCGGCGACACCGAGGGAAACCTGGTTTTCGAGAAGTCGGCCCTGAACTTCAACCCGCTGGTCGCGATGGCCGGTCGGATCACCATCGCCCAGGTCGAGCGGCTCGTCCCGGCCGGTGAGCTCGACCCTGCACACGTTCACCTTCCGGGGGTATTCGTCCAGCGCATCGTGCACACCGGCGCCCAGGACAAACGCATCGAGAAGCGGACCGTTCGACAGGAGGCCACCCGATGAGCTGGACACGCACAGAAATGGCCGCCCGCGCGGCACAGGAACTCTCGCCCGGGGAGTACGTCAACCTCGGCATCGGCCTACCCACCCTGATCCCGAACCACCTGCCCGATGGCGTCGCGGTGGTGCTGCACAGCGAGAACGGCATCCTCGGCACCGGCCCCTACCCGCAGGACGACGACGTCGACCCCGATCTGATCAACGCGGGCAAAGAGACGGTGACGGTCGAACCCGGTGCCTCGTTCTTCGATTCGGCGCTCTCGTTCGGCATGATCCGAGGCGGACACATCGACACCGCAGTACTCGGCGGGATGCAGGTCTCGCGTCACGGCGATCTGGCGAACTGGATGGTGCCCGGCGCGATGGTCAAAGGCATGGGCGGCGCGATGGACCTGGTCCACGGCGCCCGCCGGGTGATCGTGCTGATGGAGCACACCACCCGCGACGGCTCGCCCAAGATCGTCGATGCGTGCACCCTGCCCCTCACCGGCAAGGCCGTTGTGCAGCGGGTGATCACCGACCTCGCTGTCCTCGATATCTCCGACGATCAGGTGATCCTGCGCGAGACCGCCCCCGGCGTGAGCGTCGAGCAGGTGCGCCGCGCCACCGGAACACCACTGACCATCGGCACCCAGCCGTTCACGCCACGATTCTGAGCGGGCTCTCGAGGAGTATCTTCAGGTTCGCCAGGAATTGGGCCGCCACCGCGCCGTCGATGGCGCGGTGGTCCGCGGACAGGGTCACGCGCAGGATCTTGCGGGCAACCACCTTCTCGCCGTCGAGGCGTAGCTCGTCGGCCGCCGCCCCGACCGCAAGGATCGCGGACTCGGGTGAGTTGATGACCGCGGTGAATTGCTCGATGCCGAACATGCCGAGGTTGGAGATGGTGAAAGTGCCGCCCGACATCTCCTCCGCGCGCAGCTTGCGATCGCGGGCGCGGGTCGCCTTGTCTCGGCTCTCGGTCGCGATCTCGGAAACGCTCTTGCGGTCCGCGTCCCGAATCACCGGAACGAGCAGCCCGGCCGGGGTCGCTACCGCGACACCGAGGTGGATTCCCCTGTGACGCAACAGCTTGTCGCCCGCGAAGCTGACATTGACCGAGCCGTCCTTTCGCAGCGCGACGGCGACCGCTTTGACGAGCAGATCGTTCACACTGACCTTGCTCTCACCCGACGCGTCCAGCGTCGCGTTGATCTGCGCCCGGAAGGCGAACAGCTCGGTCACGTCGATCGCGCTGGTCAGATAGAAGTGCGGCGCCTGCTGCTTGCTCTCGGTGAGCCGTACCGCGGAGACGCGCTGGATGTTCGTCAGCGCAACCTCCTCGAACTCCCCTGACGCCGGAACAGGTTGCACAGCAGTCACACTCATGTCACGTGACGGCGTCGCGATATCAGCGGGTGCCGCGGTGACGGCGCTGTGGGCCGCCTCCACGTCGCGTTTGGTGATCCGCCCACCCGGACCGGTGCCGACGACAGCGTCGATATCGACCCGCATCTCGCGTGCGATCTTGCGCGCCAATGGCGAGGACTTGACCACCCCGGTCCGGCGCGGGCCGACGTGCGCACCGGGCTGTGGCGCGGCGGTCGGGGCAGTCGAGGGCGTCACCGCAACACTTTTCGAATCCGCGGGTGCCGCAGTCGATGTGGTGCCGTCGCCGACGATCGCGATCGGTTCGCCGATCGCGACACGAACACCAGGCTCGGCGAGGATCTTCTCGAGAACTCCGTCGTCGTAGGCCTCGAGTTCCATCAGGGCTTTGTCGGTCTCGATTTCGGCGACGATCTCGCCGCGGGTGATCTGGTCGCCGACCTGCTTGAGCCAGGCGGAGACGACGCCGTCCTCCATGGTGTCGGAGAGCCGGGGCATGACGATTTCGGGCATGATCTTGTCCGTCCTGTTCCTGGTTCTCAGCGCCGCCGGCCGACGGCCGCCAGGGTTTCCGTCACCGCGGTGTAGAGCGATTCCGCGGACGGCAAGGCGAGCTTCTCCAGCGGCTTGGCGTAGGGCAGCGGAACCTCGGCCATGGCGACGCGACGGACCGGCGCGTCGAGGTAGTCGAACGCACCGTCGGAGATGGACGCCGCGATCTCCGCGCCGATACCGTAGGTGAGCCAGTCGTCCTCGCCGATCACCGCGCAACCGGTCTTGCGCACCGATGCCACGATGGTGTCGCGGTCCAGCGGACGCAGGCTGCGCAGGTCGATCACCTCCACCGAGATGCCCTCGCCGGCAAGACGTTGCGCGACCTCGGTCGCGACGGTGGCCATCCGCGAGTAGCCGATCAGCGTGATGTCGGTGCCCTCTCGGGTGACCGCCGCCTTGCCGATCTGGACGGGCGGAAGATCCTCGGGGACTTCGCCTTTGGTGTTGTACAGCGATAGGTTCTCCAGGAACAACACCGGATCGTCGTCGGAGATCGCCGCCTTGAGCAACGCCCGCGCATCAGCGGGAGTGCTGGGCGCCACGACCTTCAGGCCGGGCACGAAGGCGTAGTACAACTCGATATTCTGCGAATGCGTCGCCCCGAGTTGCTGGCCGCCGCCACCGGGCGTCCGGATCACCATGGGCACATTGGTCTGCCCGCCGAACATGCCGTAGATCTTCGCGGCATGGTTGACGATCTGATCCAGCGCCAGCAGCGAGAAGTTGATCGTCATGATCTCCACGACCGGACGCAAACCGAGCATCGCGGCGCCGATCGCCGCACCGACGAACCCTTCCTCGGCGATGGGGGTGTCGCGCACCCGCTTCTCGCCGAACTCCTCGAGCAGACCGGCGGTGATCTTGTAGGAGCCTTCGAAGACGCCGATCTCCTCACCGATCAGAAAAACATCGTCATCGCGGCGCATTTCTTCGCGCAGGGTTTCGCGCAGCGCTTCGCGATAGGTCATGACAGGCACAGTGGAAGTCCTCAGTGGGTGAAGAGCGGATCGGCGGGCAGACGGCGGGAATCGCCCGGCACGGGAGTGGCATAGGTGTAGTCGAACAGACTCGACGGCTCCGGATGCGGGCTCGAATCGGCGAATTCGACGGCGGCGGCGACTCCGTCGGCCACCTCGCGGTCGACATCGGCCAGCGTCTGGTCGGTCAGCACCCCGGCGGCGAGCAATCGGCGCTGCCACAGCTCGATCGGATCGTGCTCGCGCGCTGCGGCGACGGTATCGGTGCTGCGGTACTTGGCCGGGTCGACCACCGAGTGGCCCTTGAGTCGATAGCTCACCGCTTCGAGCAGCGCGGGCTTGCCTCCCCGGCGGGCGTCTTCGATGAGTTCGCTCGCCAGGTCGCGCACGGCCAGCACATCGGTGCCGTCGACCCGCTCGCCCCGCATGCGGTAGGCGGCGGCGCGCTTCCACAGATCCGGTTCGGCCGAGGACTTCTCGACCGTGGTGCCCATGCCGGTCTGGTTGTTGATCACCAGGAACACCACCGGCAGCCGCCACAGCGCCGCGATATTGAGCGACTCGTGGAACGCGCCGATGTTGGTGGTGCCTTCTCCCATCTGACACACCACGACGTCGTCGCCGTCGCGGTAGTCGATGGCCAGCGCCGCGCCGATCGCCAGGGGAACCTGTCCGCCCACGATGGCGTAGCCGCCCAGCAGCCGGGTCGCGGTGTCGTACATGTGCATCGAGCCACCCCAGCCCTTCGAGGTGCCGGTGGAGCGGCCGTAGAGCTCAGCCATCACTCGACCGGGTTCGATGCCCTTGGCCAGCGCGTAGCCGTGTTCGCGATAGTTGGTGAACAGGTAGTCGGTGGGGCGCATCGCGGCGCCCAGGCCGACCACGGTGGCTTCTTCGCCGAGGTTGAGATGGCAGTAGCCGCCGATCTTGGCCTGCTGGTAGCTCTGCGCGGTGCGCTCCTCGAAGCGTCGGATGAACAGCATGTCGCGGTAGAGACCACGCAGGATCTCGGGATTCTCGGCCGCGACAGCGGAGTCGACGTCCGAAGCGGTCTCTGTCTGCTCGCGGATGGGCTTACTCCGCGCGGTGGTCGTGGTCATGGTCTAGCTCCTCAACGCTTGCGTGGCGCGATGTGCACCGGCAGTCCGAGTCCGGCCATGGCCGCCTCCATACCGATCTCGCCGAGTGTGGGATGGGCGTGAATGGTGTCGGCCAGCTCGTCGAGCGTGGCTTCCAGCGAGATCGCGAGTGCGCCCTCGGCGATCAGATCGCTGGCGGACGGGCCGATGATGTGCACGCCGAGCACTTCCTGATGCGCTTGCCCCGCAACAATTTTGATGAATCCGTCGGTCTCGCCGAAGGTCTTGGCCCGGCCGAGTGCCGCGAACGGGAACTTGGCGGTGATCACCTTGTGCCCGGCGGCGCAAGCGGCTTCTTCGGTGAGACCGACGCTCGCGATCTCCGGGTGGGTGAACGTCGCGGCCGGGATGACCGAGTAGTCGATATGGGCGTCGTGCCCGGCGATCACCTCGGCCGCGGTGATGCCCTGGTGTGAGGCGACGTGGGCGAGTAGTGCCCGCCCGGTCACGTCGCCGATGGCGTACACGTGCTCGACCCCGGTTCGCAGTCGATCGTCGACTTCGATGAAACCGCGTGCGTCCGTGGCAATTCCGGCCACATCGAGGCCGAGTTCAGCGGTATTGGGTGCTCGCCCGACTCCGACCAGCACCACGTCGGCATCCAGGTCGGCTGCCGCCGGACCGCCGACCGACACCCGCAGTACGTCGCCCTCGGTGATAGCGGTGACCGTAGCGCCGGTCAGGACGGTGATGCCGCGCTTGCGGAACGAGCGCCCGAGCGCGTCGCCGATCTCCTTGTCCTCCAACGGAACCAGGCGATCCTGCATTTCCACGACGGTGACCTGACTGCCGAACGTGGCGAACAGGCTGGCCCATTCCGCCCCGACCGCGCTGCCGCCGATGATGACCAACCGTTGCGGCACCCCGGTCAGCCCGAACGCGCCGTCGGAGGTGACCACGCCGGGCAACCCCGCGCCCGGAATCGGCGGCTGAACCGGCACCGAACCGGTCGCGATGATCACGTCACGCGCGCTCACCCGGCGAATCGCGGTTCCCGCGGCGGCCGCGTACCGGGGGCCGCCGTCGAAGATCGGCGACGCGCCGACCTCGTGCACCTCCACCACGGTCGGCTCGACGAACCGGGCGTGACCCTCGATCACCGTGACCCCGTTGGCCTTCAGCAGACCCGCCACACCGTCGGTCAGTTCTTTGACGATGGAGTCCTTGCGTTGCCGGACCGCGGCGAAGTCGTAGCGCACATTGTCGGCATATACCCCGAATTCAGCTGCGCTGGCCAGGGTTTGGAAGACCTCCGCCGAGCGGAGCATCGCTTTGGTGGGGATACAACCCCAGTTCAGGCATACACCGCCGGGGCGCTCCTTCTCCACAACGCAGACCTTCAGGCCACGTTGCGCGGCGCGGATGGCGGCTACATATCCGCCCGGTCCACCACCGATCACCAGTAGATCGAATTCCGGCACTCGTGGTGCTCCTCAGCTCGACGATCGACCCGTCCACGGTCGTGGCTTGGATCATCTGTCGAGTCTCACTGTCCACAAATGCACAAACAATCTACCGACAGCCCAGAATTATGGGCTCGAAAATGGGCGCAGCGCCCAATCGGCCCTGGCGGTGTGGCACTCAGCCCGGTGTCCGCACGCCCATCTCCAGCGCAGCCAGGGCGAGGGAAAGCTCCAGGTAGGACCGCTGCCCTTCCAGTCGTCGACCCAGCAGGGCGGAGATCCGCTGTAGCCGGTTGATCACGGTGTTGCGATGGCAGTGCAGCCGGGGCGCGGCATTCGCCGCCGAACAGTTCTCCTCCAGCCAGACCGCCAGCGTGCGCAACAAGATCTGGTGCTCCTTCGTCGGCAGTTCCAGCACGGGGCCGAGGGTGCGAGCGACCATCAGTGCGGTCAGGTCGGGCGAGCGCAGCAACAGCGCTTCTGGGTAGCGCTGCTCCAACGACACCAGACCCCGCTCGGTGTCCGGCAAGGTCTCCAAGCCGAGCATCGCCAACGCATGGCCGGTCTCGATCTGCGCCAGTCCCTGCACCACCGGTGACGCCGCCGCTCGACCACGGATCCGATTCCGCACCTGGTCCAGCACCGCGGAACCGTCCCGCTGCTCGAGCGAGACCAGTCCCACCACGGTCTCGACGCGGTCGTGCCAGACCGACCTGATACCCAAGGCCGCCAACGCGGCCTCGGTGCCAATCTCCACGTTCGGGCGCTCTCCCCGCACCGCGACCACCAGGTACCCGCCGTGGGCGGGCACGTTCAGCTCACGCGCGGCACGCGCGGCGAAGGTCGCGTCGCGGGCACTGCCCGCCAGCAGATCCTCGATCAAGCCGTGCCGGCGACGCTCGTCACGACGGACCTGCTCCAATTCGGTGCTGCGATAGGAGGTGACCAGCGCCGACGACATGCCGTCGATAGCCGACCAGGTGGCCACACCGATCTTGCGGACCTCGCCGGGCGGGAGTTCGCCCGCCTTGTCGAGAAGTGCCTCCCACACGATCTGACCGCCGAGCCGGAACGTCCGCAACATCACCTCCAGCGGCACGCCCTGCGCCGCACGATTGCGGCCGATGGCAGCGGCGACATCATCGCGACCGGGGACGGTCACCTCACCGGCCACCAGATCCAGCACCCTGGTCAAATAGCGGCAACACGCGGTGTGCAGGTCATCCCGGCTGACCGGCGAGTAGTCCGTCCACTCCGGGATGTCGGTGAAGATCGCGGCGATCAGCTGCCGAGTGAGCACCGGGATATCGGTGCGGCACGCAGCCACCAACCGCCTCGTACCCGCCGAGATCGGGGTGTGCTTGGTTCTGGCAGCCATAACGCCTGACGCTACGCCCGGGCGCGCCGCTGCTCCCGCACGCTTACCGTGGAGTCGACGTTCGCCCGGCCGCTCGACCGACACCGAAGGAACACCGATGGGATTCCGGTGGGCGATGCTCACCAAGGCCGCGCCCCTGTCCGACGAAGCCACCGGAGTCCTCGCCGATCTCCACGTCACCGTCCTCGTGCCCGGCGATCGGCTACGGCTCCCCACCGGACCCGACAGCCGCCTCGACTCACCGCACTACTGGCATGAATGGCCCCGACAGTCCCATCCGGGCAAGCCATGCCTCGTTCTGCTCCTCCAAGTCGCCAACCTCCTGCTGGTCGGTAGCAGGGCCGGGTGCCACCTGGCACCGATCAACGGTCGGCTCGAGGTCCGGCGCCACCGGTGAACACGTTTCCGAAAGGCCGCGGCGTTCTGTCCGCGAGACAAATTCGAAGGGCAAAATTCTCCGAATGATGCAGTGACACAAGCTATTCGTAGCATCGATACTTGCTCCGACCCGGGTTGCGGGATGGCACCGGCGCCGACCCTACCTGCCCGAGCCGCGGCGGTGGAGATGTCCGTCGCGCCGAAACGGCGACGGAGTGCACGTGCGGTGCCCGCCATGAAATGAGGGACAGTGCGAGTACTCGCGCGGATGGCTGTGGGTCGACCGAAAACCGTGGTCGCGGTGATTGCGCTGGTGCTCGTCCTCGCGGGCGCGGGCGGGGCCTCGCTGCAGCAGCGACTGTCCGGCGGCGGGTTCTGGAACGCGGACGCCGAATCCGCGCGCGCCGCCCGAGTACTGGCGGAGAAGTACACCACCGGAACACCGAACGTCATTGTGCTGGTGGATGTCGCGGCTGCGGCGGGAACCGTCGATACGCCCGCGGTCGCCACCACCGGCCTGCGGCTGACCACCGAGCTGGCCGCGGTGACGGGCGTGCGTTCGGTGAGCTCGTACTGGTCCACCGGATCACCGGAGTTCCTGCGCACTGCCGATCGCGGCAAGGCGCTGGTCGCCGTGGATGTTCCCGGTGACGAGATCGTGGTGGACGCGGTGGTGTCGCGACTGATCGACAGCTACCGGGATCGGGACTACGGCGAGCTCCACCTGCGCCTGGGTGGGGCCGCGGTGAGCTATCACGATGTGACCGAGCAACTCTCACACGACATGAAAGTCAGTGAGGCGGTGACGATTCCGATCCTGCTGGTGCTGCTGGTGTTGGTCTTCGGCAGTCTGGTCGCCGCGGGACTGCCGCTGGTACTCGGCCTGGTCTCGATCATCGGCACGCTCGGAATCCTCCGATTGCTCACCGAGTTCACCCAGGTTTCCAGCTATGCGCTGAATCTGACCACCGTGCTCGGTCTCGGGCTCGGCATCGACTACAGCCTGTTCCTGGTCAGCCGATTCCGGGAGGAACGGCACGGGGGCCGCGACGTGCCGACCGCGGTACGGGTGACGGTGATGACCGCCGGCCGCACCGTGCTCTTCTCCGCCGCGACGATCGTCATCGCGATGCTGGCGATGCTGCTGTTCCCGATGCCGTTCCTGCGTTCCCTGGCCGCGGCCTGCCTGTCGGTGGCACTCTTGGCCGCGCTCGCCACCGTGACGTTGCTGCCGGCTCTGCTGATGCTGTTCGGGCACCGCATCGACGCGCTCGACCTGCGCCGAGGCGTACGGCGGCTGCGTGGCCGACGCGATCCTGCAGCCCACCGGCCCGAAGAGGGGTTCTGGTATCGCGCCGCGCGGCGAGTCACCGCGCGCCCCTGGGTATTCGGTGGTGCCGCGTTGCTGGTGGTGATCTTGCTCGGCGTGCCGTTCGCCGGGTTGAGATTGGGACTGACCGACGATCGGGCCTTGCCCGTGACGGTGGAGAGCCGTCAGGTCGGTGACGTCCTGCGCGCCGAGTTCCCCGCGACCGCGGCGGGCCGGTTCGACGTGATCGTCAACGGGCCGATCACCACGACCGAACTGGCCGAACTGACACAGCGCATACAACACCTCTCCCATGTGCGCCTGGTCCGTAGCCTGCCCGGGCCCGAGGGCGCGCATCTGACGGTGATCCCCGACCTCGACCCGTACTCGCGGGCCGCCGAAACCTTGCTCGACGACATCCGGCGCACGGACTCGCCCGCACCGCTGCTGGTCGGCGGCGCCACGGCCGAGAACGCCGATACCAAATCCGGCTTGGCAGGGCGCCTTCCCCTGGTCGTCGCCCTCATCGTGGCTGCGATGCTGGTGCTGTTGTTCGCGTTCACCGGCAGCGTAGTGATCCCGCTGAAGGCGGTGCTGCTCAACACCTTGAGCTTGTCGGCGACCTTCGGCGCGATGGTCTACATCTTCCAGAACGGGCATCTGAAATGGCTGGTCGGCGATTTCACCGAGACCGGCTATCTGGCCGCCCCGGTGCCGGTACTCGTCTTCTGCTTGGCCTTCGGTCTGTCGATGGACTACGAGGTGTTCCTGTTGTCCCGGATCGCCGAGGAGTACCGGACGCGTGGCGTGACGGCCGACGCGGTCGCCTACGGGCTGGAGCGCACCGGCCGCATCGTCACCGCCGCGGCCGCGCTGATGGCGATTGTCTGTGTGGGACTGGCGTTTTCAGAGGTCGCCTTCACCAAACTGATGGGCGTGGGCTTGACGCTGGCGGTGCTGATGGATGCCACGGTGGTCCGTGGCGTGTTGGTACCCGCCTTCATGCGCCTACTGGGCGCCGCGAATTGGTGGGCACCAGCATTCCTGCGACGAGTCCACCGTCACATCGCGGTGCGTGAGAACTGACTCACCGCCTGCGCGACGGTTTGGTTCCCGATGCAGTTTTTCGGCGTCGTATTCGTTTCACGGAACTAATTATCCGGATAATTCGGCGTCGGGCCGGTCGATTATGCGTGTAAGTGACTTCCGTTACGGCACAACAACATTGGCTATCAAATAGCCCGAATGACACAGTGATAGGAGCGCCTTTTCGGCGCACGGACCACTCGTGAAATCGCCCGATCAGCCGGGCGAAGATCGCCACCGGACGGAATTCGGATCGCAGCAGCGCCGCGCGATCGAGCACATTTCAGCTCTTCACCTCAGGGGTACATCCATGTCCGTTTCCATGCGCTATCCGCTCACCGCCTATCAGCGCGACATCTGGACGATCGTGGAACATTTTCCCGGTCTGCCCAGCTATCTGTCCAGCGTGGTCGCCCGCTTCTCCCTCGCCGTCGATGTCGTCGCGATGGTCGCCGCGATGGAGCGGACCTGGGCACGCAACGACGGCCTTCGGCTGCGGTACCGCGTCCTCGACGGTGTTCCCTACCAGGAACTCTCGACCGACCCGATGCCGCCGGTCCAGGTGATCGACGTCGGCGACGCCCCCGATCCGCGTGCCGAGGCGCAGCGCCAGATCGAGCGGCTCACCGGTTCGGCGATCGACCTCACCGGGGCGGTGCCCTTCCGGGCGCATGTCATCCGCGCCGGTGCAGAGTCTTCCTACCTCGTCTTGACGACCCACCACGTCGCCGCCGACGCGACCGGGCTGTTCCACATCGGCGCCCAAGTCCTCACCGATTACGCCACGACGATGGCGGGGAATCCGATCGAGCTGCCGGGGTCGTCGTTTCTGGGGTGCCTGCCGTTCGAACGTGACTATCGGGCAAGCGATCAGTACCTCCTCGATCGCGACGCTGTGGTCGGTGGGCTGAACGCCATCACCCCCGCCCTGTTCGACCGGCCCCGCACCACCGATGGGCTGGCACCGGTCACGGCCTACGAGTTCACGTTGGATCGCTTGCTGGTCAACCGAATTCGCGATGCCGGCCTGTCGCTGTACCCGTATTTCTGTGCGATGCTCGGCCTCTACCTGTCGCGGACCCTGCGTGCCGAGGAGGTCACCATCGGCATCCCCTTCGGCAATCGCGGCAACCCCACCGAGCAGGCCACCATCGGCCACTTCGCCAACACTCTTCCGCTGCCCATCCGCACAGCAGGCCATCGCACCCTGCGAGAATTGGTGTCCACGGTGAAAGCCGATGTGCGCCGGATGAAGCAGCACGAGCGCTATCCACTCGGCGATCTCATGGGCGAGTTGCGTCGCCTCGGCAACACGGCGAGGCAGCTGTTCGATGTGACGGTCGCCTATCCGCGCCTGCCCTCGGCCGCCGGTTTGATCGACGGGCTCGAGGAGGTGCAGACACCCTCGCAGGGGTACAGCCCACTGGCCATGGCTTGGACGATCTCCGAGATCGATGACGACGGACCGCTGCTGATAAGGCTCGATCACGCCGCCGACATCTTCGATGCCGACTATCCGATCGAGTCCGTCGCCGATCACCTGATCGCGTTGTTGGAGGCCGGGGTCGACGCCATCGACACCGATCCGTCGCTGCTGCCGATGTTATCGGCGCCCGAGCACGACCTGCTGGTCGACCGCGCTCGCGCGACGGCGCGCCCCTACGCGGACCAGACCACCGTCATCGCCCGGATCACGGCCCAGGCCGAGCGCACGCCGGACGCGGTCGCGGTACACACCGCGACCGGAGCCACGATCACCTACCGCGCTCTCACCGACCGTGCCGCCGCCCTGTCCGGTGTGCTCCGCGATTCCGGGGTCGAGGCGGGCGATCTGGTCGCGGTGCTGCTCGAGCGCGGTCCGGACATGCTCGTCGCGATCCTGGCCACCCTGCACGCCGGAGCCGCCTACGTCCCGATCGACCCCGGCTACCCCGCCGACCGGATCGCTTACCTCCTGGCCGACAGCGCCGCCAAGGTGGTGCTGACCGACGCCGAGCTGTCGGGCGGGCCAATCGTGCTGTCACCGAAGAACTGGTCGACCGACACACCGGCGCGGACTCCGGTCCCGACGGGCTCGGACCCGGCCTACGTGATCTACACGTCAGGCTCCACCGGTCGACCTAAAGGTGTTGTGGTCGAGCATCATTCGGTGCTCAATCGCATCGGCTGGATGCAGCGGCAGTATCCGCTCGGCCCCACGGATGTGATCTTGCAGAAGACGCCGTCCTCGTTCGACGTGTCGGTGTGGGAGCTGTTCTGGTGGGCGGTCGAAGGCGCTCAGGTCGCGTTGCTGCGGCCCGGCGGAGAGAAGGATCCCCGCGAACTACTCGCCGCTGTCGCCGACTTCGGTGTCACGGTCATGCATTTCGTGCCGTCGATGCTGACGCCTTTCCTGGATCTGCTGGAGTCGGACCCGACCGCGGTGGACAGGGCCGCCGGTCTGCGGACGGTGTTCTGCAGTGGTGAAGCGCTACTCCCCCATCAGGTCAACCGGTGGAATCGGACTTTCGCCGGACTGGGAGCCACCGCGCCCCGCCTGGTCAACCTGTACGGCCCGACCGAGGCCACCGTGGACGTGTCGTACTACGACTGCCCCGTCGACCCGGCCCAGACGGTGACCCGGGTGCCGATCGGCCGACCGATCGACAACACCCGCCTGTATGTGCTCGGCCCCGCCGACCAGCCCCAGCCGGTGGGCGTCGCGGGCGAATTGTGCATTGCCGGAGCCGGTCTGGCGCGTGGCTACCGCGACCGCCCGGAACTGACGGCGGAGAAGTTCGTCGCCGACCCGTTCCATCCGGGCGAGCGGATGTACCGCACCGGCGATCTGGCTCGCCGCCTCGCCGACGGAGAACTGGAGTACCTGGGCCGCATCGACCGGCAGGTCAAGATCCGCGGGAATCGGGTCGAGCTGGGCGAGGTCGAGAACGCGCTGGCCGCACTGCCCGGCATCACCGCTGCCACGGTCATCGACCGTCAGTTGCCCGAGCGCGCCACCTATCTGGCCGCCTATTGTGTGGCGGCCTCCGCACCGGAGCCCGCCGCGCTGCGTGCGGCCTTGGCGAAGACCCTGCCGGAGTTCATGATTCCCTCGCTGTTCGTTCGGGTCGACGCGATTCCGCTGACCCCGAGCGGGAAGGCCGACCGCGCCGCACTCGCCGCGATCACCGCCGAGAACCCGACCGTCGGGCACACCGCGCCGCGGACACCGGTCGAGGAACAGTTGGCGCTCATCTGGCGCGAGGTGCTCGACCGTGAGTCGGTGTCGGTGTTCGACAACTTCTACGACCTCGGTGGCGACTCGATTCTGCTGCTGCGCGTGCGAGCCAGGGCCGAAGCCAGGGGGCTGGTGATCAGCGCCCGTGACATCGCCGAATGCCCCACCATCGCCGAACTGGCCGAGCGGGCGGGCACCGGCGCTGTCGCCGCCGCGGCCCTCGCGCCGTTCGAACTGGTGGCAGGCATCGACCGGGCCCGCTTACCGCACGTGGTGGACGCCTACCCGTTGACCAGATTGCAGCTCGGCATGCTGTTCCACAGCCGCGAACGTGCCGAATCATCGCTCTACCACGATGTTTTCCGGTATTCGCTGCGGATGCCGTGGGACGAGGCCGCACTGCGCGCCGCACTGAGCCGATCAGTTGCCCGGCACCCGATGCTGCGCACCTCCTTCGAGCTCGCCGGCTACTCCGAGCCACTGCAACTCGTGCACGCCCACCTCGATCCCCCACTGACGATCATCGACCTGCGCACGACCGACGCCGACGAGGCCGGCGCCTTGATCCGCGACCATATCGAGCAACGACGCCTGCGCCGGTACGTCTTCGAGCAGCCAGGCCTTTTCGATCTCGCGGTGTTCCGGCTCGCCGACCGGATCGAACTGGTGCTCTCGTTCCACCACGCCATCCTCGACGGCTGGAGTGTGGCCACCTTGATCTCGGAACTGCTGGCGGACTATCGGGGCGCGGGCACGTTTCCCACCGAACTCCCTTCCTTCGCCGAATACGTTCGTGCCGAGCGTGATTCGCTGGAGGATCCGGCCGACCGGGAATACTGGGCAAGGGAACTGGAGGGCGCGGAATCGGTCCGCGTCCCCGGATCGCGTCCCCACGTTCCCGTCGATGCGACGCCTCCCGTGGGTCCGCCGCAGGCGCGTGTTTCGGTGTCGGTTCCGGTCGGCGCCGATCTGCTGGCCCGCGCCGACGAAGTGGCCGCCGCCGCGCATATCCCGGTCAAGGCAGTCCTGCTGGCCGCGCACCTGTGCACCGTCGGCCTGCTGTCCGGTCGCACGGATGTGACCACCGGCGTCGTCACCCACGGGCGGCCCGAGCGCATCGATGCCGAGCGCATGGCCGGGCTGTTCCTGAACACGATGCCACTGCGGCTGGACTTCACCGGCCGCAGCGGGCGCGAGGTGCTGACAGGCGTCTTCGTGCGCGAGCGCAACAGCGCACAGCACAAGCGGTTCCCGCTCACCGACATCCAGCGTGAGGTGGGCGTCGTCCTCGACACCGCGTTCAACTACGTGCACTTCCATGCCGCGGGCGCGGCCATGGACGCGCTGGACGTGACTCTGCTCGGCATCGACATTCGCGAGGACACCAATTTCGCCCTGCTGGTCAACGCCATCCGCAACCCGCTCGACGGAACGATGGCGCTGCGCGTCGACGGCGACCCCGCGTCCTATACCCGCGATCAACTGGTCGGCGTCGGCGAGACCTACCTGCGGGTCCTCGACCTGCTCACCGGCGATCCCTCGGCCACGGTGGACTTCGGCTCGCTCGGCGCTGCCCCGCAAGCACTGGTCGCCGCGCCCGCACCCGGCACGGTGATCGAGCTGTTCGATGCCTGCGCGGCCCGCACACCTGAGGCGGTCGCCGTCGAATTCTGCGGCTGGACAATGACTTACGCGGAATTGTTGTCGGTTGCCAACCGCATCGCGGCGAGCCTGGTGGCGCGCGGGGCACGCCGGGGCGACCGCATCGCGATGGCACTGGACCGATCGCCCGAACAGATCGCGACGGTGCTCGGCATCGCCAAGGCGGGCGCGGCCTGCGTACCGCTCGATGTCAGCTATCCGCCCTCGCGTCTGAACGCGATGCTCGAACAGGCGCAGCCGTTCGCGGTGATCACCGGTGCGGGCCACGAAACTCTGGTGCCACCACGGTATTCGCGACTCACCGTCGACGAACTGATCGCTCCGGGCGTCACCGTCGCGCTGCCGACGGGCGATCCCGACGCCACCGCGTATGTGTTGTTCACCTCCGGCTCCACCGGGACCCCGAAGGGC
Source organism: Nocardia sp. XZ_19_231 (assembly GCF_015355705.1). Taxonomy (NCBI): domain Bacteria; kingdom Bacillati; phylum Actinomycetota; class Actinomycetes; order Mycobacteriales; family Nocardiaceae; genus Nocardia; species Nocardia sp. XZ_19_231. The sequence continues at coordinate 182,809 of NZ_JACUZI010000004.1, read as the reverse complement.
GTGGCCATGCCGCATCGCGGGCTGGCCAATCTGATCCGCTGGCAGCTCTCGACCGCCAGCGGCTCTCTGCCCGCACCGGCGACAACACAATTCGCCCCGTTGTCGTTCGATGTGTCGTTCCAGGAAATCTATTCGACGCTGTGTGGCGGGGGCCGCCTCATCCTGCTGAGCGAGGAGCAACGCCGCGATCTGCCCGCGCTGGCGCGACTACTGGCGAGCACCGGCGCCGAACGGATCTTCCTGCCCTACGTGGCCTTGCAGCAGCTGGCCGAGGCCGCGATCCGGCTCGGCACGGCACCGGCCGGGCTGCGGGTGATCATCTCCTCCGGCGAGCAGCTGCGCGTCACCGACGAGATCCGGGCGCTGTGCGCGGCAGGCACCGGGGTGCTGCTGGAGAACCAGTACGGTCCCACCGAAACCCATGTCGCCACCCGGTACACCATGACCGGCGACCCGGCGCTGTTCCCGGCGCTGCCACCGATCGGCACCGCCATCGACGGGGTGGAGATCCTCGTCCTCGACGACCGGCTGCGCCCGGTACCCGACAACGTGCCCGGCGAGATCTATCTCGGTGGTGCCGCACTCGCCGACGGCTACGAGCACCGGCCCGATCTCACCGAGGCGGCCTTCGTGCCACACCCGTTCGCGCCGGGCAATCGGCTCTATCGCACCGGCGATATCGGCCGCAGGTTGCCCAGCGGTGCGGTGATCAGCGACGGCCGGCGCGGCGGCCAGGTCAAGATTCGCGGGCATCGGGTGGAGCCGATGGAGGTAGAGCTGGCGCTGCACCGCGTCACCGCGGAATTGCCCGAGGTCAGCGAGGTCGCCGTAGTGGCGCACACCGCCGCGGGGACTTCCAGCGCGCAGACGCTGCTGGTGGCCTTCCTGGTCGGCTCCCGTGGCGATGTCGACGAGTCGGAGATCGCTGCCGCACTGCGGGAATGGTTGCCGGACTACATGATTCCCAGTCGACTGGTCTGGCTCGACGCGATGCCGCTGACACCGAGCGGCAAGCGCGCCGACGCCGTCCTGGCCGGCATGGCACTGCCCGCCGCTGCTTCGGCGGGTCGGGTTCGCCCGCGCACACCCGCCGAATCGGGGCTGGCCGCACTGATGGCCGAAGCGCTCGGCCTGCCCGAGATCGGCGTGCACGACGACTTCTTCGCTCTCGGAGGTACCTCCCTCACCGCGATGCGGTTGATCGTGTCCATCGAACAGCGCTACGGAGTGTCCCTGCCGGTTTCCACCCTGGCCACCGGCCCCACCGTGGCCGCGCTGGCCGCGCAGCTCGACGAACGGGCCGAGGTGGGTTTCGATCCGCTGGTGCCCCTGCGACCGGGTACCGGGACGCCGCTGTTCCTCGTGCACCCGATCGGCGGAAATGTGCTCTGCTACCTCGAATTGAGCAGATACCTGCCCGATGACCAGCCGCTGTACGGCCTCCAGGCCGCGGGTCTGGAGACAGGAAGCACCCCGGCCGAGTCCATCTCGGAGATGGCGAGCAACTACATCGCCGCGCTGCGCCGAGTCCAACCGGCGGGGCCCTACCATCTGGGCGGCTGGTCACTGGGCGGGATGGTCGCCTTCGACATGGCCCGCCAACTGGCCGAGGCCGGTCACGAGGTGGGCACGCTGGCCCTCATCGACACCATGACCGTGCGCCACGGCGACGGCATGCCGGTACCCGAGCACGCGCTCTACGAGTTCTTCCTGTGGGAATTGCTGTGGCTGGCGCGCGGCGCCGACACCGCCGTGATCGAGATCCCGCAGGAGCTCGACACCGACGATGCCATCTTCGATTTCATCCTCGCCACCGCCGTGGAAGCGGGCGTGCTACCGCCGACCGGATCCCGTGCGCTGGTCCGGCGATTGTTCGAGGTGTTCGTGGCAGGGTGGCGAGCGATCGACGCCTACCGGCCGCAGGCCTACGACGGCGACATCACCCTGCTGCGCGCCGCGGAGCCGCTGCCGCAGGTGCTTCGTCCCGCCCACGACCGGGCGGGCACCCTGCATCGCGATCCCACCAACGGCTGGGACGCCTACGCGACAGGCCATCTCGAGGTGATCGAGGTGCCGGGTGACCACTTGACGTTGATCCAGTCCCCCCATGTCGCCGAGGTAGCCGCCCGACTCACTCGATTGCTCGAACAAGCGGCGGCGACCGCATCATGACCTTCTCGAATCCCGCTACACAGCAAGGAAATCCAGTGAACTCTCCCGTGAAGTCGGCACTAGTGGTCGGCGCAGGCATCGGCGGTCTCACGGCCGTCGTGGCCCTGCGCCGAGCCGGAATCGATGTCGTGCTGTGCGAGCGTGGCCCGGAACTGCGCGCGGCCGGATTCGGCCTGTCGGTGCAGTCCAACGCCATGAACGCGCTGCGCACGCTCGACCTGGGCATCGACGAGGAACTGCTGCGCGTCGGCGGTCAAGCGCGATCGTTCACCTTCCGCCGACCCGACGGTTCGGACATGCGGCGGGTCGATGTGACCGAGATCGACGCCGAATTGGGCGCTCCCGCGGTCGCACTCGCCCGCAAGGACCTCCACGACGTGCTGCTGGCGGCATGCGGCGACGATCTGCGGGTCGAACTCGGCGCCGAGGCGGTCGGCTTCACCGAGACCGCCGACGCGGTGCAGGTCGAGTTCGCCGACGGGCGCACCCTCAGCGCCGATGTACTCATCGGCGCCGACGGCATCAACTCCGCGATCCGCGCCCAGCTGCACGGCGCCGAGGCGCCGCGGCCGGGCGAGTTCGTGTGCTGGCTGGCGCTGGTGCCGTTCGCGCACCCGGCGATCGAGCCGGGCGCCTCGATCCACTACTGGGGCAGGGGCATGCGCTTCGGCATCCACGACATCGGGCACGGCAATGTCTACTGGTGGGCCACCCTGACCACCACCGCCGAGCAGGCCGCCGACTGGCAGCACGGCAAGGACGATCTGCTGAGCAGATTCGCGGGCTGGGCACCGGAGATCATCGACATCATCACCGCCACTCCGGAATCCGACATTCTCGCGCTGCCCGCTCAGGACCGTCCGCCGCTGACCGAGTGGGGCAGCGGTCGGGTGACCCTGCTCGGCGACGCCGCCCACCCGATGCTCCCCAGCCTGGGCCAAGGCGCGAACTCGGCGATCGAGGACGCGGTGGTGCTCGCGCACGCGCTGGCCACCCACGACGACGCCCACACCGCGCTGCGGGTCTACGAACAGCGGCGAATTCCGCGCACCACGATGCTCGTCGACGGCTCCCGCAAGCTGGGCCGCCTCGAACAGACCCGCAATCGTGCGCTGATCGTCGTTCGCGACGGCTTCATCGCCAAGGGCAACGAGGCGAAGCTGCAGGCCAGTCTGGCCGAACCGATGACCTGGCCCGGCCTGGGCGATCCCGAACCGGTCGCTGCGCTGCCCCGGCCGTTGTCCACACTCGAACGCTGGCATTGGACCGTGGACCAGGTTGCGCCGCTGTACATCGTGTCGCGGGTGCGCGTCACCGGCGATCTCGACGCGGACGCGGTCCGCGCCGGGCTGGCCGCGCTGACTCGGCGGCATCCGATGCTGCACGCCGTGGTGCGCAGCGACGACGGCCGTCGGCCACGCTTCGTTCCGATCGCGATGCGGCCGATTCCGTTGCGTGAGGTGACATCCGGGGACTGGACCGCCGAGGTCGACACCGAGTTGCGGACACGATTCGACCCGGCCGCGCCGCTGCTGCGCGCCACCTTGATCACCGCCGCGCCCGGCGTCCACGACCTGGTGCTGACCTCCACCTACACCATCGCCGACGCGGTGACCGTGCTGTCGTTCGCCCGGCAGGTGCTCGAGCTCGCCGCCGAAGCCGGCGGCTGGGTCGCCGAGGTGCCCGCGCCACCCTCCCCGGAAGCCTTGTTCCCCCGGCCTTTCCAAGGCTGGCGGGGCAAGCGCAAGGCCATCGCCCGGCTGGCGGCTGATGGGTTGCGCGATCTTCGGGTCAAGCCGGTACGGGTCAGCGCCGGGGCCGAAGTCGCACCCACGCAGCGTTTCACCAAGCTGACGCGGCGGGTCGTGGACGGAACCGAGTACCGCGCGCTCCTGGCCGCCTGCGATGAACACGACGTACCGCTGTCGAGTGTGGTCGCCGCCGCACTCGCCCGCGCGGCGGGCAACGATGCCGGTGCACCGGAAGCCCACTTCCCGGTCGGCGTCTCGGTACTGTTCCGCGAGCAACTCGAGCGACCGCTCGACGCCACCCACACCGGCGCCTACCAGGCGATGATCGCGCTGCCGACACCGGCAGGACAGCCGCTCTGGAAGACCGCCACCGCGTTCGCCGTCGACTTCGCGAGTCGTATCGAACAGCGCCAACACCTGGCCAACCTGGGTGGAATCGGCTTCATGGTGCCCAAGACACCGTCGCAACCGGAGAAGGTGGTGAGCCTGCTGGACGCTCGTGGGCCGGGCAACCTGTGCCTGACCTTCGTCGACACTCGCGACTTTCCCGCCCGCATCGGTGAGTGGGAGGTCTCCGGCGCCGAAGTCGTCTCCGGTATGTCGATCAGCGGTCTGATGATGCTGACAGTCGGCCACGGCACCGACGAATTGTCGTTGAACCTCGGCTACATCGAGGGACTGCTGTCGTCCGAACGCGCGGAGGCACTGATCGACACCCTCGTCGACGCTCTGCTCAGCCTGGTTTCCGCGCCGGAAGTCGCTGCCGTGCACTGAGTTCCGCGCGGTTCCCTGAGCAGGTGACTGCTCAGGGAACCGCCGGCGGGCGCTCGGGGACCAGGAGGGTGCTGATCGCCGTGCCGATGCCGACGGCGTTGTTCTGGTTCGAGTTGGAAGCCGGGCCCAGGGTGGCGTAGACGACGACGGTCGTCTCGGTTTTCGTGTCGTAGAAGGCGACGCCGTCGTAGCCGCCGTAGGACGGGTTCATGAACAGCCAGTCGGCGAGATGGACCACGCCGAAGGCGAAGTATTTTTCTGTGGTGAAGGGGCCGAGGCCGGCGGTCGAGGGGCCCATCATCTGCTGGAACTGGTCGGGGGTGAGTCGTTCGCCCGTGCCGAGGGCGCGGACCCAGCGGCCGACATCGGCGACGGTGGAGTTCATGTTGCCACTGTGCAGGAAGGCGGTGGGGTTCCAGAAGGTGGAGTCTTCGAAGAAGTTTCGTTCGTTGGTGTAGCCGTGCAGGATCGGTTCGTCGATCTGTGGGTTGAGTACTACTGTGCTGGCGTGCATCCCCAGCGGGACGGTGATGTGTTCGGCGATCAGCTCGCCCAGTGGCTTGCCTGCCGCCTTCTGCAGGACTTCGCCGAGCACGACCAGATCGCTGTGGGCGTAGGCGAAGCTGGTGCCCGGCTCGAACAGTGGTGGGCGGGCGTTGGCGCGCTCGAGCAGTTGCGGTGCGGTCCACTCGCGGATCGGGTTCTCGCCGAAGATCTTCAGGAACTCCGGTTCGGTCACATAGTCGGAGATCCCGGAGGTGCTGTCGGCGAGCATCCGCGGGGTGATCTTGTCGGCGCGTGGGAAATCGGGCAGCCAGCGAGCGATGGGTTCGTCGAGTTTCAGCACGCCCTGCCCGTCGAGTCGCCACAGGACCGTGGACAGCATGGGTTCCATCGGCTGGCCCACCCGCAATCGCATATCCGTGGTCGCGGGCACACCGAGCGGTGATCCGCCCAGCGCCCCGAGAGCGATCTGATCCTCGCCTCGCCATGCGCCGTAGACCACGGAACTGAGGTCGAGTTCGCTCATCTCGGTGCGCACGATGTCGGCGATCTTCGCCGCCTCGGCGCTGTCGACCGGTGAGGAACCGTCGGACTTCTCCTGCGTAGTGCAGCCGCCCGCGGCGATGGCGAGCACGACCGCGAGCATCGCACCTGCTCTGCGGCATCGGCGATGCCTGGGCGACTCGCTCATGACAGAGATCCCTTCGTCGAGGAACACTCACGATCAGCAGCGATGCCGAATCTACGCCTCCACGGAGCTCAATCGGCTCAGACTCGCGAGCTGTTCGAAGCTGTCGAACGGGCCAACCACGAGGTCGGACCGTGCGGCGTCGGCGGACAGCCCGGGCGCTGTTCAGCGCACGGAGCGAATCGGCACGACGGCGAGTGCCCCCAGCACCGAGAGCAGACCACCGAGAACGAACAGCGGTGCGTAGCCGACCAGGCTGACCACCGCCGACGCCACGAACGGCGCGAGAATCTGCGGGCCCGCGCTGGCGATATTCAGCACGCCCATATCGCGGGCGGCGTCCTCGGCTTTGGGCAGCACCATCGTGACCAGGGCGGTGTCCACGGCCATGAAGCATCCGAACGCCATGCCGTTCAGCACGGAAAAGGCGATCATGCCGCCCCAGGTCGAACTGAACACCGGGATCAGCAGCGCCACGGCCGCCAGCAGCGACGAGATCGCCACGAAGGGTTTACGGCGGTCCAGCCGGTCGGACAGAACGCCGCCGACGATCGTCGACAGCGTCATTCCCACCGCGGAAATGGGCGTGAGAACAGCTACCGCGGTAGCGGGTTTCATTCCCTCCGGGAGCCGGATGTGGTCCTGCAGGATATAGAGCTGATAGCCCACCACACAGAAGTAGCCGAGTACCAGCAGAGCACGGCCGATGAACGCCCAGCGGAAGTCGTGCTCGCGCAACACACTCAGGAACGCCGCCGCCTGAGCACGCAGGGGCACAGCCTTTTTGGGTGCCATTCGTTGTTCACGCGCGCCGGCGGTGAAGATCACCGCGGCCACGGCGACCAGCACGCCGAGGGCGAGATAACCGGCGCTGTAGTGGTCGGCGGCGACGGAGGCCAGCACCACGCCGATCACCGATCCCAGTGGGACGCCGAGACCGACCGCCGCCGAGGCTGTTCCACGGCGTTCGACGGGCACTCGATCCGGGACGACCGAGGTGATGGCGGCCTGATAGACATTCATGACCGCTTGCCCCACGCACCAGGCGATGGCTACCAGCAGCACCGTGTGCATGTTGCCGAGCAGCGCCATGGCGGCGATCGTGCCGAGGCCACCGGCGAGAATCCACGGATTGCGCCGACCGGAGCGATCCGACAGCGCACCCGCGACCGGGTTGAACACGGTAGCGAAGACCGCGGCGACACCGGCGACCAGCCCGAGGTTGGCGATCTTGTTCGCCGGGTCGATGTGCTCGATCTGCAGCGGCAGCAGCACACCACCGACACCGGAGTACAGCGCGTACATCGCGGCATTGCCGACGAAGAGAAGAGGCAGCAACCTCTTGGTGGGAGTAATTGCGGTAGAAGGCGTTTCGTCGACAGAGAAATTGGCATCAGTGTTCGCCACGGTGAAATCCAGGGTGTGAGAGAAAAGCGTGAACAGGAAGTTCGCCGCGGCTTCATCGAGAACGATCGACGCGAAGGTCCCTCGCCTCAGCCGCCTCGTCGTCCCGGGATTGCGCGGCCGGGACGACGAGGTGGCTCGCCACATGGACGAGGGGTTGTATCAGCTGATTTCAGCGGTGAGCGGGAGTGCGGATACCGAGGTACCGACGTGCAGGGTGAATGCGCCCGGTTCGACGCCCCAGCCCTGTTCGGTCCAATGCTCGAAGGAGCGCTGCGGCAATTCGATGGTGGCGGTGACGGTTTCGCCCGCACCGGCCTCGACCGCGGCGAAGCCCGCGAGCCAACGCACCGGACGGTCGATGGCGCTGTCCGCGCGGGACAGATACGCCTGCACCACCTGGCGGCCCGAACGCTCGCCGATATTGCGGAGGGTGACGGTGGCGGTGTGACCGCTCACGGTCAGGTCCACCAGTTCCCAGCTGGTGTAGCCGAGCCCGTGCCCGAACGGATAGGCCGGAGCCACCCCGGATTTCAGCCAGGCGCGATAGCCGATGTGAATGCCCTCGGTGTAGGGCAGGGCGTTGTCGGCGGCGGGCTTGGTGTCCAGGACCGGCACGTCGGCCATGACCTTGGGCCAGGTGGTGGGCAGGCGGCCGCCGGGCTCGGTGGCGCCGGTGAGGACATCGGCGAGCGCATCGCCGAATTCCTGACCCGGGAACCACGAAAGCAGGACGGCGGCGACATCATCCCGCCACGGCATCTCCACCGGCGCACCGGAATTGACGACCACGATCGTGCGCGGGTTCACCGCGGCCACCGCCGCCACCAGCTCGTTCTGGCGGCCGGGCAGCGACAGATCCTTGCGGTCGTAACCCTCGGATTCGATCGCCTCGGTGGTACCGACCACGACCACGGCGACCTCGGAGGTCCGTGCCAGTTCCACCGCGGCGGCGAACTCTTCGTCGGCGGAGCGGCGCGGGCGACCGATGCCGAAGGTGAGGCCCATGGCGGGCAGACCCTTGTCGAGCGCGGGAACCAGTTCGATGAGCACGTCGACCTCTTCGCCCTCGGCGAGGGTGCGGCTGACCCAGCGCTGCGGCGGATTCAGCAACATCTCGACCGGATCGCCGCCCTCGGGGAAGACGGTCTCGCTGTGCACGGTCTCACCGTCGAGCTCCAGACGCAGCGTGCCGACACCCGCGTAGCCGATCCGCCACTCCCCCGCCGCATCGGCACGCAGGCGACCACGGATCTCGAAGGACTTGGCCTGCACGGCGAAGGGTGTGCCGAAGAGCATGAGATTGCCCGCGGTGCGGTGCTCGGAATTCAGGACCGTCTCACCGTCGAGGAAGCGCAGGTTCACGCCCGCCGTGCCGGTCTCCGGATCGGTGACCAGATCCAGCGGCACAGCGATCATGTTCTCGTTGAGGTGAACGCCCGGCGTGTACATCACCGGCAGCACCTCGCGCAGGCCCTGTAGCGGCGAACTCGTATGCGATGGAACGACTGTCGAGCTACCACCGCCACCGAAGCGCGGCTCCGCGGCGGCCGCGCCCAGCAGTGCGACCTGGGCGGGCTCGCTCAGCGGCAGTACACCGTCGTTGGTGGCCAGCACCATCGCCTTGGCGGCGGCGTCTCGGACCAACCGGCGCGCCGCCTCATCGGTGAAAGCCGGTGGCTGCTGCGGAGTTCCACCGAGTGCACCCACCCGCTGCGCGAAACGCAATATGCGGCGCACTTTTTCGTCGATGGCAGCCTCAGGAACCTCACCCCGACGGACCGCTTCGATCAGTGGCGCGGCCCAGAGTTCCCACGGGCCCGGCATGGCCAGGTCGGTACCCTTGGCGGCGCCCTCGGTGGAGCGCACGGCGGTCCAGTCCGAGACCACCACACCGTCGAAGCCCCACTCGCCCTTCAACGGCTCGTCCAGCAAGGGGTTTTCGGTCATGGTGACGCCGTTGACGGAGTTGTATCCGTCCATGATCATCCACGCGCCCGCGTCCACCGACCGTTCGAACGGGTAGAGGTACAGCTCGCGCAGGGTGCGATCGTCGACGATCACGTCGGCGGTGAAGCGCTCGGTTTCGGAGTCGTTGGCCACGTAGTGCTTCGGGCACGCGCTGACGCCGTGATCCTGGACGCCGGTCACATAGGCAGCGGCCATCTCACCGGTGAGCATCGGATCCTCGGAGAAGCATTCGAAATGCCTTCCGCCGAGCGGGGATCGGTGCAGGTTGACGGTCGGGCCGAGCACCGCGTACACATTCTTGCGGCGCGCCTCGGCGGCGATGAGCCCACCGATCTCGGCGAGCAGCTCGCGATCCCAGGTGGCGCCCAGCGCCGAACCGGACGGCAGGCTCACCGAGGGGTCGCGCTCGTCCCAGGTCTCACCGCGCACACCGGAGGGTCCGTCGGAGACAGGCATCTCGGTCAGGCCGATGCTCTCATCGCCGGCGAGGCGGAAGACATTGGATCCGGAGATGAGCCGGATCTTGGCCTCGAGGTCCAGTTTGCCGAGGAGCTCTTCGATATTGTCGGTCATGCCAGCTCTTTCCAGAAGTTCACCAGATCGGCGGTTACCTGTGCGGGGACATCCTCGTTCGGCACATGTCCGATACCCGGGTACACCGCGGTCCTGGCCCGTAGCTGTCGAGCGAAGTTTTCGTGGACCTCGGGGTCCCACAGATCGTTCGTGTCGCCGTAGGCGACGAGCAACGGCACACCGGCATCACGCAGCGCGGCGGGATCGGCCAGCGGCGGGGTCTCCATGCATTTCAGAATGCCGAGGATGTTCGCCTTCTTGGTCTGCACGAGCCGGTTGTGCAGGAATTCGGCGCGCTCGGGCGACGGCGTCTGCCCGGCGGCGTCCATGGCATCGCTCATCTGCTGCCAGAGAAATTCCTGGCCGGCGGATTCCACCACCTGCGCCACCAGCTGCGGCGGCGAGAATTTGATGTCCTCGACCGAGGAGGGACCCGAGGCCAGCAGCGTGAGGCTGCGGAATCGTGCGGGCTCGTCGACCACGCTGACACGGGAGACGTAACCGCCGAAGGAGTGCCCGACCAGATGCACGGGCGAGTCCGGCGAGACCTGATCGACAACACCGCGCAGGTCGCAGACGAAATCGTCCATCGTGTAGCCGGCGATATCGTCGGGCCCCTCGGACTGCCATTGGCCGCGCTGGTCGTAGGCGACCGCGCGATACCCGGCCGCCGCGAGCAGCGGGAGCATGAATTCGAAGTCTTCCTTGGAGCCGGTGAAGCCCGGCACCAGCACCACGGTGCCCAGGTTCGGCGTACCCAGGGGCGGGTTGACCTCCCATCCGGCGAGCGCACCCGCACCCCCTTGCAGCGTGATCGATTCCATCGGCATCTCGGTGCCCTGAGTCATCGGCTGTCCTTCCTCGCACATCCCGTCTCGGTACGGCTGGCACGAGTGTGCCAGCGGACAACCAGTTTACCGAGTGGTCACTCGGTACTGTGATCTGTTCGTTATCTCACTGGTTTTGCGGGTCCCCACGTTCGACTACTGTCGCTGCTCATGACGCCGCATCCCCAACGCCGGAGACGGGGTGAGGACCGCCGCGAGCAGATCATCGACCAGGCGCTCGGGAGCTTCGCCGAAAACGGCTACCACAACTCCTCGATCGCCGACATCGCCACACGCTGCGGACTTTCCCAGCCCGGCCTGCTGCACTACTTCCCGAACAAGGCGGCCCTACTCGCCGCGGTCCTGGATTACCGCGATCGCCTCGACTACGACCGCCTCGGCATGAACCGCCAACTACGCGGCAAAGAAGCCCTACAACAACTGGTCCGACTGGTCGAGCACAACATGCACGTCCCCGGCCTCGTCCAACTCTTCACCGTCGTCACCAGCGAAGCCGTCACCAGCGACCACCCAGCCCGCGCCTGGGTGGTCAATCGCTACCGCATCCTGGAGACCTACCTGGCCGGCGCCCTCGACGGCGGCGTCACAGACGGAACCTTCCGGCCCGACATCGACACCCCCGCCGTAGCCCGCCAGATCTCGGCCATGATGGACGGCCTGCAATTGCAGTGGCTCCTCGACCCCGAGCGCGTCGACATGGCCGAGCTCTTCCGCACCTACATCGACGACTTGACCACCCAACTGTCGACGTAGGTATCGAGTTCGACGGAGTCCTCGCACTCCCTGCACTCGATGGTTTCGTCGGCACCCTCGATGCGCGCAGTACACCGCACCTAGTCGCCAGGCCAAAAGATTGCCGCTATGAGCACAATCGTCGGAACGGCGAAGGCGATCGCCAGGCCGATCGTCATCAAAGGTCCGCACTGAAACCGACAGCTGGAGGTGCGACGCTCTGAACGTCACATTCTTCTGCTGCTGTCAGGTAGGCGTCCAGGTTCTCCAACGTCCCCGTGACGACAACCCGCCACGGGCTTTCCAGCTGGAACCCTCCAGGGGATGAGCGAACACGCATAGAGCGGAGCGCGGCTCGTTCGTTCAACGACTCGACCGTAGGCCGAACTGGCTCCGTCATGACGCCCTCCACTCCCGGCACTCGAACCGTTCCAACGCTTCGAGCAACCGCCGGATCACGGCCGGGGGTGCTACCTCGATCGGGTGTAGACGCTTCGTGTCGTGCTGGCGCTGTGGGAACACGGTGCTATACCGGGGCATCATGAGTTCATGCACACGGGCAAGCTCATTCGCGATTTGCGAGACGCGCGCGGGTGGTCGCAAAGTCGGCTTGCGTACGAACTCGGGCAGCACTCGGGGCAACCGATTACGCGGGAATACATTTCGCGTCGGTGGGAGTCGTGTAAGTCGGTGCCGTCGCCGTTCTGGCTCAGGCACCTAGCCGCCGTCTTAGATGTTCCCCTTGCTGTGATGGAGTCCGATACCGTGCAACGCCGACAGTTCCTATCCACGATGGCCGCTACCGCGGTGGCCCCCGTTGTCGCCTCTGATCTACTCGCAGAGGGGTTCTCGGCACGTCTGAGGGGCGCGGGCCCCTCGGTCGACCGATGGGCCCACACGCTCACCGGGTACGGAGCTGACTACATGACATCCGGGGCCGCCGAGATTCAACAGCGGCTAGCGATTGACCTTGCGGTGATTCAGCAGCAGTGCGATACCCCGCAGATGTGGACTCATGCCGCACGGCTGATGACGTTGTTCGCCAAGACATTTCCGGGTTCAGACGGATCGAAAGCGGTGACTTGGTATCGCATGGCGGCTGAGTCCGCCGACCATTCCGGCGACGTCGACACTCGGGTTTGGGTCCGAGGTCGGGCCGCTATCGCTCTGGGCTACGAAGGTGCGTCGCTTCCCATTGCTGACATGTTCGCCGACCAAGCCCTAGCCATCTCCGACCAGCCGTCACTGGGACGGCTGAACGCGTTGTACGGCAAGGCTCACGCCGCCGCCATCATGGGTGATGCCGACACAGCGCGAGCCCTCGACATCGAGGGCCGCAGGGTCTTCGACCAAGCCGGCTCAGAAGATGGCGAAGCCTCCGACTACGCCGTGCCGCATTGGCGGCTAGGTGTTTTCCGGTCCCTGCTGCGCGCTCGTCTCGGTGACGAGACCGAAGCCGTTGACGCACAGGACGAAGCCCGGCGGGAGCTTCCAGCCACCCTCCCACGTTTTCAAACGCACCTGGAGATGCACCGCGGATTGATGCTCGTCCGCGCCGGCGATCACGAAGCCGGGGTGGTGTACGCACAGACAGCGCTAGATGCTCTGCCACCCGAAAAGCATTCGCTCACACTGCGAATGCTCATGGATGAGATAACCCGCTGACAGCGACTCCAGGAAATGCTGAATCTCAGGGTCCAGGTTCGCGCCCCGTACGAGCCGCTCGGCTACCTCACCCGGCAACTGCGCGACCGCTACCCCAAGGCCGGTACTTCGCCGTCTTTGGCGCATAACCAAAGACCGCCGATTGGGCGTCGATAGCTTCGATGACCTGACCGGCGCCAAGATTATGCGTACGGCAGAATTCTAAGCCATTTTCATTGCCGCAACGATGGGCCCGCCCGGCATTGAACCACCATTGGAGTTGCGCTAGATTCGAGCAAAGGTGACCTTCGCATGAGTGATCAGAACACGACCGAGCTGGCGCAGCACATTACCGGCATGGTGACAACCATGATGGCCGAGATACGGCCCCGCCTTGTGGAAGCCGCACTGACCGGGCGCCGCTCGGAGACTGAAAATGTCCGCCACGAGGACAACTTCTTGTCGGAGTACGACTTGTGGATGCACGGACGCTACAAGGAACTTCTGTCCGAGTATTTACCGTCATTCATATACGCATCAGAAGAGGCCGATCCGCAAGTCATTGGAAGTGACCCGGAACCAGACTTGTGCGTCCTCGTCGATCCGTTGGATACAAGCGAATTGGCCGTTCGATCCCTGCACGGATACACCCACATCATGGTCTACTCACGGTCGCTGAAGCGACCTATCATTGCGGTAGTCGGCGAAATATTTCATCATGTTCAGTTGTACGTAGCCATGCGAGAAAGCGATGGTTCCGATCACGCCTTTATGGTCACTGCGAGCGGAGACCGCCACACGCTGAACCGGCCTTCGAACGCCCGACTTTCCCATGCGCTGGTTACGAACTACATGATGCGACCAGATGAGCGGTTTCACCCCTTGGCAAAGCAGCAACGATTTTTTGATGCACTGAGCGCGGAATCGGAAGATGGTAAAAGAAGAGGGCGCATCGGGGTTGATTTCGGCTCTGTCAGTTTGTGCCACGTCGCTGCGGGATTCACTGATGCAACCGTGGAGTTCGCCAAGGGATTTGCCGTTTGGGATCTGTCGCCCGGACATTACATTCTGCATGCAGCCGGGGGTGTGACGATCGATCTTGATGGTAATCCGATCTCGCTGGATTCTGGACTCAACAGCACGCCCGAGATCAACAAGGCGATGGGTACACGCCGGAAGTTCATCGCCGCCGGCAATCGAGCCCTCGCAGATGAGATACGCGAAGCCATTCAGCAGTGACATCGGGCGTCACTTCGACTCGCCTACCACTCGATTCCGTGACGGCGTTGGGCCCTGGCAGTCCGCCGAACGCCGCCCTGCCGTGGCAGGGCGGACCCGGGTCGTCGGGCACAAGGCGGGCAAACCGGAGCTGGGCTGCCCGCAGAAGTCGTTCACGCTCATGGAGAGCTGGTCGCCGGACCTATTGCTCGATGAGCTGATCAATCTCCGATGCAGCGTGCCCCTTTGATACCGACGGCAAGTTCGGACCCATCGGCGGAGACAACGGAGACGCTGTTCACGTCCTCGGTGTAGGCGACAGTTGCTGCCGCAGTACAGATTCGGAGTGCGGTCTGAGCACTGGTCGGATCGTCGGCCAGGTTCGTCTCGATGTTGACGGCGGTGCATTGGCCGGTTATCGAGACTCGGGTGATGGCGAACTCGGAGACGGCGTTCCTGATCTGATCGACGTCGCCGCACCCGTCGCCGGTCGGCTGGGGACTCGCAGTAGATGACGCTGATGCCGGTACCCCGGTCGAGGTGTCCGATGTGCTCGCGCACGCGGCCGACATGCCCAGTGCCGCGCAGACAGCGAACCATCGCAACGCACTGTTCATCACGTGGTCTGCGCGTCGATGAGCGTGCCGGTCGCGTGTACGACGTCGAGATGCTCTACCACCGGCTCGCCCGGGCGGTGACCGGCGAAGGCGGTGTCGACGGCGGGATGGATGCGATCTTCGAAGGCGCGTGAGCAGTGCGCCTCGGATTCCCACACGTCGATGTAGCGCAGGCCGCCGTCGGCGCGGCGCACGCACAGGTGGAGGAGCGAGCCGTCGAGCGGCTCAGGACCGAGTTCTTCGATGATCCGGCGGTAGAGCTCCTCACCGATAGGGACGTCTTGAATGTAGGCGTAGACCATGGCCGTATCCCTTCTGAATTGATCCGAATCAGTCTCGGATCAATACTGGGTAGGATAGGCGTCCATGGACGAGAACGTCAAGGTCGGCAAGCGTCGATACAACGCCCCGCGGCGCGCCGCGCAGGCGGCGGATACGCGTCATGCGATCCTCGACGCCGCGCGGCGCTTGTTCGTTCAGAACGGGTACGCCGCCACCACCGTGAGCGAGATCGCCACGGAGGCAGGCGTTTCCGTCGACACTGTCTATGCGTCCATCGGTCGCAAGCCGGTGCTGCTCCGAGAACTTGTCGAGACCGCCCTCTCCGGCACGGACCAAGCGATTCCGGCCCAGCAGCGGGAGTACGTTCGCGCGATCGGCGAGGCGAGATCGGCCGAAGACAAGATCGCGATCTACGCCAACGCGCTGGCCGCGATCCAGCAACGGCTCGCGCCGATCTTCCTCGCCCTGCGCGATGCCGCGACGACCGACGCGTCCTGCGCCCGGGTATGGGCGGAAATCGGCGATCGGCGTGCCGCCAACATGCGTCAGTTCGCGGCCGACCTGCGCAGTACGGGGCAGTTGCGCGAGGATCTGTCCGACGACGAGGTAGCCGACATCCTCTGGAGTATGAACGCGACCGAATACTGGGTGCTCCTTGTCGGCGAACGCCGTTGGACGGCAGAGCGCTTCCGAGACTGGATTATCGACGCATGGACCCGCTCGCTGTTGACCGACCCCGAGGCGCCCCGCGCCTGAGCTGCTACCCCATCGGGGTGAGCCGGTGTTCGGGGACTGTCGAGGTGGCGGCGGTGTGCCATGATCGGCAGGGTGAACAATGTGGGCGATTCCGCATTCGATCGAGCCGAGTTCGATCAGCTCGTCGGCTCGCTGCGCGCGGAGTTGCACGTGCACTGCTATCGACTCCTCGGCTCGGTGCACGACGCCGACGATGCCCTGCAAGAGGCGATGCTGCGCGCCTGGCGTTCCCGGGCGAATCTCACCGACCCACAGAAGTTCCGGCCGTGGCTGTACAAGATCGCTACGAACCGGTGCCTGACCATGCTCGAGCAGCGCGGACGCCGCGAACTGCCGATGGACAGCGCACCGAATGATCCTGCGGCCGAACGAATCTGGCTCGATCCCTTTCCGGGCGTCGGCGCGGGCGAGCCGGGGCCGGAGGCTCGCTATACTGCGAGGGAGGCCGTGGAATTGGCTTTTGTGGCAATGATCCAGCAGCTGCCAGGACTCCAGCGCGGTGTCTTGATCCTGCGCGATGTCCTCGGCTTCACCGCACACGAGACAGCCGAATTGCTCGACGTGACTGTCGCGTCGGCCAACAGTGCCCTGCAACGCGCTCGAGCGCGCGCCGAACGGGACGCGTCCACACCGTCACAGGACCCGGGTGATCCACGGACTCGTCACCTCGCCCAGCGCTACGCGGCCGCGTGGGAGGCCGCCGACGTGGACGGCATCGTCGAACTTCTCGCCGCCGACGCCAGGTACGCCATGCCACCGCTGCCCGAATGGTATGCCGGGCAGACGGCCATCCGAGACTTCCTGCTGGCCGAGCCGTTGCGCTGGCGCTGGCGCTTCCTGCCCACCGTGGCCAATGGCCAACCAGCCTTCGGCACCTATTCATGGGATGCCGAGAGCCGCGTTTTCGCCGCCATGGCACTCGATGTGCTGGTGGTGCGCGACGGCGCGATCACCGAAGTGGTGTCGTTCCTCGATCCGACGCTGTTCCCCCGTTTCGCGCTTCCGGGCACCGTGTCCGACTGATTTCCCGCCCGACGATTATTTCGGCACCCATCGCAGGGTCATATGAGCAGTGGGACGTTCCCACCGGCCGAGACCCGAGAGCCTCGGCACATCGAAGGGAGACCGACATGTCGGAAGACCAGGCCCAGATCCGCACACTGGTGCACGCGTGGGCGAGCGCCGTCCGCGACCGTGACCTCGACCGCGTACTGGCCGACCACACCGCTGACATCGTCATGTTCGATGTTCCGCCGCCGCAGAACGGGGTCCGCGGTATCGACGCCTATCGGGAAACCTGGCCGCCTTTCTTCACCTGGCTGGCGCGCGGCGCGGAGTTCGACATCGTCGAACTCGACGTAACCGCGGGAGCCGACGTCGCTTACGCGAACGCTCTGCTGCGTTGTGGCACTCCGGAACACTTTGCTGCACAACCGGATACGCGCTTGCGCCTCACTCTTGGCCTTCGCAAGGAGCACGGACGCTGGGTTATCGCGCACGAACACCACTCGTTCCCAGACACAACCGTCACAGACACATAGCCGCCTCAGGGCCCAAGACTATGAGTACTACACGGGCACCCTCGTCAGCTCTACGGCGAGGTCTGAGGGTCTGTCGGACCAGCCACCGCCCGGCCGGGGCCGAAGCCGCGGCCGGGCGGTGGCATGAAAACCAATCGCACGTGGCGTCAGCAGTCTCGGTCCGCGGCCAGCGCCGCGAGCAGGTCCAGGTCTGCCAGGGCTCCGGCGTCGGACCCGACCTGCGAGATCGTCGACATCGCTTCCTCGTACAGCTGTCGCGCCTGCAGGCGGCTCCATTCCCGCCCGCCTGCGGCTTCGATCAGCTCGGCGGCGCGCACCAATTCGCTGTCGTCGAGCGGCTTTTCGCGGAGGTAGAGGTCGGCGAGCGCGCCCGCTTCAGGGGTGTTCGAGCGCAGTGCGAACACCACCGGCAGCGACTTCTTGCGACTGCGCAGGTCGGAGAACACCGATTTGCCGGTGACGTGTGGGTCGCCCCAGATGCCGAGCAGGTCGTCGGTGTGCTGGAAGGCACGGCCGAGGCGCCTGCCGAACTCTTGCAGGTGCAGGAGCTCACCGGAGTCCGCGTTTCCGAACAGGCCACCGAGCGCGGCCGAACATCCGAACAGCGCCCCGGTCTTCTGGTCGACCATGGTGAGGCATTCGTCGACCTCGACATCGGTGCGCCGCTCGAATCCCAGGTCGGCGCACTGGCCCTCGACGAGGTGCAGCACCGAGCGGCTCATCAGGTTCGTCGCTTCGACGATCGGTGAGTGCGGCTCCGCGGCGAGTAGGGAATAGGCCTGGGCGACCAGCGCGTCGCCGGCGAGGATGGCAGGACCGATCCCGAAAGCGGTCCACGCGGTCGGGCGGTGCCGTCGGGTGGTGTCTCGGTCCATCACGTCGTCGTGGAGCAACGAAAAGTTGTGCACCAGTTCGACCGCGACGGCCGCGCGCACGGCAGCCGCCACGTCACCGCCGGTCAGCCGGGCGGCCGACAGAACAAGCGCGGGGCGAATCGCCTTGCCGCCGTCGTGTTTTTCCGGCCGCCCTGTCGGGTCCCACCAGCCGAAGTGGTATCCGACGATGGTGCGAACCGTGGCAGGCATCATCTGCACGGTGGCGTGCAGGGTGGCGGAGCAGGCCTCGCGACATTGATCGAGTATGTCGGCGGCCGTGCGTGGGCTCGGTGACACCGCGGGTGCTGGCACAGGTGCCTGCGCCAGGATCGGCGTGGTCGCGGCCTGCGGCGTGCTCATCGGTTCACCTGCACTTCGGTCAGCGCACCGAGGGCGTCTGGAACAAGAACGGCCGCAGCATGATTGGCGCTGATGAGGTAGGAGGAGATCGCCCGGTCGTCGATGCCGGTGAAGCGGACGTTGATGCCTGGCTCGACTTCGTCGGGCAGGCCGGTCTGGCGCAGGCCGATCACCCCGTCGTCGGATTCACCGATCCGCATCGCCAATATCGTGCTGGTCCCGCTCGGCGAAATCGGGATCTTGTCCGAGGGCAGGAGCGGCACATTGCGCCACGCGTGCACCCGCTTTCCCTCGATTTCGGTGGGATCCGGGTAGATGCCTCGGGCTGTGCACTCGTGGCCGAACTGGGCGATCACGCGGGGGTGGGCGAGGAAGAACGCGGTCTTACGACGGCGAGCCAGCAGGCGATCGAGGTCGTCGGGTGTCGGGCGGCCGGTGGCAGAACACAGCCGCTGACTCGGGTCGACGTTGTGCAGCAGGCCGTAGTCGTGGTGGGTCAGCAGGTCGCGTTCCTGGCGTTCCCGTAGCGCTGCTATCGACAGGCGCAGCTGCTGGTCGAGCTGGTTCATCGGCTTGTTGTAGAGGTCGGTGACCCGGGTGTGCACGCGCAGCAGCAGTTGCGCGATGCTGAGCTCGAGTTCGCGTGGTCGCTGGTCGTAGTCGACGTAGGTCCCGGGCAGGGTCGGCTCGCCCTGCTGGCCCGACAGCAGTCCGATCGCCGCCTGACCGTATTTGTCGGCACCGGTCCGTTCGGCGGCGACCACGGTTCCGAGGTCGGCGACGTGGGCGGCCAGACGGGGTTCACGGGCACACAATGCGTCGAACACCGCGCGCGGCAAGGCCAGTACCGTACAGGCGGTGTTCGCGATGGCCGTGTATTCCCAAATGGCTTGTCCACCGAGAAGAGTGGCTGCGCCGAGGTGGCTGCCGTCGTCGAGCACGTCGAGCTGTACCTGCTGGCCGTATTCGCCGGGGCCGGTCAGCACGACCCGGCCGTGGGCGAGCACATAGGCCGCGTCGATCTCGTTGCCGAACTCGCAGATCGTCTCCCCCGCCGCGAACTCCTGCTGCGTGAACAGGCGGGCGAGCTCGACCAAGGTGTCGTCGTCGTCGAAATCGCGCAGCGCCCGCAATTCGCGCAGTTCGGCCGGAATCACCTGATAGCGGCCGTTGGCCAGCGTGCAGGTGACGTATCCGTCCCCGACGGTGTAGGTCAGGCGCCGGTTGACCCGGTAGGTTCCGCCGTCGACCTCGACCCAGGGCAGCATGCGCAGCAGCCAGCGGGGCGTGATTCCTTGCATCTGCGGAACAGATTTGGTGGTGGTCGCCAGTGTGCGGGCGGCGGCGACACCGAAGGCGGTCGGTGGATTCTGGGCGGTGCTGGTCACGAGGAAGTCCTTCCCGGCGAGGTGGCATGGGTGGCGACGCGCGGACGAATGCGGGCGGCGGCGGTGCCGATGCCCGAGGGTCCCCACGTGTGGACCGGGCGGGCGGCAGTGTGCGATTGCCTGCCGACCGGGTAGTGCAGGTGCTCCGGGCGGTAGCGGCTGGTGCCGCGATGCCAGTGCAGGATGCCCGCGATCCAATCACGCAGTTCGTCGATGTAGCTGGTCAGCGCCGCGCGAGCGGTGTCGTCGAGCCGGTGGTGTTCGAACAGGACGGGCAATTCGTCATCGACGAGTCGCTGGAACTGTCGCATTCTGGCCCGCATCAGGTCGTCGACGACCTTGGCGGCGATGTCGCGATCGCAATCGAAGAACGACTCGACCACCAGGATCGCGTTATGCAACTCGGCTTCGTACTCGATCTCCTTCTGATAGGAGAAGAAGTCGTTGATCAAACAGCCGTAGTCCTGCGCGGCGTGTTCGATGCCGCGCATGGTGGTGGACTCGAACACCGCATCGGGTATCAGGCCGCCGCGGGCGATCTTCGACAGCGCGATCGTCAGATCCGAGCCGAAGGTGCGACGGCGCATCTCCAGGTAGTCGACCGGGTCGGGGACCCGATGCTGCATGTGGTTGGCCAGCTCCCACAACCAGCTTTCGGTCATGGATTCCACCGCTTGCCGGAACGTACCCCGAGCTGCCGGCGACATCGGCCGCGCGGTGCGCGACCACAGGTCAACCAGTGACCGTTCCAACGGATTGACTGGTGTACCAACCGCTTTCAGGTCCAACGGCATGAACGTCGACAGTCTGGCGTTGCATGTTTTCGCCCCGGCCATCGCGGCGGCACCCTGGGTGGGCGGGAAGACGGTGGGAAAGTAGTCGTCGCCCCAGGTCCCCCAGGTGAGCCACTCGGCCGACAGCGTCAGCGCCTCGATATCGGCGTCGGGATCCAAACCGGCTGAGCACAGCGCGAAATCGAACCCGACCGTGTCCTCGCGAGCCCACAACTGCCGCCCACCGAGCTCGGGCAGCGGGTCGTGGAATCCGACCTGTTGCGCCCACTCGATACTGGCCGCGCGCGCCACGGGCAGGTGCGGTGACAGACTCAGCTCGAACGGCACGTCGAAGTCCGGCAACGGCAATTGCCCGGTGCGGCGCAACGGAATCTGGCGGTGACTACGCACTCCGCCCGGCCCGGCCAGACCCTTCCAGAACCCGGGTCTGGCCAGTTCGGTGCCGAGCCCCGCGGGACCGAACGACATCGGTCCCGCCGCCGCGGAGCCGTTCATGTACCGATTGGACCGCAGATGCCATTCGTGGCCACCCGACTGCCAGTCCTGCAGACCTTGCGCATACGACAGCGTCGCCGCGCACTGCACCGCGTCCAGCCCGTGCTCGTCGAACAGCAGGGGCAGCTCGGTGAGCACGGTGTTCTCGAACTGGTGGATTCGCGAGGTGAGCTGGTCGTTGACGATATCGGCGGCCTGCTGCGGCGAACAGTCGAAGAACCGCTCCACCACCAGGACTCCGTTGTTCACCTCGCCTTCTTCCTCGGTCTCGCGTTGATACGAGAAGATGTCGTTGCGCAGGTGCACCGCGTCGGAAAAGGTGTCCTTGAGCACGCGCATCGGCCGGGTGCCGACGACGGCTTCGGGAATCTCGGTGCCGCGGGCGTACTCCACCAGATCGGCCGACCACGGTGCGCCGCCGACTCTGCGCCGCATCTCGATGTAGTCGATGGGGTTGGGAATCCGGGCGGTATTGATGTTGCCGATCTCCCAGACGCAGTCGAGCAGCAGGTTCCGGGTGCTTTCGCGGAACCGTTCCTGCCAGCCCTGCGACATCGACGGTACAGTCCGCGTCCACAGGTCGGCGAGACCGCGCTCATCGGGGTTGGTAGGTTCCGGCATCGCGGCACCGTCGGGCGGCATGAACGTGGCCAGGCGGTCGAGATATCGCCGTGCGCCGTCCATGTCGCCGGTGCGTTTGAATGCGTCGAGGAAGTGGTCGTCGAAGTAGAAGACCCAGGTGTACCAGTCGGTGACGGTGTCGAGCACCGGCGCGCTTGCTTCCGGATGGGTATAGGCGCACAGCCCGGCATAGTCCATGCCGTCGAAGCTCGCCTCCTCCCAGACCACGTCGCCGCCGACGGTGTCGCCGAGCATTCCCATCTCGTAGGCCCACTGTTTGGTATGTGCCCGTGCTTGTTCCACGTGCGCGTTCAGCCGCGCGGGATGAGCCACGTAGAACTCGGGCAGCTCGAAGGGCTGCACGATGTCAGACCTCGGCGCCGAGCTGCACGTTCTCGAGGATCGCGAGGGCATCGGGCACCAGCACGGCGCCCGAGTAGTAGGCGCTGACCAGGTAGGAGATGATCGCCTTGTCGTCGATGCCCATGAAACGCACGTTCAGTCCGGGCTCGTACTCGTCGGGAATCCCGGTCTGGCGCAGGCCGATCACGCCCTGGGCCGCTTCACCGGTGCGCATCAGCATGATCGAGGTGGTGCGGCTGGCCGAGGTGCCGATCTTGTTGCACGGCAGGATCGGTATGCCGCGCCACGACGGCACCCGATGCCCGTTCAGCTCGGTGCTCGTCGGGTAGATGCCGCGGCGGCTGCACTCGGCACCGAAGGCGGCGATGGCCTTCGGATTGGCCAGGAAGAACGTGGGTTCCTTCCAGACCAGGGCCAGCAATTCGTCCAGGTCGTCCGGTGTCGGCGGACCGCTGCGGGTGCTGATCCGCTGACGTGGTGCTGCGTTGTGCAGCAGACCGAAGTCGCGGTTGTTGACCATCTCGTCTTCCTGGCGTTCGCGCAGGGCCTCGATGGTCAGCCGCAACTGCTGTTCGATCTGGTCCATCGGCTTGTTGTAGAGGTCGGCGACTCGGCTGTGGACCCGCAGCACGGTCTGCGCGATGCTCAACTCGTATTCGCGCGGCGACAGGTCGTAGTCGACGAAGGTGCCCTGCAACTGCGGCTCGCCGTCGTGACCGGAGGCGAGTTCGATCGAACTCTCGCCGTAGGGGTTTGCCCGCTCATCGGCGACGGCATCGTCGAGCTGGGCCACCCGCACGTGCTCGCGCAATCCTTCGATCCGTGCGCTGACCTCGGCCAAGGCGCGGGAAGTGAGGACCAGGCAGGTGCACGCGGTGACGGCTTTGACGGTGAAGTCCCACGGCTGCGCATCGGCGCCGAGGATCCGTTCGCCGATGAACCGGCCGTCGGTCATGATCTCGAGAACGGTCGACTCGTCGTAGGCGCCGGTGCCGAGTTTGTCGGCCTTGCCGTGGGCGAGCACCACCAGTTCTTCGGCCGGCTGACCGGCTTCGGCGATGATGTCGCCGGGCGCGTACTGCCGTTCGACGAAGGAGTCCGCAATCGCCTGCAGGGCAGCGTCATCGGAGTACTGACGCAGATAGCGCAGTTCACGCAGATCGGGCGCGAGAACCCGGGCCTGGCCCGCGGTGTCGTAGCAGGTGATCAAGCCGTCGCCGACCGTGTAGGTGAGGCGACGGTTGACGCGGTACACACCACCGTCTGCCTGCACCCAGGGCAGCAGTTTCAGCAGCCACCGAGAGGTGATGCCTTGCATCTGCGGCACGGATTTGGTGGTGGTTGCCAGGTTTCGCGCGGCCACAGTGCTGAGGCTCAGCTGGGCGGCGGCAATGGTTCCAGAGAAAGGTTCAGCCAGTTCAGTCATGAGTTCTTCCTGCTTCTAGAGACATGGGAGAAACGAGATGACACACCACGGAGGAACGAACGAAACAGTTATCCACCGGCTATCGATAGCGGCAAAGCAACTGTAGCGGAAAGCATGCGATGTTCGGAAGCGATTGATCTGAATTCTGTTGTGCATTAATAGAATTCAAAGCCATGGACTGATTCTCGGCATGCGGCAACCCAGGTCGGAGCAGCCATCGCGACACTGCCACGAGGATGCTATGTAGTTGCTGCTACTGCTCACGAACGTCGCAATGCCGCCCTGGCCGCACCCGCACTTCCCATAATCAGCACCAGCGCGGTCAGCGCCCAGCGCCGCTGTTCGACGGCCACCGGCTGGGCAACCACCGCCTCCGGTTCCCGCTCGGGGGGCGAAAGAAACCTCATCGGCGTGGAGACCGGGACGGGTGGGCTTGGCGCCTGTTGCGCGGGTGACGGAAGCGGCGGCGCGGGACTGACCGACACGGTCGGCGGTGGCGCCGGAGGTGGTTCCGGGACTGGTGACGGTTCGGGTGCAGCCGGCACTATCGGCTGCGGGGCCGAGGGCAATGGCATCGGTACGGGCAGCGGCGCGGGAGCAGGCAACGGAAAGGGCGGGGGCGCCGGAACAGGCAGCGGGAGCGGAGGCCGGGGCGCCGGAATACGCACGTCCGGTCCATCGAACGGGCGGGCTGGAGCCGGCAACTCCAGACCCCCGCGGGGCGGTACCCGCTCCGGAGCAACCGGCACCTCGTACGAGCGTTCGGGAACGGGTATCTCCAGCCCGCCGTACGGGGGAACGACCGGCTTCTCGAATGCCCTTCTCGGCGTAGTTGTCTCCGGTCGATCGGGCCGTTCACCCTGACCGGGGAGCAGGGGCTCCGCGAACGGTCGCCGGGTGTCAGGGACCTCCGGTTCCTCGAACCGAGGCACCGATCGAGGAACCCCGTTCGGCATCGGCTGCCCGGTCGTGGCGCCGGGCGGCACGCGAGGGGTATCCACGGGTTCCGCCGGGGTGGTGGTGAGCGGCCCGGCACGCGGCGTGCTCCGGGGTAGGACGACACTCGGCGGCTCGACCGACGGGGACATCGGAGTCGCACCGGCCGACCCTGGCGCGAACAGGCCCATCCCCGACAGCAGGGCAGCCCAGATCCCCGTCCGCACAGTCCTTTTCACCTCAGTTGCGCCAGTACGGCGTCGAAGGCCGTCGGTGCGACCGCAGCGGCCCGGCCGTAGGGGTTCTGTAGCTCGAAGATGGTGAAGATCATGAACGTGACCACCGCCGCGAAACTGGCCACCACGACGACATGAATGCGCGCGCTGGTGCCGGAGAACAGCAGTGACAAACCCACCGACAGGATCGCGCCGAGCGCCAGCGCCAGCCACATCATCGGCGACAACGCGCTACCCGCGGCTTCGATCCTGGCCTGCCTGGCCTCGTAGACCTCCCACAGCCGATCGGCCGCCGCGATCTGGCGCGACCGTTGCCATTCGTCGGCGGCGGGGGTAGCGGCAATGGCGGTGCGTACTTTCGACAGCTGGTTCCACGCCTTGTCGTCGACATCTTCGCCGGAGGTCATGGCGGGCCACTCGACCTCGATCACCTGGCCGGTGTAGGCATGAACGGCCCTGGTGACCGTGCTGCGGGCAGGTTCGGACAACGCGTCGCCCGCCCACTGCAGGGCGAGCAATCGGTCCGCTTCGTCGGACGCGGCCTTCGCCGCGCTCGCGTTGGTATCGAGCACGCCGATGAGCAAGAACGACGCCAGCACCACCTGCAGTCCGCCGACGAGGGTGAAGACCTGTCCCACCGACTCGTTGGTGGCCTCGCCGTCGCGGCCCTTGCCGCGCCTACGCAGCAAGTAGGCGGCGCTCCCGGCCAGTCCGGCGGCCACGATTACCCACAGCAGTGCTTCCCAGAGCATGTCTCGGTAGTCCTTCGTCGTCGAGGTGGGCGATGATGCGCGCCGGAAATCACTGAAGATTTGCGTGGACCACCTCCGAGGAAGGGAGGACACGATGGGGAATCCTGCGACCGACAACCACGGAATAGCAAGGGGGCCAACGGTGTCGAGAGTAGGCCGTGGACACGAGTGCCGCAATGACCAAGCAAACCATCGACGAGCTCCCGCACCGACCGCCGGGTGACCGAAATCGGCAGGCGGGACCCTCCTTCTGGGCAGTCGACCGCGCGGCTCTCGCAGACCGTCCTGGCACGACATCCCGGCGAACCTGGCACGGAATGCGAGTGTCGTCCACGCATCGACGCCGAGATCGGCCCGACCGCATCGGGTCACCGAATTACGCTGTTATCCTTGGTCTTTCGAGAGCGATTCCAGATTGTCGACAGGTGCAGGCAACCGGTGACGGATCCGCGTCCTACCCCGTTTCCGGCGACCGCGCACCCCTGCGCGGAGGTGGGATATGCACAGCGAGGCGGACGCGCACGGGATCGAGGCCGGACGACAGACCGAGCCCGGCGGGCAGCGCTCGGTTCGGACGACGATCGATCCGAGGCCCTCGACACGAAAGAAGTCCGTTTTGTTCGGATTGGGGCAATCGACGAGCGAATTGATTCGACCGGAGACAATCTGCCCGCTGGAACGTCCTGGCCCCGCCGATGACCAGGGCGTGACCCTGCGTGGATCGCGCGATCTACAGCGGGTGGGGTTCGGCTGCGACCTGCGTGCCCGGGAAGACTTCGCTGCCACACTGTGGACCGCGAGCACCGGGTCGGTGTTGGTCGCCCGGCTGCGGTCCTCGGACATCACCGCCGAGCGCGGTATCGGTGACGACGACGACCACTACAGCCAGTACCTGCAACTGGGTGTGGTGCTGGCCGGACGAGCCACGCTCGAGCAACGGGGCCATCGATCGACCGCGGTCGCCGGGGAGGCTTTCGCGCTGTGCCTCGACAGCCCGTTCCGCTCGACTCTCGCCCGATGCGAAACCCCGGCCACCGACGTGCTGTACCTCTACCTCCCAGTGGATTCGCTGACCGCCTGGGGTCTGAACGCCGCCGCGGCGGGCGGCTGGTCGTGGCCGCTGTCGCGGGCGGCAGTGTCCGCCCTGATGGTTGCTCGCGATATATCTTGTGGCGCAACGATTCCCGGTAGCTTGCGAATAGTCGCGCGCATCGACGAGATCCTGTTCCGGGCAGCGGTGGTCGCTCTGCTGGAACGGGATCTCACGGATGCGACCAAGGAACTCACGGCCGAGGGTGTGCTGCGCCGCCGCGCGGCCGACTTCATCGACCGAAATTTCGCCGACCCAGCCGTGAACCCGGATGCGGTCGCGGTTCGGTTGCACGTGAGCAGGCGAACCCTGTTCCGGGCGTTCGAACTCCAGGGTATGTCCGTCGGGCGGCTCATCCGCACCCGCAGACTGGCTGCCGCGGCGAGCGCGCTCAGTGACGACACCCGCGGGCTCCGCGATATCGCCGACAGCTGCGGTTTCCGCACGGTCGACCAGCTTTCGCGAGCCTTCCGCGCCAAGTACGGGGTAACCCCCGCCGCCTACCGCACCGCACGGCGCAGGGATGCCATGGCGGGGTGGTGACGTTTCGCGGCCGAGGTGATCAAGGGCTCGGCGGCGAAGCGACGCCGAGCACCTCCCGTCCGATCTCGCCGGCCAGCACCTCGGTCGAGTACGCCATGAGTTGTCCTGCCTCGGCGTCGCGCAGGTGTCGCTGGATCGGCGACCCGCGCAGATAACCCGACGCTCCACCCACGCGCACACCCAACTGCGCGACATCCACGGCCACCTTGTTCGCCAGATACTTCGCCCGCGACAGAGTGGCGAAAAAGGCGGGGCTCGCGCTGTCGGCTTCGCGCAGACCCTGGTCGTAGAGGGCGTGCGCGGCGGCGAGCCGGATCTGCACGTCGGCGACCTCGTGCTGCACCCACTGTTGATGGGCCAGCGGATTGCCGAGGATCATTCGTGAGCCCGCGTGCGCCACCAACGCGGCAAGCGCGGCGTCGGCGATACCGAGGGAGATGGCAGGCAATCCGGCCGGGATCACCGCGAAATCGCCCGGTCCCGGTGCGCGACCGCGATATTCGGTGCGCAACACGGTGTTGTCGAAGGCCAACAGCTGACTGCGGGTCGCTCGCAAACCGAGGGTGTCCCAGATCGGGATGATCGATACGGACTCGTCCGGTATCACCCCGAAGAACGTCGGCACCCCCGAGACCAGCGCGTTCACCAGCAAGTAGTCCGCGATCTCACTACCGGAGACGAACCGTTTCGCACCGGAGAGCGACCAGCCGCCCACCGCGGGTTCGGCCACCTGCTGCGGCTGCAGAAAGCGGTTCCCGCTGCCAGGTTCGGACAACGCGTTGGCGAACCGTTTACCCGCGAGGAACTCCTCGGCGAAGAACGACCCGGCCGAATCGCCGGTCAACTCCGCCAACGCGACACCCGCACCAGCGTGCATCACCCAGATCGTCGCGATGGACGGATCGGCCTTCGCCAGTATCCGGACCACTGTCCCGAACGACTGATAGCTCAATCCGAGCCCACCCAGCCGGCGAGGCAGCACCGCCCGATCGACCTGAGCATCATGCAGCGCGGTCAGCTCCTCGACCGGAATCTCGGCCCGCTCGTCGTAGCCGGCCGCGTCGGCGGCGAATCCCACCGCCAGTTCGGCCACCCGATCCAGGATCTCCCGTTCGCCCGACTCAGGCGACGATCCGAACTGCGCGCTGACCACGAATTGTCCTCCGCTCGAAAGGGTTTCGACCAGGATACGCAGCGCGCCGCGCTACGCCACGAGATCGGGATTTCGGTCGGCGGATGGCACGGCGGCAAGCTCTGCCTGTTTGAGAATCGATTGGCGAGGCATTACCGGGACAAGAGGCTCGTAGAAGGAGAACTTGTGACTTCCGGAATTCTGGTAGCTGTCATTGTCATCGTGGTCGTACTCGCCGGTGCGGCTTTTCTGGTCCAGCCGTACCTACGCCGGAGGCGTCTGCGAGGCCGCTTCGGGTCCGAATACGACCGGGCCCTCGAACAGACCGACGATCGCCGCGCCGCCGAACGCGAACTGGTGGAACGCGAGCGCAGGCACCACTCGCTCGAGCTGCGTGAACTGACCCCCGAGCGCAAGCAGGAGTTCACCGCGGCCTGGACGAACGTGCAGGAGCGCTTCGTCGACAAGCCCGCCGACGCTGTCAGCGAGGCCGACCAGCTCGTCACGACCGTGATGGCCGAACGTGGCTATCCCACCGAAGGTTTCGACCAGCAGGCCGCCGACCTCTCCGTCGAGCATGCCGCGACCCTCGGCCACTACCGCGACGCCCACGCCATCGCGATCAAGCACGCGGACGGAAAGGCAAGCACCGAAGACCTTCGGACCGCCCTCGTGCATTACCGCGCGCTGTTCCTCGATCTGACGAACGGCCACACCACGCACAAGAAGGACACAGTGTCATGAGCACCGAACACAACCGCACCAAGACCGATGCGCGCACCGACGATGTCGAGCACGCCCCTCTCGGCGAACGTGATCGCCTCACAGCAGGCAAGCCTGTCGATCACCAGGTGATCGACGCCGAGGTCATCGATCCGGATTCCGGACGGGATCCGAAGGCCTCCGGCACCGTGGACAAGACGCGGCCGGATCACCGCAGCGACACGACCACCGCCGGACAGGGCGTCGACGGCAAGCACGCGCCCGTCGCGGCCCGCACCTCAGGCCAGACCGACGCGGATCTCACCGGTGCCCGGCCCGAGGCCGACACCGAGCGCGACGCGATCGTCGCCGAGCAGCCCGGCCACAAGAGCGACTCCGTTCACGCGGGGCAGGAGCCGGTGGTACGGCAGAAGAGCCCTGCTGCCGATGCGGAGGACAACATCGTCCCGCTGTTCGACGAAAAGTCCCTGGAACACCTGCGCGATCGCTGGCGCGATCTGCAGGGCTCCTTCGTCGACGATCCCCGTGATGCGGTATCCCAGGCCGACAATCTGGTCGCCGAACTGATCCACGAACTGACCAGCACCTACGCCGAACGCCAGAAGATCATCGCGGACCGGTGGTCGGAGAGCCCGGACACCGAGTCGTTGCGGCGCGCCCTGCGCAGCTACCGCGCGTTCTTCGACCAGCTTCTGACTCCCACCTCCTGACCTCGGTAATTGCCACAGAACCGTACGAGCGCTCGATACACCGCAGCGCTCGTACGGTTCTGTTGTCTTCTGCCTGGAACTGCTCCGGATTGACCTCCCCCAACGTGGGTACGCGCGCCGTATGGAACTCCTCGTGATCGTCGCGCTGGTCGTGCTCGTCGCGGTCGTCCTGCTGAGAGGCAAGAGCAGCAAGAAGCCGCCGGACCGTCCGTCGTCAAGGGAAAACGACCCGGAATAGGGCGCGTGATGGGCCGCGCCCGTGGACAGCCGTGATCCGCGGCGAGCCCGCACTGTGCGAGGTCAGCGATCGAAAGCCGGTTCGGAGTCGCGGGACCGGGTAAGCGCCGATGTACCAGCGAGGATGACCGAGCCGAGGAGACGATCCACAATATGGTTCAGGTGACGCGCACGATCAAGGCCCCGGTGGACGAGGTGTTCGCTGTGCTGGCCGACGGATGGTCCTATGCGAGTTGGGTCGTCGGGGCCTCCCATATCCGCGGAGTGGACGACGCGTGGCCGGCCGCGGGAGCTCGCATTCATCACAGTGTCGGGCCGTGGCCGGGCACGATCGAGGACACGACCGCGGTCCGCTCTGTCGATTCGCCGTACAGCATCGAACTCGATGCCAGGCTGTGGCCATTCGGCGGCGCAATTGTCCGGCTGGAGCTGCGCGACCTCGGCCCCACCTCGTGTGAGGTCGTGATGACCGAGCGAGCCGTTAGCGGACCGAGTCGATTCATTCCGCACGCGGCTCAGGCGCTGCTACTCGCGCCACGTAATCGTGAGTCGTTGTCACGGCTAGCCGATCTCGCCGAGGGCGGGTACGTGGACGCGAGGGCCGATAGTCGAGACGGGTGAAGCGCACTTTTCACCACAGCGCCCATTCCCCCTGAATTCCCATGAGCCGAGTTAGAGTTGCACCGCGCGGCATTTCCCCTCCTGAGCAAAACGCCGATCGGAGAATCATGGGACACCGGACGAGTATCGCAGTGTTGGTCGCGACCGCGGGTTTGTTCATCGCCACGGGCTGTGGGACGTCGTCGGACTCCGGCGGCAGCGCCACGAGCACGCCGGTCCCCTCGCAGGCCGAGCCCGCGTACGCCGCCACTCTCCGGCCGGTGATCACCCAGCTGATGAAAGACAATGTCATTCCAGGCGCCGTCGTGGTCGTCAAATCGCCGACGAAGGGGAACTGGACCGAGACGTTCGGTACCCGCGTCATCGGGGCCGACGACCCCATGTCGGCGGACGACTACTTCCGCATCGCCAGCAACACCAAGACCATGACGTCGACGGTGATCCTCCAGTTGGTGCAGGAGGGCAAGCTCGCGCTCGATGACACCATCGACAAATATTGGCCGGGTGTGCCGAACGGCGATCGCATCACCATCGCTCAGCTCTCCGAAATGCGAAGCGGGCTCTACAGTTACACGTTCGACCCGCAATTCAACGCCTTGCTCGACAGTGACCCGAACAAGGTGTGGACGCCGGAGGAATTGCTCGCGATCGCCTTCTCGCACCCCGTCAATTTCGCGCCGGGTGAGAAATTCGATTACAGCAATACCAACATCATCCTGCTCGGCCTCGTCATCGAGAAGATCACGAATATGTCGGCCGCCGAGAATTTCCAGAAGCGGATCTTCGAGCCGCTGGGCCTGAAGCACACCTCGTTGCCCGCGGCGGCGGACCACTCGATCCCCGATCCGCACCCGCAGGGTTACGCGTTCGGCACCAATGTCTCCACCATCGACACCTACGCCCTGCCGCCCGAGGAACAGGCAGCCGCGCTGGCGGGCACGCTGCAACCCAGCAACGCGACCGACGAGAGCCCGTCGTGGACCTGGACCGCGGGCGCCGCGATATCGACAGTCGATGATGTGGCCACGTATGTACGGGCACTCGTCGAGGGCGACCTCCTGGATGAACAGATGCAGCGGGTTCGCATGGACAGCATCCAGCCGATCGATCCCGCCGCTCCCGATGTCGCCGGATACGGTCTGGGAATCGTCCGATTCGGTCTGCATCTGTTCGGGCACGACGGTCAGATGCCCGGGTTCATGACCTTCATGGGCCACGACCCCGCCTCGGACCTCACGATCGTGGTCGCCACGAACCTGGCGACGGTGCCATCGGGCGAGGGGTCGGCGCTGGTGCTGGTCAAGGCCATGCTGCCGACCTTCTACGGCCCCGAGGCGGTGCCGGGCAACCCGGCCGCACCGAGCACCGGCGCGACGACCTCACCCACCAGCCCTGCCGGACCGACCACTACGGGCCGCTGACGTTACGCTGCGTACGAACAGAAGTTACTTGCTGTTCTCCTATTCGCGAGGCACGTCGACAGCGGGCGCGGCGAGCATCGACAGGGGTAACCCCTCAATGCGAACCGGCCTCAGATTCGTCGAACACAGGACAACTCGCAAGAGGGCTTGATAAGTTACTATCCATTCTAGATCCACGCACAACGGCCGACCCGGTCGTCGACCGCACGATCGGGGTCCGTGGACTCTCGGCGCAGAAGGATGCCGCGGACGGCCTCTATCGACGCAGGCGATCGATGGCCGATGCCGTGTGGGTTGCGACCCGAAGGAGCCACGATGCCGATCGAACTGGACTGCTCGTCGATGCGGTCGCCGTTGCCTGATACGGCAAGCCTCGCAGGCCAGCTCGTCAGCCACTTCATCGACAATGTAGCCACGCGCGATACCCAATTGGGCGACGCGATCCACGGTGACATCGCCACGGTGACGAAGAAGTGTCTGGAGATCGGCGACGGTGTCATCGCCGGCCACAACGTATCCGACCAGCTGGACTGGTTCTCGGCTGCCGCAGCGGGCTGGGCCCGCGAAGCCGTGCCGATCGACACCATCTTGCATTCGTTCTACGAGTCGCTGCGAGCGAGCGTTGACCTGATCTGCACTTCCGACGCGGCCTACGATCGCGACGCACTGATCGACAGACTCCGCACGACCATGGCGATTTCGAACCTGATGTCCACCACGATGATCAATGCCTACCTCCGCGAGTACCGCGGGGTGGTGAGCGAACACCTCACCGCGACGCGCGCATTGACCGCCGCCCTCCTCGCCGGCCGAGCCACGACCAGCATGGCCCGCGACTGCGGCGTCAGCGTCGCCGAAACCTATGCGGTGATGGCAGTGTCGATCCCCCGAGACCCCGACGATCAAGACCCGCAGATCGACGACGACATCGTCGCACGACGAAAGCTCCGCAGAATCCACACCGCACTCGCAGAGCAATCCGACGACGCTCTCGCCATGCTGTCGGTCGACGGCGGGACCATCCTGATTCCCGGTGCCGATACCGACGACACCCGACTCGACATCCTGATCGGAGCGCTCTCCCGCGCCGCCAGGGTCGACATCACGGCGACCCTGATAACGACCACAACCGGCCAGATCCCGGACACCGCACAGCTCGCTCATGACCTTCTCGACATCATCGAGCGGCTCGGCTACGCCCCGCGCCTCTATCGATTCGAAGACCTGGCGCTCGAATACCAGCTCACGCGGCCCGGCCCCGGCCTGACCAAGCTCGGCGAGCTACTCGCACCGTTGGACAACCATCCCGATCTCTATCAGACGCTGCAGATGCTCATCGCCAATGACATGAACCGTCAACGCACCGCCCGGCTCCTCCACATCCATACGAACACCATCATCTACCGACTGCACCGAATCGCGAGCTTGACCGGGCTCGACGCGATGCATGCTTCAGGTCTGTGGCAGCTGAAGTCCGCGGTGATCGCCCGCGCATTCGACCTGGCACGGTCATCACACCAGCGGCCGACCGAGGGCACGGCGGCGGCGCATGTCCGCCAGGTACGACTCGAACGGATACAGCCGCCAGCGTTCGGGAAGCACTGACAGCACGCGACCGAGGGTGCGCATCGTGACCTCGAACAAGCGCTGGCGCCGATCGCTCCACGGCAGGGCGAGCTCGTCGCGAAACTGCTGCGGCAGAAAGCCGGTCGTGAAGAACCGATTAATCCGCCGGAACAGGAGTTGTTCCCACCGACGATAGGGGCTGAGATCGACCACTTGCCCCAGCAGATAGGCCCGCACTTCGTCGTCCATGGAGATCGCGCTCAGCTTCGCGTCCCAGTACTCTCCGAAGGCGTCACGGTTCGGCGGCCAGAGTCGCGCGGGCATTTGCAGCGTGGTCCCGAATCTGGCGGAGTCCAGGTACAGCTCGTCGGCGAATTCTTCGTCCACCTCGCCGAACAGATACGTCAGAGAGTCGACCGTACCCCGGTAGATACAGGCCGCTACCCACAGTTGCAGCTCCGGATCGAAAGCGTTGTACCGCACCGGACTATCGGGACCCGAGCGCACTTGACGGTGCGCCGTGTCGGTGGCGGCACGGAACGCGGCGCGGTCTTCGTCCGTACCGAGCATTGCCACAGCCAAGTACGTCAGGGTCGTTCGCCCACGCTTGCGTGGTCGCAGGTCGAAACGGCCGCTGGTCACCGTGCTCTCCACGACGCCGCGACCGACCGGTGCCGAGCTCAGCTGCATGATCACGTTGGCCGGGCCGCCGAGCAGCGCCGCGGGACCGACCAGGTAGCGCCGACGGTCGCCGGACGATTCCGACGGGTCCGCGGCCCGGGACTGACGATTCATATCCACTCCAGAGTCGATGATAGAGATTTACATACACACTCTCATCGCATGCCTCCTGCGGCAACAACAATCGGGCACGCTGCGCCATCCACAAGGTGCACAGCGCCCAGCTTGTAAGTTACTAAGAATTTTGCCACTATCCTCCACCGGATCACTTCGATCCTCACACTCGCGCCGTGAATACAAGCGGAGGCCGGCGCACGACAAGGGGGCTGAATAATACGCTGGCCAGTCAGTTTACGGTCAACCAGCACCGATGTCGCTCGCGCGAGCAGCAGCACACAGCAGGTTCGGCAAAAACATCGACCGTACCAATAAATCTTGCTAAGTTACTACTGATTCTGAGGTTCGACCAGCTGAGACACGGGATAGTTTCATCACACGCCGGGCCTGCGCATACTCAATGAGGAGTAACTTCATGGACGGCCTGAATAGACGTAATGCGTTGAAAACCGGCGGAATCCTGGGCGCGATCGGCGCGCTGTCGATCGTGACGCCCGTGCGAGCCGAGCCGTGGACCTGGTCACCACAGGGGTCGGTGGCCGGGGGCGGGTCCGGTGTCGACCCGATGACCGTGTGGGATCCCGAAGCCGACGAGCTCGTCGCCGGACTGATCGATCGCGGGGAAGTGCCACGGGTCAACGAACTGCTACGGACCTGGACCAGAAACGGCCAAGCGTTGCCGGGCGGTTTACCTACAGAGCTGCGCGAATTCATGGAGTACGCCCGCCAACTTCCGCAATGGACCGATCTGGGCGCGCTGGGGACCGCGATCGAGTTCAACAAGAAGCGCGGACTGTATCTCGGGGTCCTCTACGGGTTCGCCAGCGGCATGATGAGCACCGTCATCCCGAAGGAAGCTCGGGCGGTCTACTACTCCAAGGGCGGTCACGACCTCAAAGACCGTATTACCAAGACCGCGAAACTCGGTTACGACATCGGTAGCGCGAATGCCTATGCCGCCGACGGGGAAATGATCGTCACCTGCGTCAAGACCCGCCTCGTCCATGCCTCGGTGCGCCACCTGCTGCCGCAGTCACCGCACTGGGTGCACTCGGCCACCGAAGATATTCCGATCAGCCAGAACGACATCATGGTCACCTGGCACAGCCTGCCCACCACCGTCATGAAGCACCTGACCTCCTGGAACGTGCCGATCCCGGCGCACGAATCGGCGGCGTTCCTGCATTCCTGGCAGGTGGCCGCGCATCTGCTGGGTGTCCGCGACGAGTACATCCCCAAGACGTGGCCCGACGCGAATTCCCAAGCGGCACAAATCCTCGACCCCATCATCGAGGCAACGCCGGAAGGGGCGAAGCTCGCCGATCGACTGCTGGGGTTGGGCGCCAATATCGACTTCGCGCTACTGAGCAAGCCGATCCTCGGCGCGTTCACCCGCTTCCTGCTCGGCGATGCCATCGCCGACGGACTCGGGATTCCGAGGGAACCGGTCTGGGACCCGCTACTGCGGTTCAGTTGGGGTCCGTTCATCGCCGTTCGCGAGGGTCTGCTGACTGCGATCCCGCCCCTGGGCGACCCCTACTGGCTCCTCGACGAATTCCTGCGCAAGGCCGCCCTGGTCTACCTGGCCGAACTGCGGATGCCGATCAGCATCGAAATTCCGACGATGAACCGCGACATGAACCAACCCCACCGCTGAACCACGGCAGGCGCTGCAATGACGTTCTACCCGCTACCGTCCGAAACCCCGGAGCCATGCACGGCCTCGTCGATCTACGAGCAGGTCGGCGGCTACGAAGCCTTACAGGCTGTCGTCGAAGCGTTCTACACGCGAGTACTCGCCGACGAGGCGCTCGGCCCATTCTTCACCGGCACCAACATGACTCGCATGAAAGGTCGCCAGGTCGAGTTCTTCTCCGCCGCCCTCGGCGGTCCGGACCCCTACATCGGCGCTGCGATGAAGCAGGTACACCGAGGCCGCGGCATCACGAAGGCGCACTTCGACCTCGTCGCAGGGCACCTCGCCGATGCGATGACTGTCGCCGGAGTCCCGCAGGAGTTGCTCGCCGAGATCCTTGCCGCGGTGTCACCGCTAGCCGATGACATCTGCTCGGGCCCGTGACCCATCCACCGCTCCCCCACCCACTGAAACCAAGGACCACATGATGCGTACCACCATGAATATCGCCGCTGTCACTTTCGCGGCAGCGGCGCTCGTCGGCACCGCTACCGCTGTCGCCGAAGGGCAAACCGGCTCGGCGGCAGTCGATTACGGCTCGGCGGGAGTGCAGTCGGCCGGCACCTTCCTCGAGCGCGGCGACATCATCGGGTTGATAGTCCTGCTCGGTCTCACCCCGATCCACATGCTGACCGGCGGCATCTGCGACCTGGCCACGTTCTCGGCCCTTCCGGATCCCTGCTCCCCTACCCGCTACTGACCCGACCCGGCGACCGAAGTACTACAACTGGTGTGCTGTCCACCGTTCGCATGGCTCATGCGGCCAGTCGCTTGGTCGAGCGACGAAACGCCCAGACGACAACCACCAGGGCCAGCGCCAGCAGTGGGGTTCCCATGATGATCTTGGCGGTGGCCAGCCGACCGGTGGCTTCGATGTCGTAGAGCCAGTCCTGGACGAAGTAGCGTGCCGTGAACATCGCGGTGAGAGCGAGGGTGGCGAGATCGTGACCACGCAGTGACGGGCGGTCGTGTCGCCAGTCGAACTTGTTGCCGTGCAATAGGTTCCACAGCAACCCGGTCAGCGGCCGACGCGCCAGCAGCGAGACGAATGTGACGATGGCACCGGCCAGACTGGCCCAGATGCCGACCAGGAAGAACCCGCCTGCCGAGCCGGTCCACGCGGCGACCCCACCCGCGACGACGACCCCGGCGAGCCCGCCGCTCGCCTGTACCACCGGCTCGCCGCGAGCGATCCTGAGCCACATGATGCCGAGGGCGATCGCGATGGCTGACCCGATGGCAATCGGTAGTGCCACCAGCGCGTTCGCCACCACGAAGGCAAAGACCGGGATGGCCGTGTAGATCATGCCTGTCCTACCGCCGAGTTGGTCGATCAGGCTCTGCGTCGGATCGGTCGTCGATACGCGCGGGGCTGCGGTCTCGTCGACGCTGTCGCGTGTGCGGTGGGGTTCGGGCTGAAACATGGTGATCTCCGAGCTGTTGTGCGAGAAAGGTGTTGTGCGAGGCACAGTTCCAACGTTCGTCGCTGCGGAGGCCGGAAAACAGTGCGCGTTAACACCGTTCCGAGTGACAACGCCACGGATGCGGCATGACATCTGTCACGACATACTGTTCGCCGACGCGCCGATCTGCCCGGGACTCTCGCGATACTCGGGGATTGATCGATTCGGTGTTCTCGTGATGATGATGTATCGAGTTCCCGCTCAATTGGTTCCGCTTTGTCTCGAGGTCAACCTGATGCCGATCCACAGCGCAAACGTCCCCAACAGGATCGTGCGACGGAGACACGAGCGGGCATGAGTATCGGCACCCTGTACCGGTATTTCACCGACCGCGAGAAGTCGTCTCGAGCTCTACCTGATCCAGTCCCTCGGTCCGACCCATGGCCTCGACGTCGACACGATGGCCTGAATCGTGCTCAACGCGGGCTTCTCCACCGCGCTACGCTCGGTCAAGATGGAGGAAGAGGGCATGGACCGCGATGCGGTGATCGACCAAACCGCTGACATGATCGGGCTCTGGATCAGCGCGGTAGCACTGGAAGACTCACCCGGCACTGCCCCGAAGCAGCGCAGGAGCGCAACTCCCGAAGCTGATCGCTCGAGCATGGCGTTGCGGGGTGATGCGGTTCGCCTCGACCGACCAGCCGACCGAGGCGAACCCTTCCCCATGCACCCACACACACGCCGCCACGTCGCGGGGCAAGGTTCACTCTAGGCGCTTGCGCGGCTCGAACACGGGTGCCGCGCCAGCGCAATCACAAGTGGCACAGGCAGCTTCGCCCGGACCCCCTCCGATGCGCTGTGCGGCCGCCTATCGAGCACTCTCAGTGACTGGAACCACTGCGTCTCGAATCCACGCGTTCGAGCTTGGTCCAACCGGTCCAGCCCCGCTGCTTCAGCAACTCGATCAGTCGACGGGTCGGCCGCGCGGCGTCGAACGCCAGCGCGTCGAGCAATTCGACCAAAGACGGCTCGAAGCCGCCCCCGACATAGTCCTCGCCCTGCTCATCAGCGAGCTGTGTGAGGTAGGCGGCCATATTGTCGACCAGCTCGATCAGCATCGGATCGTTGTCGGTTCGGTCGAGGGCTTGGCCCAGGGTGAGGTAGAAGTCGACGAGCTGCGGATGGGCGATTTGCGCCCGCTTGCGTGCCATCAACTCCGGGACTCGCTCGGGTGAGTGCGCGACCAGCGGGATCCAGCCGTCGCGTTCGACCTCGACGATCCGCTCGTCGACACCGAGTGCGCGCAGGTGGTCGAGAAACTCCACTACCTCTGGCGGCAACGCCAGGCTGTCCCCCGCGGCGAGGCGAGCGATCCGTTCGCGGTGCCGCTGCCGCTGCCAGATCTCCGCCCGCAACCGCGTATCGATGTCCGCGATCGCCGCCGCGAATTCTTCGGCGTCGGCCTGGAGCAGTTGTCGCACGCGCGCCAACGGAACCCCGGCCCCCGCGAGGGTCCGAATTCTTATCAGCTCGACCACGGTGCCCGCGTCGTACCTGCGATAGCCGGAGTGGTCGCGCTCAGGCTCCGGCAGTAGCCCTTTGGCGTGATAGTGGCGCACCGCACGCACGGTCACTCCGGCATACGAGGCGAGCTCGCCGATGGTCAGCATCGGATCAGTCTCCTTGGCCTGCAAGCATTTCAAGAAGCCGTCTGGTCGGCGGGAGTTCGCTCGCCCCGGATGATCCGGGCGATGTCCGGAGCGTGCGTGAGGACCAGCGCGTGACCGGCATCGAGCCAGGATGGGCAGATGTCGGGCCGCTCGCGGACCAGCCGGTCGATGCCCGCACGCCAGAGCCGATTGTGCCGCGGCGCTCGCCCCTCGTCGCTGTCACCGGCCATCGAGGTCGACATGATCACGCGGATCGGACAGTCGATCCGGCGGTACCGGTCGAGGATTCCGGACCGGATCACATCGAGCTCGAGATTGAGGTCGAGGATTTCCTGTCCGGTGAGCAGCACTTGGCGCGCAGTGCCTTCGACTGTCTCCAGCCAGGTCGCCAGGTCGTCCCAGAGCACGCGAAATTCCGGCAGGTCGATCTCGGTGATGAACGGTTCAGGGATCGGATTCGCCCCATCGATGACGACGAGTTCGCTGACAGCGTCGGGATATTCGCTGGCGTAGTGCACGACCAGATCCGCACCGTACGAGTGACCGGCGAGCACGGGCTCAGCGGGCAGGCCGAGGCGGCCCAACTCCGCCATCACGGCGACGAAATCGCCGAAGAACGCCTCGAAGGAATATCGGTCCCCGGCGGAGGAAAGGCCGTGGCCCCGTAGGTCGAAGGTCACCACGTCGAAGTCACGCCGCAACTCGTCGACGAGTTCGTGCAGTTCTGCCTGTGTCGAAATCAGACCAGGACACAGAACCAAGGGTCGCCCTTCGCCACCGCGAGACACCGGGATCGTGACGCCGTCGTGGCGGACCGTGAAGTGATCGGCTTTGGTAGTCATGCCGACCATGCTGCGGGGCTTCCCCTACGTCAGGGTCAACCGTGCCCTAGGCCATCAGACTCAGCAACCCCAGGTCCTCGGCCAGCGCGCCGTCCTGGCCGAGCGCAGCGAAGTCGGCCTCGACGTCGGAGAGGGCGAGCTTGCCCGCCCGCACCGCTCGGTAGCGCACATACGACCAGAGGAAGACATCGAGGTTGTCGAAGCGGGTGCCACCTTCGAGCACTTCCTCCTCGTGAAACCACACCGCGACCTGACCGGTCGTGAGCACGACATAAAGGTTGCCGCCGCCGTCGGCGCCGACGGAGAACACGTCCTCGTCGGTCAGTTCGGTGGTGTAGTCGGCATCGAGAATCTTGCAGCCGTTGTCGGCGAAATCGAAAGCGTAGGACCAGTCGAAGATGTCGAGGAACTGCGGCAGCCGACCGGAGCGCACCCGGCGGTCGAAGGCCGCCAATGCGGCAGCGTCGACAGGGGCCAATTTTTCGAGAAATGGCTCCACCGAACGGTTTTCGGCGGAGACGACAACGGGTTCGCTGTCATCCGGGAACCAGCGGGCGAGATCGGCATCGAGGCCACGATCGGTGTACCCGACGAGGTCGGCGAGTGTGAGCGTCACGCTGAGATTGTAGAAATGCTGTCCGACATGTGCAGTCCGACATGATGTTCGGAAAGTCAGTGCTCGAGCGAGGGATCCCAGCGGTTGGCGAGCAGCTTGAAGCTCGGAAGGTCCTCCAGCGAGGTCAATGC
This sequence comes from Nocardia sp. XZ_19_231, assembly GCF_015355705.1. Lineage (NCBI taxonomy): Bacteria > Bacillati > Actinomycetota > Actinomycetes > Mycobacteriales > Nocardiaceae > Nocardia > Nocardia sp. XZ_19_231. The sequence goes on along the minus strand of NZ_JACUZI010000004.1, from coordinate 141,886 downwards.
CTCGTAGATGCGCTCGTACCGCGTCGAGGCGATCCGCCACGACCCGTCCTCGTCGCGACGATAGGTGTCGGAATAGTATCCGCCACCGCGGATCTGAACTTTCGCGCTCGGCACGAGGACAGTGTCTTCGAACGCCCAGGAACCCTTCGCGGTATCGCCGTCGACCTCGATCTCGGGGTGGTTGGCGATGTGAACCGTGACGATCCCGGGCCCGAGGTTCTTCTCCATGAACGCCACGACGTCGGCCCGGTTGTCGTAGTGCAGCGGCTCGCCCATGGCCTGAGTGCCATAGCGCGCGGAGACGTCCTCGGCGAGGCAGTCCGCGAACTCGTCCCACAGCTTCAGGTCGAGTGTGCGGAAATAGCGGTGCTTGAGACGCTTGATCTCCTCGATCGCGACAAGGTCCATGGCCGGATTGTAGAACGTGTTCTAGATCCGGGTGAGCATTCGGCCGACCTCGCCAACTCAGGTTGGAATGTCATGAAGAAGATCGCCGGCCGGCGGCTCGATCACCTATCTGCTCGGACCCAACGGCGCCGGACTGCTGGGCGACCCGCGGATCATCGTGCTCGACAACGGCCTCGACGTGGACGGCATCCTGTGGCTGCGGACTGATCGGCGGGGCAGCAGCGGATCGCAAATCGGGTAGCGTGGAATGCGCGCTTCTACTCGTTCGCATCGCTGCGAACGACCCTTCTCCTCGATCTGCGCGAATCTCTGGCCGCTCTCCGGCACAGCACCAACCATGAATGCGGAGATTCGTATGTCGCCACCCATCGACCCGAGGACGCCGCCATGACCGTCACAGACGAATACCTGAGCAACAACACTGCGTACGCAGCGCAATTCAGCGGCCCGCTCCCGCTGCCGCCCAGCAAGCACGTCGCCGTGGTGGCGTGCATGGACGCCCGCCTCGACGTTTACCGCATCCTGGGTCTGCAGGACGGTGAGGCGCACGTCATCCGCAATGCGGGCGGCGTGGTCACCGACGACGAGATCCGCTCGCTGGCCATCAGCCAGCGGCTGCTCGGTACCACCGAGATCATCCTGATCCATCACAGCGACTGCGGCATGCTCACCTTCACCGACGACGATTTCAAACGGGCCATTCAGGACGAGATCGGCATCAAGCCGACCTGGTCCGCCGAGGCCTTCGGCGATCTCGACGAGGACGTCCGCAACTCGCTGCGCCGCATCGAACGCAGCCCCTTCATCACCAGCACCACCTCCCTGCGCGGATTCGTCTTCGACGTCGCGACCGGGAAACTGAACGAAGTGCTCGACTGATCCTCGGGTGAGCCTGCCCGAGCAGCCGCGCTGCTCGGGCATCTGCACTACTCGGCGCGCTTCAGGAGACGAGCTTGCCGAGAATATCCCGCAGCGAGGCCCGCTCCTCGTCGGTGAGTCTTCCGAAGAAATCGTCGGCGTCCTTCGTGCGGGCCTCGGTCAGGGCGTCGAGGGTTCGCTTACCCTGTGCGGTCACCGACACGAGAGTGGCGCGGCGGTCTGTCGGATCGGGCTCGCGCGTGACCAACTCCGCCTTTTCGAGCGCGTCCACCACCTCCGTGGCCGACCGGGGGCTGATCCGCAACGCGTCGGCGACGGCCGACAACCGGAGTCCGTCGTGCTCGCCTGCCACCCGGAGCGCGCGGGCCTGGTGCGGGGTCAGCCCCATCGGCGCGTACACCGCCGACCAGCGCCGACGCAGCGTCCTGGCCACCTGCATCAGCAGGTCGCTCTCGTTGTCGGGCATAAACCCGCCTCTCGCCTTGTTTCCCCTACCAGATAGTGAGGTAACCTCAGCATAAACACAACCCAAGGGGGTTGCATATGGAAGTGAAAGTCTCCGGCGGTCGCACCCGCCGACCCGACCCGGCCGACCGCGCACAATTGCGCGAGTCCCCGGTGTCTCTGCGCCGGATCGCCGCGCTCTTCGCGCCGTACCGGCTTCAGCTCACCCTGCTGACCGTCCTGATCGTGGCGGGTTCGACGATCAGCCTCGCCTCGCCGTTCCTGCTGCGACTGGTGATCGACGACGCGCTGCCCCACCAGGACGTGTCGCTGCTGCTCTGGGCCGTGGGCGGCATGCTCGCCGTCACCGTGCTCACCGCGGTGCTCGGCGTCGGCCAGACGCTCATCTCCACCACCGTCGGGCAGCAGGTCATGCACGTGCTGCGGGCCGATGTGTTCCGCCACCTGCAGCGGCAGTCGCTGGCGTTCTTCACCCGCACGCGCGGCGGTGAGGTGCAGTCGCGCCTGATCAACGACGTCGGCGGCATGCAGTCGGTGGTCACCAGCACCGCGACCTCCATCGCGAGCAACGTCACTACCGTGGTCGGCACCGCCGTCGCGATGGCCGTGCTGTCGTGGCGGTTGTCGCTGCTGTCGCTGGTGGTGCTGCCGCCGGCGATCTGGCTGACTCGACGCGTCGCCCTGCTTCGCCGCGACATCACCGCTCAACGCCAACGCCACCTCGCTGATCTGCACGGTCAGGTCGAGGAGGGACTTTCGGTGAGCGGCGTGCAGCTGGGCAAGACCCTCGGCACCGGTCCCCTCGCCTCCGCCCAGTTCGAGAAGACCTCGCACGACCTGGTCGGCCTCGAAGTGCGCTCGCAGCTCGCGGGCCGCTGGCGGATGGCCACCATGAGCATCCTCTTCGCGGCCATCCCCGCCCTGCTCTACCTCGCCGCCGGACTTCCGGCGACCAGTAGCGGCATGACGATCGGCACGCTGGTCGCCTTCACCACGCTGCAAGCCGGTCTCTTCCGGCCGCTGATGGCCCTGCTCAACGTGGGTGTCGAAGTCACCAGTTCGATGGCGTTGTTCAGCCGGATCTTCGGCTATCTCGACCTTCCGGTGGAGATCGATGAGCCCACCCAGCCGGTCGACCTGGACCCGCGCGATGTCGTGGGCGAGGTCCGGTTCGAGGATGTCGGTTTCCGCTACGACGCGGCGGGCCCCGACGTGCTCGACGGCGTCTCGCTCGTCGTGCCGGCTGGGTCGACACTGGCCCTGGTCGGCGAGACCGGCTCCGGCAAGACCACCCTCGCCTCGCTCGTCGCGCGACTGCACGACGCGACCGCCGGGCGGGTGAGTATCGACGGCGTCGACGTCCGCGACTTGGAGCTCGGCACCCTGGCTCGCATCGTCGGCGTGGTGTCGCAGGAGTCCTACCTGCTGCACACGACCATTCGCGAGAACCTCCGCTTCGCCGCGCCGAGCGCCACCGACGCCGAGATCGAGCGCGCGGCCCGCGCCGCCCAGATCCACGAACTGATCGCCTCGCTGCCCCAGGGCTACGACACCGTGGTCGGGTCGCGTGGACACCGGTTCTCCGGCGGCGAGAAGCAGCGCATCGCCCTGGCCCGCACCCTGTTGCGCGACCCGCGCGTGCTGGTGCTCGACGAGGCGACCAGCGCTCTCGACAACGAGACCGAGCGTGCGGTGCAGGCCGCCATCGACGTGGTGGCCCAGGGCCGCACGGTGATCACGATCGCCCACCGGCTCAGCACCATCCGCGACGCCGACCAGATCGCCGTACTCGACCACGGCCGGGTCGTCGAGCTCGGCGATCACACGACGCTGATCGACGACGGGGGACGCTACGCGCGACTCAACGGCGCCGCCGAGGTAGTGGCGGCCTGAGCCGACGGGCACTCCCCCGGCGACCGCCGCTCGTCCCAGGATCTCCTCTCCGCAGGTCTCGATACATGAGCACCCACACCTTCCCGCAGGGTGCGTACCTCATCAGGAAACGAGCAGGACAGTCTTGCCGGTCAGGCGGCCTGCGCCTGCGTCGGCATGCACGTCAGCCAGCTCTGCGACCGGGCGACGCTCGGCGATGTGGAGGTGGAGCTTGCCTGCGTCCACCTTGGCGACCAGCTCGCTCAGCTGGGCTCCGTCACTGCGGACCCACAGGCTCTCGCTGCGGACCCCGCGAGCGGTGTCCTCGGGAATCGGGCCCGCCGAGCTCGTGGCGATCCCGCCGTCGGCGACATAGTTCGTCAGCTGGGCGAGGTCCTCGGGGGAAACTCGCACGTGGTTCACCACGACCTGGAACGGCCCACCCACCGCGTCCGGACCGGCGGCGAGGTCGAGCGGGCCTTCGACCCGGACCGCGCCGTAGCCGCGGAGCCGGTCGGCGTGCTCCGGCGCGTCCACCGCGGTCACCTGCGCTCCCGCATCGACAGCGAGCTGCACCACCAGGCTGCCCACCGCACCCGCCGCCCCGTTGACCAGGACCGTCTGACCCGGTTTCAGCTCGGCGAGCTCGAACGCCAACTGCCAGGCCGCGAGGCCGGTCAGCGGTAGCGCCGCAGCGTCGACCAACTCGATCGTCTGCGGTGCCGTGGCCAGGGACTCGGCGGGGACCAGTGCGAATTCGGCTGCGCCGCCAGCGGAGTCGAGGGGCAGCATCGCCACGACCCGGTCGCCGACTGCCCAGTTCGTCACGTCCGCGCCGAGTTCGACGACGGTGCCTGCCAGGTCGATGCCCGGCACGTAGGGCAGCGCGATCGGGATCATCTCCGCCAGATGGCCGGCGCGGATGTGATCGTCGACCGGGTTGAACGAAGTGGCCTCGACCTGCACGAGCACCTGCCCGGGCGCGGGGACCGGACGGTCGATGACTTCGGAGCGCAAGACTTCGCTGGTGCCGAACTCGTGGAAACGGATTGCCTTCATGGAACTGTCCTCCGGGGTGTTTCGATGTCGTCGCCTCGAGATGAGGCGATCGAGTGGGAAGGGGAAAGTCGAACCGACTCAGGTCAGTTGGACCGAGCGGATGGAGTTGCCCATGACCAGGCGGTCGATGGCGCTCACCGCGCTGGCTGGGTCGGTAGCGGCACCAACGGTGAGCAGCAGCGGGACGAAATGTTCGGCCGTCGGGTGGGCGACGGCGGCACCGGGCGCCTTCACGCGGTAATCGGTGAGAGCATCGACGTCGCCGCGAGCGAGAGCATCGGTTGCCCATTCGTCGAAAGCTGTTGTCTCGGTGACGAGCTCCGGTCGGCGGAAAACGGCGAAGCTGTGCGTCATGAAGCCCGAGCCGAGCACGAGGACGCCTTCTTCGCGCAGCGGCCGCAGGCTTGCGCCGAGTTCGAGAAGCACGCGGGGGTCGAGGCTGGGCATCGACAGCTGCACGACCGGGACATCGGCTGCGGGGTACATGGCCATGAGCGGGATGAACGCGCCGTGGTCCAGGCCGCGGTCGGCGAACTCGTGCACGGGCGTGGAGCCCAACAGACCTGCGAGTCGGCGAGCGAGGTCGGTGGCGTCCGGGGTCGCGTAGGGAAGGGTCTTGTAGTGGGGGTCGAATCCGCTGAAGTCGTAGTAGAGCGGGGTGCCGGCCGCGGCTGCGGTGATCGCGGCCGGTGCTTGTTCCCAGTGAGCCGAAACGACCACGATGGCACGGGGTTTGGGCATCGATCGGGCCCAGGCGAAGAGGTCGCCGAGCCACTGCGGATCGTCGAGGGTGAACGGGGCGCCGTGGCTGACGAACAGGCTCGGCAGTGGCCCGTCTGCCGGACTCCACAGGCGTTGTTCGCGCGCCTGTGGCACGACGCGAGCGAGGAGATCCGCGTAGGCCGCGGCAGGCCTATTGGAAGCTCGGTCGTTCATGGAAGGCCCTGGGCTCGTAGTCATCGCAATCAGCTCCTCAGCTTGCCCAGGAAAGTATTCTAACTTGCCTGAGCAAGTGAAAATGTAGCGCACAATGACTTGCCCAGGCAAGTGCAGGTTTCCCAGGCAAGTACGATGAGCGCATGAACACCCCCTCACCCTGGCTCGATGACGACCAACAGGAGCTCTGGCAGGCACTACTGACGGTCGTCATCGCCCTCCCGGCGGCTCTCGACCGCCAGTTACAACGCGACGCGAGCATCTCCAACTTCGAGTACGGGGTGCTCGCCCAGCTGTCCATGGCCGACGACCACACGATGCGCCTGAGCGACCTCGCCCGGGTCTGCGACAGCACCCAGCCCCGCTTGTCGAAAGCGATGGACCGCTTCGAAGCCCGCGACTGGGTCACCCGCCGCCCCGACCCGAGCGACGGCCGATACACCTTCGCCACCCTCACCGACAGCGGCCGCCAGAAGCTCGCCGAGACCGCCCCGGAGCACGTCGCGCAGGTGAAGCGGCTCGTATTCGATCCGCTGACCGCCGCTCAGCGCCGCAACCTCGGGACCGCACTCACCCGCATCGCCGCCACCGTGCGCGGGGAACTCGAACAGGGTTGAGCAGATTCCTATCAGCCGGTGATGAGGTGTTCGACCTCGCCGATATCGTCGAGAGTCAAGGTGAGGACGTCTCCCGGCTCGAGCCAGTTGCCGGTTTCCATGCCGCTGCCGCCGGGCAGCGTGCCGGTTCCGAACAACTCTCCGGGATAAAGATGTTCGCTGCGGGAAGCGTGCGCGAGGACTTCACCGAGGCTCCATCGCATCCCTGCGCTCGATACCGTGTCGACGGTGACTCCGTTGATTCTGACCGACCCGGTGAGGTTATCGATACGTGGCAGGATTTCGTCCGCGGTCACGGCTGTCGCCGACATCGAACTGGCGAAATGCTTGGATTTCTGTGGCCCGAACCCACTGGCCATCTCGGCTCGTTGAATGTCTCGCGCGCTGAAGTCGTTGAGCAGAACGAACGCGCCGATCGCGGCCGCGGCCTGCTGCGGCGTCGCGCAGTACAGCGGCTCGGCGAGAACGAATCCGATCTCGAGTTCGTAATCCAATGCCGACGAGTAGGCCGGCGCGCAGATCGGGGTACCCGACGGAACGAATGTCAGATGGTTTCCCATGTAGTAGATCGGCTGCTGATAGAACAACGGCTTCGGCTTGAACAGCGGAAAGCTCCGACCACTCAGCCGCTCTACCGCGGTGGCCAACCGGTACTGCGTCGGATGGAATCGGCGCACCAGACCGCGGCTGGCGTCGATATTGTGCTGCTCGAACACCATGAAGTCCCGAAATGATGCCGGGTTGAACGGCAGCAACAGCTCGGACTCCCGCAGGTGCCCGTCAGCGACGTCGAGCTCCCACTGATCACTGAACACCGTGCCCGTTATCGGTTCCGGATGCGCAGACCACTGCCCATCACGGAAAGACTGTGTCTGCAAACCATCCTCGGTCCGAACACGACGCAACTTCATCGACGATCCTCTGTTCGCTGTGGCGGAAAGTCGGCTCGCGTGCGTCTCGGCACCGATGCCACCTTTCGCGAGTTGTGGTACTTCACAGACCTGACCCAAGGCATCGGTACCCGTTCTCCCTGACCATAGGGTCGACAGATGCCGAGTCAACCAAAACCCAACAGGCGCGGCGCAATCCAGCTGGCGGCGGCCGTCGGCGCAGGTTTGGCACTGTCCGGTCTCCCGGTCCCCGCCACCGCCGATCCGAACGTTCGATACCGTGGATACTCTGACGAGGACCGCGCCGAACCGTACGCGAAATTCATGGCCGCGCAAACCGCTCCTGTTCTGCCGTCGGTGGCCGCGGCCTATCTCGGCGGCCCGACACCACCGGAGCAGATTCCCGAGTTCTCCGCACTCCCGACGGACCTCTCACCGCACAATATCGCCGCGGTGGAAACCGGCTACGGCACAACCGAATCCGGCGCGATCTGGGTCGCTGTACATACCGAGATGCGGGGCGTCACCGCCGCCATGTGGGACTGGTGGTTCGCCTGGCACACCGTCGAATCCGCGCGCTATAAACTCTGGCACCCCGACGCGCACCTCTACTGCGCGGTCGCCCGAGACCGGTCGGCGGAACGCATCCCCGACCGCGAAAAGTACATCGGCAACATCGCCTATGTCGATGAGTACATCGGCCCGAAACTGCAGCAACTGGCGATTGCCTTCACCGACCCGCGTGCCCACGGCTTTCGCGTCCCCGATCAGCACACGATCATTCTCGGACGGGTCGGCAGCATCGTCGCACCGGTCGACCTCGGGTGGCTGGCGCACCAGGTGAGGCCGATACCCGCGGGATGCGAAATGCGCAGTCGCTTCTACCTCAATCTCCACGGCCTCCACCGACCCGACCTGTCGCAAGCCGCGCAAGCGATCGAACGCGGACCTGCCGTCGATCCCCGAGACCTTGTCCTCGATGTCGACCTCGCCCGCGAACTACTCCTGCACTGCGGTCAGGAAATGAACCATCTGGCCGGATTCCTGCCGCAGCTCTACCAGGAATTCGCCCGCTGACGCCGATTCAGCGCGACCCATTCGAGCCCGCGGGTCATCGGTCGAATGCGACGTCGAGAATTTCGCTTCGAGGCAGTGACTGACAGGCAAGTCGGGTACCGCGGGCCAGATCGTGCTCGTCGAGGGTGTGGTTCTCGCGCAGGTGGACCTCGCCTCGACGCAGGGTGTACGCGCAGCCACCACAGGTTCCCTCGCGGCACACATAGGGCGCGTCCAATCCGCGAGCGAGCAGCACATCGAGGAGCACGGTGTCCGTCGGCCAGGTGATGGAATGGATCTCATCGTCGAGTTCGACCGTCGCTGTCGAGCTCGACGCACTGTCGCAGACCGCCTGGGCGGGTGGGCTGAAAGCATCGATGGTCAGCGACATGAAAGTCTCGGCGTGAATATGAGGCGCGGCAAAGCCGTTGGCGACCAGTGCGCCGCGAGCTGCCGCCATGAAGGGGGCCGGACCGCAGAGGTAGGCGTGTGACTCCGCGGGCGCGGTGAGCCAGGACCGTAGCGCGACCTCGGTGGGTCGGCCGGATTCCGATTCCAGCCAGTGCGTGATGGTGAGACGATCGGGGTGGCATCGGGCCAGCGCATCGAGTTCGCGAGTGAAGATGACGGATTCGGCAGTGCGGTTCGCGTAGGCCACCGTGATCGGATTGTGGTGCAGGGCAAGGGCAGTCCGCAGGATGGACATGATCGGGGTGATTCCGCTTCCCGCGGCCACCAGCAGGAACGGCGCGGTCCAGTCCCGCGGGACGAAGCTGCCCGCCGGTGCGAGAACATCGAAAACCGTTCCGGGCGAAGCATTGTCGAAGATCCAGTTGGATGCGCGGCCGTCAGGGACGCGTTTGACCGTGATGGTCGGGCGGGCCAGGAGATGCGGCGAACTCGACAATGAGTAGCAGCGAGCGAGCGACCCGTTCGGGCATGGCACCCGCAGTGTCAGGAACTGTCCTGGCTGGTAGTCGAACGGGGCCGCCGGACCCGGCATAGCATCCAGCGTCAACGACACCGCATCTGCTGTCTCCTGGATGACATCGCGGACTTTCACCTGGTAGATGTGCTGTTCGAGCCCTGTGGCTGACATCGTCGTGCAACTCCCTCGTGGCGGGTATCGAGTCTCGGCGCCCTTGCAGCCACAGTGTGGACCACAAATGTGCCATTGACAAATGGCACATAAGCTGATGACACTGTGGCTATGACAACGACAAGGTCAACGGCGACCTCACGGTTGGCGAACATGGTGGCGGTGCCACCTTCACGACGATCCCGGCTGGCACTGACAGCGGGCCACCACGTGCTGCGTCCCATCAACTGCGCACTTCCGCACAATCGACTCGGCATAGCCGCGGCCAGAACGGTGACAGCCGCGATCATGGCCGTGGGCGGACCGCCCCCCAGGGGAACCCGGGTCACGCCGGTGCGGTCCGGTGCGGTGCGCGGGGAATGGGTTCGGGCCGCAGATGTCGAATTCGGCGACCGGGCAATCTATTTCGTCCACGGAAGCGGATACGTGCTCTGCTCGGCGCGTACGCACCGCGGTCTGGCGGCCCGGCTGTCACGGGAGACCGGGTTGCCGGTATTCGTGATCGACTACCGGCTCGCGCCGGAGCACCGATTCCCGGCCGCGGCCGACGATGTCGCGGCCGGGTATCGGTGGCTGCTCGGAAATGGTTATCGCGCAACGGATGTGCTCATCGCGGGCGACTCCGCCGGTGGCCATCTGACGATGGACCTCCTGCTGGACAACGCCAGGACCACCACCCCGCAACCCGCCGGTGCCGTGCTGTTCTCGCCACTGATCGATCTTTCGTTCGGGTTGGCCGAGCACCATCAGCGCCACGGCACCGAAGCCATGGCCTCGGCGCGCGTAGGCCGCAGCGCTGCCGAGCTGTACATCGCGCAGGAACCGGCCGACTCGCCGCGACTGCGGCTGACAATCCCGCCCGGCACGGCGCTACCGCCGCTGTTCGTGCAGGCCAGCGACACCGAGATGCTGGTCGGCGATGCCGTGCACCTGCGCGAGATGGTGACAGCGGCCGGCGGCTCCTGCGAACTCGAGCTGTGGCCCGGACAGGTCCACGTCTTCCAGGCCCTGCCGCTGCTGGTGCCAGAGGCCGCACCGGCGCTGCGCCGAGCGGCCCGTTTCATCGCCGACGCACTGGCGGCATCCGATACCTCGACCCGAGAGCGAGCGAGCTGACCGTGGGAATACTGGATTATCTGCCGGGCAACAGCCGTCGATCCTTCAGCGCCAAGGCCGTGGTCACCGGGGCAGGAAGCGGCATCGGGCGGGCGTTCGCGCTCGAACTCGCGGCCCGCGGCGGCCAGGTGGTGTGCGCCGATATCGACAAAGACCGTGCCGAGCAGACGGTGCGATTGATCGAACGCGTGCACGGCGCGACCGCGCATGCCCTGTTCTGTGATGTCGCCTCCCGCAGCGACATGGAAAGCCTGGCACTGCACACCGAGTTGCTCTTGGGCGGCCCGCCCACCCTGGTAATCAACAACGCCGGCGTCGGCATCGGCGGTAGCCCTGTCGGCGACATCGGTCTCGACGACTGGCAATGGGCACTCGGCATCAACCTGTGGGGTGTGGTCCACGGCTGTGAGCTGTTCACCCCGCAACTGCGTGCCGCCGGACGCGGCGGCATCATCAATGTCGCGTCGGCGGCGGGCTTCGCCGCCGCACCGACCATGGGGCCCTACAACGTCTCCAAGGCCGCGGTCATGTCGCTGTCGGAAACACTGGCCGCCGAGCTCACCGGTAGCGGACTCGCGGTCACCGTGCTGTGCCCGACCTTCGTCAAGACCAATGTCGCCCGCGACGGCCGCATCGACGCCACAGCGATGAATCTGGCCGAAACGCTGATGCGCTGGACCGGCTACTCCCCCGAGCGCGTCGCCCGGATGACCCTCGATGCCAACGACCGAGGCCGCCTCTATGTGTTGCCCCAGCTCGACGCGCGGCTGATCTGGCTACTCAAGCGGCAATTCCCCACCCTCTACACCCGCGGCCTCGGCACCCTCAATCGCCTGCTCCCGCAAGCCGATTCGAACCCGAAGCCCGTCACGACCACCGACACCGAGAAGACAGGAGTCTGAGATGTCCTTCGACTTCGACGACATGCTGGCCAAGATCAAGGCCCGACAGTGGGCACTGGCCGATATCGACTGGGACGCACCGGGCGCCGAACTCGTCGACCCCGTATTGCACGCCAAACTGAAGCCGTTCATGGCCGATCTGATGTGGATCGAAAACGTCGGCGCCCGCGGATTCGCCGCCATGGCGCAGAAGGCGCCCACCGAGACGCTGCGTGAGATCTACCGCTACTTCCACGCCGAAGAACAGCGCCACGCCAACGCCGAGCTGGCGCTGATGCGCCGCTGGGGGATGCTCGACGGTGACGAGATCCCGGAACCGAATATCAACGTCAAACTGGTGATCGACTTCCTCGACAAGCACGCCGACGGCATGTCGCTTTCCTTCCTCGGCACGGTCATTCCGATGCTCGAGGTCGCGCTGGACGGCGCGCTGATCAAATTCATCACCGACGAGGTCACCGACCCGGTCGCGCAGGACGCGTTCAAGAAGATCAATGCCGACGAATCCCGGCACCTGGCCACCGACTACGCGGTCATGGAACTGCTCGGCCACTCCCCCGCCCGCAAACTGCTCATCGATCTGGTCGGCGGCTGGGCCAAGCCCTCGCTACTCATCGGCGTTCTGAGCTATGTGCCGCTGTTGAACAAGATGCGCGACAATGTCGTCGACATGGGCGTGGACGAGGAGCGTCTGTACGCGGCTATGCGGCGCTTCAGGGCCGTCGGTGAACGCAATCCGATCGCCAACCGCGTACCCATGTACCGCATCGTCAAGATGCACGCCAATTGGGTGATCAACCGCGATCACCCCTACCACCTGCTCGCCGACGCACTGGTGAAACTGACCGCCCGTGTTCCCGACCGCTTCCTCGGACCGCAGCCGACCTGGTCCAAGGAACTGACCTACGAGCCGGTCGCGTGAGCGCCGTCGAGCCGCTGGATGTGGCGATCATCGGTGCGGGTTTCGCGGGCATCGGTACCGCGATTCGGTTGCGCCAGAAAGGGATCACCGACTTCGCGATTTTCGAACGCGGGTCGGAGGTTGGCGGAACCTGGCGCGACAACACCTATCCCGGCGCCGCGTGTGATATTCCTTCGCGGTTGTATTCCTACAGCTTCGCGCCCAATCCCGACTGGTCGCACACCTACTCCGGCAGTTCCGAGATACTCGACTACATCGAGTCGATGGTCGAGGAATTCGACCTGCGGCCCCGGATCAGGTTCGGGCACAACGTCACCGGAACCACCTTCGACGAGGTGAGCGGCCTGTGGACCATCGCCATGGCAGGGCGTAAGCGCGCAGTTCAGGCGCGCACGATCGTCATCGCCTCTGGACCATTGTCCAATGCCAGTTTTCCCAGTATTCCCGGGATCGAGGACTACCAGGGGCACAAGATCCACAGTGCGCGCTGGGATCACGACTACGACTTCACCGGTAAACGGGTCGCTGTGGTCGGCACCGGCGCGAGTGCCGTGCAGATCGTTCCCGAACTCGTACGCCGCGCCGCGGCGGTCAAGGTATTCCAGCGGACTCCGGGTTGGGTGCTACCCCGGGTCAACCGACCGACCAGTCGGCGAACCAAGCAGATGTATCGTCGGCTGCCGGTCACCCAGTCCCTCGCCCGCCGAGGCTGGTTCTGGGGCCATGAGTCGGTGGCGCTCGGGGTCGTCTGGAACACGCCGCTGACCCGGGTCGTGGAATCGGTGGCCAAGCTGCACCTGCGTTCCCAGGTGCGCGACCCGTGGCTGCGCCGCCAGCTCACCCCTGGGTTCCGTGCCGGCTGCAAGCGGCTGCTGATGACCAGCGACTACTACCCGGCACTGCAGAAGGACAACTGCACCCTGGTCACCTGGCCGATCGCCCGCATCAGCGAATACGGCATCCGAACCGCCGAGGGTATCGAGCACCGCTTCGACGCTATCGTCTTCGCCACCGGATTCGAGGTTTCCAAGACCGGCAGCCCGATCCCGGTGACCGGCCGCGACGGGCGGGTCCTCGCGGACGAATGGAGCAAGGGTGCCTACGCGTTCAAGAGTGTCGCCGTGGCCGGATACCCGAACCTGTTCCTCACGTTCGGACCGAATTCGGGACCCGGCCACAATTCGGCGCTGGTGTACATGGAAGCGCAGATCGACTATCTGACCGACGCCATCGGCATGATCCTGACGCAGAATCTGCGCACCCTCGAAGTTCGCCGCGACAAACAGGACCGGTACAACGAACAGCTACAGAAGCGTCTGACGGCGACGACGTGGAATTCCGGCTGCCGCAGTTGGTACCTCACCGAGGACGGCTTCAACGCAACGATGTTCCCCGGCTTCGGCACTCAGTACGTTCGGCAACTGGCTGTCGTCGACCCCGACGACTTCCTATTCACCCCCGCCGACGCGGAATCGGTGATCGGAACCAGCGACCATGCCGTGGTTCCGCTCGGCTAGGGTGACAACGATCCCTGTGTCCATGTCCCCGAGGACGCAATCCGGGGACATGGACACAGCCGGTGCCTGCTCGGTGGCCGCGAGACGAACAGGAGACGAGACGGGTGTCGGAGTACCGCATCGATGATCTCGCCCGCGCCGCAGGAACCACCGCCCGCAACGTGCGCTCGTATCAAGAGCGCGGACTGCTCCCGGTGCCGACCGCCCGCGCCGGGCGCGCCCTGATCTACGACGACACCCACCTCGAGCGCCTGAAACTCATTGACGCGCTGCTGCAACGCGGCTTCACCACCGCGCATATCGCCGACTTCATCACCAGCTGGGAAACCGGCAAGGATCTCGTCGATGTCCTCGGTTTGCCGCGTACGGCGACCCCCGACCCGGTCGACGCCTCACTCGAGGTCCCCCTCGAACTCGTCGCGACCTTCCTCGGCGCCGAGGCGAACGACCCGACGATGCTGACTCGCCTCAGCGAGCTCGGGGTGCTCCGAGTCCGCGGCGACATGGTGGAATTCACCGATCCGCTCCTGCTCGAGACCTTCGTCGACTTGCGCGAGTACAAGTTCGACCTACGCCGCCTCGCCGACCTGCAGGCAGTGGTCCAGCATCGTCTCGACGACATCGCCCACCAGATGTTCACCGTCACCCGCGACCATCTCGTCGAACTACACGGCCCCGGCTGGCTACCGACTACCGACGCCGAGATCGCCGAAACCACCACCATGATCAATCACCTGCGTGACGTTGCCGTTGCCGCCGTGCAGCACAGCCTCGTCCAAGCGCTCGACCGCACGTTGACCCAGGAACTGGGCGAGTACCTCGCCACCACCGCCGAGAGCCGCTCTGCTGCGGACCCGGAGTAGTTCCTCCGTACACCCGCAGATGTCAGTCAGCCTTCAGACCACGACATCTCGTCGCGCGGCGGCGAGGTTGGCGATCAACTCCGCACGAGTCTGGGACTCGTGCGCGACCCATGCGGGCTGGCCGGGACCACTGCGCCAGGATTCGCTGAGCGGGCTGTTGTCGACGGTGTCGAAGCCGAACTGGTCGTACAGACGTGTCACGAGTTCTATCGCCTCGGGAAAGTCGCTCGACGCCGACAACGCCAGCCGCCCCGGAGTCCCCGCGGGTCGACCCGATGTGGTGATGCGAGGAGCCTGGATATGGGTGAAAGTCTTGACCACCTTGGACGTGGGTAGGTGTTCCTGGCGCAGCTCGTGCACTGTCTTCTCGCCTGATTCGACGACCGGGAATCGGCCGTCGCGCCACGCCATGTAGTTGTTCGTGTCGAGGACGACCTTTCCCGCGAGCTGATCGACGGGCATGTTGTTGATCAGCGCGAGCGGGACGGCCACCACGGCGAATTCCCCGGCCGCCGCAGCCTCGACCGCTGACGCGGCGCGCGCCGAGGGGCCGAGTTCAGCGATCAAGTCACGGAGGGTCTCGGGTCCGCGCGAGTTGGCGATGACGACGTCGTAGCCGTTCGCGATGGCCGCACGGGCGATCTGACTACCGACCTCGCCTGCGCCGATGATGGCGATTGTTGTCACGGTGTCTTCCCTAAAAATGGTGTCGGCGGATGGGTGAGTCGTCAGCGCGCGAGGGCGCTCTCGATCATCTGCAGCGCCGCGCTCTTCGCCCGACGTAGCTCGTCCTCACCGATGCCTGACTTGTGCAGAAATTCGATTCCCTGCATGACAGCGATCAGTGCGCGAGCAGTCTGCTCGGCATCGATGCCCGCATCGATCTCGCCCGCCTCTTTGGCCAGATCGATCTGTCGAACGAACAGTTCGAGCGTCCCGGCGTATGCCTGGCAGGCCATGGCCTTGACCTGCTCGTCCTGGGAGCTCAGAGCCGCGGCGCTGTTGGCCATCAGGCAGCCTTGCGGCGGTAGATCCAGACGGCCGCCGTCCTCGAAGGTGACCGCCGAGGCGAGTCCGTGCCATGGGCTCGGGTCGGCCGACATGGCAGCTTCGAGCCCGGCGGACTGGCGAGCGCAGTAATCCTCCAGGATCCGGACGAACAAGTCGTGCTTGTTGCCGAACGCCCCGTACAGGCTCTGCGTGCCGACCCCGGTCGCGTCGGTGAGGTCCTGGACCGATGTGGCCGCGTAGCCATCGCGCCAGAACGTCGACCTCGCGGCAGTGAGCACAGCCTGCTCATCGAACTTCCTCGGCCTGGCCATCTTTCGACCGTACCAGTTATGGAGGGAACGTTCAATAATTGACAAGACGCGTCACCGTCTGCAATTTTTGATCAATCACTCCATAACTCGAAACCAAGGATGACGCACATGGTGACAGGACCGCTCGAAGGCAAGACCGCGCTGGTGACAGGCGGATCCAGGGGCGTCGGCGCGGGCATCGTCGCCCGATTGGCCGCCGACGGGGCACGGGTGGCATTCACCTACGCGAACTCCAAGGAACGCGCGCAAGACGTGGCCGACACCGTGGCCGCGACCGGAGGAGTCGCCCACGCGATCCACGCGGACAGCCTGGCCGAAGAGGATGTGGTGTCTGCGGTGGCGCACACCGCCGACCGGTTCGGCGGCCTCGACATCCTGGTCAACAACGCCGGTGTCGGCAGTTTCACCGAGATCACCGAGCTGACGATGTCGCAGATCGACGCGATGCTGACGGTCAATGTGCGCTCGGCGGTCGTCGCCATCCGAGAATCGCTGGCGCACTTGGGCGAGGGCGGGCGGATCATCAACATCGGCAGCATCAATGCCGACCGCATGCCCTTCCCCGGCGGGTCGATCTATGCCATGACCAAAGGCGCACTGGCCAGCCTGACCCGTGGACTCGCCCGCGAGCTCGCCCCGCGCGGAATCACGATCAACAACGTCCAGCCCGGCCCGGTCGACACCGAAGCCAACCCGGCCGATGGACCAGCCGCGTCGGCCATGCTCAGCGTGATGGCGGTCGACCGATTCGGAACCACGGCGGAGGTCGGCGCTTTCGTTTCCTTCCTCGCCGGGCCCGAGGCTGCCTACATCACCGGCGCCAGCTTGAACATCGACGGCGGATTCGGCGGCTGATATCCGGCTCGACCGCTGACGGCGGGGCCCACACCGTGCTCGTCACCCGCTGACGCGCTAGTGGGTGCCCGCCTCGGCGCGTGCGTAGAACGCGGCGAGCTCGTGGGGGTTCTTGGTGTAGACGTCGATCTTGCGCACGGTGCCGTTGTCGACCTGGTGGATCTCGATCATGGTCAGCGGGTACTGCTCACCGATGGGCCGCCACCGCCGACCGCATCGACCCCGCATCAGCACCGACCCCACATGGCCGATCATCGCCACCAACATCGGCGCCGCCGCGCGCGCTGGCCTCTGCCCGCGACACCCACGTTCGACCCGTCCGAGTCGTCCGACCCCGTTACCTGGCCCGCTTCGCGGTGGGCGCGCTGCGCATCGAGCGGGGAAGAACCCCTATGACCGGGAGCTGTCGAACCTGATCGGCGAACTGTCCACCCGCAGTGACGCCTTCCGCGTGATGTGGGGTGGTGCACCAGCGTGGTCGGAGGGACCCCGAGACCGGCGGCGTGGCTGACCGTCCTGCTACTTCACCGCTGGAAGGGCAGCACCGTGGCCAGCGCGCGTAGTGCCGCGAGATAGTCCTCGTTCAACGCCTGGATCGCGACATGATCGGCACCCGCGTCCAGGTGCGCCACCAATCCGGCTCCGACCTCGGCGGGTGTGCCGTGGATGGCGAGAACATCGACGAGCCTGTCGCTGCCGGGCTTGGTGATGTCCTCCTCGGAGAATCCCAAGCGGCGCAGATTGCCCAGATAATTCACCAAGCCCAGGTACATCGACAGCGTGCCCCTGGCAATCTCACGCGCCCGCTCCACATCCTCATCCAGGACGACCTTCTGCTCCACGACGAGTAGCGCGCTTTCGCCGAGGGTTTCGCGGGCGATCGTGGTGTGCGTCGGCGGGGCGAGGTAGGGCAGTGCGCCCGCGGTCCGGTCTCGGGCGAGTTTCAGGACGCGGGGGCCGAGCGCCGCCAATGCCCTGCGCTCCTTCGGTACGCCCGCCGCGTCGAGTTCGTCCAGGTAGGCCACGAGCGCGTCATACGGCTTGATCGCCTCCGTGCCGTTGGCCTCCCGATGACCGACCCCGATGCCGAGCAGGAAACGGCCGGGAAATCGCTGGTCGATCCGGTGAAAGGACTCGGCGACGATGTCCGCAGGCGCCGTCCAGATGTTCACGATGCTGGTGCCGACAGTCAGCGACTCTGTCGCCTCGAGCAGCGATTCGGTCACCGGCAAATCCGCGGGCGGCGAACCGCCGAGCCACAACGCGCCGTACCCCAATTCTTCGATCTCGCGGGCCGCCGCTGGGGTGAACCCCTTGTAATAGCGCCACACACCGAATTTTCCGAGATCATCACCGGTCATGCCGAAGGCAACACGGGCCCCCTCGCGACTATTCCGAGACCGACGCTTCACAGGGCGGCTTGCACAACGGCTTCGGCGGCGACGGTCGACGGAGCTCGGGCGTCGTCGAGCAGCTCTCGAAAGCTCTCCCGCGTCCGGCGGGCCAGTCGCTGTTCGTCACGCAGGCCCCATCGCCGCGCGACCTCGCCTGCCCGCACCGCGGGCCGCAGGAGCGTCGGTAGGTACTTCAGACTCGTGTTCGGCAGGCCGAGACTGTCGGCCACTTCCTCGCCGGCCCATCGGCGGGTCAGTGCGTACAGCGTCGCGACGAGAGGGCCGGTGCCGATCTTGATCATCGACTTCGGCAGCACGGTAGCCGGGTCGAAACCGTTTTCGATCAATGCCTTCACCAGCTGTCGCGAATCCGCGTCGGCGGGTGTGTCCGTGAGGTCTTTGATCGCGATGATTTCCCTGGCCCGTGCCGCGTTGTAGGGCAACATATCGTCGGGTACGCCGAGCAGATAGCCGATATAGCGCCACATATGTTGGATGTCATCGAGGTCGCGCTCGGTGAAGTGCACTCCCGCATCGCGCATGGCGGCCAGCGGAATCGTCGAGAATTCCCCCGACACGCCATAGGCGGTATCGGTGAGGTTGATCGGCACCCCCCACGCCTCCTGATTCCATCCGCCGGACTGGAGAATGCGCTTGCGCACGCCGGCATGCATGAATCGGACACGCACGGTCTCCCGAAAGCCTGGGCCGTTTCGTTGCAATGCCCCCGGTGACGTCGCTGCGAGAAACCACCGGCCGGTCTCCTGCATTCGGCGGCGAGACCGATAGTTCAATTCGCCGGTGAAGGTGAGGGGCTTCACCCCTGCCCCCGATTGATATCCGGCCGCCAGCGCCGCGCAGTTGAAACTCAGCCCGATCCACAGGATCCCATTGCGCCACAACGCCGTCGAACCCCGCTCGAGCGCGTCCCCATCGAGCCAATCCGGGAGCTCGGCGATCGGCTCCAACATGGTCGCGAGACTGTCCGGAAAACCGGATTCGCCATCGAGCCACGCGTTGACGGCGCGAAACGAGTGTTGCGGACTCGAGCCGAAGGACGCGACCACCGCGTCGGCGAGCGAGTCCGCCTCTTCGAGACCCTGTTCCAACCGCCGCACGAGACGAGGGTCGAAACGGTGGTGCGCGAGGTCTCGGTTCAGAAAGCGCGTGGTCGTCATGCACTACGACGTTAACAGGGGTTAGACACACTGTCCAACCCCAATTCTCACGAATGGAGGCTGTGCCAGATAATGGTCGTCAGCGCTCGGGTCAGGCGCGCACGTGCCTGCTCATCGCTGCCACCGATCATTCGGGAGCAGGTGCGTTCCACCATCCAGACCAGTGCCGAGGCAGTCTCGACGGCAGGCAGATCGCCGCGAACGGTTTCCCGCTGTTGAGCGAGCTCGATAGTTCGAGCGGATTCCTCGATGAACAATCGCACGTTGTCATCCATACGCCCGGCCACCTGTTCATCGGTGACGGCCGCGTCGAAGACCGCGGTGATCAACGGGTACTCGCGCGCGTATATCTCGACGAAATCGGCGAGGGCAGCCTCCAACGCGCCGCGATCCCCGGCGGCTCGCCACACCGCTGCGACACTCCCGGCCAACTCCGCGCGAACATGATCGACAAGGCGCAGCGAGAACGCCGAGCGATCCGGAAAGTACAGATAGAACGTCGCGCGTCCGATCGCCGCCGCCCCGACAATCCGCGAAATGCTCAGATCGGCGAAGCGCGCACCGTCAGCGCAGAGATCCGAGACGGCCGCGATCAGCCGCCGTTCCACGTCCGGTCGGCGTTCATCGCGGGAGGCGCTTCCTGAAATTTCCGTCACGAGCTGCAACGTAGCGCGCCTCGGCATGTCCGCGCCTGCTGTGACACGTACGCAGGCGTCGGGTATGCGCAGGTCCGACCTAGACTACTGCCGATCAGCTGGTGGGATCTCCTGGAGTTCTCGCTCTCGACAAGGAAACGAGGCGGGCGATGCGGTCGGGACCAAGGGTGAGTCGATGAATGACAGCAAGACGCTGCGGGACTGGTGGGTGGACCAGGCCGACTACCGATGGCTGGTGCGCACCCTCGCGGCTCGATCGGCGCTGCTACCGCTGAAGGTACTGATCGGCCTCGCGGGAGCGACGATCGCGGTGATGGGCGCGGTGATCGCGGGAACACCGGTGGGGCCGCCCGGCCATCCCGGCATCGCTTCGACGATCGGGGTGCTGTCCGGGACCCTGTGGGCGCTGCGCTGGTGGCTGTTGCCCTGGCCGAGCAGGACCGAGTCGTTGGTGCTGATCGCCTGTGCCGATGTGCTGTTCACGATGGAGTTTCTGCAGCTGCAGGATCGGCTGTTCGGGGCGATGGGCACGGTGCTGCTCCTCGGCACAGGCAGTTACCTGAGCTTTTTTCACAACACCCGGGAGCTGGCCGTGCATTCGGCCTGGTCGCTGCTGTCGGTGCTGGTGTTGTCGGTGCGGATCGCCACCGGCGGCGGGGGCGTCCACCTGGCAGTCGCGGTCGCGCTGCTGCTCTCGTCGGTGTTCATCGCGGTACCCGCGTTCCAATTCCTCTATTGGCTGTTGCGCACGGAATCGTTGTCGGACCCGCTGACCGAACTGCTGAACCGGCGAGGCCTCGAGAACCAGCTCCCGCAGCTGATGGACCGCAACCTCTCGATCTGTGTCATCTGCTTCGATCTCGACCAATTCAAGAGTGTCAACGACACCTGGGGCCACCGCATCGGCGACATCGTCCTGGTCCGGACGGCGCGGCGGTTGCGCGATGCGGCCGGGGAGACGGCGGTGGTGGCCCGTACGGGGGGCGAGGAGTTCGTGGTCGCTGTGCCCACCGCCGCGGCTGCCGCGCGCAGCGAAGCCGAACGGTTGTGCCGTGTCGTCGCCGAACCCGCGGAGGCCGCGGTGGGGGTTACCGCGAGCGTCGGGGTGGCAGTGTTCGACGCGACAGCCTGTCCGCGATGTCCCCACCCGACTGCGGACCGGCTGCTGCAATCCGCCGACGCGGCGATGTACAGGGCCAAACAGTCCGGCGGGAATCTGGTCGTGGTCGACGAACTCACCCCGCCGCTGGATCATCATCACCCGACCGATCCCGGAGACGAAAAGTAGCGCCGGCCGGTATGCGAAACGGAGGCGCGTTGATCAATCTGATCCGCGCGTCGCGATCGACTATGCGGCCCAAGGGGTTCGGATCAATGCCATCGCCCCGGGCTCACCCGCACCGGTATCACCGCGGGGGTCCAGCAGGACCCGGCGCTGCTCGCCGCGATCGAGCGCCGAATTCCGCTCGGACGATTCGCGCAGCCCCGAGAACAGGCGGAGGCGATCTGGTTTCTCGCCTCTCCCGCCGCCGGATATATCACCGGCACCACCCTCGTCGTCGACGGCGGCCCCGACGCCAACCTCGGCATATTGCCGCTACCTGGGCCGCCGTTCTGAACGAGGCTGCTCGCTGACGCCGATCTCGGCCACACTATTTCCATCGACTCGGGCACTGTGCTGTGATTGTCACCGGGAGGGCATCCATGCACAAGAATCTCCGTGGCCGGGGCGCGGTCCGGCGAGCGGTATCGCCGAAGTGATCGCCCAGCGACTCCGATGAACCCACCCGCTTCCTCCCCGCCGTCCGCTCTCCGCTGGGTAGTTCCGCTGGCGGCCGGTGCTGTGGGTGCTGCCGCCGGGTTGGTCTGGTTGCGATGCGTCTACGTTGTGCTCGCATTTCGCCTCGTGTCCGACCCTGGCTTCGATCCCCACGGATACGGACTCGTCGCGGGAACTGTGCTGTCGGTGCCCGCCGCACTCGTCACCGCGGTGGCTGTCCCCTTCGTTTTCGCTCGCAATCAGCGGGCGCGGGTCGCGCGGATCACCACACCGGTCCTGATCGCGATCACGGCCTTGCTCTGGGCCGTCTTCCTCACGGCCTAGGGCCGAACTCGACACCCTCTTCTAACCATGTACTGCAGCAGCCTCAAAAATATGGATACAAAATTGGACATGTGTCTATACACTTGTTCACGCCGTGTGTACCGTACGTGCTATCTCTCAGGCTCGGTGCCACGCGGCGCGGAGCCCGCTGTACAGATCGGAGCAATGTTCATGTCCTTTCCCCGTGCCGAACTCGACGAAATGATCCAACGGTGGTTGCAGGCGAACATCGAGTGCGAGCAGGCAGGTGACTGGCGGCCACTGGCGGAGTTCTATACCGAGGACGCCACCTACGGCTGGAACTACGGGCCCAAGCACGACTTCATGGCGATCGGGCGCACCGAGATCCGCGATTACGCGATCGGCCTGGAAATGGACGGCCTCGATGGCTGGACCTACCCCTATCAGGCCTGGGTCACCGACGAGAAGACCGGCGACATGCTCGGTCTGTGGAAGCAGGTCTGCGAGGTCAAACGCGCCGACGGCACGAACTACGCCCTCGACGGCATTCAGGGCAGCTGGTTCAAGTACGGCGGCGACTTCCAATGGAAGTGGCAGCGCGACTTCTTCGACTACGGCAACCTCACCGTGCTGTTCACCGAGATGATCACCAACGACGACCTGCCCGCCGGAGTGACCAAGCGCATCGAGCGCGTCGTGAACTCCAAAGGCAAGCTGCCGGGCTGGTACCGCCTCGGCACCTCTCCGGTCCCCCTGTGGTGACGCGATGACTGAAACAGTGCGGGGCGTTATTGCGCGCCGAGCCGGTGCCGAGGTGGAGATGGTCGACATCATCATCCCCGAACCCGGAGCCCAGGATGTCGTCGTCAAGGTGCTGGCCTGCGGGGTCTGCCACACCGACCTCACCTACCGTGAAGGCGGGATCAACGACGAGTTCCCGTTCCTGCTCGGCCACGAAGCAGCCGGGGTCATCGATCGGATCGGCTCCGCCGTAACCCATGTCGCCGTAGGCGATTTCGTCGTTCTGAACTGGCGTGCGGTCTGCGGGAGTTGCCGCGCGTGCCGTCGCGGCCGCCCCTGGTACTGCTTCGACACCTTCAACGCCGAGCAGAAGATGACACTCGCCGACGGGTCACCGCTCACCCCCGCGCTCGGGATCGGGGCCTTCGCGGACAAGACCCTGGTGCACGAAAAGCAGTGCACCGTCATCGATTCCACCACCGACCCCGCCGTGGCCGGCCTGCTCGGCTGCGGCGTCATGGCCGGGTTGGGGGCCGCTCTCAACACCGGAAACGTCAGCCGTGGCGACTCGGTCGCCGTCATCGGCTGTGGCGGTGTCGGAGCGGCCGCGATCGCCGGGGCGCGCTTGGCGGGAGCGAGCACCATCGTCGCCGTGGACCGTGATCCGGCCAAACTTACCGGCGCGACCGCGCTGGGTGCGACCCACACCGTCGATGCCGGAACCGAGGACCCCGTCGAGCGAATTCGTGAGCTCACCAACGGTTTCGGTGCCGACGTCGTGATCGACGCGGTGGGCCGCCCCGAGACGTGGAAGCAGGCGTTCTACGCCCGCGATCTGGCCGGAACAGTCGTCCTGGTCGGCGTACCCACGCCCCAGATGCGGCTGGAGATGCCGCTGCTGGACTTCTTCTCCCACGGCGGCGCGCTGAAATCCTCCTGGTACGGCGACTGCCTCCCGGAGCGGGATTTCCCTACGCTGATCGAACTGTATCGCCAACAGCGCCTGCCCCTCGACCTGTTCGTCACCGAACGCATCGGCCTCGCCGACGTCGAAAAGGCCTTCGAGACCATGAAATCCGGCCGCGTACTGCGCTCCGTGGTGACGTGGTGAACCGGAAAGAGTTGACACTGATGAAATTCGGAATCGTCCTGTTCACCAGCGACCGCGGCATTCGGCCCGCGGTGGCCGCCCGGGCGGCGGAGGAGCGCGGCTTCGCTTCGTTCTTCGTGCCCGAGCACACCCACATTCCCATCAAGCGGGAGGCGGCCCACCCGTCGACCGGCGACGCGTCGCTGCCCGATGACCGCTACGCCCGAACCCTCGATCCCTGGGTGTCGTTGGCCATGGCGGCGGCGGTCACCGAGCGGATCGAGCTGTCCACCGCCGTGGCGCTGCCCGTCGAGCACGACCCGATCACCTTGGCCAAAACGGTCGCGACCCTGGATCATCTCTCCGACGGGCGGGTGACGCTCGGAGCCGGATTCGGTTGGAACACCGATGAACTCGCCGATCACGGCGTGCCGCCGAACAAACGGCGCAAGGTACTGCGCGAGTACATCGAAGCGATGCGAGCGCTGTGGACCGAGGAGGAAGCCGCCTATCAGGGTGACTACGTGTCGTTCGGACCGAGTTGGGCGTGGCCCAAACCTGTCCAGCGCCATGTCCCGGTCCTCATCGGTGCGGCAGGCACCGAGCGCACCTTCGAGTGGATCGCCCGCAACGCGGACGGCTGGATCACCACACCGACCGAAACCGACATCACCGCACGATTGGCGCTGCTGCACAAGATCTGGGCCGATGCCGGGCGCAGTGACCGACCACGCGTGGTCGCACTGGACTTCAAACCCGACCCGGCCAAGTTGGCGCTGTGGGCCGGCGCCGGGGTCACCGACGTGCTGTACGGCCTTCCCGACCGCACCGAGACCGAGGTGCTGCACTATCTCGACCGGCTCTCGGCGAAACTCGCCGATCTGACCGGGCTCTGACCCGAGAACATATTCCGAGATGCGGGCCGGGCTACTGCAGCCGGCCCGCATCTCGTTATCGTGCGCGGGCGGTTTCGACCATGTCCTCGACCCGGGTGAACTTGATGCGAGGACGGCCCGCCGCTGCACCGTTGGCGCGTTCCGCGGCGTCGATCAGCGCCCATCCGTCCCGGTCGACGAGATTCGGGCAACGACGCGACAGCAGCGCCAGCAGGTCTTCCCGGTCGCCCGCTGGTGCGGCCAAGCGCCCGGCGGTGAAGTCCTCGACGATCCCGGCGACTGTCTGCTCCGCGTCGCCGCGGTTGGTGCCGATCACGCCTCGCGCCCCACGCTTGATCCACCCTGCGGCATAGGCACCGGGCAGTACCGCGCCCGCGCTGTCGAGCACCCGCCCGCCGTCGTTGGGGATGATGCCCTTGCCCGAGTCGAACGGCACACCGGGTACCTGCCTGCCGCGGTAGCCGACGGCACGCAGCACCAGGGAGGTATCGATGGTTTCCACGCGCTCGGTCGCCACGGCCACCGGCCCCTGGGGTCCGTTGTGAATCTCGTTGTGTGCCAGCTGAAGTGATTCGACCCGGCCTGCACCGGTCAGCGCGACAGGGGTGACACGGAACCGGAAGTCGACGAGCCGAGGTGCGCCGGTGGTACCCCGCGTGCTGTATTCGCGTGCCAGGGTCAGCTTGAGGCGGGTCGTCGGATCGGTGGCCGGATCCGACAGTGCGGCGACCACGTCGTCATCGATATCGGCGGGATCGATGACGACGTCGGTACCGGACGAGTGCCCGAGCGCGAGGAATTCCGGGCCGGTGTAGGCGGCCTGGCGAAGGCCACGTCTGCCCAGTAGCAGGACTTGGCGGATGTTGCTGTGACGCAACGCTTCCACGGCGTGATCGGCGATATCGGTGCCCGCGAGCTGATCGGGATCAGTGGTCAGGACCCGCGCGATGTCCAGCGCCACATTGCCGTTGCCGACGATGACCGCCCGCTCACCGGACAGGTCGAAGCGGTGGTCGGCGTAGTCGGGGTGCCCGTTGTACCAGGCCACGAATTCGGTGGCCGAGTGACTGCCCGGCAGATCCTCGCCGGGTATGTGCAGTCGCCCGTCAGCGGAGGCGCCGACCGCGTAGATCACCGCGTGGCAGTGCTCCAGCAGTTCGGCATGTGAAATGTCGCGCCCGACTTCGACATTGAGGTGGAATCGGACCGAGTCGCGTTTGAACGCCGACGCGAACATGGTGGTGACGCCGCGGGTCTCGGGATGGTCGGGAGCGACTCCGTACCGAGCCAGCCCCCACGGCGTCGGCAGGCGATCGAACATCTCGACCTCCACATCACCCCGGCTGAGCAGATGCTCGGCGGCGTAGCAGGCCGCGGGCCCGGTGCCCACGATCGCCACGCGCAACCGGCCCGCCGCACGCGACAGTCGGGCGGGCGCGGCGCCGACGGTGATATCGGTGTCGAGCGGGCGGTGCTGGAAATAGGCGGCATTGATCTCGGCGTAACGCAGCAGGTTCACCGGCAGGTCGTCGGCGTCGTAGATCGAGTCCACGGGGCAGGCATCCATGCAGGCGCCGCAGTCGATGCAGGTATCGGGATCGATATGCAGCATCTCGGCGTTCGCGAAATCGGGATCTCCGGGTCGCGGCCGGATGCAGTCGACCGGACACTCCGCGACGCAACTCGCGTCGTTGCAGCATCGCTGGGTGATGACAAAGGCCATGAGCACACCTTCCATGGACGGTAGATCGGACAGGGTCGTGCGTATCGGCAATTGCTCAGCCCGCGGCTTGCGAGCGATCCGCCCCGCGTTCAGGGATCATCTGACGCAACTCCGCCATGGTCCACGGCGGCGCATCCCGATGGTCCCGGTAGCCCACGAGGGTGGGAGTAGGGCGTTCGAAGCGGCCGACGAATCCGCCTGCCGCGATGTAGATTTCACCGGTGATGTCGGCCGCGATATCGCTGGCCAGGAATTGATAGAGCGGCGCCACGTAGTCCGCGGGGGGCGCGTCGAGCGAACCGCGCATCGTTATCTCGTCGAGCATCTGCCGCCGATAGAGTTCGAGAATCTTGGCCTCGTAGGCAAATCCGGAGGAAAGGCGCGTCTTCGCGCCGGGGCACACGACGTTCGCCCGAACTCCGTGCTCTTTCAGCTCCGCCGCGATCGCCAGCGTCAGACTGGTCACCGCTCCTTTGCCCGCTGGGTATCCCGTCCCGCCGTAGTCTCCGAGGTAGGCGAAAGAGCTGGTATTGATAATCGAACCTCGCCCCTGCTCGACCATCCGGGGCGCGGCGGCGCGACAGGTGTTGAAGACCGTGGTGAGATGCGAATCCAGCAGGGCCCGCCAATCCCATGGCTTCGCATCCAGAATCGACGAGGCGGGCGGTTCGGCGATTCCCGCACAGTTGACGAGAATGTCTATGGCGCCGAACTTTTCGACACAGACGTCGATCGCCCGGGTCGCGACGGCGATGTCGGCCGCGGATCCCGCCACTCCCACAGCCGAATTTCCGGAGAGCGTGATCGCCTTGGCCGCCCTGTCGACGGCCGCCTCGTCACGCCCGTTGACCACCACTCCCGCACCGTTTTTCGCCAGCAGTGCGGCGACAGCGAAGCCGATCCCCCGACTTCCGCCGACCACGACCGCCCCGCGCCCACTCAACGATCGCTCGCCGTTCATTCCGTTCTCCGCTCACGTCGACCACATCCACACCGCCTCGAATCGCGGTGTGGTCCAGAAGAATTCCTGCCGAAACCCCGAATTGCCGTCAGGACATCAGGCGTCGCGCGATCGCGCTGCCGAACCCGTACTTCAGAGTGCCTGCGATCATCGCGACCGACTCCTCGGTGTACGGGTACCAGATCCGTTCCCGCTTCAACTGCCACCGGTCGAGCAGAATCGGCTGAGCGTGGGTGAATCCGCGCAGGCCGTGGCGGCCGTTCGTCTGCCCGAGGCCGCTGTGTTTGCGGCCGCCGAACGGCGCCTCCGGCACTCCGTAGATCACGGCGGCGTCATTGTGGACAACCGATCCGGTATCCAGACGCTTGGCGATATGCAGCGCTTTCGCCGTGTCCTTTGTGAAGACGCTGCCGCTGAGTCCGTACTGACAGTCGTTGGCCATGCGGATCGCTTCTTCCTCGTCCGCGACCCGCATGATCGCCGCGACGGGGCCGAAAGTCTCCTCCCGCATCAGTTCCATGTCATGGGTGACGTCGACCGCGACCGTCGGCTCGAAGAACAAGCCATCGGCGGTATCGGCTTCCCCTCCGACCAGCAGCACGGCGCCGCGACGTTTCGCGTCTTCGAGGTGGCGGGTGACGATCGCCACCTGGCGATCCCAGCACATCGGACCCATATCGGTGCTGTCACCGGCACCATAGGTCAGCGACTTCGCCTTCTGCTTGACCAGCCGGATGAACTCGTCGGCAACGCTTTCCACGACATAGATGCGCTCCACGCTCAGACATACCTGGCCGCTGTTGAACATCGACAGGTACACCGCACCCTCCGCGGCCCGTTCGATGTCGGCGTCGTCGCAGACGATCATGGCGTCCTTGCCGCCCAGTTCCAAGGTGCACGGAATCAGCTGCCGCGCACAGGCTTCGGCGACCTTCCGGCCGGTGGCGACACTGCCCGTGAACGAGATCTTGTCCACCCCGGCGTCGACGAGGGCGGCGCCCGTCTCGCCGTCGCCGTGAATCAGCTGCAACACATCCGCCGGAACACCGGCTTCGTGCAGGATCTTCACCACCCAACCGCCCGAATGCGGCGTGACTTCCGAGGGCTTGAGCAGTACGGCGTTGCCTGCCAACAGCGCCTGCGCCACCGGATTCATCGACAGCACGAAGGGCGCGTTCCACGGCGTGATCACGCCGATCACGCCCAACGGGCGGTAGTGCACGGTGAGCTTCTTGAACGGACGGATATAGCCGTGCAAGCGTTCACGATGATCGGCGAGATCCCGCTTGGCTCGGCGGCTCCAATAGTTCAGAAAGTCGCACGAGGCCAAGATTTCGATCGCCAAGGCTTCGACGCGCGGCTTGCCGGATTCGGCCCGAAGAGTGTCGACGACTTCGTCCTGCCGGGCGATCAAGACCTCGACGGCCGCACGGATGATGGCAGCGCGTTCGCGCACCGGACGTGCCGCCCACGCCACTTGGGCGACCCGGGCACGGGCGACCGCTTGCCCGACCTCTTCGGCCGTGCTCACCACAATGTTGCCGACCGCTCCCCCGTGCACCGGACTGCTCAACCCGAGACGACGTCGACCATCCGCCGCCGGCGGCAGCGCTTGCACAATCGCCATGTCGATCTCCTCAACTAGGTCTTCGAGGTGTCGATGCCGAGCACCCGACCCGACCGAATCTTCGACACGACAGGCGAGAAGGACTGTCGTTGGACACTCACCTGGACACTTGTCTGGACGCTAGCATGAGGCGCGCTCGAATAGCAATGGCCATCCCTCCCGCGCACGGCCGATCCGTCGAGTAGACAATTTCTGAAATCTGTATACAGCCGCTTAAAACGTGTTCTAAATTTGGGCCATGGCTGCCACGGTCACCGAATTGCTGCTCGCGCGAGCCGAAGACGATTCCCTCGCGATCACCTGTCCCGGTCGGACCTGGACGTGGCGCGAGCACATCGCCGAGGCGCGACGCCAGGCCGCGACGATACTGTCCGTCGCCGATCCCGCCCGTCCGATGCATGTGGGAACACTGCTGGGCAACACTGCCGAGATGCTCACCAGCCTCGCCGCTGGTGCGCTCGGCGGATACGTCACGGTCGGCATCAACAACACCCGGCGCGGCGCGGCCCTCGCCGACGACATCCGGCGCGGCGATGTCCAGATCCTGCTCACCGACGCCGAGCACCGAGCACTGCTCGACGGACTCGACCTCGACGGCGTCACCGTCTTCGACGTTTCGCTACCACGCTGGACCGAATTGCTGCACAGTGCACCAGAATTGACGCCCCACAGCGTGCCGGGCGCGATGGATACCTTCATGCTCATCTTCACCTCGGGCACGAGCGGGAACCCGAAGCCCGTGCGGCTCGCGCACATGATGGTGCCGTTCGCGGGACCGCCGCTGGTCGACCGGTTCGGCCTCGGCGCCGACGACATCTGCTACCTGTCGATGCCGCTGTTTCATTCGGCCGCGATACTCGGCGGCTACTGCGTGGCCCTCGCCAGCGGGGCAGCCATGGCGCCCGCCAAATTCTCGGCCTCGACATTCCTCGCCGATATCCGGCGAAGCGGCGCGACGTACATGAACTATGTCGGCAAACCGCTGTCCTACATTCTCGCCACCGAACAGCAGCCCGACGACGCCGACAATCCGCTGCGCGTCGCCTTCGGCAACGAGGCGACCGACCGCGATATCGACGAGTTCACCCGGCGCTTCGGGTGCACCGTGTGGGACGGATTCGGCTCGACCGAACTGGCGATCATCATCACCAGGGAACCAGGCACCCCGCCAGGTTCCATCGGCAAGGGTTATCCCGGTGTGGCCGTGTACAACTCGGCCACCGTCACCGAATGCCCGTGCGCCGTCTTCGACGAACACGGCGCCCTGGCCAATCCGGACGAGGCCGTCGGCGAACTCGTCAACGCCGACGGGACCGGCCTGTTCATGGGCTACTACGGCGACGAGGAAGCCACCGCCGAGCGGACCCGCGGCGGTCTCTACTGGTCGGGCGATCTGGCCTACAAGGACGCGGACGGCTTCCTCTATCTCGCCGGTCGTACCGCCGACTGGATGCGCGTCGACGGTGAGAACCTCGCCGCGGGTCCGATCGAACGGATCCTGCAACGGCTCGACGCGGTCAGCCGGGTCGCCGTCTACGCCGTCCCCGACGACCGGGTCGGCGATGCCGTCATGGCCGCGATCGTCTTGCGCGACAACGCCTCTCTCGATCCGGGCGAGCTCACCGTGTTCCTCGGCGAGCAACTCGACCTCTCCCCCAAGGCCTGGCCGCGCTTCGTGCGCCTGGCCGCCGATCTACCGACGACAGCCACCAACAAGATCCTCAAACGCACACTCGTCGAGCAGGGCGCCACGGCGGGCGAGGGCACCCTCTGGCGACGCGAATCACGCTCGACCACTTACGAAATCGCCGCACCGGAGGTGCCCGCCGATGTCAGCAGATGAACAACTCCCGCCTCAGCTGACCGAACTCGGCTATTACGCGCTCTCGCGCCATCCCGTCACCCCCGCGGAGCTCGCGGCCGAAGCGATACTGGCCGACCGGATCGGGCTGGGCACCGCCTTCGTCTCCGAGCGGTTCAACATCAAAGACGCCGCGGTCCTGTCGGGCGCACTCGCCGCCGTGTCGACCAGGCTGGGTATCGCCACCGCCGCGACCAACCACAACACGCGTCATCCGATCGTCACCGCGAACATGGGCGCGACCCTCGCCGAACTCAGTGGCGGACGTTTCGCGCTCGGTCTCGGACGCGGAATCGCGCCACTGTGGCAGGTTCTCGGGATACCGAACGTGACCGGTGCGCAACTGGCCGAGAT
This sequence comes from Nocardia sp. XZ_19_231, assembly GCF_015355705.1. Classification (NCBI taxonomy): domain Bacteria; kingdom Bacillati; phylum Actinomycetota; class Actinomycetes; order Mycobacteriales; family Nocardiaceae; genus Nocardia; species Nocardia sp. XZ_19_231. Next base: position 110,562 of record NZ_JACUZI010000004.1, on the reverse strand, counting down.
CACCGACATCCTGCGCAGGTTGTGGCGCGGGGAGACGGTCATCGGCCACGACGGCGCGATCGGTTCCTATCCGGTTCTGCATCTCGGCGTGGCACTCGATTCGCCACCGCCGGTGCTGCTGGTCACCATGAGCCCACGAACCCTGCAACTGGCAGGCCGCATCGCGGACGCGGTCGTCCTGCACACCTTCCTCAGCGCCGAAGCCACCGCAACCGCGGTGTCGACGGTGCGCGAGGCCGCGGAACGCGCGGGGCGCGATCCTGCCTCGGTGCGGATCTGGTCGGTCGTGGCCACTGTCGGCGACGACCTCGACGAGCAGGATCAACTGCGACGCCTCTACGGCCGCCTGGCCACCTACCTGCAGGGCTATCCCGAGATTCTGATGCGAGCCAACGGCTGGCGCGGCGACGATCTGGAGCGGGTGCGGGCGAGCACTGCCTTCACTTCGGCGCGTGGCGCGATCGACGCGACTGCCGATGCCGCCGAACTCGCCGAACTCGCCGCGGTGATTCCGCGGGAATGGGTGAGCGACTGCGCGACCGGTTCCCCGCACGCCTGCGCCGCGGCGGTCGACCGCCAATTCGAACTCGGCGTCGACTCGGTGATCATGCACGGCGCCACCCCCACCGAATTGGTCCCGGTCGTCGAGGCCTACCGAGCGATCCGCTCGACCCGGCGCGCACTGCCGGCCAACCCGGGCTCGGTCGCGCTACCGGTCTCGTCAGGAGTTGTCGCATGACCGCCGAATACACGCCTCCCGGAACGGTTTCGGAGGACATCCCGACCGATCCGGATTCGCTCACCCCCGCCTGGCTCACCGCGACACTGCGGGCGCACGGACACGCCGTGGATGTCGACAGCGTGAGCGTGACGCCGGTGGGTTCGGGTCAGATGGCCGGCTCGTACCGGCTGCGGCTGCGCTATCGCGACAGCACCAACTTGCCGGTCAGCATGATCGCCAAACTCGCCATCGGTTCCGAAGAGCATCGCCGGTTCGGAGCGGGCGCCTTCCGCAACGAGGTGCGCTTCTACCGCGACCTGGCATCGACGCTGCGGACCCCGGTGCCGGGCTGTCACGCCGCGGTCGTCTCGGAATTCGGCAGCGAATTCGTGCTGCTACTCGATGATCTCGCGCCGGCGGTGCAGGGTGACCAGATCGCGGGCTGCACCGTGGAACAAGCGCGCGCGGTCGCCGTCGCCGCAGCGGGGCTGCACGGCCCGCGCTGGTGTGACGACGCGTTGTTCCAGGTACCGGGCCTGTCTCTGCCCACTGCCGAGGATCGGGACCTGATGGACTCGGTGCTCGGGCCGATGGCCGACGCCTTCGTCGAGCGTTTCGATGATCGGCTCACCGACCTCGAACGGGCCGCCGTCGCGTGGCTCGTCGCGTCCGCCGGTGAATGGCTGATCGCCCCGCTGCGGCATTTCGCGCTGCTGCACGGGGATCTACGCGTCGACAATGTGATGTTCGCGCCGGACGGCACGGTGACGGTGCTGGACTGGCAGACGATCACCCCTGGACAACCGCTGCGCGACATCGCCTTCCTGCTGTCGACGAGCCTCACGATCGAGGACCGCCGCCTGCACGAGCGCGCCATCGTCGCCGACTACCACCGGGAACTCACCCGGCACGGCGTCACCGGCTACAGCGCCGAGCAGTGTTGGGCCGACTACGTGTCGTCGCTGATCCACGCACCGCTGATCGTCGTATTCGGTTGCGGCGCGGCTGCTCCCACTCCACGCGGCGACCAGATGTTCCACACGATGCTCACGCGCAGCGCCGCCGCGATCGACGACCTCGTACCGGGCGCACTGCGCTGATTCCGATACTCGGTGCGATCGCGGCGGAGAAGGCGGGTGCGGCAACGGCTTACGGCTGCTCCGGGTTCGCCGCCATCGCCCGTACCCGGCCCAGCACATCCGGGTAGCGACGCAGATGTGCGCCGCCGTTGAGATCGATCGCCGCTCCGGTCATCCAACTCGCGCGGTCGGAGGCGAGGAAGGCGACCGCTTCGGCGATCTCCTCCGGTCGTCCGCTGCGTCCGAGCGGCGTGTTGTCCAGGTACTCCTCGGTCAACCCCGGCACCAACGAGATTCCGGCGACCAGTGGGGTGTCGACCAGGCCGGGAGAGATCGCGTTGACGCGAATGCCACGCTCGGCCAGTTCCAACGCGGCGACCTCGACCAGCATGAGCACACCGGCTTTGGCCGAGCAATAGGAGGCCATACCTGTCCCTGGTTGGCGACCGTTGAGTGAGGCGATGCAGATGATGCTGCCGCCCTCGGTGATGTGGCGACCCGCGTGTTTGAGGACCAGGAAGGTTCCGGTCAGGCAGACATCGATGGTGGTCTGCCAGTGCGCCAGGTCGAGCTCGGTGATCGCGCCCGGAATCGAGAGCCCGGCACAGTTCACCACGGTGTGCACACCGTGTGCGGACTCGAATCCCGTCGCCACCGAGTCCTCGTCGGTGACATCCATTCCGATCGCCGTGACATCGCCACCCAGCAGCGCCGCGGCGTCACGGGCCGCACCGTCGTCGATATCGGCGATGGTCACCCGGTACCCCTCGGCTGCCAAGGTGCGTGCGGTTGCCAGGCCGATTCCGGACGCACCGCCGATCACCAGTGCTGAACGTCGATCGCCGGTCATGCTGCCCCCTCCGTGGTCCGAACCTGGCTGTGCGCTGCGTCGAGCAGATGTCGTCGTAAGAAATGCACCTGGTGGGCGACGGCGGTCTGGAACCACTGGTTGCCCGCGAAGAGGTCGAAATGGTCACACGGGTAGTGCCTGACCTCGGCGCGGGCCTTGAACGCCGCCTTGGCCGCGGCGTGTGGGGGCGCGGCGCGATCGAAATCGGCGATCTGCACGAGGACTGCGGCGGTGATGCGGTCCGCGTGCCGATCGGCCCGATAGCCGCCGAGCTCGAGTCCGACGGCGGCGTCGACTTCGTTGCGCCAGGTCGGCCCGGCCAACGCGGTGTAGGACTCGAAGTAGCCCTCGGCGGTCAAGGCGGCCCGCTCGCCGGGTTTGCCGACCAGCGGCATCATGATCGGCGTGCCGCCGAGGCGCCCCGCGATCGCGCTGCGCACACCGGTCATCGCGGAGCGGGTGACCGCGCTGACGCCCACCTGGCTCAGGGCGTTGCGACCCGCTGAGATGCCGTCGATCATGGGCGCCATCGCGATCACCGCGCGGATGTCGGTCCGCTCGGCGGCCACACTCAGCGCATGCCCCGCGGACTGGGAGATGCCCCACAGCACTGTCCGCGCCGGATCGACGCCGGGCTGCGCGATCGCCGCGGCGATCGCGGCGTGATAGTCCTGGACCTGAGCGGCCATCGAGACCCGTTGGCGCGGTTGACCGTCGGAGGCGCCGAAGCCGCGGTAGTCGAAGGCGAGAACGGCAAGGCCGGAGTCGGCGAGGTGCTGCGCGAACGGCGCGAGACCGGAATCCTTGGTGCCGCCGAATCCGTGCGCCATGACCACGACGGGCGCGCCCGTCGGCCCGGTGAGAGAACTATCCGATGCCGGCGGAAAGAACCAGGCATCGCAGGTGGTTCCCTGCGATGGGAATGAGATCTGCCGGTAGTCGTCGGTCATCGGGGTGCTCCTACGGTCGTCGTGTCGGTGTCGGCCACCTGGGCCCACCGCGGCGGTCCGTGGACCCGGGCCCGTTCTGCTCCCGCCGGTAGTTCTCGTGTCCGCATATCGTGTTCGTAGAGGAAATAGTCGACCTGCTGGGTGTGGCGGGGGCGGTCGAGCATGTGCCCGGTATAGCGCTGCTGATCGGCGACGATCACCTCGCGCATCCGCTGCGGCTCGGGCAGCCGGTACCGTCCGACCGCGTACGCCCCGACCAGCCGCGCCTGGGATTCCACGAAGGGGAACAGGGTGGGCGTCGACTGGGCGAATCCGGCGAAGACCAGGTCGTCGATACCCGGCACGAACATCCGCTTGTACAGATCGATCCGATTGTCGGGTGCGCTGAGGAACTCCGGATCGAAGAACGGGAAGGTGATGTTGTAGCCGGTGGCATAGATGACGATGTCGAAATCGTCGCTGGTGCCGTCGGTGAAGTGCACCGTGTGGCCATCGAACCGCGCGATATCGGGTTTCGGGATCACATCACCGGATCCCAGGCGTAGCGGGAGTTCGACCGATTGGGTCGGATGTGCCTCGAAGAACTTGTGATTGGGCGTCGGCAGGCCGTAGTTCTCCGGGCGTCCCGAGATGAGCGGCTGGCCCCACTGCGCGATCTTGCGCTGCCACGAGTACGGGATGTGGGGGCTGGTCCGGTAGTACTTGTCCGCCGGTCGGCCCGCGATGTATTTGGGCACGATCCACCCGCCGGAGCGGGTCGACAGACTCAGGGTGTTGCCCAGCGCTTTCGACGACAGTTCCACGGCGATATCGGCCGCGCTGTTGCCGAGACCGACGACGAGAATCCGCTGGTTCGAGAAGTCCATCGGTGTGCGCAGGTCGATGTAGTGGTGCGCGTGCAACGTGGTGCCCGCGAACTCGCCGGGAAAGTCGGGGTAGCGCGGGTCCCAGTGGTGTCCGTTCGCGACGACGAGCAGATCGAAGTAGCGCGTCCCGGTGCGCTGGGTTGTCAGTTCCCAGCCGCCATCGGGCAGGCGGCGCGCGTGTTCGATGCCGTTCTCGAACTCGATGTGCTCGGTCAGCCCGAAAGCGGTGCTGTAGTCATCGAGGTACTGCTTGATCTGCGTGTGGTGCGGGAAGTCCGGGTAGTGCTCGGGCATGGGGAAATCCCGGAACGACAGCTGATGTTTCGAGGTGTCGATGTGCAGCGACCGATAGGCGCTGCTGTGCCCGTTCGGATTGCCGAAGGCCCAATTGCCGCCCACCCGGTCCGAGGACTCGAAGCAGGTATAGGGCAGGCCGTAGTCGTTGAGCATCTTTCCCGCGGTGAGGCCGCTGATACCGGCGCCGATGACCGCGGTCCGCGGTTGATACATATCCCGATCCCTCCGAGCCGTTCTGTAGACAGATTCGCAAGAGTGTCTACTCGCAGTTGTCACATTCTCAGATCTGTCCACTGCTTGCTAGGGTTTCCGGAAACCCGATGTGGTTCCCGCGTGAACGTCGACTCTGGAAAGCGAGGAGCGTGACCGAAGCCCCGACGGCGACGGTCGTGGATCGGTTACTCCACGCCGCACAGAAGTTGTTGGCAACCAAGGGAATCCGGGCCACCACGGTCAGCGAGGTCGCCGAGGAGGCCGGGGTCTCGCGCGCCTGGCTCTACCGGCACTTCCCCGACAAGACGACACTGCTCGGCGCAGCGCTCGTCCGGCTGACCGACGTTTTCTGGACCGATGCGCGAGGACAACTCGATGCGATCGACACCTTCGGCGAACAACTCGCGGCGGGGGTGCGCATCGGCAGAGGGGCATACGACGATCCCGGCGCATTGCTCATTCGGCTTCGAACCGACGAGCCCGAGGAATTCGCCTTGTGCACCGACGCGGGCGTCTCCGGCCTGATCCCCGACCTGGCGTCCTTCTGGCGCCCCTACGTCGAGGCCGCGGCGGCGCGCGGCGAGATTCACCCCGGTCACGACCTCGCTCAGGTCTCCGAGTGGGTGGCGCGCGTGCTGATCAGCCTGGGCACGATCCCCGGTGACACCATCGACCCCGATGACAGGGCGGCGGTACTGCGGCACGTGCGGCGCTATATCCTTCCCGGCCTCACGGCGGATCCTGGCGTTTCCTGAGTCCGCATGTGGCGGCCGACTTCCGATCGCGTCGGATCAGCGGGTGCTGACGCAGACCACGTAGCGGCGCTGGTCGTAGACGACACCGCGGTCGCCGATCGTGCAGACATTCACATCCGTCGTGTCATGGCGGACCTCGAGGACGCGGACCCGACCGGGGACGTCGGCGGCGCAGTCCACGTGCCTGACCGCGTCACCCTCCAGGTCGAGGCATTCGCCGACGGTCCAGTCGATATCCAGGCAGACGGTCTGGTCCACGCCGCCCGGCAGTGTCCGAGGATGCGCGCGGTCGACGTCGCCCGGGCAGCGACCGCCCGTGGACGCCAATTCCGTGACCCGATAGCGGGAGTTGGCGTCACCGCACGCGACCTTCCGGATATCGGCCGAATTCGCATTCGAATCCACACAATCGCCGACACTGAGTTCCACCCAGGGAATCTGCGTCGCGGACTTTGTCAATGTGGACGCGACACCGCCATAGAACTCATTATCAGTTCCCACCGGTTGAGTCGCTGAAACCTCCGTCGGCAAAGTTTTTGCGGCAGAAGCATTGTCAGGCTGTTCGGGCTCTTCCGCGGCGAACCCCACGACGACGGAAAGCGCCAGGTAGAACGCGCCTGCCAGGGCAAACACCGCCCCCATGGACACGCCGAGTAAGGCTAGGTTTCTCCGACGCGCCATCTGTGTTGTCCCTACTCATCCGCTGGACGTCCCCGACCGACGTCCCACTCGCCTGACAGTTCTTACACGGCACACCCGAACGTGTCTAATTGTGAATCTACGTCTTTTAACAATGAGAAATACTGGTCCGCCGCCCAATTCGGCACGGTTAACCTAGCGCCGGAAAAGGGTGCTAGGGTCTGCCCGATCTCTCTGGCGGACAACATGGTTCGTGCCCCCACAGGGGCACGCCGTTCTGCCGCGCAATTATTCGTGCTGCGTAAAGGAATTGCCTGATGAAACTCGGTTACCTCCCTGCTGCCACGCTCCTTGTCGGCGCCACCGTCTGGGTCAGCGCGGGAACCACCGCCGCGCAGCCGGTCGCACCGACCCCCCAGGCCACCACGTCCGGAGTCGACCAGTCCGTGCGCTACGAGGCCACCCTCACCGAGTTCTCCCGGGTGCTGACCACCACTGTCGCCGGCGGCACCTTTGCCACCACCGACGACAACACCGCGGTGACCCTCGTCGCCGACTCCGGCGCCGTCGTCACCCGCATCCCGCTCATCTATCAGATCTCCGGCAAGGAGATGCGGGTGGCGCAGACGATCTCCGACGACGGCCACCACCTCGTCCTCGCCCCGCAGGCGCGCGCCACCGAGATCGGCGAGATGCAGGCCATCAGCCCCATGTCCCAGTTGACGAACGAGATCAACCGCAACGTGGTCGGCGTCGTCGCGGGCGGCATCCTCGGCGGCCTCATCGGCACCGTCCTCGGCTTCGGTTTCCTCAGCATCATCACCGGCCCCGTCGGCCTGGTCCTCGGCGCGATCGCCGGCGGCTACGCCATGGGCGGCCAGCCCTTCCTCGACGCCGTCACCGCCGCCGTCAGCGGCCAGCCCTGACCGACTGACGTTCCCGGCCGCGGCATTCCGCGGCCGGGTGGTCCGATCAGCTGAGGCTGAAGGGCTGACCCCGCGCGACTCGTGGAACGCCCGTCACCCGAAGTAGGCCGCGTAGTCGGCGAAGGGAACCTGGCCGGTCGGGCTCGCATTGATGGCGTCGGCGACCTGCGCGGGTATGGGAGCCCAGTAGGCCGGCATCTCGGCCGCCAGGGCCGGGTTCAAGATGTAGATCAGGGCGAAGTTCACAATCCACAGTGGCGGGGCCATCGACATGCCGACCACGGTGCTCACGCCACCCTTGGTGTTGTTCACCAGTTGAGCCTCGCCCGAAATCTGTTGTGCCGCAAAGCCGTAGGCAGCTTGCACTGTGTAGGCCGACCGGTAGAGCGCGGCCAGAGTTCGAACCGCACCGTTGTCGCGCAACCAGGTGCCGATGTAACCGCCGGGCGCGAGCAAGGTGTTCACCTGCCTGGTCGGCGCGTCCGTGTTGGCCGGGCTCTCCAATAGCCCACCGGGGTTCACAAACAGTCCGTAGCTGCCCAGCACCGAGGGCGTGCTCTGCCCGTTGACCTCGGAATAGAGAGGGTGGCCAACCGTATTGGTAAGGATCTCGACGCAGGCGACGATCACCTCGGCCGCCTCGCGGCTGCCGCCGACGCCGCCACCGGTGCTGAGGTCACGATACTGCTGCTCGGTCAGCGCGTCGGCTCTGTCGAGACCTATCTGACCGGCGATCGTGTCGGCCCGTGCCTGACCGAGCGGCTGGTTGAGCTGCTCCGGGCTCGTCATCAGCGGCGGTGCCACGTGTTCGTAGGCGGGCGCACCGGCGAAGGGGATCGCGAATCCGGTGTCCGAGGGGTTTGCCATGGGTTGCCCAGAGACGGCCTGGGTGGCCGTCAAGGAGAGCAGGCACGCACCGATCAGTGCCAGTACCGAGAGGGCTCCGCGGCGGGCGGGCGATCCGCGCCGACGCCCCGAGCTCACTGTCCACGTGTTGGCCATGGTCGACCTCTCAGAGCACTGTCGTAGGAGGTAACACCGGTTTTCAATCAGTCAAAGCCGTGTCCGGCACCGTGTCAAGCCCGCACCGCTTCACGAAGGATGTGCGCGCATCCCCCTGATCGGACCGTCGGACCGGCTCACCCACCTCGCATCGACCTTCTCATTGCAGAGAATTTGCCGTCGCGACTTCGGCCCGAAGCTGAGCGGCAGGGTCTACGAACCTGGACCTACTCGTCGCATCCGCCACGGGTACCCCGAGATCTCACCGATGACGGGGTACGACGACGCCCGCCTCATATGCGTAGACGACCGCTTGAATTCGGTCCCGCAGTCCGAGTTTGTCGAGGATCCGACCCACGTGGGTTTTCACGGTCTGTTCGGCGATGGTGAGGGCATCGGCGATCTCGGCGTTCGAGCAGCCGCGCGCGAGCAGCCCGAACACCTCGACCTCACGTTTGGTCAGCGCTGCCAACCGGGCCGGATCCGGTGACCGCGGCGCGCCGACCCTGGTGAATTCGGTGAGTAGTCGCCGGGTCACCGACGGCGCGAGTAGTGCGTCGCCTGCCGCCACGGTGCGCACCGCGTCGACCAGGCTCGACGCGGGCGCGTCCTTCAGCAGGAAGCCGCTCGCTCCCGCACGCAATGCTCGGTATACGTACTCGTCGAGGTCATAGGTCGTCAGCACGATGACGCGACTAGCGGGATGCGCGGCACAGATTCGCTGTGTCGCTTCGAGCCCGTCGAGGACCGGCATACGGATATCCATCAGCACCACGTCCGGACTTACCTGTGCCGCGAGTGCCACAGCGACCTGCCCATCAGCGGCCTGGCCCACCACGTCGAGATCTGGCTGTGCGTCGAGAACCACGCCCAAGCCCTCCCGCACCATCGCTTGATCGTCGGCGATGACCACACGAATCGACATCCGCACCCCTCAGATCGGCAGCCGGGTGGTTACTCGGTAACCACCGTCAGTAGTCGGTTCGGCAGTGAACGACCCGCCGAGAATGTCTGTTCGCTCGCGCATGCCGACCAGTCCGTGGCCGGGCCCGCGACTCGGGACCACGGACGCACTCGGCCCGTTGCGTATTTCGATCCCGACGTCGGCGGAGCCGTATCGGACGATAACCACGATTTCCGAACCCGGGGCGTGCCGCACGGCGTTGCTCAGCGATTCCTGAACGATGCGATACGCCGAAACCTCTACCGGCCCTGGCAGAGGGCGAACAGGTCCGGTCGTCCGCTGTTCGACGTGCACACCGGTGGCGCGCATCGCCTCGACCAGCCGGTCGACATCGGCCAGCGACGGTGGCGGGTCGGTCGTGCCGGAGTCGTCGGCACGCAGGACACCGAGGATCCGTCGCATCTCGGTCATCGCCGCCGATGCGCTGGCGTGGATGGTCGCGAGGCCGGCCAGCAGCTCCGGTGGTGGATTGTCGATTCTGAACTGCGCGGCCTGCGCCTGGATCGCGACGACGGACATGTGGTGGACGACCACGTCGTGTAGTTCGCGCGCGATGCGGGTTCGCTCGGCGAGGACGGTATGGCGTTCGCGCTCACGTTCGGTTTGCGCCTCCTGCTCGGCGAGTCGACCGCGTGCCTCGATCAGGCCGCCCACCGCGCCGCCTGCCACCAGCACCAATGCGCACAGTGCAGCGCCTCCGACGATCTCCGATACGGCCGAGGGCGGGCGCAGAGCAACAGCGGCTGTAGCGCCTGCGACCACGGTGGCGAACCAGACCACAGCCGCTGCCCACTGGCTGATCCGGACGCTGACGAGCGCGACGACGAACAGGTAGCTGTTGAGCATGGGATCGACCCAGACGGCCATATCGACGGCCACCGATGCGGCCACGACGGCGCCGAGGGAGACAGCGCAGCCGAGCAAGGGTTGCCTGATCGTGAGCACAACAGCCAGCGCCTGCGCCAGCGCCAGCGCCATCGCGCGGCGTTCGGACAGATCCGTGTCGGAGGTCAAGGTGTGCAGGACGACCGCGAAGATGAACGCCGCACCCGCGAATACCAGGGCCCACCACCAGCCGACGCGGTCGGCGGCAGCCTGCCCGATCACACGTCGCGCATGTCGAAAACCATGCGGGCGGCGGCGAGTGCGACGATCGCGTAGCCGAGCAGGATCATCAGTGACGGCCATCCTCCCAACGATCCCATCATCTCCGGTGCGGCGTCGGCGCTCTGCGACAGCTTCACCACAACCGCCGAAGGTGCCGCACCGGTCACCCACGCTTGAAGATCACCGAGCAGCGGTCCGAACAGCTCCGGAAGGATCAACACCGCGACAACTATTGCCGTGGCGGCCACCGACGAGCGGACCAACGCACCGATCGCCACGCCGAGCAGTGCCACGGCGGTGAAGCCGACTGCTACACCGACGAGCGCTGGAAACGGCTCGCCGATTCCGTAGCGTTCGTGATCGAGGGTGACCATTCCGACGCCGAACGCAGCGGTGCAGCCGACGAGCGAGACGACGAACGATGCGATGCCGACGACCACAGCCTTCGCGACCAGCACTCGTGTCCGCGACGGTGTGGCCGCGAGTGTCGGTTCGATCGTTCCCGACGAATACTCGCTCGTCACGGTCAACGCACCCCACACCCCGACGATTGCGAGACCGAGCACCGCCCCGGTGAGCGCTCCGCCGAGGATCGTGTCATCCGGCGCCAGGCTGCCGCTGATGCCGACGAACAATGCCAGCGCCGGCATCAGCACCGCCGCCGTCACCGGAAGAATCCACAGCGATCGAACCGATCCGAGCTTGATCAGTTCCGCATTGATCTGCGCGTTCATTACGCCACCTCGGCTTCCCGGTGCCGGTATTGCCCGTGCTGTTCGACCAATTCGGTGAAAACGTCTTCGAGCGTAGAACGGACGGGGGTCAACTCGGTCAGCGCGATACGGCCGGATAACGCATGGGCGCCGACCTCCCCCGCGGTCAATCCCTGCACTGTCAGACCTTCTGTCTCTTCGACCACGCGGCAATCGAGCGTACGTAACCGCTGGGCCAGCAACTCGTCGTCGCTCGACCTGACTCGGACTGCCGTCGCGGAATGGCGCCGCACGAAATCGTCGATCGGTTCGTCAGCCAACAGACATCCGGCACCGATGACGACAAGTCGGTCGGCGATCAGCTCGATCTCGCTCATCACGTGGCTCGACAGCAGTACCGTCCGGCCCTCATCGGCCAACGATCGCAGCAGCGTCCGCAGCCAACGGATGCCCTCGGTGTCCAACCCGTTGACAGGCTCGTCCAGCATCAAGATCTCGGGGTCGCCGAGCAGCGCGATCGCGACACCGAGCCGTTGCAACATCCCGAGCGAGTACGCCTTGACCTTGCTGTCGGCCACACTCGCCAACCCGACCGTCGAGATGGTCTCGTCGACACGGCCGCGGCCGATTCCGTTGCTGGCCGCGATCATCGACAGGTGCGCTCGTCCCGTTCGGCCGCGATGCACCCGGTGGGCGTCGAGCAATGAGCCCATCGTGTGCAGCGGCCGCGACAGCTGTCGGTACGGAACCCCACACACCCGCGTCGTTCCCGAGCTCGGCGCCGCCAGGCCGAGAATCACCCGCATTGTCGTCGACTTCCCGGACCCGTTCGGGCCGAGGAAGCCGGTGACAGTTCCGGCCGGAGCGGTGAACGACAAGCCGTCTACCGCCGCAGTCGCCCCGAACCGCTTGGTCAGATTGTCCACTTCGATCATGCAATCGACGCTACGAGCCCGGCGTCTCCCGAACATCCCGCCGGAGAGCGGTCTTTCCGAGTAGCTCGCGAGTATCACTGACCATCGCGGTGTTGGCACCTCGCCGCCTCCGTAGGCCTACGCGGAGGCGGCGAGTTCGAACTAGTCGGCGTGCAGGTACACCGGAACAGTTGCGTGCCCGTTGGAGATAAAGCTCGGTACCGGCGCCAACTCGGCCTGGCTCGTGGCCAGGCGCAGCTGTGGGAACCGATCGAACAGCGCGGGCAGCGCAACGGCCGCTTCCAGACGGGCCAGTGATGCGCCGATGCAGTGGTGCGCCCCGTAGCCGAACGCGAGGTGCTGCTCGCGAGTGGCGCGAGTGGGGTCGAACTCGGCGGTGTCGGCGCCGTGCACTTTCGGGTCACGGCTGGCGCCTGCGTAGGAGGCCAAGATGGCCTCGCCCTTACCGATCCGATACTCCCCGGCGATGTCGATATCCTCGACCGCGTACCGCAGGGGCAGGTGTGCCACCGGTGCCTGGAAGCGCAGCGTCTCCTCGACCACGTCTGTCCACGACACCTGGCCGGTGGCCACCGCCGCACGCTGCTCGGGATGGGTGAGCAGGGCGACGATCGCCTGATCGAGCAAATTGACCGTGGTCTCGTGTCCGGCATTGATGACCAGCATCAAGGTGTCGACGAGCTCTTTCTCGGACAGCTGAGAGTCGTCTTCGTCGCGCGTGGCGATCAGCACGCTGGTGACGTCATCGCCAGGATGCGCACGACGGTAGGCAACGAGTTCGCCGACCAATCCATACATTTCGAGGTAGTTGGCCTGCGCCTGCTCGGCGGTGAACGAGCCGTCGAAGAACCCGTCCACGCACTTGTGCAGCGCAGACCCCAAACCTTCGGGGACACCGACCAATTCGGTGATGACCTGGATCGGAACCGGGTAGGCGAAGCCGTCGCGCAGGTCGACCGGCTCGCCGACAGGGGTGGCCGCCAGTGCGTCGAGCAGGTTCTCTGTGATCTCGGCGATCCGCGGACGCAGCGCGGTACTGCGGCGATGGCTGAAAGCTGGGGCGACCAGTCGACGCAGCCTGCGGTGATCGGCGCCGTAGGCGGTGAACATGCTGTCTACGGCCACCCATGGCAGCAACGGCCACGCCTCGGTGATCTCGCCGTTGATGAACGACATCCAGTGCTGTCTGGGGTCCTTCGACACCCGAGGGTCGGCGAGCAGGCTCCGGAGTACGGCCTGATCGGTGACCGACCAGGCGGGCACGCCGCCGGGCAACTCGACCAGCGCCACCGGGCCACGCTGTTGAATGCGTGCCGACTCACCTTGGATGTCGGCACCGGTCGTATCCAGCACGATCGGTTCCATGACAATCTCCTCAACACCGGGGTCCGCGGCCCGTGATCGACAGTGCCGCAGCCAGTTTCGACCACATGTAGTGAAAAACCTACCCCGCAGCCGGGCCTTCGAGGGGACAAATCGGACGGTGGCTCCGACGCCTACCCCGCCCCGACGCCCCGACGCCAGATGGACCTTTCACGGACCGTGGAGTCAGGGAGTTCCCTGATGTGATTTCAGGGCTTTCGCCGGATGTGCCCACTCGGAGCCTGCCTACTGTCTTATGCAGAACTTCAGAAGGGGCGTTCCTTGCGAAAACTCACTGCGGCACTCGCGGCCACCACTGTCTATGCGGCACTGGCGGTCTTGGTGTTCTGCACCATGATTGCCGAGACAGTCTTCCTGTACCCGAACTACTTTCACGATATTCCGGCGTCGCTGATCGTCGCCGACGAATTCACCGCCGTCGTCTCGGTCGGCAGCGTGATGCGTCCGCTGGGCGCTGTCCTGATGCTGACCGGCGTCGTCGCTGTCGGAGCAACCCTCTGGTCGAAAACGTCTCGAACCTGGACGCTTGCCTCGATGCTCTCGTTGGTCTCAGGACTGTTCCTGCTGTCGGCGCTGTATCTGTGGCCGCGGTGGACGATTCTGTTCGATGATCGCGCGCTACACACGGTCGACGAATTGCACCGCACGGCACAGGAAATCGAGGGCGCACACACAGTGCGTGTGGTGCTGGGAGCACTCACCGCACTGTTCGCCGTGATCGCGGCACTGCGCATATACCGTGACCGGATTCTGCTCGGCGTCGGGTCGGTGCCAGCGGCCGCACTGTCGAAGGACCCGCGCTCGAAAAGCACCCACTAGCTTGGTCACCCGTGGCGGTCACCGTCGCCGGGCGCGCACGTTGGCGCTCGGCGACGAGACTGCTTTTCTACTTCGCGACATCCCGCAGCAGTTGGCGTGAGATGGCGTACTTGTGCACCTCGGTCGGACCGTCGTAGAGCCGGAAGGCGCGGATATCGGTGAAGATCGCCGAGACCGGCGTCTCGTCACTGATTCCGATACCGCCGAGTACCTGCACGCAGCGATCGGCGACTTTGAACAGTTCCTCGGAGACCATCGACTTCACCATCGAGGACTCGTGGCGGCCCTTGCCTCCCTTGTCCAGAGTCCAGCACGCCCACCAGATCATCAGTCGGCATTGCTGCAGCGCAATCTCGTTGTCGGCCAACATGAAACCGACACCCTGGTGCTCACCGATCGGCTTGCCGAACGACGTGCGGGTCTTCGCGTGTTCGATGGCGATCGCCTGCGCACGGGAAGCGGCGCCGAGCCAGCGCATGCAGTGTGTGAGGCGTGCCGGGGCCAGCCGCAGCTGCGCGTAGCGGAACGCTTCCCCGACCGAGCCCAGGATCGCCGACTCCGGCAACACCAGATCTTCGAACCTGACGACGCAATGCCCTTCGACATAGTTGCGATCCATCGTGTTCATGACGCGCTCGATGACAATGCCCGGCGTATTTCCGTGACACAGGAACAGCGTCGCGCCTTCATCGGGAACATCGGCCATGATGATCCAGGTATCGGCGTTGATCGCGCCGGTGATCAGCCACTTACGGCCGTTGATCACGAACTTGCCGCCGTCGCGGACCGCTGTCGTCGTCAACTGGCTGGGATCCGAACCCGCGCCATCGGGTTCGGTCATCGCGAACACCGAACGCCGCGTGCCGTCGATGACGGGCTGCAGGTACTCGTCGGCCTGCTCGGGAGAGGCGACCTTCGACAGCAAGAACATATTGCCCTCGTCGGGCGCGGCGCAGTTCATCGCGACCGGACCCAGCGTCGACCAACCGGCGGCCTCGAAGACCACCGCCTGCTCCAGGTGCGACATACCCTCGGGCCGCTGCTGAATGGTCAGCAGACCGGCCGCCTTCGCCTTCGCTACCAGCTCACTGCGCAGCTCGTCGGTCGGGCCGTGCGCGGTGACGCGGGAGTCGCGTTCGTACGGAACAACTTCGGTTTCGACGAACCTCCGTACCCGGGCACCCAGTTCAGCAAGCTCGGCAGGGATCTCGAAGTCGATCATCACTCTCCACTCATCAAGGATTGCGCACGTTCGAACAGGCGCAGAGTTGTCATATGCAGTCGCTCACCGATACTCATCGGTGCCTTGCCCGCCAGTGCCCTGGCATAGCTGCCCTCGAGCACGATGCCGAGTTTGAAGCAGGCCAGCACGGTGTACCAATCGATCGCCGCGATATCGCGATCGGACTGCTCGCCGTAGCGGGCGACCAGTTCTCGGGCCGTGGGCAGGCCGCCCATCCGGGTCAATTCGCCGGCGAACTCGTTCGGCGAACCAGGTAGCTGCCAGGTCGCCAAAAGCCAACCGAGGTCGAGCAGCGGGTCACCGATCGTGCACATCTCCCAATCGACCACGGCCACCACGTCGGGCCCGGTGCGGGAGAACATCACATTCGACGCATGGAAGTCACCATGCAGGACCCCCGGCGAATACGAAGCAGGTCGGTGCTCGTCCAGCCAGCGCGCGACTTCGGCGACCGACCCGATGGCCGGGCCCGGATATTCCGCGAACGCCGAGTAGGAGTCGAGTTCTGCGAGCCATCGAGGCACCTGACGTTCGAGAAAACCGTCCGGCCGACCGAGATCGCCGAGCCCGACCGCGATGTGGTCGACCGCACCGAGCCTGGCCTGCGCGTCGATGAGGCTGAAGCACATTTCTCGACGCACGGCGACGTCGCTCGCGTGCAGGTCGGGCAGTTCGACCCCGGCATTGAACCCGGCGACCGGTTCCATGAGATAGAAGACCGCACCACCGAGGACCGACTCGTCGCCACACGCGGCGATCAAACCTGCATGCGGGACGTCGGTTTTCGCCAGGGCATCCAGGATGGTGAATTCACGCCGGATGACATCGTTGCTGCGCGGACGGAGATGGCGCGGACCGCGACGCAGGATGTAGCCGCGGTCTTCGCGTTCGAATCGGACCATCACGTTCTGGGTCCCGCCGGTCACCGGCTCGACCGACACCAGCGGCCCCGATCCGAGGCCACGGGCATCCATCCAGGTGGTCAGCGCTGCCAGATCGGTCCGCGTGAGAACGGCACCAGCATCGATCGCGTCTTGCTCGGACATGTTCTCCTCGAACGGGGTCAGGCCTCCTGAGCGCGGAGCGCCGAGGTGATGAGCAGTGCGGCACCGGCTCAGGATGTCTCCGGACAGGGTTCTCACACAGCCGACACCTGCGAGAATTGTGATTAACATAGAGTCTCGGGAAGTGCCCTGTCAACATCCGGCAAGCCGCTACAGAGGCCACGCCAATCCAGAACGGGACGTCACTTTATTGATCGCCGACGCGGCACCTCGATCGATCGCGACTTCCGATGCACTCCGACACCACATCAAGGCGGCCCGTACCGAATCGGCCCTGCGCCTCCCCGCCACCTGAATCTGAAATGAAAATGTGTCTGAAAGTGCCGGCGAAACCGATGGCGAGTGGCGAGAATTGGCCCCGACGGTTCGACACGATTCAGCATCTGCCGTGCCGTCTCGAATCCCCTTCGGCAACAGAGGTATTGGACGATGAACAGGTTGTCGAGATCCGCCGCGGCGATGTTGGTTGCCACCGTCGTCGCGGTCGGGACCGCAACGGTCGGCGTCGCAGGGGCGGAAACACCCGGCCCCCAGCCCTGCACCCCGTACACCGCAATTTTCGGGCCGGGGACCTGGGAGACCACGCTGGGCGCCGATCCCGAGGTGCCCGTCGGCATGCTCGGACCTGTCGGCGATGGCCTGCGACGGCAGTTCGGTCGCGACATCACGATCCTCTACGTTCCTTATGCCGCAAGCGCTTTCGACCAGGGCCTGAGCTACGCGGAGTCCCTGAGCACCCTGGAATCCCGCTTGCGTCAGACGCTGCGTAGCCTGTGCGGCTCGACGCGGGTCATCCTCGCCGGCTACAGCCAGGGCGCGGACGGCATCGGCGATCTCGCCACCGAGATCGGCAATGGCGACGGTCCCATCGGTGCCGATCGAGTGGTCGGTGTCGGGCTACTGTCCGATCCGCATCGCGATCCGAACACCACACTCTCCCTGGGTAATACGCAGCCCGGTCGCGGCATCGCCGGAACGCGGAGCCGGGATTTCGGTGCGTTGACCGAGCGAGTTCGCACCCTGTGTGCCGACGGCGACCTGTACTGCTCCCTCGATGCCGCCACCTCCCCGTTCCTCGCCGTGTTGGGCCGGGTCCTGAGCGGTGATCCCTCACCGATCGCGAACCTCGTCCCCGCTACGACCGATCCCAGCAGCCTGATCACTCAAGCCGTCACCATGGGTGCCGGCTGGACCGCCACCGCGGCGAACCTGCCCACCATTCTCGACAATCTCACACGCCTCCCGGAGTTCCTCGCTGCCGGTGACATTCGTGGTGCGCACCGGAGCGCGCGTGCGGTCAACGTTGCCCTTGCCCCGTTGGTCCAGGCCGCCGCGGGTGTAGACCGAGTTCTGGTCGCCCAGATCATCCGCGCAGCCGCCGCCGTCGACCCCTCTGGTCGGACCGCAGGCCTCAGCGTGATCGCCGACGCTCTCATGGACATCGACTTTCTGAGCATCGCCGACAATGTCGGCCGAATTCAGGAAATCCTATGGCGTGCGGTCGAATCCCTCGATCGCAACGACCCTCTCGCCGCCGCCGCCGACCTGGCGACCTTGGCCGCCACCGGCGCCGACCTCACCGGCTCGGTGCTCGGCCCCGTCGCCGCCGGCATCCGAGCAGACCTCCACGCAACCACCCGAACCCTGCTCAGCATCACCGACCCCGACACCGTCGACGAGCTAGTCCAACTGGGCCGCCAAGGCGTGGACGTAGCCAACTTCTACGCCTCCGAGGCCCACATCGACTACCGCGACGACGTCCAAATCCTCCTGAACTACCTGAGCTCCCAAGTTGTTTCGTAGCCCGTTGCGTCGGCTCGACCTGCATCGAGCCGACGCAACGGCTTTCAGATCAGCACGACACTGCATCTCCGACCGAGTTGCCGAGCCGTACTCCCAGGACTCGCGATAACTCGCCGACATTGTTTGCACTGGGTGTTACCACATCACGTTCCCAACGGCTGATCTGATTTCCGTCCGCGATTCCGATCCAGTCGGCCAACTCCGCCTGGGTGAATCCGGAGGCCATCCTCGCCGCCCGAATAGCTTTGCCAATCGTCGTGGACATGGTCTCCCCTCTCTTTCGATGCCCTCAGCACGGACCGCATCGGTGCGAGTGTTCCGTGGGCGAACACTCGTACTCCTGATGTGGTCTCGCGCAGCCACATTCAAAAGATATCGGTGAATCGGCCTTCGAAGGAGACTGTGACTGCACGCCAACTGACTGTGCACGCACAAAATTTGCGCGCCGCCGGGCGCGCAACTTTCGGCTACTTCGGTGGGTTATCCGCAGCGGTGGCGCTGCGGCGCCAGTCACGGGGCGTCATGCCGAATGCTTCGCGGAATCGCCGGGCGAAGTGGGCGGCGTCGCGGAAACCCACGGCGCCGGCCACCGACGCGATGGACCGGTGAGCGTAGCCGATGTCGATCAGCATGTCACGGGCCCTGACCAGGCGTTGTTCGATGATCCACTGCTCGAGGCTGATACCCGACTGTGCGCAGACCTTGTACAGGTGCCGCACGGAGATGTTGTTGGCGGCGGCGATACCGGGGATTTTCAAACTCGAATCGGACAGATGTGTCCGCACATACCCGAGGATCTGCTCGATCAGCAGTTGCTCCGGGATGGCGGCACCGTCACCCGGTCCGCGACCGGCCGCCGAGATCAGAAGCGCCCGAACCATTTCCAGGCACGACTCGCCCACAGAAGCGGCGGCCGGATCAGCTTCGAGCTGGTCGGCGATCCCGACGAGATGCTGGATCTGCGCCGTGACCATCGGGTACAGCGGCGATGCCGCCAGTCGCCCGTGAGCCGCGACCACCGTTTCCGCGGAAATGCCGAGGCGTTCCCTGGACAGCTGCAGGCACAGCGTTCCGCCGAGACCGTGCCAGCCGGAGGCGAACGCGGTGGCCAGGTCGATCACTTCGCAGGCGCCGGGTTCGATCAGCGTTTGCGCACCGAACTGTTCGTGCCTGCGGACCTGTCCGTTCTGAACGGTAACCGTCAAGGTGTCGCTGGGCGTGGCTCGCTCATGCCGACTGGTTCGGCAGACCTGGTGACCGGATACCTCCGAGCGGGTCAGCGCGATCGGACCCAGCATCCAGGCCTGATGCCGGCTGACCACCTCGGCCGGCGAATCCAACATCTGCAGGTTCGCCCCGATATCGGCTTCCTGCAGGATTGCGGTGACCGCCTCCCGCCGGTGCGCCGGCGTGAAGTAGTCGGAGTCGATCAGCACTGCCATTTGTGATCTCAACTTCGGATTCTCGCCGGCGGTGGAGCCCCTCCCGTCGCCGGCCGCTACGCGTTTTCGGGTGGTGGAAATTCGGGCAAAGTGACTGCGTGGGTTTGTAGTCGGCGATGCTATCGCGCCGCAGCGCGCCCGGAGCCCGATTCGGTAGGGATTGCGCACCGACTTCACCGACCCACAGTGGCGTGTTCCCTTGCCGCGGTAGGCCGTAACGTCAGAATTCGGCGTTCGGCAGGTGTCGCCGTCGCAGCCCATTCCGGTCGCAAAGCCGCATAGGTGCACACATCGCGCCACCGACCCTGGGTTCGGTAGAGCTGCCGCAGCCGTGCCTCCGGCGTCAAGCCCACTCCCGACATCACCGTGTCCATCACCGGATGATCGTGCCGGTGCCCCGCCCATACCCGGTGAATCCCGAGCGGCCCGAAGGCGAATGCCGCCATGAGCCGCCCCGCCTCGATACCACCCGCCCGCAGCGCCCCTTCCGGAACCACGACCAGACCGCCGATCATCGCGTTGCTGCCGAAATCCTCTACCAGCAGGCCGATGGTGCCGACCATGGTGTCCTCACCCGGCGCCGTGATCGCCAACGTGTACCTGCGCCGCGGACTCTCGCCGCGGGAGCGCAGGGCGGCATCGAACGACGCCGAGGCCGCTTGGACACCCATGCTGTCGGTGCCCATATATCGGGTCAAGAGCGGGTCGGTGAAAATCCGCTGATAGACGCCCAGATCACCGGCACGCAGATCACGCAACCGCAACCGCGCGCCGACCAGTTCCACGTTGCGCAGATCGATCGTCAACGGACTTCCTCCATCACCCGCACGGACGCCGGAGCACTCCGTGGACCTATCGCGGGTATGAGCTCGTCGAGGTCGACATAGGTTCGCCCCGACGGGATCAGCTCGCCGAGCAGGATCCGGCGAGCCGTGTCCGCCACCAAGGCGCCGCCGAGCATCACCCCGGAGGCGAGTTGAGGCCAACTGGACAGGCTCCGGCCGATCTCACCGACAGCGTCGCGCATCGCCGGGCTCAGCCGCGGCTCATCGACCACTGCCAGCAGAAACGACAGCCGCTCGCCCCGGTTCATCCTCGCGACATCGGACGAGGTCGACCCGCCGGTGCGGCCGTGGAACAGCGGGCGATGGGGTTCGCGATCGAATCGCTCCACATCCAGCAACCCGCGATCGTTCGCGTCCATCAGTACCGGGACGGCTCGGCGCCGCGCGTACTCCCGGGCAGCGACTTTCGCCCACACCGTGTCGCATTCCTCCACCACCAGATCCAGCGGATGGGTGCCGCCCACGCCGTCGAAGAACGGTCCGATCGACTCCTCGGTCAACCCGTCCGTGAACACCTCGATGTCGAGATAGGGGTCGATCTCGAACATCTGACGCGCCGCCAGCACAGCCTTGGAAACCCCGAGATCATCCACCCCTGCCCGCAGCCGGTTCAGGTTCGACAGCCCGACGGTGTCGAAATCGGCCAATCGGAACGATCCGCCGACCCCTTCCATCGCCAGCGTCACAGCCGCACTGTTGCCCACCGACAGCCCGACCACACCGATCCGCCGCTCGCGCAGGTCTCGCTGCTGCGCTCGGTCGATCTTGTTGCGATTCCGATCGGTCCGCACCCGCAGGAAACCCTCGCGCGGCAGCACATGTACCAACCGGCCGTTCCACGGATAGAACACCCACGTTCCCCACCGCCATAACGGATTCCCGCCACAGATCCGACGACGTGACGCCGCCAGCGAGCCCGTCGAATGCGCGACAGCAGGCTCCTCGCAGCGAATCAGTTCGTCGAGCTGATCTTCGATCGTGTCGTGCACGGCACTCACAGAACTCGACGCTGCCAACGCTTCTAGGTCACGCAGTCCTTTCGGACTCGATGCATCGAGCAGCACGGGACGGAAATGCGATGTCGCATCGCCGGGCGTGAGTACTTTCGGACGCGGAACCGAGCGATGCCGAACCATGTGTGCACAAACCTCCGACCCTCATGAGACGAACGGTCATCCGCTCGCCTCTGTCGACCAGGACGCGCAAAGGATACACACAGCACACCTTCAGCAAATCGACCTTCGGTCCACCGGCATGGCGCGAAAATACCTCAGCCGAAATGGGACTACGACCAATCCGGTCGGCAGGAAAGGCGACCGCTCCAGCACCCTTCCTCAGTCTCGCAATAATCCCGCAAGCATCGATTCCGGTCAGTGATGGCGCCGAAGGACGAAATTCCCCGAGCAGGCGTCACATGCGCGACAGCAGCAATTGCGCCGCTTCGCGCGGGTGGGAGTAGGGCCACCAATGTCGCGCATCCACAGCGACGACCTCGACGTCGCTGACCCAATGGTGCACAGCGTCAGTGAGGTCCGGGGCCAGGAATCGATCCCCGCGTGGGGCCACGATCGTGGTGGGGACATTGCAGACCGCTGCGGGCCCACCGACAAGCCGTGCGATTACGTTCGCGCGATAGAGGGCGATGCCCCGTCTCCGATTCTCCGGTGATCGCGGCGGCGCGTCCTCGAAGTATCCGGCAGCCGAGAGCAGCCTGGGGATATGCCGCGAAAGAACGGGAACATGGAAGCCCCAGATATACCAGGAGCGCGCGAGCTGCGAAATCAGCGACGGCCAGCGGGACAGCGCGACAGCGCGCGCCCTCGCCAGCTGACGTAGATGGTCAAGGCTCGGCCCGGAGACTGACGTATACGAAGCGAAAGTCGATGCCGCGCGAGGTGCGGACATCGCCTCCCACATCTGCACAGAGCCCCAATCGTGGGCGAAGACGTGGATCGGAGTTCGGGGGGCCGGAATCGAATCCACCACGGCGAAGACATCTTCGGCCAGTCGCGGCAGGGTGAACGAGCGCAGCGAGTCGGGATCGTCGACCACGGTATCTCCGCCGCCCCGCGTGTCGTAGGCGATGATTCGCACCCGATCGCCGAGCGCATCGATCATCGGCAGGAACAGCCGATGATCATCCGGGTACCCGTGCACGAGCAGCACAGTGTTCTCGGCGTCCGGATTCCCGTATTGGAACACGGCGATCTTGGCACCATCAGTTGGCACTGTCCAACGTGTCACGCGCTGATGAATTCCTGATTCGCAGCCTCGGCCCGGAGCAGATTCGCGATCACCGTGAGCCGCAACTCGTCTTGCTCGGGGTCAGGATGGACCACAGCGGCGAGGGCTTCTCCGTCGAGGAGGTAGACCACGCTGAAGATGACGGTATCCAATCGCTGCGGAGCGATGGTGGCCGCGAACGGCAATGCCCTGGCCAGCTGTGCGATCTGCTCGTGGTACTGAATGGTGAACGGCGACAGCCTTTCCCGGAGCGCGGGGTCGCTGCGGGCGGCGATGAGTAGCTCGTACCAAGCCCCGTTGATCGGGGCACGGCATGCCGCTCGCAGAAGTGTGAGGCAGTGGTCGATGGAATCGGTGCCGAGTCCGCTCAGTCCGGCGCGGAATTCGGTGAACTGTCGAGAACGGACCTCTTCTGCCGCTGCCACCAACAGATCGAGTCGTGTGGGGAAATGGCGGAACAGTGCCCCGGAGGACACCCCTGCCCGTGCGACGATCTCGCTGATCGTGGTTGCGGCATAACCTTTTTCACACAGCGATTCGATCGTGGCGTCGATGAGACTGCGGATGGTTTCGGTACGGCGTTGCAGCTGGGTTCGACTCACGCGTTCACCGTGGCGGCGACGGGGTCATCAGCGCTGGCCCGCAGGAATCGGCCGGCACGTTCGGATACGCCGAACCACGGCGCGAACTGCCCCTGTCGATAGGCGATCTTGCCGGCTATCAACGTCGCCGTCACCGCTCGATCATTTCGATTGACCATCCGGCTGAGCCCACCGAACTCGGGCATGATCTCCTCGCGATAGGCGGTGACATCGTCATCGAGGCCCGCGGGATCGACGATCACCACATCGGCGCGTCCACCGAGCCGCAGATGCCCGGCGTCGACGCCGTAGAAATCGCCGAGCTCACCGGTGAGCTTGTGTACCGCCTTCTCCACGCTCATGAACGGATTTCGTTCACCTCGCGCACTTTTCACACGATGGAGCAGCCGGATACCGAAGTTGTAGAACGCCATATTGCGCAGATGCGCACCCGCGTCGGAGAATCCGACGGTTACTCCGGGCGCGTTGATCAGTCGGTCCATGGTTCGGGGCCGATAGTTGGCGATGGTGGTGTGCCAGCGCAATGCGCGTCCATGCTCGACCACCAGATCGAGGAAGGCATCTACGACGTGGATGTCACGAGATTTCGCGATATCCGCGACCGTTTTGCCCACGAGCGAACCGTCGGGGCATTCGGTGATCTGCACATCCGCGAAGTCGCGGTGCCAGACCCGTGAGCTGAACTTCTTTTCGAAATCGGCGCGGAACCACCGTCGATACGCTTCGTCGGACAGAAGTTCGTTGCGCTCCAACTCGTCGCGCAGGTGCAATGCCGCCCGGCCGGAGCCGAACTCTTCGAACACCACCAGGTCGATGCCGTCGGAGTAGACGTCGAACGGCGTGGGCAGATGCTGCCATCGGAATTGGCCTCGGCCCGGGCCGTTGACAACGGCCGCGATCGGTCCGAAGATCCGATGGATCCACGGCGACGCCTTGGGGTCGGCCGCGGCCAACAACGACACCTTCAAGGACTTGCGTCCGAGACCTGTTGCGGCACCGAGGAAGAAGATCATGTCGTATTTGGTGTTGAGGTTCGGGATGCTCTGCAACAGTCGCCCTCGCTTGCGCAGGATCTTGTGCAACTGACGGAACTCGCTCCATCTCGCATAGGCCGACGGCAGCGACCTCGAACGATATCGATCACCGTCCAGCTTGTCCCATGGATTGGTCATCGTCGACATACCGAGCATTCCCGCGTCCAAAGCTTCGCTCAATGCCTCGGCCATCGCCCGAGATTCCTCACCGGTGGGCTTCTGGCGACGATCGGTCGACCGATCGAGTCCCATGACGTGCGCCCGCAAGTCGGAGTGCCCCACGAGCAAGGCGACATTCGGTCCCAGCGGCAGACGCTCGAGGGATTCGATGTACTCCTGCGGCCCGGACCATGTTTTCGCGGCATCGACGGCTTTGAGGACGTGATCTCGCGGCAACGCCTCCACGCGCGAGAACAGATCGGCGATGTCCACGGCAGTGCTGTAGATGGTCGACAGCGAGCAGTTGCCGAGCATGACGGTGGTAACACCGTGTCGGACAGACTCTTTGAGTCCGGGGCTGACGAGAACCTCAGCGTCGTAATGGGTGTGGACGTCCACGAAGCCGGGCATCACCCACTGGCCCGTCGCGTCGATCACTTCCCCGGCAGCGGAGGAATCGAGAGGTTCCGCGGAGAGGGCACAGACGACACCGTCGCGAATCCCCACGTGGCGCACCACGCCGGGGCCGCCACTCCCGTCGTACACCGTGCCACCGTTGATGATCACGTCGAAGAGGTGAGCGTTCATGTGACCTCCGTCATAGATTCCCTGCACGCTAACTTAGATAGCGATCACTCGCAACCTTTTGGATTCGACGGCGTTGATACTTCTGTTCGGCGGGGTCTTCGAGCGGCCGTGATCAGGCCATCGTCGTCTTGCTACCGTGGTGCGACAGTTGTCGTACGCAAGCGAGGTTGCCCGATCGTTCTTCCGAGCTTTTCACCCGGCCACGCAGTCCCCTGATTGCGTCGTCCTCGAATGCTTCGGAGAGTGCCATGCCAACCCAGATCACCGCGCTCGCGGTCAGTAAGTCGTTCGACGGCGATCCCGTACTCACGGATGTGACATGCTCGCTCGACGTCGGCGAGCGCACCGGGATCATCGGCGAAAACGGCTCCGGCAAGACCACCCTGCTGCGTTTGTTCGCCGGGCGGGTGCAGCCCGACAGCGGCGAAATCGTCGTCCACGCCGAGGGTGGCATCGGCTACCTCGCGCAAGACGAGCAACTCCCCCAGCACCTCACTGTGCAGCAGCTCATCGACCGAGCTCTCACCGAGCTGCGAGCGGTCGAAGCCCAGATGCGCCGCCTCGAGGTCACGATGGCCGACGGCGACGAGTCCGGAATCGACGAATACGGTGATCTGACACTACTTTTCGAACATCACGGCGGCTACGACGCCGACGCGCGAGTGGAACAGGCTTTTCACGGCCTGGGATTGGGCCTGGTAGATCGCGACCGCACGATCGGCGAGCTATCGGGCGGTGAGCAGGTCCGACTGCGCCTGGCCGCGGTGCTGGCGGCAGCTCCGGAACTGCTGTTGCTGGACGAACCGACCAACCACCTCGACGACGTCGCCCTGACCTGGCTCGAAGACCACCTGATCACCCGGCGCGGCACGACGGTGGCGGTCTCCCATGACCGGGCCTTCCTCGAACGGGTGACAACCAGCCTGCTGGAGGTCGACGCGGACCGGCAGCGCGTCGTCCGCTACAACGACGGTTACCCAGGATTCCTGGCGGAAAAGGCGGCCGAGCGAGCGCGATGGGTGCAGGCGCACGCGCAATGGCTGGCCGATACCGCACGATTCCGCGAGGCCGCCGACACCACCGCTCGCAGGGTCGCACCGGGCCGGGCGATGGCCGACAACAACAAGATGGCTTACAGCCGAGCCGGTGGACGGGTGCAGCAATCAGTGGCCAGCCGGGTTCGCAATGCGCAGGAACGGCTGCGGCGCCTGCTCGCCAACCCGGTGCCCGCACCGCCGCAACCTCTACGATTCGCGCCCACCCTGGCGACCGCCGGCGGAGATGGGACCGGGCTCGAGGCCACCGACATCTCCGTCGCGGGCAGACTCGAGCCGACCAGCCTGACGCTCGCCGCGGGCGACCGTCTGCTGATCACCGGCCCGAACGGCGCGGGCAAGACCACCCTGCTACGCGTGCTGGCCGGTCAACTCGCACCCGATACCGGCACCGTCACCCGGACCGGCAAGATCGGCTACCTCGCGCAGGAACCACCGCCGGCCGTCCGCGGACGCATGATGTTCGTCGCCTTCGCGCGCGATCGCCCGGGTGACCCAGAATTCCACGGCGACCAACTGCTCTCACTCGGCCTGTTCGACGTCTCCCAGTTCACGACGCGCGTCGAGGACCTGTCCACCGGCCAGCGCCAGCGCCTCGCCTTGGCACGCTTGGTCACCGAACCCGTCGACGTGCTGCTCCTCGACGAGCCGACCAACCATCTGTCGCCCGGTCTGGTCGAGGAGCTGGAAACCGCGCTCGCCCATTTCCCGGGAGCCATCGTGGTCGTCAGCCACGACCGGCGATTGCGCAGCCGCTGGGAAGGCACCCACCTCGCCCTACAAGCGTCGGCCTCCGTGCGAACTGCGTAGATCTGCTGCCGCCCATAAATCAGCCACCGCCACCTTATTCATCACAGCCGATGCCGGCCCAGGGGGCACCGCAGCAACCGCCCGGACCAGGGTTTCCGATTTAGCCAGTCGGTCTCCACCGCGATGTGCTTGCGCTGCGCCGAATTCGCTGCGTGCGCAGATGCTGGTTCCGACCGGCTCGAGCGCCGGATCGCTGCCGCGCGATCAGTAAGGTGTGCCCAACTCGATGCGCTCAGGAGGTTCCGCTGTGGCGGTACACACGCTCGCCCTCAATGTGGCTACGGCCGACGGTAAGGCCGATGCCTTCCTTGCCTATCCCGACGACAACGTGCCCCACCCCGCGGTTCTGGTCTTCTCCGACGCGTTCGGGCTGCGGCCGGTGGTGCGACGTGACGCCGAACGCCTCGCGGCCCTCGGATTCACGGTGCTCGTTCCGAATATGTTCTACCGCAACGGTTCCGCACCGGTAATCGAGCTTCCCGACTTCATCGGGGCCGACCGACGCGGCGAGATCTTCGGCGCACTGCGCCCGCTGATGACCGCGTTGACACCCGAACTCGTCGTCACGGACGCCGAGGCGTATCTGTCGTGGCTGGCCGATTCCCCCCTGACCACTGGCAACCCGGTGGGCCTGTCCGGATACTGCATGGGCGTGCGCAACGCACTGCACACCGCCGCCGCCTACCCCGATCGAGTGGCCGCGGTAGCCGGCTTCCACGGCGGCAGACTGGCCACCGAGGAACCCCACAGTCCGCACACCGTGGTCGATCGAATCACCGCCGAGGTCTACCTCGCGCACGCCGACGCCGACCCCAGCCTCCCACCGGAACAGATCCACCGACTCGACGCCGCCTTCACCGCCTCGGGCACCACCTTCCGCACCGAGGTGTATCCCGGCGCCCACCACGGCTTCACCCAATCCGACACCGACGTCTACAACGCCGAGGCAGACGCCCGGCACTGGACCGAACTGACTGATTTGTTCACGCGCGTCCTGCGCTGAACCTCTTTCGAAGACGCTCGACGAGCCTGGCCAACGGCTCCGAGCGGGTCGCGCGTCAGGCGCATCGACCGACACCCAGAGAAGCTCTTAGGGCAGCGAACCATCGGTGACAATCGTGCCGCCTGCGAGGAAGATCGACAGAGGACCAACTGGTCGCAACCAAGACGCGCTGGAGCGTGACGTCACTAGAGCCCACTCTGGCTGAATCACGAGGCTCTCCTGGAGGTTGCGGTGACAGATGGCGTCGCGTCAGCCGAGACGTCCGTTCGGGTAGAGCGCTGCGACGTCTGCATTGTCGGAGCCGGCATCGCCGGAATCAATGCCCTGTTCGTCGCCAGTCGTTACTTGTCTCGCTCGCAGAAGATCATCCTGGTCGATCGCCGCGATCGTTCCGGCGGTATGTGGGTCGACACCTATGCTTACGTTCGACTCCACCAACCTCACGGGCTGTTCACCGCAGGCAACATCAAGTGGACACTTGGCCAGGATCGCTCCTACCTGGCAACCAAGGACGAGGTGCTCGCCCACTTCGAACACTGCCTCGAGATCGTCGAACAACGAGTTCAGGTGGAGAAGTACTTCGGCTGGGCGCTGGATTCGCATGAGGAGTCCGACGGGATTGTTCGCCTCACCTGCAAGTCGTCGGATGGCCAGCTCATGGTTGTCGAGGCGAAGCGACTGATCAAAGCCAGCGGATTCGGGGTTGTGCCCAACGACCCGCTCGAGATTTCCAGCGCACGCATCGTGTCGGTGTCACCCGACTTCTGCGATATGCGGAGGGACGAGATGCGGGCGAGCGACGCCCCTGTGTGGATCGTGGGCGGGGGAAAGACCGCGATGGATACCGCTCACACGCTGATCACGGAATACCCCGGTCGGGAAGTGAACCTGGTGGCAGGTTCAGGCACGTTCTTTTCCGACCGTGACCGCTTGTTCCCTTCAGGCGGCCCACGATGGTGGGGCGGCGCTCTGGCATCCGGCGTTTTCAGGGAGTTGGGCCGGCGCTTCGACGGGACCAACGAGACCGATGTCGCGACTTGGTTTCGCACGACCTACGGCACGTGGTTGACCCCCACCACAGCCAACTACCTGCTGGGCTTGCTGTCCGAATCGGAGAACAAGACTATTGCCGACGGCCTGAACGAGGTGATCATGGATCACGTCGTCGATGCCGTCGACCACGACGGCGATATCGACCTGGTGTTCCGCAGCGGAACAGCGAAGAAGATTCAACCGGGCAGCTGGATAGTGAACTGCACCGGATATGTGCTGCGTGGCGACCCGCCACCGCCCTACGAGCCCTACGTTTCCGACAGTGGTGCGGTCGTCTCGGTGCAGCCGCGCTCCGCGACATTCCATCTGACGTCGTACATGGGTTACTTCTTGACCCACCTACTGTTCTTGGACAAGCTCAGGGAAGTCCCGCTGTATGAACTCGACGCACTGGACCTACGGACGAAGTCGAGTGCGGCACTTCCGTATGTGCTCGGCTCCCTGGCCATGCACAACCTCAGCCTCGTCGCCGACAGCGTCCCGAACAAAGTGTTCCTCGATTGCGGATTCGATCTCGATCGCTGGTACCCGCTGCCGCGCCGCATGATCGGAACGACGCGGTTCATGCTCACCCACCGCCGCGGACGCGAGCACCTCCGGCAAACCCTGGACACTGTGCGCACACGATTCGATGTTCGCTGCGGTCCACTGAGCCAGGCGTAACCTCGCACGAGCAGACCTGCGCGAGGACCTCGACAAGCTGCCCGCACGACAGGAAGGCGGAGACGATGGGAATCGACGATCCAGGTGTCAAGGAGCTCGCTGTTGACGAATGCTGGGCGTTACTCCGCGGCGGAGAGGTAGGCCGCCTCGCGGTGTGGGTGGAGGACCATCCGGATATCTTCCCCCTCAATTACGCGGTCGATCACGGAACCATCGTGTTTCGATCCGCACGAGGTACCAAGATGTCCGCCGCGTTGTCGGACGCACCCGTCGCGCTGGAAGTCGACGGCTACATTTCTGGGTCTCACGAAGCTTGGAGCGTGGTAGTCAAGGGCCGTGCCGAAGGGATCCGTGAGATCGGCGATGTGATGGACACCGTGGATCTCCCCCTCTTTCCGTGGCAGGCCGGGGCGAAGGACTTCTTCATCCGACTCGTACCCACCGTGGTGACCGGTCGCCGGTTTCCCGTTGTGGACCCGGTTGCTTGGCAGACTCCCTTCTCGAATGTGCGACAGTCGCCTTCGGAGTAAGGCACTGTTCGCTGCGGTAGTGTGCCGCGGGCGGCCGCGATCGATTTCGCCCGTGTCGGCGCGCAGAAGATCTGGGCCGGAACCGTCACGATTCATCCGGACGCCAAGACCGGCGCACACCATCACGGCGTACTAGAGAGTGTCATCTACGTGATCCGCGGACGCGCCCGGATGCGATGGGGTGAGCAGCTGGAATTCGTCGCAGAGGCCGGGCCGGGCGACTTCATCTTCGTACCACCGTATGTCCCGCACCAGGAGACCACTTGGCGCTGGTTCCAGTTGTCCGGACCCCGCCATCAGGAGGTGAGCTGAGGTAGGGGTCGGCTAGGGGTGGCGACGACATCGGCTGTCGCCTGTGATGTCCGTATCACGTTGGTAGGCAACGTATTCGCGATACGGAGAGCTGGATTGTCCGAGATTTACTCGCCCGAACCGAATCCCGACCGTAGCGGTATGAGTCGACGTCGTATGCTCGCGGTCACCGCCGCGGTGATCGGCTTCGATATCGTGGCGGGCCAGTGGATCACCCACGGCACCGCCGCGGCGCAATCCCCGTTCGACAATGTGCCGGAGCTGGACGGCGAACTTCTCCTGGACAACGGCGCTCGCGCCAGTATGTCCACCGACCGCGGTCAGATCGTCACCAGGATACCCGCGGCCGTCCTGCGTCCCGGCTCGGCCACAGACATCCAGAAGATGATCCAGTTCTGCTGTCAGCGGGGGATCCCGGTGAGCGCGCGCGGTGACGGCCACGCCACCCACGGCCAGTCCCTGACCGACGGGCTCGCGATCGAGACCCGTTCGTTGACCGCGATTCACGAGATGTCCGACGACCACGTCGTCGTGGATCCGGGGATCTTCTGGGGCGACCTGGCTGTCGCGACGTACAACGCGCGGCGACGCACGCCGCCGGTGATCACCACGATCACCAAATTGACTGTAGGTGGCACCCTCTCGGTCGGCGGTGCGGGCGCCAACGTCCATTTCGGGCTGCAGACCGACAACGTGCTCGAGCTCGACATCGTCGACGGCACCGGCACCCTGCGCACCTGTTCCGCAACCCGGAACCGGGATCTGTTCGAGGCGGTGCTGGGCGGTCTCGGTCAGTTCGGCGTGATAGTTCGCGCCACCCTCCCGCTGATCCCCGCGCCGACGCGGGTGCGGGAGTGGCGATTCAACTACATCTCCAACGCCGACCATGTCACCGACACTCGCCTGTTCACCCTGCGCGGTGAGCTCGACGAGGTGCACTCGGAATGGCTGCCGGGGTCCACCGGCCCGGTCCGGCTGGTGACGGTCGCGAAATACTTCGAACCCGGTGCCGAACCCGACGGCGGACATTATCTGCGCGGAGGGACGATCCCCGGTGTGCTGGCGATCCAGGAGGACTACGACTGGTTGCCGTATCTGCTCCGCAGCGACGCCCTGGTCGATCCGTTCTCGAACCTCGGCTACGACCAACTGCTCAAGCCCTGGTTCGACGTGATGCTGCCCGACTCGGTCGCCGCGGAATTCATCGCCGCGGAATTTCCCGAATGGACGCCCGAGATCATGGGTCTCGGTGTGATCGACCTGAAAACGGTGCGGCGATCCCGAGTGTCCAACCCGATGTTCCGGCTGCCCGACCCGGACGGTAGCGATATCTACCACACGCTGAGCGTGCTGCGGACCTCGCTGCATCCGGGCCCCGACCCCGCCTACGTCGAGTACTGGCTGACCCGCAATCGCCAGATGTACGAGCGGGCACGCGCACTCGGCGGCGTCCGGTACGCGGCCGACTCCCAAGACTTCACCACGGCGGACTGGGAGGCCGAGTACGGCGACCGCTGGCCAGAGTTGGTCGCCCGCAAGCGTCGTTACGATCCTGAGTCGATCCTCGGTATCGGCGTCGACATGTTCGCCGGCGCCTAGTCGTCGGACCAGGACCGGATACCCCCCGACCGGCGCCCGCCCGGGTTCGTTACCGGTCAACGGGGACATCGTCAGTGGCTCCCGAGCGGCACGCCGAACGGGACGCGAGTTCGCGGCGAGCGAGTCGCCGAGGAAGTCAGGGCGCCGGGGCGCACCACCGCCAGCTACCTGAGAGCGTCATCGAGGGGTGAATTTGCTTGCCGATCGATCAGGGGCGCCTAAAGGCACTTACTTCATTCGCGTCGCTGGTGACGGCGGGTGGATGTGTGGTGTCGAAATTTCTCAGTCTGCGACGACGGGGTGGTGGCCGCTGAGACGGTCGGCGATCGTGCGTATAATCTGGCCGCCGTGCTCGGTCAGGTAGAAGTGACCGCCGCGGTAGACGTCAAGGGTGAACGGTGCGGTGGTATGGCACGCCCACGCCCGCGCTTCATCCTCGGTCACCATCGGGTCCGTGTCCCCGATCATCGCGTGGATCGGCGAGGTCAATGCGGGGCCGGGGCGGTAGTCGTAAGTCTCGGCGGCCTTGTAGTCGCTACGGAGGGCGGGTAGCGCCATTGCCAGCACCTCGGGGTCGTCGAGGATCTGATCGTCGGTCCCGCTGAGCGAGCGGACCTCGGCGACGATGCCGGCCGCTGACGCGAGATGAACGGTGCAGCCGAACCGATGCCGAGAGGGCGCCGGCCGCCCTGAGACGAACGTCACACGTGGAGTCATGCCCGCGGCATGGAAGCGACGGGCCAGCTCGAAGGCGAGGGTCGCGCCCAAACTGTGTCCGAACAAGGCGAAATCGTCTGCGACGTTGCGCTGTAGCACCGGAAATATCTGGTCAGCGAGGTCGTCGACGGTCTCGAGGCCGGGCTCGCGGAAGCGGTCCTGACGGCCGGGATATTGGATAGCCATGACCTCGTGCCGCGGCGCCAACGCGCGGGCCATCGGGAGGTAGTAGGGCGCACTGCCGCCTGCGTGCGGCAGACAGATCAGTTGTGGCGCACCACTATCAGCCTCCCGGTAGCGGCGAATCCACAAACTGTCGATACTTCGTGTACCTGCCATAGTCAGCGCGTCCGTATGTCGTGGTCGATGTAGCTGAACCATCACGATAGAACGCAGGCACCTCACATGCCCGCCGGAGCGGCGTGAATCACACCTCGGTTGATCCCGGGAAGTGTTGGGAGACAACACCTTTCAGCACGTGGTTACTTTCGCTCACATACCACCGCCGCCCGATCCTCCGTTAACAAAAGCCCTCGGGTGCCGCTATCGTCATCCAAGGGACGATGTTGTCCACGATGGTTCGAGATCGATTTTCGTGAGCAAGGCTCACGAACAGCTATCGGGGGTCAGCACGTTGAGCGTTATCGAAAGCAGTGCAGGGTCAACATCGAAAGACCCAGGGGAAAGTTCGCTGCAGTGGCCGCGACCAGCGGCCACTGTGTTGGCAGAACTACGAAAAGGCGGACCGCGACAATTTCAAGTCGCCCAGTTACTCGCAGTACTCGACGAGGCTGTCTCACTGCCGATCCTGGCCCAGATCCTCGCCATCGACATCGATTCGCTACGCGCGGTCATCGGTGAGCTGACCGACGCGAAACTCATTGCCTGCACAGAGTTTCGGCGCCGCGATTTGCGCGAAGCCGTGCTACGTGAGACACCGTTGTCGACACGTAAGCGGCTACGCCACCGAGCGGCGGAGGTGCTGCACGATCGCGAAGCGCCGGATGTGCGGGTCGCCGACCAGCTACTGGGCGCCGACGACATCCGATTCCCTTGGGCCGTACCGGTTCTGCGCCGAGCGGCCGCGGCCGCCATCGCCGAGGACCAAGTCTCCAAGGCGATCGACTACCTCGAACTCGCCTGGCGGCTGACCCGCGACGGGAGCGAGGGCGCGGTAATCCTGCTGATCATCGCGGTCGTACGCTGGCGGCTGAATCCGTCTACGGCGAACCGCAGCTTCGCGCGGCTTGTCACCGCACTGCGCAACGGGGCGATCCCGGTGCAGTGTCTCCCGACAACCGCGCGCTATCTGCTCTGGCACGGCCGACTCGGTGAAGCCCGCATCGCTCTGCGGATGCTCGATGACGCGGCCTCCGCAGGCGAGGAATCTGGCATCGCGGCACGCGGCGCCATGCAGGAATGGCTGTCGTGCAACTATCCGGGCCTGCTCAACATCCGCGACGACCCCTCTGCGGATTCGGCCACGATTCTGCTGCGCGCGCAGTTCCAGGAAGACTCCGCGCTGTTCCCGCAGCAGGGTTGGGCCGAACCCGACGAGGAAGCAGCTCGGCTGCTGCTCGATGTCTTCGCGAACGGCGCGTCCGACTCCATCGTCGCGCGGGCGGAGCGGCTGATCCGCGAACACCGGCTCGACGACACGACATTGGGCGCGTTGCTGATGGCCCTGGACGCGCTGATCTACATCGATCGGCTCGATGTGGCCGGGTATTGGTGCGAGGCGTTGATGCTAGAGGCGACCGCGCGGCGGGCACCTGCCTGGCGTTCCATCTTCGCGATCTGGCGGTCGGCGATCCTGCTGCGAGAAGGCAAGCTGGCGGCGACGATCGAGCTCGGCGACGGCGCGCTGGTTCGGGTGCGCGACGAGAACCTGGGCAACTATGTCGGCCTGGCAGTGGCCGCACTGGTCTCCGCGTTGACCGCGGCGGGCCGCTATCAGGAAGCGGCAGGCTACCTCGACATCGAACTACCGGAGACCGTCCTGAACTCACGGGTCGCGCTGCCGTGGCTGCGCGCGCGTGGCCAGTACATGCTGGCCACGGGCAACTACGAACAGGCCTACGCGGACTTCGCGGCCTGCGGCGGTCGGATGCAGCGATGGAACATGGACATCCCCGGTCTGATGGCCTGGCGTAACGACCTGGCCATGGTCTCGCTGGCACAGGGCGACCGCCATGGCGCCCACTATTGGGCGCTGGCGCACTTGACGCACCTCGGGTCTGTCACCAAGCATTCGAGCGGCGGAGTGTCGCTGCGGCTGATCGCCGCCACCAACCTGTGCGAACGGCACCTGGAATTGCGCCGACTCTCCGTCGATCTCGCCTCGGCGGGCAACGACACCTTCGAACTGGCGACGGCGCTGGCCGATCTCGCGCAGACCTATCGCTCGCTCGGCGAGCGTGACCGGGCTCGGGCCGCGACGCGACGCGCACTGCTCCTAGCCGAGCAGTGCGGCGCCGAACCCCTGCAACGTCGATTGGCCGGGACGACGAACGGCCCGGGTCCGCTCGTCGAGACCGAACGCACGGACCGGACCACCGAGACGCTCAGCCCCGCCGAACTCAAGGTCGCCAGGCTGGTCGCGACGGGCAGCCGCAACCGCGACGTGGCGCGCGAGCTGCACATCACGCAGAGCACAGTCGAACAACACCTGACCCGGATCTACCGCAAAGTCGGAGTGCATCGACGCGCCGATCTGATGATGGTGCTGGGTGATCCGGCGCAGTGGACGATGGAATCGGAAGCCAGCTAGGACCGGTAACAAGCCCATTAGGGGACGCATAGGGGTTTGCACGCATCACCGATGACGCGACAGTGAGGTCATGCGCACAATCTCCGGTGCCGGCTCGACAAACCGGTCCCCCCGCCGTCGATCCCCCGGTCAGCGACGGCCACGAGTCGGGCACATCGAGTTCCTGAACTGGCTGCCGATCCTATGGGGGCTCGCTCGCACAGGCAATCTCATCGATCTAGATCTCGTCCGCGACACGCCGGAGAACCTCAGCGACGCACTGGTCGCCGACGATCTCGACATGGGTCCCATCAGCCTGATGGAGTTCCTGAGCCACTCCGACCAACTCGTGATGTTGCCCGACATCGCGATCGGCTGCGACGGCCCGGTCATGTCCTGTCTGATCGTGAGCAAGATTCCGCTCGATCAGCTCGACGGCGAACGAGTCGCGCTCACCTCCACCAGCAGAACCTCGGTGCGGCTGACGAAACTACTCCTCTCGGAACACATCGGGGTCCATCCCGAGTATTTCGTGAGTCCGCCGAACCTGGAAACAATGCTGGCGCAGGCGCCCGCGGCGGTGCTGATAGGTGACATGGCCTTGCGCGCCGCACTGTTCGACGCTCCCGCCGCTGGACTGCTGGTGCACGACCTCGGGCAGATGTGGCGGGACTGGACCGGACTGCCCTTTGTGTTCGCGGTGATCGCGGCCCGGCGCGACTTCGTCGAGCGGGAACCAGAAACCGTGCGCCGCGTCCACGCCGACCTGCTCGCCGCCCGCGACATCGCCATGTCGGAGATGGACGAGCTCTGCGAACGCCTGGCGCACTGGGAGGAGTTCGACGCCTCCACCCTGCGCCGGTACTACACCGACGCACTCGACTTCGGACTCGGCCCACGACACCTCGCCGGCATCGCCGAGTTCGCGGCGCGGGCGGGCGGGCCTGCGGCGGGCTTTCCGGTGGATGTTTTTACGACGCTGCTCGATTCGGCCTGAGCCGAGACCGACGAAGGAGATAGTGATGCCAATTCACGGGTCACCATTCAGCAGCGATCTGAGTCCGGCAGCGCGCGTCGACGAGCTGGCCAGGAATCGTGGCAAACAGGTCGCGGTGGTGTACGAGGGCGCTACCTACAGCTACGCCGTGGTCGCGGCACAGTCCAGGCGATTGGCCGCCACACTGTCGGAGCGCGGTGCGGTGGAAGGCGAGCGGATCGGCTATCTCGGCGGCAACAGCCTCGCCTTTCTGACCACCTTCCTGGCCGCGGCTCGGATCGGTGCGGTTTTCGTGCCGGTGAACTCGCGGCTGACATCGCCGGAGGTCGCGCTGATTCTCGATGATTGCGCCCCACATGCGCTGATCGTGGAGCCCGGCCATCGCCAGATCGTGGCCGAAGCACTGGCCGAGACCGATAACGACCGGGTGCAGCTGCTGTGGGCGCCCGGCGATCCGGTTCTCGACGGACCGGCCACTTCCCCCGCCTTCGCCGACCGCACACCCTCCGAGGAGTTCGCCGACGACCGGTCGACCCCGCTGCGCTGCGACGCGGACCGGGTCGCGATGCTCACTTACACCTCGGGCACCACCGGCCGCCCCAAGGGCGTGGAACTCACCCACGGCAACCTCTGGTGGAACGGCGTGAACCTGGACATGGTCGCACCCGCGATGCCTGGGGACATCACCTTGGTCGTGGCACCGCTGTTCCATACCGCGCCGTTCGGCTGCTTCACCCTGCGCACCCTGCTGCGCGGCGGAACGGTGGTGCTGCGCCGGGACTTCGAGCCGACGCATCTGCTGGCAGACCTCGTCGACTACCGGGTCAACACGGTATTCGCGGTACCCGCGATGTTCGCGGCGGTGGCCGCGGTACCCGAATTCGCCGACGCCGACCTGTCGGCGCTGCGCACCGCTGTCACCGCGGGGGCCCCGGCGCACGCCGAACTCATCGGCCGCTACCTCGACCGCGGCGTCACCCTGCAACAGGCATACGGCCTGACCGAGACCTTGTTCGCGACCTGTCTGCCCGCCCAACAGGCCGCGACGGCGCCTGCCTCGGCAGGACTGCCGTTGCCCTACACCGAGATCCGGGTGATCGACCCGGCGAGTCGATACGTTCTCGACGAGCCGGGCGCCCGCGGCGAGGTGTGCCTGCGCGGTCCCACCGTGGCAGGGGGCTACCGCAACAACGACGTCGCCACCGCCGCCTCGTTCGACGCGGATGGCTGGTTCCACACCGGTGACGTGGGTTATCTCGACGACGACGGCTGCCTCTACCTCGTCGACCGGCTCAAGGACATGATCATCGTGGGCGGGGACAACGTGTACTCCGCCGAAGTCGAGCAGGTGCTCGCCCGCTTCCCGGGCATCGTCGATGTGGCGGTGGTCGGCGTGCCCGACCCGCACGAGGGTGAGAGTGTCGTCGCGATCGTGCTGTGCCAGAAAGGGATCGAGCCGAGCTTGGTCGAACTGCGCCGCTTCGCCCGGACCGAGCTGGCCCGGTACAAACTGCCGACCCGCGTGGTGCACGCCGAAAAGATCCCCCGCAACGCGATGGGCAAGATCGACAAGGTCGATATTCGCGCCGTGCTCGCCGATGGCGACGAACACCGCTTCAGCGAAGCGACAGCCGGCGGGCCCGCGCGAACAGCCGGCACCGCATCGGAGCCGCGCGCGGGCGGATTGCGAACCCTGGCTTCCCTGCCGCCCGACGAGCAGCGCCGCGCGGTCTTCGACCTGGTGACCGCGAGCATCGCCCGCACCATGCACGCCGCGCCCGCCACACTCACGGCACAGGACCGCTTCGACGACCTCGGGTTGAGTTCACTCGCGGCGGTCGAGCTGAGCCGTGGGCTCGGCTTCGCGCTGGGTCGGCGCCTGCCGACCACTGTGGTCTTCGACCACGCGACGGTCGGCGCCCTGGTGAAGCACCTGCAAACCCAACTGGCCGCCGAAGTCCGCCGCTTCCCTGCCCTCGAGCACCTGACCGAGTTCGAGCGGGTGGTCCGGCAGGACCCGCCGAGTGACGCGCTGCGCACCGAACTTCGCACCCGGCTGCGTAGTTCGCTCAATCGTCTCGCGACGACCGAAGCCACGATGACCCGACCAGACCCCGTAGCCGAAGCATCCGATTCCGAATTGTTCACCCTGCTCGACGCTGAACTCGGATCGGTCTGAGTACCCCGATCCCGGCCTGAGAGGTACCTGTCGATGACCGACGAGACAACGCTGCGGCACTATCTGCGGCGCACTGCCAGCGCACTACTGCAGACCAGAAGCGACCTGCACCGGTTGGAAGCCGCACGCAGCGAACCGATCGCCGTCGTCGGCATCGGCTGCCGCTATCCCGGTGGCATCCAATCGCCGGACGACCTCTGGGACTTGGTGAACTCCGGCGCCGACGTGGTGTCGGATTTCCCCGATGACCGCGGCTGGCGACTGGATTCGCTGTTCGACGACGATCCCGATCATCGCGGCACCGTATACGCCCGCACAGGCGGATTCCTCGACGACGCCCTCGATTTCGACGCTGATTTCTTCGGCATCGCACCACGCGAGGCGCTGGCGATGGATCCGCAACAACGACTGCTGCTCGAGGTGTCGTGGGAAGCGCTGGAACACGCGGGCCTCGACCCGGCACAGTTGCGTGGTAGCGAATGCGGAGTGTTCGTCGGCGCGATGTACCACGATTACGCCAGCAGGCTGCGCACCGTGCCCAGCGAACTCGAAGCCCAGCTCGGCACCGGCAGCGCGAGTGGTGTGCTGTCGGGTCGGCTGTCCTACGTCTACGGGTTCACCGGCCCCACGGTGACAGTGGACACGGCGTGCTCCTCCTCGCTGGTGGCGAT
This sequence comes from Nocardia sp. XZ_19_231, assembly GCF_015355705.1. Taxonomy (NCBI): domain Bacteria; kingdom Bacillati; phylum Actinomycetota; class Actinomycetes; order Mycobacteriales; family Nocardiaceae; genus Nocardia; species Nocardia sp. XZ_19_231. The sequence goes on along the minus strand of NZ_JACUZI010000004.1, from coordinate 70,981 downwards.
GCACCAGGCGATCGGGGCGTTGCGCGGCGGCGAGTGCGAACTGGCACTGGCGGGCGGGGTGACCGTGATGTCGACCCCGTCGAGCTTCGTAGAGTTCAGTCGCCAGCGCGGCCTCGCCCGTGACGGTCGCTGCAAGGCGTACGCGGCAAGTGCGGACGGCACCGGATTCTCCGAAGGTGTCGGCGTGCTGGTCCTGGAACGTCTTTCCGACGCGATCCGCAACGGCCATCGGGTACGGGCGGTGTTGCGCGGATCCGCGGTGAATTCCGACGGGGCCTCCACCGGACTCACGGTGCCGAACGGGGCTGCCCAGCAGCGCGTGATCCGGCAGGCGCTGAGCGCCGCGGGTATACAGCCCGGCGACATCGACATGCTCGACGGACACGGCACCGGTACCACCCTCGGCGATCCCATCGAGGTCCGCGCCCTGCTCGACGTGTTCGGCGGGGAACGCGACGCCGAGCCGCTGTGGCTGGGATCGGTGAAATCGAACCTCGGACACACCCAGGCGGCAGCGGGCGTCGCGGGCGTGATCAAGACCATCATGGCGATCCAGCACGCGACAGTGCCCGCCACGCTGCACGTCGACGCCCCGACACCGCACGTCGACTGGGCGGATGGCGCCGTACAGCCCATCACCGAGAGCCGGGCGTGGCCGCAGACCGGCAGACCACGGCGCGGTGGGGTGTCGTCGTTCGGGATCAGCGGGACCAACGCCCACGTCATCGTGGAGCAGGCACCGGAAACCGTACCGGCACAATCCGATTCGACACCGTCCGCACGAGAGCAAGCCTCGCCGCTGGCGACGTGGGTCGTGTCGGCCAAGTCCGACGCGGCCCTCGCCGACCAGGCGGGACGGCTTGCACAGTGGGTCCGCGCGCGACCTGACCTCGCCCCCACCCCGACCGGTCGCGCACTCACCGCCACCCGGTCGATATTCGCCCATCGCGCCGTGATCTTCGGACGCGACCGCGGCGAGTTGCTGGCCGGCTTGGACACCTTGGCGGTCGGCGGCGAATCCCCCAGTGTTGTGTGCGGCGTCGCCCACGAAGGTCGGATCGCGGTGATGTTCCCCGGCCAGGGCGCCCAGCGCAACGGCATGACTCGCACGCTCTATGCGACGAGTCCCACCTACGCAGCGGCTTTCGACGAGATATGCGCCGAATTCGATCGGCGCTTCGACGGCATCGGGCTGGCCGACGTGATCTTCGCCGAGCCCGGCACCGCGGCCGCGCAGCGCCTCGACCGCACCAGCTACACCCAGGCCGCACTGTTCACGGTGGAAGTGGCGCTCTACCGGTTGGCCGAATCCTTCGGTCTGCGACCCGATTTCCTGATCGGCCATTCCATCGGCGAACTGACCGCCGCCTATCTGGCCGGCGTGTGGAGCCTGGCCGACGCGGCAGAGCTGGTGGTCGCGCGCGGGCGCATGATGGACCGCCTGCCCGGCCGCGGCGCGATGCTCGCGGTGGCGGCCGGGGAACACAAGGTGGCGCCGCTACTGGTCGGTCGCGAACACGCGGTGTCGGTGGCGGCGATCAACGGCACGGCCGCGGTGGTGCTGTCCGGCACCGACACGGCGGTGGACGAGATCGCGGCCACCTTGGAGACCTTGGGCCGCCGCACGAAACGACTCCAGGTGGCGCACGCGTTCCATTCACCGCTGATGGATCCGATGCTCGCCGAGTTCACCGAGGTGTGCCGTCGCCTCGAATACCACCCGCCCCGGATCCCCCTCGTGTCCGACGTGACCGGCGCGGTGGCCGATCCGGAGCTGCTGTGCACGCCCGAGTATTGGGCCGCGCAGGTTCGTCAGCCGGTGCGCTTCCACGACGGGATCACCGGCCTGCACGCCGATCGCGACGTGCGCATGTTCCTCGAGATCGGACCGGGAACCACCTTGACGGCACTGGCCAGGGAGGCGTTCACCGGACAGACCGGCGTGACCACAGCGCCGCTGCTGCCGGGACGCCGCGACGAGACCGACGCGGTGATCGCCGGCCTCGCGACCGTCTTCGCGGCCGGAACGCCGGTCGACTGGTACCCCGAACCCACCGGCGCCGATCCGGTGCCGCTGCCGACGCACGCTTTCCAACGTCGCCGGTACTGGCTCGACGCGGGATCCGACGAGCTGGCCGGCGCCACCACGACCGGACACCGACTGCTCGACCGCGCGATGACGCTGGCCGACGACGCGGTGTTGTTCTCCGGGTCGTTGTCGCGCGAGGGCTGCCCGTGGATCGACGACCACGTCATCCACGGCGTCGCGCTGCTGCCCGCGACCGCCTTCGTCGACATGGCGCTGTTCGCCGCGAGCTGGTGCGGCCAGGACGAGCTCGGTTCCGTCGACGAACTCACGGTGGTGGCGCCGCTGATCGTGCCCGCGCACGCGACGCTGTCGTTGCAGGCCGTGGTCGGTGCGCCCGAGCCCGACGGCACCCGATCGCTGACCATCCACTCCCGCGTCGGCGACGACGCCGCGGATCCGTGGACGCGCCACGTGGAGGCCACGCTCGGCGCCGACGGTCCGGCACACGATTCGACCGGTCCCACAGCGGTGCGCGATTGGCCGCCCACGGGCGCGGTGCCGATCGACGTCGACGCGCGGTACCGGGAACTCGCGGCGGCCGGTTTCCACTATGGGTCGACCTTCCGCGCCACCGCGCTGTTCACCCGCGGTGACGACCTGTTCGCCGACGTGGTGCTCGCACCCGAGCTGGACAGCGACGGACACCGCGTCCATCCGGCGATGCTGGATGCCGCACTGCACCCGCTCGCCTCGGTGGACGCCGAGCGAACGCGACTTCCTTTCTCCTGGCGAGGTATTCGACTGCATCGCGTGTCGGGGCCAGGTCCGCTGCGTGCCCGGCTGAGCACCGTCGACGATCATTCGACCGTCGAAATCCTCGACACCGCCGATCGCCCGGTGCTGTCGGCGGCGGCACTGGTGCTGCGGACCGTCGACCCGAAGATGCTCGAGGCCGGGACGGCGAACGGGCGCACCGTCGACGCGCTGTTCGGGCTCTCCTGGGTGGAACTGCCCGGTGCCGCCCGCCCGGCGCAAGGCCGCACCGCCGACATCACCGGCGCGGCACCGACCTGGTTCGATGTGCCCGCGACCGACCCGACGCCCGCCGGGGTTCGCGTCGCGCTGACCGCGACCCTGGACCGGCTGCGATCATGGCTGGCCGAGGAGGAATCCGCCGTCCTGACCATCCGTACCCGCGGCGCTGTCGCCGTCGGTGCGGAGACCGTGGGCGATCCGGGCGGCGCTGCTGTCTGGGGCCTGGTGCGCTCGGCGCAGACCGAGCATCCTGGCCGGTTCGTCCTGGTCGACGTGCTGGACAGCGAACCGGCCACCCTGCCCTACGGCGAACCCCAGATCGCGGTCCGCGCCGACCGATTCCTCGCGCCACGACTGGTTCCCGCGCAGCGGCGCGCGGCCGAGTCCGACCAGCGCGCATCGGTATGGAACCCCGAGGGAACCGTGCTCATCACCGGTGCCAGCGGCGGCCTCGGTGGGCTGGTGGCACGACACCTTGCCGCCGAGCACGGGGTCCGGCATCTGCTGCTGGTGAGCCGCGGCGCCATCGACACCGCCGAGCTGACGGCCCGCGGGGTCCAGGTCACCACGGCTGCCTGCGATGTCACCGACAGTGCCGCCCTGGCGGAGGCCATCGCGACGATCCCGGCCGAGCACCCGCTCATCGCGGTGGTGCACGCGGCCGGGGTGGTCGACGACGGTGTGGTCGACACACTGACCCCCGAACAGTTCGAGCGGGTGCTGCGTCCCAAGGTGGACGGAGCATGGAACCTACACAACGCCACCCGCGAGCTGAATCTGACTGCGTTCGTGCTGTTCTCGTCGGTCGCGAGCGTCCTCGGCGCGGCCGGTCAGGGCAACTACGCCGCCGCGAACGCCTACCTGGACGCCCTTGCCGGTCAACGCCGCGCCGAAGGGCTGCCCGCGACGGCGCTGGCCTGGGGGCTGTGGGCCCGTCAGACCGGCATCACCGGCCACCTCGACGCGACCGATCACGCCCGTCTGGCGCGCACCGGCATCTTCGCGCTGTCCGACACCGAGGGGCTGCGCCTGTTCGACGCGGCGTGCGAGCGCGAGGAGACCTTCCTGGCCGCGGTCGCACTCGAGGCCGGCGCGCTCGATCCGGCCGGTGCGCCACCGCCGTTGCGCGACCTGATACGCCCGCGGCGGCGCACCGATATCGGCGCGGGCGCCACCCGGCGCCACGACACCGGCGCCACCGATCCGGCCGCCCTGTCCACCCGAATCGCTGTGATGGACACCGACAGCCGCCGCGAATACGTGCGAGATCTGGTGCGCGACACCATCGCGACCGTCCTCGGCCACGCCGCGGACTCGACTGTCGACGCCGACCGCTCGTTCAAGGAGCTCGGTTTCGACTCGCTCACCGGGATGGAGTTGCGCACCCGGTTGGGTGCGGCGACCGGCTTGCGCCTGCCCGCCACCCTGGTCTTCGACTATCCGACACCGGATGACGTGGCCGCTCATCTCGAGGAACGTCTCGAGGCCGAGATCCTCTCCACAACAGGCCTTTCCGATGACGCCGTGCGCGCAACACTGGCACGGATTCCGATCCAGCGACTGCGCGAGGTCGGATTGCTCGATTCGGTGTTGCGGCTGGCCGACGAACCGGCGAGCCACGAACCGACCGCCCCCGACCGCTTCGCCGAAGTGGCCGACCCCGGCACCGCCGCAATCGCGTCGATGTCGGCGGCCGAGCTGATCCGGATGGCTCGCGGCGACAACGACAGGACCGTAGCGTGAACGATCAGGAATACGACGTCGTCGTGGTCGGTGGCGGATCCGCCGGGGTTGCCGCCGCCGTCGGCGCCGGCCGGGCGGGTGCTAGAACGCTGCTGGTGGAACGCGGTCCGTGCCTCGGCGGGGCGGCCACGCTGCGCAATGTGCTCACCTACTGCGGGATCTACACCAGGTCGGACCCGCCGCAGCAGGTGGTGTTCGGCATCGCCGACGAGGTGTTGGCGGGCCTGCGGGCGATGGACGCGGTGACCCCGCCGACCCGATTCACCTCGGTCGCCGTCGTTTTCGATCCGGAAGCGGTGAAAGTCGTCCTCGACGAGATCTGCGCGGAGGCGGGCGTCGAGGTCCATCTCGACAGCCAGCTCGTCGCCGCCGATCGTGGTGCCGGCGAGATCATGTCGATTCGCGTCGCCGATCATCAGGGTGTTCGCCAGATCAGCGCGGCCGCGTTCGTCGATGCGACCGGCGAGGCCGATCTGGCGACGTTCAGCGGCGCCACGGTGCGCTACGGCAATGACGGAATCGTCCAGAACGGCACGCTCGGTGTCCGCTTCGGTGGTATCGCGGCGGACGCCGACATCGCCCGCGACACACTGTCGGCGGCCATCCGGGCCGCCAAATCCGGTGGCGCTCCGCTGCTGGCCGAACGCGGACTCGTCGCGCGCCTACCGGTGTCGGGTGACGTCATCACCTATGTGGTCGACGAGGGATACGACGCCCGCGACGTGGGGCAGCTGGCCCGCGCGCAGACCCACGCGCGGATCCAGGCGCGCGACTATCTCACCGCGCTGCGCGCCATCCCGGGGTGGGAGCGCGCCTACATCGTGAGCACCGGCCCCGAGATCGGTACCAGGGAGTCACGCCACGTCGTCGGCACCTATCAGCTGACGGTGGACCAGGTCCGCAGCGGCGCCCGGTCCCAGGACGTCATCGCCCTCGGCGCCTGGCCGATCGAATACCACCCCGGCGCCGGCGTCCTTCCGCAGTGGGAGTTCATCGACGACGACGGCTTCTACGACATCCCGTTCGGCGTGCTCCAGAGCATCGACACCGTCAACCTGTTCGCCGCGGGCCGCGTCGTCGACGCCGACCGCCTCGCCGGGGCGTCACTGCGGGTGATGGGCACCGCGTTCGCCACCGGACAGGCCGCGGGCATCGCCGCGGCGGTCTACGCCGACCGCACCACGGCGCTCGCCGTCGGCGCGGTCCAGAAGCATCTCATCCACCAGGGCGCCTACCTGCCCACGATAGATTCCCACTGATACGAGAAACGGGGCCTGGTGACAGGCCCCGTTTCTCGTGTCGGTACCAGGAGATCAGTCCACACCGACGACAGCGGCGGTGCGTTCGACAACGCGGGCGCCGAACGCGGGGTCCCGCGACGCCGACGACGAACGGGCAGGGCCGTTCTTGTCGTAGTAGCCGCCACTGTCGTGCGCCAACTCCGGGTCGGCGGCCAACCGGACGAGCGGGGCCGCCCCGCTGCGCGCACTGGTCATGAACGGGCGCCCCACGGTTTGGATCACCCGGAACAATCCGCCGGCCGCCACGCCGAACTGGGTCGCCACCGCGCCCGGATCGGCCGCGTTCACGGTGACTCCGGAGCCCTGCCAGCGCAGCGCGAGCGCGTAGCTGTAGGCGAGGGCGGCCAACTTCGCGTCACAGTACGCCGCGACCTGGCGGAACTTCCGATCGTAGGACCAGTCGTCCAGGTTCGGGTTGCCGCGTTTCTCCATGAACGACGACGTCACGATCACCCGTGACGGCACCCCGGCCGAGTCGGCACCGGTACGCAGTCCGTCGAGCAGCCGGTGCGTCACCGCCGCGACGGCGATGTGGTTGAGGGCGAACGACCGCTCCACCCCGTCCGGTGAGAGCTCCCGGTCGGCGAAACCGCCGCCCGCGTTGTTGAGCAACACGTGCACACCGCCGGGCGCGGCCTTCCCCACCTGTTCGGCGAACGCGCGCACCCCGCTCAACGAGCCGAGGTCGGCGGCGACCGGAACGAAACGCCCCGCGCCCGCGGCGCCCAACTGCTGCGCCGCAGTCGCTGTCCGGCGCGGATCACGCCCGTGCACAACCACTGTCGCGCCCGCGGCGCCCAGGGCCGCCGCGGCCGCGTAGCCGATACCGCTGGTCGAACCGGTGATGACGACAGTGCGCCCGGACATCGATCCGGGCGCCGGGTCAGCCATCTCAGCCCTCGGTCGACTCGGACAGCGACACCACGGTCTTGCCGATGTTCTCGCCGCGGATCATCGCCGAATACGCCTCGAACGCGTTCTCGATCCCGTCGAACACCGTCTCCTCGGCCTTCAGCGAGCCGTCGGCCAGCCAGCCCTTCGCCTGGGCGAGGTAGTCGGGCAGGACCGCGAAGTAGTCGGCGGCGTTCATGCTGAACAGCGACACCCGCTTGCCGATGATCAATGGCAGGTTCTTCGGGCCGGGGGGCAGCGAGTCGGTGTCGGCGTCGATGGTCGTGAGCGAGCCGGACAGGACCACGCGGCCGTGGGGTTTGATCGCGCCGAGCGCGGCATCGAGCTGCTCGCCGCCGACATTGTCGAAGTAGACGTCGATACCGCCCGGTGCGGCAGCGACCAACCGGCCCGCCACATCGCCGGCGCGGTAGTCGATCGCCGCGTCGAACCCGAACTCCTCCACCAGCTTTCGGGTCTTCTCCGGTCCACCCGCCGACCCGATCACCAGCTTGGCCCCGAGCTTGCGCGCCAGCTGACCGGCCACCGAGCCGACAGCGCCCGCCGCCGCCGAGATGAACACCACGTCACCGTCGCTCACCTTCGCCACCTCGGTGAGGCCGACGTACGCGGTGAGCCCGGTGGTGCCGAGCACGCCCAGATACGCCTGGGGCGCAACGGAGCTCACGTCGAGGGGCTGCGCCCAGGCCGCCAGGGTGTACTCGCGCCAGCCGTCGAAGTGGCTGACGACCGTGCCGACCGGAAGAGCGTCGTTGGCCGAGGCGATCACCGTACCGACGGCGGCACCGGTCAGCGCGACGTCGAGATCGAACGGCGGCAGATAGCCGACGCCCGCGTTCATCCGGCTGCGCATATACGGGTCGACCGACATCCAGTCGTTGCGGATCAGTGCCTGGCCGGGGGCGGGATCGGCCAGCGTCACCGTGGCCAGTTCGACATCGGCGAGCGAGGGGGTTCCGTCTGGACGGGCGATCAAACGCCATTCACGGCTGGTAACAGGCAAGGCAAGCTCCTTCGCTCAGGGTGGAACGACGCGCCGGGGTCATGCCGACGCGGGGTTGCTGTCGATGAACTCGAAAATCGCGGTGTCGTCGGCCAGCTCGATCCGTTCGCCGACGACGTCGGGTTGTTGTGGGCCACGCAGGCGCTGCGCGGCCTCGAGCAGTCCGGCGACGGCACGATCGCGTTCGGCGTCCGACGGATCGGCCCCGCCCAATCTGTCGAGCAGAGCGGTCAGTTCGCCGAGCAGCGGCGCGACCGAGTCGGCATCGGATGCCAGCAGGCCACACAGGTGTTCGGTGAGCGCATACGGTGTCGGATAGTCGAACATCACTGTCGTCGACAGCATGGCGCCCATCGATTTCTTCAGGTGGTTACGGAGCTCGACCGTTGTCAACGAGTCGAACCCCATGTCTACGAATCTCTGTTGTGGATCGAGTGCTTCATCGGCCACCCGACCGAGCACGGTGGCCACATGTCGTGCCAGTAGCTCCGACACGACGCGACGCTGGTCGGCGCCGCTGCGCCCCACGAGCAGCAGCGCGGTGTTCTCCGACACCGACGCCGACTGCGCATTGCGACGCATACGAACGATCGTACTCAACATCGCGGGCACCGGCGACCCGGCCGTGGCCGACGCCCTCGCCGCCGCGACATCGATGCGCATCGGCACCGACGCCGGCGTGCCCGACGTCAGCGCCGCGTCGAACAGCCCCAACGCCTCCGCGGTGGATAGTGGCGTGAACCCGTTGCGGGCCATCCGGTCCAGATCTCGCTGCGCCAGATGTCCACTCACGCCGCTTCGCTGTGCCCACAGCCCCCACGCCAACGATGTCGCGGGCACCGCGGATCGGGCGGCGCGCACCGCGAGCCCGTCCAGGTAGGCGTTGCCCGCCGCGTAGTTGGCCTGGCCCGCGTTGCCGAGAACGCCTGCCGCCGAGGAGAACAGGACCAGCGCCGACAGGTCGAGGTCGCGGGTCTGCTCGTACAGGTTCCACGCGGCGTCGACCTTCGCGGGCAACACCCGATCCAGATCCTCGATGGTCAACTTCTCGAACGCCGCGTCGCTCACGGTGCCCGCGCAGTGGATGACAGCGCCGAGCGGATGCTCGGGATCGATACCGGCGAGCAGGGCCGCCAACGCGGCCCGATCGGCGACATCGCACGCGGCCACCGTGGCTTCGGCGCCGCACTCGCGCAGCTCGGCCACGAGTTCGGCCGCACCCGGCGTCTCGGCACCGCGTCGGGATGTCAGCAGCACCCGCTGAACTCCGTACTCGGCCACGACATGCCGGGCGAGCGCGGCACCGATCGTGCCGACCCCGCCGGTGATCATGACGGTGCGGCTCGAGTCCAGCGGCGGCGGCACGGTGAGAACCACCTTGCCGACCTGGCGGGCCTGGCTCACGAACCGCAGGGCGCTGGTGGCCTGTCGAACGTCCCAGGTGGTGACCGGCGGTGGGGTGAGCGCGCCCGCGTGGAACAGGGCCACGATCTCGGCCAGCATCTGCGCGATCCGATCCGGCGCGACCTCGGTGATGAGGAACGAGTGGTAGCCGACGCCCGGATACTGGGCGGCGATCGCGGCGGGATCGCGTCGATCGGTCATGCCCATCTCGACGAACTGCCCGCCGCGCGGCAGCAGCCGCAGCGACGCGTCGACGAATTCGCCTGCCAGCGAATCGAGGACGACGTCGACACCGTTGCCGTCGGTCGCGACACGGAACTGTTCCTCGAAGTCCAGGGTCCGCGAATTGGCGATCTGCTCGGGCGCCAACCCGTCCGCGACCAGCACGTTCTGCTTACCCGAACTCGCGGTCGCGTAGACCCGCACACCCCAGTGCTTCGCCAATTGCCGAGCGGCGGTACCGACGCCACCGGTCGCGGCGTGGATCAGCAGGGATTGGCCCGCGCGCAGGTTCGCCAGGTCGAGCAGACCGTAGTACGCGGTCAGGTATACCACCGGTACCGAGGCGGCCTGATGGAACGACCAACCCGCCGGAATCCGCACGATCGTGCGGTGGTCGGTGACCACCGTCGACCCCACACCGTCGAACAGGCCCATCACTCGATCGCCGGGCGCGAAGTCGGTGACGTCGGGCGCCACGTCGACGACCACACCCGCGCCCTCGCCGCCGAGTACGGCGTCCGGATTCGGATACATGCCGATGCTGATCAGCACGTCGCGGAAGTTGATGCCGGCCGCCCGCATCCGCACCCGTACCCGGCCCGGGGCCAACACGGGAACGGGATCCTCGGCGAGGCGGCTCAGACCGATCGTGGTCAGCGTGCCCTTCTCCCCGATCGTCAACCGCCAGTGCGGATCACGGATCGGGTCGGCCACGTCGTGTATGTCGTGGCGGATCATTCTCGGCACCGAGGCACTCGCTCCGCGCCAGGCCACCTGCGGCTCGCCCGCCGCGATTGTCGCGGCGACTACATCATCGAGCACGGTGTCGGGGCCGAGGTCGAGCAGCACCAGCCGATCCGGATTCTCGGTCTGGGCCGACCGCAGCAGTCCCCAGATCGCCGCACCGCGCAGATCGACGGTGTCGGTCACCTCGACCGCCACCGCACCGCGCGTCACCACGACCAGCGTGGTGTCGGTCAGGCGTTCGGTCGCGAGGAATCGCTGGACCTGGTCCAGGACCAGCGCCGTGGTGGCGCGCACGTCCAAGGGCTTGTCGGTGCCGTGTGATGCGACGACCAGGACCGCGTGCTCGGGTGTGCTCTGCGTGCTCTCGAGGTCGGCGATGCTCGGCACGGGCGCCGCGGGCGTACTCGGCAGCGCTACGCCGGGCAGTGGAATCCACTCCACCGCGTAGAGCGGACGCGCGCTCGATCGGGTCCGCTCGTCGGATCCCGCCGACTCGCGCAGCAGCAGGGCGTCCACCGACAGCACCGGTCGGCCTGCGGTGTCGTCGGCGGTGACCCGGAGACGATCGGGTGCCGTCGCTGTGAGGGAGACGCGCAGAACCGACGCACCCACCGCGTGCAGCCGCACGCCCTCCCAACTGAACGGCAACCGCAGGGGCGCACCGGGTTCGGTGTCGACCATGCCGTGCAGCGCGGCGTCGAGCAGCGCGGGGTGCAAGTGGAACGCGGTCGTGTCGAGGTGGTCGGGCGCGGTGACGGTGGCGAACACGTCGTCCCCACGGCGCCACAACTGGCGAACACCCCGGAACAACGGCCCGTACTGATAGCCGAGTCGCTCGAGCCGCTGATAGAAGTCGGCGGTCTCGACCGGCACCGCGCCTTCGGGCGGCCACGGCGCCGCCGAGCCGGTATCGGTCGCGGCGCGCTCGCCGAGCTCGCCGCCCGAGCTGAGGGTGGCTTCGGCATGGCGGCGCCACCCCGCACCCTCGCTGGAGTGCACCGTCACCGGGCAGCGGCCGTCCTGCGGTACCTCGACGATGAGCTGGACGCGCACGTCATCGGTGCCGGTCAGCGTCAGCGGGGCGACGACGATGAGGTCGTCGACGCGGTCACAACCGACACTGTCGGCCGCCCGCAACAACAATTCGACGAACACCGTGCCCGCCACCACGATCTGGCCGTCGATCCGGTGATCGGCCAGCCACGGGTGCGTCCGCGTCGACAACACGCCGGTCAGGACGACGCGACCGCTGTCGGCGACCGAGATCTCCGCCCCGAGCAGGGGATGCGCCACCGCGTCCAGACCCGAGGCCGTGACATCACCGGCACCGGCCTCGGCCGCCAACCAGAAGCGATGGTGCTCGAAAGCGTAGGTAGGCAACGTGATTCGTCGCCCGCCTGCCAGCGCGGGCAGTCCGGCCCAATTTACTGCGACGCCGGCCGAATAGGCGCGGGCGAGCGCGGTGTACACCGAGAGTTCCTCGTCCTGCGCGGGGCGCAGCAACGGCGCGACAACCGCGTTCGACGAACCGTCGTCGTCGGCGAGGACCAGCGACGACAGCGCCGCACCCGGCCCGACCTCCAGGAAGACGCCCACCCGACCGGACTCGCGCAACCAACTCAGCCCATCGGCGAAGCGCACCGGGTCGCTGACATGGCCCACCCAGTACTCGGGCGAGCACAGCTCCACCGCGGTGGCGCGTGCGCCGGTGCGGTTGGACACCACCGGAATCTTCGGCGCGTGATAGGTGAGATCGGCGCACACGGCGGCGAACTCGGCGAGCATCGGCGCCATCAACGGCGAATGGAACGCATGGCTCACCCGCAGGCGTTTCACCGACGCCTCGTCGAACTGCGCGGCGATCTCGGCGACGGCAGCGTCGGCACCCGAGATCACCACCGACCGGCGCGCGTTCACCGCGGCGATGCTCACCTGGGTGGACCGCTCGGCGATCAGCGCCGCGACGGTCTGCTCGTCGCTCGCGATCGACATCATCGCCCCACCTTCGGGCAGCGACTGCATCAGGGTGCCGCGCGCCGCGACCAAGCGGGTGGCGTCGGCCAACGACCAGACCCCGGCCAGATACGCCGCACTCACCTCGCCGATCGAGTGTCCGACGAGGAAATCCGGTCGCACACCGAATGATTCGAGCAGCCGGAACAGTGCCACCTCGGTCGCGAACAGCGCGGCCTGGGCATAGCCGGTGCGGTCGAGCAGTCCCGGCTCGCCCGCGCCGTCGATGACGAGCTCGCGCAGGGATCGACCCAGCGTGTCGTCCAGGTGGGCGCACACCTCGTCGAAGGCGGCGGCGAAGACCGGATAGCGCGCGGCGAGCGTCGCGCCCATGCCGACCCGCTGGGCGCCCTGTCCAGGGAACAGCATCGCCACGCGGGCCGAGGAGTCCGCCGAGCCGAGGTGGACCGCGCTGGATTCGGTGTCCGCCGCCAGCGCCGCCAGCCCGGATTCGAGCTCGTCGCGACCGTGGCCCAGGATCACGGCTCGGTGACTGAACCGGGAACGGCTCACCGCCGCGCTGAAGCCCACATCGGCGGCCGCATGTTCGGGATGCTCGGCGAGTACCTCGGCGAGCCGGGTAGCGTTGGCGCGCAACGCTGCCGAAGTCTTGGCGGACAGGATCCACGGCGTCAGCGGTGCGTCGACCGGAGCAGCGGTCAGCGGTTCGCCGACCCTGGCGCCGGCTGTGTCGGATTCGAGGATCACGTGCGCGTTGGTGCCGCTGATGCCGAACGACGACACCGCCGCGCGCCGGGGCCTGCCGGTCTCCGGCCACGGCCGGGCCGTAGTGACGAGTTCGATCGCGCCGCTGTCCCAATCCGCGTGCGGCGTGCGGTCATCGACGTGCAGCGTGGGCGGGACGACTCCGCCACGCATCGCAAGCACAGCCTTGATTACCCCGGCCACGCCCGCGGCGGCCTGGGTGTGGCCGATGTTCGATTTCGCCGAGCCGAGCAGCAGCGGACGGGTCCGACCCTGCCCGTAAGTGGCCAGCAGTGCCTGCACCTCGATCGGATCGCCCAGCCGGGTGCCCGTGCCGTGTCCTTCGACGAGGTCGATGTCGTCGGCGGTAAGGCCCGCGGCCGCCAGCGCCCGCCCGATCACCCGTTCCTGCGCCGGTCGGCTCGGCGCGGTCAAGCCGTTCGACGCACCGTCCTGATTCACCGCACTGCCGCGCAACACGGCGAGGACTTCGTGGCCGAGACGGCGTGCGTCCGAAAGCTTTTCGACCAGCAGGACCGCCGCGCCCTCGGACCACCCCGTCCCATCTGCGGCCGCGGCATAGGACTTACACCGGCCGTCGGTGGCCAACCCGCCCTGCATCGCGAACTCGGCGAACACCTTCGGCGTCGACATCACCGTGACGCCGCCGACCAGTGCCATCGAACAGCCACCACGACGCAACTCCTGCGCCGCGGTATGCAACGCCACCAACGACGACGAGCACGCCGTGTCGATGGTCACCGCCGGACCCGTGAGCCCGAGCGCGAAGGCGACCCGGCCGGACACGACACTGGCCAGACTGCCCGTGCGCAGATGACCCTCCACCTGCTTGGGCACGGCGTGCAGGCGATCGGCGTAATCGTGGTACATCACCCCCGCGTACACGCCGGTCTCGCTGCCGCGCAGGCTGACCGGATCGATACCCGCGCTCTCGATCGCCTCCCACCCGACCTCCAGCAGCAGCCGCTGCTGGGGGTCCATCGCGAGCGCCTCACGCGGCGAGATCCCGAAGAACGCCGGATCGAAATCCATGGCGTCGTACAGGAATCCACCGAGATGGGGGTACGGCGGCGCGTCCGGTTCGTCGGCCCAGCCCCGGTCACCGGGGAAGTCGCCGATGCTGTCCGCGCCTTCGAGTAACTGCGTCCACCACCGGTCCGGCGAATCGGCGCCGCCGGGCAGTCGGCAGGCCATGCCCACAATGGCGATCGGCTCGGACAGCTGGGCACTGAGTTGATCGTTGCGCTTGCGTAGCTGATCGCCTTCCAGCAGCGAACTACGGAGCGCTTCAACCAGTTCGTTGTCGTGTGGCGTCATGGCTACGGCTCCTAGTTGCGGCCGCAGCCGCTGCCACGCAGCGCGGCGATATCGATGAGGTCGGCCATGGCGGCGTAACCCGCGGGGCCGACGTGGTTGTCCAGGCCCCGGTACTGCGACAGGATGATCGCGTCGGCGTTCGGGTCGGCCAGCAACGCGTCGTAGTCGACGACGCCGTCAGCGATTTGCTGCGTGCGCACCCAGTCGTTGAGTTCGACCCTGCGCTGATCGGAGAACGGTGCGAAGTTGCCCGCCAGCAGCGAGTACTTCAGCGGCGGATTGGTGCCGAGCACCACCCGGATGCCCGCGGCCTGCAACCGGTACACGGCCTCGGTGTAGCCGGCGATCATCTCCGCGGTCGTCGCCCACTCGGGGATCGCGAAGTCGTTGGCGCCGAACATGACGATCGCGTCGGTGACTCCGGCCACCTCGAGCACGTCGGGCTGGATCCGGGTCAGGCCACGGGGTCCGAGTTGCGGCAGGGTACGCAACGGATCGTCGAGCAGCCGATTGCCCCAAATACCCGAGTTGACCACCGAGACCGGGATACCCGCCGCGTCGAGTCGATGTTGCAGGAAGTCGGTCGGGCGCAGATTCTGGTCGACGGCCGCCGGTGACTGCGGCACCTCGGAGTAGCCGCTGCCGACGAAACCCTCGGTGATCGAATCGCCGAAGGCCACCAGCGTCGACGCAGAAGCCGGGGCGAGCACGTCGACACCGGAGACATACAGCACTGAAGTCGTTGTGCGGTCCAGCGATCCGCCGCCGAGATCGTGCGTCTGGTCACCGCTGCCCGGCGAACCGTAGTAGCTGGTCGCCATGCCCTGCAGGTGTTCGGTCGGCGCGCGCGAGCTGCCGGGAACATAGACGCTCACCGCCAGCGGTTCGAACGAACCGAACGACAGGGAGACCGGGTCACTGACCACGTCGCCGCCCGCCGGTACCGTCACCGACGACGCACCGTCGAAGGTCACCGTCCGCAGTGAGTCGGACGAGACCTGCGGTCCCCCGGCCTGTTTGCCGACCGTCACCGAGGTGAAGGTCACCTCGGCGGGGCTGAGCCGGTTGGTCAGGTGCACGCGCAGGGTCGCGCCCGCCCGATGCGGGGTGATCACCATGCGGTAGGTCTGGTCACCCACCGACGTGATCGGATTGAACGAGAAGTCGGCCAGCGACGCCGAATCCGACGGCGCGGCCATCCAGGTCGCCACCCAGTGGTTTCCCCCGCAACCGCCGCCGACCGGAGCCGACCCGGCAGATCCACCGGTGACCGCGACGAACCCCGCGAACAGCGGAACTATCGCCAGCACTCGCCAGTTGGCCCGGTTGCGTCGGCGTGTCATCGCCATCCACTTGCTCCTATGTTCGCGAAGGCGGCGCGCAACGCGTCCGCCGGATTGTCGTTCGTGCTCAGGCTGCGCCAGCACACGTGGTGGTCGGGGCGTACCAGGATCGCCCCGTCGTCGGCGATCTCGCGGACCCGCGACCAGGCGCCGTTTTCGCGGTAGGTGGCCGCGCTGTGGTCGTCGCCGATGGTGGCGACCACGAACGGGACAGCAGGATCGGCGCTGAGCTCACGCGCGGCGTCGAGCCACGGCTGCCCCGCGGGACCGACCAGCAATACCGGGCGGTCGCGGGGAACCAGGTCCAGCGTCGACAGCCGGGTGCCGTCCTTTTCCACCCACGCGTGCGGCAACCGGTGCCCCGGCCGCGTGGTGGGGTGGTAGATATCGCCCATCGGCTCGCGGGGCGGTGCCGTGGTGCCATCGGGGGTGAGGGCGCCCTCGGCGTAGGCCAGGCCGAGTTCCATGTCGTGCGCCTGGCAGTCGACCCGGTGGGTGCGGAACACCTCACCGGCGCGCGCCCTGGTCGTCGCGCCACGACGGGAATCCTCGAAGTACACGTGGAAGAACGCGGGCCGCACCAGCCGTGGCACCTGGGGACCGAAACCGAGCGCGTTCTCGGTGATCAGCTCGGTGTTCTTCAGGATGCCCAGCGCCCAGTCCAGATTGTCCCGGCCGATCGGGCGCCGCTCGGATTCGTAGCTGTCGAGCAGGGTGGCCTCCGACCGCCCCGACTCGACGGCCGCGATCTTCCAGGCCAGATTGTGTCCGTCTTGGATGGCGGTGTTCAGGCCGAGACCCGCGGCCGGCGGCATGCGGTGCGCCGCGTCGCCGGCCAGGAACACATTGCCCACCCGGTACTTCGCCGCGAGCACCGCGTCGACGGTCCAGCTGCTCACCTTGTGCAGGGTGATCGGCAGATCCGGCGCCTTGAGCACATCGCGAATCCGTTGCAGCAGCGCGTCTTTGCGGGTACGGGCCGGATCGTCGGCGTCCGCGGTGAAGTGCAGACCCCATTCCTCGGAGAACTTGCCCCAGGTGGGGCCCATCTGCACCAGCATCGCGCCGGACAACTCGGCCTGTTCGGGGTTGATGAAGAAGGTGATCAGGGCGCCGTCGTGCTGCCAGCGCGACAGGTCTGCCGAGAAATGCGCCGTCGTGACCTGGTGGAACTTCGGCCACCCCTCCATCTTCACCTTGAGTCGCGGCCCCACGGTGCGACCGCCGTCGGCGGCGATCAGATACTTGGCCCGCACCGTCGACTCCGCGCCGTCGGCGTCGCGCAGCCGGGCCACGATCGTCGATCCCTCGTCGACCCAGTCGAGCAGTTCGCACCCGTACCGGACGCGACCGGGCGCACGCTGCTCCGCCAGGTCACGCAGGATCGGCTCCAGCCGGATCTGTGGCAGGTTGGTCGAATCGACCGGGCTGTCGCCCGCGTAGCGTTCGCTCAGCGAGCCCGCCCCGAAGGCGTCGAGTTCGTAGAGCACCTTGCCGTCGTAGGGACCTCGGCCGGTCAGCGAGGTCTGCCACACCACCTTGCCGAACTTGTCCAGTGGCGCGCCGACCGCGGTGATCGCGTCGGCGACCCCGTGCTGGCGGTACAGCTCCATCGTCCGCTGGCTCAGGTAATGGGCCTTCGGCAGCCGCGACGTCTCGCCGCGTTGCTCGATCAGCAGATGATCCACGCCGAGATTGGAGAGGAAGATCGACGTGGACAACCCACACCCGCCCGCGCCGACGATCAGTACGGTGACGTTGTCCGACTGTGTCATTGGTGCGCTCCGATCAATTGTGGCTGTGCCCGGCGGTCATACCGGGTGTGACCGGATGCGGATCGGCGCCGGCCTCGAGCTCGTCGGGCCAGACCGGGTAGGGGAACGCGGTGTCCATGCCGCCGACCACACCGGGAATGTCGCCGAACGGGCTCAGGTCCGTGGCCACCGGCGTCGTGGGGTTCGAAGGGTCGAGGAAAATGTGTACGTCCCAGCCGCGCGGATGGACCAGCCCGGACGGTGTCGACCCACCCGGCAGTGGGGTGTCGCCCCGCTTCTGGCCGAGGTAGTCCTCCTGCGGCGGCATCATGTACATGTCGAACTTGGGGAAGGTGTGCACGCCACGCTCGTGGAAGGCCCAGTCGCCGCGGAACATGCACAGTCCCACCTCGTTCGGGGTCTCACCGGGGGTGTATACACCGGCGTAGAACCAGCCGACCAGGTCGTACGGGAACGCCGGCGTCACGGCGTCGTGGTAGTCGAAGCCGGTCTGTCGTGAGCGATAGAACAACCCTGCGGGCTTGCCGCTGACCACGGTGTCGCGGCCCGGGTTCATACCGGGCATCTGCTTGCCGATGATCTGCAGCGCCTGGTTCAGGTCGAGCAGCGCCACACCCATCCGCTCGTACTGCACCCAGCCGTGCGAGTCGGGACCGTAGGTGCCCGTGGCCGCCAGCGGCACCAGATCCTCCGGGCCGTTCAGCGTCCGCAGCGGACCGAGCAGGTCGAACACGCGCTGCTGGTCGGCCCGCAGCGACTCGGTGCGCTGTTCGGCGGTACACCGATCGCTCGCGATCGGCACTCCCGGTTTCGCCACGGCAGTCGGTGACGCCATGACGTTGGTGATGACCGCCAACGCGGACACCAGGAGAGTTCCGGGCACCGTCAGTCGTCGGCGCCACGCTCCCGGTGCGGTGCGCATCGCTCCGGCGGCACCATGATGTCGCATTCGCATGAGATCGGTATTTCCTTTCTGACGACCCGACGCCGTCTCTTCGACGACGCCGGGTCAGGGGTGAAATGACAAACTGTGCCGCCGCCGCCCGCTGCGATGCCCGGGATGTGGCGGCGGCCGACCTACCCCAGGCTCGCGGGGTCGTTGTCGAAGAACTCGAACAGTTCGTCGTCGGCGGCACTGCCGAGTTCGGAGATCACGGCATCGTCTTCCTCGCCCCGCACGGCGCGCAGGAGCTCGTCGAGGCGGTCGGCGATGTCGACTCGTTCGGCACTGCTCAGTGCCGCTGCCGCGAAACCCGAAGCGACGGTGTCGATCTCGGTGAGAATGCGCGCCGCGGCCGCGTCGGCCGGGACGATCTCCTCGCACATGTACTGCGCCAGGATGGCCGGGGTCGGGTAGTCGAACACCACCGTCGTGGTCAGCTTGAGCCCGGTCGCCGACTTGAGTCGGTTGCGGAACTCCACCGCGCCGAGAGAGTCGAAGCCGAGGTCGGTGAACGCCTGGCCGGGCCCGATCTCGTCGGGCGAATCGTGCCCGAGCACCGCGGCGGCATGCAACCTGATCAGATTGAGCATCGTGCGCTCCTGATCCACCGGACTCATCGCGAGCAGGCTCTTCGCCAGCGACGAGGACTCGCCCGCCTCCCCCGCGCCACCACCGGCACGCCGAGGTGCGGCCCGCAGCAGACCACGCAGCGGCGGTGGCAACAGCGTCGGGTCGTCGGCACCCGCGGCCCTGATCGCCGCGAGATCGAGTCGCGCGGCCACCGTGAGTGCCGCACCCATCGACAGCGCGTTGTCGAACATGACCACACCGTCGGCGGTGTCGATGCCGATCATGCCGTCACGACGCATGCGTGCCCGGTCGATGTCCGACAGTTCGGCGGTGATGCCGCTGGCCTGCGCCCACAGTCCCCACGCGATCGAGGTCGCGGGCAATCCGAGTCGCTGCCGGTGCTGGGCCAGCGCGTCGAGGTAGACGTTGGCCGCAGCGTAGTTCGCCTGACCCGGACCACCGAGCACACCGGCTACCGAGGAATAGAGCACGAACTCCGCCAACGCCAGATCCTGGGTGGCCTCGTGGAGGTTCCACGCGGCATCGACCTTCGGCCGCAGCGCGGTCTCCAGGCTCTTCGGGGTCTGTGCCCCGAACACCGCGTCGTCGGTCACGCCCGCCGTGTGCACGACCGCGGTCAGCGGGTGTGCCTGCGGGATGTCGGCCAGCAGCGCTGCCAGTGCGTCGCGGTCGGCGACATCACACGCGGCGATCTCGACTTCGGCACCGAGCGCGATCAATTCCTCGCGCAGCTCGCTCGCACCCGCCGCCGCCGAACCACTACGGCTGGTAAGCAACAGGTGACGCATGCCCCTGGCCTGCACCAGGTGGCGAGCGATCTCCCCGCCGAGCACGCCCGTACCGCCGGTGACGAGCACCGTGCCTTCGGGATCGAGCAGGGCCGGAATCGTCAGCACGTTCTTGCCGATGTGCCTGGCCTGGCTGAGGAAGCGGAACGCCTCCGGTGCCCGGCGCACATCCCAGGTGGTGACCGGAAGTGGCTGCAGCGCACCGGACGCGAACAGCGCCACCAGTTCGGTGAGGATCTCGTGCAGCCGGTCGGGGCCGGCTTCCATCAGAACGAATCCGCGGTAGGCGACACCGGGATACTCCTGCGCGATCTTCTCCGGATCACGCACGTCGGTCTGGCCCATCTCGATGAACCGACCGCCGCGCGGCAGCAGCCGCAGGGATGCGTCGACGAAATCGCCTGCGAGCGAGTCGAGTACCACGTCCACGCCGTGCCCGTCGGTCGCGGCCGAGAACTTCTGCTCGAAGTCGAGGGTGCGCGAGTTCCCGATGTGGGCGTCGTCGTAGCCGATCTCGCGCAGGGTCTTCCACTTCGGCTCGCTGGCCGTCGCGTAGACCTCGAGCCCGAGGTGCCTGGCCAGCTGGGTCGCCGCCATACCGACACCACCGGTGGCGGCGTGGATGAGCAGCGACTCCCCTGCCCGCACGCCGGCCAGGTCGACCAGCGAGTAGTAGGCGGTACCGAAGACCGCGGGAACGGCCGCCGCTTGCGCGTAGGTCCACCCTTCGGGCATCGCGGCCACCATGCGCTGATCGGAAACGACGGTGGAACCGAGCCCGGAGAACAGGCCCATCACCTTGTCGCCGACAGCGAATTCGGTGACGTCGTCGGCGACGTCGACGATGATGCCCGCGCCTTCACCGCCGATCGGCGCGTCCGGATCCGGGTACATGCCGAGCACGATCAGTACGTCGCGGAAGTTCATGCCGGAGGCACGCAGTTGCACCCGCACCTCACCCGGCTGCAAGGACTCGCTGTCGGAACTCTCCACCAGCACGATGTTGTCGCCGTGCAGCGTGCCCTTGCCGAGCGAGGTCAGCAGCCATGGCTGGGTACCGACCAGGGCGGACCCGGCCGCGCTGTCCGCGCCGGGACGGGCGAGGCGGGGAACGTGCGGCACACCGCGCCGGAACGCGACCTGCCCCTCGGAACCGCCGAGCGTCGCGGCGACGGCGGCGCGGTAGTCGTCCGCGTCGTCGACGTCGATGAGCTGGATGCGGTCGGGCTGCTCGGCTTGTGCGCTGCGCAGCAAGCCCCACACCGGCGCCACCGCCAGGTCACCGATCGCCTCGGCGCCTTCGATCGAGACCGCGTGGCTGGTGACCACCACGAGGGTGGCGTCGGCGTTGCGCTCGTCGGCGAGCACGTCCTGAACCCGCCGCAGCACTGTGGTCACCTTGGTGCGCACCGCGTCCGGGCCGGGCACTTCGGCGGTGTCGCTGCCGAAGCGCAGCACCACGGCCTTGGCGCCGGCGGTGTCGACCACCTCTTCGTACTCGTTCTCGACGTCGGCGTAGGGCTCCCAGTTGCCCTGTGCCGCTTCGATCACCGGCTGCGGCACCCAGGTGAGTGCGTACAGACCCTCGGCGGCCGCTGTCTTCGTGGACCCGCCGAGCGCGTCACGTGACATTGCCCGCAGCGATAGTCCGTCCACCGTGACGACCGGCGCTCCCGCCGCGTCGACCGCGGTGATCGACATCCGATCCGTGCCGGTGGCGGCGAGTCGAACGCGCACCGCCGTGGCACCGACCGCGTGCAGGGTGACGCCCTCCCACGCGAACGGCAACCGGATCTGGTCGCCGTCGGTATCGCCACCGGCGACGGCCATCGCGTGCAACGCCGCGTCGAGCAGTGCCGGGTGGATCCCGAAGGCTCCCGCCGCGCCGCGCGCCTGCTCCGGCAGTTCCACCTCGGCGAACAATTCCTCGCCGCGTCGCCAGACGGCGCGCAGACCCTGGAATACCGGGCCGTAGCCATAGCCCGCGTCGGCGAGTTCGGCGTAAGGATCACCGATCTCGACCGCGGTGGCACCAGAGACGGGCCAGGTGGCCAGCTCCGGTGTCACGACCGCAGGTGCGTCATCGACGACCATCGAGCCGGTGGCGTGCACTGTCCACTCCGCCTGCTCACCCTCGTCGTCGAGCTGCTGTGGCCGCGAGTAGATGGTGATCGGCCGATCGTCACCGGAACCACCGACCACGGCCTGCACCTCGACACCGCCCCGCTCTGGCAACACCAGCGGCGCCTGCAGCACCAATTCACCGATTCGAGGGACACCGACCTGGCCACCCGCCAGCAGGGCGATCTCCACGAACGCGGTGCCCGGCACCAGGATCGAGCCGCCAACCACGTGATCGGCCAACCACGGCTGGGCCCGAGTCGACAACAGACCGGTCAACAGCACATCGTCGCCGCCGCTCGCCTGCGTGATCTTCGCGCCGAGCAGCGGGTGATCGACCACGCCGAGCCCGACACCGGCGACATCGCCGGTCCCGGTCGGCTTGTCCAGCCAGTAACGCCGGTGCTGGAACGCGTAAGTCGGCAGGTCGACCTGCGCGACCGCGCGCACATCGATGCCCTGCGTCCAGTCGACCGCGGTGCCCGAAGCGTGCGCAGCGGCCAGACCCGCGTAGAACGCGATCGGCTCGTCGTGCTTGGGCCTCAGCAATGAGGTCGCCACGGCGACTGCCTCGTCGACACCGTCGTTGAGCACCTCATCGACCAGGGTGGTCGAACTCGCACCGGGGCCGATCTCGAGGAACACTGTCGCACCGAAATCATGCGCGGCGCGCACTCCGTCGGCGAAGCGGACCGCCTCGCGGACATGGCGCACCCAGTATTCCGGGGTGCACAGCTGCTCTGATTCGGCGACCGCGCCGGTGACGTTGGAGATGATCGGGATCGACGGCCGCTGGTAGGTGAGCGACGCGGCGACCGCGCCGAACTCGGCGAGCATCGGCTCCATGAGCGGCGAGTGGAACGCATGGCTCACCCGCAGCGGTTTGACCGTGTGTCCGAGCGAGCGCAGCTCCGCCGCGATGTCGTCGACGACGTCGGCCACACCCGAGATCGTCAGCGCCGACGGGCTGTTGATCGCGGCGATGGCCACAGTGCTCTCGCGGCCGGACAGCAGCGGCAGCACCGTCTGCTCGTCCGCCCGCACCGACAGCATCGCGCCGCCCTCTGGCAGTGCCTGCATGAGTCGGCCGCGCGCGGCGACCAGGGCGGCCGCGTCATCCAGCGACAGCACGCCGGCGACATGGGCGGCCGAGATCTCGCCGATCGAGTGTCCGAGCACCAGATCCGGTCGCACCCCGAAACTCTCGGCCAACCGGAACAGCGCCACCTCGACGGCGAACAACGCGGCCTGGGTGAAGGCGGTGTGGTCGAGCAGCGCCGCCTCGTCGTTGTCGGGCTCGGCGAAGACGACCTCGCGCAGCGAACGCCCCAGTGCCGGATCGAGCCGCACGCACACCTCGTCGAAGGCGGCGGCATACACCGGATACCGCTCGTACAGCGCACGTCCCATGCCGACGCGTTGCGCGCCCTGGCCGGGGAACATCACCGCGGTCTTGGCCGAGCTGCCTGCCACACCGACCACCACATCGGCGCCGAAATCGGCCGTCGCGGCATCTTCGACAACCGAACCGGCCGTCTTCAGCGCTGCGATCAGTTCCTCGCGGGTGCTGCCGAGCACCACCGCGCGATGAGCGAACCTGGCGCGCTGGGTGGCCAGCGAATACCCGATGTCGGCAGGCGAATGTTCAGGATGATCGTCGAGGAAGGTGCTCAACCGGGCGATCTGATCCGACAGCGCGGGCGCGGTGGCCGCGGAGACGACCCACGCCGTGGCCGCGGGCTCGACCTGGACACCGGTTTCCTCGGGCCCGCTCGCCTCGGTGGTGGGGGCGGGCGCCTGTTCGAAGATGACGTGAGAGTTGGTTCCGCTGATGCCGAAGGCGGACACCGCCGCCCGGCGCGGACGGTCGACCTCGGGCCACTGCGTGGCCTCGGTCACCAGTTCCACCGCACCCGCGTCCCAGTCGACCTGGTGCGACGGCTCGTCGACGTGCAGGGTCGGCGGCACCGTCCCGTGCCGCATCGCCATGATCACCTTGATCGCGCCGGCCACACCGGCCGCGGCACTGCTGTGACCGATGTTCGACTTGATCGAGCCGAGCAGCAGCGGCGTCGTGCGGTCCTGGCCGTAGGTGGCCAGCAGCGCGTTCGCCTCGATCGGGTCGCCCAGTGGGGTACCCGTGCCGTGCGCCTCGACGACATCGACGCCGGACGCCGGAATCTTGGCATTGCGCAGCGCGGCTTCGATGACCCGCCGCTGCGACGGGCCGTTCGGTGCGGTCAGGCCGTTGGACGCACCGTCCTGATTCACCGCGGATCCGCGCAACACGGCGAGGATGGGGTGGCCGTTCTTCTGCGCGTCCGAGAGTCGTTCCAGGACAAGCAGTCCGACACCTTCGGACCAGGTGGTGCCGTCGGCGGCGGCCGCGAACGCCTTGGCCCGCCCGTCCGCCGAGATCACGCGCTGACGGGAGAAGGCGATGAACGCCTCCGGTGTCGGCATGATCGTCGCGCCGCCGGCCAGTGCCAACGAACATTCGCCCGACCGCAGCGAATTCGCTGCCTGATGGATCGCCACCAGCGACGACGAGCACGCGGTGTCCAGCGAGACGGCGGGGCCCTCGAGGCCGAGTGAGTAAGCCACCCGACCCGACGCGACGCTGGAGGTCCGGCCGATCAGCAACCAGCCCGCCAGACCACTGCGATCTTCCATGATGGTCGGGCCGTATTCGACCTCGATGATGCCCGCGAACACACCGGTATCGGTGCCGCGCAAAGTATTCGGGTCGATGCCCGCACGTTCGAGCGCCTCCCAGGCGACTTCGAGCATGTGCCGCTGCTGCGGTTCCATCGCCAGCGCCTCACGCGGGCTGATTCCGAAGAAGGCAGCGTCGAAATCGGCAGCGCTCTCCAGGAAGCCGCCATGCGAAGAGTACGACGTCCCTTCGTGGTCGGGGTCGGGGTGATAGAGACCGTCGACGTCCCAACCTCGATCGGTCGGAAACTCCGAGATCACGTCACGCCCGTCGGCGACCATCTGCCACAGGTCCTCGGCAGATTTGACGCCGCCGGGATACCGGCAACCCATGCCGATCACAGCGATGGGCTCGCTCGACCGGTTTTCCACCTCCTGCAGACGCTGCCGGGTGCGATGCAAGTCGATTGCGGCTCGCTTCAGGTATGCCCGAAGCTCCTCTTCGGTCGCCATTGCGCGTTTCCTCCGATGAACGATGTGATTCGCGGTTCGCCGATTCCGACGCGACTTCGCGTGGATCGCACTCCGGCTGGCGTGTTCGCCGTCGATTACTCCGGCGGCCAACATCACCCATCGTCAACGGACCCAGCACTCGCTGGAACCCCTAGCTACTCCCCTACTTGCCGCACAACCGTTCGGATGGCTACCTGCCGACTACCGGGGTAGCGTTCGTCTCGGCATAACGACTTGACGACTCCCACATTGCGTGCGTAAATAAGAACGATCGTTCGTTCAGAGCACAGCAGATCGCCATCGGACGCCAAGGGGAGATAGGGCCGGAAATGACCTCGCAGACTTGGACAGAAGAGACCGACCCCGACTGCATCGACGACGCCAGCGCCGCGGCGATGCTCGACGGTGCTCCGTGGCGGCGGCTCGCCGTCATCGGCGACAGCACCGCGATAGGTCTCGGCGCGCCCTATCGTGGCTACCGCAGGCTGACATCGTTCGCCCGGATGGCCGATACTTTGGCGATGGCGGTCGGTCCGATCAACTACATGAACCTCGGCACCCCGTGGGCGACCTCACGTCAGGTCGTCGAGGAGCAGAAAGACCTGATGGTGGCGTTCAAGCCCGATCTGGTGATGATCTCGTGCGGCGGCAACGACCTGATGGCCGAGACCCCGGACTACGCCGCGATCGCGGCCAATCTCACCGAACTGTTCGAGGCAGGCAACGGCATCGGCGCGCAGATGATGACAATGACCCTGGCAGACGCTTTTCCCGACGCGGCGATGGTGCGCTTTCGGAGCAGCTTGGCGCGGCTCAACGAACTGGTGCGCAACATCGCTGCCGAGCACGACGCGATCCTCATCGACCTGTGGCATCACTCGGTCGGGCATCGCCCCGACGTGATGAGCAACGACCGGATCCACTTCAACATGTCGGGCCACGCTGTACTCGCCGCCGAAGCCGTCAAGGCACTCGCGGCCCATATTCCGCAGCAGGCCAACACCGCTTAGCCGATCAGGGCCGGCGCGCGCGCCCCGCCGGTGGCGCATTCGCGCAGCAACCGCAGCATTGTGGCGCGCGCCCGATCGAAGACTTCCGGGTCGCCGAGCAAGATCATGTCGGACGCGGCAGCACGCTCGATCGCGGCCAGTTCGAACGCCAGTTGGGCCGGGTCGGTCTCGGCCGAGATCTCACCCAGTTGCTTGGCCTCGATCACGGTCTGGCGGTGAAACTCGTGCCACTGTTGCCAGACCGCCACGATCGCGTCGCGTACCCGTCCCGGCCGTGCGCCGAATTCCGCGCCGACGGACAGGAAGAAGCACGCACCACCCGAACCGACATCTTCACTGAGATGGTCGATCCACGCATCGCAGAGGGTGCGCAACCGGACGAGGCCGGACGGTTGACGCAACGCGGGGCTGATCACCGACGCGATGAACTCGGCCTTCGCCTCCTCGATCGCCGCCAGCTGCAATTCCTCCTTGGAACCGAAGAGCCCGAACACGCCGCTCTTGCTGGCACCTAGCGAGGTTGCCAGGCGCCCGATCGTGAGCCGGTCCAGCCCCTCGACCGCACCGACCTGGACCGCTTCTCGCAGGATGGCACGGCGGGTGTCCTGCCCACGCGCGGTCTGGATATCGCTCATCGACCCGAACTCCTTCCCAACAAAAGTCCGAATACGCCCGTGTGTCGTGGCGTACTCATCACCCACGATAGCCGAACAATCGTGCGGCCAGTTGGAGCACCTGACGGCGGCCGAGCCAACATCTCTTGCATGTCCAGAGTGCCCGTGCGTTAATGGATGCGTACGAACGTTCGGTTCAACATAAGACTGAGAGGTCGTCATGAACGTTTTCCCCTCCACCGCGCGCCCGCGCGGACGGTGCGACGATCGGACAGGTAAACGATGACTGACAAGACCACGACCGAAGCGCCGTCCGCGGTGGAGCCCCGTCGCGTTCTGCTGATCACCGCGCTGGCCACCTTTGTGGCCTTCCTCGACATGTCCGTGGTGAACGTCGCGTTCCGCAGCATCGCCGAGGACTTCTCGGACACGTCGCTCTCCACGCTGTCCTGGGTTGTGAGCGGCTACGCCGTGTTCTTCGCGGCGGTCCTCACCCCGGTCGGCCGCTATGCCGACCTGATCGGCCGCAAGACAGTGTTCCTGTGGTCGCTACTCGGGTTCACCGTCGCGTCCGCGTTGTGCGCCGCGGCGCCGACCATCGAAGTTCTAATCGGCGCTCGCGCACTGCAAGGCATGGCGGCGGGCGGCATGATTCCCGCCGCGCTCGGCCTGGTTCTCGGCGCGTATCCGCCGGAGAAGCGGGTCGCGGCGGTCGCGGCATGGGCAGGCGCCGCATCGGTGTCCGCGGCCTTCGGTCCCGCGGTCGGCGGCTTCCTGGTGTCGGCCTTCGATTGGCCCGCCATCTTCCTCATCAACGTCCCCGTCGGGATCTTCGCCCTGATCGCGGGCCGCGCCTGGCTGCCCGAGATCAAGGTTCCCTCCTCGGTACGGCCCGATCCGATCGGCGCCATCCTGGTCGCGGTCGGCGTCGGCGCGGCCGTAGTCGGGTTGACCCAGGGCGGCTCATGGGGTTGGACCAGTCCGGCCTTCCTCGGCTGCACCATCGGCGGGCTCGTGCTCCTCGCGCTGGGCATCCTGCGCTCGATGCGCACGCCGGTGCCGACCTTCGAGGTCGACCTGTGGCGCAATCGCACCTTCGCCTCGGCGAGCGCCGTCTCCTTCCTGTTCGGCATCGTGATGTTCGCCTGGCTACTGGCAACCCCGCTGTGGACCCTGCTCGTCTGGGACTACTCCGTCTGGGAAACCGGTCTGGCCAACACTCCCGGCGCCTTCACCGCGGCGGTCGGTGCGGCCATCGTCGGCAAGTCCAAGCACCCCGACATCGCGCGCCTCGCGACGATCGCGGGCACCATCTGCTTCGGCATCTCGGCGGTTCTGTTCGCGCTCCTACTCGATGAGACGCCGCGCTTCTGGGCGGTGTGGTTCCCGGTCGGTCTGCTCCTCGGCCTCGGTATCGGCCTGGTGATGACGGCGGTGTCCAGCGCCGCCGCGACCTCGGTGCCGGAGGAGAAGTTCGCCTCTGGCTACGGCATGAGCACCACCGCCCGCCAGATGGGCGGCGGCCTGGGCATCGCGGCCTTCGCCGCGATCACCACGTCGGTCACCACCGGCTGGCTCGACGGATTGCACACGGTGTTCTGGTTCAGCGCCATCGGGTGCATCCCCGTAGTCCTGGCTGCCCTTCCGATGGGTCCGACCGTTTCGACACCGATCGCCGAGGCCGTCGCCGAGCCGGAGCCTTCACCGCAACAGGCGTAACCGCGCCCCTGAGCGGGGCCGCGGATCACTCATTCGCGGCCCCGCTCAGGTGTTTCCGGGGCATGGCGCGCACCGGAAAGCCGTGGCTCGGCGATCGCCGAGCGCAACGCCACGTGGGCAGCCACCCTGTCCTGAACCGCTCCCGCACGAAATCCCACGACCGGTCACGGCCGCGAACCTCCGTTTCTCCTACTGATCAGGAGCCTCGTATGTCCACCAAGGAACAGAGCCCGAGCAACACCGCGAGCAGGCCGCAATTGTTGAACCGAAGCGTCATCCAGGTCGCCGCGGCGGCGAACGCAGGTCTCGGCGTAGCGTCATTCGCGC
Organism: Nocardia sp. XZ_19_231; assembly: GCF_015355705.1. NCBI lineage: Bacteria > Bacillati > Actinomycetota > Actinomycetes > Mycobacteriales > Nocardiaceae > Nocardia > Nocardia sp. XZ_19_231. Next base: position 42,130 of record NZ_JACUZI010000004.1, on the reverse strand, counting down.
TCGCGGCAGACCTCTGGAAGCTCGACAACGGCCTGTCGACCCCGCTGCTGTACCTCATCGGAGCACTGTGCTTCGTCGCCGCGTTCGTCACGGCGTGGGGTAGCCGCGAGGTCGGCGAGGGGGGATGGATCGTGGGAGTCGTCGCGATCGACGCCGTCGTGACGATCGCCCTCATCGCGACAATGATCCTGTCGTGGTATCAGATCACGCTCCCCGGCGGCTATCTCGCGATGGCCGGGGCCTCCATCGCCACGCTCGCGTCGCTCGCTACCGTGGCAGCGGCATTGGGGACCGAAGATGTGGATGCCTCAGCGAGTCAAGTGCACCAGCCGCCGCACTTCCAAGGTAGCGACCTTCGCGGACAGCTTCTTTCGCCCCAGCTCAGCTGATCGCGGCGTTACCGCGCGTCGCCCTTGCCGAGAGTGATCGCAGCTTCGATATACCGCACCAGACCGAGATCACCTTGCGGTCCCACGACTACGTCCGCGCGAAATCCCAGACGGCACTGACCGAGGAGACCCGCTCTCTGCCGTTCCGGCAGCCGTGGCTGGAGCGACTGCAGCTTCCGCGATACCGCTGAGACGAGGACAGCGGGCCGATGCCCGTTCGATGCCCGCACGTGGGTTGCTAGAAGGTCAACGCGCAGTCGTTGACTTCCTGGACATGGCGTCCGTGTAGACCGACACGATATCGGTGAGGTGTCGGGATTGGCGTGGCTCCTCAGCATGGGCGGTGAGCGCCTCGACCATGGTGGACAGGCGGTTTCGGTCCAACGCGAGAGCGGCGAGTTCGGCGGCGAAGGACTCCACCGAGGCATCGGTGGTGCGGATACCGCCTTGCGCGGGCACGGTTTCGGACAGTTCAGGGTCGCAGTACAGGACCGGCAGGCCCATGGCCACCGCTTCCAGCAGGACCATGCCCTGGGTGTCGCAGTCGGAGGTGAGCAGCAGCAGGTCGTGCGCACCCATCGCGGCCAGGCAGCTGGCCTGGTCGACTCGGCCGTGCAGGCGCACGCGGTCGGGCAGATCGGCGGCGGCAGCAGCAGCCCGGTCGGCGAGCGGACCGCTGCCGTAGATGTCGAGGGTGCAGTCGGGGACGAGGCCCACTACCTGGATCGCCTCGATGGGACGCTTCTCCGCGGACAGGCGACCGCACCAGAGCACCCGCAGTGGGGCATGGGTGTTCCTCGACGCACTTCGCTCGTTCCGGACGCGGTCGAGGAGCGCGTCATCGATCCCGTTGGACACCACATGGATCGGGCGGTCGACGCCACGATCGGCGAGGCGGCGGGCGAAGTGGTTGGTTGGCACGATCACTCGGTCGGCGGCCTGTGCCTGGGCGATCAGCGGGCGCCACGCGAGCCGGGCGGTGCGACTGTCGCCGGCAAAGGGCGGTTGCCGGCGCAGCGGTACGAACCGGCCGTGCACCCAGCGCATCATCCACGCGGCGAGATACGGTGCGGGCGAATATTTTTCGATGACGGTGTCGTCGCGGCTCTGCATGGTCTGCACGAGGGGGACGCCGTGTCGGCGGGCAGCGCGAATCCCGGCGATTCCGGCGCCGTAGGTGGTCAGCGAGTGGATGACGTCGATATCTCGCGCACGCAACGCCGCATCGATCAGGCGCTGGTTGGCTCGGCTCGGCAGCACCATCGGCAGGCCGTTCGACATCGAGAACGGTGACGCCGACAGCACGACGGTGTCCGCGTCGCCGAGCACGGAACCCGGTGCGGGAGCGGTGAATACGGTCACTCGATGACCGAGTCCGCGCAGCCCGTCGCACAGCGACCGCATCGCGGTCTGTACGCCGCCGAGGGTGTCGGGGTGGAAGTCGGTGAAGAGCGCGACATGCACGCGATCGCCCACAGCTCAGACCGAGGTCGCGACGGCCAGGCGTTCCACGGCGTCGGCCGCCGCTCGGACACCGTTCTCGGCAGCGACCTCGCGACCGAGTTCCGCTGCCCTGCTGCGTGCTTCGGGCGTGAGCGTGCGGACCAGCGCGTCGTGCAGCCGGTCCTCGGTGAGCGCGGGATAGGGGAAGTCGGCGCCGATACCGAGGGCGGTGATGCGCCAGCCGTAGAAGAACTGGTCGCTGTGCACCCCGATCACCACCGCAGGCAGGCCTGCGCGCAGCACGTCGTGGGTATTGCCGCTGCCGCCGTGGTGAACCACCGCCCGGCATCGAGGCAGCACGCGGTCATAGTCGAAGGAGTCGACGACATGGAGGGTGCGGTCCTCGCTGATGCCGCGCGGGTATCCCTCGCCCTTGACCGTCACCAAGGCGCGCGCACCCAACCTGCGGCACACGGCGGCGATCAACGCGCAGCAGCCGACCGGGTCGAGGATCGGCATTCCGGTCAGACAGAAGTAGATCGGGGGCTCGCCCTCGTCGAGCCATTCGGTCAGCGTCGAATCGAGCTCGTCCTCACCCCAGGCACCGCGCAGCCGCGGTGCCAGGATCGGCGCGCCGACGACGATCGAGCGGTCCGGCCAGTCCGCCGGGGTGGGCAGCAGCACCGGACTCACCATGTGCACCAACGCGATGCCGTCCTCGCGGATGCGCCGGAACGGGTTGCGCGGCGCACCCGGCAACTTCATCATTTCCCGCACCCGCCGATCCACCCGGCGATAGGCGACACCGTAGGCGAATTCGAAGGCCGAATAGCTGGCACGCCGCAACCAGCGCGAGGACACCATTCGCTTGACCATGAACGAGGAAGGGAACTCCGCGGTCCGTTCGAGCGGATACGGCAGGCAGCCGAGGACCCGCTGACCGGTCTGCTCGCCCCGCTCCATCGCCCACGGCAGAGTCGAGGCACAGCTGACGATCACATCCGCCGAGTCGCAGGCGTCGCTGAGCACGTGGTGCATGCGCTCACCGCGCTCGCCCGCCATGATCTTGACCGTGTCGAGCATGATCCGCACGAACGGCAGCGTCTTGCCCGAAGACAGCGCCCGTTTGGCCGCAGGCGATTCCAGCAGTTCCGCCGAGTTGAACGGGATGACGTGTGGTTGGAAACCCGAGCGCCGCACCACCTCCGCGTAGTTCTCGGTGGCGGTGATCTCGACGTGATGGCCGCGCGCGGCGAATTCGTCGGCCAGCGCGAGATACGGCTGGTGATCGCCGCGGGTTCCCGCCGTCAACAAGGCGATACGCATATTCTCGACTTCCGTTCGTGGTCGTTTCCGGTGTTAACGTCTGGTGGTGAGCGAAGACAGGCCCGCAGAACTCCGTATCGGCATCCTCGGCGCGGCCGCTATCGCGCCCGCGGCGGTGATCGGACCGGCCGAGCGGAATCCGGAGGTCGTCGTCGCCGCGGTGGCGGCGCGTGAGCGGTCGCGGGGGGAGAAGTTCGCCCGCAAGCACCGCATCGGCACGGTGTACGACAGCTATCAGGAGCTGATCGACGCACCCGATATCGACGCGGTCTACATTCCGCTGCCCAATGGTCTGCACGGTCGCTGGACCCGCGCTGCCGTGGCGGCCGGAAAGCATGTGCTGTGCGAGAAGCCGTTCACCGCCAATGCCGAGGAAGCGCGCGAGATCGCCGCGCTGGCCGGTGCTTCCGATCGGGTGGTGATGGAGGCGTTCCACTACCGCTACCACCCGTTGACGAAGGCCGCCGAGGAGATCATCGCCGCAGGCGAATTGGGGACGCTGCGGAGCGTGGATGCCGCCCTGTCGTTCCCGCTGCCCAAGTTCTCCGATATCCGCTACGACTACGACCTCGCCGGCGGTGCGCTGATGGACGCGGGCTGCTACGCCGTGCACCTGGCCCGGCTCCTCGGTGGCGAGAACCCGGAAGTGGTTGCGGCGCGGGCGAAGCTGCACGACGCGCGCATCGATCGCGCGATGTCGGCCGACCTGCGGTTCCCGTCCGGGCACACCGGCCGCATCCGCTGCTCGATGTGGTCGTCGGACCTGCTGCGGATCAGCGCCACCGTGGTCGGCGAGCGCGGTCGACTGCGGTTGCTCAACCCGGTGCTGCCGCATCTGGGGCACCTGCTGGTGGTCCGCACCGAACAGGGCAGGCGGGTGCGTCGGTTCGCATCGCGCAGCTCCTACGACTATCAACTCGACGCCTTCGCCGCCGCGGTCCTGCGCGGTGTACCCGTGCCGACCACGCCCGATGACGCCGTCGAGACCATGTCCGTCATCGATGCCATCTACCAATCGGCAGGCCTACCACTACGCCTGCCCAGCTGAGAGCTCGTCGAAGAAGTCGACGAGATAGCCGAAGACGTCGAGCGCCGCGCCACGGCCGATGAAGGTGTCGAGGTGTCCATAGGAAGGGATTTCGGTGTAGCGGACATCGAGGCCCGGATTGCGGTCCGAGAGCACCTCGTAACACAGCTTGTTGGAATCGATCCAGGCCGCATTGCGGGTACCCGCGAGCAGCAGCACGGGGCAGTCGATGCGATCGGCGTGATCGAGTGCGTTCTCCGGGAGCACGCGGTAGCGGTCGTCGTCGACGTTCCAGCGCACAACGGCGTGCGCGAGTTCCATCTGCCGCAGATGGCCGAGCACGCCCAGTGCGATCGGGCCGAACAGTTCGGCCAGCCGGTCGTGCGTGCGGGGGTCGAGGTGGTCGTGTTCGAACAGTTCCGCGCCCGTCCCCCAGCCGTGGTGGACCATTCGGCAGGTGGGGTCGGGGCACTCGCCCTTGCGCGAGAGTGCCGCGTAGAGCAGGGTGCGCCGTGACCACAGCCCGACCTTGCGGAAGTCGGATTCGAGGTGGCTGACCCGCGAGCCGAGGAGTTCGCTGCCCAGCAGTACCCGCATGCGGGTCGAGGTGGCGACCTTGGGCGTGAGGAAGACGCCCTGGGCAACCACGCCTGCCAGGCCGGGGAGCAGGCCGGCGGTGAGGCTCTGCGCCACGGCCAGTGCGCCGATGCAGTGCCCGACCACGAACAGCGAACGGTCGCCGATCCGTGCTCTGATCTCGGCTACGGCGGCGGGCAGGTCGTAGAGCGCGACGTCATCGATGGTGTAGGGCGGGCCGGATTCGTTGTACGGCAGGCGGCAACTGCCCCGCCAGTCGAGTAGCCAGGATTGGTAGCCTGCGTCGGCCAGTACGTCGGTCACATTGCGAATCTCGGTGAGCGCGAACATCTCTGAGGACACGCCCTGGCCGTGCACCAGGAGCACCGCGGGGCCATCGGCGGGGCCGACGCGACGCAGGTGCAGCTCGAGGCCGTCGTCGGTGCGGAACTCGATCACCTCGGGTTCGAGAGGGGTCGACCGCAGGGCACTCATCGGCGCTGCTCCTTTCGCATGGCGCGACGCAGGTCGAGCAGGTCGATACCGACCCGCAGGACCGGTTCCATCAGGCTCTTGCCGAGTTGACCGCCGAACCAACTGAGCCACAGCAGTTTCGCCACGCGTTGCTGACGTTGCGAGAGCCGTGGGTCGATGACGATGCCGTCGATCTGGTCGGGCAGGTAGGTGTGCAGGGGGACCTCGACCTCACCGGTGTAGGTGGCCGGTGCACCGCTTCTGCCGATCTCGATCACCTGGGTGCCGAGTTGGCGCACCAGGCGTCGACGCGCCGCGGCGAACTTGTAGCCGTCGAGCCACCAGTCGACACCCGACGAATCACGCAGTCGCAGTTGATAATGCATGATCGGGTGCCGTAGTTCATTGCGCAGCGGGGTCCCGTCGTGCGGGCGGACCGTCGCGGTGCCCTCGACGATGAGCGGCTGCTCATGCAGTGCGGGGCAGGTGATCTCGCCGGTGACGTCCAGCGTGCGCGCGGTGAAGGCCTGTGCGCTGTTCACTACCGACAGGGTCAGTCGCAGATCGCACGGGATCTCGCCGGTTTCGCCTGCGGCGGTGATGGTTCCGGTCAGGGTCTCAAGGAACCGCAGGTACGGCTGCTCGCCGGGGCGAGGGCCGAGGGCGGCCATCGCCGCCAGCATTCGCCCGCGGGCCTGGCCCGAGGTGTTCGGCGCGGGCAGGCCGTTGGCCGCGACAAAGGCGTCGGTGCGGGTGGCCGTGGCGGGCGGGGTGCGCACCATGGCCGCCAGCTGTCGGCGTGCCACCGGACTCTGCAACACCTGGGCCAGGGGTTGCAGTTGCGGCACCGGTTCCTCCCTGATCGCCCGCACCACGTCCTCGCACCACTGTTCCCAGTGCTGTACGCGAACGCCCATGCCGCCCAGCGTGGTTTCGGCGACGACTTGTTCGAGGGAGGTGGGCGGGCCGGTGAGGTGGTAGGTGTGGCCCCAGGCACTCGGGGTGGTGACGATCTGCGCGGTGACGCGGCTGACCCAATCCACCGGGGCTGCGTTCAGATATCGGAAACCCGGCACGGTGCGCAAGTGCAGCAGTGCCGCGGTGATGCCGGTGGCGAGGTCGCGCGGGTTGTGCGCCCCGGTCTCGGGGTGGCTGCCGATCCCGCCTGGGCGCAGCACCGTCACCACCAGACCGTGCTCGCCTGCCCGACGCAGCAGCGCCTCGGCCGCCCATTTGGCTCGGTCGTAGCCGATCGGCAAGGCGGCGACATTCGCCGTCGCGGCATCTTCGCCCAGGGTGGTGGCATCGGATCCGTTGAACACCGCCAGTGAGGAGATGTGGTGCAGCGGTTTGGGGCGGGTGGTGCAGGCCAGTTCGGCAAGGGTGAGCGGGCCGAGGACATTCGTTCGCCGCAATGACGGATAGCCGCGCAGGAAGTCCACGGCGGCACCGGCATTGACAATCGAGTCGAGGTCGGCGGCCAGCGATTCCCACCGCTGCTCGGTCAGCCCCAGCCGCGGCTCCCGCAGATCACCGGCCAACGGGGTCACCCGCCGCAGCACCTCCCGTGACCAGGGCAGGGCGTAGCGGCGGATGGCGTGCTCGAGACGTTGCGCCGCGGCGGCGTCGTCGTCGGCTCGGATCAGGCACACGACGTGGGCTTCGCTGTGCCGCAGCAGATCCAGTAGCAGATGACTGCCCAGGAATCCGGTGGCCCCGGTCAGCAGGATGCGTCGTGGGGCGATCCGTTGCGGCGCTGACACCACCGGCAGGCGATCGGCACCCGCGAGGTCGGCGAAGAGTTGGGCCAACTCATCGGTGTCGGCCGGGACAGGTGCCGACGCGGTGACGGCCGGGTTGCTCGGCGCGGTGTCCGTGGCGAGCGGCGACACAGCCGACTGCGGCAACACATATCCCGGATGCTCGGCCAGCCAGTGATGGGCCAGCCTGCGGGGTCGCGCGTCGAAGAACACCGTGTCGAGATCGAGGTCGAGATCGAGCTCACGTGCCAGTGCCGCGGCCAATTCCACAGCGGCGACGGAGGTCGCGCCCGCGTCGAAGAAGTCGGTGTCGGGGTCGAGGGGCTTGTCGGTGAACTGATTCGCCACCGCGGTGATCGCGGCGGCCAGTTCGTCCACGCTGCTCGGCGCACCTGTCCGCGGTGTGGGTGCGGCGATCGCCGATCGACGCGCACTCGACTCCGGCCCAGCCACCCCGGGCGCTGCCGCGGTGTCGACGGCACCGACCCGCGCGAGCAGCGACGCGACATCGAGGCCGCCCGGGTCCCGTTCGAGCGATTCACCGCGCGCGCGACGGTCGACGGCCGGGGTGCGGACTGTCATCGGGTCGTTGAGATCGGTCATCGCGTTGCCTCCACTACCTGCCAGGACCTGAACGCACGTAGGTGCTGCGGAGTCACCGAGACCTCCTGTGCTCCCTCGCCCGTGGGGTTCGCGGACAGAAGGGCGGCCAACCGGCGGGCTGGTTCGTTGCGGGTGGTGTGTTCGACCGTCATGGCGATCGACGTACAGCCGAGGACCTCGGCGCGGTCGGCGACCCAGGACAGCAGGCGCTCCTCGACGCCGCGGGCCAAGGCCCGGCAGCTGAGTTGCCAGCCGCTGATCCGCAGGGTGTCGCCGTCGGGGCGCAGGGCGAGTACCGAGATGAGCCCGTAGTCGCCGAAGCGGTCGCTCGCCGTCGCGGTCCATACTTCGCCGTCCGCGCGCCAGCGGTCCAGGTCCGCGACAGTGACCGCGGCGAGGGTGAACTGGTTGGTTCGGCGCACCAGTTGCGCGGCCCGCGGCGCGGTGTCCTCGGTCAGTGCCTCGATGGTCACCGTGAGGTCGAGGCGATCGAGGAACTCCGCGAATTCCGTGCCGGCACGAGCGTGGTCGCGGTCGGCCTCGACACGGTAGAAGTCGGCGCGGTCGCCGTCCTCGACGGTCGCGGCGAGCGGAACGACCGGCCACCATCGGCGCAGGAACGCCGGAAGTTGCGCCGCGGGCGGGCAGGTCACCGACAGCACCTCGGGCAGCTGGGCGCGCATGCGCGCCACTTCCACCGGGTTGTCATCGAGATAGCTGAAGGTGTCGAGACCGAGGCCGAGGGTGCGCGCGAGCTGTTCGAGCCGTGCGGGTTTGGCGTCCCAGCCGGTCGAGACAACAGCGAAATCCTCGTGTCGCAACGGGCTGTCCGGGCGGCGAAGGATCTCGCGGACGATGTCGTCGTCGTTATTGCTGAGCAGCACCAGCAGGGTGCCCGCCTGGCGCCATTGCCGCAGCCGAGTCGCCAAGGCCAGCCTCGGCGCGTCGAATGTGACACCGCCGGCACCGATTTCCCCGGCGATGCCACCCCACAGCGTGTCGTCGCCGTCGACGGCGACGACCTTCGGGGCTGGTTCGGTGGCGGCGGTCACGGTGGCCACGAGGGTGAGGGCGAGCGCGGCCTGGAATTCGGGGGTGAAGGGCAGGTGCGCCAGGATCTCGGTCCGGTCGTCGAAGGGATTCTCGACCGGATGCTGGTGCGACCACTCCCCCGCGTCCAGCACCGCGACGCCCGGTACCTCGCGCAGGCGGTGCGCGAGGAGCTGTTCCCAGTCGAGCAGTCGCTGCGCGGGCCGCTGCGAGGGCAGGATGGCGACGATGAGCGGTCGGCGGGTGCGGGCGACCAGATCACCGACCGCGGCCGGGAATTCGGTGGCGAGTTCGGTGAGCAGTTCGTCGGAGAGCTCCCCGAAACGTTCCAGATCGGCCGCCCGCACCAGCACAGCGCCCAGTGTTGTCGATGGCTGGGCGAAGACTCCGGACGGATCGCGCAGACACGCCAGCACCTGGTGGTACGGCGCTTCGGCGACGGTCAGCGGGAACTCCGATGACGCGGCGACCAACAACTCGGGCACGCGCCCGAGCGCGAAGGTCGCACCCAGCGCGACCCGGACGCCGGAGTTCGGCTGCTGCGTAACGGTTTCGGGTCTCGCGAGCGCACCGGGATCAGCCACCGCGGCTTCGACGACAGCCAGATAGTCGGTGCCGAAGTCGGTGCAGGTGCGCGCGTCGATGATGTCGGTGTTGTAGGTGAACCACACCTGTCCGGTGTCGGGCAGCACCGCGATCATCAGATCGAGGTCGGAGAAACCCGTACTCACCGGGACGATCTCAGCGTGGCTGACCGCGGAGTTGGCCCGCAGGTAGTTGAAGTAGACCTCGACCAGCGGCGCGTTGTCGCGAGCGAGCCCCGCACCGGCCAGCGCGGCGAGGACTTCGGCGAAGCCGGCGCCGGGGGCGAGCAGGTTCCGTAGTCGATCGCCCGTGCGCCGCAGCACATCCGCGACGAGGTCGCCACTGTCGAGCACCGCGGGGAAGGGTACTGGCACACCGAAATATCCGACGGCGTCGGTGGCATCGGCGTGCATCCGGGTGTCCACTGGGACCGCCAAGGCGAACCGGTCGATCCGTTGCCTGCGGGCCAGAGTGAGCGTCAGTGCGCCGAGGAATATCGCGGCGGGGGTGATGCCGAGTTCGCGAGCCCGGTCAGCGACTCGATCGTGCAGGCCCGCAGGCAAGGTGAGGGCGAGAGCTCCCGCGCCGTAGCTGCGCTGGGCCGGACGTGGCTGGGCCAGGGTCAGCTCGAGGCGTTGCACGCCGGTGAATGCCGCGCGCCAGCGCGTGGTCGCGGTGTCGTCGCGGCGGCTCGTCTGGGCAGCGAGCAGTTGGTGCAGGTCCCGGTTGGTCACGATGTCATCGAGTGGCGCACCGGAGAGCTCGGCGGCGAGCTCACCGGCGACGAGCAGCATCGACTGCACGTCGCTCATGCTGTGGTGCGCGCCGAACAGCAGGATCTGCCCGAAGGATTCGGTATGCAGAAGTTCGAACCGCCAGAGCGGGCCTGCCGCCAGGTCGTAGGGCCGCGCCATCAGTTCCCGGAAATGGGCCTCGGCGACGGCGGTGTCGAGGTGGTCGAGGTCGCGCCAGGCGAGCGGCGGAACGGCGTCGCGGCGGATCTCGAGCCGGCGCCCGTGCTCGTCGCCGGCGTGAATGGTGGTGCGCAGTGCGCCATGTCGGCCTGCCAGTCGCGCGATGGCCTGTTCGAGCTGCGCCCTGGTGACGGCAGTGGGTAGCCGCACCGCGACACCGCCGGTCTGCGCGGCGCTGGGGATGCCGAGCTGTTCGCTGCGCAGCAGTCGCATCATGTCCCTGGTCACCGGCAGGGTTTCCACCTCGGGTACGGCGGTGACGGTGTCGGTGCGGGCGCCGGTGTCGAGTGCGGCGACCTGGTCGACGAGATAGGTCGCGAGGTCGGTGAGATTCCGCTCGGCGAGGATCGTGCCGAGCGGTATCGCGATGCCGGTGTGTTCGCGCACCTTGTTGCGCAGTTCGACAGCCATCAACGAGTCGAGGCCCAAGCTCTGGAAGGTCTGCTCGGCGTCGACCTTCTCACCACCGGCATGACCGAGCACCTCACCGATCCAGTCGGCGACCGAGGCCATCGCCAAGATGATGGCCTCGGCCCGCGGTGCCGTTCGAAGTTCTCGCGCGAACGCCGATCCCGCGACGTGCTCCACCGATGCTCGATCGGCGACCGCACGGCGTGGTGCGCGCCGCACCAACCCGCGCAGCAGCGGCGGCACCGCGGTGGAGCGCCGCAGTACCTCGGTGTCGAGCAGCAGCGGTACCAGCACCGGATCACCGTGGGCCAGTGCGGCATCGAAGCAGGCCATGCCGTCGGGCACCGAGAACGCGCGCACGCCGGCCCGGCTGATCCGCCGAATATCGGCCTCGGCCAGGTGGTCGTGCACGTCGACGTCCCAGGCGCCCCAGGCCAGGGACTGGCCCGGCAGACCGAGTGCGCGGCGGTGCACCGCCAATGCGTCGAGATAGGCGTTGGCCGCCGCGTAGTTGGCCTGACCCGGTGTGCCGAACAGTCCGCCCGCCGCGGAGAACAGCACGAAGATCGAGAGCTTCCGATCCGCGGTCAGCTCGTGCAGATGTTGCGCCGCATCGACTTTCGGGCGCAGGACCGCCGTCAACTGCGACGGTGTCAGTGAGCCGATAGTCGCGTCGTCGAACACAGCGGCCGCGTGCACGACACCCGCGAGGGGCAGACCGTCGAGCAGCTCGGCCATCGCCGACCGGTCGGCGATGTCGCAGGCGGCGAATCGCACACGCACACCGCGCTTTTCGAGGTCATCGCGCAATTCGGTGCCGCCGGGACCGTCGATCCCGCGCCGACTGACCAACACCAGCTCGCGTGCACCGTAGGCATCGGCCAGATGTCGGGCCAATGCCGATCCGAGTCGACCGGGCGCACCGGTGATCAGGACCGCTCCCTCGCCCAAGACCACCCGATCGTGCGCAACCGCGGTCTCGGCCAGGCGGGCCAGTCGCGGCGCGAAAACCACACCGTCACGGACGGCCACCTGCTGATGTTCGACCGCCAGCACAGCCGTGAAGTCCACGGCGGGGTCGGCGGTGTCGAGTAGGACGATCCGGCCCGGATTCTCCGACTGCGCCGAGCGAACCAACCCCCACGCCACCGCGCCCGCAGGATCAGGGCCGACCGCACGCGCCGGTTCGGCGCTCACCGCGCTCGCACCGTCGACCCGCGTACCGTGCGGGTCCGCGGGCTGGTGTCCGGTTCCGTTCACCACGACCGCGCCCCGGGTCCGCACCACCAGGGTCGACTGCTCGAAGCGGGGATCGCCGAGGAAGCTCTGCAGTACGGCGAGGACATGCTGAGCGGCGTCATGAACCTGAGCGGGCGAATTGCCCACTGGCACAGTCGCAATGACCGTATCGGTGGCGGTGGTCTCGGCGGCGTTCCAGTCGGTGACGATGCGCGCGCGTGGCTGCGCGGGGAGCGCGAGCCGCGACCACTCGACCTGGAACAGGCGCCGGTAGGCGGGTGCGAGCGCGGCGGCCTGCCACTGCGCGGCATCGACCGGGCGCAACAACAACGACCCCACCGAGACGACCAGACGTCCGGTTCGGTCGGTGGCCGACATGGCGACGGTCTCGGGGCCCGAGCGCGTGAGCCGCACCCGCAGTGCGGTGGCACCGGTGGCCGACAGCGCGACATCGGACCAGACGAACGGCAGCAGCGCATGCCCGCCGTCCTCAGCGAACACCGCGGTGGCGTGTAGGGCAGCGTCGAACAGCGCCGGGTGGATGCCGAATTTCGCGGCGTCACCGTGCGCGGATTCGTCGAGTTCGACCTCGACGAAGAGCTCGTCGCCACGCCGCCACGCCGCCCGCATCGCCCGGAACAGCGGGCCGTAGTGGTGGCCTCGGTCGTACAGGCGGCCGTACAGGTCATCGACATCGACGCGGGTGGCATCGGTCGGCGGCCATACCGCGCCGTCCTGCTGCGTCGAGACCGCTACTGGTTCCTCGCCCAGGATTCCGTCGGCATGCAGCGTCCACTGCGCGTCGGGTTGACCTTCGTCGCGGGCGTAGATGCGCACGGCCCTGCGATCGTCGGCGTCGGGACCACCGAGCACCGTCTGGATCTGCACCGACCCCTGTTCGGGGACCAGCAGTGGGGCGCGCAGCACCAGCTCGCGCACGGCGGGGCAGTCCACTTCGTCACCGGCGCGAATAGCCCATTCGACGAGCGCGGCCCCTGGTACCAGCACCGCGTCGGGGCCCGCGTGATCGAGGACCCATGGCTGGCGCGCCCGCGAGAACCGACCGGTCAGGCTGACACCACCGGTCTCCGGCTGCGGCACCACGGCGCCGAGGACTGGATGGGCCAGATCATCGATCCCGAGCGCGGTGCTCGCGCGGTTGGCTCCCTCGGTCCAGAATCGGCGTTCATCGAAGGCATAGGTGGGCAGGTCGACGCGACCGGTCGCCGGCACCAACCTGGTCCAGTCGAGATCGTGCCCAGCGACATAGAGTTGCGCCCGCGCCCGCGCCAGCGCGGTCGGTCCGTCCTCATCGCGCACGAGCGAGCCGACAGCCACCACTTCGCGCGCCAACTCCTCGGACACGGTCCGCACCGCCGCGGTGAGCGACGGGTGCGCGCCGAGTTCGACGAAATACCGGAACCCGTCGGCGATCATCTGCTCGATGGTGGCCGCGAACCGCACGGTCTCGCGCGCATTGCGGTACCAGTACTCCGAATCGATCGACGCGCTGGACACCGGCGCACCGGTCACAGTCGAGTACCACGGCAGCGCGGGCGAATCCGTGGTCAGGTCGGCCAGTTGCTCGGTCAATGGCTCGCGGATCGTTTCGATCATTCGGCAGTGCCCGGCCAATCCGGGACCGGCGGCACCGAGCCTGGTGTAGATCCCGGCCCGGTCGAGCTCGGCCAGCAGTCGCGTCACCGCGGCCTGCTCCCCCGCCACGATCGTCGACCGCCGCACATTGACCGCCGCGATCGATACGCGGCCATCGAAGTCCAGCAGTCGCGTGGCGACGTCGGCCTCGGGCAGACCGATCATCGCCATCGCGGCGGGTTCGTCGATGGCCTGCATCAAACGGCTGCGGGTGACGACGATCTCGGCGGCGTCATCGAGTGCGAGCACACCCGCGCAGTAGGCGGCGGCGATCTCGCCCTGGCTGTGCCCGATGACCGCGTCCGGGGATACCCCCGCCGCCCGCCAGGTGGCCGCCAGCGAAACCATCGTGGCGAACAGCAGCGGCTGGACCACCGGGAAGTCGACGAGGTCCGCGGCACTCATCGTGGTCAGCCGGTCGGTCAGCGACCAACCAAGGTGCGCACCGAATATCTTGTCGCACAGGTCGAATTCCGCGCGGAACTCCGCGGAGTCGGTGAGCAGGTCGCGACCCATGCCGACCCACTGCATGCCCTGCCCGGGGAAGACGAAGGCGGTCTTGGCATTGGTGAGCACCGGTCCGGCACCGAGCACCACATTCGCCGACGAGGTCGCGGCGACCAGGTCACCCAACGCACCGACCAGGTCGTCGCGGTCGGCGGCGAGCACGACCGCGCGCCGCTCGAACTGGGTGCGCTGCAGGGCAAGCGCACGCGCGAGCGGACCCGGTTGCAGTGTCGGGTCGGCGCGAACCAGGTCGAGTAGCCGCTGCGCCTGACCCCGCACCGAGGCCTCGCTGCGCGCGGTGATCGGTAGCAGCAACACCCGCCCGTCACCCGGCGACGGCGAGCTCACCTCGACCGTCGGCGCTTCCTCGAGGATCAGGTGCGCGTTCGTCCCGCTGAGCCCGAAGGCACTCACCCCGGCCCGGCGTGGCCGATCGCCACGCCGCCACGGCGCGGGCTGCGCGTGCACCGCGACCCCGCTGCGCGCCCAATCGACGTGCGGTGAGGGCACACTCGCGTTCAAGGTCGCCGGAATGCGTTCGTGCTGCAGTGCCAGCACGAGTTTGATGACGCTGGCCACGCCCGCCGCGGCCTGGGTATGTCCCAGATGCGATTTCAACGACCCGATGCCCAGTGGCCGCTGTGGATCACGACCGGGCCCGAATACCCGTGCCAGGGCCCGCGCTTCGATCGGATCACCGAGCGCCGTCCCGGTTCCGTGTGCCTCGACATAGTCGATGTCATGTGGTGCCAGACCGCAGGTGCGCAGGGCCGAGCGCAGAACTTGTTCCTGGGCAGCACCGTTGGGCGCGCTCAGGCCCTGGCTGCGGCCATCCTGGTTGACCGCCGACCCGCGAATAACCGCGAGCACCTGGTCCCCGTCACGGCGGGCATCACCGAGTCGCTTCAACAGCACCAGCCCCGCGCCCTCAGCCCACACGGTTCCGTCGGCCTCGGCCGAGAACGGCGCGCACCGACCGGTCGGCGACAGCACACCCAATCGGCACAGTTCGATATGGGCGATGGGTGACATCAGCAGCGTCGCACCGCCGGCCAGCGCGAGGTCACACTCCCCCGCCCGCAACGCCTGGATCGCCAGGTGCATCGCGACAATCGAGGACGAGCACGCGGTGTCCAACGTGACGGCCGGGCCGTGCAGTCCGAGCGTGTAAGAGATCCGACCGGACGCGACGCTCGGCGAAAGTCCCGTTCCGACCTGTCCGTTGAGCTGTTCTGGTGCGGGATCGGCAAGATAGCCGGTGCTGTACACGCCGAGGTACACCCCCGTCGCGCTGCCGTGCAGGGTGCGCGGATCACGACCCGACCGTTCGATCGCCTCCCAGGCGAGTTGCAGCATCATCCGTTGCTGCGGATCCATGACCGCGGCTTCGCGGGGGCCGATGCCGAAGAAGGCGGCGTCGAAGCGGTCGACCCCATCGACGTAGCCGCCGCGGAAGGTGTAGGCCGTGCCGGTCGCGGTGGGATCCGGGTCGTAGAGGCCGTCGATGTCCCAGCGGCCCGGCGGCACCTCGCTGAGCCCGTCGACATCACCGTCGAGCAGCCGCCACAGTGCCTCGGGGGAATCGGCGGCCCCGGGGAAGCGACACGACATCGCGACGATCGCGATCGCGTCATCGGTGTCGGGGGCGTCAGGGGCGTCGGCGGTGGTGATGTCCTCGACCTGTTCGGGCACCGCGGGACTCGGGTCAGTCGGTGCGCTCAGCACCACCGCGACACCGTCGATCGTCGGGTGGTCGAAGAACAGATTGGTGTCGATGAAGCGGCCGACGAAGTCCGATAGATCGACGACGAGCTCCACCAGATCAGCTGAGCCCAAACCGAATTCGACCAGCGGACGATGCACGTCGATGCGCTCGGGATCCAGCAGCGCCTGCCGCGCGATGGCGCTCACGAGCCACGATCGCACGGCCTCCGCCGACAATTCGGTGGCCTCGTCCGGCTCGGCGGACTCGGTGGCCTCGATCTCGAAGTCGAACTCGTCCTCCGGTGACCGCATCGGGCCGGCCAGCAGGGTGAGCAGTTCGCCCGACAGATACCCCGCCCGGCACGCCGACCGCTGAATCTTGCCGCTGCTGGTCTTGAACACCGTCCCCGGCCGAATCAGCAGTACCGCGGCGAGGGTGAGCCCGTGCTCGGTAGCCACCGCGGCACGCACCGCGCCCTCGATCGCCGACAGCGCGGCGGGGTCGGTGCTGCGGACTTCAGCCACGACGACGGGCTGTTCTCCGTCCACCCCGAGATCGACGGAGAACGCCGCGACACACCCGGCGCGAACATCACTATGGGCCGTCTCGACTGTCGACTCGATGTCGTGTGGATAGTGATTGCGACCGTCCACGATCACCAGATCTTTGCGCCTTCCGGTGACGAACAGCTCGCCATCGGCGAGGATTCCGAGATCACCGGTGCGCAGGAAACGACGATCGTCGCCCACCTGCCGCGCACCGAACACCGCCGCGCTGGCCTGCTCGTCCTGGAAGTAGCCTGCGGCCACGCTGGGGCCGGCGACCCAGATCTCGCCCTCGACACCGTCGCCACGCGCGGCCCCGGTGTCCGGGTCGACAACCGCGAGCGACATGCCGACGACTGCCCGGCCGACCCCGACGAGTTCCGCACCCCGCGAACGTGATCCGTCGCCGAGGCTGCCGGGAACCGTCAGCAGTGTTGGCGCCGCCGCGGTCGACGGCGCGGTCACGATCAGGGTCGACTCGGCCAATCCGTAGACCGGCTGGTGAGATTCGGCGCGAAAGCCCGCGCGGGCGAAGGTCTCGGTGAACCGCCGTAGCGTCGCGGCCCGCACCGGTTCCGAGCCGTTGAACGCCACCCGCCAGTGGCTCAGGTCGAGCTCATCGATCTGCGCCGAGGTGATCCGCCGCAGACACAGTTCATAGCCGAAATTGGGACCACCACTGGTATGCGCGCGGTAGGTGGAAATCGCCTGCAGCCAGCGCTCAGGACGCTGCAAGAAGTGCAGCGGCGACATCAACACCGAATTCGCGCCGAGATAGACCGTGTGCAGCAGCGGCGCGATCAGACCCATGTCGTGATACATCGGCAGCCAACTGGCGAACAGCGCACCGTCGGAACCATCAACGAGGTCGCGGTCGTGGCCGAGCCCCGCGGCGAGCGCCTCCTGGTTGTGCAGCAGGTTCCCGTGCGTCACGACGACACCGCGCGGCGCGCTCGTCGAACCTGACGTGTACTGGATGAACGCGGGCGAATCCGGATTCAGATCCGGTTCCCGCCAGCGCAGCGCGGCGGCGTCGGGTAGTTCGTCGGTGGCCAGCCACGGCACCCCGGTCAGCTCGGGGACCTCCGCGCACAGCACCGCTGACTCCGCGACAACGCGCCGCGGGGCCAACACCACATCGACGTCGGCGTGCGCCACCATCCGCCGGAGGCGGCGCAGCGAGCGGTTGTCGAGTTCGGGCAGTGGCGCGGGGACCGCGACGACACCCGCGACCAAGCAGCCGAAGAAGGCCTCGGCGAACTCCGGCCCCGCTGGAAACAGCAGCAGTGCCCGTTGCGGCGCCGAATCCTGCAGCACGGCACCGATCGCGCGGGCGCGCCGTCCCAGCTCGGCATAGGACATTTCGCGAACGGAACCATCGACGTCACCATTGTCCAGGAACCGATACACCGCCCCGTCCTGGCGATTCTCTACCCGGGCAAACAGTGTTTCGACGAACGTGTTGAGCACGAACTACTTCCTCTGACCGTGGAGCGCTGGAACATCGCCCACCCTAGCTGTCACGGCAGCACACAGCGTGACCATCGGAATAGAATCGGTCATGGTGAGCCCCCGGAATTAGGGGCACCACAGAATCGATTCTTATTGCTATGGAAGTAATTTCATGATTGCAAGTCGCAGAGCCAACCGTGAGGATGGCCGGGTGTCCAACACTGCGATCTCGCTACGCGATCTGCCCCGGCTACGCACCCGCAACCTCACTCAACTCGGTGGACTGCTGCGGCCGGGCACTCACGCCTCGCCCCTGCTCGAACTCGGGGAACGTTTCGTCGTGACACCGCCGGGATTTCCGACAATGCTGGTCACTCACGAAATGGGCGACGTGCGCGCATTGTTCGCTAATCACGATGACTTCTCGATCGGGCAGGTGCTGAGCCGATTCTCGAGCCACGATGTCATGTTCGGTAAACAGACGATGATCTTCCTCGATGGTGCCGAGCACCGTCGCGAACGCCGACTGTACGCACCGCCTTTCCAGACCGCCGCGCTGCGATCCTATGAGGAATTGATGGTCGAGGTGGTCGAGCGGGAACTGCCCGCCTGGCCGGTCGGTACACCGTTCGAGTTCTTGACGGCCAGCTATGACCTGGCCATCGGGGTGCTGCTCGGCGTCGTGTTCGGCGATGTCGCGCCCGCCCGCCGAGACCGGCTGAAGGCGGCGGTGAGCGGCTGGTTCGGCGAGATCGAGAGTCGCGGCTTCCTCGCCGTCACCCTGCTCACCCCGTTCATCGGCGGCCACACGGTGCCCTACCCGCCGCTGCGGCGCCGCCAGAACGAGGTCGACGCCGTCGTCATCGAAGAGATCGCCGCACGTCGCGCCACTCCCGGTGCGGCGAGCGAACGGCGTGACGTGCTCTCGCGCTACATCGGCACCGACCTCGATCAACACGATGACGCCGCGCTTGCCCGCGATATGCGTGGCATCCTGCTCGGCGCCTACGAGACGACCGCGATCACCCTCGGCTGGATCGCCACCATGCTGGCCGGCCATCCGGCGGCCATGGCCGAGGTCGACGCCGCGGTCGACGCTGGTGACACCGACCGACTCGACGCCTACCTCGACGCCGTGGTTGCCGAGGTGATGCGGTTGCGGCCGGTGTCGCCGTTCACCGGGCGGCGAGCGTTGCGCGATACCGAGATCAACGGTGTCGCGATCCCGCGGGGCGCCATCGTTATCGTGCCGATCCTGTTGATCCACGAATCCGAACGGCACTACAGCGAACCGATGGCCTTCCAGCCCGAACGTTTCCTCGACAACCGACCGAGCACCCACTCCTGGCTCACCTTCGGTGCCGGCGCGCACCGCTGCCTCGGCGCGCAGTTCGCCCTCGCCGAGGCCCGCATCTTGTTCCGCACCGTCCTGCAGCACCGCCGCATCGCAACGATCGCCGGCCCGATGGAACCACCGCGCCGCTATCACACCGGCCTCAGCCCGGCCGACAACGCGCGAATCACCCTGCTGCCCCGGTGATTACGCGCCTGTCGTCCTTGTTCAGCGCAGGGTAACCGTGGTCGGCAGCGAGGCGAAGCCGCGGTTGTTCGAGGAGTGGATCCGCACCAGATTGTCGGTGTCGATCTCGTAGTCGGCCACCGCGGCGACGATCTCCTCCAGCGCCACCCGCAGTTCCACCTGCGCCAGATTCATCCCGACGCAGTGGTGTCGGCCGGCACCGAAGGCGAAGGCGGCACTGGTGTCGCGGTCGAGATCGAAGGTGTCGGGGTCGACGAAGACCATCTCGTCGCGATGCGCCGATCCGGTGAGCAGCAGGATCCGGGCAGCCGCCGGGATCTCGACGCCGTGCAGTTCGACCGGTGCGGTGGTGGTGCGCAGCTGGGTCTGGGTGGCCGGGTCGTAGCGCATCGACTCCGCGATCCAGTCCTCGATCCGACCGCCGAAGGCCGCCTGTCGCTGCTCCGGATACTGCGCGGCGCTGTACCAGGCGTTGCCGAGGGTCAGCATGACCGTCTCGATGCCGGCACCAACGAGCAGGATCAGCACCCCGACGATCTCCTCCGGGCTGAGCCGGTCGGTACCGTCCGCCGCGTCGAGCAGGCCGGAGAGCAGGTCGTCGGTGCGCTGCTGACTCCGAGCGATAGTCAGCTCGGTGTAGTAGCCGACCAACGCGCCGATCGCCGCCATCGCCTCCGGCCGCAGATCGGTCGATTCCGCGTCGGTGTACATGATCTCCATGCCGAGTTTGCGCACCAGCTCGCGGTCGGCTTCGGGCACACCGACCAACTCGGCGATCACCTCGGTGGGAAACGGACCGGCGAAGTCGGCGATCAGGTCGAAACTGCCTTGCGCCAGCAACGGTTGCAGCGTCTGGCGGGCGATCTCGCGTAGTCGCGGCGCGAGCGCCTGAATCCGCCGCTGGGTGAACGCCCGCACCACCAGCTCGCGCATTCTGGTGTGCTTGGGCGGGTCCATCGCGACGAACGAGAAGAGCTTCTCCGCCTGCGGTCCCCAGAACGCGGGCTCCATGCGGATGCCGTTGGCGCTGGAGAAGCGATCGGAGTCACGCAACGCCGCACGCACGTCCGCGTGGCGCGAGAGTGCCCAGAAATCATCGGTCTCGTTACGGTAGACGGGTGCCTCGTTTCGCAACCTGGCATAGTACGGGTAGGGATCGGCGTGGACGTCGAAGTCATAGGGGCTGTAATGCAGGGGGGGCATGGTCGTTAGCCTTTCGCGGCGGCGTGGCACGCGAACGCCACCGGTCTCGTTCCGACTGATGTGGACGACGGTAGTCGAGAGAATAGGGAGAAGTCGTGGACTTCGAGGCGGCAGCTGATCGAGTGGACGTCACCAAACCGCACCCGGCCCGCCGCTACGACTACTGGTTGGGCGGCAGTGCCAACTTCGAGGCGGATCGGCGCTCGGCCGATGCCGTCTCCGTCGCGTTTCCGTCGATCCACTGCTCGGTACTGGCGAATCGGAAGTTCCTGCGCCGCGCGGTCCACTACTTGGCCTCAACCGTGGGCATCGAGCAGTACCTCGATATCGGTACCGGGTTGCCGACAGCGGGCAATGTCCATGAACTCGCGCAGGCGGTCGTTCCGCAATCGCGGATCGTCTACGTCGACAATGACCCCATCGTGCTCTACCACGCCCGCGAGCTGCTCGACAGCGATCCCAGCGGCGCGACGGCCTATATCGATGCTGATCTGCGCGACCCCGCCTCGATCCTGGACAACCCGGCGCTCGTCGACACTCTCGACCTCGAGCAGCCGGTCGCCCTCATACTCTGCGCGGTCCTGCACTTCATCACCGACGAGATGGATCCCTATGCCATCGTCCGTCGATTGTGCGATGCCCTACCGTCAGGCAGCTACGTGACGCTGACCCACGCCACCAATGACCACCTCTCGGTCGAGGACCTCCAAGCGACCGTCGAAGCCAACGAGCGCAGCGGTGTCCCGTTCCAGACCCGCTCCACCGCCGAATTCACCCGATTCTTCGACGACCTCGAAATGGTCCCCCCCGGCATCACCTCGGTCATCGACTGGCGTCCGACCGAATGGCGCGCGCATCCCCGCCGGGAAGCGGTATCGATGCTCTGCGGCATGGCCAGGGTTCCCTGACCGCCCTCGCCGGTGACCGGCGAGGGCGCAACCATCGCTCAGAGATTGACGCCGAAGTCGCGCGCAATCCCTTCCAGACCCGAGGCGTACCCCTGGCCGATGGCACGGAAATTCCACTCGGCGCCATAGCGGTACAGCTCGCCGAATACCATGGCCGTCCCGGTGGACGCGTCCTCGGACAGGTCGTAGCGCGCCAGTTCGTTGCCGTTGGCCCGGCTAACGACGCGAATCGAGTGCCGCCGCCAGCGTCCGGGCGCCCCACTTGCCTCGATCACGACGTCGGGTTTGCGGCCGTCGAGTGCGTCGGTGACATCGGCGGCGATGGACTCCGACGGAGTGAGGGTGCGATCGGCGCCCAGACGTTGCGCGCGGTCGAGGCGGCTGCCGGGGATGACGACCCTGAAATCCCCGCACCGGTGGAGGCGTTCAAGGAACACGGCGCCGTTTGGGTGGTCGTCGCCACCTTCGGCGACCGCATCAACCGCACCGCATCCAATCACGAACGGCGCCTCCGGAATTCCGAGGGCGCCGCTCGGGCACTTCGCACCGCGTCAGCGGATCAGGCTTCGCGCACCGCCGTGACGATCGCGACGACCGCCGCGGACAACGCCCCGATCACCACCCCACCGAGGACGACCGCGGCGGCGGCGACCGTGAACTGATCCCAGCCCACCATGAGCGCGGCCACGCCGAGCACCACGAGGATCGCGTCGACGCCGACGGCGGCCAGGACAGCGTCGTCGCGGCTGAGTAGCCGAGGAGTCAGCGCAACGGTGGCCAGGCCGAGCAAAACGGACACCAGGCCGACCACGACGAAGACAGGGACGGCCATTCCGGTGCCGACATCGATCCCCAGGATCAGCGTGGCGAACGGGACGAGGCCGTACAGGACGCGGATCGCGCCCACTCCGCGCAGCGTCCACGAGGACACATCGACGGGGGCACCCCCGGTGGAGGTCTTGGTCGCGTACGCCATACGCACAGTTGCCACCTGGCTGGTCATATCCCGCTCCTTCGACATTTTCACACCTTCGTGCAATTGCACGTATCTGTGAAACTACGTTCATTGCACACCGATGTGCAAGAACTCGTGAAGGGACTCACACCCACCCGGGTACGTGCCGGAGAGCACACCTTGGATCCATTCGGGGACAGCATGTTTCGACGAGCGATCCCCCGACGAGCGCACCTGCGATCAGTGCTGCGCGGCCTCGGCGGCGGCTCGGGCGATTTCCGCAGCACCCGAACGGTCGACGCCGACCGCGATCAGGCAAGCCAGGGCAGCGTCACGCGCGGCTTCGGCACCGACCCATTCACCATCGCTGTGCGCGTTCAGCAACTCGAGCACCAGCGCCGTGAGTACCCTGGCCAACGCTGCGGGCGGAAGGTGACCAGCGAAGGTTCCGTCGGCTTGACCAGCCGCTATCAACGTGATCAACCGGGCACGGACGGGCGCGAGCCGGTCGGCCATCCGGGCTCGCGACCCGGCTTCGTCCAGACGCAGCAGCAGCTGGAACTCGTCGCCGACAGCCCACAGCGCGACCGTCATATCCGCGGTCGCCCGGGCGGGCGGTTGCGCGGTGTCGATACCGTCGAGTGCGCGACCGACCTGTTCGAAAGCCTCGTCGAGCATGCCGTCGATCAACGCTTCCCTGGTGGGGAAATGACCGTAGAGGGTGCGGCGGACCATCCCCGCGGCAACGGCGATGTCTTCCATGCTCGCCAGGGGATTTCGCAGCAACTCGTCCCCGGCCACAGCGACGATGCGTCGCCGGTTGGCCAGTGCGCGCGGCCCGAGGCCGACGGTGGTCGAGTGCGTCGTCGCAGTCACGTCCGTCCTTTCACCGACCACCATCCCACACCTGCGCAAAGGTGTGCAAAGGCCGTCCGCGGCTCACCGGCCTGATGATCGGCGATCACAACGAATGCAACACTCATTTGATGGAGGCGTTCGTCGCCTGTGCATTGATTCCGGTCAAAAGTGTGGGGTTTCTGTGGGGCGCTGCTGGTGTCGCCACATCAACCGCGCTCGCGGGCCGCCGAGGTACGTGCGTCGCGTCGGCCTGAGCGAAGCGGCGATCGAGTCCTCTGGATTCCCAGCCCGGGGTTGGACAGGCGCGGACTATGACGAGGAGACCAATGGCGGTGTGTTGGTGGTGTTCACCGCGGCGCGGTGTCGAGTGAGGGCGAGTGCCATGGTCGCCAGCGAGGTGACGACGATGCCCGCGCCGAAGATCTGGATGGTGTGCGCGGCCCCGAGGTGGCGAGCCGTGTAGCCGGCGCCGATGGCCGGTAGGGAGATGGCCGCGTAGGCGACGATGTAGAACGCCGCCATCACCTGGGCTCGTCGATCCGGCGGGGCCGCGGCGCCGATCGTGCGCAAGCAACCGAACATTCCACTACCCATGCCGAATCCTATGACGACACCGGAGACGAGGAATCCCACCGCGGTCCCGTCACCGGTCACAGACCCAGCCAGCCCGAGGATGCCCGCCGACATGATCGCCATACCCCACGCGATCTGGGCCGTCGGTGCCGTCTTCTGGGTGAGCACCGCGGCCACCGCGCCCGCGCAGCCCATCACCATGATCGAACTACCGGCGGGCAGATTACTGCTGGTGTGCAGCAGAGCCGGGACGATCGCCCCGACCAGGCCGAGGAACAGGCCGATGATCGACCACGCACACGCGATCCCCAACCCCGCCAAGATGAACGGCGCGAGGATCGCACGCGGCACACCGGGTGCGGTGATCCGAAATCTGTCGCGCGACACCACGGTTTCCGGCATCAGCAGCGTGCCCAGCAACAGGAGCGTCACCAACACCGCGAGCAGGACGAACGGCGTTACCAGCGGATGGGCCACGTATTGCACCAGCAGCGCTCCGACCATGCCACCTGCCCCTACCCCGAGCGAGCTCGCGACGACGTTGTACAGACCCGCCTTGGCGGGATTATCACCTCGGTACAGCTCCATCAACGCCGCACCCGCAGCGCTGATGGCGACACCGGTCGACAGCCCTTGCACGGCGCGGGCGAGAAAGAGCCAGATCACATCGGAGGCATAGCCGAACAACACCATCGACGCGAGCAGACCAGCCAGTCCGGCAGCGATCACCGGGCGTCGGCCGACGGCGTCGGAGATGCGCCCGACCACCAGCAGGGTGGCCAAGACTCCGAAGCAATAGGTGGCGTAGATCAGCGTCACTGTCGAGGTGTCGAGGTGCCAGATCGCCGCGTACAGCTTGTAGAGCGGCGAGGGCACGGCGGAGGCTGCCAGGCAGAAGCCGATCACCGCCGCGGCAAGGCCGAATGCCACTTCATGAGACAGCCGGGGTATGCGCGAAACATCAGTCGTAGTCACAAGATTCAGACTCGTCGCGGGAACGATCCTCGACGAGAGGCAGAAATGACTACCTTGATGAAAATTCTGCCAGTAGGCTGGGGTCGTGGGTAACCTGGGAGTCGTCGCGGTCGCCGTCACCGACGGTATGCCGATGTTCGAGATATCCATTGCTACACAGGTATTCGGGATCGTTCGGCGCGATATCGTCGATCCGTGGTACCAGCTGCGCATGTGCGCCGCCGATCCCGGCAAGACGCGTATCGCGCACGGCTTCGTCCTGGACACACCACACGATCTGCACGCCCTCGAGAGCGCGGACACGGTGATCGTGCCCGGACTGGACCCCGAGGACGTATCCGCAGGCACTGTGGATCCGCGATTGACGGCCGCCGTCCTGACCGCGCACGAACGCGGCGCCCGTATCGTCTCGCTGTGCACCGGCGCGTTCGCGTTGGCCGCGGCGGGGCTGCTGGACGGGCGGCGGGCTACCACCCATTGGCGCTATGCCGAACTCATGCGGACTCGGTATCCGCGCGTCCGGCTCGATCCGGCGGTCCTCTACGTCGATGAAGGCAGCGTGCTCACCAGCGCGGGTGTCAGCGCTGGTATCGACCTGTGCCTGCATCTCGTCCGCACCGATCTCGGCGCGGACGTCGCAAATCAGGTGGCGCGCCGGATGGTTGTCCAAGCCCACCGCGCGGGCGGTCAGGCGCAATATATCGAGCAGCCGATGCCCCGATCCGACGGCGACGGACTCGGACCAGTATTGCAATGGGCGAGCGAGAATCTCGATCAGCAACTCACCATCGCGCAACTGGCCCGCACCGCCGGGATCAGTACACGCACCCTCGCCCGCCGCTTCGCCGAAGCCACCGGCACGACGCCGCTGCGCTGGCTGCACGCTGAACGCCTCGCCCGCGCCCGCCAACTGCTCGAGACCACAGATCTGTCGGTGGAGCGCATCAGCCAACTCTGCGGCATGGGCACCGCGGGCAACCTCCGACACCATTTCATTCGTGCGGTCGGCGTCACGCCGATGCTCTACCGCCGGTCCTTTCAGCGCTGACAAGGCGCGCACCGCCACATGAGACACCTCTTGCACATCCAGAGCGTGCGACGGCGTCGCGGCAGCAGCGCGGACTGTCCGTTGCGACTGACGCAAGTTATCAATCTACGATCCTCGGCGGTCTCGCCGCTCAGCCCGAGACCAGGCCGACGTTGCTCCCACCCGCGCCAGATGAAGTAGTGAATTACTCGCGCTTTTGTTGCCTGGGCGGACGAGGATCGAAGTAACCGATCTGAGGAGTCGTCGATGAGCAACGATGTGACGCATCTGAGGGAGCCGAAGACCGCGTCGGGCGGGTGGCTGTTCGGCTCCACCCGGGAGTTTCTTCGCGATCCACTCGGCTTGGGTACACGCGGTTTCGATGAGTGCGGTGAGGTGGTGCGCTACGTCTTCGGACTGCCCGGGATGCGACGCGAATACTTCATCATCAGCGATCCCGAGGGCGCCGCCCAAGTATTGCTCGCACCTCATGACCGCAATTTCCGCAAAGACAGCGGGTTCTATCAACCGATGCGTGACCTGTACGGAAACGGTCTGGTCACCAGCCAAGACGAGACCTGGCGACGCCAACGGCGGTTCATCCAACCACTGTTCACCGCGCGCAGCGTCGACAGTTACACCTCGGCGATGGCCGAAGAAGTCGACCACCTGACAACCCAATGGCGGGCACGCCCAGACGGTGTGCTCGATGTGGGTTCGGAGATGACTCGACTCACCCTGTCCATCGTGGCGCGGGTGCTCTTCGGCGAGGACTCAGCCCGATTGGTGCCGATCGTGCGATCCACCTTCCCGGTCCTGGGCCGCGCGGCGCGGTGGCGCGGCATCTCCCCCGCGCCGATCCCCTTGAACTGGCCATCGCCGGCGAACCGGCGCATCGCCCGCGCGCAGCAACACATCCACGCCGCATGCGACGAGATCATCGCGCATCGGCGAGCCGCGACAGAGCCCGGTTCGGACCTGATCGGCCGGTTGGTCGCTGCCCGCGACGGCGATGACACTTTGTCCGACAACGAAATTCGCGACCAGGTGAAGATCTTCCTGTTCGCCGGCCACGACACCACCGCGACCGCGCTGACCTTCGCACTACGCCTGCTCGGCAGCGCGCCTGATGCCCAAGCCCGGGTGCGCGAGGAAGCCGACCGGATCTTGACAAGCCCTACGCCCACCGCCGCCGACGTCCACGCCTTGACCTACACGGCCATGGTGCTCAAAGAAGCCACCCGGCTCTATCCCTCGGCACCGTATCTGTCCCGCAGAGCGGTGCAGGACGCTGACGTGTGCGGCTTTCACATCCCCGCCGGCGCCGACATCACGATCGCACCGTGGGTCATCCACCACCGTGCCGATCTGTGGCCTGATCCCTACCGGTTCGACCCGGACCGGTTCGAAGTCGATCACGACGGTCAACGGCACAAGTTCGCCTGGTTCCCCTTCGGGCATGGACCGCGAGGATGCATCGGACAACGCTTCGCCATGCTCGAAGCCGCCTTGACACTGGCCATCCTGGTTCGCGAGTTCGAATTCGAAACCCCACCCGGCGACATCGCACTGACCACCGACGTGGTCCTGCACCCGATCGGCGAAGTCCCCTGCCACGTCCGGCGCCGCACGCAGCCGAAGACCACCGTCACTATCGAAGCCGAATAGCTGTCCGCGATCGTGAAGCGTTGCGCTACAACATCAATCGATCCACCAGCAACCACGGGCATCCGTCGATGAAGCCCTCGACCTCAGCAAGGCGCAGGCTCGGGCAGCGGGGTGCTCGGCGGCGCCGGTCTTCCTCGACAGCGAGCATGACACCATCCCGCCCAGACGATCACGGTGCCCTCCTACAATGACGGTGGCCGCCGACGGCGGGAGTGGAACAATGAGCCACCCGACATAGCGAGGTACCGAGTGCAGGCCCTACGTCGAATTGTCCTACCCATCACAGCAGCGGCGTTCATCGCCGCGACCGCCATCTCCGCACCGACCGCGCAAGCTGCCGCCGACTGCCCGGGCGCCGGTCAATCGGCGGTGCAGGTCGGCGCTGTGTCGGGTGCCCTGGAAGGTCTCACCGTCGATTCGCAGGGCCGCGCGTACGCCACAGACCTGGTGAGCGGACACGTCTTGCGGATCGACGCCCCCGGCGCCCCTGCGGTAGTCATCGCCACCGTGCCCAGCGGCGGCGCCGGTGCGCTCGCCTGGACCCGAGACGGCAAACTGCTAGTCGGTTACGGCGCGGACGCTCGGGTCGTCATCGGCGACCTGGTGCGCCTGGCGGGCATCGTCGAGGTCGACCCCGATACCGGTGCGGTGACGCCGTTCGCCTCGGGCCTCAGCGCTGCCAACGGCATGGACGTCGCCGCCGACGGAACCGTCTACGCCACCAACGACTTCGGCAACCTCGTCGGCCGCGTCAGCCCGAATGGCGCGGTGCAGGCGGACTGGGCGAGGTTCCCCAGCGCCAACGGTGCCGTGCTCGACGCCGACGACGAATACCTCTATGTCTCCCGTACTTTCGTCAACCCTGGCGTCAGCCGGATACCCACCGCCGATCCCGGCGCACCACAATCGCTGCTGGACCTGTCCGGCACGGACACCTTAGGTACACCCGACGGGCTGACCTTGGACTCACAGAATCGACCCGTCGTCCCCTTCAACCTCTCTGGCCGCATTGTCCGCATCGACTCACCCGGCCGGTACTGCGTCCTCGGCACCGCAGCCCCGTCGACCAGCGTCGTCACCTACGGCCGCGGTACCACCGGCTTCTCCGCCGGCCGTCTGTTCGCCGCCACCTTCACCGGCGCGATCTACGAAATACCAGGTGCCTTCGACTCCAATGCCTGAACCGCCCCTGATGGCTAGTGCCTCGTCCAGGAAAGTTGCCTCGGTAACGGGTGTCGAGTCGATCGCGTGCTCGTGACCGGTGACGCTCTCCGATGAAGGTGGTGCCGATTGGAGTTGTCCGCCGCCCGAAAAGGAGTGGAGCCGGGCCACGACGGTGCGGTTGGATGACTACCTGCGGCGGGCCGCCACGCGGCCCGCGAACATGGATGACTGAGGAGTGGACGATGCCGATCGCCACACTGCGAGGCGTGACTCTGGACTGCACCGATCCACGGGCTCTGGCCCGGTTTTACCAAGAGCTGACAGGCATGCAGCTCGGTTATGACGCTGACGAGTTCGTCGCCCTGACCGATGGTTCGGGTTGCGACCTGGGCTTCCAGCAGGTCGACGGATACCGGGCCCCGCTGTGGCCCGGTCAGAACGTGCCGCAGCAGTTGCACCTGGACCTCGAGGTCGAGGACCTCGACGCGGCGGAGAAGCTGGCGCTGGGGTTCGGCGCGGCCAGGCCGGACCACCAGCCGGGCGGCGACCGGTGGCGGGTGCTGCTGGATCCGGCAGGTCACCCCTTCTGCCTGGTCGTCGGCTGATAGCAGGAGGATCTTGCCACCGCCGCGATCGATCCCCGACTGGAACCGACCGCTACCGCACTGGTCACAACCCACTCACCGATTGAGCGACAGGTAAACAGCAATACGCATCCGATCCAGCTACGAGCCAGGCAGGCACGAGCAAGTGGAACTGCGCGACCGCCGAGACTTCATGCAGACGCGTCCTATTCGGTACTCCGCAATGCTTCGGCCACCGCCTCGAGCCGCCGCTGCGCCTGGCGAGTTAATCCGGCCGCGCACATACACAGCCTGCGCAGGCCCGGGTCCTGGAGGTGACCGACGAGGTAGCTGTCATGTGTCACGGTCGCCGCAGCGGGTTCGGTATCGCCGTACTCGGGTGTTCTGCCGAGCTGCTGAGCTGGAGTCGAAATCTGCATGATGGTCTCCTCGCGTGTCCCCCGCACGGCGCGTCACCGACGAGACGAAATGTTGTTAGTTTGATTCGACGCGGATTCCCCTCTCGGACAACATCAAACAGCTCGCCCGTTGACACGTCGCGAGACGCTGCCCACGCGGTCGCTACATCGACAGTCGGGTGCTCGAACGACCCAGTCGGCAGCACCAACCCGAGCGTGACGCCGCAATCTGACCACCCGAGAACCGGCGTGCAACAAGGTTGGTATCCGAGTGAATGTTATTGTCGGTCAACGCTTCCCCGCCGTCGCGGCACTACGCGTTCGGCACCACAGATTTCATCCGACTGCGGTATCAGGTAGCGCTGTCCCGACGACACAACTAGCCTCGAGCCAACCCGGTGCGTTCGGCACTTTCAGTCGCGTAACGCGCTCTCTCGCAATGTGTTCAGTGTTCGGGACAGGATGCGCGAGACCTGCATCTGAGAGACGCTGATCTGTTGGGCTATCTGGTCTTGGGACCGGAATCGGAAGAACCGCAGGTGCAGCACCTGGCGTTCTAGGGCGGGCAATGCCGCGATCAACGGCCGGACGGCCAAGAAATCCTCGACGTGACAGTATTCGGGATCCTCGGCGCCGAGGAAGTCGAGCAACGAATGTGATGTGTCGTCATTTTCATTGCTGGTAGGCGCATCGATCGGCGCCGTGTGGTAAGCGTTGCGCGCGATCAAGGCCTGCGTGACCTCGAGCAGATCGATACCGAGTTCCTCGGCGATTTCACGCGCTTTGGGTGTGCGGCCCAACTCATGGGTCAAGGCGTCGGTCGCGGGGCCGAGTAGCTGCTGAATTTCCTTCATCCGCCTCGGGACCCGTACCGCCCAGGTGCGGTCGCGAAAGTGGCGACGAACCTCACCCATGATTGTCGGCACCGCGAATGCCACGAAGCTCGCACCGTAAGCGGGATCGAAGCGGTCGATTGCCTGGAGCAATCCCAGGCGAGCGATCTGTTGGAGGTCGTCGAAGTTTTCTCCACGACCGGCGAACTTCCTGGCGATGTGGTCGGCTAGCGGCAGGCATCGGCCGATGATGTTCTCGCGCAATACCGGACGGCGCGGATCCTGCGCTCCGAGCTGGGCCAGCTGTTCGAGTATCGGTTCGATGTTGTCGTAGCTGTCGCTGCCACGCAGGTGCCGCGAGGCCGGTGCGACAGCGGGATTCGATGCGCTCGGGTGAGGCCGGTGTTCGTCGATCGAGCCGGCAACTTGCTGCTGCGGCGGCAGCTGCTGATCGGTTGCCGATACCGGTTCGGCCGCGGAAGTTCGGCTGTCCAGTTGCTCGATAGCGAGCCATCTGTTGCCCATGGTGACACCTTCGGTCGTCGCGTGTTTGCGTTCGACTGCCAGGGTCAAGGACAGCAATTCTTCGATGCACACGACATCGTGCATCTGCACCGAAGTGTACAGCCTTCGGCTGGGCCACGGTAGGTTGAAGGCGCCGCCCGGGGGTACCCCGAAACCGGGCGCTGTGCTGACCACTTTCGCAGTCCGTATCCGTCACCCGACGAACACATACTGGTCGTTTGCTTCCGTCCGAGACGTGTAGCTTGTACGCCACCAGTCCCATGCGTTACTCAGAGAATCGCGGCAACCGATGCACATTGTGGACGTGGCAGCGGGTGCCGTTGATTTGCCGCCTGGGGTGGCGACGATCGTTGACTGAACAGGACTCGGTCCTCGAAGCTCGCGCGGCCCTGCTGTCCGCGCTGGACAGTAGCCGCGACGGCTTGGATGCGGTGGCACGACTAGGCAGGATGTGTGTGGGCTTGCTGCCTGTCGACGGTGCTTCGATATCACTGATGGCCGATGCCGATATTCGTGAAACCCTGTACGCCAGTGACGAAGTGGTCGCCCGGATCGATGCGGTGCAGTTCAGTCTCGGGGAAGGTCCGTGCTTCGAAGCCTTCAAGACCCACCGCCCGGTGCTGGTGGCGGACCTGCACGCTGTCAGCACGGCCTGGCCGGTCTTCGCCACGGAAATGATCAACGAACCGGTCGGCGCGATCTTCGCGTTTCCTTTGATCAGTGGTGCGATCAGCCTCGGCGCGCTGGATCTCTACCGCGAGCAACCCGGCTGGTTGTCCGCAGCCGAGGTCGCGATCGCGCTGCAGACGGTGGATATCGTGACGCTGGCTGTGTTGGAGATGCAGATGAACGTGGTGGATCAACCGTGGTGGACCGACCTGCCCTCCAGCCGCGGCCAGGTGCATCAAGCAACGGGGATGCTCATCGCGGAGTTCAGTATCTCCGCGGCACACGCACTCGCGCGATTGCGTGGTTACTCCTTCGCCACCGGACGCTTGGTCGATGAAGTCGCCGATGATCTGGTCGCCCGCCGATTGACCCCCGCTGACCTGGAGCAGCCGTGAGCCCGGATCACCCGAAGCCCATCGATGACCGCAGGCGCGCAACCGCGAGTCGGGGATTACCTTTGATACTGGAGGAAGGAGACAACGCTATGCCCGAGGCGCCGCTGTCGACCAGAGAACGAGAAGCCAGTCTCTTGGACGCGTTTGTCCAAATGGCGGACACACTGGTGGACGACTACGACATCGTGGATGTGCTCTACGAGCTCGTTTCGCACTGTGTTCGTCTCCTCGATGCCGCCGCCGCCGGAATCGTGTTGTCCGACCAACGGGGAAATCTGCAAGTGCTCGCCTCCTCGACCGAACAGACCCGGATGCTCGAGCTCTATCAACTCCAGACCAGCGAAGGTCCGTGTTGGGATTGCGTGCACGGCGGCGAACCGGTCTCGGTCCCCGATCTCCGCACCGCGGCCGCCCGCTGGCCGCTGTTCGTCCCCCGCGCTCTCGACGAAGGTTTCGTCGCCGTCCATGCGTTACCGATGCGACTGCGCCGCGAGACCATCGGTGCACTGAATCTCTTCGGCCGCGAACCAGGACCCATGCCCGCAA
The DNA here is from genome assembly GCF_015355705.1 of Nocardia sp. XZ_19_231. Taxonomy (NCBI): domain Bacteria; kingdom Bacillati; phylum Actinomycetota; class Actinomycetes; order Mycobacteriales; family Nocardiaceae; genus Nocardia; species Nocardia sp. XZ_19_231. Next base: position 9,587 of record NZ_JACUZI010000004.1, on the reverse strand, counting down.
AAGACCTTCGGACAGCTCAAGCCCTTGCTGATACCGCGACGATCGGAATCCTGCAAGAACGGGCGATCCATCGCGGTGAGGTACTGACCGAGCAACTACAAGTCGCGCTGACCAATCGCATCACCATCGAACAGGCCAAAGGTGTACTCGCACACGCGGGAAACCTTGATATGGACCAGGCATTCCAAGCATTGCGCACCTACGGGCGTCGACGAAGCACACGACTCTCCGATATTGCCCATCAACTGGTCACCGGCGTAACCACAGCGCGCACAGTTCTCGACGATTGACATATCGGCGAGAACAGCCCCGGCGACCTCGGTGAGCGCAGTGCCTTCTTCGAGGAAGTAGGCGGTCGGCGCGGTGGTGCTCGACGGACGGTGCCGCCCGGTCGCCACCGTGCGGCAGGCCGGTGGATGCACCAGTCGGTACCAGATGAGACGCCGCTGACGTCCTCTGGCCACACGCAGGGCAGGAAATCCCGTCGCCGCGCCGCGGAATCCCTGGTTCTGTGTCCGAGGACCATCCAGAGGCGGGCGGGGTACGAATCCTTCTACTCCCCGCCGATAGTCGGGCTGGCGGGTGTCCTCAGTCTGGCTCTTGGCCGGCCGGGTCCGGGGACGGTTTCGCGGAATCGCGCGTGTCCACGGTCGCACACACGGCGCGGTGCGAGTCACCGCTGGGTGATGTTTGGCCTTTCACGGCAACTGTCGTGGAGTTGGACCTGTCGATGCGCGTGCCACCCGGAGGTGCACCAACTCGGCCCCCGAACTTTGTGTCATGTCACCGAAACTGGCAAGGTCCGGTTGCGCGCGCAACACTCCCCCTATCCTCAACAGGTGTTGAAAAGTGTCAGGCGCTCGACGCGCTAGGCGATGACGCTTGTCGGCCACGGCCGACGATTCGTCGACCACCAGACCGATACACCCACACTTTCGATACATCGTCACTGATTTCGCTCTGCCACAGGACTTTCCGTACTTCGCGTTCGAAAGCGAAACCGCTTCGTCGACCGAGATAGCGATGAACGAAAGGAACACGTGATCCCGATGGTCGATCCGATCGAGCGAGACGATGCAAGACCGTCCGCAGCTTGTCAACTACCCGCCGATCCGCACCCCCAGGTGCGGTCGAACCGGGAAGACGCGCTACTGCTGGGCATCGAGCTGGCTGCGACGGTGCATGATGCGTCCGAGCGTGCGCTGTTGGCTGAGTTGGAGCGCACCGCCGCCCGATGCGCTCGCGAAGGGATATCGGCGGCCCCGCCGAGCCCCAACTGAGTGACCAGATCCAAGCATCTCGGCGTGACATGCCGAGGGGCGCGCCCTGGTGCCCACGCCGCCCCCGCCGCGCGATCCCTGATGCGTTCATCGCCTGAAGGAGTAGTCATGCCCGAGTCCACCGTCGCGGTACAGACAGCCCTGCACTACTTCACCGCGTTGACAGCCGGCGACCTCAGCAAGGCCATGCGCTATGTCGCCGATGACGTAGTCTGCGACACACAAGGCAGGCGCGTGAGCGGCTCTAGAGCGTATAGGCAGTTCATCTCACAGTGTCTGCCCGCAATCCGAGGGGCGGCGCTGGTCGCATCCTTCGGGAACGACACCACAGCAGTGCTAATTTACGACCTCACAGCACCACCCCGTCTACGCTGCCGGGGCGCGGACCGTCTCGTGGTCGACAGGGACAAGATCGTCAACATCGTGACCGTTGTCGACAGGGTGCCGGATTAGCCTTATCGGGTGTCGATCTCCTGGCTCACCGCATCCGAAAGAATTCGTCGAACCTGATCTTCACATGGGTCGGAGCATCGAATAGGTGGGAATTACTCGAGGTTCCATGAGCGCAGTAGGCCTGCGATGATCGGATGCAACGAATCAGCCAATGGTGTTGCCCCGATGAGTACTTGGCGTTGGATCAAGCCTTCGATCATGATCACCACCACCTCGGCGGTGATCGCGGGGTAGTCGTGATCCATCGCGGTCACGATATGCGCGGCGAACTCCACGAACGCGCCACGCTGCGCATCGAATTCCGCACGGATCTGTGGATCACGTTGAGCCTCCGCCAACAACATGTGCCGGGCGATAACACGCTGACGAGCCGGAGGGGTCGTCATTTCCTGCACGAACGCGCTCATGCGGTCCACCACGACGGCCATGGGAATCTGCGGGGTGCTGATCAGATCGGCGAAATGAGTGGCGGCGACGACCCCGTCGCGAGCGAACAGTTCTTCCAGTGCCAGATGGACCAGGCGCGCCCGGGTGGGGGCGTGATAGTTCACCGCACCGCTGCCGAATCCGGCGGCGGCGTCCACCGCGCGGTGAGTCAGCCCGCGAAGACCTTGTTCAGCGAGAACGTCGATCACCGCGGCGGCGATCACCTGCCGTCGCGTAACCTCGGTGCCGGTGTTCGTGGCCTTGATTCGCGCCATGGGGCCATACAGTAGTGGCACCTTCTATCGACGCCGCACCACCACCCAGCCGAGCGCCGACAGCAGGCGGCGGATTCCTATCAGCTGGTGACGAGGTGTTCGACCTCGCCGATATCGTCGAGAGTCAAGGCGAGGACATCTCCCGGCTCGAGCCAGTTGCGCAGACGGGCCCCGAGTCGCGATGCGAGACCGTCGCCCGGTATTCGATGTCATTGCCGTGGTCGCAGTCTCAGCTCGGAGCGTCGGCCGCGGTCTCGCCATCCAACGACACCGGTCTACTGCATAATTCTTGGGCATCGTCACGCGAGAGGCCAAGTGCGACAAGTATTCCCACGGTCATCTCGTCCACGGTCACGGCGCAATCGCGGTCGGGTTGCTGTAGCAGCAGGCGCCCGAGGCCGAGCAGTGATCCGGTCACCAGCGCCATCGCCAGATCGGTGTCTTCGACCACGAAGCGTCCGGCGCGTGTCGCGGCGGCGATGTCTCGTGCGGCGCGAGGCGCGAGGCCGTGCTCGGATTCGATCAGCGAGGCGCCGGAGTTGACCAGGACCAGGCTCAGATCAGGCTGTAGCCGAAACAGCCGGCCGACGATCCGGAAGGACGTGGCGAAGATCTCCGCCGGATCGACGAGGTCGGCTGTGAGTGAGTCGAGGTAGTCGCCCAGCGACTCCAACGCGCTGTCGACCGCCGCGACGAACAGTTCTTCCTTGCTGTCGAAGTGGTTGTAGAACGAGCCCAATCCCACGTCCGCGGCCTGCGTGATCTCGAGGATGGGCGCGTTGAGCCTGCCCTCGGCGATGAAACGTTGCCCAGCGGCGATCAGAGCCGAGCGGGTGCGAGCTTTGCGGCGTTCGAGCCTGTTCGCTGTGGCGGACATTTTCGTTGGTCACCTTCTGGCAGTGGTTTCGGCTGCCGCGATCTTAGTCCACCTTCAAATCTGACGACTCCCTCAGAACCCTTGACTGATCATAGAGTCATAGGTGACGATATCGTCAGAAAGTCACCGCGCACGGAGGAGTCGAGGGATGTCGGAGGTCCGCAGCGACGCACATCGCGACCTGCATGTCGATCAGGGCGCGCTGCCGGGCGAGCACCCCGGCCGTGCGAGGGATCCGATCATCAAGGTCGCCGACCTCGCCTGGCTGGAGTTCCGCAAGCCCGATCTATTGAAGGCCGAAGCCTTCGCGCTGGCCTTCGGTTTCTCTGTCGCCTACCGCTCCTCGGAGGAGATCCACCTGCGCGGCACGCAGGCGGGCACGGCGTGCGTGATCATTCGCAAGGGAGATCGCACCCGCTTCGTCGGCGCCGCGTTCCTGGCCGCGGAGGAGTCCGACGTGCTCAGGCTCGCCGAGGTGACGGGCCATCGCGTCGAACGGCTGTCCGAGAGCATCGGCGGAATCGGCGTCACCCTGCACGATCCGGGCGGCAAGACCGTGCGCGTCGTGGCGGGTGCGCGTCGGCTGCCGCAGCTACCGGGGCAGCGTGCCCACCCCCTCAACGTCGGCGACTCCGCTGCACGGGTCAATGCGACGCAGCGGCCACCGCGCGTGCCCGCCGGTGTCGAGCGGCTCGGCCATGTGGTGCTCTCGCGCACCCGCTACCTGGAGAACCTGAACTGGTATCTCGAGCATCTCGGACTCATCGTCAGCGACTTCCTGTATTACGACGGGCAGCGCGAACGCGGGCCGGTGATGGCCTTCATCCGCTGCGATCGCGGGAACACGCCCACCGACCATCACACCCTCGCCATGACACTCGGCCCCTCGGACCGATACGTGCACTCGGCGTATCAGGTGTGCGACCTGGACGCGCTCGCAGCCGGAGGCGAGTTCCTGGCCGAACGCGGCTATCGCCGGTCCTGGGGCATCGGACGACATATCCAGGGCAGTCAGATCTTCGACTACTGGCGCGATCCCGACGGTTTCCTCGTCGAGCACTTCAGCGACGGCGACCTGTTCGACAGTTCCCTGGAACCGGGCTGGGCGCCGATGACGGCCTCGGGCCTGGCGCAGTGGGGCCCACCGGCAACCAAGGACTTCCTCGGCCTAGCACCGGGCCGCCAATCGCTGCGGGAACTCCGGTCCATCTTCTCTTCGCTGCACCGAGACAACGAATTCGACGCCCAGCGCTTGCGGGGCCTGCTGAAAGTAGCCAACTCATGAGCATTTCCGTGCTGCGTACCGCCGACGCATGGTGGGTACTGACCCCGCACGGCGCCGTCCGAATCGACACCGCCGCCACGACCACAGGCGAACTCCTGGCCGACCGAGCCGCGATCGAAGCGGCGCGCGGCGGCAGCGACACCACGCCCGTGGAGACCTTGGCGCTCGTCTCCCCGGTGACCGCGCCGTGTCGGGTTGTCGCGCAGATGACCAATTATGTGTCGCACGTGCAGGATTCGGGGATGAACCCGGCGACCGTTCCGCTGACGTTCTTCCGGAAGTCGTCCGGGTCCATCAGCGGTCCCGAGGACGACATCGTCAAACCGGCGCACGTGCGATTGCTGGACTACGAGATCGAGATCGGGCTCGTTTTCGGCGCGACGCTGCCCGTCGGCACCGAACTCGACAGCTCGAACATCGGCGACGTCATCACGGGGTTGGTCATCACCGATGATGTGTCCGCCCGCGACGTCCAACTGCCCAAAACCCAGTTCTACGAGGGCAAGTCGTATCCGACATTCACACCGGTCGGCCCGGTGTTGCTACTGCTGGAGGCGGGCGAGTACGACAGATTCCACGATCTCTGCCTGACACTGCGTGTCAATGGCGAAGTGCGCCAGCACAGCACGGCGGCAGAGATGATCTACAGTCCGCTCGAAACCCTGCGCGCCCTCACCCGATTCCAGCGCATGGACGCGGGCGACCTACTGCTGACAGGCACCCCCGGCGGAACGGCCCTGAAGGCTCCCGCCAAACCCATCGAGATCCTCGGGTCGCTGGTACCGCCTGCGCTCAAGTGGAAGATCTTTTTCAACAAGCAGGCGTCGAACCCCCGCTATCTACAGGACGGCGATGTGGTGGAGTTGACCGTCTCGACACCCGACGGCGCGCTCGACCTCGGCATTCAGCGCACGAAGGTGCGGTATGGGCACTGAGAGAGGCCGGATCGAGCACTACCCGGTCGTGATCGTCGGGGCGGGCCCGACCGGTATGACCGCCGCGTTGCTTCTGGCGCGGTACGGCATCGAGTGTCTGATAGTCGATCGCTGGGACGAGGTGTACCCGCAGCCGCGAGCGGTACATCTCGACGACGAGGTGTACCGCATTCTGGCCGATCTCGGACTCAGCGACGAGTTCGCGGGAATCTCCCGGCCCGGCCGCGGCCTTCGGCTGGTCGACTCCGCGATCGCCACGCTCGCGGAGTTCGACCGCGACCCCGACCGGATGCCGCACGGGTTCCCGCTGGCCAACATGTTCGACCAGCCGGATCTCGAGCGCGTGCTGCGGTCCAGGCTGGCGTCGACGGAGGGCGTGCGGATACGGGGTGGGTGCGAAGTGCTCGAGGTGGCGAACCTGCGTGATCGCGCTCGCGTGACCTACCGCGATGCCGAGACAGGTGAACGACGAGCTGTCACAGCGGATTTCGTACTCGGCTGCGATGGTGCCAACAGTGTCGTGCGCGCGTCGATCGGTTCGCGAATGCGCGACCTGGGTTTCGAACAGCGGTGGCTGGTGGTCGACATCGCCACCGACGCCGATCTCGGGCAGTGGGAGGGCGTGCATCAGGTGTGCGATGCCGAACGCGCTGCGACGTACATGCGCATCGGCGCATCACGCTACCGCTGGGAGTTCCGCCTCCGCGACGACGAAGCCGCGGGCAGGTTCGCCACGCTCGACACCATCGAGCCGCTCCTTTCCCCCTGGCTGCGCGAGGTGAGAAGTCCCGAGCTGACGCTGATCCGGTCCACCGAGTACACCTTTCGTGCCCAGGTGGTCGACCGATGGCGGGACCGCAGGATCTTTCTGCTCGGTGACGCCGCGCACCTCACCCCGCCGTTCATCGGGCAGGGCATGGGCGCCGGTCTGCGTGACGCCCAGAACCTGATCTGGAAGCTGGTCGCCGTCAGGAGCGCGGAACTGCGCGACGACGCCCTCGACACCTATCAATCCGAACGTGCACCGCACGTCACCTCGATGATCGGTCTGGCCGTCGCCGTCGGATGGGCGATGACGAGTGGCGCAGCGGCGGGCGAGGTGATCCGCAAGCGGATGTGGCCGCTCCTCGGCCACGTTCCGGTCATCAGATCCAAGGTCACCGACAGCACCACACCACGCCTTTCCCGGTCGATGTTCGTTGCGCGACATGCTTTTCGGCCCCGCGACCTGGCCGGCTCGCTGTGTCCGAACTGCGTTGTCGAAGACGGCACACGAGTCGACGAGATCGCCGCCGGACGCTTTCTCTTCCTCGCGGCCACCCCGCTCACCCGCGAACAGCGGACCGAACTCGACCGGCGCGGCGCCGCGATCCTGGCGGTACCGGCATCCTCCGAGCTCGGCGAATGGCTGCGCCGCGGACGCGCGACGGCTGCGATCGTGCGCCCGGACAAAACCGTGCTGGCGACCTCCCGATCGGTCCCCTCCCTCCACACCCGTGTACCGAGCTGCCCCGCTCTGACCACCACTTCCACACACAGGAGTTCCCATGGCGGTTGACATTTCCCTCCCGCGGTATCGCGAGAATCTTTTCAGCACCGAGGCGATCCTCGATCCGTACCCGCACTATGCGGCATTGCGCGCGGCCGGTCCGGTGGTGTGGCTTCCGCGCCAGCGCGTCTTCGCGATCTCCCGATACGCCGAGTGCAAGGCCGTCCTCCGGGATGACGCGACCTTCGTCTCGGGTAAGGGGGTGTCGCTGAACCCCGTTGCCAACTGCCTCGGCCGGGGTACCACGCTCAACAGCGACGCAGAAGAGCACGCCATCAAACGGTCCGTGCTCGCACACCGACTGACGCCGAGGGCGCTTCGGGAAGTGACCGATACCGTCGAGCGCTTCGCCGACAGCGTCGTGGACAAGGCCTTGGCGAACAACCGCATCGACGGGGTCGACGATCTCGCGACCGCACTGCCACTTTCGGTGGTTCCGGATCTCATCGGCTGGCCGCACGACGGGCGCGAGGAATTGCTGCGCTGGGCCAGTGCGACGTTCGACTCGATGGGGCCGATCAACCGGCACTCCGTGGGCGCGGCGAAGGCGGCTTCCGAAATGCTAGCCTTCGCCCGCCGTGTCGCGCGCGATCGCTCGGTTCTCGTCGACAGCATGGGCAGTGACGTCCTCCGCGCCGCCGACGAGGGCAGAATCGACAAGAAGTCGTGCCCGGCACTCATGATCGACTACCTGGCCCCGTCTCTGGACACCACCATCGGCGCGATCTCGAGTGCGCTCTACCTGTTTTCACAGAACCCCAGGCAGTGGCAGGCCGTGCGGTCGGATCCGGGACTGATACCCCATGCCGTCAACGAGGTCGTGCGGATCGAATCGCCATTGCGCGCGTTCTCTCGCACGGCCGCGCGCGATGCCGACATCGGTGGGGTGAAGATCCCGGGTGGAAGCCGCGTACTGGTGCTCTTCGCTTCCGCCAACCGGGACCCGGCCGAATGGGATCAGCCCGAGTCCTTCGACATCACCCGCGACGCGGCCCGGCAGCTCGGCTTCGGCTGGGGTGTGCACGGTTGCGCGGGCCGGACGTTGGCACGGCTCGAAACCACTTCGATTCTGCGGGCACTGGCCGATCGTGTCGAACGGATCGAGCTGGTCGGCACACCGAAGTGGGCCGTCAACAACATCATTCGCAGGCTGGAACGTCTTCCGCTCGAGCTCGTCCCAGCAGACAGGAGGTCGGCATGAAGACAGCGATCGTCACCGGGGCGTCCTCCGGAATAGGACGGGCCGTCGCCACCGCCTTGGTCGCTCGCGGTTACCGCGTGCTCGGGACAAGCCGCGACAGCTCGACCGTGGCCGATCCCGTGCCTGGCGTCGACTACCGCGACCTGGACCTTACCGACCGTGGCTCGATTGCCCGATTCGTCGACGCGCTCGACGGCCTAGCCGTCGATGTACTGGTGAACAACGCCGGTGAGAGCCAATGCGGACCGCTCGAAGAGCTACCGATGGATGCGGTGCGGAGGTTGTTCCAGCTCAACGTTTTCGGTGCCATCGAACTGACTCAGTCACTACTGCCGGGGATGCGACAGCAGCATCGCGGCAGGATCGTCAACATCGGTTCGATGCTCGCGAGCTTCCCCCTCGCCTACCGATCGTCCTATGTCGCAACCAAGGCAGCCCTCAAGGGCTTCGCAACCGCCGCGCGGTATGAACTGAAGCCGTACGGAATCGACATCACCACCGTCGAACCAGGTTCCATCGCAACCGGACTGTCCGGACGCCGCACCAAATACATCAGCAGCGACTCCCCCTACGTCGAACAGTTCACCTCGGCGATCGCCGTCCTCGACGCGAAGGAAGCCCAGGGAATAACGGCAGACGAGGTCGCCCGCACTGTGCTCGAAGCTGTCGAAGCCGAACAGACGTTGCCGCTCTATGCCGTCGGCAGCAACGCACCGGCAGTGTTCCTGGCCCGTAGATTGTTGCCGCGCAGAGTAATCGAGGCCGTCATGGCCAAGACATACGGCGTCGGGTCCGTGCGAACCCGACGTGCGCCGTAGGCGGTCGGGCCGAGGCAGGTCGGTCGGCCGTCGTCAGCGCTAGCCCGCATTCACCACAGCGAAATCATCCGATCCTGCGGGGATCCGCCGACATCACAAGCGTGGAGCCCTCACGGTTGTGAGGATTCCTCCGCTTCCTTGACTGAGTAAATAGTCATATGTGACTATTTCATCAGTTTGGTGACCCGTGGACGCGGCTGTCGAGGTGTACGTGTCTTCAACGGCCGGAGGGAACGCACCGTGGGGCTTCTGCACAACACCGTGAACAGACCGTTTCGCATTGTCGCGGTGGCCGCCGCCGCGACAATGACGCTGAGCTGTTCCCTGTTTTCCACCGACGACGGGCTCGACCGCTCGACCGAGATCACCGCCGACTTCGAGAACATCGCCGGCATGTACGAGGGCAACGAGATCATGGTCCTCGGCCTCGCGGTGGGCAAGGTCGACAAGATCGTGCCCAAGGGCACCTACGTCGAGGTCCACATGAC